>CAXTJM010000010.1:0-146235 GCA_964244585.1 uncultured Acetobacteraceae bacterium | reverse complement strand
TCATGGCGAAGTAGATGCCCTGCCGCCGGATCGCCAGCCAGCCGAACACCACGCCGAGCAGGCCGCCGGTGACGCCGCCCAGCAGCACGCAAAGTTCGGGCGTCAGGCCCCAGGCCTTTGCGGCATAGGCCGAGACATAGGCACCCATGCCGAAATAGGCGGCATGGCCGAAGCTCATCAACCCGACATAGCCGATCAGCAGGTTGAACGCGCAGGCAAGCAGGGCGAAGCACAGCACGTTCATCAGGAACACGGGATAGAGGACGAACGGGCACACAACGATCAGCGCCAGCAACAGCAGGAAGGCGATGCCCTGCTCCTTCGAGAAGCCGAACATCACGCGGCCTTTCCGAACAGCCCAGCCGGCCGGGCCAGCAGCACGATCACCATCACCACGAAGATGACCGTGGCCGAGGCCTGCGGATAGAACACCTTGGTCAATCCCTCCGCGACGCCGAGCCCGAACCCGGTAAGGATCGAGCCCAGGATGGAGCCCATGCCGCCAATCACCACGACGGCGAACACGACGATGATGAGGTTGGAGCCCATGTTGGGGTTGACCGAGTAGATCGGCGCCGCCAACACCCCCGCAAAGGCGGCAAGCGCCACGCCGGCCGCGTAGGTCAGCGTGATCATGCGCGGCACGTTGACGCCGAAGGCCTGTACCAGGCCGGGGTTTTCCGTCGCAGCCCGCAGCTTGGCCCCGATGGATGTCTTGTCGATCACCAGCCAGGTGGCGAAGCAGACCACGATCGCGACCACCACCACCCAGCCGCGGTAGTTCGGCATGAACATGAAGCCGAGGTTGGTGCCGCCCGACAGCGCCTGCGGGATGCGGTAGGGCAATCCGGAGGAGCCGTATTCGTTGCGGAACAGCCCCTCCAGGATCAACGCCAGCCCGAAGGTGAGCAGCAGCCCGTAGAGGTGGTCGATGCGATAGAGCCGGCTGATGATGGTCTTCTCCAGCAGCACGCCGAACGTGCCGACGATCAGCGGCGACAGGATCAGCGCCCACCAATAATCCAGCCCGACATAGGTCTGCAGCATCCAGGCCACGAACGCGCCCACCATGAACAGCGCGCCATGGGCGAAGTTGATGATGTTCAGCATGCCGAAGATGATCGCCAGGCCCAGCGACAGCAGCGCGTAGAACGCCCCGTTGATCAGGCCGAGCAGGAGTTGGCCGAACAGCAGCGGCGCGGAATACCCGAAGATCGTGAACATGGCGGCCTTTAACTGTGAACCAGCGGACAGCCGCCTTCGGACAATGGCTGCCACGCCTCGCTCGGCGGCGTCGTCGCGACCAGCTTGTAGTAATCCCAGGGCGCATGGCTTTCCGCCGGACTCTTCACCTCGAAGAGGTAGGCCGGGAACAGGCCGCGGCCGTCCACCCGGATCGATCCCTTGCCGAACGCGTCGTCGTCGGTGGGCATGGCCTTCATGTGGGCCACGGCGGCAGCGCCGCTCGCCTTGGCGGCGGCGACCCCCATATCCGCGACCGCCTTCAGGTAGTGCAGCGCCGCCCCGTAGCAGCCAGCCTGGTCCATGTCTGCCCGGACATCCGGCACCTTCTGCTTCAGCCGGGCGGAAAAGGCGCGGGTGCGCTCGTTGAGGTCCCAGTAGAAGCTTTCCGTCAGCGTCAGGCCCTGCGCGGTCTGCAAGCCCAGGCCGTTCACGTCGCTGATGAACATCAGCAGCGCCGCCAGCTTCATGCGTTGCGTCAGCCCGAACTCGGCCGCCTGCTTGATGCAGTTGATGGTGTCGGCGCCGGCATTGGCCAGCCCCAGCACCTTGGCCCCCGAGGTCTGCGCCTGGAGCAGGAAGGAGGAGAAGTCGCTGGTCGCCGGAAACGGATAGCGGGCCTCCCCCGTCACCTTGCCGCCCGCCGCCTTGACGAACTTCATCGTCTCGCTGGCAAGCTGCTGGCCGAACACGTAGTCCGCGGTGACGAAGAACCAGCTGTCGCCGCCGGCCTTCACCATGGCCCCGCCGGTCGACTTGGCGAGCATGTAGACGTCGTAGGTCCACTGCACGGTGTTGGGGGAGCATTGCGGCCCCGTCAGGTCGATGGTGCCGGCACCGGAGTTGAGGGTGACCTTGTTCTTCTCCCGCGCGACCGTGCTGACCGCCAGCGCCACGGAGGAGGTGGGCACGTCCAGGATGACGTCGACGCCCTCCTCGTCGAACCAGCGGCGCGCGATCGAGGCGCCCTGGTCCGGCTTGTTGCCGTGGTCGGCGCTGACCACGTCCACCGCGAAGCCGTGGTCGCCGAAATCCTGCACCGCCTGCCGCACGCAGGCGACGGAGAGCGGACCACCCGTGTCGCGGTACGGCCCCGACATGTCGTTCAGCACGCCGAGCTTGATCCTGGCGCCCTGCGCCCGCGCGCGCGGGGCGATGGCCGCGGCGGCGGACGCCGCCAGCAGCGAGCGGCGCGCGATCATGCGTGCACCAGCGGGCAGCCGCCCTCGCTCAACGGCCGGAACGCCTCGGACGCCGGGGTCGTCGCGACCAGCTTGTAGTAATCCCAGGGCGCCTTGCTTTCCGCCGGGGTCTTGACCTCGAACAGGTAGGCCGGGTGCAGCGCCCGGCCGTCCTGGCGGATCGACCCGGCGCCGAACGCGTCGTCATCGGTCGGCATCGACTTCATCCTGTCGACCACGGCGGTGCCGCTCTTCTTCGCGTCCGCGACGCCCATCGCCGCCACCGCCTTGAGGTAGTGGATGGTGCCGCCATAGCAGCCGGCCTGGCCCATGCCGGGATGGTAGCCGTCCGTCTTCTTGACGACGCGGCCGGTGAAGGCGCGGGTGCGGTCGTTCAGGTCCCAATAGAAGCTCTCGGTCAGGTTCAGCCCCTGGGCCGTCTGCAGCCCCAGCGCGTGCACGTCGCTGATGAACACCAGCAGCCCGGCCAGCTTGATCCCCGCCTGGGTCAGCCCGAACTCACCGGCCTGCTTGATCGAGTTCACCGTGTCCGACCCGGCATTGCACAGCCCGATCACCTTTGCCCCGGACGATTGCGCCTGGAGCAGGAAGGAGGAGAAGTCGCTGGTCGGGAACGGCGCCTTCACGGAGCCCACGACCGTGCCGCCGGCCTGCTTGACGAAGGCGGTCGTGTCCCGCTCCAGCGCGATGCCGAACGCATAATCGGCCGTCACGAAGAACCAGCTCGTGCCGCCGGCCTTCACCAGCGCGCCGCCGGTCGAATGGGCCAGCGCCCAGGTATCCATGGTGAAATGCACCGTGGTGGGGGCACATTGCGCGCCGGTGAGGTCGGCGATCATCGCCGGGCTGTTGATGTAGGCCTTGTCCTTTTCCTTGCAGACGCCCGCGACCGCCAGGGCCACGGCGCTGTTCGGGCAGTCCACGAGCATGTCCACGCCGTCGCGGTCGAACCATTGCCGCGCGATGGAGGCGCCGACATCGGGCTTGTTCTGATGGTCGCCGGTCACGACGTCGATCGCGACGCCGTTCAGGTGCGGCGCCATCTCCTCGATGGCTTGCCGCACGCAGGCGATCGCCACCGGGCCGCTTAGATCCCGGTAGACGCCGGACTGGTCGCCCAGCACGCCGATCTTCAGGCTGGTGCCCTGGGCACGCGCCCGGGAGCCGACCAGGGCGGTCGCCGCGGAGGCGGCAAGCAGGGAACGGCGCTGGATCATGACACACCTCCGGGGCTGCGGGATTGCGGTTGCCGTCCACCGGGGAATGGGGAGGCTGGCCGGCAACGGTCCGCCATCGCGGCGGCACCCGGTCGCTCTCGTGTCTCGATCTGCATTGCGTCGTCTCCCTAGGTGCGCTCGTCGGCGCGATTGCGGCGCGTTCAGACGCCGAGGTATTCGTGCAGCTTGTCCATCTTCGCCTCGACCTCGCTGTTCGGGATCATGTCGATCACCCGGCCATGCTCCATGACATAGTGGCGATCGGCCACCGTCGCGGCGAAGCGGAAATTCTGTTCCACCAGCAGCACGGTGAAGCCGCGCGTGCGCAATTCGCGGATGGTGCGGCCGATCTGCTGCACGATGACGGGCGCCAGGCCCTCCGTGGGCTCGTCCAGCAGCAGGAAGCGTGCGCCGGTGCGCAGGATGCGGCCGATCGCCAGCATCTGCTGCTCGCCGCCCGACAGCTTGGTCCCCTGCGAGGAGGCGCGCTCCTTCAGGTTCGGGAACAGGGTGTAGATGGTGGCGACGTCGAGGCCGCCCGGCCCGATCACGGGCGGCAGCATCAGGTTCTCGGTCACGTTGAGGCTGGCGAAGATGCCGCGCTCCTCGGGGCAGATCGCGATGCCGGCCTTTGCCACCTCGTCCGGCCGCATCTTCACCGTCTCGCGGCCCTTGTAGACGATCGAGCCGCGGCGCCGGGGGACCAGCCCCATGATCGACTTCATCGTCGTGGTCTTGCCGGCGCCGTTGCGGCCCAGCAGCGTCACCACCTCCCCCTCGCCGACCTCGAAGTCCACGCCGTGCAGCACGTGGCTTTCGCCATACCAGGCTTCGAGGTTCTTGACCTCAAACATGGGCGGCCCCCGGCGCGTCGGTGCCCAGATAGGCGGCCACGACCTCCGGATTGCGGGACACGGCGGCATAGTCGCCCTCGGCCAGCACCTTGCCGCGGGTCAGCACCGTGATGCGGTCGCACAGCCCCTCCACCACGGACAGGTTGTGCTCCACCATCAGGATGGTCCGCCCGACGCGGATGCGGCGGATCAGCGCCACGATGCGGTCGACGTCCTCGTGCGTCATGCCGGCGGTCGGCTCGTCCAGCAACAACATGCGCGGTTCGAGCGCCAGGGTGGTGGCGATCTCCAGGGCGCGCTTGCGGCCATAGGACAGCAGAACGGCCGGCGTGTCGTAGTAGTCGGACAGGCCGACATCGTCCATCAGCGCCCGCGCACGGTCGTCCAGCCCCTTCAGCACCATTTCGGACCGCCAGAAATCGTACGACCCGCCGCGCTTGCGCTGCAAGGCCAGCCGCACGTTCTCCAGCCCGGTCAGATGGGGGAACACGGCGGAAATCTGGAACGACCGCACCAGGCCGAGCCGTGCGATCTGGGCCGGCTTCAGCCCGGTGATGTCGCGGCCCTCGTAGCGGATGATGCCCCGGGTCGGCTGGAGGAACTTGGTCAGCAGGTTGAAGCAAGTCGTCTTGCCGGCGCCGTTCGGCCCGATCAAGGCGTGGATGGTGCCCGGCATGACCGTCAGGTCCACGCCGCCCACGGCCACGAAGCCGCGGAATTCGCGCGTCAGTCCCTCGGTCTGTAGGATCGGCTCTGCCATCCCGGACGCTCCCGCCACATCGCATTGATTGGCTTGGTGATTTGCATATCGCGCCTTCCTACGCAAGATTGTTCCCCGGCGGCAGCCAACTCCGGCGCCTGGTTGCAGGTTGGCCCGTCGTAATCCTCCTGTTACATGCGCCGTGCCCATGTGTGGTATCGGTGCGCCGCCCCGGTATCGAAGGACCTGCCCCGCTGCGGATGACGCATGCTTTCGCCATGACCCTGCTCGCCGTCGCCTTGCCGTTGTCCGGATGCGACCTGGGTCCGGATTACCTCCGTCCGAAGCTGGCGATCCCCACCTCCTTCAGCGCCGCCACGCCGGAAAGCGCCCAAGCCGCCTGGCCGGATCCGGAATGGTGGCGCGGCTTCGGCTCGGCCGAGCTCGACCGATTGATCGCGGACGCCAGGGCGAACAACCAGAACCTGGCAGCCGCCGCGGCCCGCGTGGTCCAGGCGGACGCCCAGGTGTCGATCTCCGGCTCGCCGCTGCTGCCGACCGTCAATGCCACCGGCAATGCCAGCTACAGCCGCATCGGCTCTACCAGGCGCGGCAGCAGCGGCATCTCCGGCGTCACCACGGGCAGCAGCGGCACGACCTCCAGCACCAGCACCGGGTCCGGCACGACGACGCAGACGACGAACACCACCGGCAGCACGGTGGTCAGCGGCGGCAGCAGCAGCAGCAGCCATTACACGGACAGCCGCCAGTACAGCGCACAGGCGGCGATCAGCTACGAGGCGGATTTCTGGGGCAAGAACCGCGCGACCTACGAATCGGCGGAGGCCGCGGCGCTGTCCAGCCGCTTCGATCAGGACGTGGTGGCGCTGACGGTCGTGACGTCGGTGGCGACCACCTACTTCCAGGCGCTCGGCGCCGCCGACCGGCTCGCCGTCGCCAACCGCAACCTGCGGGATGCGCAGTCGACGCTGAAAGTGTTCCAGGTCCGCATGCAGGTCGGCACCGACACCGCGTTGGACGTGGCGCAGCAGGAGGCGCTGGTCGCCGGGCAGGCGGCGGAGATCCCCGCCTTCCAGAGCGAGATGGAGCAGCAGGTCATCGCGCTCGCCACCCTGGTGGGCCGGCCGCCGGAATCCATCGCCATCAAGGCCGACACGCTGTTCAACCTGCCAAGCCCCGCGGTCGGCGGCGGCCTGCCGTCCGAGCTGCTCGCCCGCCGGCCGGACGTGGCGGAGGCGGAGGCCAACCTGGTGTCGCAGAACGGCAATGTCCGCGCCGCCCGCGCCGCCTTCTTCCCCGCCGTGCAGCTCACCAGCCAGGGCGGCATCGAGAGCCTGGCGCTCTCCAGCTTGCTGGGGCCGGGCAGCCTGCTGTTCACCGCCGCGGCCTCCGCCACGCAGACCATCTTCGACAACGGGCTGAAGCAGGGCGACCTGAACCAGGCGAAAGGCCGCTTCGCCGAACTGGTGGCGGATTACCGCCAGGCTACCTTGCAGGCGTTCCAGGATGCCGAGACCTACCTGGTCGCCGTCCGCTACGCCGCCCAGCAGGAGGCCTTGGAACGCACCGCCGTGGCAGTGGCGCAGCGCGCGGCCGACATCGCGCGGGCGCAGCTTGCCGCCGGCACCGTCGACATCACCACCGTGCTGAACACGCAGAACACCCTGTTCTCGGACCAGGACGCGCTGGCGCAGGTGCGGCTTGCGCATTTCCAGGCGCTCATCAATCTCTACAAGGCGCTTGGCGGCGGATGGACGCTGCCGGGTTCAATTGGATCCACATGAAATTCGGTCGCCTGATCCTCGTGTTGATCGTTCTGGGCGGCGCCGGCTGGGCCGGATGGTACCACTTCGTGCGTACGCCAGCACCGGCGGAACAGCAGGCCCGCGGCGGGCGCCGCCGCGGTGGACCCAATGCCGAGGCGATCCCGGTGCTCGCGGCCGCGGCCGTCAAGCGCGACGTGCCGGTCTACCTGGACGCGCTGGGCACGGTGCAGGCGTTCAACACGGTCACCGTCAAGGCGATGATCGACGGCCCGTTGGTCGAGGTGCGCTTCAAGGAGGGGCAGGACGTGCGGTCCGGCGACGTGCTGGCCCGCATCGACGCGCGGCCGTACCAGGCGGCGCTCGACCAGGCCGTGGCGAAGAAGGCGCAGGACGACGCCAACCTGGCGAATGCCCGCGTCGACCTGGCGCGCTACCAGAAGCTGGCTGCCACCGCCTACACCTCCGCCCAGACCTCCGACACGCAGAAGGCCACCGTGGCGCAGTTGGAGGCGCAGTCGCGGCAGGACCAGGCGCAGATCGAAACCGCGCGCACCAACCTGTCCTACACCACCATCGCCAGCCCGCTGGATGGGCGCACCGGCATCCGCCAGGTGGACCAGGGCAACATCGTGCATGCCGCGGACACCACGCCGCTGACCGTGATCACGCAGCTGCAGCCGATCTCGGTCGTGTTCACCCTGCCGCAGCAGACCTTGGGCGCCGTGGCGAACGCGATGCGATCCGACGCGCCGGAGGTCCTGGCGCTGCCGCAGGGCGTGGCCGATGACGGCAAGACGGTGCTGGACCGCGGCCGGGTCGCGGTGCTGGACAACACGGTGGACCAGGCGACCGGCACCATCAAGCTGAAGGCGACCTTCCCCAACCCGAACCTGGCGCTGTGGCCGGGCGGGTTCATCAACGTGCGCCTGCTGATCGATACCCAGCACGACGTGACCACCGTGCCGCCGACGGCGATCCAGCGCGGTCCGCAAGGCAGCTACGTCTACCTGCTGAGGAAGGACGACACCGTCACGCGCAAGGTCGTGCAGGTGGGGCACGAGGACGAGACCGTGTCCGTCGTGCTGGCGGGGCTGCAACCCGGCGACGAGGTCGTCACGGACGGTGCCTCCCGCCTGACGGACGGCGCCAAGGTGACGGTGCAGACGCCGGGCGCGCCGGCCGAGGCCCAGGCGCCGGAGCGTCGCCGCCGGGCACCGGGCCAGGGCCGGCAACGCGCCTCCGCCGCCCCATGAACATCTCCGCCCCGTTCATCGCCCGGCCGATCGCGACGGGGCTGCTGGCGGTGGCGGTCCTGCTGGCGGGGCTGCTGGGCTACGGAGCCCTGCCCGTATCGGCGCTACCACAGGTCGATTTCCCCACCATCGAAGTGTCGACCCAGTTGCCCGGCGCCAGCCCGGAGGTGACGGCGACGCTGATCACCGCCAGCCTGGAGCGGCAATTCGGCCAGATCACCGGCCTGTCCTCGATGGAAAGCACCAGCAGCGAGGGCACCAGCCAGATCACGCTGCAGTTCAACCTATCACGGTCGATGGACGGCGCCGCGCAGGACGTGCAGGCCGCGATCAACGCGGCCAGCGGCACGCTGCCCTCCACCCTGCCCTACCCGCCGGTCTATGCGAAGGTGAACCCGGCCGACGCCCCGATCGTGACGCTGGCGCTCACCTCCGACAGCGTGCAGCTGGACGCCGTGGCGGATGCGGCGGACACGCTGCTGCAACCCAAGCTCAGCCAGATCGTCGGCGTGGGCAAGGTGACGGTGCAGGGCGGATTGCGCCGGGCGATCCGGGTGCGCATCGATCCCGCACGGCTGGCGGCGTACAACCTGTCGATGGAGGATATCCGCACCGCGGTGTCCGCCGCCAACGTGAACGGCGCCAAAGGCGGCTTCGACGGCCACGCCCAGGCCTTCGCGCTGGCCACCAACGACCAGTTGCTGACCCCGGATGCGTACCGCACGCTGGTGATCAGCTACAAGGACGGCGCCCCGCTGCGGCTGCGCGACGTGGGCACCGTGGTGGCGGACGTGGAGAACGACCGCGTGGTGTCCGCCCTGAACGGCAAGGCCGCCGTGATCCTGGACATCCAGCGGCAGCCCGGCGCCAACATCGTCCAGACGGTGGCCGACATCCGCGCCGCCCTGCCGCAACTGGAACGCTCCCTGCCGGCTGGCGTGGTGCTGTCGATCGTGACGGACCGCACGGAAACGATCCGCGCCTCCGTGGCGGACGTTCAATTCACCCTCGTCCTGGCGATCGTGCTGGTGATCGCCGTGATCTACCTGTTCCTGGGGTCGTGGCGCGCCACCATCATCCCGGGCGTGGCGCTGCCGCTGTCGCTGATCGGCACGTTCGGCGTCATGTCGCTGCTGGGCTACGGGCTGGACAACCTGTCGCTGATGGCGCTGACGGTGTCGACCGGGTTCGTGGTGGACGACGCGATCGTCATGATCGAGAACGTGGTCCGCTACATCGAGCAGGGCGTGCCGCCATTGCAGGCCGCCTACCAGGGCGCCAGGCAGATCGGCTTCACCATCGTCTCGCTGACGGTCTCGCTGATCGCCGTGTTCATCCCGCTGCTGTTCATGACGGGGGTGGTCGGACGCCTGTTCAACGAGTTCGCCGTCACCCTCGCCGTCTCCGTCGTGGTGTCGGCCGTGGTATCGCTGACGCTGACGCCGATGATGTGCGGCCGGCTGCTGCGTCCCTTCGACGAGGAGCACAAGCCGCTGCTGCTGGCCCGGTTGTTCGAGGCATCGTTCCGCCGCACTGCCGCCGGCTATCGCCGCACGCTGGGCTGGGCGCTGGCCGCGCAGCCGCTGGTGCTGCTGATCGCGGCTGGCACGCTGGCCGGCACGGTGGTGCTGTACGTGTTGATCCCGAAGGGCTTCCTGCCGGCGCAGGATACCGGCGTGATCGTGGCGGTGACGGAGGCCAGCCAAGGCATCTCGATCCCGGCCATGGCCACGTTGCAGGCCCGGTTCGCCGCCGAGGTGCAGGCCGACCCGGCGGTGGCCAGCGTCGCCTCCTTCGTGGGCGCCGGGTCGATCAACCCGACGCCGAATGCCGGCCGCGTGACGATCGCGCTGAAGCCGCAGCCGCAGCGCGATCCGGTGGGCGTCGTGCAGGCCCGCTTGCAGCATATCGCGGATGGCGTCCCCGGGCTGGCCGTGTTCACCCAGCCCGTGCAGGACATCCAGATCGGCACCCGCATCAGCCGCACCCAGTACCAGTACACGCTGGTGGACACGGATGCCGCGGAACTGGCGAATTGGGCGCCCCGCCTGCTCGCCCGGCTGCGGCAGCTGCCGGAGCTGCGCAACGTCGCGACCGACCAGCAGGATGCGGGGCTGGTCACCCGGATCACCGTCGACCGCGAGGCGGCGCAGCGGCTGGGCGTGTCGATGCAGACCATCCAGGACGTGTTGTACGACAGCTTCGGCCAGCGCCAGATCAGCACCATCTTCTCCCAGGCCAACCAGTACCGCGTGGTGCTGGAGGCCGATCCGTCCTGGCAGGCCGACCCGGCCTCGCTGCTGCGGCTGCGCGTGCCCGGCGTGCTGTCCGCCCAGGGGCAGAGCACGACCAGCGGCGCCACCGTGTCGGGCGCCGCACAATCGCTGATCCCGCTCTCCGCCGTGGCCACGATCACGCGCACGGTGGGCCCGCTGGCGATCACGCACGAGCAGCAATTCCCCTCCGTCACGCTGTCCTTCGACACGGCGGCGGGGTTTTCGCTGGGCGATGCGGTGACGGCGGTGGCGGATGCGGAGCAGGATCTGGGCATGCCGGAGACGGTGACCGGCAGTTATTCCGGCGACGCGGCGGAGTTCCAGCGCTCGCTCGCCTCCGAGCCATGGCTGATCCTGGCTGCGGTGGTGGTGATCTACATCGTGCTGGGGGTGCTGTACGAAAGCACCATCCACCCCGTGACGATCCTGTCCACCCTGCCCTCCGCCGGCATCGGCGCGCTGCTGGCGCTGATGGCGTTCGGGCTGGACCTGTCGCTGGTGGCGCTGGTCGGCATTGTGCTGCTGATGGGCATCGTGAAGAAAAATGCCATCATGATGATCGACTTCGCGGTGGAGGCGGAGCGCGAGCGCGGGCTGACACCGGAGGCGGCGATCGAGGAAGCCTGCCTGCTGCGTTTCCGCCCGATCATGATGACGACCTTCGCCGCCCTGTTGGGCGCGCTGCCGCTGATGCTGGAACATGGCACCGGGTCCGAACTGCGCTTTCCATTGGGCGTGACGATCGTGGGCGGGCTGCTGCTGAGCCAGTTGCTGACGCTGTACACGACGCCTGTGATCTACGTGACGTTCGAGCGGCTGCGCCTGCGGTTCTCGGGCGGGATGCAGCCGGCGGCGGCGGAGTGAGGCACACCCTCACCCCGACCCTCTCGGCATGACCTTCTCCACGCCCTTCATCCTGCGCCCGATCGGCACGATGCTGCTGGCGCTCGGGCTGCTGCTGGCAGGCGCCGTCGCCTACAACTTCCTGCCGGTCGCACCGCTGCCGTCGGTCGACATCCCCACCATCGTCGTGTTCGCCAGCCGGCCAGGTGCCGATCCGGAGACGATGGCGACCTCCATCGCCTCTCCGCTGGAGCGACGGCTGGGGGAGATCGCCGGGGTGACGGAGATCACCTCCACCTCGGCCATCGGCTCCTCCACCATCGTCATCCAGTTCGACATCGACCGCGAGATCGAGGGCGCGGCGCACGACGTGCAGGCCGCGCTGAACGCCGCGACCTCGGACCTGCCATCCGACCTGCCGAGCAGGCCGTACTACCGCAAGTTCAACCCGGCCGAAGCGCCGATCATCACCCTGGCGCTGACATCGGAGACGCTGTCCCCCGGCCAGGTCTACGACGCGGCGGACACCATCCTCGCCCAGCGGCTGTCGCAGCTCGACGGCGTGAGCCAGGTGCAGATCAACGGCGCCGAGAAGCCGGCGGTGCGGGTGCGCCTGAACCCGGGCGCACTGCGGGCCGCGAGCCTGGCCGGGCAGGACGTGTTCACCGCCATCCGCAACGCCAATGTGACGGAGGCGACCGGCAGCTTCCAGAGCGCCAACCGGGCGGAGGACATCGCGGTCAACGGCCAGATGACGCAGGCCAGCGACTATGCCGGGCTGGTGATTAAGTCGCAGAACGGGTCCGCCCTGCGCCTGTCGGACGTGGCCAGCGTGGTGGACGGCGTGGCCAACTCCCGCCTGGCCGCCTGGGACGGCGACACGCCGGCCATCCTGCTGACCATCAGCAAGGTCGCCGGCGCGAACGTGATCGACACGGCCGACCGCATCAAGTCGGAGCTGCCGCACCTGCTCGCCTGGATGCCGCCGGATATCAAGGTGTCGGTGATCTCCGACCGCACGTCCACCATTCGGGCCAGCGTGGACGACGTGCAGCTCTCGCTGTTGATCTCGGTGGCGCTCGTGCTGCTGGTCGTGCTGCTGTTCATGCGCCGGCTGGTGCCGACCCTGGCCGCCGCGGTGACGGTGCCGCTGTCCATCGCGGGCACGCTCGCCGCGATGTGGCAGCTCGGCTACAGCCTGGACAACTTCTCGCTCATGGCACTCACCATCTCGGTCGGCTTCGTGGTCGATGACGCGATCGTCATGATCGAGAACATCAGCACCCATGCCGAGCGCGGCGAGCCGCCATTGGCCGCGGCGATCAACGGCGCGCGGCAGATCGGCTTCACCGTGATGTCGATCTCCATCTCGCTGGTCGCCGTGTTCATCCCGATCATCTTCATGGGCGGCCTGCTCGGCCGTCTGCTGCATGAATTCGCCATGGTGCTCACCCTGGCGATCGGCATTTCCGCGGTGGTCTCGCTGACCTTGACGCCGATGATGATGGGCCGCCTGGGACGGCCGCATGCCAAGCCGACCGGATGGCTGGGGCGGGTGGACGCCGCGATCGCACGGGAGTTCGAGGACATCATCGGCCTCTATGCCAGGAGCCTGGGCTGGGCGCTGCGCTGGCGCAAGCTGATGCTGCTGGTCACGCTGGGCTGCGCCGTGGCGACGGTGCTGCTGTACCGCGACGTGCCGAAGGGCTTCCTGCCGATCCAGGACACCGGGTTGATCCAGGGCAGCACGCTCGCCGACCCGTCCGTCTCGTTCTCCTCCATGGAGGCACGGCAGAAGCGGGTCGTCGATGTGGTCCTGGCCGACCCGGCGGTCGAGACCGTGGGCTCCACCGTGGGAGTCACCAGCGGGTTCGCCTCGCTGAACCGGGGACAGCTGACCGTCCAGCTCAAGCCGCTGGCGGCCAGGAAGCTGTCGAGCGAAGCGGTGATCGCCCGGCTGCGCCCCAAGCTCCAGGCCATGGCCGACGTGCAGACCTTCCTCTACTCCGCGCAGGACCTGCGGGGCGGCGGGCGCAGCGGCGGCAGCCAGTTCCAGTTCATCATGCTAGACCCCGATCTGGCCGAATTGCGCGAGTGGACGCTGCGGCTGGAGGCGGCGCTGCAGCAGGTGGGCGGCATCACCGACGTGACCAGCGACCAGGATCGCTCCGGCCCGCAATCCAACGTCGTGATCGACCGCGATGCCGCGGCGCGGCTGCATCTGTCCACCACCGCGATCGACAACGCGTTGAACAACGCCTTCGCCCAGCGGCAGATCTCGACCATCTACACCGACCGCAACCAGTACAAGGTCGTGCTGGAGGTGGACCCGGCGTTGCAGACCGATCCGTCGATGCTGCAAACCGTCTATGTCGGCGCGCCGGGGGCGCAACAGGTGCCGCTCTCAGCCGTGGGGCATTTCGAGCGCGGCACGGCGCCGTTGGCCGTGCGGCACCAGGGCCAGTTCCCCGCCAGCTCGGTCAGCTTCAACCTGGCGCCAGGAATGGCGCTGGGCGAGGCGACCGAGCTGGTGGAACGCACCGCCCTGGCGCTGCGCATGCCGGACAGCGTGAAGACCCAGTTCGCGGGCAACGCGCAGTTCCTCCAGCAATCACTGGCGACCGAGCCGGCGCTGATCGGCGCGGCCCTGCTGACGATCTACATCGTGCTGGGCGTGCTCTATGAAAGCCTGCTGCATCCGCTGACGATCCTGTCCACCCTGCCATCCGCCGGGCTGGGCGCCCTGCTGGCCATCCTGGTGACGGGCGGGGAGCTGAGCGTCATGTCGATCATCGGCATCGTGCTGCTGATGGGCATCGTCAAGAAGAACGCGATCATGCTGGTGGATTTCGCCTTGGAGGCGGAGCGGGAACGCGGCCTGCCTCCGGAGGCCGCCATCCACGCGGCCTGCCTGGAACGGTTCCGCCCCATCATCATGACCACGCTGGCGGCGTTGCTGGGCGCGCTGCCCCTGGCCTTCGCGTTCGGCACCGGTTCGGAATACCGCGTGCCGCTGGGCGTGGCGATCGTGGGCGGCCTGGTGGTGAGCCAGGCGCTGACGCTCTACACCACGCCGGTAGTGTACCTGGCGCTGGAACGGCTGGCACGCGGCAAGCGCCGGAGGATCGTGGCGGCTGCGGCGGAGTAGCCACCATGACGACGGGCGGCCTGGCCGGACGCGGGAATGATGCTATCGAGGGCAAAACCGGAGGATCCGATGCAGCATTGTCTCGTTCTCGGCGCAGGCGGCATGCTGGGCCGCAAGCTGGTGGCCGCGCTGGCCGGCTCGGCCGGCAAGCTTACCCTGCACGACATCCTGCCGCCCGAAGCGCCACCCGGTGCCCATGCCGTCGCCTCCGACGTCTCGCAGCCAGGGGAGGCGGACCGGCTGGTCGCGTCGCGTCCCGACGTGATCTTCCACCTGGCGGCCATCGTCTCGGGCGAGGCGGAGGCGGATTTCGAGAAGGGCTATCGCGTCAACCTGGATGGCACCCGGCACCTGCTGGAGGCGATCCGCCGCATCGGCGGCGGCTATCGGCCGCGACTGGTGTTCGCGTCGTCGCTGGCGGTGTTCGGCGCGCCGTTCCCGCCCTCCATCCCGGACGACTTCCACCTGACGCCGCTCTCCAGCTACGGCACGCAGAAGGCGATCGGCGAATTGCTGGTGGGGGACTATTCCCGCCGCGGCATCATCGACGGCATCAGCATCCGCCTGCCCACCATCTGCGTGCGGCCCGGCAAGCCGAACAAGGCGGCGTCCGGCTTCTTCTCCGGCATCGTGCGCGAACCGCTGAACGGCATGCAGGCCGTGCTGCCGGTCCCCGTGACGGTGCGCCACTGGTTCGCATCGCCGCGCGCCGCGATCGGTTTCCTGCTGCACGCCGCCACGATGGACAGTGCGGGGCTGGGTGGCCAACACAGCCTGACCATGCCCGGCATCTCCGCCACGGTCGCCGACGAGATCGAGGCGCTGCGGCGGGTGGCGGGCGAGGCGGCCGTCGCGTTGATCAAACCAGCACCGGACCCGGCCGTGCTCGCCATCGTCGAAACCTGGCCGGAACGCTTCGACTGCACACGGGCAACGGCACTGGGGTTCAAGGCAGACCAGGATTTCGACGAAATCGTGCGCATCTACCAGGTAGACGAGCTGAACGGCGGCCGATCTCCCCCGGGTTGAGGGTCTCGACACTGCCCAAGCATGCAGGAAACCGTCCACCCGTGTTCCACTCACGGCGTTCGTGGCTGCCGGAGTGCCGACGGCAAGGCCGCGCCGATCCCGTGCCAGGCTGCCGGATCGCGCTCGCAAGCACAGGCCAAAGCGTGATCGCTTCTTCTATCTGAAGCGACCGCGCTTCAGTTCGGCTGAAGCGTCACCGTCAGCCCTTGGGGATCGTAACTGAAATCCGAGCTGCTGGCGGCGTCTTCGACCACCCCAGCCACGCCGGCGCTCAGCAGACGACCGACGCTTTCCTTTTGGTAGCGGGCTGCCAGTGTTCCGGTTGCAGGTTGCCAGCCTGGCCTGGTGCATGACACCGCGAGGTCTTTGTCACTGTGGTCGACCTGGACCACGCCCGGGGTCAGGTCGACCGAGGCGATCACCGCCGGTCCACGCCGAATGGTGCAGGCCGCGCCGGGAGGGTCCGTCCGGATGGCGATCTGCTGCGGACCGGACTGCAATGGGGCGCCGCAACTCGCCGCCAGGGCTGCCAGGACGACGGAAACAGTGCGAAGGCGATGCCACGCCCCGCTGCCGCATGGCTTTCCATCGGGACGGAGCTGGAGCTGGAGCGGTTTCGTTGCGAGCATTCTGGTCGAACGCCCGCTCTGCCCCGGGGTTCGGCATCGGCGTGGATGCAATGACGGACGTAGCCAATCGGCGGCGGCGTGATCCAGCGCCTGAGTGGGTTCGCCGTCCACAACCGCTTCCCGGCCTGGCGGTCACCCGGCAGAACCCATATGACGGGCATACCTCAAGGAGCCAGCCGGCATGACCTATGCATTCAACGGGCGACGGGAAGACGGCCGGCTGGTCACGGGATCAGGACGGTATACGGCCGACTGGGATCTTTCCGGACAGCTTCATGCCGCCTTCCTTCGCTCGGACCGCGGGCATGCGGACATCACCGCCATCGATACCGGGGCTGCGCGCGCGGCGCCCGGCGTACTGGCGGTGCTCACCGCGGCCGACATGGCGGCGGCCGGTTATAACCGTGGCCAGGCCGCCGTTCCCTACAAGGGCCGCGGCGAGGCGCTGCGTTCGCCGCCCTCGCCGGCGCTGGCGCAGGGCCGGGTGCGCTACGTGGGCGAGCCGGTGGCGATCGTGGTCGCAGAAACCGCCCATGCCGCGCAGGACGCGCTGGAACTGATCGCCGTCGAGTACGACAGCCGGCCAGCCGTGGTGGACGCCCGTGCGGCGGTGGCGCCGGGCGCGCCATCGCTGCACGACGACGTGCCCGGCAATCTGTGCTTCGACTTCGACTACGGCGATGCCGCGGCGACCGACGCCGCCTTCGCCAAGGCGGCCCATGTGGTCCGGCTGGAGCAGGAGAGCGGCCGGGTGGTCGGCAACCCCATGGAACCGAAGGCCGCCCTCGCAGCATGGGACGGTGCGGTCTTGCAGCTCTGGAGCGCCAGCCAGGGCATGACCGGCATGCGCGACGGGCTGGCGGCGCTCACCGGGCTGCCGCCGGCACAGATCCGCGTCTATGCCGAGGATGTCGGCGGCGCGTTCGGCATCCGTGGCGCGGCATACCCGGAATATGCCGCGCTGGCCCTGGCGGCCAAGCAGGTCGGGCGTCCGGTCAAGTGGGTGGCCAGCCGGTCGGAGACCTTCCTGAGCGACTACCATGGCCGCGCCGTGCTCATGGCGGCAGAGCTAGCGCTGGACGAGGCCGGGCAGTTCCTGGCGATCCGGCACGACTGGATCTGCGACATCGGCGCCCATCCTTCCGCGGCCGGGCCCGGCACCAACACGCTGAACGCCGCGCTGATGGCGTGCGGCGCCTACCGCATCCCAGCCGTGTACGGGCGCAACCGCCTGGCCGTGACCAACACCGTGCCGATCACCGCGTATCGCGGCGCCGGGCGGCCGGACATGGCCTACATGGTGGAGCGCCTGGTGGAGGAGGCGGCGCGCCAGACGGGGATCGACCGGCTCGCGCTCCGCCGCCACAACATGATCCCGCGGGATGCCTTCCCCTACACCATCGTCACCGCCCCGATGCCGACCGCCTATGACAGCGCGGATTTCAACGCCTTGCTCGATACCGCCGTGGCCGAGGCGGATTGGGACGGGTTCGAAGCGCGACGGGCGGAGGCGGCGGCCCGCGGGGTCCTGCGCGGCATCGGATGTGCCGTGTTCATCGAGCCGGCAGGCGGCGTGTCCCCCACCGACGAGGCCGCCATCACCTTCGAGCCGGATGGCAGCATCCTGCTTCACGAGGTGGCCATCGCCTCCGGCCAGGGACACGAGACGGTGCTGCCGGAACTGGTCGCCCGGGTGTTGCAGATCGATCCCGCGCGGATCACGCTGCGTGCCGGCCGCATGGACGGCCCGGTGCTGAAGGGCGGCGGTTCGTTCGGCTCCCGCAGCATGATGTCGCAAGGCTCCGTCAGCGTGACCGCGGCGGGCGTGGTGGTGAAGAAGGGCCTGGCCCTCGCCGCCGAGGCGCTGGAGGCCGCCGAAGCCGATATCGCATACGCCGACGGCAGCTACCGCATCGCCGGCACCGACCGTGCGGTGGAGCTGTCGGACCTCGCGCGACGTCACCCCGGGGCGCTGGACAGCACGGCCGAGCTGGCCGCGCCCCGCGCCTTTCCCTCCGGCGCGCATATCGCGGAGGTGGAGGTCGATCCGGACACCGGCATGACGGAGCTGGTCCGCTACGTCTCGATCGACGATTGCGGCGCGGTGGTGAACCAGACCTTGCTGGAGGGCCAGATCTGGGGCGGGCTGCTGCAGGGGTTGGGCCAAGTGTTCGGCGAACTGTGCATCTATGACGATGACGGGCAGATGCTCAGCGGCAGCTTCATGGACTACCCGATGCCGCATGCAGACCTGGCACGCCGCGTGACGATCCGCATGGTGATGGTGCCATCCCCCAACAACCAGCTTGGCGTGAAGGGCGTCGGCGAGGCGGGAACCGTCGGCTCCCTGCCGACGACGATGAACGCGATCCTGGACGCGCTGCGTCCCCGGGGTGTCACGCATCTCGACATGCCCGCCTCGGCTCAGCGCGTCTGGCAGGCCTTGCAGGGCAACCGGACGCCCGCCCAGGGATAGAAAGAATCCGCCACTCCCGCCTACTCGCTCCAAATGAGCGCGCGGGACTTGGCGCGGTTCGGCCACCTCACCTGGCTGATCCGGCGCCCGCCCCGGGCCTCTGACCCGGGGCTCCGCAACCGGCCTCAAGCAATCGCTAGGGGTCGGCCACCTGCCAGCCGCCGCCCAGCGCCTTGTAGACGCCCACCAGGTTCACGCCGATCTGCGTGTCGGCATCGGCCAGCGAGCTTTGACCCTGCAACACGCCGTTCTCCGCCCCGATCACGTTGAGGAAATCCACCAGCCCTTCCGCGTAGCGCTGCCGGGCGGCGGCCAGGGCGGCGACATCCTGCGTCACCGCCTCGGACACCTTCTCGCGCCGCTGCCGCGACTGCTGGTAGGCGGTGATGGCGTCATCGGCATCCTGCCAGGCGCGCAGCACGGTGGATTGGTAGTCGATCGCCGCCTGGCGTTGCTGCGACTCCCGCAGCTTCAAGGTGCCGCGCAGCCGCCCGCCTTCAAAGATCGGCAGGTCGATGGTGGGACCGATGGAGAAGAACGAGGAGTGCAGGTTGAAAGTCTCGGTGAATTGCAGCGATTGCGTGCCGCCCTGCCCCATCAACCGCACATCGGGATAGAACGAGGCCACGGCGACCCCGGTCTGCGCAGTCGCCGCGTGCAGCCGCGCCTCCGCCTCGCGAACGTCCGGGCGACGCCTTGCCAACTCGCCCGGCAGTCCGGCCGGCACTGTCGGGGGGATCGCCGGCCGGACCGCCGGCTGCGCCAATTCCGCCGCGAGGGCGCGCGGCTGCAGCGCAAGCAAGGTGCCGATGGCGTTGATCAGCCGGGCCTCCTGCGTGTGCAACTGCGGTAGCGACGCCTCGATCGTCGCCCGCTGCGCTTCCGCGTTAGCGATGTCCAAGGTGGTGCTGACGCCGTTGGCGAAGCGGTTGTGCACCAGCGCCACGTTGCGCACGGCGTTGACGAGGTTGGCCTGGGTCACCGCCTCCAGCGCCTGCGTGCCGCGGAGTTGCAGGTAGTCCTGTGCCAGATCGGAGACGGCCATCAGCGCCACGCCGTGCCGCGCCTCCACGGCCGCCTCGGTGTTGGCCCGCTCCGACTCGACCGCCCGTCGCACGCGGCCGAACAGGTCCAACTCCCACGACGCCGAGAGGCTGTCCTGCCATACGTCGAAGTCCTTCGGCGGGTTCGGAACGAATTGGAACAGCGAGATCGGGCCGGTCAGGCTGTCACGCGTCCGCGCGTACGATCCGTTGGCGTCCAAATGCGGCAAGCCTTCGGATTCGACGATCCGGCGTTGTGCGCGGCCCTGCCGCACCCGCTCCGCGGCGGATTGCAGGTCCAGGTTCTGCGCTGCCAGCCGCGTGACCAGGGAAGACAGTTCCGAGTCGCCGAAGCTGGTCCACCATGTCGGATCGACCACGCCACCATAGGTGACGGGGCCGCCGCTATCCTGCTTGTCATCCGCGCCCCACCAGCGCCGCGGCGCCTCGACCACCGGGCGGACGAAGTCACGCCCGACCGTGCAGCCACCCAGTGCAAGCCACAGCAGCATCGCGGCGATCCGCATGGCTAGCGCACCGTGATCGGGGCCGGCGTGGCTTGCTGGCGGGCGGCCACGTTCGCCAGCCCGGTGTCGACCGTCGTCTCCACGGAAAAGCCCAGCCGCAACAGCTTGGCGAGGTTCTGCCCCGGCGACAGCACGATCTTGACCGGCAGGCGCTGCACGATCTTGGTGAAGTTCCCGGTCGCGTTGTTCGGCTGGATCGGCGCGAAGGCGGCGCCGGAGGCTGGCGGGATGCTGTCGACGACCCCGTCGAGGTCGATGTCATAGGCGTCCACGTGGATGCGGGCATGCTGGCCCGGCAGCATGTGGCGCAGCGACACCTCGCGGTAATTCGCCTCGACGTAGATCCGGTCGATCGGCACCACCGACATCAGGGCCGAGCCTGGGGCCACGAAATTCCCCACCTGGACGGACCGCTGCGCCACGATCCCGTCCAACGGCGCCAGGATACGGGTGTAGGACAGGTTCAACTGCGCCTGCTGCACCTGCGCCTCGTCCGCCCGCACCATCGCCATCATGCCCCGGCGCTGCGCCTCCTGGATGGGTATCTGGCGCCGCGCCCCCTCCTCGGTCGCCTTGTTGCCGGCGACGGCTGCCGCGGCCTGTTGCAAGGCGGTGTCCGCCTGCTGCCGGTCCTGGAAGGTGCCGGCGCCGGTGGCCGCCAGGTTGTGATAGCGTTTCTGGTTGGCCTGCGCGAAAGCAAGCTGCGCCGCCGTGGAATCCACCTGCGCCGCCGATTGGTCGATGACCGTCGGCTGCCGTGCGATCGTGCCCGTCACGTCGTCCACCTGCGCGCGGTCGCGGTCGAGCTGCGCCTGGGCGGTCTGCAGCGCGACCTGGAAATCCCGGTCGTCGATGGTCGCCAGCACCTGGCCGGCCACCACCGGTTGGTTGTCGTCCACCATCACCGTCGCGATCTGGCCCGAGACGCGCGGCGCGATGGTGGCGTAATGCACGGTGACGTATGCGTCGTCGGTGTACACGGCCGGGTCGGGCACGTAGATGATCGCGAGCACGACGGCGGCGAAGACGATGGCTACGAGGCCGGCGATGTAGAGCGGCCAGCGCGACCGCGGCCGGGGCTTGTCTTGCTTTTTCTTGTCATTCTGTTTGGGGTCGGCCTGTTTCTCCTTGTCGCCGTCCTTTCCATCCTCTGCCATGGTGATCCTGCTACTTCGCCGCAAACTCGATGCGGGGCGGATAGGTTCGTTCCGGCAGGATGAACAGCACTACCATCAAAGCCACTGCCAGCGCGCCGACAATCAGGAACGCGTCGCTCAAGGTCAGGACCGATGCCTGCACATCCACCGCCAATCGGAAGGCCGCCAGGCCGCCCGGCGCGCTCGGCTGTCCGTTCGGCATCAGCGGCGGCAGGTTGCCCGGTATCAAACCCCGGGCCTGGATGACCTGGAAGCGCTGCTGCCCGACCTGGTCGACCAGGCGGTTGTAATGCAGCCCGCCGCGCCATCGCTGGATGAGCTGCACTATCCACACCCCCACCGGCTCCGCGACAGCGCGCATCGTGTTGACCATCGTCGAGGCGAACGGGCCGTCCGCCGGGTCGCGGATCGTGTTGGTCGCCATCATCAGCAACGGCATGACGATCATCGCCTCGCCCACCGCGGCGCAGCCCTGCCAGAGGAAGAACTGGCTCTGCTGCCACGAGCTGGTGATGAGGCTGTTGCCGACGGTGGCGGCCAGGAACAAGCCGATGCCGCCGAAGCTCACCACACGCGGGTCGACCCGCTCGATATCCAGCAGAAGCGCCAGCGCCGGCAGCAGGACCAGTTGGGACAATGCGATCGGCAGGGTGATGAATTGGATCTGCAACGGCTTGAACCCCAGTTGCTGGAGGTAGGTCGACGGCAGCGTGCTTGCTGCCAGGTTCAGCAACAGGAAGGTGAACAGCGCGATCAGCGCATATGCAAAGTTGCGCCGCCTGAGCAGTGAGAATTTGTAGAGCGGCAACTCCTCTCCCAGCTCGTTGACCACCAGCAAGGCAAGCCCCACGACGCTGAGCACCGCCAGGACGCAGATCGTCGGCGAGTTGAACCAGTCGTAACGATCCCCCTGCTCCAGCATCGTCGTCAAAGACCCGCCGCCAAGGATGACCAGCAACGATCCGCGCCAGTCGAACAGCCGCGCCCGCTGGTATCGCGGAGGATCCTGCTGCACGCCGAACCACACCATCGCGCCAGCCAGGCTGCAGAGCGGCAGAGCCTCCCAGAACACGAAGCGCCAACCGACCAGATCGGTCCACAGGGCGGCGAGCGTGGTGGCCACGTTGGGTCCGAAGGTCGCGGTGAGCGCATAGGCTGCCAGCCCGTACAGCCGGACCGGCGGCGGCAACACGCGCAAGGCGACGGTCAGCAGCAACGGGATGATGAAGCCGGCAGACACGCCTTCCAGGAACCGCAACACGTACAGCAACGACAGGTATGGTGCTTCCGGGATGCACAGCGTCGTGACACCGCAGAACGCGATGGCGAACAGGGCGAAACGACGGATCGAGACCGTAATTGCCCAGAACGTCGCCACCGACATCCCGATGACCTGGCCTGTCGCGTAGAGGCTTTCGATCCAGGTACCCGGGTCGTGGCTGATCGCCAGGCCTCCGCGCACGTCGGCAAGCGCGGCCATCGTGACGCCGTCGTTGAATTCCGCCGTCAACGCCGCGAGCAGAACGCCGAACAGTCCGATCAGAGGCGCGATGCTCATGGCCGGCGGATCATCCCACGGACGCCCGCAGCGTGCAGCGAGGCGGCGACCTTGCCTGCAAAAGCTCTGGGGAAGAGGGTTGGATGAAGGCGTCGACCATGGGCCGGAGATAAAGCGGGAGAGGCCTGCCGTCGACCCAAACCGATCCCACCCTAGGCGGCGAGCTTTTCCAGTTCGCGCAGGATGCTCTCGCCCATGACCGAGGTTCCCACCTGGGCCGCGCCCGGCGCCATCACGTCGGCCGTGCGCAGGCCGCTGGCCAGGACGTTGGTGGCTGCGCGCTCGATCAACGCGGCGTCCTCCTCCATCGCGAAGGAGTGACGCAGCAGCATGGCGAAGCTCAGGAGCTGCCCCAGCGGGTTGGCGATGCCGCGACCGGCGATGTCCGGGGCGCTGCCGTGGATCGGCTCGTAAAGCGCATACCGGCGGCCCGTCGCCGGGTCGAGATCCCCCAAGGTCGCGGAGGGGAGCATCCCGAGGCTGCCCGTGAGCATCGAGGCGAGGTCGCTGAGCAGGTCGCCGAATAGATTGGTCGTGACGATGACGTCGAACTGGCGCGGGTTGCGGACCAATTGCATGGCGCAGTTATCGGCATACATGTGGCTGAGCGCGACATCCGGGAACTCACGGGCGGCGAGCGCGGTGACGACCTGGCGCCAGAGCAGGCCGCTTTCCATGACGTTGGCCTTCTCGACGCTGCACACGCGGTTCTGCCGCTTGCGCGCCAGTTCGAACGCCACGCGGGCGACACGCTCGATCTCGAAGGTCGTGTAGGTCTCGGTGTTGAAGCCGCGTTGCTGGCCGTCCGGCAGCGTCTCGACGCCGCGGGGCTCGCCGAAATAGATCCCGCCCGTGCTCTCGCGGACGATCATCAGGTCCAGACCGCGCACCACGTCCGGCTTCAGGGTGGACGCGTCGATCAGCGGGTCCAGCACGATGGCCGGGCGCAGATTGGCAAACAGGCCCAGTTCGCGCCGCAGCGTCAGGATGGCAAGCTCCGGGCGGTTGTCGAAGCCGAGCTTGTCCCATTGGGGACCGCCCACCGAACCGAACAGCACCGCATCCGCTTCCTTGGCGCGGGCCACGGTGGCCTGTGAAATGGCGCGCCCGGCCACGTCGATGGCCGCGCCGCCGACCAGGTCCTCTGCGAGTTCAAAGGTGGCGCGGCGGCGGCGGGACATCCAGTCGATCACCCGGCGCACCTCGCGCATCACCTCCGGACCGACACCGTCACCTGGGAGGAGCAACAGCTTCTTGTTGGCGGGCATGGATGCGGTCTCCCGGCGGGGGTCTTGGAAAGAATGGCCTTCACCCGGCCCTTCCCCAACGGGAGAGGGAGCAGGTACGGGAGTCAGGCGGTGACGGCGGGGAGCCAGGCGGGTTGCCTGGCTTCGTAGCTGTCGATGGCAGGTGCGCGCTGCATGGTCTGGCCGATATCGTCCAGGCCGTTCAGCAGCAGATGCTTGCGGAACGCGTCGGTCTCGAACGGGATTTCCTCGCCGGACGGACGCACGACGACCTGCCGCGCCAGGTCCACGGTCAATCGCGCGTTGCCGCCCATGTGGGCGTCTTCCATGAGCTGGTCGCACACGGCGCGCGGCAGCCGGATCGGCAGGATGCCGTTCTTAAAGCAGTTGCCGTGGAAGATGTCGGCGAAATCCGGCGCGATGACGCACCGGATGCCGAAATCCAGCAGCGCCCACGGGGCATGCTCGCGGGACGATCCGCAGCCGAAATTCTCATGCGCGATGAGGATCTCCGAATGACGGTAGGCTGGCTGGTTCAGCACGAAATCCGCACGCTCCGCACCGGCGGAGTCATAGCGGAGCGTATCGAACAGATGGACGCCAAGCCCGGTGCGCTTGATCGTCTTGAGGAAGCGGGCCGGGATGATCTTGTCGGTGTCGACATTGGCCAGCGGCAAGGGCGCCGCGACGCCGGTCAGCGTCGTGAAAGGCTGCATCACGCGTACTCCCGCACGTCGGTGAGGTGGCCGGCGACAGCCGCCGCGGCGGCCATGGCGGGGGAGAGCAGATGGGTGCGGCCACCCGGTCCCTGCCGGCCTTCGAAATTACGGTTGGAGGTGCTGGCGCATCGCTGGCCCTGCGTCAGCTTGTCCGGGTTCATGCCGAGGCACATGGAGCAGCCGGCCTCCCGCCACTCGAACCCGGCGTCCAGGAATATCCGGTCCAGCCCCTCCGCCTCGGCCTGCTGCTTCACCAAGCCGCTGCCGGGCACCACCATGGCGCGCACGCCGGACGCCACGCGACGGCCGCGCGCGATGGCGGCGGCTGCGCGCAAATCCTCGATCCGGCCGTTGGTGCAGGAGCCGATGAACACCACGTCGACCGGCAACTCTGCCAGCTTCTGGCCCGTCTGCAGGCCCATATAGTCCAGCATGCGGCGCACCTGGTCGGCTTGCGCCGGGTCGGGGTAGGCGGCGGGATCCGGCACGACCGCCGAGATCGGCAGCACCGCCTCCGGGTTGGTACCCCAGCTCACCATCGGCTCTATCGCGGCGGCATCCAGCGTGGCGACGCGGTCGTAGGACGCGCCTGCGTCGGTCGGCAGGGTGCGCCAATACGCGATCGCCTGTTCCAGGGCGTCACCCTTCGGCGCTTGCGGCCGGGTGCGGACATACTCGAACGTCGTCTCGTCCGGGGCGATCAGGCCGGCCCGGGCTCCCGCCTCGATGCTCATGTTGCACACCGTCATGCGCCCCGCCATGTCGAGGCCGCGGATCGCACTGCCGGCGTATTCGATGACGTGGCCGGTGCCGCCCGCCGTGCCGATGGTGCCGATGATCGCCAACACCACGTCCTTCGCCGTCACACCCGGGGCCAGTTCTCCCTCGACCGACACCAGCATGTTCTTCGCCGGCTTCTGCAGCAGCGTCTGGGTGGCGAGGACATGCTCGACCTCGGACGTGCCGATGCCGAAGGCCAATGCCCCCAGGGCGCCGTGGGTGGAGGTGTGGCTGTCACCGCATACGATGGTGGTACCCGGCAGGCTCAGGCCCAACTCCGGCCCGATGATGTGGACGATGCCCTGGCGTGCATCCAGCAACGGGATGTATGGCACGCCAAACTCGGCGACGTTGCTTTCCAGCGTCTCCACCTGGATGCGGCTCTCAGCCTCGGCGATGCCGGCGCGCCGGTCGCTGGTTGGGACGTTGTGGTCCACCACGGCGATGGTGGCGTCCGGACGCCGGACCGGCCGGCCGGCCGTCCGCAACCCTTCGAAGGCTTGTGGACTGGTGACCTCATGCACGAGGTGGCGGTCGATGTAGAGCACGCAGGTGCCGTCCTCCATCCGGTCGACGACGTGGGCGTCCCAGACTTTATCAAACAGCGTGCGCGGCATGGTCGCTCTCCCTGTCTCCAGGGTCGTTGCCCCGGGACCCACCGGAGGACACTCGCCCCCTGGACACCTGATTACCAGGGGTGGTGGGGACGAGCGTTCCCTTCCGGGTCCAGGGGGCGCCCTGGCCTTGTCCTATTCGGCGGCAGCGGTCTCGGTCTTGGTGTCGCGCGCCTTCTCGGCGATGCGGGCAGACTTGCCGCGACGGCCGCGCAGGTAATACAGCTTGGCCCGGCGCACATCGCCGCGGCGCACCACGTCGATCGCGGCGATCGTTGGAGCATAGAGCGGGAATACGCGCTCCACACCCTCGCCATAGCTGATCTTGCGCACCGTGAAATTGCTGTTCAGGCCCTTGTTGGACCGGGCGATGCAAACGCCCTCGAAGGCCTGAACGCGGGAACGCTCGCCTTCCTTGATGTTCACCGAGACGCGTACGGTGTCGCCGGGCACGAACTCCGGCACGGCACGCGCCGCGGTGAGGCGGGCGATCTCCCCGGCCTCGTATTGCTGGATGAGGTTCATGGTCTTGGTCCTTCTCGCAATCTGTTACGGCGCTGTGACGCCGGATGCAACGGGCTGCGCCAGCAGGTCCGGCCTGCGGGCGCGTGTGGTCTCCTCCGCCCGGGCGCGGCGCCAGCGCGCGATGGCGGCATGGTCGCCGCTCAGCAGCACGTCCGGCACCGTGCGGCCCTGCCACTCGGCCGGACGGGTATAATGCGGATATTCCAGCAAGCCGGCGCTGAAGCTTTCCTCGACGGCGCTCTCGGCCGCTCCCATGACGCCGGGGAGCAGGCGGACGCAGCTATCCAGCACGACCATGGCGGCCAGCTCCCCGCCCGACAGCACGTAGTCGCCGACACTGACCTCCTCGGCGTCGCGTGCCTCGATCACGCGCTGGTCGACACCCTCGTAGCGGCCGCAGAGCAGGATGATGCCGGGGCCATGGGCGAGCCGGACGGCATCCGACTGGCCGAACCGTCGCCCGCGGGGGGTGAGGAACATCAGGGGCCGTTCGTCCGCCACGGACGACAGGGCGGCGTCCACCACGTCCGGCCGCATCACCATGCCGGCGCCGCCGCCGAACGGCGTGTCGTCCACGCTGCGATGCCGCCCCCGCCCGGCCGAGCGGATGTCATGCGCGTCCAGCGACCAGATGCCGGCTGCCATTGCACGCCCGGCAAGGGAGCCGGCGAGCGGGCCGGGGAACATGCCGGGAAACAGAGTCACGACGGTGGCACGCCAGGTCATTGGGGATGGCCCTGGGTGCGAAGACCCTCACCCGCCGCTTTCCCCGGGAGTCGGGGTAAGGGCGCGTCGCTCGCCACGACAACCTCATCCGGAATCATGACGACGACGCGGCCGCCCTCGACGTCGACGTCCGGCACGCAGGCCCGGGTGAACGGGACCAGCAATTGGCGGCCCTCGCCGGCAACCTCCAGGCTCGCACCGGCACCATAATCGTGCACCGCCGCCACGTTGCCGATGGCCTCGCCATCCGCCGTCACGGCCGCCAGCCCGACCAGATCAGCCAGGTAGAACTCGTCCGTGGCGGTCGCAGGCAGCCGGCTCCGTTCGATCGACAGCCGCGTGTTCGCCAGCCGCTCCGCCGCGTTGCGGTCAGGCAGGGCACGGCCGTCCCCGTCCCGCAGCTCGGCCACCCCGCGGCCCCGCCATGCGAGCGTCCAGCGGCGGCCGGCGTCATCGAGCAACGCGCCATAGGCGGAGAGGTCGGCCGGATCGGCGGTGTAACTGTGCACGTGCACCAGCCCCCGCACCCCATGCGGCCGACCCACCACGCCCAGCAGGATACGCGCCTCCGACATCAGGCCGCGGCGGCTGCCTTCGCCCGCTCCTGCGCCTTCTTCTTCGGAGCGGACTGCACGGGCTGCTCGCTGTAGGCGGGCATCGGCGCCAGGCCGGCTCGGCCCAGGAAGCGGGCGACGCGGTCCGTCGGCAGCGCCCCCTCCCCCAGCCAGTGCAGGATGCGCTCGCCCTGCAAGCGGACCCGCTCGTCATGGTCGGCGGGCAACATCGGGTTGTAGCTGCCGAGCTTCTCGATGAAGCGCCCGTCGCGCGGGGAACGGCTATCGGCCACGACAATGTGGTAGTACGGTCGTTTCTTGGCGCCGGCGCGGGCAAGGCGAATCTTAAGTCCCATCGGTTCAGTCCTTGTGGCTGTTCAATTAATACGGGCGCCGCTGCTGCATGCTCTTGGGCATGATCGCGCCGAGGCCGTGGCGCATCAGCCCCTTCTGCCCCAGCTTGCGCATCTTCTTCATCATCGTGGACATGTCGTCGAACTGCTTCAGCAGCTTGTTCACGTCCTGCACCGTGGTGCCGGACCCGGCGGCGATACGCTTCTTGCGGCTCGCCTTGATGATATCCGGGGTGCGCCGCTCCTTCATGGTCATAGAGGAGATCATGGCGCCCTGCTTGGCCAGCACCGTCTTGTCGACGTTGGCGTTCTCCAGCGCCTCCTTGGCGGCGCCCATGCCGGGCAGCATGCCGACGATCGAGGAGATCGACCCCATCTTGGTGATCTGCTTGAGCTGCTTGGCATAATCGTCCAGGTCGAACTTGCCCGCCATCATCTTGGCGGCAAGCTTCTCGGCCTCCTCCTCGTCGACCGTTTCGGCGGCTTTCTCCACCAGGCCGACGATGTCGCCCATGCCCAGGATGCGGCCGGCCACGCGCTCCGGATGGAATTCCTCCAGCGCGTCGATCTTCTCGCCGGAGCCGGTGAGCTTGATGGGCGCGCCCGTGATCGCCCGCATGGAGAGCGCCGCACCGCCGCGGGCATCGCCGTCCATCCGGGTCATGACGATGCCGGTGATGCCCAGCGCCTCGTTGAACGCCCGGGCGGTGTTCACGGCATCCTGCCCCGTCATGGCGTCAACGACGAGCAGCGTTTCGGCCGGGCTGGTCTCGGCGCGGATGGCGCGAACCTCGTCCATTAACGCGGTGTCGATCGACAGGCGGCCGGCCGTGTCCAGGATGACGACGTCGTAGACCTCGCGGCGCCCCGTCTCCATCGCACGCCGGGCGATCTCCACCGGCGTCTGCCCGGCGATAATCGGCAGGCTGGCGACACCGGCGCGATGGGCCAGCTGCTGCAACTGCAGTTGCGCCGCCGGGCGCTGCGTGTCGAGCGAGGCGAGCAAGACCTTGCGCTTCTCCCGCTGCGTCAGCCGCAAGGCGATCTTGCCGGAGGTGGTGGTCTTGCCGGATCCCTGGAGCCCGACCATCAGGATCGGCACGGGCGCCGCGGCGGAAAGGTTCAACGGCACGGCGCCGGCACCCCCCAGCGCCTCCACCATGGCATCGTTCACCACCTTGATGACCTGCTGGCCGGGGGCAACGCTGTCCAGCACCTCCACCTGCGTGGCTTGCTCGCGCACCTTGGCGATGAAGTCCTTGACGACGGGCAGGGCCACGTCGGCTTCCAGCAACGCGAGCCGAACTTCGCGCAGCGCCTCGGCGACGTCGATCTCGGACAGGCGCCCGCGCTTGCGCAGCCCCTCGAACACGCCGTTTAACTTGCTCGACAGGCTGTCGAACATCGCGCACGCTCCACAACGGCAAACGCGCCGCTGCGCGACCATCGCGGAGCGGCGGTGCCCCCGAAGGGGCGGGGCGCCTTTGCACCCGTCAGCGCGATATGACCTGGCGTGCCGTTGACGTCAAGTTTGCACGGGCGAGAGGCTGCCTGTATCGGCGCCAGCTGAGTGGAGGGATGACAGCGTATGTGCCGAGTTCTGATCTTGATCCTGCTGGCAGCCAGCGTGTTGCCCCTGCCTGGACCGGCACGTGCCCAGGCCACGGCTGACCAGCTCAACCGGCTGTCCCTGGAAGCGCTGACGGCGCGTCCGACCGGCGGCGGGTCGGCGCGGCCATCTTATCGTGCCTACCAGTCCAGGAGCTATGCGCGAGGCCGCTACAATCATGTCCGCTCCTACCGGCACGGGCAGCGCCCTCTGTTCCGCCGGGCGCCGTCTCGTCACACCCGCCAGATAAGGCGCCGCGCCGCGCCAGTGCCGCATCGGGGAGCCGCGACAGCGTACCGTCGCGCCAGGCGCTAGCCCAGCTGCCGGCGGGGAGATGCCAGACGTGGCACAAGGCTGGATACACCGAGCGTCATGGATTGCACCCCATGTGGTTCGTCTACAGGGTTGCTTGCGCCGACACGTTGTCCTACACCCCGCCCTCGGTTGCGCCCGTAGCTCAATTGGATAGAGCACCAGACTACGAATCTGGGGGTTGGAAGTTCGAGTCTTTCCGGGCGCGCCAAAATCAATGACTTAGCGTTTGTTTGGTGCAAGGTCGCATCGAGACAACGGGTAGCGGACTCGCTGCGGACTCCTCTGCGTAGGGTGCTTCCATGCTCGACTGGTTTCCCGACAGGGCAGGGACGGCTTCGGCAAATACGTCCTCCACGTCCTCGAATTGCTGCTCGCGGTATCCCTCGCCTGCATAGGGTTTGCTATCGTGTTCGGGATGCTCGCGCGCCATTCCACCGGGCGGCAGCGAACCGCTTGGATTTGCCTGGCGGTGGCGGCTGGATTGTCGGCGCTGACGCCGGCGGGATACGTGCTCTACGTCGTGATCTACTAGCCGGCGGGGTTCAACCCTGATGCGGCGCGTTGTCGTTTGGCCTCGACACCTGCCGCCCCACTGCTCATTGTAGAACACCGCTCTCAGGGGGTGATCAATGAGCGACCCGGTGTTTAATGCTGAGCTTGAACTGGAGCGACTAAGGGTTGAGGTTAACAAACTAAAGACCGGCCAACTAAGCATGCAACTCCAAGTTGCCAAACTACTCTTCCTTTTACGAGATGCGCCGATAACCGCAGCCTCTACTATTCTAAGAATTCCTGATGATGAAGGCTCGCTACGAGAATTACTCGACAGATTACTTGAGGGTGTATTGGATATCGGAGGTCCAGATGAGTAGCGGTGACGCCGAGGAGAGCGATAGGACCGTGGATCGCTCCGTGGAAGCGCAACTGACCGCCATGCGAAACGCGCGGCATGGCTTGAACGATACCCCGGCCCCCCCTTGCCCCAAGTGGTCGTGGCCCCCAACCTCCAACTATGGATCCGCGTGTAGATGGCCTGGTAGTCGAGATGGAAGGCGTCAAAGCCAGCCTAGGCCGGATTGAGGGCGCGCTCGCCGGCGTGCCAACTCAAACCCAAGTGGCAGCCCTGGCTACGCGCGACACAGTTCGGAACACTGCGTTGGCACTTGCCGCGTTGATGATCGCCCTTATCGGTATCTTCTTTGCGGCCTCCAGCAACCAACTCAGCGCCTTCCAAGCCGGCCTGTCCTCGGTAGAGGCCATTGTGGCATCTCGCCAGCCGCTACCGCCACTGGGCCAACCCCCCACCAAGTAGCCCCCTTCCCGCCCGACGTTGGCCGTGCGAGCGTTGGCTTCATGGACTTTGATGAGACGCTGCAGGTGGAGCGGCTAAAGGCGGAACTCTCGCTCCAAATCGAAGAACGCCGCATAGACGCCGCGCACGCTTTGGAGAACGCACGCATCGTCGGGCTTGCAGATCAAGCCCGGATTGCGGCTGCGGCCTCTTACGCGGTGGCGGTAATTAGGAGTCTATTCATCGTAAACGGCGGTGCAATAGTTGCTCTGATAAGTCTAATAAGCACTCTCAACCGCAACAGCCCTGTTTCTAACGTCGCACTGGCAGAAGTCGGCATCAAACAGGCAATGCTCTACTATGTGGCAGGTCTGGTTTTAGCGGTTCTTGGGACGGGCGTTGCTTCTATTGCGCAGATCACGTTTATAGAACGAACTGCCGGAGACTACGTCTCAATCGGAAAGTCGCTAAGGTTCTTGGCGGCTCTAGCGCTGGTGCTATCACTAGGCGCGTTCATCATGGGTTCAGCGGCAGCCTACCAGGCTGTCACAATTCACAGCTGACGAAGACAAGCTAGCGGGCTTCCCCACCTCGCCCCGCCGTGCCACGCTCGGCCATGCGCTACTTCATAGCCCTCTTCTGCACCTTTCTTGTGTCGCCGGCCGTGAACGCTGCCGACTTGTGCAAAGCCATCGCGCTACGGGACGTAGGTGCGCTGGAAAGCTCAGATTCCGTCATACAGAAGGGAGAGTATGACACCTCGATCACACAGTATAATGTGAAGAAGCAAACCGGCGTTGCCGTGTTCTGCTCGCATGGCGGCTACTGCTATCCCACCCACGTTTTGACCAGTTCTGGGAAAGTAGAGGCATTGCGCCTTGTCAACTGCACGATCGATCGAGCGCACCCTCACGATGAGGGCGACGAGATTAGTTACGAGTTGGTGGTGACTCGATCGGCCGTGCCGCCGGCCTCGCTGCGCAAAAGCGATATCACTGATCGGCTCCACGAGCTCGGGATGTGCAACGCCTGCGCCGACAATGCTGCTCAGTGGTATATCCAGCGCCCGCAGTCTCAGTGCGGCGCGCTCGCGCGTCGCGCGTTAGAAGGTGATCCCGTCGCGGCTGCGCAGCTTCAAGCCGACCCGTCGTTCTGCACTTGGAGTTACCGGTGAACGCGCCGTCTAGTGCGTAACCACGCCGGCGGGGGCGCATTCAAAACTAGGTTCGACGACACGGCTGCTGCCCTGCGGCGCAGGAAACAAGCCGGGCCATGCTTGTTTGAACTGGACCAGCGCATCGGTCGCCACCTTTAACTATGATTGAAGCACTTGGCCCCGTTCCGTCTGCACTTTTAGGGCGGGCTATTCCACCTGCACGAATTGCTCGTATGCGGCCGCAGCCAGCATAAAAGCGACCATCAGAACGTCTCGCTGGCCGAGAACGCTATCGTCGTCCAAGGCAACCTCCTTACGGTTCATCAGTAACCCTGCCTCGCGACGTCCCGCCTACCAGCATTTGGCATGCTTTGCACCGTCAGAGGAGGCGCCACATCCATGTGAGGGCTATCCGGCGTGGTGACCTGAATTGAAGCCCCTGGAGGCGGGTTCCGGTGGATTACCTCCACCTTAATGCGACCGGACTGATCCATCGTTCCTCCCGTCGCATCGTCACTGGAAGGCGCGGATGGGCTGCCAGCTACATCATGCCGCTGCAAAGCGTCGCCAATTCGATCCGCTGCAATCGCGCGGGCGTTATCATCCGCGTCCGAACCGGGCCTTTCGTTGTAGTGAGAAAACGCCCTTGCCGCCTCCCCGGGCGTTCTTGCCCGACGCATGATCTGGCCAGCTAGAACCGACTTGGGGTCGCCGTTGTGCAGTTCCCACTCTCCAAAGCGCATCTGCTCATCGAAGGTGGAAGATCGAATATCAATGCCCGACCAGGCCCGGAACGCTGCTTGTCGGTTCGCGTCCCACTGTCCGATGCCATAGTGGCTGCCGTTATCCGCGCGATCGTTCATGCTGGACTCGGCCTGGAGGTTCGAAACCGCACCAAGCGCAGCGGCATCACTCCAGCCTTTTGATCTGTAGTAGTCGTAAACCGCCTGCGCGCGACGCTTCTGCTCGGATGTTGCCAGGTTGGGGACGAATTTGCCGCGAGGGCCTGGCCCTTGGCTCAGACCGTCGCCCGTCCCGGAATCCGCTCCGTAGAGGTTCCCCCCCCAAGTGACAGGCCCGGGTCTGCCCATGTCGTCAACCACCGGCAGGTTCATGGCCCCAGCCGCAGCGCCTGCCGCAGCAACGGCGGCGGCGCCGGCCGTAACTGCTCCTCCAGCTACCGACCCGATCCCCAGCAGTTTCCCGACCCACCCTGGAATCGTCATGGTCGACAGCTTGCCGATCTCGAAGATCAGCTTGGCGACCGGGGAGTTCAGCGCCCATGCGGCGCCCAGCACCTCTATAGCCGTCTTCCAGGAACCGAACTTGGTGATTACGTCGTCCGTCTCATGGACGATGCCCGCGATATCGGCCTTGATCGTCTGCCAGCCACCGTTTTTCAGGTAGGTTATGAAGTCGTGCACCGATTGGGCGATGTCGTGCGACAGCCAGTCCTTGTTCGTCTCGACCCAGTTGGTCATCTCGCGGACGACCGGGATTAGATCGGGTGCCAACTCGCCTGCAAGCTGGTATCCGAACGATTGAAGCGATATGCTCAGCCTTTCTTGCTCGGTGCGTAGTCGGAACGCTGCATCAGCCTGCTCTTGCGTGACCGTCCCGGCCTTGGCGCCGGCCTGCTCATATCGCAGCAGCCCGGCCTCGCCGTCCTTCATGATTTCCAGCCAGTTACGGCCCAAACCGAGCTTGGTGAGCAGACTGCCAGCGGCATCTGGGTTACCAGCTTGGTAGAGTCGTTTCACCTCTCGGGCGATCTGCGGCAGGACGTCGATAGCGCGGTGTGCTCCCTTTTCGAATGATCCGATGTCAATCCCGAGCCCGCGGAATAGTCCGGCGCTCTGCGCATCCCCGCCGTAGAGTGCGCCGCGCATAGTCTGTTGCAGACCTTCCAGGCCGCTGTTGGCCGCCTCGGCCGATGCGCCGGTTAGCCGTAGCGCGTTCTGCATCAAACTCAACCGGTCGACACCGACACCCATTTTCTCGGCCAGCTTGTACATGTTTGCCATGCTGTCGACCCCGGAATTGAGCGCATGCCCAGCAGCGGCGACACTGCTTACAGCTCCCAATGCCCCAAGAGCCGGGACGAGTGACGTGGTTGCGTTCCGCAGCTGCGTGGCCCGGCGCTGCGCCTGGTTGAAGCCTTCCGCCACGTCCCCCAGGCCCATGCTTTGTGCCAAGCGCATCGCACCAGGGTCGGCGGCTTTCTTCAGCTTGGTGGATTGGACCTCGACCTCGATCCCCGACGCGCGGAAGGACGCGGCGAGCTGCTTTTGCTGGGCCACGATGTTCTTCACCATGTGGTCCAGAGTCGCGCTGGCGGTGTCCTTGGCGCCGACCTCGAACTCTACCGCTTTCGCCATTCTTAGGCGTTCCCTTCCGTCGAATGGGTGACGATGACCGGCCGCACGCCGGGGAACAGGATGCGGAGGTGAAACAGCAGCGCGGTCGATGCCTTCTGCTGGTCCTCCAGGGACACGCAGGCGTCACATACGCCGAAGAAGCATTGCACCTTGTCGGGAGCCATCTCGTTCGGCACGGCGATACCGACAGTGTGACGTCCAAGCCGCAGCGGCGCTTGGCATTGGACGCATCGGGTCATCCACCGCGGCCCGTGCAGCACTTTCTCCGACCACGCCGCAGCAATTCCCATCAGCATGCTGGCCACGGGGTGCTGCGCAAGTGTGCCACGCAGCAGCAGGGGTGTGGCTCCATGCTCGAACACGTAGAGGGTGAACAGGCCGTTTCCGGCGAGTTCGTGCACCGCTACTTGCGACGGGAGCGTTTCATCAGCTCCGCCCATACGGCCCTGCCGCCGGCACCGCCGGGCTCGCATGCCCCGGCAGAAACACGAGGTGGCCGTAGCTCGTCCCCGTGGCCGTGCGGGGGATGTCAGGCCGGACCGCAGGCACGCCGGGCCACGCCTTCATTGCCTCAGTCAACACCATGTCCGCGTGCAAGGCGTCCTTCTCCAGCGCCAGCCCGGCCGCGATGGCGGCGGCGTGTTTCTGGTAGTCGCGGGTCAGGAACGTCCGGAACCGCGCGGCGCGCTCCTCCGCAGCCTGGGCGAGCCGGGCCAGGTCGCCGCGGGCGGCATCCTCCTCCCGCTCCCGCTTCTCCAGCGTGGTCTGCATTGCCGCCTGGCGAGCAGAGTATTGGTCTGCCTCATCTTGCGCGCGGGCCAGCGCTTCACGGGCACGGCGAAGGTCGTTCGGATGGCCCAGCAGCGCGCCTTCGACCCGATCCTGCGCAGACAGCAGGCGGGCGTCGGACACGGCGCGTTCCAGCACGATCGCGGCCAGCGCCTCCCGCGTGGCGGCGGCGCTGCGATCGGCAGGGCGACAGCGGGAGAGCCGGTCGTTCTCGATCTCGTCGGCGGTCGGCTGGTAGCCGTTCGTAACGGTGACGTGGCCAGGTGTGTAGTTCATGCTCGATCCTAGAAAATCCCGCCGACGCGACGCGCGGGCGTGCGGGTGTTGAAACCGGCTTGGCCAAGCGCGGCCATCAGCAGGGGCGGTGACCAGTTCCCGGACCAGAACAGCCGGGTCGTGTTGAACGTGCCGCCGGTGTAGACCGTGGCGGGCGCCGCTGGCGGGCCCGCAACCGCCTGGCTGGCGAGGATGGCAGCCGGCGTCTGCGAGCCGTCAGGCGGGCTCACGGCCGGGTCGCAGAGGGTGAAAGCCCCCGTGGCGGCGACTACGCCCAGCACGGCGCCCACGGGCAGCCCTGGCGGCACGCTGGCGGCCGGGACGGCGGTGGGCTGCCCCTCGCACGTGAGCCAGGCGCCGGTCAGCGCCCAGGGCGAGACTTGGGAGAGGTCGGGCGTGTTGCTGGTGATGGCGGGCATCAGGCTTCGCCGCGACGGACCTTACCTGCCCGGATGATCGCTGCCGCGGTGGCAGCCGCGCCGGTCATCTCCGATCCGCCGTCCTGGCCCACGTCGGGGATGTTCACCTGCATCAGCCGATCCCGGCCGGTGTTGGCGCGGCCGGAGGGGCCGATGTCTTTGAGTGTCGCGATGGCGGTGTCACGGCTCATGCTCGTCTGGACTGCCATGCGCAGCGCCGCCGCGGGGTTCGCCATAGCCGCGTTCGACGACATGATAGCCGCTATCCGACCACGCTCCCGCGCGCGGGCTGCCTTGGCCTTCGGGTCTTTGTCGTCGTCCTCATCGGTGTCATCGTCGCCGTCGGCAGCCTTCTTCTTTGCGCGGGCCTTCTTCAGCCGCGCCTTCTTCGCATCGTCGGTTTCATCCTTGCCGTCGCCGTCCTTCATCTCGTCGGCATCGTCCGCGTCGAGCAATTCGTCCTCCGCGTCGTCGGTCGCATCCTGACCTCGAAGGGGACGGGAAACCGCTGCGATGTCCGACCCGCTGAAGCTCCACGAGAACGTCCTGCGGGCGGTCGAGCGCGATCAGGCGCGGGCTGGCCGCGTGTTGCAGTGGAGGGTGAACAGCGGGCCGCCCGAAGCTGCTGAGTCGGAGCCGGCAGCTAGTCGTGAAAGCCAGGGAGGCACCCTGACGGCCCTGACGGGCTTTCGTTGAAAAAAGCCTTATTCTATTACTTCCGTCAGGGTAGTCAGGGTAGTCAGGGTTAGTTAGAAAGTCTTGGAGATTTGGCCGGCCGGTTAGGTTGGAGCAGGAGGTCGTTGAACCCGTTGCTCGGGGGGAAGTTTGTAAAAACTTTTCAGGTGATTTTTCCCTGATTACCCTGACGGACACGTAACTCTTTGTAAATACGTTGTTTCTCATGTCAGGGAAGCCTATCGCCGTCAGGGTTTGGCGCTGACGGAAAGCAATGGCCTGGCTCACGCCGCGTCCTCCGCGCCGCCATCCCAGGTGATGGCCAGCTTGGTGACGGCGACAAAAGCCCCCCGTGCCCCCGCCAACGTGCCGAACGAATACCCTGGCGGCCGGTCTTTCTCGACAGGCTTGGCCTTGCGGGTGGTGCCTCCATACATGCCGGTTTCCACGTCCGTCAGATGCTCGCCCACAAAACCGCGTTGCGGGCGGGACGGAATGGCATTGAGGCCGGTCAGGAATTTGCCGAGCCCTTCCCGGGATAGCGGCCGACGCTCGCCCCTGCTCTTCGCGTATTCCTCATAGCTAGCGAACAACAGGTCGGTGCTGATCATCGGATGCCAGGTGCGGAACACCGCATCCAATCCCAGCTTGGAGCGAAACACGTAGCCGCGCTCAAGGCAGTCGAGCCACCATTGTTCATTCGTGCCCAGACTGAGTTTGCGCTGCTCTTGCAATCCTTCGGTGGTTGGGACGGCGCGCACGTTGAAGTTGGCCAGGTCGATTTGCAGCAGGTCATGCAGCATCGCCGCGTCCCCACCCTCATCCATCTGCTTGGCGATCGCACCGAAATAGTCGTGGTTGTTCCGCACTGTGTCCGGCACCACAAGCACGAAGAACCGGCGGGAATCCATGGCAGCCGGGACGACCCATTCCTCGTTGCTGGCCATCATGACATGCAGATAGTTCGGCACCTCAGCGGCGTTGGCATACTTCGCCTCGACTGTAAGATACGGCTCGGTGATGATGGCCTTGAGCACGCCGACATGCGCACGATCCCCAGCGAAGAACGCTTCATCGGCGAAAAGAAACACTACGTCGCGAAGGTGGGCATTGAAGTTGCCGGTCAGATGCTTGGCGTTGGAGATGGCCAAAGCGTGTTGCGCAACGATCCGCTTGATCGCCTTTGCCAGCGTGCCCTTGCCGACGCCTTCTCCGCCCTTGAGCACGACCGCGACCTCGCCGGCCTCGGCAGGGCGTTGCAGCATGCGGGCGAGCCACCGCATCAAGTAATTGTAGCGGATCTGGTCCTCGGCGCAGATCACCTTGAAGATGTGGGCACGGAGGAGCGACCAATCGCCGGCAGCTGGTTGCACCCCATAGCCTTCCCACAGGTTCAGCACGCCGGATCGTTCCTTCTGCCCGGGATCGAACGTGACACCGTGGATGAACTGCCGCCTGTCAGGATGGCGCAGCCAGAGATCGGCCACGCCCTTGTAGATGGGCTTCTCGTTTTCCCCGACGCCGACCTGGATCCGTTCGTTCATGTAGAGCGTCTGCAAATCCCGCGGCGACATGCGGTCGAACCTGCGTCGGCGTAGGACAGGATCGAAAGCCGGCTGGTAGATCACGGCACGGCCGTTCTCGTTGACCATGAGATACAGCTTGTTGAACCGGGCCACGACGGCATCGACGGCCGCAGTGTATTCGTCGGCGGGCGGTGCGGAGGTTGGTGGCGGATCGTCCGCCCCGTCACGGTCCCGCTTGCCGGCTTCCTTGCCGTAGACGTAATCCAACCCCCGGTCGATATCGTCGAACCGGATGCGCCACCGGCCGTCCCGCTCCGCCTCTGGCACTGCCTCCATCGCCTCGACCATCTTCCGCCTGGCATCCATGAACGGCATGCCCGCCCGTGCCCACTGCCCAAGAAGCCGCAAGCTGGCCGCGTGGTAGCTTTCGCCTCTGGCGATCTGCGCGAGAAGTTCGGCCTCGTTCAGGCGACCCGACTTGAAACTGTGCCCGCCGCCCGTGTTGCCAGCAGTGTCCGGCTTGCCCTTCCATATTTCGTCTAGCTCGTCGTGCAGGTCGAGCGGCGTTCCGTCCACGACCTCCACCTGGTGCGAAGGGTTGGATCCAACCGAGCCGTAGTAGTAGCTCTGTGAGAGTGCCCACGATTCCGCGCTGAAGCCACCGCGATACAGGCCGTTCAGCCGGCCCAGCAGCTTGGCGCGAGCACTGGGCATGACGGGTGCGGACAAGGGGCACAGCACCCGCCAGCGCGGCTTATCCTCCGTGTGTGAGGGGCTGGTGTAGACGATGCCCAGCACACCCGCATTGGTTAGGCGATCTACCGCGTCCTCAAAGGTTGTCACCTCCAGGTCGTAGTCGGCCTCGACGCCACTGACGGCGAGCACGTTGGCGTCGTGGCGTAGGCTGCGAGCTTCCGTCCGGTCAGTCCCAAACGTCGCCAGCTTGAGCCACGGGAGTTGCTTTTTCTCGGTTGCGGTCTTCGCTGCTATGTGGCGTGCCAGTCCGTTCAACGACCATTCACCCTCCTCTGTTGCAGTGGCGGCGTAGGTCTTGAAGAACGTCACCGGGAAGACGGAGTCTGGGCTGTTGACCAGATTGCTTTGCGGCTGGTCCCTCATGGAACAGTGCTCACTTCCGCACCAATCCCCGCCACTGGCGCTCGGCCTCAACCCACGCCGGCCGAGCACGTCGGGCGGCATCCTGGCGGGCGGCAATGGCGTCAGCGTGCCAGACAAAGGTGGACCCCGCTGGAGTGTCGGGGCCAGTGGCTTGTTCATGTGACCAGCCACGCCAGAATTGCGTGTTGCGGGTCGGGTCGGATTGCTCGTAGCTGCGGGCGGCGTCGGTCAAAGGGCTTTCCTACGACGGCGCAATTAGCTCTGCGTTCGGTTCAGATCACAGATATGGAGTATATGCCCTGCCAGGCTTCCACATCGTTGATCTGTCCTCCACGCCGGGCGTCTCGCGACGTTCGGGTGGAGTGTTTAGGCGGCGATCTGGCGGGAGAGCTCGGCCGCGCGGCTGGTGAACGTCCGTCCAGCAGCCCACGCCTCGCAGTCGCTCAGCCTGTAGCCAACGCGACGGAGCCCCAATCGGACCCACTTTGGGCCGCCCTCCCCAGTCTGCCGCCAGCGCTGCGCGCTTCGAGCGCTGACGTGGTAGCGGCTGCAGAACTCTTCCTCGGTCAGGTAGATTTCGCTCATGGAAGCCTCGCTTTGCCGCGGCTCGCAACGAGCCGCCGAGGCATTCCAATAGCGACAGAAGAGCGCCGAAAGATACAACTCATCCCTGCTGCTTCTACCAGGGGTAGTTTCAGCATGTGAAAACTAAGGGGGGTAGTTTCCACACTTGTATGGTCTACAGCAGGCGGCGAACATTCCGAATGCGCGCGAGTATTTGTGTGTCCGTCTTCCCGCGTGCGGCGCTTCCTTTGCTGATTGCCTCCAACGCCACTTTCGACGCCACGCCCGCTTCGGTGGCAGCTTCGTAGAAGCGCGCTTCCTGCATGTCCGCATTCACTGACTGAAAACGCTCGAATTGGTTCCGGGTCCCTTGAACGAACCCTAAGGCGTTCGGGACCTCCGCCATTGCTTTCTTGTGACCAACCTCGACTGTTTTCATGTGCTGCTGCCATTCTGGTGACCGGAACACCTCCTCCCGATCGATCGCGCCGTCCTCGCTCACAAACAAACTGAAGTCGAAGGGCGGCAACTCCGTCTTGTAGTTCATCCCGCTCGCCAGGCAGTTCAGACGCGAAGCAGCATCGTGGAGATATGCTGCAATCCAGCCGGGAATCGCGACATCGTCTTGCGGTTTCTCGACCTGCGAACCGGCCGTTGGGGCAAGTAGCGCCTCCAGCGCCAGCCACCCATACACCGGGTTTTGCGTGCGGACGGCAAGGTCGTGGTATCGTTCTACCAGTCTGTCGACGTCCACGCTCGGGGCTAAGTTGCCCGTAGTCGGCTCGTCTGTCATCCCGCGCTCCCGCTTGGCCGTGCAGCGCCATTGAGCACCATAGCGCGCCAATGTTCACAATGTTCGGGATGGGAAGGGAGGGCGCGAAGCCCTCCCCCTGTCCGATGCCGGCGGTCACGCAATGCTACCTTGTGGTTCAGGCCGACGCGTGTCGGGCTCCCTGGTGACTGTCGTGTCGTGATCAAGGCAATGGAGCACCGCCATCGCTTCCGTCGACGGAAGCCGCCGCAGGGCAGTCAATGCGGCATGTGCGTCCGGGTCGCCTGCCAGCACCGCGGCGACGAAGCGTTGGCTGCCACGATCCTCGCTCACAGGACACCTGCCGCGACGATGTCATACAAGGCCGACAGCGCCACCGCGTTGACGCCGCGGAACCCGCCGGACGGCTGGTCCAGGTCGGCATCCCGCAGCGCGTGAACCGCCTTGGCGTGCCGGCCGCCGGGCGTGTGGGCAGGGGTGGAAGCGACCCGGCCCTCCAGATCGACGCATTCCCTGCAAACCAGCTTGAGCGTGCGGTCGTATGCAGTGCTTCCCCGACGTTTCGCTTGGTCGAGTTGGTCCCGCAACTCGGTCAGCCGAGCGATATGCTCAAGCAGGTCGGCGTCCCGGTGATCGCTGTCCGGCACCAGGGCTTGGAAGTCGAACATGGTCAGATCCTCCCCCGCTGGTTGGTCGGGCAGTCCCGCCGCGCCCGGTAGGCCTCCGTCGCCTCCTGGAGCGCTTCGAGGATGAGGCTCTGCATGGCCAGGTCGGGGACCACGTAGCCCAGCAGCATCCGCTCCACCTCGGCCCGGGCCATGGGCAGCCTGGGGGCGCGGCTGCACATGAACTGGACGATCACGCAGCCGTCTGTCAGCGGCGCGCAGTGGACTACGATCGCGTGCGACTTCCACTGGATCAAATAGTGGCCGCCCTTGATCCAGTCGCCGTGCTCAGACATCGGAAACGCGGTGATTGGCTGCACCTTCTCGGTGGCGCTCCACAGCACCAGGCGGCCGTCCTCCGTCAGGCCGAGCAGATCCATCACGCGCGGCTCGGGTGGCTGGGCAGGTGCCGGGGGTGGCACGGGAAGGCGCATCGGTGGGTGCTTGGGCGCCGGCTGGCCAGGCAGCCGAGCCCGGTTTCTGGCGATGGACGTGGGTGTGCTATGGGCGTGTTCAGCCATGACCTGCTGATCCCTTCAGCGGTTGCGGTTAGGCCGGGCTGGGAGATTCCACCTTCCCGCTCGGCCGATCTCGTGTTAACACCAACTCCATGGTTCAGTCAACTCGTGATAACACGAACAGGCGTTCCGAGCAGACCGGCACCTTAGTTGGCGTCCGGCTCCAGCCTGACGTGTTATCGCGACTCGATGCTTGGATCAGCCGGCAAGCGGGAGCGGTGCTCAGCCGCCCACAAGCGATGCGCCAGCTGTTGGACATCGGGCTTCTTTCCGAGCAGCAGGCCGACGAGGAAGATCAATAATGCTGCGTTTGGAGGTGTAGCTTTGGGATCGGGTTGTGAAAACTCCAACTAAAAGGCAGCGAACGGCACTTGCAACCTTTCATCAGGCCGGCGGCACTCTCACCGAGCCAGCCTTGTCTGTCGTGCACGATGTGCACTGGATGGATGAGGCTAACAATCTGGCAGTTGATGTAATGTTTAGATGCAGGGGCTTAGATTGTGCGCTCCGTGCTGTGCTTAGCGATAAACGAGCAACACGAGTTTTTTGGGCGAACCTTCGTCGATCATTGGGATGATGACTGCCTCGTTACCATCCGCACCGCCCTAGATCGGCCGGCGCCGAGTTCACGAACGGGGATGCGCCCGGTGTTAGGTTGAGAAAGGGAGTGCAGCCATGACCAACCCGTCAAAGCCGCAATCCATCATCGACTGGTGCAAGCGTGAGGCAGACAGCCTCAAACGTCAGCTTGAGCTATTCGAAAGCGGCCAGTCGCGCAGCTCGATGAAGATGGAGTTTGGGCCGTGGCAGGACACCACGGATCAGACGATCGCCTGGCTCAGGAGCAACCTCGCCGAATTGACGAGGATCCTCTGCGACAATGGGCCGAAAACCGCCGCTGACAGCTAGCCCACCCCAGCGCTCCCTACCCTGCCAGATCGTCTACGCCGCAGCCCATCCGATCGCTTCATCTTTAAAGCGAGCCTGACGCGGCGCTGCGGGCCCGTGCTTCAGCTCGTCGAGTTCAATCAATAGATCAACCAGCTCGCACATCTCCCGGTCGCCTTGTGCCTTTTTGGCATAGACAATGCGCATCCAGTGGTTGCTACCCGTGGGAATAACCTTGTTCGGCTCTCCTTCCCAGCGAGCGACACTGGCGCGGCTTTGCCCTATGGCCTTGCCCATGCCTTCCTGCGAGAGCTTCAACATAGACCGCAGGAATTTCACTTCCTGCCCACGAATGCGTGCCGGGCTTTGCACAATCCACCTAGCAATTGCGCGATGTAGACCGTCAATGTTCTTGATGCGCACCGACCGGCCATTAGGGCCATCTCGGAGGTCAAAGCCATTTTTAAGCCACACGTAATCCAGGCCACACTCCGTGAAGTGGTGCATTGCATCGCCCTGGATCACTGCCAGTCCATCCATTCTACTGTCCAAACCTCCAAGTCGTCCCCCGGATGGAGGATTAACGTTACCACGCCCGCGTCGCGGGTTCCGGGCATCCGCTTCTCCACGATTACGAGCCATCCTCCTCGCTCCTTTCTCGGGTCTTGTCTGACTGAGCCGGTGCGCAAGATCTCCAGCATATCGACGGAGTTGAGGATTCCCTGCTCCTCTCGTTCTTCCATGCGATCGAACGCATGGGCGCTCACAAAAGGAGCATCGATCTCAACCCGCCGTCGAATTTCCCGGACGGCCTCATCCGTCCGCAAGCGGTTCCATCGTATAGGTCTGACTATGACCCCTTTTGGCTCCGCCATACCGACGCATCGCCTCTTATAGTTGTCTCACCTTGATACACCGTAAACGTGTAATTGCAGTTTGCAAGCTCGGCTGCAAGCCCTCACACCGCACGGTGATCCAAACAAACCGTCGAGTCATACTACCCTTCAGTCTGGCCCATTCGCGCCAGCTCCTCCGCCCGATGCCGCAGGGTCCGGTCCGCCGCCCACGCTTCACAGTCCGCCAAGCGGTAGGCCACCCGACGCGGCCCGAACCGGCACCATTCGGACCCGTTCCCGTGTGCCGCCACCGCTGCGCCGTCCTGGGCTGACCAGGTAGCGGTCGCAGAAGTCGCCCTCCGTCATGTAGGTGTTCGTCTCCACCAACCGTCTCCATTGAGTGCGCCCGCTGGGGCCTGCAATAAAGGTCTGCCTCTCGCTGGCATATCGCACGCGGAAAATGCACCAGCGACGAATTATTTTTCTACGAATCTGGGGGTTGGAAGTTCGAGTCTTTCCGGGCGCGCCAAAATCAATGACTTAGCGTTTGTTTGGTACTGGAGCTTAGGGGGATCTCAATCGCTGCGGGCTTGGTGCGGCCTCTTGATGAGGAAGCGTTGGCTTTCTAGACGAGACCGGCCCAGTTATCGTACGGGCGGGTGCGGCTCAGATCCTGGATCTTCATAGACGTCCACGTAGGAGGTCAACGATGACCTCACAGGCTAATTCTGGTTCCATCGTAAAGCAGGCCTGATGTTGTTCTCGTTCCAGCCGACAATACCGGCGGTTTACCACCGGACGGTACAACAGGTTTCACGTGGACGGGCAAGTTGACATGGTTGGTCATCCGTTGCTCCTTACGGCCCCTTGACGCCCCCGCATCCTACCACCCGAACATCCTCGCCAGCCCAATCACCCCGCCGGTCGCGGCAACCACCACCAGCGCCGCCAGTGCGTTCCCCCGCCGCCCGCTGATCCGCGGCACCATCCAAGCCTGTCCGGCCGCTCGCCTGCGCCGTATGCGCCACGTCATCGCCAGCCCACCGAACACGGTGGCGCAGACCAGGCCGCCGACGATGATCCAGCCGCTGAACAGCGTCACGCCCAGCCCGGCTGCCACGAGCGACAGGACGGTCATCGCGCGCAGCAAGATCATGATTGGCCGGGTTGCATGTCAGTCCTCCAAGCCGCACCGACGTTCGAGACAGACCGAAATCAGCCTAAAGTCCAGCTCAGCCTCATAGCCGCAGCGGGCTGCGCGTCAGCCGCGATTGCAACGTGGTCGGGAGCGAGCGCCACACCACCATCCCCTTCCGCCCGGCACAACTGCCGAACCTTGGCGCTAGCGTTCCGCAATCGGGGTCGAGCGGGGGCGTGCGGTAGTAGGGGTGGACCTGAACCAGATGCGGCGCACTGGTCTGGAAGAAAATGCTCATTGGCGCGGCTGCGCGCGCCATGGGACTGCACAAGAGACTTGCCAGCATCAGGAGGAAAGGTCTGGACATGCTAAGAACATAAAAGGAACGCCAAGGCGGAGTCGAGCGTTAATTTCTGCTGGCGCTACTCCGGATGGTGCTTCAGCTCGGCCAGCTGGTGCGGCAGCTCGCGCAGGTCGATGTCGCCCTTCCGGATCACGCGGTCGGCGCCGTTGAGCCGCTCCCGGTCCAGCTTGGACAGGTCGCGGGCGCTCAGGACGACGACGGGGATGTCGGCGCCGCCGGGCTGCTCGCGTAGGGTGTGCAGGAAGGTGAAGCCGTCCATGACGGGCATGGTGAGATCGAGCAGGATGAGTTGCGGGGTGGCTGCCGCAACCGAACGCAATGCCTCCTCCCCATTCGCCGCCTCCGCCACCACCCAGCCCTCGCGCTCCAGGACGTGGCGGAGACGGCTGCGGGCATCGGGGTCGTCGTCCACGACGAGGACCGCCCCGTCCACGGCGCGGAAGCGCGCCATGACCGATTTCAGGTGCTCCCACTCGACCGGCTTGAGCACGTAATCGGCAGCGCCCAATGCGCTGGCCAACGCCGGTTCGTTCACGAAGCTCGCCATCACGACCGGGATGGATGCGACTGCCGTATCCGCCTTCAACGCGGTGAGAACCGACCAGCCGTCCATCTGCGGCATCATCACGTCCAGCAGGATAGCGCGAGGCCGGATGGCGCGGGCCAGTTCGAGGCCGGTGCGGCCATCCGAGGCGGCGCGGACGGCGAAACCCTCGCGCTCGAGGAACCGGGTGAGCAGTTCGCGCTGGGACACGTCGTCGTCCACCACCAGCACCACCGGCTTGCCCGACGGCGCCGCATCGGCAGGTCCCGCTCCAGCGTCGTTGCCGGCCGGTTGATCCGGAAGGCTGCTCGGCAGCCTCAGCGTGAACGTCGTTCCTTCTCCGAGCCTGCTTTGCACGGACACGTCGCCGCCCATCAGGCGGCAGAACGCCCGGGTCAGCGCAAGGCCGAGGCCACTGCCGCCGAAATTGCGGGTCGTGCTGCCGTCCGCCTGCTCGAACCTGCGGAACAGCCGGCCCACCTGCTCCTCCGTCATCCCGATGCCGGTGTCGGAGACCCGGAACTCCATCCACTCCCCCTCCCGGCGGACAGCAAGCGTGATCGCACCGTTCTCGGTGAACTTGGCGGCATTGCTCACCAGGTTGAAGATGCATTGCCGCAGCTTGACGACGTCGCTGTGCATGCTGCCGAGGCCGTCGCCGAGGTCCAGCTTCAGTGCGTTGCCTTTCTTCCGCACCAGGGCATCCACGGTCCCCGCCGCCTCCCTGGCCAGCGTGCCGACGTCGAAATCCTCGGCGTAGCTGGTCATCTTGTTCGCCTCGATCTTCGACAGGTCGAGCACATCGTTGATCAGGCTCAGGAGGTGCCTGGCGTTAGTCTCTATCTTCTTCAAGTCGGACAGCAGGTGCGGCTGCCCCAACTCCTCGATCTCCTCTTCCAGCATCTCGCTGTAGCCGATGACGGCGGATAGGGGCGTGCGCAACTCGTGGCTCATGTTGGCCAGGAACGCGCTCTTCGAGCGGTTCGCCGCCTCGGCCGCGTCCTTGGCGGCGGCCAGCGCCTCCTCCGCGTGTCGCCGGTCGGTGATGTCGGTATGCGTGCCCACCCACTCGCGGATGTCGCCGCCGTCCTCCAGCACCGGCACGGCCTGCACCGTCATGTGACGCCACTCGCCGTCGGCGCGACGCATGCGGTGGTCGATGCTATACGGCCTGCGCGCTGCAATGGCCTTCGACCACGCCCGGAGGGTCCTGTCCCGGTCTTCCGGGTGGATGGCGTCCGACCAGTCGGATCCGCCGGCCTGTCCGGTGAAGGCAATCCATTGCCGCTGTTCAGTCTCGAACCGGCCTTTGGCGGAGGTCGTCCAGATGATCGCCGCGCTGTTCTCCGCCAGGCCTCTGAAGCGCGCCTCGCTCTCGCGGGTCCGCCGTTCGGATGCACGGGTCTCCCGCCTGCGTCGCAGCGCATACGCGGCCACGCACGCCACCGAGCCCGCCAGCGCCAGGAGCGACAGCAATGTCAATATCAGGCCGTTTCGGTCGACGCGGCGCTCTGCCTTGTCGATGCGCCTCTGGGCATCGGCGCCCATCGTCGCGATCCGCAGCCTGATGGCGTCCATCAACTGCTTCCCGCGGCCGCTATTGATCGCGGCTACAGCCTCGCTCAACCCTTCGGCGCGGCGGACCGTGATCCCGGCGGACGCCATCGCCACACGGTCTTCGACCATGCCCGGCAGTCCATCCATCGGCAGTCCGAGCTTCGCCATCCGGGCAAGCTCGTCATGCAGTTCCGGCACCGCCGCATCGAACGGCTCCAAATAGGCCTCGTTCCCGGTCAGCAAGTAGCCGCGCTGGCCGGACTCCACGTCCTTCAAGGCAGATAGAACGCGCTCCGACCCTACGATGAACTCGTTCTCGTTCCTCAGGCTGGCGTCGAACCGGGACCGGTCCAATCGTTCCGCGCCGAACGATACCAGGCATGTCGCGGTCAGCAGCCCGGCGGCCATCAGCTCCCGGCTTTTGGAAAGACGCGGCAGCCTGATGCGTGGGGTTGGAACCGATGGGGTTTGAGCAGACATGTTGATACCGGATGGGGTGAGGCTTCAGGCATGGACGGCGGCCGCAATCCCGGCGGGACATACACCAGGACCTTGCGGGAGGACGACCAATGGTGTGGTTGCCGCAGGCTCAGTCCCGAGCCTCTTCCCGCCGCAGCATCGCGTCGTCGATCTGCTGCAAGAGCAGGTTGAAGTCCACCGGCTTGGGATGGTACTCGTCGCATCCAGCCTCGATCGCCTTGACCCGGTCGCCCGTCATGGCATGCGCGGTAAGGGCTATGAGAGGGATGCGATTGTCCTGCGACCGCAAGGTGCGGGCGACCGTCCAGCCATCCATAATCGGCAAATCCATGTCCAGCAGCACCAGGTCGGGCAGTTCGCGCCTGACCTGGTCGAGCGCCTGCTGGCCGTCATGGGCGAGCACGACCTCGAAACCCCGCTTGCGCAGGCGCCTGGACAGGAAGTCCCATAGTTCCTCGTGATCCTCGACGAGGAGCAGCTTGGTCATGTGACGCTCCGTGCCGCCGCCGAAAAACCGTATTGTGGAACGTCCCGGCTTCAACCAAGTTCCAGGTCGCCTGTAGTAGAGCCACGGGGATGCCGCGCGTGCTGGAGCCTCCCGTCAACGACGCCGTCATCGCTTCGGGGCCCGCCAGTGCCCGGTCCGCCCTGTCGGCGCTGAACGCCGGGGCCGTGGTCGTCGCCGGCCTGTATTTCGGCCGGGAACTGCTCATGCCCCTCGTCCTGGCCGGATTGCTGGCGTTCGTGCTGGCGCCGGGCTGCGCATTGCTGGAAAGGATGAAGGCGCCCCGGGTGCTGAGTGTCCTCGTCGTCGCCGCCCTGGCGTTCGGCGCCATCGGCGGCATCGGCCTCGTCGTGGGTCGCCAGGTGGCCGCCCTCGCCGGGAGCCTGCCCTCCTACGAAGCGACGGTCACCGGCAAGTGGCGGGCGCTGAGCACCGGCGGAGGCTTGATGCAGCGGCTTCTGGAAGGCGCCGCAACGGTGGGCGCCCCCTCCGGTGCGCCGCCGAGCGCAACGGACGCGGCGTCGGCCCTCGGCATCGAGAACCCCTCGGGATTGACCATCGCCCGCGCCCTGGCGCTTCCGCTGCTCGGACCGCTGGGCACCGCCGGCGTGGTGGTGGTGTTCACCATATTCATCCTGCTGTCCAACGAAGACCTGCGGGACCGGCTGGTGCGCCTTGTCGGCCGGCGCGACCTGCATCGCACCATCCTCGCGATGAACGATGCCGCAAGGCGGCTGTCACGGTATTTCCTCTACCAGCTCGGCCTGAATACCGCGTTCGGCATGCTGATCGGATCGTGCCTTTGGTGGAGCGGGCTGCCCAATCCGGTACTCTGGGGCATCCTGGCCGCCCTCATGCGGTTCGTGCCGTTCATCGGTATCCTCATCGCGGTGGTCCCACCGGTCCTGCTGGCCGTCGCGGTGGTTCCGGGATGGTCCCTGGCCATCCTGGTGCTGGCGCTGTTCGCCGGGGCCGAACTGGTCATGGGGCAGATCGTGGAGCCGCTGATCTACGGGCACAGCACCGGGCTCTCGCCGATCGCCGTCATCGTCGCGACGGCGTTCTGGGCCTTCCTCTGGGGTCCCGTGGGTTTGCTGATCGCCACGCCGTTGACCGTGTGCCTGGTCGTGGTCGGCCGCCACGTGCATCCGCTGGCGTTCTTCGACGTGATCCTCGGCGACACCCCGCCCTTGGAGCCGTCCGAGACCTTCTACCAGCGCGCGCTTGAGGGCAAGGCGTCGGACCTCACGCCCGCGGCGCGGCTGCAGATCGCGGCCACGTCCCGGACGGAGTATTTCGACAAGGTCGCTCTCAGGGGGCTGGCGCTGGCGCAACGCGACCTGTCGCGCGACGCCCTGGCTTTCGAGCGCCTGGAGGACATACATGGCCAGATCGCGGCACTGCTGACCGAGCTGGACCCGGGACCGGCCCCGACGTCTGCGGTGACGCCGCCCGTGCCGGTCGGCTGGAGAAGCGAAGGCGCCGTACTCTGCATCCCCGGGCGCGGCCAACTGGACGATTTGGCCGCGACGATGGCGATCCAGGTCCTGCGGGCGGCCGGGTTCGGGGCTGCGATGCGCGCGAACCTCGTGCTGGGCGCATCCGCCTCGGCCGCTCCGGACCTGGCGGATGCCCGGCTCTGCTGCCTGTCCGTGTTGGAAGAAGGCAGCACGGCGTCCGGGATACGCTACTTCGTCCGGCGCATGCAGAAGAAGGTCCCGGAGGCCAAGATCGTCGTATGCCTCTGGCACGCACCCGGTGACAGCCCCCTGCTGGCCGATCTCCGCTCCACGGGGCAGGACGAACACCTCGTGCTTTCGATCGGGGAGCTTGTGGCGTTGACCCAAGCCATCTCCGCACGCAGGGAAAGGGACGTGGTCTAGCGCCTCCAAAGTCCAGCCGGATGGATCGAGGCCGAGGGAGCCATTCGCCAGCGGCCAAGGCCTTGCAGTGCCTGCCGGCGAAGGCGAGACCCGAGACATGGCGACCTTGCGCAATCAAGGCCCGTGGCGGACCTGCACAGGCCTGTATCGGTCCATCGAAACTGCCGGAAAGATTGGATGAGTCAATTCTGTCCCTCCCGGAGGATGGTCGGCTTTGCTACTGTGCGGCCATGGCCCTGTCCCAAGCCACCGCGCGTGCTTTCCGGATGCAGGCGGGTGATGTTCGTCGTGGAGGGTGGCCGGTGCGATCGCTACCGCGCGCAGCCCCGTGGCCGCCCGGGTCGAAGCGGATCCCGCCTCATGAGCGCATCGCTCCATGGGCCGATGCGGACGCCCTGGCCGGCGACCGGGGTTCGTGAGGCGCCTTCGCATCCTGCTGGTTGAGGACGACGCGATGATCGGCGCGCTCATCACTGAGGTCTTGGTCGAGTTGGGACACGACATGTGCGGCACCGCGGCGACCGAGACGGAGGCCGTCGACGCGGCAGCGAGACTGGCCCCCGACCTGATGATCTTGGACGTGTACCTCAAAGCCGGCGATGGCATTTCGGCCATGAATACCATCCTGCAGAACACCGCCATGCCCCACATCTTCATGACGGGCGATTCGCGACGGGTCATTTCGGCCGGTGCGACCGTTCTCCATAAGCCGTTCGGGGTGGCTGGCCTGGCGGCAGCACTGGACAAGGTCGCCCGGCAGATCGCAGCACGGGAGGCAGGACCATGCCATCCCGAACAGTGACGTGTCGCGCCCGGCAGGATGGGCGCGGTCGCGTTTCACCTGGCTGCCGAAGGCTGGGCCAGGCTCCCGCTCCGACCCGGCCGACATCCGCCATGCTGGCGTAGGACCAGCTGGCCTGCGCGCTTGCTCAAACCCGGTGCATCGGCACGCATGGCGATGACCGCGGAGCTTAAAGATTCGGATCAGTGCAGGAGGGCATGGCATCGCCCTGCCAAACAGAGCAAACACACGCCATGACCATCACCCAAGCCGACCGCGCCCGACTCCAGAGCTATCTCCGCAGGGCGCTCCACAGTCCCGGTCTGACGCTCGACCCGCCAGAGACGCAAGGTGGCACGGCTCAGGTTCGCGTCGGCGATGCGGTGCTCGGCACCGTCGACCAGGTGGACGAGGAAGGCGAACGGTCCTGGGCAGTCACGATCGTGGTCCTAGAGGACGATCTAGCTGGTTAGAGCTACGGCTCTGTGTGGCCTGGCCGGCCGCTCACGATCCGGTCCGGCAATCGGCGCAGACCCCAGTCAGCTCGACGGTGCGGTGATCGACCTCGAACCCGAGGCGGGCACTTAGGCTCACGGTCGCCGCGTCGATCCGCTTGTCCTCCGTCTCGACCACGGTGCCGCATTCGCGGCAGATCAGGAACTGGACCGCGTGGTCATGGTCCGGATGCTCGCATGCCACGAAGGAGCGCGTGGTCTCGAGCCGGTGGACGAACCCGTTCTCCATCAGGAAGTCCAGCGAGCGATAGACGCTGGCCGGAGTGATGGACGCATCCTGCGGCAACAGGAGATCCCGCAGCTCGTAGGCAGACAGTGGCCGCCTGGAGACGACCAGCTTCTCGAGCACGGCGCGCCTCTGCGGCGTCAGGCGTCCGCCGCGTTGACGGCAGAGCGCCTGCATGTCGTCGAGAACCTTGTCGGCAGCCGATTTCCTAGGCATGAGCATCATCCTACGCCGAATAAGTACAATAGCACGACAGCGCGTGGGCGACACCGCGCCCGGGCCCGGCTGTGGATGCCGACATGGTGTATCACTCTTGCACGATGCGACGTCGCCAGGGCAGATGACACACTATATTTTTATGGAGCGTCGCGGCTTGCCGGGGCAGCCAGCGTCATGCCGTATGCCGGTAACACCGACATTTAGGGCGCCTTGTCCGCCCGGTCCCAACCGTCACCGTGCTGTCCCGGGTCCCTGGAGCCGGAAGGCCACGCTGCTCAACCACGTGCCCATGCCGCCTCCGCCCGATACGGAACTCTGCTGTGCTCGGGCGACTGCGCGTGGGTCAGCAAGGGTCGCTGCCCGAGATGAAGAGGCCGGCGGCCGACCCCTTGGCCAAGCGGATGCGCACCGCACCCGTTGCGACCGCCGCGACATAGACAGTTGCGCTGAGCAGGCTGATCCAGAACGACGTCGGCCAGTCCGTGTAGAAGGCCAGGGTCAGGCCCAGCCAGGCTTCGGCCAGGGCCAGCGCCATCGAGACGGCGACGCCGCGCAGCACGCCGCGCGTCAGGCGCTGGGCCGCCGCGGCCGGGCCGACCATCAGCGTGAAGACCAGCAGCACGCCGACGATCTGGGCGCACTCGGCCGTGGCGAGCGCCACGACGGCCAGGAACAGCACCGAGTATAGCCGCAGGGACACGCCCCTGGCCTCGGCCAGTTCCGGCTGCACGCTGGCGAACAACAGGGGCCGCGAGATCACCGCGAGGGCCGCGAGGCTGATGGTTCCCAGGATGACGAGCGCCTCGACCGTCTCGATGTCGACGGCGAGCACGTTGCCGAACAGCAGCGCCGTCGCCTGGGTCGCGAACGCGGTGTAGAAATGCAGGAACAGCAGCCCGAACCCCAGCGAGAGTGCCAGGACGATGCCGATGGCCACGTCCCGCTGCGCCAGCCGCTCCCCCAGGAAGCCCATGCCGACCCCGCCCGCGACGGTGAGCAGCACCAGGCCCCAGAGTGGCGAGAGGCCGAACAGCACGGCCGCGGTGGCGCCCGTGAAGCCGACGTGGGACAGGGCGTGCCCGGCGAAGGTCTGGCCCCGCAGCACGAGGAAGTAGCCTACGGCGCCGGACACCAGCGCCACGGCGGTGGCGGCGGCGAAGGCGTTCTGCATGAAGTCGTAGTCAAACACGGCCAAGACGGTGCCCATGCGTTCCTCCGCTCTCGGCCTCGGTCTGCCCGGCCATGACGAAGATCCGCCCGCGCAGGCGGACCACGTCGATCTCCGACCCGTAAAGCCGGGACAGGACGGGGCCGGTGATCACGTCGTCCACGGCCCCGAGCGCCGCGTGACCGCGCGCCAGGTAAAGGACCCGGTCCATCGCCGCCAGCAAGGGGTTCACGTCGTGGGCACTGAACAGCACGGTCAGGCCGAGTTCCACCTGGAGGGATTTGGCCAACGCCACGAGCGCGCCCTGGTGGTGCGGGTCCAGGCTGATCAGCGGCTCGTCCAGCAGCAGCAGCTTGGGGCGCCCGACCAGGGCCTGCGCGAACAGCAGCCGCTGGCGCTCCCCGCCCGAAGTCTCGGCGATGGGACGCCGGGCGAGGTCGCGGGCGCCGACCAGGTCCAGCACGCGGTCCACCTCCGCCCGAGCGCCCCGCCCCCGCGAAGGCAGGCCGAGGCGATGGCCCTGCACCACGGCGGCAACGAACTCCCAGCCGCTGAGGCCCGCAAACCCGGCGGAGCCACGGATCTGCGGCATGTAGCCGATGGCGGGATTGCCGCGCCGGGCGGGTTGGCCGAGCACGGTGATCCGCCCCGATGCCGGGGCCACGAGGCCCAGCACGGCCCGCATCAGGGTGGTTTTTCCTGCGCCGTTCGGACCCAGCACGCCCACGAACTCGTTGGGCGCGAACCGCAGGCTGACGTCGGACAGGACCGCCCGGCCGCCAAGCGCCAGGTGCACGCCCTGGAAGGCAAGCGAGCTCATTTGGGCAGGGCGCGGTCCACGGCGTCCAGCTCGCCCATGATCCAAGCCTGGTAGGTCTTGCCCGGTGGCTCCGTCTCCATCGCGCCCACGACGGGCACGTGCGAAGCCCTCGCCAGCTTCTCCATGCGAGCCGCCACCGGGTCGCTGGCCTGGCTGTTGTAGACCAGCAGCTTGACCTGGTGGGTCTTGAGGTCGTTCTCGAACGCCGCCACGTCCGAGGACGACGGCTCGGTGTTGTTCATGACCGCCAGCTGGAACGGGGCATTGCGGACGGTCATTCCGAGCGCGTCGAACATGTAGCCGAACACCGGTTCGGTGGCGGTCACAGGCGTGCCGGCCAGGCGCGCTCGCAACGCCGCGATTCTTGTCTGGACCGGCTGCAACGACTGCTCGAACTTGGCCAGGTTGCGCGTGTAGTCGGCGGCATGGGCCGGGTCCGCCGCTCCCAGCGAGTCGGCAAGGGCCTTCCCGAGTGCCAGCATGGTCGCCGGATCGTACCAGACATGCGGGTTGTCGCCCGGCCGCTTGCCGATCAGGTCGGCGACGACGATCGTCTTGCGGTCGGCCGACTTGGCGGCGCCGAGCAGCTTCGTGACCCACGGGTCGTAATCGACGCCGTTGTAGACCACCAGGCGCGCGGCAGACAGGTTGCGCGCGACGGAGGCGCTCGCCTCGAACAAATGGGGATCCTGGTCCGGGTTGGTCAGGATGCTGGTCACCGCGACGTTCGCCCCGCCAATCTGCTTGGCGATATCGCCATAGAAGTTCTCCGCGGCCACGATGGACAGCGGCTTCACCTGCTCCGCCCGGGCGGCCATGGCGAGGCCTCCCATCAGCACCCCGAGGAAAGCGGCTGTGATCGACTTGCCTGACATGGAACCTCCAACCCGCGGCATGCGGGCCATGCCTGCTATAATGTATCACTTTCTTTGACAAGGGTCGCAGGGCGCACGGACGGTCACCCGGCCTGCGATGGGTGAGGATCGCAGGCCGGTGTAATTACGCAACAGTGTATCACTGACGATCCCCGCTGCTTGATACAAGGTTGCGCCTTGACTGACACAAGGTATCGTCTTGGCCCTGTGAACACTTCGCGAGCCCCGGGCAAGACATGAAACTCCGCAACGCCATGATGCTGTCGACGGCCCTGGGTGCGGCGTCCGTCTCCTCGGTCGTCGCCGCCGACCCCCCGCTCGCACTCACGCCGCAGACGGCGTCGCCACTGTCCGGGAGGCAGCGCGAGCGAGGTCATCCGGTCGAACTTCTTCTGCCCTGCGGCCGCCGCACCGGGGCTGATCGATCGGCCGTGGGATTTCGCCCGCTCCGCCTACTTCGACAGCCCGCTCCCTTCCCTGTGCGATACCGCCGGTCGGGCAGCTCACCGGCGGCTGGCGCACGACTTCAACAATCTCCTGACAGGCGTGACGGGCAGCCTGGAGCTGATGCAGACCCGCATCGCGCAGAGTCGGATCAGGGACGTGGACCGCTACATCAACGCGGCCCAGGGAGCGGCCAAGCGGGCGGCAGCGCTGACGCACCGGCTGCTCGCCTTCTCGCGCCGTCAGACGCTCGACCCCAAGCCCACGGACGTGAACCGCCTAGTCAGGGGCATGGAGAACTTGATCGGGCGGACCGTGGGGCCGGAGATCACGGTCGAGCCGATGGTGGGGACTGCCGGGGTTTGGCCACGCTGGTCGATCCGGGGCAGCTCGAGAACGCGCTATTGAATTTGTGAATCAACGCCCGCGACGCCATGCCGGACGGCGGCAAGATCACCATCGAGACGGCCGATCGGCATGGGGACCGGCCTCGGCCTGTCCATGATCTACGGCTTTGCAAGCAGTCCGGCGGGCAGGCAAGGATCTACTCCGAGGTTGGGCAGGGCACGATGGTCTGCCTCCACTGCGCTGCACAAATCTGGCGTTGCCACCCTCCAATGCCTCTGTAAGCCCGGACTTGAGCGTTTGGCATGCGCCGGTTAGACTTGTCCCAGCAGCAACAGAGGAAGGTAAACTGCATGTCAGTAGACTCCGAGATCAAAACCAAGTTTACAGATAAAACGTTTCAGTCACACATGATTGGCATTGCCAAGAAGCATGGCATAACGACAGGTGCCGACGAAATCGACAAAAAAACATATCCTAAGATCGTCAAATCTTATGAGGATTACACGGGGCAGCGATACGGTGGGGAGAATCTGCATGCTGGCAGCACGATAACTTTCATGCAATTTGTGAAGTCGGCAGCCGAACACTACAAGGCTTAACCGCCTCCTGCAGGATGCCGCAGCGTTCATCCTTGATCGAGGGTGAGCGCTGCGGCTCTTCAGCTACCGCAGCTACCCGAGTATGTGTCAAACCACAGCGACCGAAACGCGCGCGCTGCCAACCCGACACAAAACCACACTCGCCGACGATCCTCACGCGCCACAGCATTCTCAGGTTGGGCTTTTTGGCCATTCAAACCGTGGCCCTCCACGTCGCGCGCTGGCTGAACTCACGCCTGAACGACGAAGGCACCGAACTGCGTGTGCTGCGGCAACTGGAGCGGGTAGAGGCGGTCATGCGGGCATCCGTGAGAAGCAGGAGCAGGTGGCGCGCAAGAAGGACTGATCGCTCCAGCTGTGGCTAGAATAGGACGGACAAGCCTGAACGCTTCGTCAGTCCGCGGAGCCACTCATGGTGGCGCCAAGGTCAAGCGACAGAATGAGATCAGGTGCGCTGAAGGTGCGCTCTGATGTCTGCAGTCAGGTTGGCGATCTTACCGCTCAACTCCTTGATCTCGAGAGCGACGGCACCGAAAACCCGGCCATTGTCACCACTGCGGGCCGCCTCCATCGTCGCGTTGAGGGCAATCATGCGCACACTGGCGTTGACGCGCGCCAACTCGTTGGCAAGTCGCGCGACCGTGGCGGCCGAGGTCTCCAGCGCTGCAACGGCACGTCGCGTTGTCAGTCCTTCGTTCCTCTCTCCTTCTGCCATGTCGCCTAGCTCAGCCGCAAAATCCGCCACGAGCTGGTTCATGCACCTCAAAAGGTCAGATGCCACGAAGTCCGCGAGGGCGGATAATTGGGCGTATTGATGACCATCTTTGGCCATCAGGCCTATAAGCCTCGTAGCCGTCTGCCCAAACCGGTCCACATAATCATCGAAATTGCCTCGCCGGCTAGTCATGAACGCCGTCAATATCGGTGACACGCTGGGGGAGACACCGACGTCGGCGTGGTTCGTAGAAATGCCCCGCGCGATGCGTTGCCATTCCGCAAGCTCCTTGGAAGCAGCGTCAAGACACTTTTCAGATTCCGTTCGATCGCCATGGTGCGCGAGCAGCAGAAACATGACTACACGGTGCGGGAGCAGGCGAAGGCGCCCGGCGTCGTTGATCAAACGGCCTAGCAGCGTCTTCCAGGCAGCAAGAACGGCAAGGTCGTAATCAGTCCCGTTACGATTTCCGACGGCCATGATCTCCGGAATGGGCGGGCGAGTATGTCCGTCTACTGCCATCCGCCGCCTGCCTTTAACTGGGGAACTCCGGCAGATTGGTAGCAATTGGCTTATCCAGCAAGTCTCATGTGAGAGCGCTTACAACAGTATGGACCTTAATTCACGTTGATGCGCACCAGCGTTGCAGTCACCACCAAGCTGAGCTTCAGCAAGTGGGGCCAGGTGTTCGGCGACACCAAATAACCATTGCACTGCTCGACCGGCTCACCCACCACTGCCACATCCTGGAAACCGGCAATGGCAGGTTCAGGTTCAGGAACAGCTCGGCCGAAGGAAGCACGAAGAAGACCGAACCGCCGACTTGACCCTCGCCCGCACCAGGCGGGAAGCAGCGCAAGCCGGGTCAACTCGCGACGAAAACGCCCGGTCGGCTTTCAGCAGAAATCAACAGCGTAGGCCTCCGCCAGCATTCAGGTCGGGCCTGCCCGGGCCGGCTCGCTGCCAGAGGTGTTCTCCACCAGCCAGGGCACGGTTGGACAGCACGCCGGCCTTGCGGATCGCCTCGATGCGGGGCTGGCTCCTGCGGGGGGTGCCAACATGTCGTCTGCGTGCGCGCCACCCGCCAGCAGGCACGTGCCGGCCAGCAACGCCGCCGCGAACCGACGCGTGATCCGAGATGATGTCACACGAAAGCCCCCCAATGCTTTATTGACCACGATCAAAGCAACTCGTATCCCAGGATACAAGAAACAAGGGAATGGCCCGGATGGTGGCGATCGCGGTCGAGCAGCCGCACCGGCTGCAAGTGCGGGACGACCCAGCGGAAACCGTCGGCGAGCACGACGTGCTGGTCGCTGTGCGCCGGGCCGGGATCTGCGGCTCCGACATGCACATCCTGCACGGCACGAACCCCTTCGCCCGCTATCCCCGCATCATCGATCACGATGATGGCCGGCGTGGTGGAAGCCATCGGCCCCGGCGTAACCCGGCTGCGCCCCGGCGACCACGTGGTGGTGGACCCGGTGATCGCGTGCGGCCATTGCTACCCGTGCCGGGTCGGCCGGCCTAACGTGTGCGCCAGGCTGCAGGTGTTCGGCGTGCACCGGGATGGAGGGTTCCGCGACCGGCTGGTCGTGCCCGAGGCCTATGCCATCCCCGTCGCGGTCGCCCTCCCCTTCGCCATCGCAGCGCTGGCCGAGCCGCTCTCCATCGCGGCGAACGTGCTGTCGCGCACCGGGTGCACGGCCGAAGACACGGTGCTGGTGTATGGCGCCGGAACCGTGGGGGTCACCGTGTTGCAGGTCGCCAAGCTGTTCGGCGCCCGCTGCATCGTGGCCGACCCGGACGCCGCCCGCCTCGTGCGCGCCCGCAGCTTCGGCGCCGACGTCACGCTGCAATCCGGAGTGGACGACGTTCCCGCCGCCGTCGCGGGCGAGCTGGACGGCTTAGGCCCGTCCTTGGTGATCGACGGCGCCGGCAGGGCGCATCGGCCTGCTGGGCTTCTCGCCCGAGCCCACGCCGGTCATTCAGCAGCTGATCGTCAGCAAGGAGCTGACCCTCGCCGGCTCCCGCCTCGACCGCCGCCTGCTGCCGCAGGTGGTCGAGTGGCTGGAGCAAGGCCGCCAACAGCCTGCCGCCATGATCACGCAGACCTTCGCCGCGGCCGATGCCCATGCGGCGTTCGGACTGGTCGAGAACAAACCGGAGCACACCATCAAGGTGCAGCTCGCCTTCAACGAATAAGGAAACACCACGAATGACCTATCGCCGGCTCCTCCTGCGTTGCGCCCTGGCCGCCGCCCTCGCCATTGGCACAACAGCCGCCCAAGCCCAGACGCCCGGCCTGCTGCAGCAGGTCATTTCGCGCGGCACGCTGCGCATCGCCGTGCTGCCGAGCCTGCCGCCGTATAGCCGGGTCACCCCCGCTGGCGAGCCCGAGGGCTACGACATCGACATCGCGAAGCGGCTCGCCGAGGCGCTGAAGGTGAAGCCCGAGTTCGTCATCACCGACATACCCGGCCGCGTGACCTCGCTGCAAACGCACAAGGTCGACGTGACGATCGCCGACTTCACCCGCAACGTCGAGCGCTCACTGACGATCGCCTTCACCGACCCGTACGTGGTGACGCAGATGCGCATGCTGGTGCCCGACGGCGCGAAGTGGAAGTCGATCGCCGACATGGGCGACGGCGACGGCATCAGGATCGCGATCTCCCGCGGCGGCACGGCCGAGCGCGCCGTGCCGGCCGCCGTGCCCAAGGCCACGCTGGTGCGGTTCAACACCCAGGCCGACGAGATGAGCGCCCTGCTCTCCGGCCAGGCGGACGCGATGGCGGAGGACGATTTCTACAATACCCAGGCGATCAAGGACCGCCCCGGCAAGCTGCGCCAGCTCGACGGCACGCTGGCTCGCGCGGAGCTGGCGATCGGCCTGCCCCCGGGCGATCCGGAGCTCCTCCGGGTGCTGAACCTGTTCGTCGAGCAGCTTAACGCGTCGGGCGACAATGCGCGCCTGTTCAAGAAGTGGTTCGGCTTCGACCAGCCCGCCATCCAGGCGCACTTCTAGTGCACCCCGGCGGGTATTAGGGCCGGGCTACGCTGCCGTGGGCTACACCTTCACCCTCCGCACGATCTACCCGTATCTCGGTGACCTCTGGGAGGCCGCCGGGGTCACGTTAGCCCTGTCGCTGCTGGCCATCGTCACCAGCATTGTGCTCGGGACCGGCATCGCAATCCTGCGGCGCAGCTCCTCGCGTCTGCTCCGGGTCCTCGGCGCCAGCTATGTCGAGGTCATGCGCAACACGCCGCTGCTGGTGATCCTCTACGTCATCTACTTCGCCGGCCCCGCGATCGGCGTAAGGCTGTCCTCCTTCAACGCCGCGGTGATCGGCCTGTCGGTGAACAGTGCCGGCTACATGGCCGAGATCCTGCGTGCCGGGCTGATCGCCTTGGCGCCCGGGCAGGTGGAGGCGGCGCAGGCCCAGGGCTTCACCGCGGTGCAGACCTTCCGCTACGTCGTCTTCCCGCAAGTTTTCCGAACCATCTACGCCCCGCTCGGCAACCAGGTGATCGCGGTCATCCTCGCCTCCTCGCTCGCCTCGGTGATCGCGCTGAACGAGGTCGCGTCTTGGATGGAGACCGTCGGCTCCACCTCCTTCCGCTTCTTCGAGACGTTCACGGTGGCGGCGGCCGTCTATCTCGTGCTGTGCCAGACGGTGAACCTGGGCCGCATCGCAATCGGGCGGCTGCTGTTCCGCCCGGGCGCCGTCGCGCGATGACCGATGATTGGCTCGCCTACTGGCCGTTGCTGCTGCGGGCCGCCGGCGTCACGCTGTGGCTGTCCTGGCTGGCCGTGCTGCTGGGCACCGCGGGCGGGGCGGTGCTGGCGACGCTGCGGCTGTCAGGGTGGCGGTTGCTCCGGCTGGTGGCGCTGGCCTACACCGAGTTCTGGCGCTCGGTGCCGATCCTGATCGTGATGTTCTTCTGCTATTTCGGCGCCCCCCTGGTGCTCGGCCTTGACGTCTCGCCGTTTGCTGCCACCACCGTGGCGCTCGCCCTGCACGCCAGCGCCAGCATGGCCGAGGTGATCCGCGCCGGCATCGGCAGCGTCGGGCGGGGCCAGTGGGAAGCGGCGCAGTCCGCCGGGCTGAGCCGGGTGCAGGTGATGCGCCACGTGGTGGCCCCGCAGGCGGTCCGGGTGATCCTGCCGCCTTCCGTCGGCGTGTTCGTCACCACGCTAAAGGAGAGTTCGCTCGCCTCGGTGATCGGCTACATCGAGCTGACCAAGACCGACCTGCTGATCCGCGACTCCACCGGAGGCGGGTTCGCGCCGCTGCTGGGGTTGGCGGTGCTGTATTTCCTCATCAACTACACCATCTCGCTTGCCGGCGGTGCGCTGGAGCGGCGCTTCCGTATCGGGCGCCGGGCGGACCTGGTCGGAGCCATGACATGACCCCCGTCCTGCAACTCGACTCCGTGGTCAAGCGCTTCGGCTCGCGCACGATCCTGGACAGCGTCAGCCTGACCGTGACACCGGGCGAGATCGTCTGCTTCGTCGGCCCCTCCGGCACCGGCAAGTCGACGTTGCTGCGCTGCGTGAACGGGCTGGAGCCGATCCAGGGCGGGCAGATCCGGTTCGAGGGCACGCAGGTGCACGCACGCAGCGTCGGCGCGGTACGCAAGCGCGTCGGCATGATCTTCCAGCAGTTCAACCTGTATCCCCACATGACCGCGCTGCAGAACGTGATGTTGGCGCCGATGGTCGTGCACAGGGAAAAGCGCTCCGTCGTGGAGGCGCGGGCGCGAAGCCTGTTCGACAAGGTGCGGCTGTCCCACCGCATCGACGCCTACCCGGCGCAGCTCTCCGGTGGCGAGCAGCAGCGCGTTGCGATCGCACGCGCGCTCTGTGCCGAGCCGCATCTGCTGATGTTCGATGAGCCGACCTCCGCACTCGACCCGGAAACCGTGGGGGACGTGCTTGCCGTGATGAAGGACCTGGCGCAGGAGGGGCGTACCATGCTGGTGGTGACGCACGAGATCCGGTTCGCGGCGGAGGTCGGCACGCGGATGGTCTTCATGGAGGCGGGAAAGATCGTCGAGGAGGGCGACCCGCGCGCGATGGTGGCGGGCGCCAAGACGGAGCGGGCGAGGCAGTTCCTGAGCACGATAGAACGTGGCCCTGCCCCGTCCCCCGGAAGGGGATAGCCATCCCCTTCACCCCTCACACCAGGTGTGCAGAGGACGACTGTCCTCTGCTGGGGTTTGGGGCAAAGCCCCAAGCTGCCTGATGGCCAAGCTCGCCAACCTGGCCAAGCTCGCCGCTCGCCCCACCGGCCAGCAGGTCTACGACGACCTGCACAGCCAGATCGTGCACGGCGGACTCCGCCCCGGCCAACCCCTGTCCGAAACCAAGGTCGCCGAGCGCTACGGCCTCAGCCGTACCCCCGTGCGCGAGGTGTTCTGGCGCCTGGGCGAGGACGGCTTCCTGCGCGTCATCCCGCAAGTCGGCAGCTTCGTCGCACCCATCAACATCCCCGCCGTCTACGACAGCCAGTTCGTGCGCGAGACGCTGGAGTGCCGCGCCATCGCCGATGCCGCGCACAAGGCGACCGACTCCACGCTCGACGTGCTGCGCACCCTCCTGGAGGACCAGGACCTCGCGATGCAGCGGCAGGACTTCCCCCGCTTCTTCGCCCTGGACGAAGCCATGCACCGCACGCTGATGATGATCGCCGGCCGCCCATTCGTCTGGCAGGTGATCACGGGGGCCAAGGCACAGCTCGACCGGGTGCGCTTCCTCTCGCTCGAGGAGGGCGAGTGGCCCGGCATGATCATGAACCAGCACCGCACCATCGTGGACCGGGTGGCCGCGCACGACGCCGGCGGCGCTGTCACCATCATGACCGACCACCTGCGCACCGCCTTCGCCGCCATCGACCGCATCGCGGCCGCCCACCCCGATTTCTTCGAGGGTGGCGAGGCGTTCCCCCACGAGGCAGCAGAAGGAACCGCCTGATGGAACAGACCTGGCGCTGGTGGGGCCCGAACGACCTGATCACCCTGGCCGACATTTGTCAGATCGGTGCCACCGGCATCGTCACCGCCCTGCACGACATCCCCACGGGCACGGTTTGGAGCGCGGAGGCGATCGCCGAGCGCAAGCGGATCATCGAGGCCGACCGTAGTCTGGGCCTACGCTGGGCGGTGGTGGAGAGCGTGCCGGTGCACGAGAGCATCAAGCTCGCCGAAGATGGCGCGGCGCCCTACTATCAGGCCTACCGCGACACGCTGCGCAACCTGGGCACGGCGGGGGTGGACACGGTGTGCTACAACTTCATGCCCGTGCTGGACTGGGCGCGCACGCAACTACGCCACCCCCTCCCCGGCGGCGCCACCGCCCTGCGCTTCAACGCGCACGAATTCGCCGCCTTCGACGTGCACATGCTGGCCCGCGAGGCGGCGGAGGCGGACTGGGCGCCGGATGTGCTCGACCGCGCCCGGCACTGGTTCACGACGGCGACGGAGGCGATGAAGCGGGCGCTGCTGGCCACGATCATGGCGGGCCTGCCCGGCGCGTTCGACCGCTACGGCGTGGAGGAGCTGCGTGCCATGCTCGCCCGCTACCGCGGCGTGGACCACGCCAGGCTGGAGGCCAACCTGCAGCGCTTCCTTGAGGAGGTGGTGCCGACGGCGGAACAGGCGGGGGTACGGCTGTGCATCCACCCGGACGACCCGCCCCGCCCGCTGCTCGGGCTGCCGCGCATCACCTCGACGGCGGAGGACATCGCGGCCATCCTGAAGGCCGTGCCGTCGCCATCGAACGGGCTGACGCTGTGCACCGGGTCACTCGGCGCACGGCCGGCGAACGACCTGCCCGCGATCGCGCGGCGCTTTGCCGACCGTATCCATTTCGTGCACCTGCGCAACGTGCGCAACGAGGCGGACGGCTCCTTCATGGAGGCCGACCACCTGGACGGCGACACGGACATGGTGGCGGTGGTGCGCGTGCTGTTGGCGGAGCAGCAGCGCCGGCAGGCGGCGGGCGATGCGCATTGGCGCCTCCCGTTCCGGCCGGACCACGGGCACGAAATGCTGGACGATGTCGGCAAGCCGCACCATCCGGGCTACCCGGCGATCGGCCGCATGCGCGGCCTGGCCGAAATCCGCGGAGTGATGACGGCCGTGGCGCAGCAGGATGGGTGTCCGCTCTGATGGTCGGCCACGCTCCGATCGGCCTGGCATGACCCGACTTTCCTCCGCCGCGCTCGCCAGGCTGCCTGGCGCCGTCGACCGCCCCCGCTACGACCGCGGTCGCGTGACCACGGGTATCGTGCATCTCGGCGTCGGCGCGTTCCACCGGGCGCACCAGGCCGTCTACACCGAAGCCCTTCTGGCCGCCGGCGACACGCGCTGGGGCATCACCGCCGCCAGCCTGCGCAGCACCGGCACGCGGGACGCGTTGGCGCCCCAGGATGGCCTCTACACGGTGAACATCCGTGGCGCCGAGGATCGGTGCGCCGTGATCGGCAGCATCCAGCGCGTGCTGGTGGCGCCGGAGAGCCCCCGCGCCTTGCTGGACGCGATGTGCGCACCGGCCACTGCCATCGTCAGCCTCACCGTCACCGAGAAGGCCTATTGCCGCGACCCGGCAACCGGTGCGCTCGATGACACGCATCCCGACATCCTGCACGACCTCGCCCATCCGGACGCGCCGCGCTCCGTGCCGGGCATCCTCGCCGCCGCCATCGCGCGGCGCCGGGCGGAGGGGACGCGCCCGTTTACCGTGCTCTGCTGCGACAACCTCCCGGCCAACGGCGACGCCGTGCACCGCGTGCTGAGCGGGTTCGCCCTGCGGCGATCGCCGGACCTGGGCGCCTTCGTGACGGCGGAAATCGCCTGCCCCGACACGATGGTGGATCGCATCGTGCCCGCCACCACCGACGAGGATCGCACCCGGGTGGCCGCCGCCCTCGGCGTCGATGATGCGTGGCCGGTGGTCGCCGAACCGTTCACCCAATGGGTGATCGCCGACCGCTTCCCCGCCGGGCGCCCCGCCTGGGAACAGGCCGGCGCCACGCTGGTGAGCGACGTGGCGCCGTTCGAGGCGATGAAGCTGCGGTTACTGAATGCCAGCCACTCGGCCCTGGCCTATCTCGGCTATCTTGCTGGCCGTGAGACGGTGGCGGAGGCTATGGCCGATCCCGGTTTGGCCGCCTTCGCCGCGCGCGTGATGGACGATGCCACGCCCACGCTGGCGCTGCCGCCTGGCACGGACGTGGCGGGTTACAAGCGCTCCCTGCTCGAACGGTTCCGCAACCCGGCGTTGCGTCACCGCACTTGGCAGATCGCCATGGACGGCACGCAGAAGCTGCCGCAGCGCATCCTGGCGACCATCGCGGACCGGCTCGCCGCCGGTTTGCCGATCGACGCGCATGCGATGGTGGTTGCGGGCTGGATGCGCTTCGCTGCCGGGGTGGACGAGGCGGGACGGCCGATCGACGTGCGCGACCCCAAGGCCGCGGAACTCGCCGCCATCGCGCGCACGGCCGGGCCGGTGGCGGCGCGGCTCGCCCCCGCCCTGCTGGCGCTGTTCGGCCCCAGGGGCCGGGACGAGCGCGTGGTAGCCGCCGTCACCGCGGCGTTGGGCCGGCTCTACGCAATGGGCGCGGCGCGCGCGGTGCAGGCATGACGCCGCGCTTCGCCTCGACGGGGGGTGCATGGTCGAGTTGCCGGAGCGGCCGGGCGGGTTGTGGCGTTGAAGCGCTACACCCAACTCTTGGCGCCTCCCTGGTAACCTGAAGGAACAACCCGTCGCCGTCGGCGACCCGGACGGGGCGAGCCGACCGGCCGGGATGCCCCGCCCGTTCTACGGCTATTTCGCCAGCTCACGCGTCATGCCACCACCGCCTCGCCGCTACCCCCAAGCCTAGCCCCCAACGACACTCAAAGCACGACGCTTCCCGTTGCGGTTCGCCGCCTGCCCCGTGCAACGCACGCCCCCTCCAAAGCTGCGGCGACCTCGGTCATCATTCCGGACCAATCTCCGGCGGATGGCTGCCGGAAGATCCGCATCGTCGGATACCACGGGGTCGTGTCGCGGCCTTCCAGCCAGCGCCAGCAGCCATCGAAGCGCGACAGCATCCAGACCGGCATGCCCAGGCCGCCGGCAAGATGCACCATCGCGGTGTCCACGCCGATCAGCAGGTCCACGCCGGACAGACGCGCCGCGGTGTCGGCAAAGTCGCCCACCCCATCCATGGCGTCGAGCATTGGCCGCCCGCATCGGGCGATCTCCCCGCGGGCCTCGCCGAGCTGGAAGCTGACGAACCTGACCCCGGCGATGTCCCACAATGGTGCGAAGGCAGCCAATGTCGTGGAACGGCGCCGATCCACCAGGTTCGACCGCAACTCGGCCTTGCGTGGATCGCCGGCCCAGACCAATCCTACCACCAAATCCCCGTCCGGAGCCGCCCCGGCCACGCAGTGGCGCGGCGGACGGTCGCCAGCCTCCCGCAGGTATGGCGACGCCGGGATCGTGTCGAGGCGCAGCCCGAAGGCCAGCGGCAGGCTGAGCATCGGGCAGTGCAGGTCCATTGCCGGAAGTGGATCGCCGCATGCGACGACCTCCGCGATGCCGTCCACCCGGCGGACCAGGCGGACGAGCGGCCGGGGCACCTCCACGATCACGCGGGCGCCGCGCGACGCCACCAGCGGCGCGAAGCGCACAAATTGCAGCGTGTCGCCGAATCCCTGCTCGGCATGCAGCAGGATCGTCTTGCCGTCGATCGCCTCGCCCTGCCAGGCCAGCCCCGCCAGGTCGCGCCGCGGAGCCTGGCAATCGCGCCACCGCAACTCGTAGTCCTGCCAGCCAGGTTCGAAATCGCCGCCTTTCAACCGGGCGAGGGCTCGGCCGAACCGGGCCTTCACGTAGCCCGGCCGGGCCGCGATGGCCCGGTCATACGCCCGGACCGCATCGGCACTGCGGTTGAGGTTCAGCAGCGTGTGGCCGAGATTGTTGTGGCCTTCCGCCGTCTCCGGGTCGAGCCGGACGGCCATCTCACCCACCACCAATGCCTCGTCAAAGCGGCCGAGATCCGACAGGGCGGCGCAGAGATCGGTGTAGTACTCCGCCTTCGTGTCGCAGCAGCGCAGGGCGGTTTGGTAGGCATCGACCGCGGCCTCGTGTCGTCCGGCCTCCTGCAGCACCCGGGCCTGGTGGTAATGCGCCTCGGCATGGCAGGCATCCAGCGCGATGCAGGCGGTAAAGAAGCGGAGCGCCTGGGCAGGCCGGGCCAGCTTCTCCAGCATCAACCCGATGGCGAACTGGGCGCCGGCGGTCGGCGGCATGCATTCGATGGCTGCATCCAGCTCCCGCAAGGCGTCGTCCGCATGCCCGAGCTGTTCCAGGCAGAGCGATAGCCAGATGCGCGACTCGGCTCCCGGCGCCAGGGCTACCGAGCGTTGCAGGGCGGGCAACGCCGCAGCCGGCTCACCCAGGTAGATCGCCAGTTGGCCGACCATGCGGGTTGCATCGGGCTGGTCCGGGAAGTCCGCGAGCACGGCCCGGACCCGGTCCAACGCCTCTTGCAGCCGTCCTGCCTGCAGGTCACGGCCGGCGCGGGCAAGGTCGGCCGCAACGTCGGTCGGCCCGACGCGGCTGACGGTAGGTGCCGCATCGGGCAAGCAGGTGGGCGGGCTGACGTCGATGGTCATCGTGCGGCCTTTCCCAGGCCACCTCGACATGGCGGAAAAACCTTGCCGCCGCTTTAACGTCCCGAGGCCCGGCGCTACGACAGCGCCTGCTGCATCCGCCCCAACGCGATCTCCAATTGCCCGGCGTCGCGGCAGACGCACATGCGCAGCCAGCCAGCCGCCGCGTCGCCGAACAATTCGCCCGGGGCTAGCCCGACCCTGGCGCGTTCCAGCACGGCAAGGCAGGCGGCCCGGGCATCCGGCATGCCGCCGATCTGGAACAACGCATACATCCCGCCGCGCGGCGGCTCCGTCAGCCGGATGCGAGGCGTCGCACCCAGCCGGGCATGCGCCAATGCCACGCCGCTGCAGCAGCGTTCGCGCATGGCGGCGACGAAGTCCTCGCCCTCCAGGAGCGCGGCCGCCCCAGCCTCCTGGATGAAGTCGGCGGTGCCGCTGTTGAGGTATTGCGTCATCGCGCCGAGCCGGTCCGCCACCGCCGCCGGATGGGTCAGCCAGCCGAGGCGGAACCCCGTCATCGCCCAGGCCTTGCTGAAGCTGTTGACGCACATCACCAGGTCGTCCGGTTCCGCCAGTTGCAGCATCGACGGAGCGACGTCGCCGTCGAAGTAGAGTCGGCCGTACACCTCGTCGGCGATGATCCAGATCCCGCGTTCCCGGCCCAGCGCCAGCATGTCCCGCAGGTCGTCGGGCGACGCGGTCCAGCCAGTGGGGTTGGACGGGGAGGAGAACACGATCGCCCGCGTCCGCGCATCGCAGAGCGCCGCCAGATGGTCGATGTCCAGCGTCCATCGGTTGTCACGCAACGTCAGCGGGCACGGCCGCGGCTCGCCCCCTGCCACGTGGATCGCATTGTGGATGTTGGGCCATTGCGGCGTGACGTAGACGGCGTTGGTGCCCGCTTCGATCACCAGTTCCAGCGCCAGGGCCATCGCCTGCATGCCGCCCGGCGTCACCGTGCTGCGCTCCACGCCGATCGGGTGGCCGTGCAGGCGGGTTTGGTAGGCGGACAGCGCGGCGGTGAGGCCCGCCGTGCCGCGCATGTTCGGCACGTAGAAGGTGCGGCCGGCATCCAGCGCGCGCTTGGCCGCATCCCGGATGAAGCCTGGCGTCACCAGGTCGCCCTCGCCGAACCATAGCGGGATCACGCCGGGGAGGTGGCGCGCCTTTTCCGCCAGCACGGCGATGTTGTCCGTCACCATGTCCTGGATCTGCGGGCGGATGCGCGTTTCCGGGCCGCCGGGCGGGGCATTGCGGATCATGGCTGGGCTCCTGCTGCTGGCGTGATCCTATCCCGCCCCCATTGCCGGGCATACCGCGCGGCGGCATGACAGGGCGGCATGAGAGAGCGCATATCCGCAGCCATGGCCCGCCGCATCGCCCTGGCCGCGACCGGGTTGGCGGAGACCCGGCCGGTCGCCGTCGGCCGGACGCATCTGCGCCGCACGGTCGGGCGGCTGGGTCTGTTGCAGATCGATTCCGTCACCGTGCTGACCCGGGCGCACTACCTGCCGCTGTTCTCCCGCCTGGGCGCCTACCCCCGCACGCTGCTGGACGACGCGGCGTGGGGACCGAAGCCGTCCTTGTTCGAATATTGGGCGCACGAGGCCTCGCTGCTGCCGTTCGCCCTGCAACCGCTGCTGCGTTGGCGGATGCAGCGGGCGGACCGGCTGGAAGGCATCTACGGCGAACTGCGCCGGTTCGCCGTAGAGCGCCGCCCGTATATCGACACCGTGCTGGCGCGGGTGCGCAGCGAAGGCGCTCTGGCGGCCTCCGAGCTGGAGGGACCGCGCGGAGTCGGCGGATGGTGGGGTTGGAGCGACGCCAAACGCGCCATGGAGTGGCTGTTCTGGGCCGGCCACTTGACCACCGCCACGCGACGCGGGTTCGAACGGGTCTACGACCTGCCGGAGCGGGTGCTGCCAGCCGCCATCCTCGCCACCCCGACGCCAGAGCCGGCGGATGCGCACCGCGCCCTGCTGCTGCTTGCGGCGCGCGCGTTGGGCGTGGCGACGCTGGGCGATCTGCGCGACTATTTCCGCCTGTCCCCTGCGGAGGCGGCCGGCCCCGCCGCCGAGCTGGTCGAGATGGGCGAATTGCTGCCCGTCACCGTCGAAGGCTGGCGGCACCCCGCCTATCTGCATCGCGCCGCGCGCCGGCCGCGCCGGGTGGAGGGCTGCGCGCTGCTCTGCCCGTTCGACCCGGCGGTGTGGGAGCGGACCCGGACCGAGCGGCTGTTCGATTTCCGCTACCGGCTGGAAATCTACACGCCAGCCCATAAGCGGCAGCATGGCTACTACGTGCTGCCGTTCCTGCTGGGCGACCGGCTGGTCGCCCGGGTGGACCTGAAGGCCGTGCGTGCCACCGCGACCCTGCACGTCCTGGCCGCCCACGCGGAACCGCATGCCCCGCCCGAGACGGCCGAACGGCTGCTCGCGGAACTGGCGACGATGGCCCGCTGGCTCGGGCTGGAGCGGGTGGCCGTCGCCCCGGCGGGGGATTTCGGCGCTGCCCTGGCAGCCGCGCAGGGCAACCCGCGTCCGGCTCGGGCGCTTCGACCGCAGGAGGACCACAGCATGGCCGACGAGACGAAGACCGACGAACTGGCGATCACCAACACAGCGGAGCTGCACCCGAAGGAGAATGCCAAGGCCGACCAGGAGGTCGCGGCCATGACGCGCACGATCCAGCCGAAAAGCGACGCGAAATCCCGCAGCGGCATCACAGGATCGGGGAGCGGCGCCGACAGCGAGAAAGGCTAGAAGCTCGCGATCGCGCAGCCGCCGCCCTTCGACTTCACCTGGGTGCAGAAGGCCGTCGCCTGCGCGATATCGGTGAACCCGCCGGTTCGCAGCCGATAGAACGTCTTGCCATCGCGTTCCGCCTTCACCACCGCCGGATGCCGCGCAGCCATGAGGTCGGGCATGCGCGTCGAGAGGCGATGCCACTCCGTCATGGCGGCCTGCTCGGAGTCGACGGCCGCAAGCTGCACTTCGGTGCCACCCACGGTTGGCGCGCCTGCCGGATGGGGCAACGGCGGCCTGACCGCGGCGGCGGCAGCCGCACGCTGCTCCGGCGCCGCCGATATCGTTGCCGCCGGCGCAGGCGGCGGCGGCGGCAAGACCGGCTGGGCCGGCGGCACAACCGGCTGTGCCGAGGTGTCCTGCCGCGCGGCCTGAATCTGGGCGCGCAGCACCTGCGGCTGCGGCGCCTCCGGCGCGGGTGCCATGGCATCGGCCTGGCTGCCGCCCGACCCGCCCATGATCTGCTCCTCCGCGCCAGCCACTTGCATGCCGCCGGGATTGTCCGGCTTCACCCGCAGCGGCCGGCTGTCCGCCTCGATCACCGGAACACCATGCGGCCGATGCGCGATAAGGGAGTAGCCGGCGACCCCCACGCCCAACACGGCCGCGGCCCCGCCGGCGATCAACGCCATGCGGCGGATTTGCGGGTCGAAGATCGAGGCACGCCGCTGGGGCCGCCAGCTTTCGGTCGCCACGGCCAGCCGTTCCGTCACTCAGCGCATCTCCTCGACTGGCGTGACCCCCATGACCTGGAGGCCAGACCTGATCACCGTTGCGACTGCAGCCACCAGCGCGACCCGTGCCAGCGTCTCCGCCGGATGATCGGGCTGGAGGAAGCGGAGGGTCGCGGCGTCCCGTCCGCGGTTCCACAACATATGAAAGTCCGCCGCCAAGTCATAGAGAAAAAACGCGATTCGATGGGGTTCCCGCGCTTCCGCCGCGGCCTCGACGACGCGCGGCCAGGCCAGCATGCGGCGGACCACGGCCAGTTCCGCCTCGTCCCGCAGGCTGTCCAGCGGCGCCGCCGGGTCGATCGCGATGCCCGGCATCTCCGCCGCCGCACGCAGGACGGAGCGGCAGCGGGCATGGGCGTACTGCACGTAAAAGACCGGGTTTTCCCGGGTCTGCGCGACCGCCGCGTCGATGTCGAAATCCATCTGCGCGTCGGATTTGCGCGTCAACATGATGAAGCGGACAGCGTCGCGGCCGACGAACGCCAGCAGATCCGCCAGCGTGATGAAGGTGCCGGCGCGCTTGCTCATCCGCACCGGCTCGCCCCCCTTCAGCACCCGGACGATCTGGCACAGCACGATCTCCAGCGTGACGGCGCCGCCGGTGATGGCCTTGGTCGCCGCCTTCATGCGGGAGACGTAGCCGCCGTGGTCGGCGCCCAGCACGTCGATCAGCAAATCTGAGCGTGACGCCTTGGCGGCATGGTAGGCGATGTCGTTGGCGAAATACGTGTTGCTGCCGTCCGACTTGCGCAACGGACGGTCCACGTCGTCACCGAATTGGATGGAGCGGAACAGCAATTGCTCCCGCGCCTCCCAATCGTCGGGCAGCTTGCCCTTCGGCGGTTCCAGCGTGCCATGGTACAGCAGCCCGTCCGCTTGCAGCTTGGCGATGGCCGCATCGGGCGCGCCGCTGTCCAACAGCTCGCGCTCCGAACTGAACCGGTCGAAGCCGACGCCCAGCGCCGCCAGGTCGGCCCGGATGGATGCAAGCATCGAATCGATGGCGAAGCGCCGCACCAGATCCAGCCAGAGCGCCGGGTCGGCGATGGTGAGGCCGGTCCCGGCCAGGCTGTCGCGGAAATTCGCCGCAAGCGCCTCCCCGACCGGGACCAGGTAATCGCCGCGATACTGCAGGCCGCCCGGAACGGCGGCGGCGAACGCCTCCTCCGTCATGGTCGTGCCCAGGGTCTGGAGGTATCGCCAATAGGCCGCCCAGCCGAGCGCGGCCACCTGGTTGCCCGCGTCGTTGACGTAGAATTCCTTGGTGACCGCGTAGCCTGCCTTGGCCAGCAGGTTGGCCAGCGCATCCCCCACCACTGCGCCCCGGCAATGGCCGACATGCATCGGTCCGGTGGGGTTGGCGGACACGTATTCCACGTTCACCCGGCGGCCCTGCCCGACCGTGCCGGCGCCGTAGCCCTCGCCCGCCGACAGCACCGCCGGGATGGCGGCGAGCATGGTGGCGGGCTGCAGGCGCAGATTGACGAAGCCCGGCCCGGCCGGCTCGGCGGACGCGATCTCCGGCGCCTGCACCAGGGCGGCGGCCAGGGCCGCGGCGATGCGCGCGGGGGGTTGGCGGGCCGGCTTGGCGGCGATCAGCGCGGCGTTAGTGGCCATGTCGCCATGCGCCGGGTCGCGGGTGGGCGTCACCTCCACGCGCGCGGCCAAGGCGGGCGGCAGGTCTGGGATGGCGGCGTGCAAGGCTTCCAGCACGCGCTCGCGGATCACGCTGTAGATATTGTCGCTCATGGTCGGCCGCTTCTAGGGTGATCGCACCGACAAGACCAGGAAGTCCGAAGCATGACCACCGGCGCGCTCTCCCGTTTCCGCATCCTCGACCTGACGCGCGTGCGGGCGGGGCCGACCTGCGTGCGGCAATTCGCGGATTTCGGCGCGCAGGTGATCAAGGTGGAGGCCGCCGCCGGCGATGGCGGCTTGGGGGGCGCCCGGCTCGGCCCGGACTTCCAGAACCTGCACCGCAACAAGCGCTGCATCACCCTGGACCTGAAGGCGCCGGAAGGGCTGGAGATCCTGCGCAGGCTGGTGGCGCAGTCGGATGTGCTGGTGGAGAATTTCCGCCCGGACGTGAAGGACCGGCTCGGCATCGGCTACGAGGCGATGCGGGCGGTCAACCCGCGCCTGGTGTATGCCAGCATCTCCGGCTTCGGCGAGGACGGTCCGTACCGCATGCGTCCCGGCTTCGACCAGATCGCGCAGGGCATGGGCGGCCTGATGTCGGTGACCGGGCTGCCGGGGCATGGCCCGGTGCGGGCGGGTATCCCCGTAGCGGACCTGACCGCCGGGCTGTTCGCTGCCCAGGGCATCATGACGGCGCTGCTGGAACGGGAGGTGTCGGGCGAGGGCCAGTGGGTACAGAGCAACCTGCTCGGCGCTATGATCGCCATGATGGATTTCCAGGCCGCGCGCTATCTGATGGAGGGCGACGTGCCGCAGCAGGCGGGCAACGATCACCCGACCAGCATCCCCACCGGCGTGTTCCCGACCGCTGACGGGCACATCAATATCGCGGCCTCCGGCGACACCATGTTCCGCCGCCTGTGCCGCGAGTTCGGCTTCCCCGAGCTGGTGGAGGACGCCCGTTTCAAGACCGGCGAAGCCCGTTCCGCCAACCGCGCCCTGCTGAACGAGCGGATCGCCGCAGTGACCCGCACCAACTCCTCGGCGGCATGGGTGGAGCGGCTGGAGGCGGCGGAGGTGCCGTGCGGGCCGATCTACGCGATGGATGAGGTGTTCGCCGACCCACAGGTGAAGCATCTCGGCATGGCGCAGGCGGTGACGCATCCGACGCTGGGCGAGGTGCAGATCGTGGGCCAGGCCATCAAGCTCAGCCGCACGCCGGCCAAGCTGGAAACCGCCACGGCCGGGTTGGGCGAGCATACCGATGCCGTGCTGGGAGAGTTGGGCTACGACCCGGCCTCGATCGCGGACCTGCGGGATCGCAAGGTGATCTGAAAGCCCTCATCCCCTGGGAGAAGGTCAGGCAAGGGCCACATCCGCATGACCGCAAGCAACAGACAGGAACCGTGTCTCGCCTGAAGGTCATACCGTCCACCGCCTGGCGAACGCCTTCACCGCGGCGTTCGTCGGCAAGCCGATCCGCGCCAGCAGTCCGCAAGGCCGCTTCGCCGAGGGCGCCGCAACGCTGGACGGCCTGACGCTGGATCATGCCGAGGCCTGGGGCAAGCAGATGTTCCTCTGCTTCGCCGGTCCGGTCTGGCTGCGGGTGCACCTGGGCCTCTATGGCAATTGGCGCTTCGCCGGCGCCGGGCTGGAGGGGATCGGGCGTCGGAGCCGGGGCGTGGCACCCGACGAGGATGGCGCCCCGGCCCCACGCGGTGCCGTCCGCCTGCGCCTGGCGGCCGGCCCGCAAATCGCCGATCTCAGCGGCCCCACGGCGTGCGAGCTGTTGTCCGCGGACGGCAAGCGGGAGGCGACGGACAGGCTCGGCCCCGACCCGCTACGGCCGGATGGCCGGCCCGGCAAGGCGTGGCAGGTGATCCATGCCTCCCGCATGGCCATCGGGTTGCTGCTGATGCGGCAGGAGGTGGTCGCCGGCATCGGCAACATCTACCGCGCGGAGCTGCTGTTCCGCGCCCGCATGGACCCGCACAAGCCCGGCCGCGACCTGACGCGGGCGCAGTGGGACGCGCTGTGGCGCGACACGCGGGCGCTGCTGCGCGACGGCGTGCGGGATGGCGCCATCATCACGACCCGGCCCAAGGACCGGCCGCTCGGCAAACAGGTCGTGGGGCGCCGGATGCGCGCCGACGCCCGCAGCTACGTCGCCCATCGCGCGGGCGAGCCCTGCCGCATCTGCGGCAACCCGGTGCAAGCCGAGGACATGGGCGGCCGCCGGCTGTACTGGTGCCCGACCTGCCAGACCGGCTGACCGCGACGGTTGATCCGGTCGCCGTTCCGGACCATCTCTGCCGGGCATGATGCGCGGACCCGAATGACCGATCCATACCAGACCCTGGGCGTCGCCAAGGACGCGTCGGCGGACGATATCCGCCGCGCCTACCGCAGGCTGGCCAAGAAGCACCACCCGGACCTCAACCCCGGCAACAAGGCGGCGGAGGACACCTTCAAGGCGGTGTCCGCAGCCAACGACCTGCTGTCCGACGCCGAAAAGCGCGCCCGGTTCGACCGCGGGGAGATCGACGCGGCCGGCGATCCGCGCCCGGAGCGGGCCGGCTATCGCTCCTACGCCGACAGGGGCGCGGGGATGCGCTATGGCGCCGGCCAGGACGCGGGGATGGGCGACATCTTCGCCGACCTGTTCTCGCAATCCTTCGACCGCGGCACCCGGCCGGCGAAGGGCCGGGATGCGAGCTACACGCTTGCGGTGGACTTCGTCGACGCCGTGGCGGGGATCCAGCAGCGCTTGAGCCTGCCGGACGGGCGCACCCTGGACGTGCGCGTACCGCCGGGCATGGAAGACGGTCAGACGCTGCGGCTGCGCGGACAGGGCGGCGAAGGCGCCAATGGCGGCCCGGCCGGGGACGCGCTGATCACGGTCACGATCAAGCCGCACCCGGTGTTCCGGCGCGACGGCAACGACGTCCACCTGGATCTTCCGGTGACGTTGAAGGAGGCGGTGCTGGGTGGCCGCGTCACCATCCCCACGGTGACGGGATCGGTGACGATGACGATCCCGGCCCGGTCGGACACGGGCAAGGTGCTGCGGCTGCGGGGGCGCGGCGTGCCGGCCTTGGACAACCGCGCCGCCGGCGACCAGTTGGTGACGCTGAAGCTGGTGGTGCCGGATGCCGATGACGCGCTGGACGCGTTCCTGCGGAAATGGGAGCCAGCCAAAGAGGTCGATCCGCGCGAGGGAATGACGGAGGCGCCGTGATCACGTTCGAGATGCTGCCGCAATGCATCGCGGGGTTGCGGCTGGACGATGTGAGCCGCTGGGTCGAGCTGTCGTGGGTGCGGCCGGAGCCGAACGCCGGAAGCTGGCTGTTCCACGACATCGACGTCGCCCGGGTGCGGTTGATCGTCGAACTCCGCGACGAACTCGACCTGGGCGAGGAGGCTTTGCCGACCGTGCTGTCCCTGCTGGACCAGCTTTACGACGCTCGGCGCCAGATGCATGCCTTGCGTCGCGCGCTGGGAACGCTGCCCACCGACACGCGCGAGGCGCTGCTGCGCGAGTTGCCATGACGGACGAGGCCGCTCCGGCGTCGAGCAAGCGCGGGGAAGCGGAACTGGCGGCCCGGCGGGAGCGGGAGGCGGCGGCCTTGCGCGACAACCTGCGGCGCCGGAAGGCCCAGCAACGAGCGGCCGCTCCCCGCCCGGTACCCGTCACGGCGCCGGATGATCCTGGATTGTAGGATGCCTCCCCGCGGCCGGGCCGCTGGCGCGACTGCCGGCGGCTAGTTCCGGGCGGGTTCCTCATCCTTCATGCCGCCCAACTCGCCCGATTGAACGCTGCGCATGGCATTGGACAGGATCTGCACCACCGCCTCGTCGGACAGGGAGCGGGTGAGCAGACCCAGCGAGCCGCCGAGCAGGGCGGAGGCGATCGACAGCGAGCTGATGTTCTGCCCGATCATGTATTCGATGGCCTTGTCGACGATGGCGCCGGCATGGCTCAGGTCGGCAGGCGCGCCGTCATCGGGTGCGAGTGTCATTCTGCTCTCCTTCGCAGCGACAAATGGCGGTAAACCCATCAAATTTAAACCCGTATGGCCTGCCCGGCGACGGAAAGGGGATCGCCGAGCGCCTCGGCCTCAAACTCGACCTCGGCCTCCTGCGCCTGCAACTGCCACATTCCGGCATACAATCCGGCGGCGGCCAGCAACGACGCATGGGTGCCGCGCTCCGCCACGCCGCCGTCGGACAACACGATGATCTCGTCCGCATCCACCACGGTCGAAAGCCGATGGGCGATCACGACGGTGGTGCGGTCGGCTGCCGCATTGCGCAGGGCGGTGCCGATCTCCACCTCGGTCCGGGTGTCCAGCGCGCTGGTCGCCTCGTCCAGGACCAGGATGCGCGGGTTCTTCAGGATGGTGCGGGCGATCGCCACCCGCTGCTTCTCGCCCCCGGAGAGCTTCAGCCCGCGCTCGCCCACCCGGGTGTCGTAGCCGTCAGGCAGGCGCTGCACGAAGTCGTGCACCTGGGCCTGCCGGGCCGCCTGCTCCACCTCCGCCTGCGTCGCGCCGACCCGGCCATAGGCGATGTTGTAGCGGATGGTGTCGTTGAACAGCACCGTGTCCTGCGGCACCACGCCGATCGCGGCGCGCAGGCTCGCCTGCGTCAGGCCGCGGATGTCCTGACCGTCGATCAGCACCCGGCCGCCGGTCGCGTCGTAGAACCGGAACAGCAGGCGGCTGATGGTGCTCTTGCCCGCACCGGTCGGCCCCACGATGGCCAGCTTGGCGCCCGGAGCGACGCTGAAGCTGACGCCATGCAGGATTTCCCGATCGGCACGGTACCCGAACCGCACGTCGTCGAACACCAGCGTGCTGGCCGCCAGGGCGCCGTGCGCCGGCGGCGGCAGCGAGGCCGCGCCCGGACGGTCCGCCACCTCCTGGTCGACCGACAGCAACTGGAACATCTGCTCCATGTCGACCACCCCCTGCTTGATGGAGGCGTAGACGAAGCCGAGGAAGTTCAGCGGCTGATACAGCTGCATCAGGTAGGTGTTGACCAGCACGAACTTGCCGACCGTCATGGTGCCGGCGACGACCCCGTTGGCGGCCATCAGCATGATCAGCGCCAAACCCCCGGCGATGATCGCCGCCTGTCCGATGTTGAGCAGGTTCAGCGTGACCTGGGTGCGCACGGCCGCCGTTTCGTAACGGGCGAGCGCGCTGTCGTAGCGGCTGGCCTCGTGCGCCTCGTTGCCGAAATATTTCACCGTCTCGTAGTTCAGCAGGCTGTCGAGCGCCTTGGTGTTGGCCTCGCTGTCCACCTCGTTCATCTGCCGGCGGTATTTGACCCGCCAGGTGGTGAAGGCGACGGTGAAGCCGATATAGCTGACGACCGCGCCGAAGGTGACGGCGGCATAGCGCCAGTCGAACAGGTACCAGATGGTCCCGGTGACGAGCAGGACCTCGAACAGCGTCGGCAGCAGGTTGAACACCGCGAGGCGCAGCACCTGCTGGATGCCGGCCACGCCACGCTCCATGGCGCGGGACACGCCGCCGGTCTGCCGGTCCAGATGGAACCGCAGGGACAGGCCGTGCAGGTGACGGAAGGTGTCGAGCGCCACCCGCCGCGTGGTGCGCTGCTGCACGGCGGCGAACACCGCGTCGCGCAACTCGCCGAAGCTGGCCGAGGCGACGCGGAGCAGGCCGTAGCCGAGGATGAGGGCGAGCGGCACCGTGGCCGGGTGGTGCGCCGGCGACAACGCGTCGACCGCGCGGCTGTAGACCAGCGGAATGTAGACGGTGGCGACCTTGGCCAACACCAGGCAGAGCCCGGCCAGCATCACGCGCACATGCGCGCTCCGGTCGCCCCGCGGCCACAGGTACGGCAGCAGGGACCGCACGGTCGCCAGGGTGGACCGCGTGCGGCCGGGCAGGTTCAAGGATCGGCGTGACATGACGTCCATGTGGCAGCGCCGGCTTCGCCTGCAAAGGCATCCCGCGTGACCGCCCTCGCCGAACGGAGTACACCCGCCGCATGCCCCTCCCCCCGGCCTTCCAGCGGCACGTCCTGGCCTGCAACAATGGCCGCCTGCCCGGGGGGCGGGTGCCGTTCCACCTGGCGGGCGTGGCGGTCGGCTGGGTGCTGCCGCATGTGGCGGCGCTGGTCGGGACGGATGCCGCACCGGCCGACCTGCCGAATATCAGCGCCAGCCTGGTCGAGGCCGGGCTGTGCCGCTTCCGCGACGAACTGTTCGACGTGCGCTGCCGTGCGGACGGCCCGGTGCTCGGGACGGTGGATCGCGGCAGCCTGCCCCTGCTCGGCATCGAGGCGGTGGGCGTGCACCTGAACGGGCTGGTCGCGCGCGATGACGGGCTGCACATCTGGATCGGCCGCCGTGCCTTGGACAAGAAGCTCGACCCCGGCAAGCTGGACCACATCGTCGGCGGCGGTGTCCCGGCCGGCCTGGACCCGGCCGAAACCCTGGTGAAGGAAGCCGGCGAGGAAGCCGGGCTGCCACCGGAGCTGGCGGCGCAGGCCGTGCACCGGCATGTCATCAGCTACACGATGGAGCGGCCCGAGGGCCTGCGCCGCGACCGGCTGCATTGCTACGACCTCACCCTGCCCGAGAGCTTCGTGCCCCATCCGGTGGACGGCGAGGTGACCGGGTTCGAGCTGTGGCCCGTGGCGAAGGTCATGCGGACGGTGCGCGACACCGACGAGTTCAAGTTCAACGTCAACCTGGTGCTGATCAACCTGTTCGAGCGGCTGGGCCTGCTCGGGTGACAGAAGCCGCGCCCCGGGATTAGCCTCGCCCGACAGCGGAGTGGGACGATGCAGAACAGCGACGACATCTGGCGCCGGGTGGACGCGAAGCAGGACGCCTATATCGGCCTGAGCGACCGGATCTGGGGCATGCCGGAGCTGAACTACCAGGAACACCGTTCCTCCGCCGAGCACGTCGCGGCGTTGCAGGCGGAGGGTTTCCGCGTCACCACCGGGCTCGCCGGCATCCCCACGGCGATCATGGCCGAGGCGGGCGAAGGCGGCCCGGTGATCGCCATCCTGGGCGAGTTCGACGCCCTGCCCGAGCTGAGCCAGGAGGCCGGCGTGGCCGAGCACCGCCCGCTGCCGGGCAACGGCGCCGGGCATGCCTGCGGCCACAACCTGCTCGGCTCCGGCGCGATGCTGGCGGCCGCGGCGGTGAAGGATTGGCTGGCGGCACAGGGCATCCCCGGCCGCGTGCGCTACTATGGCTGCCCGGCGGAGGAAGGCGGCGCGGCCAAGACGTTCATGGTGCGCGACGGCGCGTTCGCCGACGTGGACGCCGCCATCTCCTGGCATCCCGCGCCGTTTTCCGGGGTGAACGTCGCCGATTCGCTGGCGATCCTGCTGATCGACTTCGCCTTCGCCGGCCGCGCCTCCCATGCCGCCGCCGCACCGCATCTCGGCCGCTCCGCCCTGGATGCGGTGGAGCTGATGAATGTCGGCGTGAACTACATGCGCGAGCACATGCCGAGCGACGCGCGCATCCACTACGCCCATCTCGACAGCGGCGGCATCGCCCCGAACGTCGTGCAGGCGAGGGCGAAGGTGCGCTACCTGGTGCGCGCGGCGGAGCTGCCCGCGCTGTGGAGCCTGGTGGACCGGGTGAAGCAAGTCGCCGACGGCGCGGCGCTGATGACGGAGACGTCCGTCACCTCGTCCGTGGTGAGCGCCATGTCCAACCTGCTGCCGAACTCGCCGCTGGAACAGGCGATGTTCCGCAACTTCGAACGGCTGGGCGCGCCGGAGTTCGACGCGGCGGACCGCGCCTTCGCCGCGCAGATCCAGGCGACGGTGTCGCGGGAGGACATCGTGTCCGCCCATAGCCGCTTCGGCATCCCGGTGACCGACGCGCCGCTCTGCGACCTGATCGTGCCGCTGGAGGCGCGCGGGGCGAAGATGGTGGGGTCCACCGATGTGGGCGACGTGTCCTGGGCGGTGCCGACGGTGCAGGCACGCGGCGCCACCTACGCGATCGGCACGCCGGGCCATTCCTGGCAAATGACCGCGCAAGGCAAGACCCCGGCCGCCCACAAGGGCATGGTGCACGTCGCCAAGGTCATGGCGGCCACCGCCGCGGACGTGCTGCGCGACCCGGCGCTGCTGGCGCAGGCCAAGGCGGACCACGGCAAGCGGCTGGCGCACACGCCGTACGTCTGCCCGTTGCCGGAGGGATTGGCGCCGTCGCTGACGATGTAGCCCGCGTCACAAGCGCTGGACGTGCACCGGCAGCCCCGCCGCCACGTCCAGCAGGTGCGGGTGGTGCGTCAGGACGATGACCTGCACGTGCCGGCTCAGTTCGAGCAGCGCGTCTATTGCCGCGCGAGCGCGCGCATCGTCGAAGGTCTGCAGGATGTCGTCGGCGACGAATGGCAGGGCAGGTGCTGTCCGCACGTGCTCCTCCACGGCGACCAGCCGCAGGGCGAGGTAGAGCTGATCGCGCGTGCCCTCCGACAGCCGGGCGATGTGCTTATCGGCGCCTCCGGCCTCGTGGGCGATCAGGCGGCCATGCTCCTTGCTTTCGCCATCCTCGTCCGCGGGGGAAAGCCGGTCGTAGACCCCGCCGGTCAGCCGCGAGAAGGTCCGTCCGATCTGGAGCAGCAGGCGGTTGGTGGCGCTGCCCGCTTCGACCTGTTGCAAGGCGTGCTCCAGCATGGACGCCGCAAGATGTTGCACCATCGCGTCATCCAGCACGCGGGACAGCCGTGCGGCGGCGGCATGCCGGTCCGCGGCGGCGCGGGCCGCGTCCTGCCCGGCAGACAGCTTGCGCAACTCACCCTCCGCCCGCTCGATGCGGGCGGCGGCGTCTTGCGAGGCGATCCGCGCCGCTTCCGATTCAGCCTCCGCCAGGCGCATCTGTTCGGCCATGGCCTCCACGGGGGTGGCGTCCGCCTCCGCCCGCAACGTGTCCAGATCCAGGCCCTCGCCATCCTCCCGCAGGCGCAGCAGGGCGGCGACCCGGTCGTCCTCGTGCATGCTCCGCTCGGCCGCCAGTGCCACCCGCGATTGCGCCCCGGCCAACGTCTCGGCGCCCGCCGCGGCGATCGCCGCCGCCAACGTGCCGGCTGCCGCGTCCGACCGCCGCGCGGCTTCGTGCCGCTGGACAAGCGCAGCCTCGGCCTGCGCCGCGAGCGTGTCGCGGGTCGTACGCGCCGCGATGGCGGCCGTGAGCCGGGCGGCCAGCCGGTGCACCGTGCTGGCAGGTGGCCCCGCCGGTTCGTGCAACCGCGCGGCCAGTTCGGCGCAACGCCCGGCGAACCCGGCCAGCTGGTCCCGCATCTCTGCCAGCCGGTTCCGCAGCGTCTCGGCCGCAGCGACGTGGGATGGCAACGCGACGAGACGGTCCAGCACGGCGCTGGTAACGCCCGGCGCCTCGCCGGCGGGGCGGCCGAGCCGGTGCGACACTGCCTGCCACTGCACCGCCCACGCCGCCAACGCCGCCGACGCCTGTTCCAGCGCCGGCTCGGCCTTGGCCAGGGCGCGGCGCGTGCCGGCGAGCGTGCGCGTCAGGCCCTGGCGCTGCCCGGCGGCACGCTCCGCCTCGGCCAGCCTGTGACGCGCCACGGCGGTCAGGCGTGGGAGCGTGTCGGGCGGCGCGTCCAATGCCGCCGCCAGGGCTCCCGCCAACCCGGCCTGGCGCTCGGTCAGCCGGGCCAACGCCGTCTCGGCCATCCGCAGCTCAGCGGCGGACGCAACGACGGCGGCCCGTGCGTCGAGCACGGCCTGCGCCTCGGCGAGGCCCGCATCCGCTGGCAGCCGCATCGGTGCGATGGCCGCCGCCCACTCGACCGTCGCTGCTGTGGCCGCGATGGCGGCGGCAGCGCAAAGCTTCGTCGTTGTCGCCAGTGCAGCCTCGCCGTTGGCGATGGTGGTTCGCAGTTCCGCGGCGGCTGCCAGCCGCTCCATCTCGTCGGCACGCCGGTCCGCCAACTCGTCGGCGGCGGCGATGGCCCGCTCGAACGCCAATGGCAGCGGCAGGCCGGGCGCATAGGCGGCGTCCGCCTCCGGCGCCGGTTGGCCGAGCAGCCGGGCGTAGACCAGGCTCCAGCCGCGGTCGCGATGCGCACGGGCCGCCGCCACCGCCGTCGCATCCGGCAGCGTCCGTGCCGCCGTCAGCGCCGCAAGCCGGTCGTGGGCCGCGACCACCGCCTTAGCGACTTCGCCCTGCCGCTCCGTCGCGGCAGCCGCAACCGTCCTTGCCTGCGCCAGCGCCTGATCCAGCCTGGCGAGCGTCTGGCCCGCTGGCAGCGGGCTCCGTTCCAAGTCAGCCGTCTCCCCCTGCCATCCGGGGACGAGGGCCAACGCGGCGGTCATCCGGGCCTGGGCGTCGGCTTGCGCCTTCTGCGCCTGGTCCGCCAGGCGCGTTGCGTCACCGTCGGTCACGGCCTCGTCATAGGCGGCGCGCAACGCCTCCGTCGCAGCGGCGGGCGGCAGGGCGGCGAGGTCGTCGGTCGCCTCTGCCAAAGCGGACCGGAGCCGTTCGGCCGCCTCCGCGGCGGCGCGGCGCTCGGCGACGACATCGTTGGCTTCGGCGATGAGCGTGCGCGCCGCTGCGATGTCGGCCGCGGCCCGCAGTTCGGCCGCGGCCTCCGCGGGATCGCGAGGGCTGGACAACTCCCGCAGCAAACGGCCGATGGCCGCCTGCGCCTCCGCCAGTTCGCCCTCGCGCTTGGGAATGTCCGCCAGCGACTGCTCGCTGCGCGCCTGGTCGGCCGTCAGCGCCGTGATCGCCACGGCCTCGGCCAGCACGGCGTCGTCGACGCCCACGTCTGCCAACTGGGCGGCCAGTCCCTCATGCCGTGTCTTGGCGCTTTCGGCGGCCGAGGCGGCCGCGTCCGCAGCCTCCCGCGCCGTTGCGAGGGCCGGCCCCACGCCCCGGGCCAGCAACGGCGCGTCCGCATGGGCTGCCAGCCAGTCGGCCGCCGCATCCAGCGCCTGGAAGTGCCGACGCGTGCTGCGCACCCGCGCCAGGCGGGCACGGACCATGCCGGCCTCGCCATCCCTGGTATGGGCGGCGTCCAGGTCCTGTCGCGCCGTCTCCCGCAGGCCTTGCTGTTCCGCCACGGCCGGAGGACGGACCATCGTTTCCGCCAGCAGGGTGCCGGCGTTGCCCCAGGCCTCGCAGGCTTCATAGAACGGCGCGCGGGCACTCTTGCGTTCGGGCGCGGCGGCATCCCGCCGGCGCGCCAGGTCCGCAGCCAATGCCCGTGCGGAGCCGAGGTCGCCGGCGCCCGACAGCAAGGCGTCCGCGAGGTCGCCGTCGGTCTGCAACAGGGACCGGCCGCCGGCGCGCAGCTGCGCGGAGTCCAGCACGAACAGCCGCTCCAGCCGCTTCCGCTCGCTCTCGCGGGGCAGCAGGCTGCTCAGCGACGCATCCGCAGGCAGCCCGGCGGCGTCCATCAGGGTATTGGCGCGGCCCTTTCGGCGCACGAAGCCGGTCGCCGTGCCGTCCGGCGCCAGACACTCCGCCCGCAACCGCATCCGGTTGTAGTCGAACTGGAACCCCATCTGCGTCTGCGGGTGGATGCCGAACAACAATTCGGCCATTGCCTGACGCAAGACGGATTTGCCGGCCCCGTTCGGCGCGACCACCAAGTTGATGCGGCCAGGCTCGACATCCAACGTCAGGTCGAGCGACGCGAAGTTACCGTAGCATTCCAGGCCGAGCCGCCGCAGACGCACGCTCAGCCTTCCACCAGGCGGGCGAGCAGGAGGTGGCGGGCGCGTTCCAGAAGCTCCGGCGGCAACTCGCCGCCAGCGGCGCGGACCGCCGGATGGTTTGCGCCAAGCGCGTCGCGCAGCCGGGCGGCCCGGCCCAGCATATGCCGGGCATAGGCCTGCGCCGCCGCCGCCACGGCAGGCGCCGGGGCCGCTTCCACGGCACGGAGCAGGGTCGCCGCCGCGTCCGACCCGGCCCGCCAGGTGTCGAGGTCGTGGGTCGGCCGAGTGGCGATCTCCACCCTCTCGAGCCACACCTGGCTGCCGAGACCCACGCCGGACAGCTCGGCCCGGACCATCTCCCGGGTGGCTTCCGGGTCCTGGGCCAGGCCCGCGTGATGGGGCGTGGCCCCGTGCAACGCTACCCGCGCGGCGAGCAGCCGGCCTTCCGCCGCGTCGACGGCCGCCAGCAAGGCAGCGCGGACCCGCGCGCCGACCGCCTCCAGGTCATCGGCGCCGCCCAGCTCGACCGGGACCCGCGCCCACCGCACGACGTCCAGCGTGCGATGCTCCAGCGTCATGCGGCTGCCGGACACCCGCACCAGCGTGGCGCCTTTCGGCCCTTCCTCGTTGATGTGTCGGCCCTGGAGGTTGCCGGGAAACACCACCCAGTTCGGATGGCGGTTCAGTTCACCGCGGGCATGGACGTGGCCGAGCGCCCAATAGTCGTAGCCGTGCCCGGCAAGCTGCTCGACGCTGCATGGGGCGTAATCGTCCTCGTGCAGGCCGCAGGCGGTGTGCAACAGGCCGATATTGAGCTTCCCCGTCACCGGCATGGGATAGTCGCGCGCCAGGTTGTGCGTGACCGCGCGCTGCGCGAAGCCCTGGCCGTGGATCACCACATCCAGCCCCGGCACCGGCACGCTGTGCGCGGCCGCCGTGTCGAACAGCGTGGCGCCTTCGGGCCAAGGCAGCCGCCGGGTGAGCACGCTCTGCGCGTCGTGGTTGCCGCTGATGGCATAGACGGGAATGCCGGCGCGCGTCAGGCGTCCGAGCTGGCCGACGAGAAAATGCCCGGTCGGCCAATCCTCCCAGTCACCGTCGTACAGGTCGCCTGCCAGGAGGACGAAGGCGACCTGCTCGGCAAGTGCCAGGTCGACGAGGTTGACCAGGGCCTGTCGCGTCGCGGTGCGGATGCGGTCCGCCGGCGCATCCGCCTCCAGGCCACGCAGCGGCGAATCCAGATGCAGGTCGGCGGCATGGAGAAAGGTGAAGCTCATCACGCGATCCTTCTCCCTCTCCGTCCGAGAGGGTCGGGGCGAGGTTCGTCACGCAGGACGGTGCGGGGCGTTGACCATACCCTCACCCAGCGGGAGAGGGTTTTTGGTTGGAGCCCGGTCAGACCATCGCGCGGGCGTCCACCACGCGGTCGAAGGTCTCGGCGTCGATCGCGCCCGAGGCGAGTGCCGCCTCGCGCAGCGTCGTGCCGTGCACGTGCGCCTCGTGGGCGATGTGCGCCGCCGTGTCGTAGCCCACGGTGGGCGCCAACGCGGTGACCAGCATCAGCGAGCGGTCCAGCAGCTCGGCGATGCGGGTGCGGTTCAGTTCCGTGCCCTCGATCGTGTAGCGGCGGAACGTGCCGGCGCCGTCCGCCAGGATGCGGGCGCTGTGCAGGAAGTTGTTGATCACGATCGGCCGCATGACGTTGAGCTGCAACTGCCCCTGCGCCCCGGCGAACGCCACCGCCGCGTCCTCACCGATCACCTGGGTGCAGATCATCACCATCGCCTCGCACTGCGTCGGGTTCACCTTGCCGGGCATGATGGAGGAGCCGGGTTCGTTCTCGGGCAGCACGAGCTCACCCAGGCCGCAGCGCGGTCCCGAGCCCAGCCAGCGCACGTCGTTGGCCACCTTCAGCAGGACGATCGCCACGCCGCGCAACGCCGCCATGGCCGCGACCATCGCGTCCAGGCCGCCCAGCGCCATGAACTTGTTCGGCGCGGTGACGAAGGGGTGCCCCGTCAACTCCGCCAGCTTGGCCGCGATCGCCTCGGCGAAGCCCGGCGGGGCGTTCAGCCCGGTGCCGACCGCGGTGCCCCCGGCGGCCAGTTCGTACAGCGCGGCGCGGGACTGCTCCACGCCGCGGATGGCGAAGGCGAGCTGGGCCGCCCAGCCGCCCCATTCCTGGCCTACGGTCAACGGCACCGCGTCCTGGAGGTGGGTGCGGCCGATCTTCACCACGTCGGCCCATTCCGCGCTCTTGGCGGCGATGGCGGTGTGCAGCGCGCGCAGGGACGGCAGCAGCCGGGTCTCCAGCTCCAGCACCGCCGCCACGTGCATGGCGGTGGGAAAGGTGTCGTTGGAGGACTGGCCCATGTTGAGGTCGTCGTTCGGATGCACCCGGCCCTTGCCGCCGAGCGCGATGCCCATCAGTTGGGTGGCGCGGTTCGCCATCACCTCGTTGGCGTTCATGTTCGACTGGGTGCCGCTGCCGGTCTGCCAGACATAGAGCGGGAACTCGTCGTCCAGCTTGCCGGCGACCACCTCGTCGGCAGCGTCGCAGATCGCCTTGGCCCGCTCCGCCGGCATGCGCCCGGCCGCGAGGTTCACCAGCGCCGCCGCTTTCTTCACGTAGCCATAGGCATGCGGGATGCCGATCGGCATGATGTCGTCGCCGATGGAGAAATGCTGCAGGCTGCGCTGCGTCTGCGCACCCCAATAATGCTCGGCGGGCACGTCGATGGCGCCCATCGAGTCGCGCTCGGTCCGCAGGCCGGTCTGGCCGGTGCCGATCTCAGTCATGGCGCGCCAGCTCCTGCTCGACCAGCGTGGCCCAGAACGACGCCCCGATCGGTAGGATGTCGTCGTTGAAGTCGTACTGCACGGTGTGCACCGGCCTGGTCCCCTTCTCGCCATCGGCCTGGCCGATCCGCACGAAGCAGCCGGGCACCTTCTGCGCCATATAGGCGAAATCCTCGCCGCCCATGCCGGGCGGGCGCTCGTGGATGATCCTGTCGGCGCCCAGCAGCTTGGCGCCGGCCCTGGCGGCACGCTCCACGGCCGCCGGGTCGTTGACCACGGAAGGGTAGCCGCGCTCGAAGGTGAACTCCGCCTCGGCGCCGTTGGCAGCCGCGATGCCCTGCACCAGGTCGCGCATCATCCGCTCCATGGCGTCGCGCGTCTCCAGCTTCAGCGTGCGGACGGTGCCGCTCAGCAGGGCCTCGTCCGGAATGACGTTGGTGGCGCTGCCGGCGTGGAACTGGCAGGTGGACAACACGGCGCTGTCCAGCGCGTCCACCCGGCGCGCGACCAGGGTCTGCAGGCCGAGCACGATCTGCGCGCCGACCACCACCGGATCGATCGCGCGGTAGGGCCGCGCCGCATGGCCGCCGCGGCCTTTCACGCGGATGTAGAAATCGTCCGTGTTGGCGCAAACGGCGCCGGGCACCGCGGTCATCTGCCCGATCGGGATGGTGGTGTCGTTATGCGCGCCGAACACCATGTCGCAGGGGAAGCGGTCGAACAGCCCCTCCTTCACCATCACCTCGCCGCCGCCGCCATTCTCCTCGGCGGGCTGGAAGATGAAGTGCACGGTCCCGTCGAAATTCCGCGTCTCGGCCAGGTAGCGCGCGGCGCCCAGCAGCATGGTGGTGTGCCCGTCATGGCCGCAGGCGTGCATGACGTTCGGCGCCTGGGACCGATGGGCGAACTCGTTGGCTTCCGGCATCGGCAACGCGTCCATGTCGGCCCGGATGCCGATGGCGTGGGGCGAGGCGCCGTTGCGCAACGTGCCCACCAGGCCGGTGCCGGCAATGCCGCGCGTGACCTCGATGCCCCATGACGCGAGCTTGTCGGCCACCAGGTCGCTGGTGCGATGCTCGCCGAACGCCAGTTCGGGGTGCGTGTGTATGTCGCGGCGCCAGGCCGTCATGTCCGCGGCGAAATCGGCGATGCGATTATGGACGGGCATGCGGAACTCCTTAGTATATCCGAACGTCTGCCGATCGTAGGCCGGTCGGCGGACGGCGACAAACAGAGGGGCAAACGTCGCGATGGTGCAGCGAACGGTCGATCGGTTCTATCCCAGCTACGCCGAGGCGGTGCAGGTGGTGGCCGATCTGACGTCATCCGGCATTTCGCCCGCCAATGTCAGCCTGATCGACAGCGAGGCGGATGGCAGGCTGCCACGTGACGTCGCCACGAGCTCCGCGCAGAACCCGGTCATGACGGGCGCCACCCTCGGGGCCGCGATCGGCGGCGGCATCGGCGCCCTGGATGGCGTCGGCGCCATCACCATCCCGTACGCCGAGTCGCTGGTCGCGACGGGCTGGGTGCTGCCCTGCATCCTCTTCGCCGTGATCTTCGGGATCGTCGGGGCCGTCATCGGCGCGATCGGCAAGCAGGCGTCGAGGAACAAGCAAGGGCTCGACGCGGCGTCCAGGCTGCAGCGCGGGCAGCAATTGGTGATGGTGCGGGCGGACGAGTCGGAACTGGCGCTGGTGGAGGGCATCCTGTCCCGCAGCCACACCGTCCCGACCGCCGCCCTGGCGACCTCGGAGCCTGCCTACGACGTGGCCGTTCCCACCATCGCGCACACCGTCGGCGACGAGGTTGCGCCGCCGGTGCAAACCGACGACCGCCTGGTCCGGCGGTGACGCCGCCCGCGTCAGCGCCGTTCTGCGAAGAACCGGCGCAGCAGCGCGGCTGAGTCGCTCTCCCGCACGCCGCCGATGATGTCGGGGCGATGCAGGCAAGCCGGGGAGGCGAAGATGCGCGGGCCATGCTCCACCCCGCCGCCTTTTGGATCGTACGCACCGAAGACTAATCGTCCGAGGCGGAAGTGGACGGCGGCTGCGGCGCACATCGGGCAAGGCTCCAGCGTGACCGCCAGCGTGCAGCGCAGCAGACGGGACGTGCCGAGGCGCTGCGCCGCCTCGCGCATCACCAGCAACTCGGCATGGGCGCTGGCGTCGTGCCCCGATTCCACCTGGTTGCCGCCGCGGGCCAGCAACGTCCCGTCTTCCGCCAGCAGGGCGGCGCCCACCGGCACCTCGCCCCGGGCGGCCGCCATCCCGGCCTCTTCCAGGGCAATCGCCATCGCGTCCATGCCGCGCGTCTTGCCCGCACGGTGCCGCCGGGTCTAGGGACGGCCATGACCCGCCCCTTGATCGGCGTGACCCTGGATGCCGAGCCGCCCGGCGGCTGGTCGCGCTTTCCCTGGTATGCCCTGCGCGCCAACTACACGGACGCGATTGCATCCTCCGGCGGCCTGCCCGTGGCGCTGCCGCACGATCCCTCCCTCGCCGCCGCTATGTTGGACCGGCTGGACGGGCTGGTGGTGACCGGCGGCGCGTTCGACGTGTCGCCGGCGCTGTATGGCGCCATCGACGTCCACCCGACCGTGACGCTGAAGGACCGTAGGACGGCGGCGGAACTGGCGCTGGTGCAGGGTGCGCTCGCCCGCGACATGCCGGTGCTGGGGATTTGCGGCGGCGAGCAGCTCCTGGCCGTGGCGCTGGGCGGCACGCTGATCCAGCACATCCCCGACTCGGTCGCCGACGCGCTGGAGCATGAGCAGCCGAACCCGCGCGACGAGCCCGGTCATGCCGTGGCCGTCATGCCGGGAACCCTGCTGCACCGGATCGTAGGGTCCGCGACGATGCAGGTGAACTCCGCCCACCACCAGGCGGTCGCGACCCCGGGGCCGGATGCCACCGTCAACGCGGTGGCGCCGGACGGTGTGGTGGAGGGGGTGGAGGATGGCCGCTACCGCTTCTGCCTGGGGCTGCAATGGCATCCGGAATTCCTGATCGACCCGGGCGATGCCAGGATCTTCGCCGCGTTCATCGCCGCCGCGTCGTGAGCGGGCCGGCAGCCGCGGAACGGGGCGAGCGTATCGCGAAATGGCTGGCCCGTGCCGGGGTCGCCAGCCGCAGGGACGCGGAGAAGCTGTTGTCCGAGGGCCGCGTGCGATTGAACGGCGCCCCGGTGACCCATCCCGCGACGTTCATCGGCCCGGGCGACATCGTGCAGGTGAACAACCGCGTCGTGGATGCGCCGGACCGGGCCAGGCTGTGGCGCTACCACAAGCCGGAGGGGTTGGTGACCACGCATCGCGATCCGGAGGGCCGCCCCACCGTGTTCGAGCGGCTGCCGGATCACCTGCCCCGGGTGGTAAGCATCGGCCGGCTGGACCTGAACAGCGAGGGGCTGCTGCTGCTTACCAACGATGGCGGCCTGGCACGGCAACTGGAGCTGCCGTCCAACGGATGGGCCCGGCGCTACCGCGTGCGCGTCCACGGCGTGGTGCCGGAACGCGCGCTGGCCGCGCTGTCCGACGGCGTCACGGTGGAGGGGGTGCGCTACGGCGCCATCGAGGCCGCGGTGGACTCGCGCGCGCTCAGCAACACCTGGCTCAGCGTCAGCCTTCGCGAGGGGCGCAACCGCGAGGTCCGGCGGGTGATGACCCATCTGGGCCTGCAGGTGACGCGGCTGATCCGGGTCGCCTACGGCCCGTTCCAACTGGGCAACCTGGCACGTGGCGAGGTGGACGAGATCACCGGCAAGGTGCTGCGGGAGCAATTGCCCGACCTGCCGAAGGCGACGCCAGTCCGCATCAAAGACCCGGCTGGCGATCCCTGAGGATCGTCGCCGGGACATGGCGCGGTCGCACGCTGCGCGCGCCGGCCGGCCTGGCGACCCGCCCGACGGCGGAGCGGCTGCGCCAGGCCCTGTTCGACATGCTCCTGCACGCGCCATGGGGCGGCCGGTTGGACGGCGTGGCCGTGCTGGACGCCTTCGCCGGGACGGGGGCGCTGGGGCTGGAGGCGTTGTCCCGCGGTGCGGCCTCCGCGGTCTTCATCGAGCGGGATCGCGAGGCGCTGGACGCGCTGCGCGCCAACGTCGCCGGCTGCCGCACGGCCGTGGCCCAGGTGATCGCCGCGGACGTGCTGCGGCCCCCGCCGGGACGACCCTGCGGATTGGTGTTCCTCGACCCGCCATACGGCGCGGATGTGCTGCCGCAAGCGATCCGGTCGCTCGCGGCGGCGGGATGGCTGGCGCCCGGCGCCTTACTGGTGGCGGAAACCGGACGGGACCAGGCGCCGGATTGCGGCGACCGGCTGGCGGACCGGACGCACGGGGCGGGCCGGGTCACGATCTGGCGTCACACCGCGGCCCCACCTGCGACAGACGGACCGGCCCCCTTCACGCGCCGTTAACCTCGCTTCGCCACCGTTCCGCTATGTCGGACCCGATCGAGACCTTGCTCCGCGCAATCGCGCATCACCGCGCCGGGCGGCACGAGGACGCGGAAGCCCTGCTGCACGCCGTGCTCGCGGCGGAGCCCGACCAGCCCAATGCCCTGTTCCTGCTCGGGCAATGCGCCCTCGCGCAGCACCGGACGGGCGAGGCCGTGGCCTGTCTCTCCCGCGCGCTCGCGCTTCGCCCGGCCCACCGGGACGGACGCGTGGCGCTGGCACGCGCCCAGCTTGCCGCCGGCCTGCCGGACGAGGCGCTGGAAACGCTGGCCCCGCTCGCCGGCGAACGGATGCTGGCCGCGGCGCAAACGTTGCGCGGCACGGCGCTCAACGCGCTGGGCCGTCCAGCGGACGCCGTCGCAGCCTTCAGGCAGGCCATCGCCGCCAACCCGCTGGATGCCGAGACGCACCTCAACCTGGGCAACGCCCATGCCGATCTGGCCGAGGCCGACCGTGCGGAGCACCATGTGCGCCACGCCATCGCCTTGCAGCCCGGCTTGGCGGAGGCGCATGCCAGCCTGGGGCACTTGCTGGCGGGCATGGGCCGGGTGGCGGAGGCGGTCGCCTGCAACGCCGCCGCCATCGCCCTCAGCCCTGATCTTGCCGCCGCACATTGGAACCAGGGGGTCGCCCTGCTGCTGAGCGGCGACATGAAGGCCGGATGGGAAAAGTACGAGTGGCGCAAGCGCCGCTTCCCGGCCAGCTTCGGCAGCGCACCTGGCCCGCAATGGGAGGGAGGGCCGCTCAACGGCCGCACCATCCTGGTCCTGGCGGAGCAGGGCCTTGGCGACACCATCCAATTCGCCCGCTATCTGCCGATGCTGGCACGACGCGGCGCCCGCGTCGTCGTGGAGTGCGCCACCTCGTTGATCCCGTTGCTGGCCGCCATGCCCGGCGTGGAGCGGGCCTGCGCCCACGGCCGGCGGCCGGCCTACGACGTGTGGGTGGACCAGATGAGCCTGCCGCGCCTATTCGGCACCACGCTCGACACCGTGCCCTGCCCTGGCGCCTACCTCCGGGCGGACGCCACGCGTGTGGCGGAGTGGGACAGCATCCTGCCGGCCGGGTTGCGGGTGGGGCTGGCATGGGCCGGGAACCCGCTGCATTCCAATGACGCCCGCCGGTCGATGTCCGTTCCGGACCTCGCCCCGATCCTGGCTACCGGACGGGGCAGCCTGGTCAGCCTGCAAGTCGGCGGCCGGTCCCAGGACGTGGGGGACATGCCCGGCGTGACCGACCTGTCCCCCCGCCTGACGGATTGGCGGGAGACGGCGGCCGCGGTCGAGGCAATGGACCTGGTCATCACGGTGGACACCGCCGTCGCGCATCTGGCGGGAGCGCTGGGCATTCCGACCTGGGTCATGCTGCCCCATGCACCGGACTGGCGCTGGATGCTGGAACGGTCCGATACGCCCTGGTATTCCTGCATGCGCCTGTTCCGGCAGGAGCGCCCCAGCGACTGGGCCGGCGTGGCGGCCAGGATCGCCGCGGCGTTGGAAGGCGTGGTGCGTCCGGACTACAGCATGGCCATGCCGCCATTGACGTGCAGCGTGGCGCCCGTCACCCACGCCGCCTCGTCCGACGCCAGGTAGGCGACGGCCGCCGCCACGTCGCCGGGCTGGCCCATCCGTCCCAGCGGGATCGCATCGGTCAGCCGCCGCTTCTGCTCGTCGTTCAGCTTGTCGGTCATCGCGGTCTGGATGAAGCCGGGGGCCACGACGTTCACCGTGATGCCGCGGGCGCCGACCTCCTGCGCCAGGGATTTGCTCATGCCCAGCAGCCCGGCCTTCGCCGCGGCGTAATTCGCCTGGCCCGGGTTGCCGGTGCTGCCGACGATGCTGGCGATCGCGATGACCCGTCCGGCCCGGCGACGCAGCATGCCCTTCAGGGCCGCGCGGGTGAGCCGGAACGGTGCGGTCAAATCCACGTCCAGCACGGATTGCCAATCCTCGTCCTTCATGCGGAGGGCAAGCATGTCGCGGGTGAAGCCGGCATTGTTCACCAGGATGTCGAGCGGGCCGGCAGCCTGCTCCGCAGCGGCGACCAGCGCGTCGGGCGCCGCCGGGTCCCGCAGGTCGGCCGCGCAGACATGGGCCCCCTGCCCCAGCTCCGCCGCCACGGCATCGAGCGCCGCCAGCCGGGTGCCGGACAGCACGACTCGGGCGCCCTGGCCGTGCAGGCTGCGCGCGATGGCGGCGCCGATGCCGCCGGACGCCCCGGTGACCAGCGCGGTCTTGCCATCCAAACGAAACATCCAGGCTCTCCAGCGATGGGAGGCAAGCGCCTAGCCGTCGGCGCGTCGCGTGTCCAGCCGGTCGGCGTGAGCTGAAGTGGGCAAGAAGATCTTTACTTTTCACCGCCATGTTCGGGTTGGCTGATAATCCGGGGGCATCCAGTGCGCCGATCCTTCGCGTTCTCGCAACTGTCTTTCCGCCTTTATGCGCTGACTGCGCTGTTCGGATTAGGCTTGCTGGCCTTGATGGGGTTCGCCCTGCAATCGCAATGGCAGGCCATGCGGGCAGAACGCGTGCGGCAACTCACGACAGAAAGCGAGGCGCTCGCCAAGCTGATCGACACGGATCGGGCGACCGTCGCAGCCGGCAAGCTGACCGAGCAAGCCGCGCAAGCCGCGGCATTGGCGCAGGTCGTCTCGATGCTTCATGGCAAAGGCGACTACTATTTCATACTCGATACGAAGGGCATCGTGGTTGGCCATCCCAATGGCAAGATCGTGGGCATGGACTTCATGAAGCAGGTCGACAGCAAGGGGTTCGGCTGGATCCCGGACGTCATGCCGCGGGCGATCCGCGACGGCCTTGCGGAAGTCGAATACTACTATCCCCATGCTGGCCAGACGGACGCTGCGCTGAAGCTGGGTGTGTACCGCTACTACGAGCCCTGGCACTGGATCATCGGGACGGGCGTGTACCTGGATGACCTGGATGCATCGTTCAACGCGCTGGCCATCAAGCTGGGCGGCGTCGCACTCGGCGCGCTGGCCCTGATGCTGGTCGCGGCGACCCTGGTCATCCGCTCGATCACCCGCCCGACGCAGGCCCTTTCGACTGCGATGCGGGACCTGGCGGCGGGCAACATGGAGGGCATTGTCCCGACCGGCGGTTCACTGGCAGAGATCCGCGCCATGGCGGACACCGTGCAGGTGTTCAGGACCGCCGCGATCGAGAAAACCCGCCTTGCCGCCGAGGCAGTCGAACAGCGACGGACCGCCGAAGACCAGCGCGTGCGGCATGAGGAGGATCGGGAGGCTGCGGCGGCGTCGCAGAGGTCCATGGCCGACGCGGTGGCTGGCGGCCTGGCGCAGCTCTCGGGCGGCGACCTGACGGTGCGGCTGCTACAGGCCTTCGCGCCCGATTACGAGCAGTTGCGGGAAGATTTCAACGACGCGACTGCGCAGTTGCAGACGGCGATGGGCATGATCGCCGTCAACACCGCGACGATCCGCTCCGGCACCTCCGAGATCACCCAGGCCGCGGACGATCTGTCCCGCCGGACGGAGCAACAGGCCGCCAGCCTGGAGGAGACCGCGGCAGCGCTGGACGAGATCACCGCCACCGTGCGCAAGACCGCCGAGGGCGCGGAAAAGGCCCGCGACGTGGTGTCGACCGCCAAGGCGGATGCCGAGCATTCGGGCAAGGTGGTCCGCGACGCCGTGGCCGCGATGAGCGCGATCGAGACCTCGGCACGGCAGATCGGTCAGATCATCGGCGTCATCGACGAGATCGCCTTCCAGACCAACCTGCTGGCCCTGAACGCCGGCGTGGAGGCGGCGCGCGCCGGGGATGCCGGCCGCGGCTTCGCCGTGGTGGCGAGCGAGGTCCGCGCGCTCGCCCAGCGTAGCGCCGAATCGGCGCGGGAGATCAAGGCGCTGATCTCCACCTCCTCCCAGCAGGTGGATCGCGGGGTGGAGTTGGTGGCGGAAACGGGCCGCTCGCTGGAGCGGATCGTGGCACAGGTCGGCGAGATCGACGGCGTGGTCACCGATATCGCGGCAAGCGCCCATGAACAGGCATCCGGCTTGGCGGAGGTGAACACCGCCATCAACCAAATGGACCAGGTGACGCAGCAGAACGCCGCCATGGTCGAGCAGAGCACCGCGGCAAGCCACTCGCTGGCCCAGGAGACCGAAGCGCTGATGCAATTGACCGGCCGGTTCCAGCTTGGCCAGGCGGCCGGCACAGGCGCATCTGGCGCCAACGTGACGCCGCCGCCCCGCCCCGCCCCGGCGCGGCCAGCGAAAGCCGCGGTGCTGAAAGCCAGCCGCGGCGGAGCGGCCAAGCGGATGCCGGCCGCCGATCCGGAGGAATGGGAGGAGTTCTAGGCGCCCACCGCTCGCCCAGCGCGGGCCGGGAACGTCACGGCACTGCTGGCCACGACACGGGCGATCCGCGGGAAGATGAAGCGGATTGCCACCTCGTGAAGTTCGGCTGACACGGTGGCACAGGCATCCTCCACGACGACGACGTCGTAGCCCAGTTCCCACGCGTGGCGGACCGTGGACTCGACGCCGAAATTGGTGGCAATGCCGCCGATCACGACCGTCTTGATGCCACGGCGGCGGAGCTGCAAATCCAACTCGGTGCCCGTGAAGGCACCCCATTGCCGCTTCGTGACGAGGATGTCGGTCGGCTGGGCGAGGCCGTCCACCAATGTGCTCCATGCCGCCGGCAGGCCGCCCGGCGGCCGCGGCCCCGCCTGGTCCACGGCCCCGCCCGGAGCATCGGCATAGTCCGCCGCCCACGCGACCCTGACCAGCACGACGGGCGCTCCCACGGCGCGGAACCGCGCGGCCAAACTCTGGCCCATGGCCGCGACGTCTCCGCCGGACCGTGGCGCCAGGGTCATGCCGACGATGCCGGCCTGCAGGTCTATCAGCACCAGCGCGGTAGTAGCGGGATCGAAATCAGCCATGATCGACACCTTTTATCGTCCAAGCGGCGAGGCGGCATCATGCGCCGTCCTGGCCGGCAGGGCGAGCCGCTTCCCTGCCGCGGGCTGGCGCCATCATAGTGGATGACCAACGACGAGGATCGCCCACATGGCATTCGACAAGGCGCACCGGATGCGGCTCCGCTTCCGCGACATCCTGGCGGGCGAGGACTGCTTCCATCCGGGTTCGGTGCATGACGCCATATCCGCCCGCATCGCCGCATCGTTGGGCTTCGAGGTGGCGATGTTCGCCGGGTCGGTCGCCTCGCTGGCCGTGCTGGGTGCGCCCGATATCGTCGTGTTGACGCTGACGGAGTTTGCCGGGCAGGCAAGGCGCATCTGCCGGGCGGCCGAACTGCCGCTGCTGGTGGACGCGGATCACGGCTATGGCAACGCGCTCAACGTCATGCGCACCGTGCAGGAGCTGGAGGCGGCCGGCGTCGCGGCGCTGACCATCGAGGACACCGAGCTTCCCACGCCGTTCGGCGCCGCAACGCCGACCCTGCTGCCGGTCGAGGAAGGCGTCGGCAAGATCGCCGCCGCCCTGGCCGCCCGCGACGATGCGGCGCTGGCCATCATCGCCCGCACGAGCGCGGTGTCCGTAGCAGGCCTGGACGATGCGGTGGCACGCGCCCGGGCCTACGCCGCGCTCGGCCCGGATGCATTGTTCTTCACCGGCGTGACCGAGGCTGCGCAGATAACGGCGTTGGCCGACGCGACCCGGCTGCCGATCATCCTGGGCAGCGCCCCAGCCGCGCTGGGCGACCGCACGGCCTTGGCCGCCGCCGGAATCCGCATCAGCCTCCAGGGCCACCAGCCCTTCGCTGCTTCGATCCGCGCGATCCACGATACGCTGAAGGCCTTGCGCGAGGGCGTGCCGCCGGACGAGATCGGCGGATTGGCGGCAGCCAGGCTGATACGGGATGTCACCCGGGGCGATGACTACGCCGCATGGGCGGCCCGCTTCCTCGGGCTGCGAAAGGCGTGAGGGCCGGCCGTTCATCATTGGCTAACCCACGCCGGCCACAGTCCGGGAATGAGAGTTTCCGCCGCTATCGTCACGGCCCTTTGCCTCACCGGCTTCGCCGCTGCGACCCAGCCGATGCTGCCTCGCTGCACCGCCGCGCTGGACGGCCAGGTCAGCCAAGGCGGCTGCAGTTGCGGGTATGATCGCGGCGGTCAGTTGACCGCCCGGCCGGCGGGTTGGCGGTGGCAATGCGACCTGCTGCGCGGCCCCGGCGAGACGGCCGCCGCCGCGCCAGCCGGATCACCGTCAGAAGGACTGCCGCAAGGCTTCACCTACGCACCGCAGGGAACGAGTGGCGGCTCGACCTCCTCCGCCATGACAGGCGGCGGCAGGTCGATGCACTATTGACGCCGCCGCGCGGGATACGATCCATGATCAAGGCCGCGCTAGACCGCTCGGCCGGCCGGAGCGGTGAGGGTCCGCGTCGCCGCTCCAGAACGTCTTCCCGGCGCTTCGCATCCTGGCCCTCGGCGACCGATAACCAAGTGTGAGACAAGGCGGCGAGCCGGATTTTGGTTGGCGTTCCTACGCATTAACAAGTGCGCTGGGCGGGAGGCGGATTCCGCTTCAGATTTGCTGGCAAGAATACACCCATGTTATACTGAAGCATGATCCAAAGCCGGCAGATCGAAGCGTTCAGGGCTGTGATGCTGACCGGGGCGATGACGGCGGCGGCTGCTTCCATCCACGTCACCCAGCCTGCCGTCAGTCGGCTGGTGCGTGACCTGGAACAGGAACTCGGACTTAGCCTGTTCCTTCGCCGCGGGAACCTGGTCGTGCCGACGGCCGAAGCCCAGGCGCTGCTTGCCGAAGTCGAACGCGCCTTCATCGGTCTCAAGCAGATCCGCGATTTTGCCGACGATCTGCGGGTGGGACGCGGCGGAACGCTCCGGATCGCCGGCCTCCCCGCCATGGCCGCATACCTTCCCCGCATGGTTGCAGGGTTTTCGCGTCAGCGGCCCCAGCTCAAGATGCTGGTCGACAGCCTGCCATCCTCGGCGATCAGGGAACGTGTGATCGACGGGCACTACGACATCGGCATCGTGGACCTGCCGTTCCGGCGCGACGTGCTGGCAGTGGCGCCGCTGGACGATCACGCCGTGGTCGCCCTGCCGCATGGCCACCGGCTAGCGGCCAAGGGCTCCATACAGGCCACCGACCTGCATGACGAATACCTGATCCTGCTGAAGCGTTTCACGGAGGGATTGCACCCGATCCAATCCGCCCTGCAAGCGGTTCGCTGCCGCCACGTGATCGAAACGCACCTGTGCTCGATCGCCTGCGTGCTCGTGTCCGAGGGCATGGGGGTCGCGATCGTCGACCCGTTCAGCGCCAGCGAGTTCATCGGCCGCAACGTGGTGCTCCGCGAACTCGAACCCGCGCTTAGCATCGGCACGGCGCTGGTGCATTCGATCGAACGTCCGCTGTCGGTGATCGCGCAGGATTTCCGCGCGAAGTTTCTCGAGGGCGTGCGCAGCTTCCTGGATCGGGCCGAGTACCTGAAGGCTGCCTGACGAAGCCGGCGTCGACGGCGATGCAACCGCTGGCATGGATGCTGCTTTTCCCCGTCGCCGCTGGATGCCCGGCGACAGGGGTTCGGCGGATGGAGGGTCGGGATGGCATTGCTGGAGGTCCGCGGCGTGACACGCCACTTCTACGGCGTGCACGCGCTCAATGGGGTCGACCTGAGCATCGCCGCGGGCCGGATCACCGGGCTGATCGGCCCGAACGGCGCAGGCAAGACCACCCTGTTCAATTGCCTTTCGGGCGTGGTGCCTCCCAGCAGCGGGCGCATCCTGTTCGACGGCGTGGATATCACGGGCTGGCGCGCGGACCGGATCACCCGGAGCGGGCTGGTCCGGACCTTCCAGATCGCGCGCGGCTGCCCCAGGCTGACGGTGCGCGAGAACCTGCTGCTGTATGGCGCCGCGCAACCGGGTGAATCCGTGCTGGCCGCCCTGCTCCGTACGCGGGCGATGCTGTCGCGGGAGGCAAGCCTGCAAGAACGGGCGGAGGCGATCGCCCAGCGCCTGCGCCTGGGCCACGTGCTGGACAACCCGGCGGCCGCTTTGTCCGGCGGCCAGAAGAAGCTGCTGGAAATCGGCCGCGCGCTGATGACCGAGCCCAAGCTCATCCTGCTGGACGAGCCGCTGGCCGGCGTGAACCCGAGCCTGTCGCGGGAGATCGGCGAACGGCTGCGGGAGATCGTCGCCGGCGGGATCACGCTGGTGCTGATCGAGCACCAGATGGACATGATCGCCCGGCTCTGCGACCACGTCATCGTCATGGCGGAGGGGCGGCGGCTGACCGAAGGCGGCTTCGACGCGGTCGCGGCCGATGGCGCAGTGCAGGACGCCTATATGGGGGGCAAGCGTTGGGTCTCCTGACGGTGTCGGGCCTGGTCGCCGGCTATTCCGCGGCGGACCACATCCTGAAGGGCCTGGATTTCGCCGTGCAGCCCGGCGAGATCGTCTGCATCATCGGGCCGAACGGCGCCGGCAAGTCCACTCTGTTGAAGTCGGTCGCCGGGCTGCTGGCGCCGTCCGCCGGGTCGATCCTGTTGCAGGGCCGCCCGGTGGCGGGGCTGCCGCCGCCGGAGCTGGCGCGCCGCGGCATCGCCTATGTGCCGCAGGAGCAGAACGTGTTCCCGACCATGACGGTGCGCGAGAACCTGGAGATGGGCGGCTATGTCGACCCGAAACAGGTGCCGCGCCGGATGGAGCAGGCGATGCAGCGTTTCCCCGTGCTCGGCCGCAAGCGCCGCCAGGCGGCCCGCACGCTATCGGGCGGGGAGCGGCAATTGCTGGCGATGGGCATGGCGCTGATGGTGGCGCCGGTGCTGCTGCTGCTGGACGAACCCTCCGCCGGGCTGTCGCCCAAGGCGGCGCAGGAGCTGTTCGGGCAGATCCGGTCGCTCAACCAGGGCGGCCTCGCCGTGGCGCTGGTGGAGCAGAATGCCAACGAGGCGCTGGCGATCGCCGATCGCGCCTACGTGCTGGTCGATGGACGAACGGGTGCGACGGGGGTCGCGAGCACGCTTGCCGCGGACCCGGAGATCAGGCGGATATTCCTCGGTGGATGATAGGAGAACGACATGAGCGAAAACACGAACAGGCTTGTTCCCACCCGGCGCGCCGTCCTGGCCGGGTCTGTCGCAGCCCTGGCCGCGCCGCATGTCCTACGCGCGCAGGAGCCGCCCTTGAGCCTGGGCGTGCTGACGCCGCTGACAGGGGCGGGCGGCTATGACGGGCCGCGCATGCTGAAGGCGATCCAGGCCGTGGGCGAACAAATCAACAGCGCGGGTGGGCTGCTGGGCCGCAAGGTCGGCTTCGTGGTCGAAGACGACCAGACCAACCCGGAAGCGGCGGTGCGTGCGGCGCGCAAGCTGGTCGACGTGGACAAGGTCCCGGTGATCATGGGCACCTGGGCCTCCGCCGTGACGACCGCGGTGGCGCCGGTCTGCTGGGAGAGCAAGACCTTCCTGACCACGACCTCGGGTGCGGACAACATCACCAGGTTGCCACACCAGGGCTACCTGATCCGGACGCAGCCCAACAACTACCTGCAAGGGGCCAAGCATGCCGAGTTCATGGCCGCGACCGGGGCCAAGCGGGTGGCCATGATGTCCATCCAGTCACCCTTCGCCCAGCCGACGCAGGACCGGGTGAAGGAGGTGCTGGCGCAGCATGGCTCCGAAATGGTCGGCGCGCTGATCTACGAGAAGGACAAGACCAGCTATCGCTCCGAGGTGGACCAGATCCTGCGCGGCAAGCCGGACATGATCTACCTGAACGGCTACACCCCCGACGTGACGGTGCTGCTGCGGGACCTGTTCCGCGCCGGCTACGAAGGCGGCCGCTTCACCCAATCCTACGCGCTGACCGCCAAGTCGGTGGAGGCGCTGCCGAAGGAGGTGACGGAGGGAACCTACACCGTGCAGCCCTCGGCCGACATCGACTCGCCGGCCTATGCCGGCGCCATCAAGCTGCTGGGCGACGCAAACCCTGATTCGTACCAGACGCAGGCGGTGGATTGGATGAGCCTGGTCGGGCTGTCGATCGCGCGGGCGAAGGCCGCCACGGGAACAGCGATCCGCGACACGGTGCGCCGGGTCTCCCAGGGCGACGGCACCAAGGTCTACAGCGCGGTGGACGGGCTGGCCGTGCTGGCAAAAGGCGGCGAGGTCAATTACGAGGGCGCCAGCGGCCCCTGCGACTTCACCGACATCGGCGACATCCAGGACTGCAAGTTCCGCTACCTGGTAGTGAAGAACGGCGGGTTGACCTTCGTGAAGGTCGCCTGATTGCTCGCCGATGTCACGCAGCTGGTGATCAACGGGCTGATGGCCGGGACGATCCTGGCGGTTCCCGCCATCGGGCTGACGGCGATCTACGCAGTGTTGCGCTTTCCCAATTTCGCGCTCGCCTCGCATGCGACGGTGGGGGCGTTCGCGGGCTGGATCGGCAACGTCGTCTTAGGGCTGTCCATCGTGCCGTCGCTGGGCCTGGCATTCCTCGCCGCCGGGCTGGTGGGGGTGGCTAGCGACGAGTTCGTGCTGCGGCCGTTCCGCGCGGCCGGGTTCGTCACCACGGCCATCGGCTCGATCGCGCTGACCATTGCGCTGGAGAACCTGCTGCGCATGGTCTTCGGCAACGACCTGCGGGAATACGACCTGCCGATCGCCCGCGACTGGCGGTTCGCCGGGCTGCATGTCGGGCCGCAGCAGGTGGAGAACATGGCGATCTCCCTTGTCGTGATGGCCGCGGTGTTCGCCTTCCTCGGCTTCACGCGCGCCGGCAAGGCGATGCGCGCCGTCGCCGACAATCCCTCCCTGGCGCGCATCAAGGGGGTGGACGCGGTGCGGGTCGCCCGCATCGTCTCCTTCGTCGGCATGGGATTGGCCGGGCTGGGCGGCATGCTGATCGGGCTGGACACCACCATCGACCCGCTGACGGGATTTCGCGTGATGCTGTCGGTGTTCGCCGCGGCGGTGGTGGGCGGGCTGGGCAGCATCTCCGGCGCCGTGCTGGGGGCGCTGACCGTTTCGGTAGGGGAGGAGCTTTGCCTGCTGGTGCTGACCCCCAACTACCGCAGCGTGGTCGGCTTCCTGGCCATCGTCGCGGTGCTGATCCTGCGGCCGTCCGGGCTGCTGGGCCAGCGGGCCTATTAGGCCATGCAGAACTACATCGTCGCCCTTGGCGTCACCGCCGGGCTATACGCGTTGATGGCGCTGGGGCTGAACGTGATGTGGGGCATGGCCGGCCTGGTCAATCTGGGCCTGGTCGGCTTTTTCGCGGTGGGCGCCTACACCTCCGCCCTGTTGACCACCAAACTGGGCGTGGCGATCGGCGTCGGGATAGTGGCGGGCGGGCTCGCCGGGGGCGTGGCCGGGGCGTTGGTGGCGTTGCTGACGGCGCGGCTGCGGGGCGACTACCTGGCCATCGTTACGCTGGGCTTCGCGGAATCGCTGCGGGTGGCCGCCAGCAACGAGACCTGGCTGACCAACGGGACGGACGGCATGTCCGGCATCCCCGGGCCGTGGCGCAGCCTGCTGTCCCCGTCCGGGTTCAACCTCGCCTACCTGGCATTGGTCGCCGCGGTCGTGCTGGTCACCTACGTCATCGTGCAGCGGCTGAGCTATTCGCCGTTCGGCCGCGTGTTGCGGGCGATCCGCGACGACGACCAGGTGGCGGCGGTGGCCGGCAAGCCGGTGCTGGCGTTCAAGGTGCTGGCGTTCGCCATTGGCTGCACGGCACTGGGCCTGGCCGGGGCGCTGTATGCGCACTACACCTCATTCATCGTGCCGGACATCTTCGTGCCGCTGCTGACGCTTTACATCAAGATGGCGTTGCTCTCCGGCGGTGTTGGGAATAATCGCGGGGCGGTCTTGGGCGGGGTGCTGATCGTGGTGTTCCTGGAGGGCACGCGCTTCGTCACGCCGCTGATCCCCGGGCTGGGCCCCGTGCAGGGCGCGGCGCTCCAGCAATTCCTGGTCACCGCCTCGCTGCTGGTGGTGCTGCGCTACCGCACGCGCGGGTTGATCCCCGAGCCGTTGGACCACCCGGTGCTGCGCCCTGCACGCCTGTCTCCCTCTCCTTCCGGGCGGACCTGAAGGGTCCGCCCGGAGGGGGAGGGCTTATGCCAGACCTAATGAGGAGATCACCCGTGCCTGACATCACGATAGACGACGTGTCCCATGTCATGCGGCTGACGGCCGGCCCCGACCCGGCTGCGGCCTGGGCCGCGATCGACGCGTTGACGGTGCGGCTGTACGATCGCCGGCTGTTCACGGCGCTGAACCACCTCATCGCAACCGCCGAAGTGGAGCGGCTGTATTCCAGCCATCCGGACGCCTATCCGCTCGGCGGCCGCAAGCGCAAGCAGGACACGCATTGGGGCAAGAAGACCCTCGACGAGGGCGAACTGTATATCTGCCACAACGCCGCCGACATCGAGCGCACCTTCTTCGACCATGCGCTGATCTTCAGCCTGGGCGTGGGCGGCATGGTGAACGTGCCCGTCATGCTGGGTGGACGCTGCATGGCAAGCCTGAGCATCTCCGCCGCCGGCGACCGGTTCGGCGAGGCCGATGCGCCGCAGCTTGCGATTATCGCGGCGCTGACGCTGCCGCTGATCCTGTCCGCCAGCGCGTAGCCAGGCCTTGCGGACGATCAGGGCGGCAGGGCGTTGGGCGGCTCGAACCCGGAATTGGCGTTGCCGGACCCGAAGGGAATGCGATAGGTCGGCGGGCGGCCGGTCTGGGGCAAGTTCGCGCCGTTGCATCCGGATAACAGCAGGACGGCGATGATGGTGGCGGTACGGAGCAACGGTTTCCTCCTGGCAGGGGCCGGCCGACCACCCGTGTATGCCCGGTTGGACAGGGCTGCGGCAAGGCGGTAGCGGTTGCCAAACCCGTATGGGAGCACGGCAATGACCGCGGAAACACCATCCAACGCTCGCTGGACCCGGCGTCCGCCCGGTTCGACCTGGGGCGACTGGGGTCCGGACGACGAGCTGGGCCGGCTGAACCTGCTGACCCGGGAGAAGGTGTTGCAGGGCATCGCGGAGGTGCGGGAGGGCCGCAGTTTCTGCCTGTCCCTGCCGCTGGACTATCCCGGCGGCAGCGTGATCAATCCGCGCCGCCAGCCGCCGCAATTGCGGCCGACCCTGCGCGAGGGCCGTGCGAACATGGCCTTGCCGCTGCGCTGCTACGATCCGACGGCATTGGATGTTGTCTGTGACGACCAGGTCGTGCTGACGCTGCAATACTCCACGCAGTGGGACACGCTGGCGCATGTCGGGCAGATGTTCGACGTGGACGGGGACGGCAGGCCGGAGGACGTGTTCTACAACGGTTTTCGCGCCGGCAGCGACATTGCCGGCCCGGTGATCTACCGGGACGGACAGGAGATTCCGTATGACGGGCCGCAGGGCGCACAACGCCTGGGGGTCGAGAACATGGCCGTCTCCTGCGTGCAGGGCCGGGCCGTGATGATCGACCTGGAGGCGCATTTTGGCCGCTCCGGCGAGATTGTCGGGTACGACGCGTTGATGCGCGTGCTGGAGCAGGACAAGGTGGTGGTGGAACCCGGCGACCTGGTGTGCCTGCGGACCGGCTTCGCCCAGATGCTGCTGGACATGAAGAAGCAGCCGGATGCGGAGCGCCTGCGCCTGACCAACTCGGCATTGGACGGCCGCGACGACCGGCTGCTGCAATGGGTGAGCGATAGCGGCCTAGTGGCGTTGATCGCGGACAACTACGCCGTGGAGGCCGCCCCGGCACGGCCCTGCACCGCCGAGTTCTGCGCCACCCTGCCGCTGCACGCGCACTGCCTGTTCCGCCTCGGCGCCTATCTGGGGGAGATGTGGTACCTGACGGAATTGGCGGACTGGCTGCGCGCCCATGGCCGCAACCGTTTCCTGCTCACCGCGCCGCCCTTGCGCCTGCCGGGTGCGGTGGGGTCTCCGGCGACGCCGGTCGCCACCGTGTAGGACCTGGCATGCCGCAGCGCCGGGCGTGTTCCGCACCGAGTACGCCGGGAGAAACTTCGCTTGGCGTGACGGATCGGCTAGCCTGTCGCGGGACAACATGAATGGACGCCATGCCCCCTTCCCTTTCGCACGAAGCCCGGTTGGACCTGCTGGGCCAGGTGGCCGTGCAGGTCGGCCTCGGGCTGCAACCCGGCCAGGAGGTCGTGCTGACCGCGCCGCTGGAGGCGGTGCCGCTGGTCCGCCGCATCACCGAACATGCCTACAAGGCCGGGGCGAGCCTGGTCACCACCCTGCTGTCGGACGAGCAGGCGACGCTCGCCCGCTACCGGCACGCGCCGGATGCAGCGTTCGACTACGCACCGGCCTGGATGTTCGAGGGCATGGCGGCAGCCTACCGCGGCGGCGCCGCACGGCTGGCAATCGGCGGCGACAACCCGGCCCTGCTCGCCGGGCAGGATGCGGACAAGGTGTCCCGCGCCAACCGCGCCCGCTCGGTGGCCTACCGCCCGGCACTGGAACTGATCACCAACTTCGACATCAACTGGAGCATCGTGTCCTACGCGACGCCGGCCTGGGCAGCGCTGATGTTCCCCGAGCTGGGGCAGGACGCGGCGGTGGCGAAGCTGTGGGACGCGATCTTCGCCGCGTCCCGCATCGACCGGGCAGACCCGGTCGCCGCCTGGGCCGAACACAACGCGATGCTGCATGCCCGGACCACGCACCTCAACGCCAGGCGATACGACGCGCTGCATTTCACGGGACCGGGAACCGATCTGCGCGTCGGCCTGTCGGAGGGGCATCTCTGGCTCGGCGGGGCGGAGCGGGCGAAGAACGGCATCGTCTGCAACCCGAACATCCCCAGCGAGGAGGTGTTCACCACCCCCCATTTGGCCCACGTCGACGGGCAGGTCCGCAGCACCAAGCCGCTCTCCTATGGCGGCACGCTGATCCAGGACATCGCTGTGCGGTTCGAGGCCGGGCGCATCGTGGACGCGACCGCCAACGCCGGACAATCGGTGCTGCACAAGGTGCTGGACACCGACGAGGGCGCGCGACGGCTGGGGGAGGTCGCGCTGGTGCCGAACTCCTCCCCGATTTCGGCCAGCGGGCTGCTGTTCTACAACACGCTGTATGACGAGAACGCCGCCAGCCACATCGCCATCGGCCAGGCGTACCGCACCTGCCTGGAGGGCGGCACCACCGCGGGCGAGGCGGAACTGGCCAGGCGCGGTGCCAACACCAGCCTGATCCACATCGACTGGATGATCGGCTCCGGCGAGATCGACGTCGACGGAATCAGCGCCGATGGAAGCCATGCGCCCGTGATGCGTGGCGGCGAGTGGGTGTGAGCCGCCGCTTGCCGCGGCCGTGACCGGCTGCCAAGCTTGCATCGTACGCGCATGTGCATTGCAAGATTGAAGGATCGCCGATGAAGCGCCGCACGCTGCTGAAGGCCACGGCCGGGTTGCTGCCGCTCGCCGCCCCCTCGATCGTGGCCGCGCAAGGCTCCCGCGTGCTGAAGTTCATTCCGCAATCCGACCTGGCCGTGCTCGATCCGATCTGGACGACCGCCTACGTCACCCGGAACCATGGCTTCCTGGTGTTCGACACGCTGTACGGTCAGGACGCTCAGTTCAAGGCGCAGCCGCAGATGGTGGAGGGTGCCACCGTCGAGGCGGACGGCAAGGTGTGGAAGCTCACCCTCCGCAGCGGGCTGAAGTTCCACGATGGCACGCCCGTGCTGGCGAAGGATTGCGTGGCCAGCCTGCAACGCTGGGGCAAGCGGGATGCGTTCGGCCAGGCGCTGTTCGCCGCAACGGACGAGTTGTCGGCGCCCGACGACAAGACCGTCATGTTCCGGCTGAAGAAGCCGTTTCCGCTGTTGCCGGACGCCCTGGGCAAGACCGGCAGCAACATCCCCGTCATCATGCCGGAACGGTTGGCCAAGACCGACCCGTTCACCCAGGTGACGGAAATGGTTGGCAGCGGCCCGTTCCGCTTCCTGGCCAACGAGCGGGTGGTGGGCTCCCGCGTGGCGTACGAGCGGTTTGCCGACTACGTGCCGCGCGCGAGCGGCACGCCGTCCTTCACCGCCGGGCCCAAATTGGTGCATTTCGACCGGGTGGAATGGAACGTCATCCCGGATTCCGGCACCGCGGCAAGCGCGATGCAGAACGGGGAGATGGATTGGTGGGAGAACCCGCCTGGGGACCTGCTGCCGTTGCTGAAGCGCAACGGCAAGCTGGACGTGCTGGTGCAGGACCCGACCGGCTCGCTGGGCTACATGCGGCCCAATTTCCTGTTTCCCCCGTTCGACAACCCGGCGTTCCGCAAGGCGTTGCTGGGCGGCATCAAGCAAACCGACTTCATGACCGCCGCGGCAGGCACCGACACGTCGTTGTGGCATACGCCGGTGGGCGCGTTCTGCCCGAGTTCGCCGATGGCGAATTCCGTCGGAATGGATGCGCTGGCGGCCACACCGGACTTGGAGAAGGTGCGGCAGGCCGTGAAGGAGTCTGGCTACAAGGGAGAGCCGGTGACCGTGCTGGGCGCCACGGACTTCCCGATCATCGACGCCATCGCCAATGTCGGCATCGACATGCTGAAGAAGGCGGGGGTGAACGTCGACTACCAGGCGGTGGATTGGGGAACCGTTGTGCAGCGCCGGGTGCGCAAGGACCCGCCGGACAAGGGCGGGTGGAACATCTTCTTCACCTATTGGTCCGGGCTGGACAATTTCAATCCGGCCGGCGACCTGGCTGTCCGCGGCAACGGCGCCAATGGCTGGTTCGGCTGGCCCACCATGTCCAAGCTGGAAGAACTGCGTGCCCAGTGGTTCGACGCACCGGACGAGGCCACGCAGAAGCAGATTTGCGGCCAGATCCAGCAGACCGTGTTCGACGACGTCCCGTTCTACCCGCTGGGCCAGTTGTATCAGCCGACCGCCTACAAGAAGGAGCTGACCGGCGTGCTGGACGGCTTCGTGCTGTTCTGGAACGTCAAGCGCGGCTGATCGGGTTCCGGGGCGGCCCGGAGGCGCGTCGGCCCTCGGGCTGGGACCGGGCGACCACCAAACGGGTTGGTAACACCCGCTGGCGCGTCGGGCCGTTCTCCCCTAATTGTTTGGGGTGACAGGAACACTCCCAGAACGGTTTGCCGCCTGGTTCGAACGCCGCGGCTGGTCGCCCCGGCCGCACCAGCTTGCCATGCTGGCCGCGGCCGAGGCGGGAGAGACGGCGCTGCTGATCGCGCCCACCGGCGGCGGCAAGACGCTCGCCGGGTTCTTGCCGTCCCTGGTGGACCTCGCCGCACGTCCGCGCCCGGGCATCCACACGCTCTACGTCTCCCCCCTGAAGGCGCTCGGCACGGACGTGGCGCGAAACCTCACCGCGCCGATCGCCGAGATGGGATTGCCGATCACGGTGGAGACCCGGTCGGGCGACACGCCGCAGGGCCGCCGGGCGCGGCAGAAGGAGCACCCGCCCAATATCCTGCTGACCACGCCGGAAAGCCTGGCGCTGCTGCTGAGCCAGACGGCCGCGCCGGACACCTTCCGCGACCTGGCATGCATCGTGATCGACGAGATCCATGCGCTCGCCGGCACCAAGCGGGGGGACCAGTTGGCGCTCTGCCTGGCCCGGTTGACGGGGCTGGCGCCCGGAGCGCGGCGCAGCGGGCTGTCCGCCACGGTCGCCTACAAGGATGCGATCGCGGCCTATGTCGGCTGCGGCGGCCCGGTGCGGCTGGTGGAGGTGGCGGAGGGCGAGCCGCCGGAGCTGGAAATACGGCTTAGCGAGGACCGGGTGCCTTGGTCCGGGCGCATGGGGCTGGCCTCCGCGGCGGTCATCCTGGACCGCATCCGCGCCGCCGGCATGACCATCGTGTTCGTCAACACCCGGGCGCAGGGCGAATTGCTGTTCCAGGCGCTGTGGAAGCTGAACGAGGAGACGCTGCCGATCGCGCTGCATCACGGCAGCCTGGACATCGCCCAGCGACGCAGGGTGGAGGCCGCGATGTCGCGCGGCGTGTTGCGCGCGGTGGTTGCGACGTCCTCGCTGGACCTGGGCATCGACTGGGGCGGCGTGGACCAGGTGATCCAGGTGGGCGCGCCCAAGGGCGTCTCCCGCCTGCTGCAGCGGGTGGGACGCTCCAACCACCGCATGGACGTGGCCAGCCGTGCCATCCTGGTGCCGGCCAACCGGTTCGAGGTGCTGGAATGCGAGGCCGCGGTGCAGGGTGTCGCCGCCCGCGAGCTGGATGGCGACCCGCCGCGGCCGGGCGGGCTGGACGTGCTGGCGCAGCACATCCTGCTGGCCGCCGCCGCCGCGCCGTTCCAGCCCGACGACCTGTACGCGGAAGTCATCCGGGCCTCCCCCTACGCGGAGCTGACGCGCGCGACGTTCGAGGACGTGCTGCGCTTCGTCGAGGATGGCGGCTACGCGCTGTCCGCCTACGAGCGCTACCGCAAGCTGTTCCGGGACGCGGAAGGCCGGGTGGAAATCCGGTCCGAGCGGATCGCCCGGCTGGCGCGGATGAACATCGGCACCATCGTGGAGATGCCGCTGCTGAAGGTCCGCCTGGCCGGGCAGCGCGGCGGCTCGCTGGGGGAGATCGAGGAGAGCTTCGTCAACATGATGACGCCGGGCGACACGTTCATGTTCGCCGGACGTCTGCTGCGCTACCTGCGCATCCGCGAGACGACGGTGGAGTGCGTGAATGGCGGCGGGGGCGACCCGATGGTCCCGGCCTATGCCGGCGGCAAATACCCGCTGACCAGCAACCTGGCTGCCCGCGTGCGCGCCATGCTGCATGACCCGGCGAGTTGGGGCGCGTTCCCCGAGCAGGTGCGGGATTGGCTCGCCCTGCAGCAGCAGCGCTCCACCCTGCCCGGCCCGGACGACCTGATGGTGGAGGTGTTCCCCCGCAACGGCCGCTGGTACACCGTCGCCTACTGCTTCGAGGGCCGCAACGCGCACCAGACGCTCGGCATGCTGCTGACCCGGCGGATGGAGCGGGCGGGTACCGGGCCGCTCGGCTTCGTGGCGACCGACTACGTGATCGCCGTGTGGTCCGCCAACGAGCCGGGCGACATGGCGGAGCTGTTCCAGCAGGACATGCTGGGGGACGATCTGGAGGCCTGGATGGCGGAAAGCTCGCTGCTGCGGCGCACGTTCCGCAACGTGGCGGTGATCGCCGGGCTGGTGGACCGGTCCCAGCCCGGCGCCGACCGCAACCGGCGGCAGGTGACGGTCAACACCGACCTGATCTACGACGTGCTGCGCCGGCACCAGCCGGACCATATCCTGCTGCGCGCCACCCGCGCCGATGCCGCGCGCGGGCTGACCGATGTCGGGCGGCTGGCGGAGATGCTGCAGCGCGTGCAGGGCCAGGTGCGCACCGTGCGGCTGTCGCGCGTGTCGCCGCTGGCCATCCCGGTGCTGCTGGATATCGGCCGCGAGTTCGTCCGCACCACGGAGGACGAGGACGCGCTGCTGGCGGAGACGGAGGCGCTGGTGGCCGAGGCGACGGGGACCATGGAGACCTCGCAGGCGCCGATGCGCGTGCATCCGGTGCACCGGGCCAACCTGACGAAGATGGTGCGGCGGGACCGGGCCAAGGCCGCGGCGCAGTGATCGCGGCGCCGATCCACCTGGCCGGGCACAGGCTGATGCTGGACCCCGCGGGTGCGCTGTGGTGGCCAGACCGGCGGCTGCTGGCCGTGGCGGACCTGCACCTGGAGAAGGGGTCGGCCTGCGCGATGCGGGGGCACCTGGTGCCCCCGTGGGATACCAGGGCGACGCTGGACCGCCTGGCCCTGCTGATCCGCCGCTACACGCCGCAGACCGTGCTGGCGCTGGGGGACAGTTTCCACGACAGCGGTGGCGCCGGACGGCTGATGCCGGCGGACGCGGCGCGGCTGCACGCGATGGCGGCGTCGCATGATTTCGTCTGGCTGCTGGGCAACCATGACCCGCTGCCGCCCGAGGGCATGCCGGGCACCACGGCCGAATGGTGGGAGGCCGACGGCATCGTGTTCCGCCATCAATCCGGCAGCGGCGCGCCGGAGATCTGCGGGCACCACCATCCGAAGGCCAGCATCGCCACGCGGGCGCAGACCATCACCCGCCCCTGCTTCGTCGCCGGGCCGCAGCGCCTGATGCTGCCGGCCTTCGGCGCGTTCACCGGTGGGCTGGACGTGCGGCACCCGGCGATCGCCGGGCTGTTCCCGCGTGGCGGCCGTGCCTTCCTGTTGGGACGGGAGCGGCTGTTCGCCTTCGCGCTGGGTCAATCGGCTGCGATGCACCGGGTCTGACCGGTTCTGGAACATTGCCCGGATGCCCCGGGCACCACACATTGCGATAGATGAAGCATACGAAGCGAATCGAGAGCGCACGGGCCGGCCCGGTGTCGCTGGTCTGGTTCCGACAGGATCTGCGCCTGGCGGACAACCCGGCGCTGGCCGCCGCGGCGGCAGCGGGTCCGGTGCTGCCGGTCTACGTGCTGGACGACGATGCGGCCGGCGATTGGGCCATGGGCGGTGCGCATCGCTGGTGGCTGCATGGCAGCCTGACCTCGCTGGCCCAGGGGCTGAAGGAATTGGGGGCCGAGTTGGTGTTGCGCCGGGGATCGGCGGCGCAGATCATCCCGGAGTTGGCGGCGTCATCCAACGCGGTGGCGGTGCATGCCGGGCAGATGGTCGAGCCCTGGGCTCGGGCGCAGGACGCGGCCGTGGCCAAGACGCTGCCCGCTGGGGTCGAACTGCACCTGCACCGGGCCGCCACCTTGTACGAGCCAGGCACGATCCGCACGAAGACCGGCGGCGCGTATGGCATCTACACCCCCTTCGCCAATGCGGCGCGGGCCAAGACCCTGCCGCCGCCACCCCAGCCGGCGCCGGCACGCGTGCAGGGGGTTGCCAGCCCGTCCGACCCGCTCGACGCCTGGGGGCTGCTCCCGATCAAGCCGGATTGGGCGGCGGGATTTCGCCAGACATGGCGCCCCGGTGAGGCCGCTGCGCAGGCCCGCCTGGCGCAGTTCCTCGCCACGGCCCTGGCCACCTACCCCACCGGGCGCAACACGCCGGGGGAGGACCTGACATCCATGCTGTCGCCGCACCTGCATTGGGGCGAGCTGTCCCCCGCGCAGGTTTGGCACGCGGCGCAGGCGGCTGGCTCGGGCGAAGCCCTGCGTGTCTTCCTGGCCGAATTGCTGTGGCACGAGTTCAGCGCCAACCTGCTGTGGCAGCATCCGGCCATGGCCGAGGAGTCCCAGCGGGCCGATTTCCGCAAGCTCCGCTGGCGCGAGGACCCGGATGGCCTGCGGGCCTGGCAGCGCGGGCGCACCGGTGTGCCGATCGTCGATGCCGGAATGCGGCAATTGTGGCATGTCGGCTGGATGCACAACCGGGTGCGCATGATCACCGGGTCGTTCCTGGTCAAGCACCTGCTGGTGTCCTGGGTCGACGGCGAGCGTTGGTTCTGGGATACGCTGGTCGATGGCGACCTGGCGGTGAATGCGCAATCCTGGCAATGGGTGGCTGGAACCGGGACGGACAGCCAGCCTTTCTTCCGGGTGTTCAACCCGGTCACGCAAAGCGGCAAGTTCGATCCGCAGGGCAGCTATATCCGCCGCTGGGTGCCGGAACTGGCGGCCCTGCCGGACCGCTGGATCCACGCGCCTTGGACAGCCCCGGCCGAAATCCTGGCGCAGGCGAAGGTGACGCTCGGCGAGAGCTATCCCGAGCCGATCGTGGCGCTTGACGAGGGCCGGGACCGGGCGCTGGCCGCCTTCCGCGCCATGCGGGCGGCATGATCATTCCGCTGGGCCAGGAGCTGCGCGTGGTCGGCGACGTGCATGGCGATGCCCGCGCCTTCGCCTTCGCGGCGGATACCGACCGGTTCGTGGTGCAACTCGGCGACCTGACCGATAGCGGCCCGGACAGCGCCGGCGCGCTGGAGATGGCGTTGCGGCTGGTGGAGGAGCGGCGGGGCGTGTTCGTGCTCGGCAACCACGACCGCAAGCTGGGGCGGGCCTTGGGCGGCCAGCCGGTCCGGGTCGATCCCGCGCTGGCGGAGACCTTGTCGCAATTGTCGCCCGGCCTACGCGCGCGGGCGTTGGAGGCGATCGACCAGGCGCCGGCCTGGATCGTGGACGGGGAGCGGGTGTTCGTCCATGGCGGGTTCCACACGGCGATGCTGGACAGCGCCCCGCCGCCCGGGCTGGGCCGGGTGGATACCGCCCTGTCCCGCGCCCTGTTCGGCCAGACCACGGGCCGGATGCAGCCCGATGGCTATCCCGAGCGGGTGCTGCGTTGGGTGGATCGCATCCCACCCGGCGTGACGGTGTATTGCGGCCATGACCGGCGCAGCACCGATGGCAGGCCCTATGTCCGCATCGGCAGCGGCGGCGGGCGGGCGATCTTCCTGGATACCGGTGCGGGCAAGGGGGGGCATCTGTCCTGGATCGACCTGCCGCCCAGCGCCCTGGCCGCCACACCGGTTACGGTCGCGCCAGTGGAACACCGGATGTAGCTGCCTACTGCGTGAGACCGGTCGTGCGGTAGATCGCCCTGAGCGACGTGGTGAAGCCGGTATTCTCCAGGTAGTAGACGCGGACCCTACCGCGCCAAAGCCAAAACTGCGGCCACGTCGACGTATGCTTCCACGTGCCCGGCAAGCCGATCGAGGACGGCCTCCACCTCTGCCTCGTGGTTCCGGGGCGTGGCCACGATACCCAGCCGCGCGAGCCACGCCGCGCGCTGTGCGTCGTGGGCGAACAGCCCATGAACGTAGCACCCGCAGACCAGGCCGTCGGCCGACGTCGCTCCGCCCGGCCGGCCATCCATGGACAGCAGCGGGTGCGCGTCCCCTGTCGTGCGGCCCACATGCATCTCGTAGCCGCCGAACGGGATGCCGCCGAGTTCGCCCTGCACCGCCACCAGGCGCTTGTCGCCGCCCAGCACCGTATCCACCGCCAGCAGCCCGAGCCCGGGCACGGTTCCGGGAACGCCCTCCACGCCGTCCGGGTCGGCCAGACTGCGGCCGAGCATCTGATAGCCTCCACACAGGCCCAGGATGCGGCCGCCCCTGCGATGATGGGCGCGCAGGTCGATATCCCAGCCCTCCGCCCGCAAGGCCGCGAGGTCGGCGATGGTCGCCTTCGAACCCGGCAGGATCACCAGGTCGCACACCGGCAGCGGCTCCCCCCGGCGGACCAGGTGCAGGTCCACCCCGGGCTCGGCGGCCAGCGGGTCGAGATCGTCGAAATTGCTGATCCAGGGCAGCACCGGCACGGCGATCCGCACGGGGGCGCCGGGGCGGCGTGCAACGGCCAGGTCGGACGCGTCTTCCGCCGGAAGACGGTGCGCGTCCGGAAAGAACGGCACCAGCCCGAGCGCGGCCCACCCGGTATGGGCGGCGATCGCATCCATGCCGGCGGCAAACAGCGAGCGGTCGCCGCGCATGCGGTTGACGATGAAGCCGGCGACCAGGGCGCGGTCGGCCGGCGCCAGCACGGCGTGGGTGCCGACGAGACTGGCGATCACGCCGCCGCGGTCGATGTCGCCCACGACCACGACGGGCACGTCCGCGGCGCGGGCGAACCCCATATTGGCGATGTCGCCGGCCCGCAGGTTGATTTCGGAGGCACTGCCCGCGCCCTCCACCAGCACGATATCCGCCTCCACCCGCATGCGCGCGAAACTGTCCAGCACGTGCGGCAGCAGGCCCGGCTTCATCGCCTGGTAGTCACGCGTCCGCGCCGTGCCGACGACGCGGCCCTGCACCACGACCTGGCTGCCAATCTCGCTCTGCGGCTTCAGCAGCACCGGGTTCATGTGCACGGACGGGGCCACGCAGGCGGCGCGGGCCTGCAACGCCTGCGCGCGGCCGATCTCCCCGCCATCGGCGGTCACGGCCGCGTTGTTGGACATGTTCTGCGGCTTGAACGGATGCACCCGCAGGCCCCGCCTATGCAACGCCCGCGCCAGACCTGCCACCAGCAAGGATTTTCCTACGCTGGATCCCGTCCCCTGGATCATCAGCGCACGGGCGGTCAGAACTCGATCCCTTCCTGCGCCTTCACCCCGGCCGCGAAATGGTGCTTCACGACCGTCATCTCCGTCACGAGGTCGGCTGCCTCGACCAAGGCCGGCCGTGCGTTGCGGCCGGTGACCACCACGTGCAACGCGGGCGGGCGGGCGGCCAAGACCGCCAACACGGCGTCCAGCGCGAGGTAGTCGTAGCGCAAGGCGATGTTCAATTCGTCCAGCACCAGCAGCCCCAGGCCTGGCCGCGCCATCATCGTGACCGCCTGAGCCCAGGCACGTTCGGCCGCGGCCACATCGCGGGCGCGGTCCTGCGTTTCCCAGGTGAAGCCCTCCCCCATGGTGTGCCATTCCACCCTGTCGCCGAAGCGTTCGAATGCCATGCGCTCGCCCGTGGTCCAGCCGCCCTTGATGAACTGCACCACGCCGACCGGACGGCCGCGACCCAGCATGCGCAAGGCCAATCCGAAGGCGGCGGTGGTCTTGCCCTTGCCGGGGCCGGTATGGACCATCAGCAGGCCCTTCTCGGTCACGGTCTTGCTCGCGACCTCGGCGTCCTGCACCGCCTTGCGGCGCGCCATCTTCTCGCGGTGGCGATCGTCCGCGTCCATCATTTCACCATCACCGGGATGCCTGCCACCATAAGGACCACCCTATCCGCCCGCGCCGCAACCTGGCCGTGCAGCACGCCCGCCACGTCGCGGAACCGGCGGGCCAGGGCGTTGTCGGGCACGATGCCCAGCCCCACCTCGTTGGACACCAGCACGCTGGGCGCTCGGCGCGCGTCCAGCGCGGCCAGCAGGCAGGGCCAGTCCGGCTCGCGCCCGGCCAGCAGCAGGTTGTTCACCCACAGCGTCAGGCAATCCACCAGCACGGGTGCGCCGCCATCCAGCGCGCCCGCCAGGTCGAGCGGCGCCTCGACGGTCTGCCACGACGCATCGCGGCGGTCGCGATGCTCGCGGATCCGGACCCGCATCTCGTCGTCGAAGGCCTGCCCGGTGGCGACGTAGCGCCAGGGGGCGGGATGCGCCGCGATCAATGCCTCCGCATAGCGGCTCTTGCCGGAGCGGGCGCCCCCGAGCACGAAGGTGATTTGACCTGGCACGCGGCGGGTCATACACGGGGGGCGATGGTCCCTCCAAGCGGAGGGTGAAAAGGGAACGCGGTGCAACGCCGCGGCTGCCCCCGCAACTGTAAGCGGAAAGCGGCGACCGCATCTGCCACTGGGATCACCCCGGGAAGGCCGCGGACGCAGCGTCTGATCCGTGAGCCAGGAGACCTGCCATCGCTGGCGCATGCTCGCGCCAGGACCACCATTGCGACGCCGGGCGGGGTGCATCGGGGTTGGCGGGTTGCGGCAAGCAGCCCGACCGCCGGGGCGATGCCGCGGTGGCGATGGGCACCCGTGCCTGACCACGGAGACGGTTCGCCCATGACCCCTGTCCTGCATGTCTGCATCACCTGCCGCGCCGGCTTGCCGCTGGCCGAGGGCGAGACCCCGCCGGGCCGGCGGATGCACGAGGCGCTGGCGGCACATCCGGATGCCGAGGCGGTCGTGTTGCGGGAGGTGTCGTGCCTGTCCGTCTGCGACAGCGGCTGCGCGGCGGCGATCGCCATGCCCGGCAAGTGGAGCTACCTGCTCGGCGGGTTGGCGCCGGCACTGGCCGGCGACCTGCTCGCCTATGCCCGGCTGTATGCCGCCCACCCCACCGGCACGGTGCTGCCCTCCAAGCGGGCGGCGAGCCTGGCCAGGATGGTGATGGGGCGGCTGCCGGCATGAAGATACCCTGCACCGTCATCACCGGCTTCCTGGGCGCCGGCAAGACCACGCTGGTCCGCCACGTGCTGGCCCATGCCGAGGGACGCCGGATCGCCATCCTGGTGAACGAGTTCGGCTCGCTCGGCATCGATGGCGAGACCCTGCGCAGCTGCGGCGTGCCGGGCTGCGAGGACGCGGACATCGTGGAACTGGCCAATGGCTGCCTCTGCTGCACGGTGGCCGACGAGTTTCTGCCGGCCATGCAGGCGCTGCTGGACCGCCCCAACCCGCCGGAGCACATCCTGATCGAGACCTCCGGCCTGGCGCTGCCCAAGCCGCTGCTAAAGGCGTTCGGCTGGCCGGACATCCGCTCCCGCGTCACGGTGGACGCGGTGATCGCCGTGGTGGACGGCCCGGCCGTGGCCGCCGGGCGGTTTGCCGATGACCCGGCAGCCGTCGCGGCGCAACGGGCGGCGGACGACACGCTGGACCACGACAACCCGCTCGCGGAGGTCTTCGGCGACCAGGTCGCGGCGGCCGACCTGATCATCCTGAACAAGGCGGACCTGCTGGACGCAGGGGCGATGGCGCGGCTGCGGACGGAGCTGGCCGCCACCCTGCCCCGCCCGGCCGCCCTGGTGAACGCCACGGAGGGCCGGGTCGACCTCTCCCTGTTACTCGGCCTGGACGCCAAGGCGGAGGACGATCTGGCGAGTCGCCCCTCCTGCCACGACGCGGTGGACGGGGAGCACGAACACGACGATTTCGACAGCTTCGTCGTCCCCATCGGCGAGACCGCGGCGCCGGACGCGTTGCTGCAGCGGCTGGCGGACGTCGCCGGCACGCATGACGTGCTGCGCATCAAGGGCTTCGTCGCCGTGGCCGGGCGGCCGATGCGGCTGGCGATCCAGGGCGTGGGCACCCGGTTCCGCCAGCATTACGACCGCGCCTGGTCGGAGGGCGAGGCGCGGGACGGGCATCTGGTGGTGATCGGGCAGGCGGGGCTGGACCGCAGCGCGATCACGGCCGCACTCTCCGCCGCCTGATGCACCTGCTGCTCCGCGAAACGCGCTCCCTGGACGAGGCCGCCCCCGCGGTGGACCTCGCCCACGCGCCCGCTCCGCTGGTGGTGCTCTCATTCTCGGACGCGGACCTCGCCGCGCTGGCGGCGGCGAATCGAGGCGACCCGGAGTTGCGCCTCGCGCCATTGGGCAAGCTGCGGCATCCGCTTTCAGTGGATCTATACCTCGAGCAGACGGTGGCGCATGCGCGCTGCGTCGTGCTGCGCCTGCTGGGCGGGCTGGATTACTGGCGTTACGGGGCGGAAGAGATGGGGGCGTTGTGCCGGGAGCGCGGGGTTGCCCTGGCGGTCCTGCCGGGTGACGGGCGCAGCGACCCGGCGCTGGCGGCGCTGTCCACTGTCTCCGCGGTTGCCTATGCCCGGCTGGATGCGTGCTTCCGCCATGGCGGCCGCGCGAACATGGCACGCGCGCTGGCATTCATGACGCATTTGGCCGGGCTGGCGGCAGACGATGCGGACGAAGCCGAGGCGCTGCCGCAGCACGGCGTCCACGTGCTGGACCTGGACGATCGACCGTTGGCGGCGGTGGTGTTCTATCGTTCGCACCTGCTGTCGGAGGATGTCGCGCCGGTGACGACGTTGCTCGCGGCTTTGCGGACACGCGGGATGGCGGTGGGCGCGATCTATGTCGGCAGCCTCAAGGCCGGAGACACCGCGGCGTTCGTGTCCCACACGCTCGCCGCGTGGAGGCCATCGGTGGTGCTCAACGCGACGGGCTTCTCCGCACGTGCCGATCTCTCCCTCCCGCTGGCGGGAGAGGGCCGGGGTGAGGGAACGGCGCAACGGGCAAGCCCGCTCGATGCCGCCGACGCGCCGGTCCTCCAACTCATCCTCGCCGGCAGCGCACGCGCCGCCTGGCAGGCCAGCACCCGCGGCCTCACCCCGGCGGACCTCGCCATGCAGGTGGTGCTGCCCGAACTCGATGGCCGTCTGCTGACCACCGCCATCTCGTTCAAGGCCGAACGCGACGGCCGCATGGTGCATGAGCCGGAGCAGGACGGCATCGCGCTGGCGGCGGACCGGGCGGCCGGATGGTCCAGGCTGGCTGCCATCCCGGCCGGACAGCGGCGGCTGACGATCCTGCTCAGCGATTATCCGGGCGCCGGCGGCCAGCGAGGGCACGCGGTCGGGCTCGACGGCTTCGCCAGCCTGTCCGCCATCACCGCCCAGTTGGCCGATGCCGATTATGCAACCACACCGACCCGCACGACCGAGTTGGTCCATCGCCTGTGCCACGGCGAGCCGACGCCATACCTCGCCCTGGCGGCGTATCGCAACCTGCTCGCCTCCTTGCCGGCCTCGTTGCAGCACGCCGCCATGTCCGCATGGGGGGATCCGGCGGACGATCCCTCCGTGATCGTCGGCCAGTTCACGTTGCGCCAGCTTCGCATCGGCCATGTCGTCGCAACAGTGCAGCCGGACCGCGGCGACCGCGGGGATCGTCGCGCCGCCTACCACGACGCGGACCTGCCGCCGCGCCACGGCTTCATCGCGTTCTACCTGTCGCTGCGGGACACGGCGGACGCGCTGGTGCATCTGGGCACCCATGGCTCGTTGGAATGGCTGCCGGGCAAGGCGGCGGCACTCTCGCCGGACTGCTGGCCGCGCGCGCTGGTGGGGGGATTGCCGGTGATCTACCCCTTCATCGTGAACAATCCCGGCGAGGCCGCGGCAGCCAAGCGCCGGCTGGGTGCGGTGACGATCGGCCACCTGACGCCGCCGCTGCATGCCGCCGGGCTGCAGGGCGAGGCGGCGGCGCTGGAACGGCTGATCGACGAATACGCCACCGCCGACGGCCTGGACCGCCGCCGCACCGCGCTGCTGCGGGCGGACATCCTGGACCGGGCCGCCTCGGCCGGGCTGCTGGACGAGAGCGGCGCGCCGCCCGGTGCCTCCGACGACGACGCGCTGGCCCGCCTCGACGCCTATCTGTGCGATGTGAAGGAGCTGCAGATCCGCGACGGGCTGCACGTCTACGGGACGCAGCCGGTGCCGGAGCGGCTGGCGCTGCTGCCCGCGGCGGCCGATGCCTGCGCGGCGGCGGAGCGGGCGGCCCTGCTCGCCGCCCTGGACGGGCGCTTCGTGCCGCCTGGGCCGGCCGGCGCGCCGTCTGCCGGGCGGACCGACGTGCTGCCGACCGGGCGCAACCTCGCCGGGGTGGATCCGCGCATGCTGCCGACCCGCTCCGCCTTGACCTTGGCCGGGCGGGCCGCCGCCGAGCTGTTGCGCCGCCACCGCCAGGACCATGGCGACTGGCCGCGCTCGATCGTGCTGAACGTGTGGGGCAGTGCGGCCATGCGCACGGGCGGCGAGGACATCGCGCTGGCGCTGCTGCTGATGGGCGTACGGCCGGTTTGGGACGAGGGGTCGGGCCGGGTCAACGGCTTCACCGTGACGCCGATCGCCGAGCTGGACCGGCCGCGGGTGGACGTGACGCTGCGCATCTCCGGCCTGTTCCGCGACGCGTTTGCGGCACAGGTCACGCTGTTCGATGCCGCTGCCGCGGCGGTGGCGGCGCGGGACGAGGCGGCGGATTGGAACCCGCTGGCGGGCCGCCCCGGCGCCCGCGTGTTCGGGCCGGCGCCGGGGCAGTATGGCGCCGGGTCGGACTGGTTCGCTGCCTCCCTGTCGCGCTACGGCCATGATGGGGACGGCGTGGCCGACGCCGTGGCCTTGGCGCAGCGCGTGGGACAGGCGGATGCGTTCCTCCACGTCCAGGACCATGCCGAGGCCGATCTGCTGGACGGACCGGAATATGCCGCCCATCTGGGCGGCTTCGCCGCCGCGGCGTCGCGGCTGGGCGCAGGCCCGGCCCTGTACCACTACGATGGCACGACGCGGACGGTGGCGGAGCAGGTGGCGAGGGTGGTGCGTGGCCGGGCGGCAAACCCGGTCTGGCTGGCCGGCATGATGCGGCATGGCTATGCCGGGGCCGCGGAGATGGTGCGGGCGGTGGAGGCGCTGGGCGCGTTCGCGGCGACGTTGCCCGGGCGGCTCGACCGGCAATTCGACCTGCTGCATGACGCCATGCTCGGCACGCCGGCGGTCGAGGCGTTCCTGCGACGCGAGAACCCGGAGGCGCATGCCGCGATCGCGGCCCAGTTCGCCAAGGCGCGGGCAGCCGGTCTGTGGCATCCCCGCCGCAATGCGGTCGCGGCATGATCCGTGGCTGGTGCCCGACGGTGCATGCGCCCATGCCATCCGGCGACGGTCCGCTGGTGCGGGTGAAACCGTTCGGCGGCCGGCTGCCAGCCGGCGCGCTGCACGCGCTGGCCGCCGCCGTGACGGCGTATGGCAACGGCGTGGTGGAGTTGACCGGGCGGGGCAACCTGCAGATCCGCGGCGTGCATGACGCGCGGGCTTTCGCACGGGCGATGGTGGAGGCCGGGTTGGCCGATGCCGATCCGGTCCGGGAGGCGCGCCGCAACGTGGTCGCCGTGCCGCCCTGCGACGACGCGCTCGTGGCAGAGGCGGAGGCGTTGCTGGCGGCAACGGACGGGCTGCCGCCGAAATTCTGCGTGGTGGTGTGGGGTAGCGACGTGTTTCTGGATGGGGAGCCGGTGGCGTCGCCTCGTCAGGCCCTTGCCTCCACCGGCATCGCACGGGCTGGCGCCGGCGGGGCCTTGGCCCATCCCGCCCGATCGCGAGGGCGGTTCGTACTCCCTCTGCCGCTGCGAGGGGATCGGAATGAGGGCAGCGGATACCTGCTCCACCCACCGTTCGGCGCCACCGATGCCGCAGTGCTCGCAGCACTGGCCGGTTCTGTCCCGGAACTCCGCACGACACCCTGGCGCGCCTTTCTCTCCCCGGTGCCAGTCGCCGGTTTCGCCGCCTCGGCCGGCAGCATCGCGGCCTGCTCCGGCGCGCCGGCCTGCCCTCGTGCGAGCGTGCCCACCCGAACGGATGCGGCGCGGCTGGCGGAGGCGGGGTTCGGCAACCTTCACGTCTCGGGCTGCGCCAAGGGCTGCGCGCACCCGCAGGCCGCCATCACATTGGTGGGCCGGAACGGCCGCTACGACCTCGTCCGCCACGGCCGGGCAGGCGACGCACCGGAGCGTTGCGGCCTCACCCTCGATCAGGCCATGGCGGCGCTGTGACCCGCGACTACATCCGCGACGGTGCCGCGATCTACGCGCGATCCTTCGCGATCATCCGGGCCGAGGCAAACCTGTCCGGCCTCGCCGCCGCCGAGGCGCGCGTCGCCGTGCGGATCGTCCACGCCGCGGGCATGACGGAGATCGCGCCGGAGCTGCGCTTCTCCCCCGGCTTCGCCGATGCGGCGCGGACTGCGCTGCGGGCCGGCGCTGCCATCCTGTGCGACGCCAAGATGGTGGCGCACGGCATCACCCGCAGCCGGCTGCCCGCGGATAACGAGGTGGTCTGCACGCTGGATCACCCGGACACCCCTGCCCTCGCCCGTCGCATCGGCAACACGCGGTCGGCGGCGGCGCTCGACCTGTGGGGAGCCCGCATGGCCGGCGCGGTGGTGGCGATCGGCAACGCCCCGACCGCATTGTTCCACCTGCTGGAATTGCTGGACGCCGGAGCGCCCGCGCCGGCGGCCGTCATCGGCTTGCCGGTCGGCTTCGTGGGCGCGGCGGAGTCCAAGGCCGCGCTGTGGCAGGACGGGCGGGTGCCGTGCCTGGTGCTTCCCGGACGGCGGGGCGGCAGCGCCATGACCGTGGCGGCCGTCAACGCACTGGCAAGCGACGTCGAGTGACAGGCACGCTCTACAGCGTCGGGGTCGGCCCGGGCGATCCGGAGTTGCTGACGCTCAAGGCGGCCCGCATCCTCGGCACCGCACCGGCCCATGCATATTTCGCCAAGCGCGACCGCCCCAGCCATGCCCATGCCATCGCAGCGGCGCATCTGCGCCCGGAGGCGGAGGCGTTGCGGTTCGACTACCCGTTCACGACGGAAATGCCGGTAGGCGATCCACGCTACGCCGCCGGGATGACGGCGTTCTACGAAGCAGCCTCCGTCGCCATTGCGGCCCGGCTGGATGCGGGCGTGTCGGTCGCGCTGCTGTGCGAGGGCGATCCGTTCTTCTACGGCTCCGCCATGTACGTGTTCGACCGCCTGTCTTCGCGCTACGCGCATGAGGTGGTGCCAGGCGTGACCGGCATGTGCGGCGCCTGGGCGCGCACGGGCACGCCGATGACGCATGGCGACGACGTGCTGACCGTGCTGCCCGGCACGCTGGACGCGGCGACGCTCGCCGCCCGGCTGCGGACGACGGACGCCGCCGTCATCATGAAGGTCGGCCGCAACCTGCCGAAGATCCGCACGGCCCTGGCCCAGGCCGGACGCGGCGACCATGCCCTGTATGTCGAGCGCGGCACCATGGCGGACGAGCGCATCGCCCGGCTGGCCGACATGCCGGATGCGCCGGCGCCGTATTTCTCGCTCATCCTGGTGCCGGGGCGGCAACGGGCACGATGAGCGGGCGGCTCGCCATCGTCGGGATCGGCCCTGGCGACGCCGGGCTGCTGGCGCCGCATGCCGCCGCGGCCCTGGCGGCAGCCAGCGACCTGGTCGGCTACGGCCCATACCTCGACCGCGTCGCCATCCGGCAGAACCAGGTCCGCCACGCCTCCGACAACCGCGTGGAACTGGACCGGGCGCGGCATGCCCTTTCGCTGGCCGCGGCCGGGCGCTCCGTGGCCGTGGTGTCGGGCGGCGATGCCGGCGTGTTCGGCATGGCGGCCGCGGTGTTCGAGGCGGTCGAGGCACAGCCGGATCACGCCGGGCTCGACATCGAGGTGATCCCGGGCATCTCCGCCCTGCTGGCGGCGGCGGCGCGGCTCGGGGCGCCGTTGGGGCATGATTTCTGCGCCATCTCGCTCTCCGACAACCTGAAGCCGTGGCCGACCGTGCTGAACCGGCTGCGCGCCGCCGCCGAAGCCGGGTTCGTGCTGGCGCTGTACAACCCGCTGTCGCGGGCCCGTCCCTGGCAGCTCGGGGCGGCGTTCGACACCCTGCGGGCGGTGTTGCCGGCCGCAACCCGGATCGCCTTCGCCACTGCCATCAGCCGCGCGGACGAACGGGTGGAGGTTACCACCCTGGGCCAGGCCGACCCGGCACGGGCGGACATGCGCACGCTGGTGATGGTCGGATCGGCGGCAACCCGGGCCATCGCGCGGCCGGGTGGCGGCGCATGGCTTTACACGCCCCGCAGCGCGGCCTGAGCATGCAGCCAGTCCAAGGCCGCCGCGGCATCGGGCACGATCGGGGGTTCGGGCAGGGCTGGCCGTGCGACCATGACCACCCGGAGCGCAAGCGCCCGCGCGGCAGCCAGCTTGCTCGCGACCGCCGTGCCGCCGGAGTTCTTGGTGACCAGGACGTCGATGCCGTGCGCCCGCATGAGCGCGAGGTCGTCGGCCTGGGTGAAGGGGCCGCGCGCCGTGACGATGGTCGCGCCCGGCGGCGCTTCGGCGGGCGCCTCGACGGAGCGGACGAGATAGCGGTGCGGCGGCCCGAACACCCCCAACTCGCCCTGGCCAACCGTCAGGAACACGCGGCGGGGCACCGGCCCCAGGGCCACCGCGGCGGCCGGCATGCCGGGCACCTCGGTCCAGTCGTCGCCGGCCTGCGCCGTCCAGGCGGGGCGCAGCACGGCCACGCGCGGCAGGGCCATTTGCGCGGCGATGGCCTTCATGCGCGCCGCGAAGGGATGGGTGGCGTCGACCAGCGCGTCGACCCGCTCCCGCTGCAGATAGGCCGCCAGCCCGGCCGCGCCGCCGAACCCGCCGACCCGCCACGGGATGGGCGGCGGCACCGGGGCACGGGTGCGGCCGGCGAACGAGAGCACCGGGGCGAACCGCCGGTCGACCGCCAGCGCACGGGCGATCGCCGAAGCCTCCGTCGTTCCACCCAGGATCAACACGCGCACCGGCTGGTTGTGGCATGACCGCGCCCTGGCTTGCCATGGTCGGCATCGGCGAGGATGGACACCTCTCCCCGCCAGCCCGGTCCGCGGTGGCGGAGGCCGGGCTGGTGGTGGGCGGCCGGCGGCATCTTGCCCTGGCGGACCCGATCATCGCGGGGGAGCGCCTGTGCTGGCCCAGCCCGATGCACGCCGCCTACCCGGCCATCCTGGCGCGGCGCGGCAAGCCGGTCGCGGTGCTGGCGTCCGGCGATCCGTTCTGCTTCGGCATCGGCGCCGTGCTGGCCGGGCTGATTCCACCGGACGAGATCGCCTGCCATCCGGCCCCGTCCGCCTTCGCGCTCGCCCGGGCGCGGCTCGGCTGGTCGGTCACGGACGTGGCGGAAGTGTCGGCCTGCGGCCGGCCGCTCGCCGCCATTGTGTCCTTGCTGCAACCGGCTGCGCGGCTGCTGGTGCTGTCGGCCGATGCGGCAACGCCCGGGGCACTCGCCGCCATGCTGCGGGACCGCGGGCTCGGCGCCTCCAGCCTCGTCGTGCTGGAGGCGATGGGCGGGCCGGCGGAGCGCATCCGGCATAGCGGCGCCGCCGCGTTCGGGCTGACGGACATCCACCCGTTGAACACGGTGGCGATCACGGTGCGCGGTCCGGTCGCGCAGCACATCGCCACCGGCCTGCCGGACGACCTGTTCGAGCATGACGGGCAGTTGACGCGGCGGGAGATCCGCGCCGTGACGCTCTCCACCCTGGCGCCGCGACGCGGCGAGATGCTGTGGGATGTCGGCGGCGGCGCCGGATCGATCGGCATCGAGTGGATGCTGCGCCATTCCGCCAACCGCGCCATTGCCATCGAGCCGGACGCCGGGCGGGTGGCGCGGATCGCCGCCAATGCCGAGCGTCTCGGCGTGCCGGCGCTGGGCGTGGTGCACGGCGCCGCGCCGGAGGCCTTGGCCGGCCTGGCCACGCCGGCCGCGGTCTTCCTCGGCGGCGGCGCGCACCGGCCCGGCGTGATCGACACGGCCTGGGCCGCCTTGCCGCCGGGCGGCCGCGTCGTGGCCAACGCGGTGACGATCGAGACCGAGGCGGCATTGCTGGCCGCGCGCGAGCGGTGGGGCGGAACGTTGCTGCGGCTGTCGCTGGAGCGGCTGGACGCGGTCGGGACCATGCACGCCTTCCGCCCGGCGATGACGGTGACGCAATGGTCGGCGACCAAGCCGTGATCGTCGCCGGGATCGGCTGCCGCCGGGGGTGCCCGGCAGAGGCGATCGTGGCGCTGGTGCGGCAGGCGGGCGGCGCCGACGCGTTGGCCGCCCCGCCGTGGAAGCGCGACGAAGCCGGGCTGGTCGAGGCGGCGCGGCAATTGGGCCTGCCGCTGCACTTCGTGGACGAGGCGGCGCTCGGCGCGGTGCAGGCATTGTGCCCGACGCGGTCGGCCGCGGTGGCACGGGTGACGGGCCATGCCTCGGTGGCGGAGGCGGCGGCGCTGGCCGGTGGCGGGGCGTTGGTGCTGGCGCGGATGGGCAGCGGCTGGGCGACCTGCGCGCTGGCGGAGCGGCCCTCACCCGACGCCGTCCCGTTGCAACGGGCTCCGGCGTGACCGTCCACTTCATCGGCGCCGGCCCCGGCGCGGCCGACCTGATCACGTTGCGCGGCGCCCGGCTGCTCGCTTCCTGTCCGGTCTGCCTCTTTGCCGGGTCCATCGTGCCGCGCGACCTGCTCGACCATTGCGGGCCGGGAACGCGGCTGGTGGACACCGCCCCGCTCGACCTGGACGCGATCGAGCGGGAATATGTCGCCGCCCATGCCGCCGGGCAGGACGTGGCGCGGCTGCACTCGGGCGACGTGTCGCTGTACAGCGCGGTGGCGGAGCAGATGCGCCGGCTGGAGCGGCGGGCGATCCCCTACACCCTGACGCCCGGCGTGCCGGCCTTCGCCGCCGCCGCCGCCGTGCTGGGGCGGGAACTGACCGTGCCGGGCATCGCCCAGACGGTGGTGCTCACGCGGCTGCCGGGCCGCGCTTCCGCCATGCCGCCGGGGGAGACCTTGGCGGCCTATGCCGCGACGGGGGCGACGCTGGCCATCCACCTGGGCGCTGCCCTGCTGGACCAGGCGTTGGCGGTGCTGGTCCCGCATTACGGCGCGGACTGTCCCGCCGCGCTGGTGGCCCGTGCCACCTGGCCGGAGGAGCGCGTGATTCGCGCCACGCTGGGCACGCTGGACGGGACGGGGGTGGCGCGGACGGCGCTGCTGCTGGTCGGCCCGGCGCTCGATCCGGGCGATTTTGGCGAGAGCGCGCTCTACAGCACCGGCTATGTCAGGCGCTACCGGCCGTGATGCCCGACCAGCCGGCCCTCGCGGTCGAACACGGCCACGTCCAACGCGATGGGCGCGCCGTCCAGCGCCGCGGCGGCGGTGTGCCAGGCCTGCCGAGCCACGGCATCCCCAAGGCCCGGCGCGATGGCGAGTGCCTGCGCCACCGTGTTGGCGACCGCAACTCCGGAAACGCCGGCCAGGGTGGCGAGGTCCGCCATGTCCACCGACCCGCGCTTGCTGTGCAGGTCAAGCCGGCCCTGGGCCAGCTTGGCCATCTTGGCGATGCCGCCGGCAATCGTCAGCCGCGGCACGGGGTGGCGCCGCAGGTAGCGCAGCAGGCCGCCGACGAAATCCCCCATCTCGATCAGCGCCATCTCCGGCAGACGATGCAGCGCCGCCACCGCCGTCTCGCTGGTGCTGCCGGTCGATCCGGCGATGTGGGCGATCCCGGCGGCACGGGCCACGTCGATGCCGCGATGGATGGTGTCGATCCAGGCCGCACAGGAATACGGCACGACGATGCCGGTGGTGCCCAGGATGGACAAGCCGCCGACGATGCCCAGGCGGGCGTTCAGCGTGCGCTCGGCCAGCCTGGCGCCGTCCGCAATGCCGATTTGCACCTCGACATCGGCGGGACCCACCTCGGCCAGCGCGGCGCGGATCATCTGGCGCGGCACGGGATTGATCGCCGGCTCGCCGGGCGGGATCGGCAGCCCGGCGCGGCTGACCGTGCCCACGCCCGCGCCGGCGCTGAAGGCCACGCCGGGGCCGGCCGGCATGACGCGGACGCGGATCAGCGCGCCATGAGTCACGTCCGGATCGTCGCCCGCGTCCTTTACGATCGCGGCGTGGGCGGCGGCGCCGTCCAGCCGGGTTTCCGCCAGGGCGAACGCGGCACGGCCGCCGCGGGGCAGCGGGATTTCGACCGGGTCGGGGAAGTGGCCGGTGCGCAGGGCGGTGAACGCCGCCTTCGCCGCCGCCGCCGCGCAGGCGCCGGTCGTCCAGCCGCGCCGCAGATGGGTGCCGTTCTCCACCACGGCACCATAGCATGACCGTGCCGGGCTGGCTGGTGGCCGCGCCGCGATCCGGCAGCGGCAAGACGACGGTCACGCTGGCCCTGGTCGCGGCCCTCCGCCGCCGGGGAATACGGGTGCGGACCGCCAAGTCGGGGCCGGATTACATCGACCCGGCGTTCCATGCCGCCGCGTCCGGGGCGCCGGGGGTGAACCTGGACAGTTGGGCGATGCCGCCTGCCCTGCTGGACCGGTTGTTTGCGCGGATCGCTGGCGATGCGGAGTTCCTGGTGGTGGAAAGCGCCATGGGCTTGTTCGACGGCGTCGCCGGGCCGCCGGGGCGAACCGGACGCGCGGCGGATCTTGCGGCGCGATACGGACTGCCCGTGCTGCTGGTGTTGGACGTGTCGGGCCAGGCGCAGACCGCCGCAGCCGTCGCCCAGGGGATTGCCGGGTTCGACCCGGCGGTGCGGGTGGGCGGCGTGGTGCTGAACCGCGTCGGCAGCGAAAAGCACTGCAGCGCGGTGCAGGCCGCGATGCGGCTGCCGGTATTGGGCGCCGTGCCGCGGGACGCATCGTTGACGCTGCCGGAGCGGCATCTGGGCCTGGTGCAGGCGGGGGAGCATCCGGCGCTGGCGGCGCAGTTAGAACGGTTGGCGGATCTGGCGGAGAACTGCCTGGATCTGGACCGGTTGGTGGACCTGGCGTCGCACTGGCCCGCCCCCGACCCGCTCCCGCAGGCAGCCGGCGCTTCAAGTGGGATGGCGCCGCCCGGGCAGCGCATCGCCCTGGCGCGTGACGCCGCCTTCTCGTTCACCTACCCGCACCTTCTTGCCGCCTGGCGCGAGGCGGGGGCGGACCTGCTGCCCTTCTCGCCGTTGGCGGACGAGCCGCCGCCGGAGGGCGCCGATTGCTGCTGGTTGCCCGGCGGCTATCCCGAGCTGCATGCCGCCGCCCTCGGCGCCGCCGGCCGGTTCCATGCCGGGTTGCGCCGGTTCGCCACGACGCGCCCGGTCCACGGCGAATGCGGCGGCCACATGGTGCTGGGCGCGGCACTCACCGACGGCGATGGCAGCACCCATGCCATGACGGGCCTGCTGGGCCATACCACCAGCTTCGCCCGCCGGGCGCTGCAGCTCGGCTACCGCCGCGCCACGCTGCCCGACGGCACCGTCGTACGCGGCCATGAATTCCACTACGCCACCGTCAGCCACCCTGGCACGGACGCGCCCTATGCCACCGTGCAGGACGCGGCGGGCCTGGCGCTTGGCCCTGCGGGGGGGCGGCGCGGCCACGCCACCGGCTCCTTCTTCCACGCCATCGCCCGGGAGACGGCATGACCCCCGACGACATTCCTGCGGCGCTGGCCGGGCTGCCGGAGGGCGACGAGGCCGCCGCGGCCGCTGTTGCCGCACGGCAGGACTTGCTGACCAAGCCGCCGGGGAGCCTCGGACGGTTGGAGGCGATGGTGGCGTGGCTGGCGCGGTGGCAGCGCCGCGCGGCGCCACGGCTGGACCGGGTCGAGATCGTGGTCTTCGCGGGCAACCACGGCGTCACCGCGCACGGCGTCTCGCCCTATCCCGCCGCGGTGACGGCGCAGATGGTGGCGAATTTTGCCTCCGGCGGCGCGGCGATCAACCAATTGGCCCGTGCTGCGGGCGCTTCGTTGCGCGTGGTCCCGCTCGATCTCGCGAGGCCCACGGCCGACATGGTGTCCGGGCCGGCCATGGGTGTGGCCGAGTTCTCCGACGCATTCCACGCCGGGCGAGACGCGGTGCGGCCCGGCGTGGACCTGTTGTGCCTCGGGGAAATGGGGATCGGCAACACCACCGCCGCCGCCGCGCTCTGCACGGCGTTGTTCGGCGGCGCGGATTGGTGCGGGCGCGGCACCGGGGTGGACGACGCCGGGCTGGCGCGCAAGCGCGACGCCGTCCGCGCCGCCGTGACGCGGCACGCCGGGCTGGCGCCGTTGGAGGCATTGCGCTGCCTCGGCGGCCGGGAACTGGCCGCGATCGCCGGCGCGGTGTTGGCGGCGCGGCAGGTCGGGGTCCCGGTGCTGCTGGACGGCTTCGTCTGCACGGCGGCCGTCGCGCCGCTGGCGGCGGCCCGGGCGAGCGCGTTGGACCATTGCCTGGCCGCCCATGTCTCGGCGGAGGCGGCGCATCGGCGGTTGCTGCAGGCGCTGTCGCTCGTGCCGCTGCTGGACCTGGGGATGCGTCTGGGCGAGGCCTCCGGGGCTGCGCTGGCGGTGCCGCTGCTGCGGGCGGCGCTGGCGTGCCACACGGGCATGGCCACCTTCGCGGAGGCTGCCGTGGCCGGCCGGTCCGGATGACGCGCTGGGCCGAACTGGTCGCCGCCACGACCCTGCTCACGCGGCTGCCGGTGGGCGGGCTGGCTGCACGCCATCCGCCCCCTGGCCGGTGCGTCTGGGCCTACCCGCTGGTCGGGCTGCTGGTGGGAGGCATCGGTGCCTCGGTGCTGACGCTCGGCATGCGGGCTGGGATGCCGCAGCCCCTGGCCGCCGTTTGGGCGCTGGCCGCGACCGTGCTGGTGACAGGGGGCCTGCACGAGGACGGGCTGGCGGACACGGCGGACGGATTCGGCGGCGGAAGCACGGCGGAGCGCAAGCTGGCGATCATGCGCGACAGCCGCATCGGCAGCTTCGGCGCGCTGGCGCTTGGATTCAGCCTGGCGTTGCGGCTGGTTGCGCTGGCGCTGGCGCCCCGGCCCGCGGCGGCGTTAGTGCTGGCGGGCATGGTGGGGCGCGGCGCCATGCTGCTTCCCTTGCTGCTGTTGCCCTCGGCGCGGGGCGATGGGCTGGGCGCCGCGTTGGCCGGGACGGGCCGGGCCGCTCCGCTGGTCGGATTGGCGGTCACCGCGGCAGCTTCGTGGCTGGTGCCGGGGGCGGGGCTGGCAGCCCTGGCGGCGGGGCTGGCGGTCAGCGCCCTGGCCCGGCGCCAGATCGGCGGCTACACCGGGGACGTGTTCGGCGCGACGGAACAGCTCGCCGAGTGCGCCGCCTTGTCGACGCTGGCATAGTGCCCGCGTTTCCAGGTCGGGGCATGTCCGTGCAGTTGGCCCTCACCCAACCCTCTCCCGCATGGAGGGGCTTTTATCGGCCAGGCGGCAGGTCGAGCTTCAGCGACAATTCCTTCAACCGCGCCGGGGTGGTGGCGGAGGGGGCGCCCATCATCAGGTCCTGGCCCTGCTGGTTCAACGGGAACAGGATCACTTCGCGGATGTTCGGCTCGTCCGCCAACAGCATGACGATGCGGTCGATGCCGGGCGCGGAGCCACCATGCGGCGGCGCGCCGTAGCGGAAGGCGGACAGCATGCCGCCGAACCGCGCCTCCACCTCCGCCTCGTCGTAGCCGGCGATCTCGAAGGCGCGGATCATGATGTCGGGGCGGTGGTTGCGGATCGCGCCGGATGACAGCTCCACCCCGTTGCAGACGATGTCGTACTGGTAGGCCTTGATCGTCAGCGGGTCCTGGCTGTTCAGCGCCTCCAACCCGCCCTGCGGCATCGAGAACGGGTTGTGGCTGAAATCGATCAGCCCGGTTTCCTCCACGCGCTCGTACATCGGGAAGTCGGTGATCCAGCACAGGCGGAACGCGTCCTTCTCGTACAGGTCCAGCTCCGTGCCGATGCGGTTGCGCACGGCGCCGCTGAACTTGGCCGCCTCGTCGCGCGGGCCGGCGGCGAAGAACACGGCGTCACCGGCCGCCAGCCCGCAGGCGGCGCGGATCGCCTCCACCCGCGCGGGTTCCAGGTTCTTGGCGATCGGGCCACGGCCGCCCTCCGCCTCGAATTGGATGTAGCCGAGACCACCGGCGCCCTGCTCGCGCGCCCATTCGTTCAGCTTGTCGAAGAAGCCGCGCGGCTTCGGCCCGGCGCCGGGGGCCGGGATCGCGCGCACCACCCCGCCCGCGGCGGCGATCCTGGCGAACAGGCCAAAGCCGGAGCCGGCGAAATGCTCCGTCACGTCGGTGATGCGCAGCGGGTTGCGCAGATCGGGCTTGTCGGAGCCGTATTCCAAGAGCGCCGTGTCGTAGGGAATGCGCGGGAAGGCGCCCTCCGTCACCGCGCGGCCGGTGCCGAACTCGCGGAACACGCCGGCGATGATCGGTTCCAGCGTGGTGAACACGTCTTCCTGCGTAACGAAGCTCATCTCGAAATCGAGCTGGTAGAACTCGCCCGGGGAGCGGTCCGCCCGGCCGGCCTCGTCGCGGAAGCAGGGGGCGATCTGGAAATAGCGGTCGAAGCCGGCGACCATGGCCAATTGCTTGAACTGCTGCGGCGCCTGCGGCAGGGCGTAGAACGTGCCGGGATGGGTGCGGGACGGCACCAGGAAGTCGCGCGCACCCTCCGGCGAGGACGCGGTCAGGATCGGGGTCTGGAACTCGGTGAAGCCGGCCGCAATCATCTGTCGGCGCAGATGGGCGATCACGCCGGCGCGCAGCATCATGTTGCGGTGGATCTTGTCCCGCCGCAGGTCGAGGTAGCGGTAGCGCAGCCGCAGCTCCTCCGACGTGGCAGCCTCGCCGGCGACCGGGAAGGGCAGCACGGCGGCGGCCGATTGCACCGCCAGCGCCTCCGCCCGCAGCTCGATCTCGCCGGTCGGCAGCTTCGGGTTCACCGTGCCGCCCTCGCGCAGCACGACGGTGCCGGTGATGGTGACGACGCTCTCCACCCGCAGCGCATCCGCCTCGGCGAAGGCGGCGCTGCCGTTGGGGAACACCACCTGGGTCAGCCCGTGATGGTCCCGCAGGTCGATGAACAGCAGGCCGCCATGGTCCCGCTTGCTGTGAACCCAGCCGGAGATCCGCGCAGGGACGCCGGCATCGCTGGCGCGCAGCTGGTCGCAGGTATGGGTGCGGTAGGCGTGCATGGCGCGGGTCCGATGGCTGGGGCGGAGGCGGCTGTGTTAGCCCCGCCGCGCCGGGTTTGCTAGCCGACCGGGCCGGGCGCCTGGCCGGCGAGCTGCTCCAGCGGGATCATGTCCTCCAACCGCCAAATCTCCGGCATGGGCATGATGGAACGGCCCTGCGGCAGGTACCAGAGCATCCGGGGGCACAGGATGTCCCATCGGGCATCGGCCGGCAGCTCGCTCCGCTTGCGTCCTACCACCAGGTTGCGGGTGGGGCGCAGGGCGGGATCGACCAGCAGCCGCACCCGCGGATCGCCGATGCCCCACACGTGGCGCATGTGGTTCAGCAGGGCGCGGGCGCTGTAGATCGGCAGGTATTGCACGGAGGGGGTACCCAGCATGACCTCGTGCGCCTCCCGCAAGACCACCGTGCGGCCGCATCCCTCCTCCCGCGGGCCGGCCTCCATCCCGGCTGCCATGTCCTGGCGGTCCAGCGGATCGCCCAGCCAGGTGTCGAACCGCGTCAGGCTGTCGAGCATGCCCACGGGGAGCACGTATTGCGCCGCGTCCACCGGGTCGGAGGCGGTGGCGAACACGGCGATGCCGGTCGCCCGCTCCAGGCAGATGGCAGCGAGGTTGGCGATGGCCGCCGGTTTGAACCGGCCGGCCGGAGGCAGGTTGAGCCGCACGTAGGGGAAGCCGTCCGATCCGGTGATGACCGCCGGCTGCGCCACGACGAGGCAGGCGTTCCAGGCGGCGTCGAAGAAACGCCCGGTCCACGCGGCGTCGCGCCGTCCCCGTGGGATGGCCAACAGGTCCGCCAGGGCGCGGGTTCGGTCCATGTCGAACAGCCGCAGCCGGTCCACGGCAAAGCGCTGGTCGGGCAAGAGGGGCTTCGGCGGCCGGCGGCTGGCGAAGAGCCGCGGCAATTTCATGTCGGGCAACTCCCGTGCCCCGGTATCGCCCGCTCGGCGCAGCCGGCATGGAACATCGAAGCGGCCCGGCTCACACGTAGCAAGGTAGGCGTTTGCCGGGCAGCAGGTCGTAGGGCGGCCGCCATCCCGGCAGGGCCGCGATGCGCTGCAGCCAGGCATTCACCGCAGGATGGCTGAGCGCCAGATCATAGCCGCTCTCCTGCTTCGGGAAGACCAGGTAGCCCGTCATCGACAAGTCGGCGACGGTGGGATAGTCGCCGACGACGAACGGACGCTCCTCGAACAGGCGCTCGATGATGCCGAGGAAGTCGTCGACGCGGCCGCGCATGAAGTCCAGCACGACCGGGTCGGTCCTGGGTGTGAACGCCCGCCTGTAGCGGTACATCGCCATGAAGCTGCTCAGCTTCTGGTTGTCCCAGAACAGCCAGCGCAGGACTTCGTAGCGCGCGGCCTCGTCCGCCCCCTGGAAGCAGCCATAACGGTCCGCCAGGCGCAGGAAGATCGGCGCCGTCTGCGTCAGGGTGACGCCGTCCTCTTGCAGGACGGGGATCTCACCCATGGGATTGACGGCCTGCCGCCACTCGGCAGTCCGTGTCACCCCGCCGCCGAAATCGGTCCAGACCGGCTCGAATGCTTGCCCGCACAGGGTGAGCATCAGGGCCAATTTGTAGCTGTTGCCGGATTCCGGGAAGTAGTGCAGGCGATAGTCGGTCATCGTCGCTTCTCCGACTGCTTGGAGGATGCCACATCGAACGGCGGCACGATCCTGGACAGCATCAGCGCTTGGACGGTCGACGGATCGACATGGTCGATGGCGTGGTGGGCGCGACAGGGATTGAACCTGTGACCCTTCGCGTGTGAAGCGAATGCTCTACCGCTGAGCTACGCGCCCGGCCAGGGCGGTGTCTCTAGCCGCGTGGCCGGCGGCTGTCTAGAGCGACACCGCCGGACCGACCCACGACGCGACGAAGTCGCTCGCGTAAACAAAAGCATAGGAGCGCGCCGGCCGCTTACGGTCCGCCTGGAAGCGCTCAGGCGTCCGCCCAGGCCGGCGCGCGCTTTTGCAGGAAGGCGTCGATCCCCTCCGCCGCATCCGCCGTCTGCATGTTGTGCACCATGACGCCGGAGGCGTATTCGTAGGCTTCGGCCAGTCCCATCTCGGCCTGCCGGTAAAAGGCTTGCTTGCCGATGGCGATGGTCTTGCTGCTCTTGGCGGCGATGCCGGCGGCAAGGCTGGCGGTGGCGGTGGCAAGGTCGTCATCCGGCACCACGCGATTGACCAGGCCCAGCCGCAGCGCCTCGGGGGCATCGGCCATCTCGCCGGTCAGCAGCATCGCCATCGCGGCCTTGCGCCCGACCGCGCGGGTCAACGCCACCATGGGCGTGGAGCAGAACAGCCCGATATTGACGCCGGGCGTGGCGAACCGGGCCGTCTGCGCCGCCACTGCCAGGTCGCAGGTGGCCACCAACTGGCAGCCGGCCGCGGTGGCGATCCCCTGCACCTGGGCGATCACCGGACAGCGCAGTGTCGTGATGCGCAGCATCAGGCTGGAACAGGCGGCAAACAGCGCCCGGTGCGCCGCTCCCTGCGCTATGCCGCGCAGTTCGCGCAGGTCATGACCGGCGCAGAAAGCCGGGCCGGCCCCGGCGATTACCACCACCCGAACCGTCGCATCGGCATCGATGGCGTCCAAGCCGGCGTGCAGGTCGGCCATTAACGCCAGGCTGAGCGCGTTGCGCGCCGACGGGCGGTTCAATGTCAACGTGCTGACGCCGCCCAGGTCTTGGCGAAGCAGGAGGTCGGATGGCATCTTAATGATCCTAAAGGTTAAGGATGCCACGATGATAACACCGGCGTATGTCCGCGCCATGGCCGGCTACAACAGCCACATGAACCGGGAAGTCTACGCTGCGGCGGCACGGCTGGACAACGAGTCGCGGCAGCGCGACCGGGGCGGCTTCTGGGCATCGATCCAGGGAACGTTGTCGCACATCGCCTGGGCCGACCAGAGCTGGATGAGCCGCTTCGACGGGTGGGACAAACCCGGCGTGCCGCTGAAGCAAAGCGGCCGGTTCGTCGCCGACTTCTCCACCCTGCAAGCTTTGCGCTCGCAGATGGATGCCAGGTTGGAGGCCTGGGCCGGACGGCTGGAGGAGGCCTGGCTGAACGCGGAGGAACGCTGGTTCAGCGCCTCGCTGCGCGAGGAGGTCTGTCGGGCCCGCACGGTGTTGGTGGCGCACCTGTTCAATCACCAGACGCATCATCGCGGCCAGGCGCACGCGATGATCACCGCCGCAGGGGAGACGACGGGCGCCACCGATTTGTTCGTCATCATGTGACCGGGCAGCTAGAAGAACGCTTCGAAATGGCGGAGCACCGCCTCTGGCGCCTCTTCCGCCAGGAAGTGTCCGCTGTCCACGCCGGCGCCGACGACCTCTGCGGCGCAGTAGTCGCCCCAGATCGCGACCGGGTCGTACCAGCCGCCCAGCTTGCCTTTCTCGCCCCACAGAACCAGCATCGGGCAGCGGATCCGCTGCCCCTCCGCACGGCTCATCCGGTCATGCACCAGGTCGATGGTCGCCGCGGCGCGGTAATCCTCGCACATGCCGACGATGGCGGCGGGGTCATGGGCGGCGCGTAGGTAGTCTTCCAGCGCCTCGGGCGCGAAGAAGGCGGGAATGCCTGCAACGCCGCCGGTATGCGCGGCGAACCAGGTGTCCGGCGCCCGGTCGATCATGTCCTCCGGGAACGGGTGCGGCTGGGCGAACCAGAACCAGTGGTAGTAACCGAGGGCGAACGCCATGTCCGCCCGCTCGAAATGCTCGATGGTCGGGATGATGTCCAGCACCGCCAACCTGGTCACGCGCTGCGGCTGGTCCAGCGCGAGGCGGTGGGCGACGCGGGCGCCACGGTCATGCGCGCCGACGGCATAGGTGTCGTGGCCGAGCTGCGCCATGAGGTCGGCCACGTCACGCGCCATCTCGGTCTTGGCGTAGGGTGCGTGGTCCGGCGTGGCAGGCGGCTTCTCGCTGCCGCCGTAGCCGCGCAGGTCGGGGCAGACGACGGTGAAACGCTGCGCCAGGGCGGGCGCTACGCGGTGCCACATCGCATGGGTCTGCGGATTGCCGTGGAGCAGGAGCAAGGCCGGCCCCGTGCCGCCGACGCGGTAGCGCACGAGGCCACCGGCCACGGCGGCGGTGCGGAGGGTGAAGCCTTCGAAGAACATCGGCGCTCCTGGCCAAGCTGGCTTGCAGGGGACGCAAACGCGGTCCCGGGACAACCCACCGTAGTCGACCCGCACCGCGCCCCGCCAGAGCGGCGATGCGGCCGTCCAGCCCTGCGAGCCCGTTTATGTGCCGTCGCGGCGTCGGCGGAGGACGCTGGCCTTCGAGCGGGATCGATGGCATGGCCTAGGGCACGCTGTGACGGTGATCTTGGACCACGCACCGCCACCACCTACACTCGCCGGCCTCCGCGCCGCATGCCGTCGGACTGGTCATGACATGACGATACTCGGCTCATGAATACGGGCATGCTGGCGGACGGCGTCGTCGTCATCGGCGCCGGCGTGGCTGGCCTGGCCGCCGCAGCCTGCCTGCGCCGGCGTGGCGTCGCCGTGACGGTCATTGAGGCGGCGGATCGGCTCGGCGGCCGCGCCTGGACCACCGTGCCGCCTTTGTTGGGCGTCGCATTCGATCACGGCGCCTCCTGGCTGCATGCTGCCGAGCGCAATCCGCTCGCCCGGCTGGCGCAGCACATGGGCGAACGCACGATAGACCGCTCGGCCGTCCGGGTGGAGCGCACCCGGCTGCCCGGCCGCTTCGCCACGGATGCGGATCACGCCGCCTACCAGGAAGCCGAGGACGCGTTCGGCCGCCAAACGGAGCAGGCGCTCGCCGGCCCGGACATCAGCCTGGCCGACGCCGTGGCACCGATCGCCGGGCTGCCCTGGCTGCCCGCCGTGATGAATTGGGAGGCGCCGGTCATCGCCGCGGCCGACGCGAAGGCGCTGAGCCTGCGGGACTGGCATGCCAACCTCCTGCTCGGCAGCAATTGGGAGCTGGATGGCGGGCTGGGCGCCTTCGTGGTCCGCAGGCTCGGGCCGGCGGCCGGCCCGGTGCGGCTGAACACGGTGGCGACAGCGATCCATTGGGGCGGCCCCGGCGTCACCGTCGAGACCTCGGCGGGCGCCTTGCGGGCAGCGGCGTGCATCGTCACGGTGTCCACCGGCATCCTCGCCTCCGGGCGCCTAGGCTTCGCCCCTGCGCTGCCGGTCGCGGTTCAGGAGGCGGTCGACGGCCTGCCGATGGGGGTGCTGAACAAGATCGCCCTGCGCGCGGCGGGCGCCGACCGGCTCGACCTGCCGGACTCGTGCGGGATGGACCAATCCGTCGCCGCCATCGACGAACCGGCGATGACGATGGTGGCGTGGCCGCATGGACAGGACCACGTCATCTGCTTCACCGGCGGCAGCCACGCGGCCGAGCTGGAGCGCCGGGGCGGATTGGAGGCGTTCGCCCGCGGACAGTTGCACACCCTGTTCGGCACGCGGGCCGACACGGCCTTCCGCCCCGGCGCCGTGGTGACGGGCTGGGCCATGGACCGGTGGGCGAACGGGTCCTACGCCTATGCCAAGCCGGGCCATGCCGGCGCACGGGCCGTGCTGGGGACGCCGCTGGCGGGCGGGCGGCTGGTCTTTGCCGGCGAGGCCACGCGCACGGACGGCTTGGCAGGCACGGTCGGCGGCGCGTTCCTGGCCGGCGAGGCGGCAGCGGCGTTGGCCGCGCCAGGCGGGAGCGCGATCGCTTCATCTCCCTGAAGCGGACACGCTCCCCTTAGTCGTCGGCCGGCATCTCCACGTCGATCTCCAGGGTGGAGACCGATTCGCCACGGTCCAGGTTGACCTTCACCTTGTCCCGGTCGATCGCGATGTGCTTGGCGATCACCCGCAGGATTTCCTCCTGCAGGGTGGCGGCCAGGTCGTTGCCGCCGATGAACGCACGCTCGTGCGAGAGCAGGATTTGCAGCCGGTCGCGCGCCACCGGCGCGGAACTGCGGCGGCTCAGGAAGCCGAACAGGTTCATGCCACCCTCCGACCGAACAGCCGGCCGAGCAGGCCGGCCTTGTCGCCGTGCACCGTCATCGGCACCATTTCGCCGCGCAACCGCTTCGCCGCGTCGAAATAGGCCCGTGCCGGCGCCGAGGCCGGGCTGCTGAGCGTCACCGGCGACCCCAGGTTGGAGGCCTTCAGCACCTCCTCGCTGTCCGGGATGATCCCCAGCAGGGGGATGGAGAGGATTTCCAGCACGTCGTCGGTCTTCAGCATGTCACCCCGCTCGGCGCGGACCGGGTCGAACCGGGTCAGCAGCAACTGCTTCTCCATCCGCTCGCCGCGCTCTGCCTTCATGGTCTTGCTGTCCAGCAGCCCGATGATGCGGTCCGAATCCCGCACGGAGGAAACCTCCGGGTTGGTCACCACCACGGCGCGGTCGGCGAACTTCATCGCCAGCGCGGCGCCCTTCTCGATCCCCGCCGGGCTGTCGCAGATCACCCAGTCGAACTTCTCGCGCAGCTCGCCGATGACGCGTTCCACGCCGTCTTCGCTCAGCGCGTCCTTGTCGCGGGTCTGCGAGGCGGCCAGCAGCGACAGCGTCTCCACCCGCTTGTCGCGGATCAACGCCTGGGCGAGCTTGGCATCGCCTTGCACCACGTTGATCAGGTCGAACACCACCCGGCGCTCCGCCCCCATGATGAGGTCCAGGTTGCGCAGGCCGACGTCGAAATCGACGATCACGACCTTCTGCCCGGACTGCGCCAAGGCCACACCCAGGGAGGCGGTGGACGTCGTCTTGCCAACCCCGCCCTTGCCGGATGTTACGACCAGCACCTCCGCCATCGCGCTTACCCCCACCTCGAAATTCAGCCACTCGTCAGCCTAGGCCCTTGTCTTCAGCGGCAGCTTCGTCGGCGTGCCAACGCACTCGTTTGCCGACGCTGCCTCACGACAGCACCACCAGGTCGATGGCGCTGCCGTTGAGCCTCGCATGCACAGGCTTGCCGCGGATCATCGCCGGCATGTCGTCCGCCACCTTGTAGACGCCGTTGATGGCGATCAACTCGGCCTCCATGCGACGGCAGAACACCCCGGCGTCGGTCTGGCCGGCGAATCCGGCGATCACCCGGCCGCGCAACGTGCCATAGACATGCACCGACCCGCCCGCAATGACTTCCGCGCCCGAGGCGACCGAGCCCAGCACGGTCACGTCGCCACGCTCGAAGAACACGGTCTGTCCCGAGCGGATCGGACCCTGCAGCAGCAGCGATGTCGGCTCCGGCACGGCGGGTGCCTCGGGCGCGTCCTCCACGACCTCGATGAACCGGTCGGCCCGCCCGTTGGTGGCGATCGGCGGCCGCCCCCAGGTGTCGCTGTCGCTCCAGCCCGGTGCCGCCCCCTCCACGCCGATGATGCGGATGTCGCGCTGCTCCAAGGCGGCGACCAGCGCCGCGAACTCGCCCTCGTGCCCGGCCAGGGCCGAGAGGTCGACGATCACCGGACGCGCCTCGAAAAAGGTCGGCGCCCGCTGCATCTGCGCCGCCAGGGCCGCCAGCCAATCCTCCACCGGCCACTCGGGCATCAGCACGAGCGCCACGAACGAGCGTCCCTTGATCCGGATCGACGTCTTGGCGGGATTGGACACCGGGTTCGGCGACTCCATGGGCATGCGTCCATGTTGGACCATTCTCCCCTGGCCGGCGCAACCGAGCCTGCCTCGATCCTAGCCGACGATGCGGGACGCCTTCCTGGTATCCCGCATCGTCGCGTAGACGACCAGGGACAGGAAGATCAGCAGCGTGACGTACCAGTAGAACCAGTCCTCGTGGCCGGACGCCTTGAACTGCAACGCGATCAGCGGCGCGGTGCCGCCGAACACGGAGGCCGCCAGGGCATACGGCAGCCCCACACCCAGCGCGCGGATGCCGGCCGGAAACAGCTCCGCCTTCACCACGGCGTTGATCGAGGTGTAGCCCGACACGATCACCAGCGCCGCCAGCACCAGCAGCAGCGCGCCCATGTAGGTGTGCGTGCCCCCCAGCGCGGTCAGGATCGGCACGGTGCACAGCGTGCCGAGGATGCCGAACCACAGCAGCACCGGCTTGCGCCCGACGATGTCGCTGACGATGCCGAACAGCGGCTGCATCGCCGCGAACAGGAACAGGGTGATGAACGAAATCTGCGCCACCCAGCTCGGGTTCAACTTCAGCGTGTTGGACAGGTAGGTCGGCATGTAGCTGCTGAAGGTGTAGAACGCCGTCGTGCCGCCCATGGTGAGGCCGAACACCAGGAACAATTCCCGCGGGTGCTGCGCCAACTCGCGGAAGATGTTGCCGCGCGGCTGCTGCGCCACGCGCTTGAACTCGTCCGTTTCGGGCAGATGGCGGCGCAGGTATAGGCCGTATAGCGCACAGACCGCACCGATCACGAACGGGACCCGCCATCCCCAGTCGCCGAGCTGCGCCTGCGTCAGCCCCTGCTGCATCACCAGCAGCACCAGCGCCGCCAGCACCTGGCCGCCGATCAGCGTGACGTATTGGAACGAGCTGTAGAAGCCGCGCCATTTCGACCCAGCCATCTCGCTGAGGTACGTCGCGGACGACGCGTATTCGCCGCCCAGCGAGATCCCTTGCAGCAGGCGCGCCACCAGCAGCAGCAAGGGCGCCCACACGCCGACCTGTGCGTAGCTCGGCAGCACGGCGACCATGGCCGAGCCGGCGCACATCAGCATGACCGACAGAGTGAGCGAGGCGCGGCGGCCGCGCCGGTCCGCATAATAGCCGAGGAGCAGCCCGCCCACCGGCCGAATGAAGAAGCCGATGGCATAGATGCCGAACACGGTGATGAACTGCGCCGTCGGATCGTTGCTGGCGGTGAACAGCTTGGCGAAATACACGGCGAAGGAATTGTAGACGTAGAAATCGTACCACTCGATCAGATTGCCGATCGAACCGCCGAAGATCGCGCGCAGCCGTCGTCCCATCTGCCCGGCATCGTCGTCGGGACCGGCATACCGCGTCGCACTCATCGTTGGACTCCTCGTCGGACGTTACAATGGCGGCCTGCTCCGGGACTGTCGATGCTCCGGCCGCCCTTCCGCCCTACGCGGTCGCGGTGTAACGCCACGGCATGGCTGCCTCCCCCGTGATCGCGCAATGGCTTGCCGCCAAGGAACAACAGCCGGACGCGCTGCTGTTCTTCCGCATGGGCGATTTCTACGAGCTGTTCTTCGACGATGCCGCCCTCGCCGCCTCGGCACTCGGCATCGCGCTCACCGCGCGGGGCGAGCACGAGGGCCAGCCGATCGCCATGTGCGGCGTGCCGATCCACGCGGCGGACGGCTATCTCGCGCGGCTGATCCGGCGCGGCTTCCGCGTCGCGGTGGCCGAGCAGATGGAGGCGGCGTCGGCACGGGTCGGCAAGGCCCCGCTGAAGCGCGAGATCGTCCGCCTGGTGACGCCCGGCACGTTGACCGAGGATTCGCTGCTGGAGGGCGGGCGCTCCAATCTGCTGCTTGGCCTGGCGCGAGCCGGGCGGGCGCTGGGCGCGGCCTGGGTCGACATCTCCACCGGGCTGTTCGAGACGGAGGTGGTGGACGACCTGGCGGCATTGCTGGGCCGGCTCGACCCGGTGGAAATTCTCGCCCCCGCGGAGACGGCGCTGGCCGACTACGCGGCACGGCGCGCGCCGGACATGCTGCCGCCACCGCCGCTGGCCGCCCGCGCCAAGGTGGCGGAGGTGTTCGAGGCGGCGACGCTGGACGGGTTCGGCGCCTTCACCGATGCCGAGGCGATGGCCGCGGCGCTGGTGCTGGCCTATGTCAGCGCCACGCAGGCCGGGCAGATGCCGGCGCTGTCGCCGCCGGTTCGCAGCGAGGGCGACGGCACCCTGGCGATGGATGCCGCCACGCGGGCCAGCCTGGAGATCACCCGCGCGCGGGACGGCGGCTCCGAACACACGCTGCTGGCGTCGGTCGGCCGCACGCTGACGGCGCCGGGGGCGCGGCTGCTGGCGGGCTGGCTGTCCGCGCCGCTGACGGATGCGGCGGCGATCGCGGCGCGGCAGGATGGATGGAGCAGCCTGCTGCGCGACCCCGCGGGCGTCGCCACCCTGCGCACCGTGCTGCGCGGCGCCCCGGACGCCACGCGCGCCCTCGGGCGGCTGTCGGTCGGCCGCGGCGGCCCGCGCGACCTGCTCGCCATCCGCCAGGTGATCGCGGTGGCGACGGACGCCGCCGACACCCTGCCTCCATCCCCTGTCCTAAGAAGCCCCCTCTCTCTGCCAGAGGGAAAGGAAACAGCAGGGGGCGAGCAAGACGGGCTGTTGCACGGCCTGGGACGCGACCTCCGCCTCGACCCGGCCTTGGGCGAGCGGCTGGGCGCGGCGCTGGCCGCGTCCCCGCCGCTGCGGCTGGAGGATGGCGGCGTGGTCGCCGAGGGGTTCGACGGCGAGCTGGACGCCGAGCGGCGACTGCGCGACGACGGCCGGCGCGTGATCACCGGGCTGCAGCTCGACTACGCCCAGCGCTACGGCGTGGCCTCGCTCAAGATCCGGCATCACGCGCAACTCGGCTACGTCATGGAAGTGCCGGCCGCATCCGCCGATGCCTTGCGTGGCCGGGCGGAGCTGAGCCTGCGCCAATCCATGGCCAATGCCGCCCGCTTCACCAATCCGGAACTCGCCGAACTCGACCGCCGCATCAACGAGGCGGCTGGGCGGGCGGCGGCCCGGGAAAGGACGATCTTCGCGGCGCTGGTCGCGGAAACCCTGGCCCAGGCGCAGCCCTTGCGCCGCGCCGCCGCGGCACTCGCCACGCTGGACGTGCTGCAAAGCTGCGCCAAGCTGGCGGAATCGGAAAGCTGGTGCCGCCCGGCCGTCACGGCGGACGCCGCCTTCAGCGTCACCGCCGCCCGGCATCCCGTGGTGGAGGCGGCGCTGCCCACCGGCACGCCGTTCCAGCCCAATGATTGCGACCTGTCCCCGGCCCGGCGGCTGCTGCTGCTGACCGGGCCGAACATGGCGGGCAAGTCCACCTTCCTGCGCCAGAACGCGTTGCTGGTGATCCTGGCACAGGCCGGCCTGCCGGTGCCTGCGGCCAACGCACGGATCGGCGTGGCGGACCGGCTGTTCAGCCGGGTCGGCGCGGCGGACGACTTGGCACGTGGACGGTCGACCTTCATGACCGAAATGACCGAGACCGCCGCCATCCTGAACCTGGCCGGGCCGCGCAGCCTGGTCGTGGTGGACGAGATCGGCCGCGGCACGGCGACGCTGGACGGGCTGGCGATCGCCTGGGCGGTGCTGGAGGCGCTGCACTCCCACATCCGGTGCCGCACCCTGTTCGCGACGCATTTCCATGAGCTGGCCGGGCTTGGCCAGGCCCTGCCGCAGATGTGCCCGCACGCGATGCGCGTGCGGGAGTGGAAGAACGAGATCGTGTTCCTGCACGAGGTGGGCGAAGGCGCCGCCGGGCGGTCGTGGGGCGTCCACGTCGCCAAGCTGGCCGGCATCCCGGCCCCCACGGTGCGCCGCGCCGCCAGCCTGCTCGCCTCGCTGGAACGCGGCAGTGCCACCGGTCCGGACCTGCCGCTCTTTGCCTCACTGCCCGCCCCGGAGGCACGCCCCGACCAGCTGCGCGCCACGCTGGACGCGATCGAGCCCGACCAGCTTTCCCCGCGCGAGGCGTTGGAAGCGCTGTATCAATTGAAGTCGCTCGCGCTATCATCCTCCGAATGCTGACGATCCTACCGCTGCCCGACGAGCCTGATGCGGCTGCAAGGCTGTTGCTTGACCAACTGCACGAGGCCCGCGGCACGACCGGCGCGGTGGCGCGGGACGAGGCGCTGGCGGTGTTCCGCCGCCACCTGACGCGCATCCAGCACCACGTCCGCGAGCAATTCGAACACTACCAGCGCAGCGGCCTGCAAAGCGCCCGCGCGCTCGCCGCGTTGACGGACGGGCTGCTGGGCGCGCTGCACGACTACGCCCGCACGATGGCGGCGGCGAGCGGACCGCTCGCGGTGGTGGCGACCGGCGGCTACGGACGCGGCATGCTGGCGCCGTTCAGCGACATCGACCTGCTGTTC
>CAXTJM010000009.1:0-153659 GCA_964244585.1 uncultured Acetobacteraceae bacterium | reverse complement strand
GCGGCACGCGCAGGCTGAACGGCTGCGCCATGCGGACCATGGCGTCGTAGATCGCCGAGTCGCCATGGGGGTGGTACTTGCCCATCACCTCGCCCACGATGCGGGCGGACTTGCGGTACGGCTTGTCGTGGGTGAAGCCGCTTTCCTGCATGGCGTATAGGATGCGGCGGTGCACCGGCTTCAGCCCGTCCCGCGCATCGGGCAGCGCCCGGCTGACGATGACCGACATCGCGTAGTCGAGGTAGGAGCGGCGCATCTCCTCCTCCAGCATCACCGGATGCAGGTCCGGCTGGTCGGGGGGAACGGGCGGTGTGGTTTCACTCATGTTGGCAACTTAAAACAGGGGCAGGCCGATGGCGGTCGTGTCACCAACGATCCTAGCAGCCCCGGCGCCACAGGGCTATCCAGGCGGCGTCGGCAGCAGGTCTGCTCCACGCAGCGGGGAGACCCGGCGAATGAAGCGCGCAACATCGGGGATGCCGCCAGTAACCGCTAACTCCACGACACGCTCGCCCCTTGGACGTTTCTCCCGCCAGGCTGCATAGGGATAGGCCGCGATGGATTGGAACGTGCCGTGGCCACGGGCGACGGCATGCCGCCGGGTGAACCCGCTATTGATGGCGGACAGCGTGATATGAGGGGCATACGCCCGAACCAACGCCGCCGCGTCCAACTCCAGCACGTCATGCAGGTCGGCGCGATAGGGCCGTGCGGTCAGCAGACGTAGCAAGCGCGTGCGGGTCAGCCAAAAGAACACCTTGCCGTTGAGCAGGCGATACCAGCCCTGGGGTTCCAGCCCATCCCGCAGGCAGCGCCGCAGGCTTGCATCGTCCATCGGCTTCTGGTCCCGGACCACCGCCGTACCGGCCTGGAAATGCGAAAGCACCACCTTGCCGGGCCGCCGCCGTGCTTCCACGGCCGAACGCCTCTCGCCCTCCACATGAAACAGGTCGAGCAGGGCCGAGGTGCTCAGCAGGCCGTGCCGCTCGATCGACGGCCAACTGCCCGCCTCGGCCATGTGGTAGAGGACCGGACAGTCGCGCAGGAGTTCGGACAGCTCCTCCGCCGTCAACGCCTTAGCCAATTTGCCGGGCAGCGGGTCCTAGAACGGGATGTCGTCATCCAGATCGCCGCTCCGGTTCGGCTCCCAGGACGGGGCACCACCGCCTCCATTGCCGCTGCGGGCTGGCTGCCGGGCAGCCGGACGCGGCGAATAGCCGCCCTCCCCACTGCCCATGCCGCCTTCATCACCACCGCGGTTGCTGTCCAGCAGGGTGATGTCGCCGCGAAACCGGTCCACCACCACTTCCGTGGTGTATTTTTCCTGGCCCGACTGGTCCGTCCACTTACGGGTTTGCAGCGAGCCTTCGACGTACAGCTTGCGGCCCTTCTTCACGAAGCGTTCGACCACGTCCACCAACCGGTCGTTGAACACGACCACCCGGTGCCACTCGGTCTTCTCCTTGCGCTCGCCGGACGCCTTGTCGTTCCAGGTCTCGCTGGTGGCCAGCGTCAGGTTGGCGATCTTGCCGCCCGCCTGCGTGCTACGGATTTCCGGGTCCTTGCCGATATTGCCGACCAGGATGACCTTGTTGACGCTGCCGGCCATACCAGCCTCCTCCAAATCATGACGCGCTAAATTGCACGCTGACGACCCCGCACGCCAGGGCTTTGGGCGCCGGCCGGTTCGTGCCAAACATCCCTGCGCAGCCGCGCAGAGGCTTTCGGCACCGCTGCAAACGCCCATATACTTGGAACAAGGCAGGAACGCAGGTTGCGTCGCCTCGGAGGCTTGATGGACGGATCGATTCCACCCGGCGTAGGCACCCGCGGCTTCATCACCGTGCGCGGTGCGCGGGAGCACAACCTCAAGAACGTCGACGTGCAGATCCCGCGCGACCAGCTCACCGTGATCACCGGGCTGTCGGGCAGCGGCAAATCCTCGCTCGCCTTCGACACGATCTATGCCGAGGGCCAGCGCCGCTACGTCGAGTCGCTCTCCGCCTATGCCAGGCAGTTCCTGGAGCTGATGGGCAAGCCGGACGTGGACAGCATCGAGGGCCTGTCCCCCGCCATCTCGATCGAGCAGAAGACCACCAGCCGCAACCCGCGTTCCACCGTCGGCACGGTGACGGAGATCCACGACTACATGCGCCTGCTGTGGGCGCGCGCCGGAATCCCGTACTCCCCGGCCACCGGCCTGCCGATCGAGGCGCAGACCGTCAGCCAGATGGTGGACCGCGTGCTGGCGATGCCCGCGGGCACGCGGCTGCTGCTGCTGGCCCCGGTGGTGCGGGACCGCAAGGGCGAATACCGCAAGGAACTGGCGGAACTGCAGCGCCGCGGCTTCACCCGCGCCAAGGTGGACGGCACGCTGTACGAGATTCCGGATGTGCCGGCGCTGAACCGCAAGACCAAGCATGACATCGAGGCGGTGGTGGACCGCATCGTGGTCGGGCCCGGCATCGAAAGCCGGTTGGCCGACAGCTTCGAGACCGCGCTCGCCATGGCGGACGGCATCGTCTACGCCGAGACCGCCGACGCCAAGGCTGAACGCACGGTGTTCTCTTCCCGCTTCGCCTGCCCGGTCAGCGGCTTCACCATCGAGGAAATCGAGCCGCGGCTGTTTTCCTTCAACTCGCCGCACGGCGCCTGCCCAGCCTGCGACGGGCTCGGGGTGGAGACCTTCTTCGACCCGGCACTGGTGGTGCCGGACGAGCGAGCCTCCATCGCCGAGGGTGCCGTCGCCCCCTGGTCCGGCGCGAAGAGCGAGTACTACGACCAGACGCTCAACTCCATCTGCCGCCACTTCAAGGTCACCACCCGCAAGCCGTGGGACGAGTTGCCGGAGCACGTGCGCGACGTGATCCTGATGGGCGGCAAGGAGCCGATCGAGTTCACCTACAAGGACGGCGTGCGCAGCTACAGCGTCACCAAGCCGTTCGAGGGCGTGCTGCACAACCTGCAGCGCCGCTGGCAGGAGACCGACAGCGCCTGGGTGCGGGAGGAGATGACCCGCTACCAGGCGGAAAAGCCCTGCAAGGTCTGCAGCGGCGCCCGGCTGAAGCCGGAGGCGCTGGCGGTGCGCGTGGGCGGAGAGACGATCGCCGCGGCGTCCGACCTGTCGATCCGCCGCGCCTTGCAATGGTTCGGCGGCGTGGAGGCGACGCTCACGCCGCAACGGGCGGAGATCGCCGGGCGCATCCTGAAGGAGATCGTGGAGCGCCTGCGCTTCCTGGACGATGTCGGGCTGGAATACCTGACGCTGTCGCGCGGCAGCACCACCCTGTCCGGCGGCGAGAGCCAGCGCATCCGCCTGGCCAGCCAGATCGGCAGCGGACTGACCGGCGTGCTGTACGTGTTGGACGAGCCCAGTATCGGCCTGCACCAGCGCGACAACGAGCGGCTGCTTGGCACGCTGCGGCGGCTGAAGGCGCTGGGCAACACCGTGCTGGTGGTGGAACATGACGAGGACGCGATCCGTGCCGCCGACCACCTGATCGACATGGGACCGGCCGCCGGCACGCTGGGCGGCCACGTGATCGCCGCAGGCACGCCGGCTGAGGTGGCGGCCAACCCGGCCTCGCTGACCGGCGACTACCTGTCCGGCCGCCGCCGCATCGAGGTGCCGGCGCAGCGGCGCAAGATCGATCCCAAGCGCATGGTCCGTGTGGTGGGCGCGCGCGGCAACAATCTGAAGGTTGATGCGGCGGATTTCCCGCTCGGCACGTTCTGCTGCATCAGCGGCGTGTCCGGCGGCGGCAAGTCCACCCTGGTGATCGACACGCTGTGGAAGGCAGCGAGCCGGCGGCTGATGGGCAGCGGCCAAGTGCCGGCGCCGCATGATCGCATCGACGGGCTGGACCAGCTCGACAAGATCATCGACATCGACCAGTCGCCGATCGGGCGAACCCCGCGCAGCAACCCGGCGACCTACACCGACCTGTTCGCCCCGATCCGCGACTGGTTCGCCGAGCTGCCGGAAAGCCGGGCGCGCGGCTACAAATCCGGCCGCTTCAGCTTCAACGTGAAGGGCGGCCGGTGCGAGGCCTGCCAGGGCGACGGCGTGCTGAAGATCGAGATGCACTTTCTGCCCGACGTGTTCGTCACCTGCGACACCTGCAAGGGCGCGCGCTACAACCGCGAGACGCTGGACATCAAGTTCCGTGGCAAGTCGATCGCCGAAGTGCTTGAAATGACGATTGATGAGGCTGTGGCGTATTTCAGCGCCCAGCCCCGCATCCGTGACCGGCTCAGCATCCTGCAACGCGTCGGATTGGGCTACGTGAAGCTGGGGCAGCAGGCGACCACCCTGTCCGGCGGCGAGGCGCAGCGCATCAAGTTGAGCAAGGAGCTAGCGCGGCGCGCCACTGGCCGCACGCTGTATATCCTGGACGAGCCGACCACCGGGCTGCACTTCGAAGACGTGCGCAAGCTGCTGGAAGTGCTGCATGCCCTGGTGGACCAGGGCAACTCCGTCATCGTGATCGAGCACAATCTGGAGGTGATCAAGACCGCCGATTGGGTGCTGGACCTGGGTCCGGAGGGCGGCGAAGGCGGCGGCCGCATCGTCGCGGCCGGCCCGCCGGAAACGATCGCCACCACCCCCGCCAGCCACACCGGGCGGTTCCTGGCGCCGCTGCTGGCGCCGGTGAAGAAGGCGCGCAAACGGGCCTAAGCGTTGGCGGCAACCGGTGCAGGAGCTGGAAGTTAGGGATGGCAACCCCACAGTAGGACCACGCCATGCGCTCACCCATTGCCGCGCTGCTACTGCTCGCCATGCCTGCCGCCGCGTTCGCCCAGGCGCCGCTGCAGGCCGAGCGGCCGACGCAAGCCCCTGCTGCGACGCCGGCTCCGATCCACACGCTCCGCAACATCACCGTGCGCAATCGCGCCGACCAGGCCGTGGTGGAGGCGCACGCGACCGTCAGCAACAAGGGCGACATCCTGGTGACCAGCAAGGGCAGGATCGAGCCGAACGAGATCGCCTCGTTTCAAACCGACCGTGACCAGTGCGTGCAGGACCTCGCGGCGCGGCTTGCGAATGGCGTGGCGGTGGCGACAAAGGGCGTGACCAACTGCCAGGTCCAGCAGTTCACCGTCTTCAACGACCACATCGCGGCGGATTGAGCCAGGCGCCGCAAGCGCGATCCGCCCTTCCCTCCTCCGCCGGGCCGGGACAGGATCGCGCTTTCGCCTCGGAGTGCCGCAATGGCCAGCATCGACACGACCCGCTTCCTGCATGACCTGAACGAGCTGCGTCGGATCGGCGCGTACAAGACCGGGGTGCACCGTCCGACCTATTCGCCACAGGATATGGAGTCCCGGCGATGGCTGATGGCGCGGATGGAGGAAGTGGGCTTGGCGCCGACGATGGACGGCATCGGCAACGTCTACGGCCGCCATCCCGGCGCCGGGCCGCACATGCTGGCAGGCAGCCACATCGAGAGCCAGAACCAGGCTGGCTGGCTGGACGGCGCGCTGGGCGTGGTGTCGGCCCTGGCGCTGGCCCGTGCCGGCCTTCCGGTGGATGTCTGCGCCTTCGCGGACGAGGAAGGGCATTTCGAAGGCGGCTTCCTGGGCAGCCGCTCCTTCATCGGGGACCTGACGGAGCAGGAGATGGACCGTGCCCGCAGCCGCAACGACGGCTCCCTCCTGCGGGACGCCTTGGCGGCAGCCGGGCTGGCCGGGCTGCCGCGGCTGACGGTGGAGCCTGGTCGGCACAAGGGCTACGTCGAGTTGCATATCGAGCAGGGCACCAAGCTCGAGCAGGCCGGGCACCAGGCCGCCGTGGTGACCGGCATCGTCGCGATCTGGCAGTTCCGCCTGGTGATCACGGGGCAGCAGGACCACGCCGGCGGCACCACCATGGCGGAGCGCAAGGATGCCGGGCTGACGGCGGTGCGGCTGCTGGCGGCGGTCGACCGGATGTTTCCGCTGGCCTGCGGCGAACGCACCGTCTGGACCACCGGCCAGATCGTGCTGACGCCCGGCGCGCCCTCCATCATTCCCGGACGGGCGGAGGTGCTGTTCCAGTTCCGGGACGTGGAGTGGGCCACGCTGGAGAAGCTGGAGGCGTGCCTGCGCGCCCTGGTGCAGGAGAGTAACCGGCGCGAGCGCTGCATGACGGAGGTGCAGGTGGTCCGCCGGTCCATCCCCGCCCTATGCGACCCCGCCATCATGTCCGCGCTGGACAAGGCTGCCGAGCGCCACGCATCGGGAGCGTGGCAGCACCTGCCCAGCGGGGCCGGGCACGATGCGCAGGTGCTGGCGCAGGTGATGCCGTCCGCCATGCTGTTCTCCCCCAGCATCGGCGGGATCAGCCATCATTGGGCCGAGGACACGAAGGAGGAGGACCTGGCCGTCTGCTGCCAGATCCTGGGCGATGCGGTGGAGATTTTCCTCCAGGCCAACGATGACGCTACGCGGCCCGTTCCGACGCTCGCCGTGTAACCCTTCCTTAACCGCCGGCGGCTACGCTGTGCCGCATGATCTCGCCCAGCAGCCTTTCCGCCTTCACGCCGGCCATCCAGGCGCCGAGCCAGGCTACCCGGGTCGCGGCCTCCACCGCGGCCCGGGCGGATGCGCCGACATCGGTGCAGAAGCCGCTGCAAGCCCTGCCCTCCGGGTCGGCGCCGTCGCGAGCTGCGCCGCGCGGCTCGCTGCTGGACCTGTCGGTGTAGCCCGACTGCATCACGCAGAGATTTCACCTCGGAGGGCTTGATCCCGCCGGGTGGTGCCGTCACGGTTGCGGCATGGCTGACTTCGTTCGCAGCATTCCGGCCGGGGACAACAGGGAGCGGGACATCTGCTCCACCTGCGGCTACGTCGCGTACGAAAACCCCAAGATCGTGGTCGGGTCGGTGGTGTCGCAGGACGGCCAAGTCCTGCTGTGCCGCCGTGCCATCGAGCCGCGGCGCGGCTTCTGGACCCTGCCGGCCGGCTACCTGGAATTGAACGAGACCACCGCCGAGGGCGCCCGGCGCGAGGCGATGGAGGAAGCCGGCGCGGACATCGCGCTGGACGGCGTGCTCGCCCTGTACGACGTCAGCCGGATCGGCCAGGTCCATGTCATGTATCGTGCCCGCCTGGCCACGCCGGGCATCCAGGCCGGCGTGGAAAGCCTGGAGGTGCGGATGTTCGCCTGGGAGGACATCCCATGGGACGCCATCGCCTTCCCCACCGTGCGATGGGCCTTGCAGGCCTGGCGGGATCTGGGGGCCGCCCCGCTGGGCGTGCCGGCCGGCAACCCGGCGGATGACCGCCGCGGCACCAGGCGGATCGACTCAGTGGCAGCGGTATGAGGCCCATTCCGCTGTTGCTGGTCGGCCTTGCCGCGGCTGCGGCGTCGCCGCCGCCCAACTTGATCCCGACCACGCCGATGCCGGATTTCACCACCCAGGCACGCCCGGCGCCCGCCATCGCCGCGCCGTCCGGCTACACCGCCGCACCGACGCCGAACAGCGACGCCCAGGCTCCCTCCACGCGGGCCTCCAAGGATGCCTCCTTGGCGCCTGGCTTCTTTTCCAGGCGGGACCAGTACCGGGGGGAAGGCCTGTCCCCCGGATCCTCGGCGCAGATCGAACAGGATCGCCGGGCCAAGCCGGGTGCCGGCATCAATCTCACGATGCCGCTGCAATAACGGGTGCTGCGCGCGCTCACGGTTCTCGTGCTCTGCCAATTCATTGGCGAGGTCATCGCGCGCGGCGTGGGCCTGCCGCTGCCCGGGCCGGTGCTGGGGCTGATCCTGCTGCTGGTGATCCTGATCCTCCGCGGCGGCCCGGATGAGGCGTTGCGCGGCACCTCGAACGGGCTGCTGCGCCACCTCTCGCTGCTGTTCGTGCCCGCGGGGGTCGGCATCGTCACCCAACTGGACGCGCTGGAGCGGGATTGGCTGCCGATCGTGGTCGCCATCCTGGTCTCGACCACCCTGGCGCTGGTCGTCACCGGTTGGCTCATGCAGCGGCTTGACAAATCCGAATGACGGGCGTGGCCCAGCTCTGGGTCTACCTGCAGACAACGCCGTTGCTCGGCCTGGTCGCCACCCTGGTCGCCTGGGAGGCGTCGGTGTTCGCCAGCCGGCTGGCGCGGGGCCACGTGCTGGCCAACCCGATGCTGATCAGCATCGTGCTGCTCGCCGGCCTGCTGCTCGCCACCCACACGCCATACCGCGCCTATTTCGAGGGCGGCCAGTACGTGCAGTTCCTGCTCGGTCCGGCGACCGTGGCGCTGGCGGTGCCGATGCATGCCAACATCGCCCGCATCCGGCGTGCGGCCCCGGCGCTGCTGCCCGCGATCTTCGCCGGGTCGCTTACGGCCGCCGGCAGCGCCATGCTGATCGCCCGCTGGCTGGGTGCGTCGCGGGTCGTGGTGCTGTCCCTCGGTCCGAAATCCGTGACGACTCCGATCGCCATGGGCGTGGCGGAGCAGATCGGCGGCTCCCCCTCGCTGGCCGCGGTGTTCGTGCTGCTGACGGGGCTGTGCGCGGTGGTGCTGGGTCCCACGATCCTGCAGTCCGTGCGCGTGGTGGATTGGCGGGCGCAAGGCCTGGCGGCGGGCACCGCCGGGCATGGGCTGGCCACGGCCCGCATCCTGTTGCTGAGCGAGACGGCCGGCGCGTTCGGCGGCCTGGCGATCGGGCTCAACGGCATCCTCACCGCCATCCTGGTGCCGCTGCTGGCGACGCTGTTTTGAGCGAGACACGGCTCTACGCCGCCGTGAAGGCGTTCCTGGAGGCACACGGCTTCAGCGCCAAGGGCGAGATCGGCGGCTGCGACGTGGTGGCTGTGCGGCCCGGCGAGCCGCCGGTGCTGGTGATCTGCGAGATGAAGCTCGGCCTCAACATGGAGCTGGTGCTGCAAGCGGTGGACCGCATGGCCGCCGCCGACGCGGTGTGGCTGGCGGTGCCGCGCACCCGGCGCGGGCGCGACCGCGACCGCCGCGCGGTCAAGCTGTGCCGGCTGCTCGGGTTGGGATTGCTGAGCGTCGGGATGGACGGGACCGTCGAGGTGCTGGCGGAGCCGGCGCCATACCGGCCCCGCGCCAACCCGCACCGCAGGGCGCGGCTGCTGCGCGAACACGCCCGCCGCAGCGGCGACCCGACGCCGGGTGGCTCCGTCGGGCGGCAAATCATGACGGCGTATCGCCAACAGGCCCTCGCCTGCGCGCGCGCCTTGCAGCAGGGCGAGGCCAGCACGCGGGAGTTGGCCGCCACCATGCCCGACGCGCCGACCATCCTGCTGCGCAACGTCTATGGCTGGTTTAAGCGGGTGAGCCGAGGAACTTACCGGCTGTCGCCCGCAGGATGGTCGGCAACGGATACCCGGCCCACCGACCATAGCGGGACTGCCCGCCTGGCAGGCGCGATGGGGCTATAGCGGGGCAGCGCCCACCAGGCTGCGGGCAAAATCCATGGCAGCGAAGGGACGCAGATCGCCCGCCTGCTCACCCACGCCCACGGCGTGCACCGGCAAGCCGTAATCCTCCGCCAGGGCGACGACGATCCCGCCCCGTGCGCTGCCGTCCAGCTTGGTGACGACCAGCCCGGTCACGGCCACCATCTCCTTGAACACGCGCACCTGCTCCAGCGCGTTGTGCCCCGTGGTCGCGTCCAGCACGAGCAGCACGGAATGCGGGGCGCTGGCGTCCTGCTTGCGCAGCACGCGGATGATCTTGGACAGCTCCTCCATCAGGGCGGATTTGTTGTGCAGCCGCCCGGCGGTGTCGATCAGCAGCACATCCGCCCGCTCCGCCTGCGCGCGGGCCAGGGCGTCGAAGGCCAGGCCGGCCGCATCCGCGTTATGCGGCCCGGAGATCACGGGCGCGCCCGTGCGTTGCCCCCAAACCTGCAACTGCTCCACGGCCGCCGCACGGAACGTGTCGCCTGCCACCAGGATGGGGCGCAGGCCTTCCTCCCGGTACTGCAAGGCAAGCTTGCCGATCGTGGTGGTCTTGCCGGTGCCGTTCACGCCCACCACCAGCACGACATGCGGCTTGCGGCTGCGGTCCAGCACCAGCGGCCTGGCCACCGGCTTCAGGATCGCGGCGATCTCTTCGGCCAGCGCGTCCTTGATCTCGGCGTCCGTCACGCTGCGGCCGAACCGGCTCTTGCGGAAGCTTTCCACGATGTCCGCCGCCGCCGCCGGGCCGAGGTCGGCGCCGAGCAGAAGCTCCTCCAACTCCTCCAACGCCGCGTCGTCCAGGGTGCGCTTGACGAAGGCGGCGGAGAGGCCGCTGGTCAGCTTCTCGGTCGACCGGGTCAGACCCGCCTTCAGCTTGTTGAAGAACCCGCCCAACGCCATCAGGCCGGCTCCGCCCGCAGGCCATAGGCATCCGCCGCCGTGACCCGGGCCTGCACCAGCGCGCCGGGCGCCGCATCCAGGCGCACAGGGGTGAAATGCTGGGTATGTCCGCGCCCGCCCCGTTCCGCCAGCACGCTGACGAGTTGGCCGAGCTGGTCACGATGGAAGGCCGCGGCATGCCCGGCGGCAATGCCGCGCAGCCTGGCAGCCCGTTGCCGGCGTATCGCCACGGGGGTCGCGGGCATCCGGGCGGCAGGCGTGCCGGGGCGTTCGCTGTAGGGAAAGACGTGCAGATAGGGGATGCCGGCATCCGCCACGAAGCGCTCGGTCTCGTCGGCCAGGGCGTCGGTTTCGGTCGGAAATCCGGCGATCAGGTCGGCGCCGATCGCCACGCCCGGCCGCAACGCTCGCGCCCGTGCGATCGTGCGCATGGCGGCGGCGCGGTCGTGGCGGCGGCGCATGCGCTTGAGCACCAGGTCGGAGCCGGATTGCAGCGACAGGTGCAAGTGCGGCATCAGCCGCGGCTCCTCGGCCAGGAGCCGCCACAGCGCGTCGTCGATCGCCGCCGGATCCAGCGAGGACAGGCGCAGCCGCGGCAGGTTCGGCACGTCGCGCAGCACCGTGGCGGCCAGGACGCCGATGCCGCTGCCGTGGCTCGCGATGTCCACGCCGGTCAACACCACCTCCTGCACGCCGCGGGCGGCGAGCGCCGCCACCTGGGCCACGACCTGGTCCGGCGGCACGTTGCGGTTGGGGCCGCGGCCGAACGGGATGGTGCAGAAGGTGCAGCGATGGTCGCACCCGGCCTGCACCTGCACGAAGCCGCGCGTGTGCCCCTCCAGGTTGCTGACCCACGGTAGCGGGGCCGTCGCGTCGCTCGGGCTGACCTGGCTGCCCGCGCCCGGCGACCATGATGCCGGGCGCAGCTTGTCGACATTGCCCAGCACGCGGGTGACGCCGGGCAGCGCCGCCCATGGTGCCGGATCCACCTGCACGGCACAGCCGGTGACGACGATGGGGGCACCAGGCTGGTCCCGCACGATGCGCCGAATCGCCTGCCGGGCCTGGCGCTCGGCTTCCGCGGTGACGGCGCAGGTGTTGACCACTATGGGGGCATCCTCGCCGGGCAGCATCCCGCGGATGGCGTCACTTTCCACCAGGTTGAGGCGGCAGCCGAAGGTGACGACCCCTGGGGCCATCAGGGGCTTCTGACGGGGTTCGTCGCGGCGAGCTGGGTTCCCTGGGCGTTGGGCGTGAACGTCAGCTCGATCGAGTAGCCGACGCCGCAGGACGACAGCGACCAGATCTCGCGCCAGGCCCGGTTCGGCCGGCCGTCGCGGATCTCGGCATTGGGCAGACCCGTGTAGCCGTCGAACTTCGTGTTGGTGAACATTTCCTCCCGGCAATTGGGCGGCGAGGCCCGGGCGGCGATGGCCTGGACATATTGCAGGGCGCTCTTCTGGGTGGCCGGGTCGGCCCGCGTGTCGCCGGGCATGGTGGGGATGCGGGAGGGCGGGTTGCCCGGTTGCAGCACGGTCAGGATGTTCAGCGACACCGGGGCGCCGCATCCGGTGGCGGCCACGTGCTCGCTCCAGATCCCGGCGGTCAGCGTGCCGTTGGCGTCGAATTGCGCGGGCACGTACACCGTCAGCTCGCCCGTCGGCTTGAAGCTGGCGGCGGCGCAATTCTGCGGCAGCTGCTTGAACTGCGCCCGCGCGGCCGCCACGACGGGGTCCTGCCAGGCGGATTGCTGGACCAAGGTCGCCAGGGTCGGCGTGTGGGCCTGCCGGTTCTGCAGATCGGGCGACATCAGCGGATCCGGCATCGGCGCGGGCGTGGCCGCCTGGGGCTGCGCCGGCGCAGCGGGCGGCGTCGGCAGTGGCGCGGGCGGCGCGGGCGGCTGGGGCGGCGTGGGAATTGTTTGCGCCAGGGCCGGCGCGGCAGACAGGGCCAGCACGGCAAGGATTCGGCAGCAGGCCATAGATCTCGATCTTCCTCTGATAGCGACGGTCAAGCCGGGACGGCGTCCAGGTCGATATGACCGTGGAAAGCGGTCGCCACGGGTCCCGTCATCTCCACATGGCCATCATCGCGCCAGGCGATCTCCAGCATTCCGCCGTCGACCACCACTTCGGCACGCCGGCCCACCAGGCCGCGGCGGCTGGCGTTGACCAGGGCCGCGCAGGCGCCGGAGCCGCAGGCCAGGGTCAGCCCGGCGCCCCGCTCCCAGACGCGCAGCCGCAGCCGGTCGGGCGCCAGCACCTGAACGAACCCCACGTTGACCCGATCGGGGAAAAGGGGGTCCTGCTCGACCAGAGGGCCGCGCTGGCCGGCAGCGTCGAGCGGCTCGTCGAAGAAGGTCACGTGGGGGTTGCCCATGGATGCGGCGGCCGGGTTGCCCGCGAGCGGCAGGTGCAGGGTGTCGACGGCATGGGACAGCGGGATGTCCTGCCAGCCGAGCCGCACGGGCCCCATGTCGACCCGGACGCGCCCATCCGGACGCCGCTCGGACCGGAGCACGCCGGCGATGGTGCGGATTGCCTGGGCCGGACGCCCGGTCTCGCGGAACAGCAGGTCGGCCACGCAGCGCGTGGCATTGCCGCAGGCCCCGGCCTCGCCGCCATCCGGATTGAAGATTCGCATGGCCGCGTCGGCGCCTTCGGCATGGCCCAGCACGATGAACTGGTCGCAGCCGATGCCGGTATGGCGGTCGGCCAGCGCCGCGACGCGCCGGGCCGTCAACCCGAGCGGCGCCTGCCGCTCGTCGACCAGGACGAAATCGTTGCCGGCGCCGTGCATCTTCTGGAATGGGACGCGCATGCGGCGGCTTATAGCGGGTGGTTCCGCCGGAGGTAAGCTCGGTGCTTGATCCGTGGCGCATCGGTAGCGTATAGCCCCGCGCCTAGTCTGCGCGCCGGGCCTGGAATGGGCATGCCCGGCCGCGACGCCTGCGCGCTATCCGGCAGGTCTTTCGAAGGAGATGCAAATGCCCAAGATGAAGACCAAGTCGTCGGTCAAGAAGCGGTTCAAGATCACCGCGACCGGCAAGGTTCTCGCCGGCCCCGGCAAGAAGCGCCACAACCTCATGGCGCGCAGCCAGAAGGCCAAGCGAGCCAATCGCGGCAGCCAGACGCTGACCCATGCTGACGGGTTGACCGTCAAGCAATGGACCCCCTACGGCCTCGTATAAGGAGTATCGGGAATGGCACGCGTCAAACGGGGTGTAACCACCCACGCCCGGCACAAGAAGGTACTGGAGCAGAGCAAGGGCTTCGTCGGCCGCTCGTCCACGAACTACCGCATCGCGCTGGAGCGGCTTGAGAAGTCGCTGCAATACGCCTACCGCGACCGGCGGGTGAAGAAGCGCGAGTTCCGCGGCCTGTGGATCCAGCGCATCAACGCGGCGGTGCGCGAGCACGGGCTCACCTACAGCCGATTTATCGACGGGCTGAACAAGGCCGGGATCGAGATGGATCGCAAGGTGCTGTCCGCTCTCGCCTTCGACGACCCGGCCGCCTTCACCGCCGTGGTGGAGAAGGTCCAGGCCGCACTGGTCTAGCCGATGCCCGGCCGGCCCGTGACCCGTCGCGGCCTCGCCGCGCTGGCGGTTTACGGGCTGGCTGCCTGGCCGGTCCTGGCACAGGCGCCGGATGTCGGTCCGCCCCTCGCGGTCGTGACGCTACGGATCGGCCCGGCGGACGACGCCGGCTTCCTGCACGACTTGGCGGACTACACCAGCCGCTACGGCTTCCAAGTCACGGGACGGCCCGGCGGCCCGGTGCTGGACGGCCGCGCGGTGTTCCTGGCCTGGTTCAAGCGGCAGGACGGCGTGACCATCCTGGTCACCGATTTCGCCGCGCCCGAGAAGATGCAGGCGTTCTTCTACGGCCGGAAGGACGGCACGGCCGGCGACGTCACGGTGGACCTAGTGCAGGACTATGCCGCGAAAATGGCCAGCTATCCGGCGTTCGGCGCGGGCAATTGATGCGTGAGCTGCCTTCATCCCCGTTCTCTCCCAGAGGGAGAAGAACCAAGCCCCTTCCTCTTGAAAGAGGGTTGGGTAAGGGCCAGCCGCTAACCCCCATTCTTGGCACATCACCATGACCGACCTCGAAACCCTCCAAACCGAGACGGAGGCGGCGCTCGCCGCGGCCACGACGCTGCGGGAGTTGGACGCGGTCCGCGTCGGCGTGATGGGCAAGTCCGGCCGGCTGACCGCGATGCTCAAGGAACTCGGCCGCGCCAGCCCGGACGAGCGGCGGGAGCGCGGCGCCGCGCTGAACCAGCTGCGCGACGCCATCACCGGCGCCATCGACCTGCGGCGCACCGCGCTGGAAGCCGCCGTGCTGGATGCGCGGCTGGCTGCCGAGCGGATCGACGTCACCCTGCCCCCTGCCCCCGAACCGCCGGGCCTGATCCACCCGATCAGCCGGACGATGGAGGAGATGGCGGCGATCTTCGGCGCCATGGGGTTCCGCGTCGGCGAGGGCCCGGACATCGAGACCACCTGGCATAATTTCTCGGCCCTCAACATCCCGGCGCACCACCCGGCCCGCGCCGAGATGGACACCTTCTACCTGCCCGGCACGCGCGACGGCCATCCGCTCGTGCTGCGCACCCACACCTCCAACGTGCAGATCATCTCCATGCTGCAGGGCGAGCCGCCGTTGCGGGTGATCGCGCCGGGCCGGACCTACCGTGCCGACCACGATGCGACGCACTCGCCGATGTTCCACCAATGCGAGGGCATCGCGATCGACCGCGGCCTCACGCTGGGCCACCTCAAGGGCTGCCTGATAGACTTCCTGCGCGCCTTCTTCGGCATCGCCACCCTGCCCGTCCGCTTCCGCTCCTCCTACTTCCCGTTCACCGAACCTTCCATGGAAGTCGATATCGGTTGGAACCGGCGCACTGGCGAGTTGGGTGGCGGCGGCGGTTGGCTGGAGATCCTGGGCAGCGGCATGGTGCATCCGCGCGTGCTGGCCAATTGCGGCATCGACCCGCGGGAGTGGCAGGGCTTCGCCTTCGGCATGGGGGTGGAGCGGGTGGCGATGCTGAAACACGGCATCCCCGACCTCCGCCCGTTCTACGAGAGCGACGCGCGCTGGCTGCGGCATTACGGCTTCAATCCGCTGGCGCCGGTCGCGCTGCATGAGGGGCTGGCGCCGTGAAGTTCACCCTGTCCTGGCTCAAGACGCATCTGGAAACGGATGCGCCGCTGGACACCATCACCGGCACGCTCACCCGCATCGGGCTGGAGCTGGAGGGGGTGGAAAACCCGGGCGCGGCCCTGGCGCCGTTCCGCGTGGCGCAGGTGACGGCGGCGGTGCAGCACCCCAATGCCGACCGGCTGCGGGTCTGCACGGTGGAGGCTGGCGCCGGGCCGGTGACGGTGGTCTGCGGCGCGCCGAACGCGCGGGCCGGGATGAAGGCCGTGTTCGCGCCACCCGGCAGCCACATCCCAGGCTTGGGCACGGTGCTCAAGGTAGGAGAGATCCGCGGCGTGCAATCCGCCGGCATGCTGCTGTCCTACCGCGAGATGGGGCTGGGCGAGGAGCATGACGGCATCGCCGACCTGCCGGAGGACGCGCCGGTCGGCATGCCCTACCCCGCCTTCGCCGGGCTGGACGATCCATTGATCGACATCTCCGTCACCCCTAATCGCGGCGACGCCCTGGCCGTGCGCGGCGTGGCGCGGGATCTGGCGGCGGCGGGGATCGGGACGCTGCGCAGCTTGCCGCCTGTGCGGATCGAAGGCCGGTTTGCCTCCGCCGTGGAGTGGCGCATCGAGTCGCCCGCCTGCCCCTGGGTGCTGGGCCGCACGATCCGCGGCGTCCGCAACCGACCGAGCCCGGATTGGCTGCAACGGCGTCTCCGCTCCATCGGGCTGCGGCCGATCAGCGCGCTGGTGGACATCACCAATTTCTTCACCGTCGATCTCGGCCGTCCGCTGCACGTGTTCGACGCCGACCGGGTGCAGGGCGGCGTGCTGAGCATCCGGCCCGGTGCCGGCGAAACCTTGCGGGCGCTGAACGGCCGCGACTACACGATGACGCCGGATGATTGCGTGATCGCGGACGCGGCCGGCGTGCAATCCCTGGCGGGCGTGATGGGCGGCGAGGCGACCGGCAGCCAGGCCGACACCACCAGCGTGTTCATCGAGTGCGCCCTGTTCGACCCGGTGGCCGTCGCGCTCGCCGGGCGGCGCCACGACATCATCTCCGATGCGCGCAGCCGGTTCGAGCGGGGGGTCGATCCATCCTGGCTGCCCGCCGCCCTGGACGCCGCCACCGCCATGGTGATCGAACTCTGCGGCGGGGAGGCAAGCACCGTTGCCGCCGGCGGGCGCGAGCCGGCCTGGCAGCGGGACGCCACGCTGCGGTTCGCGCGGCTGGAAACGCTCGGCGGCCTGGCCGTGCCGCCGGACGAGGCGGTGCAATCCCTGGAGCGGCTCGGCTTTACGGTCCGTCGCCGGGATGCAAGCCAAGTCACGGTCGCCGTGCCGCCCTGGCGCAACGATATCGCCCCTCTGGGATCGCTGGATCAGGCGCCGTCGCTGCTGCCGGAACTCGCCCTGTCCGCCGCGGCGGGCCGGGCAGATGCCGAGCCGGAGGCGGACCTAGTGGAGGAGGTGCTGCGGTTGCGCGGCCTGGATGCGGTGCCGCCCGTATCCATGCCCGCGATGGCGCCCGTGCCGCTGCCCGCCTATATGCCGCGCCAGGTGCGCGCTGCCACGGCCCGGCGCATGCTGGCCAGCCGGGGCATGCTGGAATGCGTGACCTTCTCCTTCGTGGCGCATGATCATGCTGCATTGTTCGGCGACGCGCCGGCGGTGCTGCGCCTGGTGAACCCGATCGCCGCCGATCTGGACCAGATGCGGCCGACCCCCTTGGCCGCCCTGGCGCCGGCGGCGGCCCGAAATGCCGCCCGCGGCCTGCCCGTGGGCGCGTTGTTCGAGGTGGGGCCCGGCTTCGGCCCCGAGTCGCAGGAGGTCCTGGCGGCCGGGCTGCGCTACGGCCCGGCTCCGCGAAGCTGGTTGCCCGCGCCGCACCCGGTGGATGCGATGGGCGTCAAGGCGGATGCGCTCGCCGTGCTGGCAGCGCTCGGGCTGCCGATGGAGAGCCTGAGCGTCACGGCCACGGCGCCCGGCCATTATCATCCGGGCCGGTCCGGCACGGTCCGGCAGGGGCCGAAGCTGGTGCTGGCGCATTTCGGCGAGCTGCATCCCCGCGTGGTCGCCGCGCTGGACCTGCCAGGCCCGGCGGCCGCCTTCGAAATCCGCCTGGACGCGATCCCGGAACCCAAGCGCCGTCGCAAGGGCGTGCCGGATTTGCCGCAGTTCCAGCCGCTTCGGCGCGATTTCGCCTTCCTGGTGGATGCCGGCGTGCCGGCCGACACCGTGCTGCGGGCGGCACGCGGCGCCGAACGCGGGTTGGTCGTCGCCGTGTCGCTGTTCGATGTCTACGATGGCGCAGGTGTGCCGCCGGGCCAGAAATCCCTGGCGATCGAGGTCGTGATCCAACCCCGTGAGGTCACGCTGACCGATGCCGCGATCGAGGCGGTTTGCGCCAAGATCGTCGCGTCCGTCACTAAGGCCAGCGGCGCTACCCTGCGAAGCTAGCGCTCCTAGGCTGCGAGCGCCCGTTCGACCAGAGGCTGCATGCGCACCACCCGGGCGGCGTCCGACACCAGTACGGTCCCGGACGGCACGGTGGTCCAGCCGCCGCGCGCATCGTCGATCGGCTCGGAGACGACCACCAGCCCGGTCGGATCCTGCCGCCAATACAGGGTGGCCGGCCGGTCGTCGGAGGCCCAGCGGAATGCCCACAGCCTGGCCCCGTCGGTCAAGGCCGCCGTGAACCGGAGCGGAGCGGTGATCCCGGCCGCATCCATGGCAACGCGGATGTCCGCCAGGGTCGCGGCGAGCGCGGCCACCGGGTCGTCAGTCAGCCCGCGCGCCAGGGCGGCGAGGAAGATCGCCTCCGAATCCGTGGTCCCGGTCCGCTCGTCATAGAACGCATCCGGGATCATCGCTTCCACCCGGCGCCGCACCCGGCCCCACTCCCCCACCTGGCCGTTATGCATGAACATCATCCCGCCGGCGCTGAAGGGATGGCAGTTGGCCCGCGTGGTCGCCGTCCCGGTCGAGGCGCGGACATGCGCGAAGAACAGGCCGGAGCGCACCTGGGACGCCAGCGAGCGGAGGTTCTCGTCCGACCAGGCGGGACGCACCTCCCGATACAGGCCGGGCTCGGGCCGTTCGCCGTACCAGCCCATGCCGAAGCCGTCGCCGTTGGTCTCGGTCTTCCCCTCGCTGGCATGCAGCGACTGATGCACCAGGGAGTGGCAGGGCGCGCAGACCAGGGCCTCGATCAGGATCGGCTCGCCCTGGTAGGCAAGGAAACGACACATGGGCTGAGGTCCATGGCGATGGGGTGACGGGGAATCGTAGCACGTCCCGGGCCGGTGACCAGCCGATTTGACAGGGCGCGCGCCGGACGCGATATCCCGCCGCCGCTTGATCTCCTGGATTGCCGCGCCATGCCCGTCCACGCGTTCGTCTTCCCAGGCCAGGGTAGCCAGGCCGTCGGCATGGGCCGGGACCTCGCCGCCGCCTTCGCCGCCGCACGGGAGGTGTTCGGCGAGGTCGACGAGATGCTTCGGCAGAAGCTGTCCAAGCTGATGTTTGAAGGACCGGCTGAGGAGCTGACGCTCACCGAGAACACGCAGCCAGCCCTGATGGCCATCTCGCTCGCCGTGTTGCGCGTACTGGAGTTGGAGGGCGGCGTCTCGTTGAAGCGCAGCGCCGCCGTGGTCGCAGGCCATTCGCTGGGGGAGTATAGCGCGTTGACCGCGGCGGGCAGCCTTGGCCTGGCGGAGTGTGCCCGGTTGCTGCGGCTGCGCGGCGAGGCGATGCAACGCGCCGTGCCGCCCGGCGAGGGGGCCATGGCGGCGTTGCTGGGCACCGACCTGGAGGCGGCCCGTGCGATCTGCGCCGAGGTGGCGGCGGGCGAGGTCGTGGAGGCGGCCAACGACAATGGCGGCGGCCAGGTGGTGATCTCCGGGCATCGCGCTGCCGTGGAACGGGCGGTGGAAGCGGCCAAGGCGCATGGCATCAAGCGCGCCATGCTGCTGCCCGTCTCGGCCCCGTTCCATTGCGCCCTGATGGCGCCCGCGGCGGACGTCATGACGGAAGCGTTGGGGGTTGCTGCCGTGGCGTCGCCCATGGTGCCGTTGATCGCCAACGTGTCCGCCGCCAAGGTGACCGACCCGGCGGACATCCGCGCCCTGCTGGTCCAGCAGGTGACGGGAACCGTGCGCTGGCGCGAATGCGTGGTGGCGGCGACGGAACTGGGCGTCGACAGCTTCGTGGAACTGGGCGCGGGCAAGGTGCTGTCCGGCCTCGTGCGCCGGATCGCTCCAGACGCCCGCACGGCCTCGGCCGGATCGCCGGCCGAGATCGAGACATTGCTGAAGCTGCTCTGAGTGTGCCTTTATCCCGGCGGACGCGGTAGAAGTTTCGATCCGCCACGTGCGGGTTGCATCATGGCCCTGACGGATGAGGCAGGGCGATGGAACCCAACCGGTCATCGTGCGCTTCAACGTTGATCAAACAAGCCGGTGAATATCTGACATGACCCAAGTCACTGCCGTATTCGCCGTCGGTGCCATTGCGCTGCTATCGGGCTGCGCCGCCTTCCAGCAGGATGCGATAACGAGCCGCGAAAACACGCTGTCGGCGGCAGGGTTCAATGTGCGGCCCGCCGCGACTGTCTCGCAGCAGGGCATGCTGGCCCGGTTGCCGGCAAACCGGGTGTCGCAGCGCATCGAGGGGGAGCACGTATCGTATCTTTACCCGGATCCGGTGGTATGCCGCTGCCTCTATGTCGGCGGCCAGGCGGCGTTCGGCAAATATCAGCAATTGCTGATGCAGCAGCAAGCGAGTGCCGAGCAGTTGCAGGCGGCACAGTTGAATTCCGACTTTGCTTGGGATTGGGGTCCGTGGGGCGGGTACGGACCGGCCTTCTACTGACGGGCCGCCGCGCCCGGCTGGTGGGGGCGGACCGGCCTTGCGGCGGCCATAGCCCTTGCTTTCCCACCCATCACATGCTTCAAGCCCGGCCTCCCTGCTGGGGTGCTTTGGCGGCGCCCCGGCTATGCCCAGTTCCGGGCCGATCCAGCCATAGGGCCGCACATGCCACTTTACGAATGCGTGCTGATAGCGCGCAACGACGTCACGCAGCAGCAAGTCGAAACCATAGCCGACACGATCGCCACCCAGCTTGAGGGTGACAGCGGTGTGGTGAAGAAGCGGGAATATTGGGGCCTGCGTTCGCTTGCCTATCGGATCAAGAAGAACCGCAAGGGGCATTACATGCTCCTCGGCCTCGACGCGAAGCCGGCGTCCATCAACGAGATGGAACGCCAACTTGGCCTGAACGAGGATGTGTTGCGCTTCATGACCATCCGGGTGGACGAGATCACGGACGAGCCTTCGGCGATCCTGTCGCGCAAATCCGACGACCGTGAGCGGTCGTTCCGCGGCCCGAAGCCAGCCGGGCGGTTCGAGAGCGGCCGCAAGCGCGGCTTCGACGACCGCGAGGAGTTCCGGGCCCGCGACGATTTCGGCCGCGACGACCGTCCTTCGTTCAACGCTGGCGAGGAATAGACCGCCATGTCCGACACGAACGCCCCGTCCAACGACAGCGACATCAATCCCGCCGCCCGCCGCTCGGCGGTCGGTGCCCGCCGGCCGTTCTATCGCCGTCGCAAATCCTGCCCGTTCTCCGGGCCGAGTGCGCCCAAGATCGACTACAAGGATGTGCGTCTGCTGTCTCGCTTCCTATCCGAGCGCGGCAAGATCGTGCCGTCCCGCATCACCGCGGTGTCGGCCAAGAAGCAGCGGGAGCTGGCGCAGGCAATCAAGCGCGCCCGCACCCTCGCGCTCCTGCCCTACATCTTGGCCTGAGGAGACCGCATTATGGCCGCCGTCGAACTGATCCTTATGCAGAGGATCGAAAAACTCGGACAGATGGGCGACATTGTCCGCGTCAAGCCCGGCTATGCCCGTAACTACCTTCTGCCGCAGAGGATGGCCACGCGTGCCAACAAGGCGAACCGTGAACTGTTCGAACAGCAGCGGGTGCAGTTGGAGGCACAAAACCTACGCCGCCGCGAGGAGGCCGAGCGCCTGGCCGAGCGGATCGGGCAGATGGCCGTCGTCATCATCCGCCAGGCTAGCGACTCGGGCAGTCTGTATGGCTCCGTCTCGGTGCGTGATATCGCCGAGGCCTGCGTGGCGGGTGGGCTGACGGTGACGCGCCAGCAGGTCATCCTGGAACAGCCGATCAAATCGTTGGGCCTTTCGGCCGTGCGCGTCGTGCTTCACCCGGAGGTGTCGATTTCCGTCACGGCCAACGTGGCGCGCAGCCCCGAAGAAGCGGAGAAGCAAGCCCGCGGCGAGCGCGTCGGGCAGGCGAGCGAAGAGGAAGACGAGGCGGCGGACCAGGATATTGCCGCACTGTTCGAACCCGGCGTCGAACCTGGTACGCTGCCGTCCTAGGGCGGTGGTCCGTATGCCAAATAACCATTAGTTAAGGGGCGCCGAACATAGGTTTTTGACGCCGACCTCGCGACCGCCCAACATCGCACTGCCTTATGATTGGCTAGGCGAGGTGGGATGCGTACTGTTCTTGATCCGATTTTACGGCGGTTCATGACGAAGGGCTGTCTCACGGTCCGCTACCCGGACGGCAATCTGGTCACGTATGCCGGCTCGTCAGGTCCGGAGGCTGGTGTCGAAATCCGCACGAAGCGGGCGCTGCGGCGCCTGGTCTTCGACCCGGCATTGACCGTGGGCGAGTGCTACATGGATGGCTCGCTGGTTCCGGTGGGTGGAACGATCTACGAGGTGCTGGACGTCATGTGCAGCAACCTCGTGGCCGGCGGGCGACATCCCGGCTTGCAATTCCAGAATATGCTCCGCATGGCCGCCCGCCGCTGGTCGCAGTTCAACCCCGCCAAACGATCCCGACGGAATGTGGCACACCATTATGACCTGGGCGACGACCTTTACGGCCTGTTCCTGGACAAGGACTGGCAATACTCCTGCGGCTATTTCCTGACCGGGGCCGAATCGCTTGAGGAAGCGCAGGTCGCGAAGAAGCGCCACATCGCGGCCAAGTTGGTGCTCGACCGGCCTGGCCTGACAGTGCTGGATATCGGGTGCGGCTGGGGCGGCATGGCGCTGACGCTGGCCCGCGAGTACGGGGCACGGGTGCTGGGCGTGACCCTCAGTATGGAGCAGCTCGCCCGGGCGCGCCAGCGTGCCGACGCGGCTGGCCTGGGCGATCGCGTGCGGTTCGAACTGCTGGACTACCGGGATCCGAGCCTGGCCGGGCCGTTCGACCGCATCGTCTCGGTCGGGATGTTCGAGCATGTCGGCATCAACCACTACGACGCGTTCTTCCGGCGTGTGCAGCATCTGCTCGCACCTGCAGGGGTGGCGCTTATCCACGCGATCGGCCGCTCCGATGGGTCGGGCGCCACCAATCCCTGGATCAACCGCTACATATTTCCAGGCGGCTATTCCCCGGCCCTGTCGGAAGTGTTCCCCGCGGTCGAGCGGAGCGGGCTGATCGCCAATGACGTGGAGATATTGCGGCTGCATTACGCCGACACGCTGCGCCACTGGCGCAGGCGGTTCGCGGCGCATCGTGGCGAGGCGGCAATCCTGCATGATGAACGGTTTTGCCGCATGTTCGAATTCTACCTGGCAGGCAGCGAGCTGGCGTTCCGCCGCATGGGCCACATGGTTTGGCAGCTCCAGCTCTCTGCGGACCTACGCGCGGTGCCGCTGACGCGGGACTACATCGCCGCCGCCGACCAAGTGACGCAGGCTGCGCGGGAAGATGCGGATTAGCCGAACCATCCCCCTGTTCCACAGCTATCCACAGGCAGCGGACGTGCTGCGCTGATGTGACTGGGCTATGGTCCCTGCCTGATGACCATTATCGATCCTCCCCTGCTCGGCCTGTCCCAGCGCCTCCCGCCCTCCAACCTGCAAGCCGAACAGGCGCTGCTGGGTGCTCTGCTCGCCAATAATCGCGCCTATGAGCGCGTGGCGGAGTTCCTGGCCCCCGAACATTTCGCGGACCCGATCCACGGGCGGATTTTCACCGCGATCCATCGCCGCGTGAATAACGGCCAATTGGCGGACGCGATCACGCTGCGGGCCGAGTTCGAGCATAACGGGGTGCTGGATGAGGTGGGCGGCACGGCCTATCTGACCCAGCTGCTCACCGCCATGGTGGGCATCATCAATGCCGGCGAATACGGCCGCGCGATCCACGATGCCTGGCTGCGCCGCCAGTTGATCGACGTGGGCGAGGAGGTGGTGAACAACGCGTTCGGCGCCGATCCGGAGATGGACGGCAAGACCCAGGTCGAGGCGGCCGAGCAGAAGCTGTTCGACATCGCCGACAAGGGCGCCGCGAGCGGCGGCTTCATCGTCTTCGAACAGGCGCTGACGATGGCGATCCAGGGCGCGGAGCGGGCGTTCCACATGCCGGGCCACGTCTCCGGCCTGGCGACCGGGCTGCGTGACTTGGACAAGAAGCTGGGTGGCCTGCACCCGTCCGACCTGATGGTACTGGCCGGCCGGCCCGGCATGGGCAAGAGCGCGCTTGCCACGAAGATCGCGTTCGGCGCCGCCCGGTCGCTCCTGGCGGGCGCCAAGGCGGCCGGCAGCGGCGACGACGTACCGAAGGGCAGCGTGGCGTTCTTTACCTTGGAAATGAGCGCGGAACAGATCGCCCTTCGCCTGCTGGCGGAGGAGGCGCGGGTGTCCGGCGACAAGATCCGCCGCGGCGATATCGGGCAGCGCGACTTCGACCGTTTCGTCCAGGTCAGCCGCGAAGTCGCCGGCCTGCCGCTGCATATCGACGAGACGCCGGGTATTTCCATTGCTGCGCTGCGCACGCGCTGCCGGCGGCTGAAGCGGGTGAGCGGGCTGAGCCTGGTGATCGTGGATTACCTCCAGCTCATGCGCCCCTCGGCCGGGACGCGGCCGGAAAGCAGGGTCTTGGAAATCAGCCAGTTCACCCAGGGTTTGAAGGCGATCGCGAAGGAGATGGCAGTGCCGGTGATCGCCCTGTCCCAGCTTTCCCGCGCCGTGGAACAGCGTGAGGACAAGCGGCCGCAGCTCTCGGACCTGCGCGAGTCGGGCACGATCGAGCAGGATGCGGACAGCGTGATCTTCATCTACCGGGATGAATACTACCTGCAGCAACGCGGGCCGAAGCAGGCGCAGTTCGACTCGGATGAGAAGTTCAACGCGGCTATGGACAAATGGCAGCAGGACATGGAACGGGTGCACAACCGCGCCGAATTGCTGATCGAAAAGCAGCGCCACGGCCCGACCGGCAAGATCGACCTGTTGTTCGAGGGCGAGTTCACCCGGTTCGCCGATTTGGACCTGGTGCACGGCGAGCCGTGATCCGGCTAGGATCGTCCTGCATGAAGGGGCTGCTGCTATGTCCGAGATAAACCATCAGATCCTCCTCGCCAGCCGCCCCGAGGGCGCGGTGAGTGCCGCGAATTTCCGCCTGGTGGAGACGCCGCTGGTGCCGTTGGAAGATGGCCAGGTGCGGGTACGCAACCACTTTCTGTCGTTGGACCCCTACATGCGGGGCCGCATGAACGACACCAAATCCTATACGGCGGCGCAGGCGCTGGATGCGGTGATGCTGGGCGGCACGGTCGGCGAAGTCGTGGAGTCGCGCAACGCGGGCTGGCAGCCGGGCGACAAGGTGGTGGCCGGGTTCGGCTGGCAGGAGTACGGTACCTCGGACGGTGCCGGGATGCAGAAGGTGGACGACACGCAGGTCCCGCTTTCCGCCTATCTCGGCTCGGTGGGCATGCCTGGCGTCACGGCCTGGTACGGCTTGAACCGCATCTGTGCCCCCAAGGCCGGCGAGACGGTGGCGGTGAGTGCCGCCAGCGGCGCGGTCGGCTCCGTGGTGGGCCAACTGGCGAAGCGGCACGGCTGCCGCGTGGTGGGCATCGCCGGCGGGCCCGACAAGTGCGGCTACGTGGTGGAGGAACTCGGGTTCGACGCGTGCCTCGACTACAAGGCGGGTGCGTTGGACGCCGGGTTGAAGGCGGCGGCGCCGGACGGCATCGACGGCTATTTCGACAATGTCGGCGGCACGGTGCTGGATGCCGTGATGGCGCAGATGAACCCGTTCGGGCGCATCGCCATCTGCGGCGCGATTTCCGGCTATGATGGCCAGCCGATGACGATGGCCACTCCCCGGCTGATCCTGGTTTCCCGCCTGAGGCTGGAAGGCTTCATCGTGTCGGAGCATCTGGATGAGTGGCCGGCGGCGCTCGAGGAACTGGGCGGCCTGGTGGCGTCCGGGCAGTTGAAGTTCCGCGAGAGCGTGGCGCAAGGGTTGGCGAGCGCGCCGGAGGCGTTCATGGGACTGCTGAAAGGCCGCAATTTCGGCAAGCAGTTGGTGAAGCTGACCTAGGCTCGGTTTTGGCCTCCGATCCCACCCCCGGGGCGACAGCCTGGCCTACGCTTCTGGAAATTGACCGGTCGGCCATCGTCGCCAATTACCTGTCCCTCGGTCCCGGCCCGACTGCCGCGGTGGTCAAGGCGGACGCCTACGGGCTGGGCGCCCGTGCCGTCGTGCCGTCGCTCCACGCTGCCGGTTGCCGGCACTTCTTCACCGCGCACCCCTCCGAGGCGATGGCGATCCGCGACCTGGTGCCCGGCGCGATGCTGGCCGTGCTGAACGGGTTGTGGCCCGGACTGGAGGGCGCGTTCGCCGCCAACGACCTCACCCCCGTGCTGGGCACGCTGGACGAGGTGGACCGCTGGACGGCACAGGCCCGTGTCGCCGGATCTCCGCTTCCCGCCATCATCCACGTCGACACGGGGATGAACCGGCTTGGCTTCGACCGTCGCGAGCTGGATGTGCTGGCGTCCGACCACACACGGCTCGACGGTCTGACGCTGCGTTACGTCATGACCCACCTGGCCTCCGCCGAATGTCCGGACGATCCGCTCAACGAGCGCCAGCGGCAGCTATTCGCCGCCGCCTGCCGACGGCTGCCCCCTGCCCCGCGATCGCTCGCCAACTCGTCTGGGCTGTTCCTCGGGCCTGGCTACGCATCCGACCTGGCCCGGCCCGGCGCGGCGTTGTACGGCGTGAACCCAACGCCGGGCCGTCCGAACCCGCAACGCCGCATCATCCGGCTGCGTGCCCGGATCCTGCAAATCCGCGACGTCCCGCCCGGTGGCAGCGTCGGCTATAACGGCCAGTGGACCGCATCCCGACCCAGTCGCATTGCCACCGTTTCAGCCGGTTATGCGGACGGGTTCCTGCGCTCGCTCAGCAATCGGGCCAGAGCCTATTTTGACGACCAGCCCGTGCCGCTGGTAGGTCGCGTATCCATGGACCTTTCGACCTTCGACGTCACCGACATCCCGGCTCCGGCAACGGGCGATTGGCTGGACCTGATCGGACCCGGCGGGGTGGATGCGCTGGCAGACGATGCCGGGACCAACGGCTACGAAATCCTCACCTCCCTCGGCCGCCGCTACCCGCGCGTCTATCGATGATCCTGCTCGACTGGCTGGCGGCGCTCGGCCGGGGCGCGCTCGGCGTCTGCCGCACGACCGGGGCGGTGGCGGTGTTCGCGATGGAGGGTGTGTCCCACCTGCTGCGTCCGCCGCTGTATGGCCGCATGTTCGGCCGCGCCTTCGTCGAGTTCGCCTATTTCAGCCTGCCGGTCGTGGCGCTGACGGCGGTGTTCTCCGGCATGGTGATCGCGCTGCAATCCTTCACCGGCTTCTCCCGCTTCAACGCGGAAAGCGCCGTGGCATCCATCGTGGTGCTGTCCGTGGTGCGCGAGCTCGGCCCCGTGCTCGCCGGGCTGATGGTGGCCGGGCGGGTGGGCGCGGCGATGGCGGCGGAAATCGGCACCATGCGGGTGACCGACCAGATCGACGCGTTGGGCACGCTGTCCACCAACCCGATGAAGTACCTGGTGGCGCCCCGCTTGCTGGCCGGCACGCTCGCCCTGCCGCTGCTCGTGGTGGTGGCCGACATATTGGGCGTGGCGGGCGGATACCTGGTCGCCACGGTGAAGATCGGGCTCAACCCGGTCGGCTACCTCAACAACACGTTCAGCTTCATGACCACCGGCGACGTGGTCAGCGGGCTGGCCAAGGCCGCCGTGTTCGGCTTCCTCATCGCGCTGATGGGCTGCTACCACGGCTACAATAGCCGGGGCGGCGCCGAGGGTGTCGGGGCCGCGACCACGTCCGCCGTCGTGGTGGCCTCCATCCTGATCCTGGCCGGCGACTACATGATGACGGAACTGTTCTTTGCCCACTGAGGCGGGGCGCGCCGGGCCGGTCCCGAAGATCCGCATCCGCGGGCTGCGCAAGCGGTTCGGCGACAAGCAGGTGCTGGACGGCGTCGATCTGGACGTGATGCCCGGCACCTCCATGGTGGTGATCGGCGGCTCCGGCACCGGCAAGTCCGTGCTGCTGCGGTCCATCCTCGGCCTGGTCGAGCCGGATGAGGGCAGCATCGAGATCGATGGCCGCGACATCCTGCGCATGGGGCGGCGGGACCGGGAGGCGCTCAACCGCCAGATCGGCATGCTGTTCCAGGCCGGGGCGCTGTTCGACAGCCTGCCCGTGTGGGAGAACGTGGCATTCGGCCTGCTGGCCCAGCACCGGATGGGCCGCGGCGCCGCCCACGCCAAGGCCGGGGAGGTGCTGGCGCAAGTGGGCCTCGCCCCCAGCGTCGGCGATCTTTCCCCGTCGGAACTGTCCGGCGGCATGCAGAAGCGCGTCGGCCTGGCCCGCGCCATCGCGGCGCAGCCGAGCATCCTGTTCTTCGACGAACCCACCACCGGGTTGGATCCCATCATGGGCGCGGTGATCGACGGGCTGATCGTCGATTGCGTCAAACGCCTCGGTTCCACCGCGGTGGCGATCACCCACGACATGGCCTCTGCCGTGCGCATCGGCGACCGGGCCGCGATGCTCCACCGCGGCCGGATCGTGTGGGAAGGTCCGGCGCACGAGCTGCTGGAAAGCGGCAACCCGGTGGTGGACCAGTTCACCCATGGCCGCCGCGAGGGGCCGATCCAGATGGAGCTGCGCAAGTAGGCCGGCCTACCGGTTGACGCAGCGTCTCCAAGGGGCGGTCCGGCCGGGCGGCAGCCATCCACTGCGCCTCCGATCCACCCGCCGGAAAGCGCCCAGCCGCGCCGCGCGGCTGCTTGACCGGCGTGCCGTCCCAGGGGATGCAGGCTGGATGGCCAAGCCCACCCATCGATACGTGTGCCAATCCTGCGGCGCGGTCACCGCCAAATGGGCCGGCCGCTGCGATGCCTGCGGCGAGTGGAACACGATCGTCGAGGAGCCGGTCGAAGCCGGCCCTGGCGCGCTGAAGCCGGGCGGCAAGGCAGCGCGGCTGAACTTCGTCGGGCTGCAGGGCACGACCGAGCCACCGCCCCGCGCGCAGACGGGCATCGCGGAGTTGGATCGCGTGCTGGGCGGCGGGCTGGTCCAGGCCTCGGCCGTGCTGGTGGGCGGCGATCCCGGCATCGGCAAGTCAACCCTGCTCCTGCAGGCGGCGGCCTCGCTCGCCCGGGGCGGCCGGCGCGTGCTGTACATTACTGGCGAAGAATCGATCGACCAGATCCGGCTGCGTGCCCGACGGCTGGGCTTGGCGGACGCGAAGCTCGACCTGGCGGCGACCATCAACGTGCGCGACATCGGGGCTGCGTTGGAAGGTGCCGCCGACGCGGCGCTGGTAGTGATCGATTCCATCCAGACCATGTGGATGGACAGCATCGACTCGGCGCCCGGGACCGTCAGCCAGGTGCGGGCCTGCTCGTTCGAACTGATCCGGCTGGCGAAATCACGCGGCTTCGCGCTGGTGCTGGTGGGCCACGTCACCAAGGACGGGGCACTGGCGGGGCCGCGCGTGCTGGAGCACATGGTGGATGCGGTGCTGTATTTCGAGGGCGACCGCGGCCACCAGTTCCGCATCCTGCGGGGCGTGAAGAACCGCTTCGGCGCGACGGACGAGATCGGCGTGTTCGCCATGACGGAGTCCGGGCTGGCGGAGGTGCCGAACCCGTCCGCCCTGTTCCTGGCGGAGCGCCGCGGCAACATAGCGGGCTCGGCGGTCTTCGCCGGATTGGAGGGAACCCGGCCCGTGCTGGTGGAGGTGCAGGCGCTGCTCTCCCCCAATGCCGGCGGCTCGCCCCGGCGCGCGGTGATCGGCTGGGATGGCGGCCGCCTGGCGATGATGCTGGCGGTGCTGGACAGTCGCGCCGGGCTGCGCCTGTCCGCCCACGACGTTTACCTCAACGTGGCGGGGGGGCTCCGCGTGCTGGAACCGGCTGCCGACCTGGCGGTGGCGGCGGCCTTGGCCTCTGCCGCCACGGAGACGCCGACGGATGCGGGGACGGTGTATTTCGGCGAGGTCGGGTTATCGGGCGAGATCCGGCAGGTCGCCCAGGCCGACGCCCGGTTGAAGGAGGCGCAGAAGCTCGGCTTCGCCGCGGCCTGCCTGCCCCGCCGGCTGGCACAGGGCGGCCGCAAGCCGGCACCCTTGCCGGGCCTGCGGCTGAACGAGATGGGGCACCTGGCGGAACTGGTGGCGGGGTTCACCGGCAAGCGTTAGCGGCGTCACCGGAGGCTGCACAGGCGTTCCATCCCAGCGGCACTGCCCAGGACGGCGGCCTTCTCGCTGCGTGTCATGCGGGACGCCGCGGCCTCCACCGTGTCCGCCTCGTCCAGCTTGGCCAGCCCGGTGGCCAAGCCGGCGTCTTCCGAGCGGCGCCGGGTCGGCGGCAGCATGCCCAGATGCGCCGCGCGCAGCGTGGGATCCCCGTGCAGGCGACGCATGCCGTCCGGGACGGGACCATCGTCGAGGTCGCGGGCGCGCGCCACGGCCATGGCCAGCACCTCCGGCGGCCGGACCTCCTCCGGGATGCGCAGCAAGCCAAGTCGGCGCAGGCCCTGCCCGATGGCAGGACTGCTGGTGAGCACCGCCAGGGGGATGGCCAGCGCCTGCCCCAGCACCACCGGGGACATCCAGGCCAGCAGATAGGGCGAGACCAGGAACGAGGCCACGGCCAGTCCGAGGCCGAACGCGGTGTGCCAGGCATACAGGCGGATTACGTCGGCGAGTGGGATGCTGCCGTCGCCCCGTCGCTGGGCGTTCCAGCCAGAATCGCGGCCGAACAGGATGGCGAACACGTCCAGCGACTGCGTCAGCATCGTCACCGGCGCCAGCAGCCCGGCGATCACCGTCTCCAGCAGCAGCGACAGCATCGCCCGGACCACGCCGCCGCAACCGCGCCGCAACGTCGCGTCGAACACCAGGGCGATGTAGGCGAGCAGCTTCGGCGCCAGGAGCAACGCCATCGTGCCGATGAAGACCAGCTTGGCGCGTTCCGGATCGATGATCGGCCAGGTCGGGAACAGCGATTTTCCGTCCGGGAAGTAATCCGGACGGATGAAGCGCGATTGCAGCGAGATCAGGATCCCGACCAGGATGAACAGTAGCCACATCGGCGCCGTGATGTAGGAGCCGATCCCCGTCAGCAGGTGCATCCGGCTGACCCAGTGCAGCCCCCGGGTCGGCAGCACGGCGATGTGCTGCAGATTGCCCTGGCACCAGCGGCGGTCCCGCACCGCCAGGTCGGGCAGCGAGGGTGGGCTTTCCTCGTAGGAGCCGGGCAGCCCGGGCACCATGTGCACCGCCCAACCGCCGCGGCGCATGAGTGCGGCTTCCACGAAGTCATGGCTCAGGATATGGCCGCCGAACGGTTTGCGGCCGCGCAGCAGCGGCAGTCCGGCCTGCGCGGCGAAGGCGACCGTGCGGATCATGGCGTTGTGGCCCCAGTAATTGCCCTCCCCGCCATGCCACCAGGCAATGCCGTGCGCGATGACCGGGCCGTACACCCGGCCGGCGAATTGCTGCATGCGGGCGAACAAGCTGGCGCCGTTGGCGATGGTCGGCAGCGTCTGGATCAATCCGACCTCCGGATGCCGCGCCATGGCGGCGGCCAGCCGGACCAGCGCATCCCCGGTCATCACGCTGTCCGCATCCAGGATCAGGAACTGAGGATAGGCTCCGCCCCAGCGCCGCACCCAGTCGGCGATGTTGCCGGCCTTCCGCTCGGTGTTCTGCGGCCGGTGCCGGTAGAACACGCGCGCCTCCGCGCCCAGGCGCTCACGCAGCGCGAGGAAGGCAGCTTCCTCGGCGATCCAGACATCCGCATCCGTCGTGTCGCTGAGGATGAACACGTCGAACCCGCCCGCCTGCCCGGTCGCCGCCAAGGAGAGCTGGATCGCCTCCAGGCCGGCCATCACGCGGGACGGCTGTTCGTTGTAGGTGGGCATCAGGAGCGCCGTCCGCGCGCCCGGCTCCGGCAGCGGACCGGAGGCCGCGATGCCGAGGCGCCTGCCACCGCGGCACAGGCAGGAGACGAAGCCGGCGACCGAGCTGGTGAAGGACAGCGCGATCCAGGCGAACAACGCCACGAACAGCACCAGGAGCAGGACGATCAACGTCGTGAGGCCGCCCGGATCCAACACCCGCAGCATCTCGCGTGCCGCCTGCACGGTCATCGCCACGGCTGGAACGATGACGATCAGCCGCCGGAGCGCCATCAGGCGGGGGCCGTTCGGCATTTGTCCGGCCCGCGGCGTCCCGGGCCCGTGCAGGGCCTGCACGGGCATGGCCATCGGTGACTCTGCGGGGACGGCGCAGTCCGCCGCGGGGGTCAACTGGTCCAACGGTACAGCCACGTCTCGGTAAGCGGCCGGTCGCCAGCCATCAGGCGGCCATGCAATTCCACCACCGCCTCGCGGCCCGGCGCCATCTCGAAGCCGATCCGCCAGCCGGCGTCGCCCGGCAGCGGGGCGAGCGTGAGGTTGCGGAGTTCCCCCTTGTCACTGGTCACGTCGAGCCGGGGGGTCGCACCGGGCTTGAACGGGGCGATGTCCAGTTCGAACACTCTCGACCCGTCAGGCCCGGGGCCGACCATGGTGTTGGTGAACGGCGTCGGCAGCCCCTTCGGCGGCGGTGTCGCACCCCAGGACAGGCGGTAGGCGTAGTTGTAGGCCAGCCCGGCCTGCAGCCTCGCCTTCGGACGCCAGAAGGCGACGATGTTGTCGTTCACCTCCTTGTCGGACGGGATCTCCACCAGCATCACCGCGCCCTCGCCCCAGTCGCCCACGGGCTCGATCCAGGCGCAGGGCCGGTTCTGGTACTGCGACTCAATGTCCTCGTAGCCGGCAAAGGCACGCTGGCGTTGTTGCAGCCCGAACCCTTTGGGGGAGCGGTCCACGAAGCTGCTGACCTGCAACCGCGACGGATTGCTCAGTTGCCGCCACAGCGTCTCGCCATGGCCGGTCAGCATCAGCAACCCGTCCGAATCGTGCACGCCTGGCCGCCAGTCGTCGACCCGGTTGCGCTCGTTGCCGTCGAACAGGAACATGCTGGTCAGCGGGGCGATGCCGGCCTGGTCGATGTCGACGCGGGGGAACAGCGTCACCGCCGTGTCGAACACGGTCTGCACGCCGGGCGCGATGACGAACCTGAACGCCGCGGCGGCGCTTTGGCTGTCGAGCAGGGCATGCACGATGATCGGCTGCGGCTTCGTGCCAGGCTTCGGCCGCTCGATCCAGACCGTCTTGAAGTAGGGGAATTCCTCGCCGCCGGGGTCCGCGGTCCTGATGGCCAGGCCGCGCGCCGACAGCCCGTAGCCCAGCCCCTTGGCGACGGCCCGGAAGTAGCTGGCGCCGAGGAAGGCGCACACCTCGTCGAAGTAATCCGGGCGGTTGATCGGCGCATGCAGCCGGAAGCCGGCGAAGCCGAGATCCTCGTTGGTCGGCCGCTGCACGCTGCCGAAGCTGAAATCCTGCGGGTCGTAGCGCAGCGGCGAACTGCGCCCGTCGACCACCTCGTTCACGTCGAGCCGGCCTTTGTAGATCGAACCGCGATGGAAGAACTCGACCTGCCACGGCAGCTTCGCGTCGCGCCACAGGGCATCGCGCTTGTCGAAGCGCAGCATGCGGTATTGGTCGTACGACAGGTTGGCCAGGTAGGTCGGCAGCGCCGTGTCCTGGGCCTGGAACGGCTTGGCCGCCAGCTCCCGCGCCGCGTCCCGCACGGTTTCGGCGCTGAACGCCGTCCCGGTCTCCGCCGCCGCGAAGCCGGGCCGGCTGGTGAGGATGGCCGGCAAGGCAGCCAGCAGGGCTCTTCGTTGCAAAAAACGGAACTCCATGTGCCGGCATCACAATGAGCCGCGGCGTATTGGGTTGCGTCATGGCGGCTGGACCGGCCGCGGTCCAGCCGTTACGAGGGGCACCACCATGACCGATCTCCGCATCACAGCCGGATCATTCACCTTCGGCGCGCGATTCGAGGCATCTGCGCCGCGCACCGTGGCAAAATTCCGCAGCCTGCTGCCCTATCGCGAGCGGATCATCCATGTCCGGTGGAGCGGCGAGGCGTGCTGGATCCCGCTGGGCGAGCTGGACCTGGGACTCGGCTACGAGAACCCGACCAGCTACCCGGCGCCGGGCCAGGTCATCCTGCATCCCGGCGGCGTCAGCGAGACGGAAATCCTACTGGCCTATGGCAGCGTCCAGTTCGCCAGCAAGGTCGGCGTGCTGGCCGGCAACCATTTCCTGACGGTGACGGACGGGCTGGAGCATCTGGCGGAGCTCGGCCGCACGGTGCTCTGGGGCGGCGCGCAGGAGATCATGTTCGGGTTGGCAGATTAACCCCGTGACGGTCCAAGCGGGCGCCGCGCCATGAACTGGGTGGACATCGTCGTGCTCGCCGTCATCGCGTTCTCCGGGATGCTGGGCTTCATGCGCGGGATGGTGCGGGAGGTGCTGGGGCTGATCGCATGGGTTGGCGCAGCCTTCGCGGCGACCTGGTTTTTCCCGCAAGTCCAGGGCATTGCCCGGCGAGCGATCGAAAACCCCGACATCGCGGATCCGGTCGCGTTCGGCGCCGTCTTCCTCGTCGTGCTGATCGTGCTGTCCCTGCTGGCGCGTGGGCTGAGCGGTGCCGTGCGGCACTCGGCGCTGGGCGGGCTCGACCGCACGTTGGGGCTGGTCTACGGCCTGGCCCGCGGTGCAGCGGTGATGGTCGCCGCCTACCTCATCGCTGGTGTGATCGAACCGGTGGACCGCTGGCCAAATGAGGTGTTGGCGGCGCGCACCCTACCCTCCATCTATCTCGGTGCTGTCTGGGTTGCGCAACGCCTGCCGGCAGAGTACCAGCCGGCATTGCCCGTCCCACCAACTGATCGGCCCGCGAGTTCGGCAGACCTGCTCCATGCCAATCCCGTTGGTCGTGCACTCGGTGCACCGCCGCCGCGCCCATAGGAGGGCTCGCCCATGTTGCCGGACCGGTTCGACGACGACAAGCCGCATGAGGAATGCGGTGTCTTCGGTGTCTGGAACGTGCCGGATGCCGCGGCACTTACGGCGCTCGGGTTGCATGCGTTGCAGCATCGCGGACAGGAGGCGACGGGCATCGTCGCCTTCGACGGGCAGCGATTCCACCAGCATCGCGGGCTGGGCCTGGTGGCGGACACGTTCGGCGACGCCAGGGTGATCGCGTCGATGCCGGGCTCGGCGGCGGTGGGGCACAACCGCTACGCCACCACGGGCGAGACGATCCTGCGCAACGTGCAGCCGCTCTATGCCGATTTCGAGTTTGGCGGCCTGGCCGTGTCGCATAACGGCAACCTCACCAACGCCTTGGCATTAAAACGCTCGCTGGTGCGGCGCGGCTGCCTGTTCCAGTCGACCACGGATAGCGAGGTGTTCGTCCACCTCATCGCCATCAGCCTGTACTCCACCGTCGTGGACCGGCTGATCGACGCGCTGAAGCAGGTGGTGGGTGCGTATTCGCTGGTATGCCTGTCCAACGATGCGCTGATGGGGGTGCGGGACCCGCGTGGCGTGCGGCCGCTGATCCTCGGCCGGATCGGCGCGGACAGCCGTGGAACCGGCGGCTGGGTGCTCGCGTCCGAGACCTGCGCACTGGATATCGTGGGCGCCGAGTTCGTCCGCGACGTGGAGCCCGGTGAGATCGTCATCATCAACGACAAGGGCGTGCACAGCATCAAGCCGTTCGGCGCGTCCGCCGGACGGTTCTGCGTGTTCGAGTACATCTATTTCGCCCGTCCGGATTCTGTGGTCGAGGGCATGCCGGTCTACGAGGCCCGCAAGCGGATCGGCGAGGCTCTGGCCCGGGAATCCGCGGTCCCGGCCGACGTCGTGGTGCCGGTGCCGGATTCCGGCGTGCCATCCGCCATGGGGTATGCGGAGGCCAGCGGCTTGCCGTTCGAGCTGGGGATCATCCGCAACCATTACGTCGGGCGGACCTTCATCGAACCGACCGACCAGATCCGCAATCTCGGCGTCAAGCTGAAGCATTCGGCCAATCGGGTGGTGCTGAAGGGCCGCCGGGTCATCCTGGTGGATGATTCCATCGTGCGCGGCACCACCAGCCGCAAGATCGTCGAGATGGTGCGCCAGGCCGGGGCGGCGGAGGTGCATATGCGCATTTCCTCGCCGCCGACGACGCACTCCTGCTTCTACGGCATAGACACGCCGGAACGTGGCAAGCTGCTGGCGGCGCGCCATGACGTGGCGGAGATGGCCCGGCTGATCGGAGCCGACAGCCTGGCGTTCATCAGCCTGGACGGGTTGTACCAGGCGCTGGGCCAGGCTGGCGGCCGTGGCGAGCGACCGGCCTATTGCGACGCGTGCTTCACCGGCGACTATCCCATCGGGCTGTCCGATCTCTCGAACGAGTCCGAGCGCCAGCTCAGCCTGCTTCCCGGGCAGTGACCGGCCGGGTTGCGTTCGTTACCGGGGCAAGCCGCGGCATCGGCGCTGCTGCCGCGGTGGCTTTGGCGCGGGCCGGAACCCATGTGGTGATCACGGCACGCACCCAGGGCGGGCTGGAGGAGACGGATGACGCCATCCGCAGCGCTGGCGGCACGGCGACGCTGCTGCCGTTGGACCTCGCCGAAGGCGACGTGCTCGACACGGTGGGTCCCAGCCTGCTGGAGCGTTTTGGCAGGCTTGACGCGCTGGTTCACGCCGCCGGCGCGCTAGGCAAGCTCACCCCGGCGCCGCATATCCTGCCGCGGGACTACGCTGCGGCAGCGTCCGTCAACATGGAGGCGGCGTGGCGCCTGATCCGCACCTGCGGCCCATTGCTGTTGGCGGCCCCGGCAGGCCGGGCGGTGTTCGTGACCGATGCCCTCGTCAGCCGGCCGCGTGCCTATTGGGGGCTCTATGGCGCAACCAAGGCGGCGATGCAGCATCTCGCCTTGTCATGGGCCGAGGAGACCCGCTCGACGGGGTGCCGCGTGAACCTGTTCGACCCGGGCATCGTTGCGACACGGCTCCGCAAAGAGGCCATGCCCGGCGAGAACCCGGCCAACCTGCGGCAGCCGGCGGACCTCGCCGACACGCTCGCCGCGCTGTGCAGCACTGCCGAAGCCCGCCACGGCGAGATCGTCACCGCACCAGGGTTAGACCGGATACCGGGCCCTACCGGCCCGGCAGGAAGGTAGTGTCGAGAACCTGGTCGGCGGTCCACTCGCAGGTCTCCGGCAACTGCAGCAACCCGGTTTCTTCCAAGGCCCAGGCTCGACCAAGACCGTAGGCGCCCGGCATCATGTCGGCGACTTGCCTGCGCAGGCTCGGGCTGTCGGCCAACAAGGCCTCCAGATCGTTGCGTTGAATCAGCAGCGTGGCCGACCAGCTCCGACTGCGCAACTCCGGCTGGTAGGCCCATTTCAGCAGGTGTTGCAGGATGCGCGCCAACCGTCGGCGGGTTTCGGTCTTCTGGCTGCGGCCGATCGCCTCGATCTCCTCTGCCAAATTGGTCAGGTCGGCTTCAGCCAGTCGCCCGTCCCGCAGCAAGCTGGCTTGAAGCTTGGTCCACTCTTGGAAATCCAGGTCGTAAAGCGCGTTGGACATGCTGGACACAGCGTATACGACCCTGCCTGGCTCCGCGCTATTCCGCCGGTATCGCCTCGTTGCTGGGCGCCTGCTCCAGTCTCGGGTCGTGACGAAGCGCCAGCACGATGACCATGCCGATCAGGCCGGCAGCGGCCAAGGTCCACAGCCCTCCCGCATAGCTGCCGGTTTGGTCCTTGATGTATCCCATTGCATAGGGTCCGAAGAATCCGGAGAGGTTGCCGATGGAGTTCACCACGGCGATGCCCCCTGCCGCAGCCGGGCCGGATAGATAAGCGGTGGGCAAGGTCCAGATCACTGGCAACGATGCGAAGATCCCGAAGCCTGCCACCGTGAACGCGATCATCTTCAGCGTCGGATCGTCCAGCAAGGTCGACACCCCGATACCGGCCGCAGCGATGAACAGTGCCACGGCCGCGTGCCCCTTGCGTTCCTTCTTCCGATCCGAGCGCCGGCCCCACACCACCATGCCGACCGTCCCAATGACGTACGGCAACGCGACCACGAACCCGGTCTGCAAGTTGCTCAAGCCGAAATTCTTCACGATGGTCGGCAGGAAGAAGCTGAAGCCGTAATTGCAGGCCACGGCCCCGAAATACACCAGCGACACCGCCAACACCCGTCCGTTTGTCACGGCTTGCCAGACGCTGTAATGCCGCTCGACATCGCGCTGCTTACGCTCGGCGGACAGCCGGGCCACCAGCCAGGCGCGCTCATCCGTCGCGAGCCAGCCGGCATCTGCCGGCGTGTCGGTCAGGTAGAAGAGCACGACTACCGACAACACCAACGCGGGGGCTGCCTCCAGGATGTAGAGCCACTGCCAGCCATGCAGGCCCATCCAGCCATCCAGGCCGAGCAAGGCGCCGGACACCGGAGCCCCGATGACCGAGGAGAGCGGGATCGCTGCCATGAACAGGCTGATGATCCGGGCACGGTCCTTGGCAGGAAACCATAAGGTCAGGAAGAAGATGATGCCGGGGAAGAACCCGGCCTCCGCGAAGCCAAGCAACACGCGCACGACATAGAAGCTGGTTTCGCCGCCGATGAAGGCCATGGCACCTGAGAGCACCCCCCAGGTGAACATGATGCGGGCGATCCACTTGCGGGCGCCGAACCGCTCCAGCAGCAAGTTGGAAGGCACTTCGAACAGGAAGTATGCAAGGAAGAAGATCCCGGCTCCGAGACCGAACGCGGTTTCGGACAGCCCCAGATCCTTGCTCATGGTCAGCTTGGCAAAGCCGACATTCACCCGGTCGAGGTAGGCGACGAAGTAGCAGAGCACCAGAAACGGCACGAGCCGCATCGTCACCCGGCGGATGGTCCGGCTTTCCAAGTCCATTGCGGCGATCCTCACATGGGACCGCATTTGTCCACGGCCCGTTATGCCGAGAACTGTGGCAATTATCGTCGGCGCTGAAAAGCGGAAACCGCGTGCAGCGACGGCAATTTCACTGGTTCAGGGCATGCTGCAACTCCGCCTTCTTCATCTTGGCACGTCCCTTGATACCGCGCTTAGCGGCCTGCTTCATCAATTCATCCCTGGTGACGTCATGGCGCGCCGCCGCCGTCTTCTTCGCGACGTCCGGCGGCTGGGCGGAGAATTGCTTGCCCTTGGCCGTATCGGCTCGCTTCTTGGCTGTGGTGCGCTGGTATTCGCTGTCCGACAGCGACTCCCGCGCCTGCTTCGGCAAATAACGCTCGCCGGTCTTGCCGCTCTGCTTGCCGGACTTGGTCCCCCATTCTTCCTCGGTCCACTGCGTCAGGTGGTTGTCGGGGGATTTCTCGCCGGCATAGCCGCCGCCTTCTGCCTTGTATTCCTGCACCGCCATCTGCGCCTTGCGCGCCGACCATTGGCCGGGCTTTCCGCCCTTGTCGTGCTCGGTGACGGTCTTCTTGACCTTGTCCCAAAGCTTCGGGTCGGTCTTCTCCGCTGTCTTCGCCATGGAAACCTCCTGCGCCCGCAACGTTTGTCATTCCGCCGCGGTTGGCATCGCAGCCGCCAGGGTGCCATTCACGTTTTCGAGCTAGCCGGGGCCAATGACGGCAAAACGCCGCTCAATCTTCGGCATAGGGATTTTTGGTGCCGCGGAATTGCAGCCGGATCGGCGTGCCGGGCAGGTCGAAGCTGTCGCGCAGCCCGTTGACCAGGTAGCGGCGGTAATCCTCCGGCGTCTGCTCGGCTCGGGTGCCGAAGATGATGAAGGTGGGCGGACGCGCCTTGGCCTGGGTGGTGTAGCGCAGCTTCAGTCGGCGGCCATCCACCAGCGGCGCGGCATGCCGTTCGAGTGCCGCCTCGAACCAACGGTTCAGCTCTCCCGTCGGCACGCGGGTGTTCCAGGTGGCGTGGGCCCGCCGCACCACGGGCAAAAGCTTGTCCACGCCGGCGCCGGTCATGGCGGACAGCGTCACCACCGGAATGCCGCGCATCTGCGCCAGGCTGGTTTCCAGCCGGTCGCTGACGCCGCGGCGCGCGACGTTGCGGTCCGGCACGGCATCCCACTTGTTCAGCGCCAGCACGCAGCCGCGGCCCTCGCGCTCGACGAGGCGCGCGATCTGCAGGTCCTGCTCGTGCAGGCCTTCCACCGCGTCGACGCATAGCACGACGATCTCCGCCATCTTCAGCGCCTCGATGGTGGCGGACGTGCTCATCTTCTCCAGCCCGGCATCGATCCGCGCCTTCTTGCGCAACCCGGCCGTGTCCACCAGCTCGATCGGCCCGTCCGCGTCGGAAAACCGCACCGCCACCGAGTCCCGCGTCAATCCCGGCTCCGGGCCGGTGATCATCCGCTCCTCGCCGAGCAGCCGGTTCAGCAGTGTGGACTTGCCCGCGTTCGGGCGTCCCACCACGGTCAGGCGCAAGGGGCGGTCCGCCTCGTCCTCCTCCCGCGGGTCCGGCAGCCGGTCGGCGATCTCGCCCATCAGATTGGCAAGCCCCTCGCCATGCTCGGCCGACACGGCGAGCGGCTCTCCCAAGCCCAGGCTGAACGCCTCCATCGCGGCCTGGGCGCCGCCCCGGCCCTCCGCCTTGTTGGCGACCAGCAGCACGGGGCGGCCCTGGCGGCGCAGCCAGGCGGCGAAATGGTTGTCGGCCGGCGTAATGCCGGATCGTGCGTCCACGACGAACACCACCAGGTCCGCCGTTGCGACTGCGGCTTCCGAACTGGCGCGCATGCGGCCGAACAGCGTATCCGGCGCACTTTCCTCCAGCCCGGCGGTATCGACCAGCCGCACCGTCTTGCCGCGCAATTGGGCCGTGGCGTCCTTGCGGTCGCGCGTCACGCCGGGCGTGTCGGCGACCAGGGCGAACCGGCGGCCCGCCAGCCGGTTGAACAACGTGCTCTTGCCGACGTTCGGGCGCCCGGCGATGACGACGACGGGCAGCATGGTTTACCCGTACGCAGTCAGGGAGCCATCGTCCGTCACGACGAGCAGCTTGCCCGCCGCCGCAACCAGCCCGACGGCGACGGCATCCGGCAGGTCCATGGTGCCCAGCACCTCGCCCGTCGTCGGATTGACTGCGGTCAACCGCTCGGTAGACCCCGCCAGATAGAGGTATCGGCCCCCCAGCAGCGGTCCCGTCCAGTAGATGGGATCGCGCGACTTCTCCACGTTTTCGTAACGCGCCATCTGCGTCATCCAGCGGATGCGGCCATCGACGCGGTTGAGGCACGCAAGCTGCTGTTCCAGCGTCAGCACGAAGATCCAGTCGCCGGCGACCCAGGGCGTGTTCTGGCCGGCGGCCTCCCGCTCCCAAAGCCGGCGGCCGGAGCGCAGGTCGAGTGCCACCAGCAGACCGCCTACGCCGATCGCATACACCACGTTGTTGGCAATCACCGGCAGCGCACGGATGGCGGACAGGTCGGCCAGGCTGTTGCGACCCCGCGCCGCGGCGAGGCTGTCGCTCCATGCCAGGGTGCCCCCATCGGCGCGCAGGGCGACCAGGTCCCCGGACCCGAAGCCGGCGATCACCAGGCCATCGGCATAGGCCGGCGCCGGTTCTCCCAGCACGATCGTGCCCGACGAGGTGGCCTGGTAGGTCCAGATTTGGCTGCCATCCGCCGTCGACAGGGCGACCAGCCGCTCGTCGAGCGTCGGCACGAACAGCCTGCCTTCCACCACCGTCGGAGCGGAGCGGGCGGGCGCGCCCAACGAGCCGCGCCAATTTATCTTCCCGCTGGCAGCGTCCAGCGCCAAGGCCTCTGCGCGGCCGGTCGTGGCGTATAGCACGCCGCCCGCAACGGCGATGCCGCCGCCGACATTGGTGCTGCGGTCCTTCTTGCCCTGGGTGTCCGTGTTCCAGCGCCGGGAGCCGGTCGCCAGGTCGAAGGCGGATATGGCGCCATCCGAATCCATCGTGAACACCTGCCCGCCGGCAACCACCGGTGTCGCGGTGATCTTCCGCCGGTAGCCGCCTCCCTCGCCGATCGAGCGCCGCCAGCTGCGGGTCAAGTCGTTCAAGACGAGGTTGCCCATGGCGTGGGCTGCATTGCCGCCTGATTCCGTCCACTCCGCGTTTACCACGGCGGCCGGCAAGGTGATCGGCACGGTCCCCGTCGGGTCCACCGCCATGCCATGCGTCGTCACCATCACGGCCTCGCGCTTGCCCGGCAATGGTGGTTTGTCCGACTCGAACAGGTCGTCGAGAAAGGAACAGCCCGGCAAAGCGGCCAGCGGCAGCAAGGCGGCGGTGCGCAGCAGGCGCCGACGGCCAGGCCAAGGCGAACTCATCCGCGTGCCTCCGCCGGGGCGCCGAGCGCCACCAGCAGCTCGCTGGCACGCAGGCGCAGCCCATCCGCGGCAAGCGGGTCCGTCAGCAATCCGCGGAGCAGCCGTATCGCCTTGTCCTTGTCTGCCTGGCGGAGTGCGACCATGGCGTCCACCTCCTGCGCCAGGGGGCGCCAGACGTTCGCGGGCGCCTCCAGTTTCGCGGTGCGCGCGGCGATCGCGGCCGGGTCCCCCGCATCCACCGAATGCTGCGCCCAGAGCAGGCTGGCCAGGTCGCGCAGCAGGACATCGTCGCCATCGGTGCTGACCTGGTTCCACAGCGCCAATGCGGCCGATTGGTCCTTGGCATCCCACCGCAGCGCTGCTTCCTGCAGGAGCGCCAGGGTCCGGTATCCAGCCGGGCCGTCCTTCGCGATCCTCGCGAAGGCGTCCGGATCCGTGGCGCGGCCGGGCGCCGCGCCGGGGGTGAGCACGCCGGATGCAGCGAGGAACGGGCCGGCAACCGCCTCGGCTCGGCGGCCCTGCCACCATTCCCAGCCCTGCCAGCCGCCGACGCCCGCCAGCACAACCACCAGCGCGGCTGCGGCGGCCACGCCATAGCGCCGGGCCAACGCGCGGGCGCGTTCGGCCCGCAGGTCCTCATTCAGTTCGTCAAAGATATCGGCCACGCTTTTCAAACCCTTGAACCCGGCGCCGGACCATAGCGGCCGACCCGGCCGCGGGAAACCCTGTGTTCATCCGGCCATGGTCCACTGCGCCCATGATCACCCTGTTCCGTCCCCTGCTGACCGCCGCATGCCTCGCCTCGCTCGCCGGCCCGCTCGGCGGCTGCGTCGCCGCGGCCGCCCTCGGAGGCGCGGAAGCGGCCAGCGTGGCGGTGTTCGGACGCGACATCGTCGATATCGGCGTATCGACGGTCAGCGGGCGGGATTGCTCGATCGTCCGGCTGGATCGGCAGCAGGATTACTGCGCCCCGCGCGAGCACCTGCCGCGCACCGAACCGTACTGCAGCAAGACCCTGGGCGACGTCCAGTGCTGGTCGGACCCGGAGAGTTTCGTCAACCTGCCGCGCCGGGTGGGCGACACGCCCGCCGTCACGGCAGAGCAGGAACGGCAGATCACCTCGCGCTGGCCGAAGACCTTGAACCTGACGGATTAGCGGAATGCCACCAGCCGACCGGCGGGCTGGCCCAGCACCTCGTCCTCCCGCATCACCACCCGGCCCCGCACGATGGTCGCCAGCGGCCAGCCGGTCACGGTCATGCCGGCGAAGGGCGTCCAGCCGCAGGGCGTGACGATCCAGTCATCCTCGATCCGCCGGGTCCGCTTGAGGTCGACCAGGGTGAGATCGGCGTCGTAGCCGGCGGCCAGCCGACCCTTGCCGACGACGCCGTACACCCTGGCCGGGCCGGCGCACATCAAATCCACCATGCGCGCCAGGGACAGGCGGCCGGCGGACACGTGGTCCAGCATGACCGGCACCAGGGTCTGCACCCCGGTCAACCCGGCCGGCACTTCGGGCCAGGGCTTCAGCTTCGCCGCGCGGGGGTGGGGGGCGTGGTCGCTGCCGACCGTGTCCGCCGTGCCGTCCTGGATCGCGGCCCAAGCGGCGTGCCAATGCTCCTTGCCGCGGATCGGCGGGTTCATGACGCCGAAGCCGCCCAGCCGGTCGTACACGTCCGGCGCCCATTGCGTCAGGTGGTTGACCAGCAACTCGACGGTGGCGACGTCGCGATGCTCGCGCAGCAGGTCGAGTTCGGATGCGGTGGAGACGTGAAGGATGTGGGCGTGTCGACCGGTCTTGCGCGCCAGGGCCATCAGCCGCTGCGTTCCCAGCCGGGCGCATTCCTCGTCGCGCCAATCCATGTGGCTGCGATACGGCATGCCCGAGTGGAACAATCCCTTGCGCGCCTGGAGCCGGTACTCGTCCTCGCTGTGATAGGCGACGAGGCGGCGGCCGGACCGCATCACCGCCTCCAGGCTGGCATCGTCCTCGACCAGCAGGTCCCCGGTCGAACTGCCGGCGAACACCTTGACCGCGCACACGCCCGGCAGGGTCTCCAATGCGGCGAGATCGGGCGTGTTTGCCTTCGTCGCGCCGACATACAGGCCGATGTCGCACCAGCTATTGGCTTCGACGTAGCCCTGCTTCCAGGCGACGCGTTCGGCGTCGGTGATGGCGGGGTTGGTGTTCGGCATGTCGAACACCGCCGTCAACCCGCCCAGCACGGCGGCCTTGGTGCCGGTCGGAATGGTCTCGATCGCCGGGTCGCCGGGATCGCGCAGGTGGACGTGGGGATCGATCAACCCCGGCAGCACATGCAGCCCGGCGGCGTCGATCACCTCGTCGGCGGTTCCGCTCGACCCCAACGCGGCGATGCGGCCATTCCGCACGCCGATATCGATCCTCGCCTCACCCCACGGAAGGATCGCGACGCCATTGCGGATCAGGAGATCGAAATGCGGCATGGAAGGCCTCCTTTGAAGGCACTGCGTGAACGGCCTCTCACGCGCGGTTCGTCAGCGCTTCGTAGCGACGAAGAACAACCGGGGGAACAGCAGCAACCGCTGGCCATCGGCACGCACCGCATAACTCTCGGCGAGAGCGGCCTCGTATCGCTGCAGGAACAGCGGCCGGTCCGACCCGGAGAGCAGCTTGAGATAGGGCTGCAGGCCGGTACTGCTCACCCAATCGACGATCGCCGCGGGCGATGCCATCGGGTGGTGATAGACGGTGCGCCAGACTTCCGCCTCGCCGCCCATGCCGACCAGCAAATCATAATACGATGCGGGGGGCAGCACGCGCAGGCGGTCCCCGGCGCCGGCGAGGGCCGCCGCCCACGGGCCTGCCGCCGCTACCTCCCGCATGAGGCGGTGGGACGGTTCATCGCGGTTGTCGGGCACCTGGACCGCCAGGACGCCGCCGGGCGCCAACAGGCCGAACAGCCGGGGCACCAAGGCCGCATGGTCCGGCACCCATTGCAGCGCGGCATTGGCGTAGATCAGGTCGGGTGCGGCGTCCGGGACCCAACTGGCGATGTCGCCCGGCTCGAACCGGCATCCCGGCAACCGCTCGCGCGCCGAGACCAGCATCGCGTCCGAGGAGTCGACGCCGAGCACCGCCGCGCCGGGAAAGCGATGCGCGAGCAATTCCGTGGAATTGCCGGGGCCGCAACCCAGGTCGACCACGAAGCGCGGCTGCCCCACCGCCACCCGCGCCAGCAAGTCACGCGCGGGTTGGGTGCGCTGGACTTCGAAGCGGCGGTAGAGTGCGGGATCCCAGGTGTCAGACGGCATGGGCAGTGGCCTCCTCCAAACTCTCCAACACCATGGCCCCGATCGCCAGCGAGGCCGTCAATCCGGGGCTTTCGATGCCGAACAGGTTGACCAGCCCGGGCACGCCGTGCACGGCCGGCCCCAGCACCGCGAAATCCGCCGCCGGTTCCTTGGGTCCGCTGATCTTGGGACGGATACCGGCATAGCCCGGCACCAGGGCGCCATCCGGCAGGCCGGGCCAGTAGCGGCGTATGGCGGCGTAGAAGCCGGCGGAGCGGCCGAGATCCACGTCGTACTCCTCGCGGTCCACCCACTCCACGTCGGGTCCGAACCGCGCCTGGCCGCCAAGGTCCAGCGTCAGGTGCACGCCCAAGCCCCCGGGTTCCGGCACCGGGTAGATCAGGCGGCGGAAGGGCGCGCGGCCTTGCAGCCCGTAATAGTTCCCCTTGCACAGGTACGATCGCGGGATGGTCTGCGACGGGATGCCGGCGATGCTGCGGGCCACCTCGGGCGCGTGCAGGCCCACCGCGTTCACCAGGACGCGGCAATCCAGTTGCATGGGCTGGTCGCCGCCCACGTCCAGGCGGATGCCGTCATCCAGCACCGCTCCGGACAGCAGCGGCGCGTGGAACGCAACCATCCCGCCGGCTTGCTCCAGATCGCCCTGGTAGGCCAGCATGAGTGCGTGGCTGTCCACGATGCCGGTCTCCGGCGAATGCAACGCCGAATCCACCCGCAGCGCAGGCTCCATCGCGCGGGCCGCGGTGCCGGGGAGCAGGGTCAGCTCCACCCCGTTGGCTGCCGCCTGCGCCTGGATGGCCTCCAGCCGCAGCGTTTCCGCGGGGTCGCTGGCGACGATCAGCTTGCCGATCTTCTGCACGGGCACGCCGTGCCCGGCACAGTACTCGTACAACGCCACGCGGCCGGCAACGCAGAGCCGGGCCTTGAGGCTACCGGTGGGATAGTAGATACCGGCATGCACGACCTCGCTGTTGCGCGAGGACGTGACGGTGCCGATCCCGCCCGCCGCCTCCAGCACCAGCACGTCGCGTCCCGCCCGGGCCAGCGCCCGCGCCACGGCGAGGCCCACCACGCCGGCCCCTAGAATAACTGAGTCCACCCGCTCGATCATGGCCGCAGCATCCCCCACCTCCGCCGCGCTGAACAGTGCAGCCGTCATCGGGGCCGGCCCGGCCGGGTTGATGGCGGCGGAGCGGCTGGCCTTGGGCGGCGCGGCGGTGACGGTGTTCGACCGCATGCCATCCCCCGGCCGCAAGCTGCTGATGGCGGGCGTGGGCGGCCTGAACCTGACGCATGACGAGCCGATGCCTGCCATGCTCGATCGCTATGGTCCGGCACGGGAGGCGCTGGCCCCTGCCCTCGCCGCCTTTCCGCCGGCCGCGTTGCGCGCCTGGTGCGAGGCGCTGGGGCAGCCGGTCTTCACCGGCAGCAGCGGCCGCGTGTTCCCGCGCGCCATGAAGGCGGCGCCGCTGCTGCGGGCATGGCTGAGGCGGCTGGATACGCTGGGAGTGCGGTTCCGCTTGCGCCGCCGCTGGCTTGGCTGGGCTCCGGACGGGTCGCTGCGGTTCGAACCGACGGCCGAAGTGGCGCGGGGTGCAGTGGTGCTGGCCACGGGTGGCGCATCGTGGCCTCGGCTAGGCTCGGACGGGATGTGGGTTTCCGCCTTTCCCGCCAGCCTGCTGCTGCCGTTCCAGCCGGCCAATTGCGGCTTCGTCGCGCCCTGGAGCGCCCATATGGGCCGGCATGCCGGCATGCCGTTGAAGCGCATCACGGTCGGCTTCGCCGGCCGCACGGTGCCGGGCGACGCGGTCGTGACGGACCAAGGGGTGGAGGGCGGCCCATTCTATGCGCTTGCCGCGTCCCTGCGCGACACGATCCGGGCGGATGGCTCGGCGCTCGCCTTCATCGATCTGCGCCCGGACCTGGAATTGGCGGAGCTGCGCCGCCGGTTGGATGGGCCGCGCCGGGCGCAATCCCTGTCCACCTTCCTGCGCAAGGCCGTCGGGCTGCCACCGGTCTGCGTCACCCTTCTGCGCGAATGCGCCGGGCTGCCGGAGGACCTGGCGCATGCCATCAAGGCCCTTCCGCTGCGCCTTACCGCGGTGACCGGGCTGGCCCGCGCGATCTCGACCGCCGGCGGCTTGCGGCTGGACGCGCTGCCCGGGTTGTCGTCCGGCGGTGTATTCGCGGCCGGCGAGATGCTGGACTGGGAGGCGCCCACCGGCGGCTACCTGCTCCAGGGTGCCTTCAGCACGGGCTTCGCCGCCGGGGAGGCTGCGCTCGCATGGCTTCGGAATGGATCGCCCGACCCGCCTTGCTGAGGGTCCTGTGCCGCGGGCCTGGATGGCCGAGGTCGCGGGCTACCCGGCCCGCTTCAATGCCGTGATGACCATGAAGTCGCTGCCGACCGTGCCGTCCCGCATCGCCGCATCCTCCGTGGCGAACCACGATTCCAGGAGGGCGCGGTCCTCTGCCGAGGCCGGATCGAAATTCTGCGCGATATCCGCCAAGGCGAGATGCAGCAGGGCGCCGCCGAGCGGACGCGTCTCCAGGATGTCGAAGTAGCCGCGCAGCACGGCCAGGATCTCGGAGGAGCGGATCGCCTCGCTCGGGTCGGCGGCGATCATGGCGGCCACCGTCGCGCGGCCTTGCAGCGGCCTAGGCTTGCCGGACGGCAGGGCGCGAAGACGCGGCGGGAGCGAGCCAAGCAACCGGTTGACCGCAGCGATTTGGGCATCCGTCCATTGGAAGCGGATCGGCCCGACGAATTCATGCAGGTGGAAGATGCCGCCCGGCTTGAGCATCGCGGAGACGGTGGCAAAGAGCTCGTCCAGCCGCTCGACATGGTGCACCGACTGGTGGGCGAATACGACGTCCACCAGACCCGGCGTGAAGGCCTCGGTTTCCAGATCCGCGACGTGGTAGCGCAGGCCGGTCAATCCGCCTGCCTGCGCCAGGCGCCTCGCCTCGACGATCGCGCCCGGGGCGATGTCGTAGGCGTCGATCTCGTCGATGATGCCGCGGCTGGCGAGGTCGCGTTCCAGGCCGCCGAAACCGCAGCCGAGGGACACGGCGCGCTCGATCGGCACACGCACGCCCCGCTGCCGCAGCAGCGCGGCCAGGTGGCCGTAGCTGTCTGTGTCCGGCGAGCCGGAGGCGAGCGTGTTCAGCCGGTCGCGCACCGCCGGGTGGGCCATCCAGTACCAGCCGGGCGCCTGCTCCACATCGACCGACCACGCCCCTTCGACGCGCTCCCGCCGTTCCGTCCCGGTGACTTCCATGCCCGCCTCGGCATACGCCCCCCGGGCCATGCGGTGGTCTTCCTCCGCCTTCTCGCAGGGGTAGCGCCGCTCGCCGGACCCGAACTTGCAGAAGTGCTCCAGGCCATTTTCGTACAGGCCGGCCGCCACGGCCTGCCCGACATCCGCATAGGTGCGGCAATACCAGGCTTCGTCGAACGGGTAGGCCTGGCTTGCCTCTGCCTGGGTGTCGTCCGGTGTAATCCTGCTGATCCTTTGCCGCCGGGCCGGACGATACCGGCGTGCAGACCTGCCGGGGCGTCCCAGATCGGTCAATACAAATGTTTCACACCAGCGCTCTTCGTCCCTGTTTGACCAGCCTCCTGCTCCACGGGTAATTTGGCTCATTATCGCCGGGGGCCTGTCGCCAAACCCGCGCGCATCCGACGCAGCACCCGCCGCGCCGCTCGGCTTCGACGAGGGCGAACTCCTGGATGCCAACTGGTATCTCGGCGTGTACCACATGGCCCATGAGGACATGGCGGCTAGGCGTGCGGTCGACCATTACGGCCGCGTGGGTATGCAACCGGGTACTACGCCGACGCCTGACCGCGGACTGGCCCGGCAGGGGGCGGCAGCGGCACTCCATGGATGGAGTGCCGCTATACCGCCAGGCTCAGGACCACCCGCGTGCCTTTATGGTCCGGATCGACCAGCACGGTCGCCTTCACGGTCCGCGCCATCGCGTTGACGATCATGCTACCAAGGCCGCTGCCCTTGGCTGGCGCGCCGTCCTGATAGCCGACGCCGTCATCCTCCACCACCAGCTGCACGACATCCGCGCTGCGACGGAATCCCACCCGGATGTCCCCGATGCTACCGGGATAGGCATACTTCACCGCGTTGGTGACCAGTTCGTTGACGATCAGCCCGATCGAGACCGCCTTGTCCGTTTCGACCCGGATCGGCTCGGCCACGAGGACGATCTGGCTGGCCCCTTCCGTGGCCACGGCACGCCGCACCTCGTCGATCAGGCCTTCGAGATACTGGTCCATCGCGACGTACTCCACGTCGTTGCTGGTGTAGAGCCGGCGGTGCACGAGCATCACCGCTTCGACCCGCTCGGCCGCGCGCTTCAGCGCCTCGCGTGCGTCCGCGTCCGCGACCTTGCGCGCCTGCAGCTCGATCAGCGACGAGATGAGCTGCAAGCTGTTGGCGATGCGATGGTTGACCTCCCGCAGCAGCAGCGCCTGCTGGGCGGCCAGTTTTGCCAGCCCATCCCGGCTTTCCTGCAATTCCTGCAAGGCGGCCTCCCGCTCCCGCCGCAGGCGGACCTGCTCCTGCGACTGGCGGATCGACGTGGCCAGGAACTCCATGAACGTGCCCTGCACATCCTTGACCACGTAGTCGACCGCACCGGCCTTGAGCGCGGCCACGGCGATGCGCGGCTCCTCCGCGCCGGTGACGAAGATGACCGGCGGGGCCGACGGCAACGCGACGAGGTCCGCCAGGACATCCAGGCCGTCGCGGCCCGGCATAAAATGGTCCAGCGCGATCACGTCGAAATCCTGTGCGTGGGCCAGGGCCAGGCCGGCTTCGCCATCGCAGGCGATCTCCACGGCAAATCCGTCACGCGACAAGTGGCGGCTTACCAGCCGGCAGAGGCCAGCATCGTCGTCGACATAGAGAACCCGGATGGGAGTGGTCACGATCAGTCGGCTTCTGGCACCTGCATCACCGCGAGGAACAATCCGAGTTGCCGTATGGCCACGGCAAAGCTCTCGTATTCGACCGGCTTGGTGATGTAGACGTTGCAGCCCAGGTCGTAGCAGCGCTGGATCTCGAGCTTGTCGTCCGTCGTGGTCAGCACGATCACCGGCGCGCGCCGCACCAGGTCATCAGCCTTGATGCGGGCCAATATGTCCGTGCCGCTCATGTCCGGCAGGTTCAGGTCCAGCAACACCAGGATCGGCAGGTGGACATGCCGCCTGCCATCCGGCGCGCTTCCGAACAGGTGTTCAAGCGCGGACGTGCCATCCGTGAATGGCAGAATGGTGTTGCTGACCCCTGCCCGGCGAACGTTCTTCTCGATCAGCCGGGCATGGCCGGGGTCGTCCTCGATCAGGAGGATGGTCACCGGGTTCGCGTTCACGCCGCATCCTCCATGGCTCTGTGAGCGACCGCGGGCAAGCGGATCGTGAAGGTCGTGCCAACATCCAGTTCGGACGTGCATTGTATCGTACCGCCCAGGCGCCGCACCAGCGCGCGGACATGGGCCAACCCGATACCCTCGCCAGGGGTGGACTGGTCGCCTGCGCGGCGGAACAATTCGAACACACGCTCGTAATCCCGCTCGGCGATGCCGCGGCCGTTATCGGCGATTTCATACCGCGTCATCGCACCCTCCATCCGGCCGTTCACTCGGATGCGTCCTGGCCGACCCAGCTTCAGGTATTTCACGGCATTGTCGATGACATTGGTAAATACCTGGTCCACAGCCAGGCGGTCCGCGACGAGGTCGGGCATGCTGCCGATCTCGATGACGGCGCCCTTCTGGGTGACCTGGTGCTGCATGCTCTCCGACATGGCCGCCAGCATGGCTGCCATGTCCAATCGCTCGGGCGCCAGGATCCGCCGTCCTTCGCGCGACAATTTCAGGATCGCATTGATCAACCGGTCCATCTTGCTGGTGGAGCTTTTGATGAAACGCAACGCTTCCGGTATGTCGTCCTGAACGGCCTCCTTCAGCTCCGCTGAATCCGTGGCAAGGGCGACATGCCGGGCCACGGTGCCGGCAGCCTGCTCCAATTCACTGGTGAACCCCATGATATTGACCAGGGGAGCCCGCAGGTCGTGCGACACGATGTAGGCGAAGCGCTGGATTTCCTCGTTGGCGGCGGTCAGGTCCGCGGTGCGAAGGCGGACCGTCTCGTCCAATCGCTGGTTGCTTCGATACAAGGTGTCGTTTGCCGCGACCGTCGCCGCCTGCGCTTCGCGCAGCGTGCCGACGTAGCCGCGCAGCCCCAGGGCGATCAGGCCGACCAGGGCCAGCACCATGACCAGTCCGGCAATGTCGATGGCGACGAGCAAGCGGCTGCCTTGCGTCATCACGGCAACCTGGGCGAGCAGGCTCGCATCCAGTTCGCGTTGGCGGTCGGCGACGGCTTGGCGGATCGTGATCATAAGCCGGCGCCCGGCATTGGTTCGCACCACGGCTAGCGCGCCAGCCATGTCGCCGGATTGGGCAAGCGAGACAGTCTGCCGAAGCTCCGCGATCTTCTGGTCCACCACCTGCCGGAACGCCGGCATCCGTGCATCGTCGGGACGGTACGCCGTCAGAGTGGCAAAGAACCTTGGCAACACGGCCTCCGCATTGACCAAAGGTTGCAGGTAGTCCAGGTCGAGGGTGAGCAGAAATCCTCTTTGCGACGTTTCCGCATCTTCTACAGCCATCATGATACCCGCCACGGCGTTGCGTTGCATCCGCATCGCCCGGGCACGGGAAAGCGCCTCGGCGTTCCGGCTCGCTTGCCAGACCGAAGCACCCGCGATCGTGACGAGCAGGACGAGGGCAGCCAGCAACGCAAGCAGGCCCGAACGACCCAGCGCGTGGGCAGTGCTTCGCGGGAGCTGTGGACCTGACACCATGATCTGCTTATGCAGGCTGTGTGCGCACTCGTCAGCCGAGGCATTCTTCCTATTGTTCACGAACTCGTGAAGCCACGGAACCGTCACACGCCGATCCGTGTCAAGGGTGCATTGGCGTAATTGCGTCGATCGGGGACACTCCGGTTGGTGCGGCGTATGGCGTGGGTCATGCGCGACGTGCCTGGACAATATGGGGAACATGCGATGGATCAGCCGGTATCAGTGCAGTCCACCGGTCAGGTTCCGCGTGGCGACATCGATCAGGTGGCGATCAACACGATCCGGACCCTGGCCATGGATGCCGTGCAGAAGGCGAAATCGGGCCATCCCGGCACGCCGATGGGCATGGCACCGGTCGGCTACACGCTTTGGCAGCATGCGCTGCGCTACGACCCGGCGGATCCGCATTGGCCTAATCGCGACCGGTTCGTGTTGTCGGTCGGGCACGCCTCCATGCTGCTCTACGCGCTGCTACACCTGGCACAGGTCGCCTCGGATCCCGAGCATGCGGACAAGGGGCCGTATGCGGTCACGTTGGACGATATCAAGCAGTTCCGGCAGCTATCGTCGGTCACGCCGGGCCATCCGGAATACCGGCTCACCTCCGGCGTGGAGACGACCACGGGGCCGCTGGCGCAGGGCGTGTCCAACAGCGTCGGCATGGCAATGGCGCAGCGCTACATGGCGCAACGCTACAACAGGCCCGGCTTCGACCTGTATGACTACCACGTCTACGCCTTGTGTGGCGACGGCTGCATGATGGAGGGCGTGTCGAACGAGGCTGCCTCGCTCGCGGGGCATCTCAAGCTCGGCAACCTCACCTGGATCTATGACAGCAATCATATCACCATCGAGGGCGCCACGAACCTGGCGTTTGGCGATGACGTGGGCGCGCGGCTGGGCGCCATGGGATGGCATGTGATCCACGTGGCGGACGCCAACGACACGGCAGCCGTGGCGCAGGCCCTGGACGACGCCAAGGCGGTGACGACCGGCCCTACCATCATCGTGGTGCACAGCATCATCGGCTACGGCGCCCCCAAGAAGGCCGGAACGCGCGAGGCTCATGGGGAACCCCTTGGCGACGAGGAGATCAAGGGCGCCAAGCACTCCTACGGCTGGCCAGAGGATGCGCAATTCCTGGTGCCAGACGGGGTGCACCAACGGTTTGCCGAGGTCATGGGCGCCCGCGGCGAAAAGGCGCGCAAGACATGGATGGAGCTGCTCACCCGCTATCGGCAGAGCTATCCGGAGTTAGCCGCTGAAATCGAGATGATCGACCGGCATCAATTGCCGGACGGATGGGACAGCGGCATCCCGGTATTCCCGACGGATGCAAAAGGCGTCGCCTCCCGCGACTCTTCGCAGAAGGTGTTGAACGCGATCGCCAAACAGGTTCCATGGTTGATCGGCGGCGCGGCCGACCTGGCGCCGTCGACCAAGTCGAACCTGACCTTCGACGGGGCGGGATCGTTCGAGGCGGACAATTACGGCGGCCGAAACCTTCATTTCGGCATTCGGGAGCACGCGATGGGCTCCGTCGTCAACGGCATGGCGTTGTCCGGCCTGAGGTCGTACGGCAGCGGATTCCTGATATTCTCCGACTACATGAAGGCCCCGATCCGGCTCTCCGCCATTATGGAGTTGCCGGTCATTTACATCTTCACCCACGATAGCATCGGCGTTGGAGAAGACGGCCCAACGCATCAGCCAATCGAACAATTGGTGGCGCTACGAGCGATCCCCGGAATGGTGGTGCTGCGGCCAGCCGATGCCAATGAAGTCGCCGAGGCCTGGCGGGTGGTGATGCAGCTCCACGATCGTCCGGCATCCCTGATCTTGAGCCGGCAGGCCCTGCCGACCATCGACCGGAGCAAGTACTCGTCGGCGGCGGGCGTTGCCAAGGGTGCCTACGTGGTCGCGGATTGCGAAGGAGTGCCCGCAGTAATCCTGATGGGAACCGGGTCTGAACTGGCGCTATGCATGGGAGCTTACGAGTCATTGACCGCCGATGGCATCAAGGCGCGTGTTGTGTCGATGCCGTCATGGGAGCTGTTCGAGGCCCAGGACCAAGCCTATCGGGACGAGGTGCTTCCCCCCGCCGTCAAGGGCCGGGTGGCCATCGAGCAGGCTGCCACGATCGGGTGGGATCGGTATATCGGCCCGGGCGGTGCCATGATCGGCATGCATAGTTTCGGTGAGTCCGCCCCGCTGGCGGCATTGCAGACGAAATTCGGCTTCACGCCTGAGGCGGTTCTGACCGAGGCCCGCAAGCAGGCCGGTCGGGCGAGCTAGGAGAGCGACGATGGACATGCAGACACAGGCCGCGAACCCGCTCAAATCGCTCGAGGACCTCGGGCAGTCGCCCTGGCTCGACTTCATCGAACGAAAATTTCTGGCCGACGGGTTGCAGACCCTTATCGACCGCGACGGGGTGAAGGGGATGACCTCCAACCCGTCCATCTTCGAGAAGGCGATGGGCCACGGCACGAACTACGATGCCGGATTCAAAGAACTGGCGGCCAAGGGCGATATTGACGCGCAAAGCATCTACGAGACGCTTGCGATCCAAGACATCCAGAAAGCCGCTGACCTGCTGCTGCCCGTATATCAGGCGAGCAAGCGGATGGATGGTTATGTCTCCTTGGAGGTATCGCCCTATTTGGCCTTGCGAACGGAGGAGACGGTCGCCGAGGCTCGGCGTCTGTGGAAACTGGTCGACCGGGACAATCTGATGGTGAAGGTGCCCGGCACTGCCGAAGGCACCCCCGCCATCAAAACTCTCATCTCCGAGGGCATGAACATCAACGTCACCCTGTTGTTCAGTCAGCAGGCCTACAAGGACGTGGCAGAGGCGTTCATCGCCGGATTGGAAGACTACAAGTCGCGCGGCGGAGATGTGAGTCATGTCGCGAGCGTGGCGTCCTTCTTCGTCAGCCGCATCGACGGCGTGATCGACAAGCAGATCGACAAGAATCTGGCTGCCGGGGGGTCTGACGTCGCCGACCTGAAGCGGCTGCGCGGCAAAGTGGCCATTGCCAACGCCAAGATAGCCTATCAGCACTACCTTTCATTGACCGGCAGCGAGCGGTGGAAGCCGCTCGCTGCGGCCGGGGCCATGCCGCAGCGCCTGCTCTGGGCCAGCACGGGCACCAAGGACAAGGCGTACAGCGACGTCCTGTATGTCGAGGAGCTTGTCGGCCGCGAGACGGTCAACACGATGCCACCTGCGACGATGGATGCGTTCCGGGACCATGGCCACGCGAAGAAAGCCCTGACCGAGGGCGTGGCAGACGCCAAGGAGATCCTGGCCACCGCCGAGCGGCTCGGCCTCGATCTTGGCAAGGTGACGCACGACCTGGTCGAGGACGGCGTCAAGCAATTCGCCAAGGCGGCTGACGACCTACTGGGCGCCGTGGCCGCCAAGCGCAATGCGATGCTCGGCGACACGCTAGTCACGGTATCGTCCACCTTGCCCGAAGCCATGGGCAAGCCGGTGGAAGCGAGCCTGGATGCATGGCGTGAAGCCGGCAAGCTCCGGCAGCTTTGGGCGCGCGACGCTTCACTATGGACCGGGGACGACGAAGGCAAGTGGCTGGCGTGGCTGGACATCGTGGCCGACCGCACAGCCGACCTCAAGCAGCTTCAAGCCTTCCAGGACGAGGTGAAGGCGGCCGGCTTCACCGACGTATTGTTGTTGGGCATGGGTGGCTCCAGCCTCGGGCCCGAGGTGCTGGGGGAGACGTTCGGCAAGCGTGGCGGCTTCCCGGCCCTGCACGTGCTGGACAGCACCGACCCCCAGCAGATTGCCAGCTTCGAGAAGAAGGTAACGCTGGCCACGACGTTGGTGATCGTCTCCAGCAAGTCCGGCGGTACGCTGGAGCCGAACATCCTGAAGGCCTACTTCTTCGATGCCATGCAGAAGGCCGTCGGTGCCGCGAAGGCCGGCCAGCATTTCGTCGCCATCACCGACCCGCATTCCCACATGCAGCAGGTGGCGGAGAAGGACGGCTTCCGGCACATCTTCTACGGTGATCCGAGGATCGGTGGCCGATACTCCGTGCTGTCGAATTTCGGCATGGTGCCCGCGGCCGCCATGGGGCTGGACCTGGAGCAGTACCTGAATTCAGCCGCCCTCATGGTCCGGGCCTGCGCCGCCGGGACTCCCCCGTTGCAAAACCCCGGCGTCCAGCTTGGCACCGTCCTGGGCATCGGCGCGACCACCGGACGCGACAAGGTCACCATCGCTGCATCCCCTGGCATCGCGGATGCAGGTGCGTGGCTGGAGCAATTACTGGCGGAAAGTACCGGCAAGCAAGGCCTCGGGATCGTTCCCGTGGACAGCGAGCCGTTGGCAGACGCCTCGCATTATGGGACTGACCGCGTCTTCGCCTATCTCCGCCTGCGCGATGCGCCCGATCCGGCACAGGATGCGGCGATCGAGGCGCTGGCCAAAGCCGGCCGACCGGTGGTCCGGGTCGAGTTGGCCAACACGCTACAGCTCGGACAGATGTTCTTCCTGTGGGAGTTTGCCACGGCTGTCGCAGGCTCGATCATTGGCATCGACGCGTTCAACCAGCCGGATGTCGAGGCAAGCAAGGTCGAGACCAAGAAGCTGACGAGCGCCTACAGCGAAAGCGGGACGCTGCCGGATGAGACTCCGTTCCTGACCGACGGGGGCATCAAGCTGTTCAGCGACGGCAAGAATGCCGCCGAACTCGGCCGGGCCGGCAACACGTTGGCCGCGGTGATGAAGGCGCATCTGGCTCGGCTCGCGGCCGGCGACTATGCGGCGTTGCTCGCCTATATCGAACGGACCCCGGAGCATATCGCCTTGTTGCAGGACCTTCGTACCGGCATCCGCGATGCCAAGAAGGTGGCGACTGTCGCGGAATTCGGCCCGCGCTTCCTACACTCCACCGGCCAGGCCTACAAAGGTGGGCCAAACAGTGGCGTGTTCACCCAGATCACGGCCGATGACGCGGCCGACCTGCCTGTCCCGGGAGAGCGCTACTCGTTCAGCGTGGTCAAGGCGGCCCAAGCCCGCGGCGATTTCGACGTCCTGGCAGAGCGCGGTCGCCGTGCCCTGCGCGTGCACATCACGGGCGACCTGCAAGCCGGCCTCACCCAACTGGCCGCAGCTATTCGCGACGCTTGCTGACCGGAGGCAATTATGCCCTTCCCTTTTGGAGCATTTGAATGAAACTCGGCGTAATCGGTCTCGGGCGCATGGGGGGCAACATCAGCCTGCGGCTGATGAAGCACGGGCATGAGTGCGTCGTGTATGACCACAGCGAAAAGGCAGTCGACGGGATTGTCGGCCAAGGCGCCGCGAAATCCTCCGGGCTGGAGAACATGGTCAGGCAGCTTCCTTCTCCGCGGATCGTCTGGGTCATGCTGCCGTCCGGCAAGATCACCGAGGACACCATTCAGGCCTTGGGAGGCCTGATGGAGAAAGGCGACATCATCATCGATGGCGGCAACTCCATGTACAAGGACGACATCCGCCGCGCCAAGGAGCTTCGCGGCAAGGGGATCGTCTACGTCGACGTCGGCACATCGGGCGGCGTGTGGGGGTTGCAACGCGGCTATTGCATGATGATTGGCGGCGAAGACGAAGCGGTGCGCCTTATCGACCCGATCCTGTCCGCCCTGGCGCCGGGCGAAGGCACGATCGAGAAGACGCCGCACCGGGACGGCCGCAACCCGACCGCGGAGCAGGGTTATCTGCATTGTGGTCCCGCTGGAAGCGGGCATTTCGTCAAGATGGTCCATAACGGCATCGAATACGGGATGATGCAGGCCTATGCGGAAGGCTTCGACGTCTTGAAAAACAAGGATAGCGCAGAACTTCCCGAGGACGAGCGTTATAGCCTCAACATGGGCGACATCGCCGAAGTCTGGCGGCGCGGATCCGTGGTGTCGTCGTGGCTGTTGGACCTCACCGCACAGGCCCTGGCCGGCGACGAGAAGTTGGAGAAATTCAGCGGCGACGTGTCTGACAGCGGAGAAGGCCGGTGGACGATCGATGCAGCCGTGGAGGAAGCCGTTCCCGTGCCCGTCCTGGCGGCTTCGCTCTTTGCCCGGTTCCGCTCGCGTCAACAGCATACGTTCGGCGAAAAGATGCTGTCGGCCATGCGGTTTGGCTTCGGCGGCCACGTCGAGCCGAAGGCCTGATGGGATGAGCGGACCGGAACGGACGACAAACGACACCGCAGCGCTGGCCAAGACGGCGAAAGCCGCGCCGCCCTGCACGATGGTGATCTTCGGCGCCAATGGAGACCTGACGAAGCGGCTGCTCATGCCCGCCTTGTACAACCTCTCTGGTGCCAAGCTGCTCGACGACAAGTTCAGCATCGTCGGGATCGACCGGGATGCCGGCAGCGACGAGGATTTTCAGGGCCGCCAGCAAGCCATGATGGAGAGCTTCACCCCAGACAAGGGTGGCGAGTTCGCCGAGAAGACGCTCAACATGGAGTGGTGGGGCTGGCTGAAGCCACGGCTGCACTACACGGCCGGCGATTTCACCAAACCGGACACGTTCAAGGCGCTGGCCGACACGCTCGGCGATGGGAATGCCGTCTTCTACCTGGCCGTAGCCGACCGCTTCTTCGGCACGATCATCGACCAGCTGCACGCGGCCAAGCTGACCGAACAGAAGGACGGCACGTTCCGACGCGTCGTGATCGAGAAGCCGTTCGGACACGACCTGCAATCCGCGAAGGACCTCAACGCCCACATCCTGTCGGAGCTTGAAGAGAACCAGATCTACCGGATCGACCATTTCCTGGGAAAGGAGACGGTGCAGAACATCATGGCGTTGCGTTTCGGCAACGGCATTTTCGAGCCGCTGTGGAATCGCGATCACATCGACAGCATCCAGATCACCGCGTCCGAGACGGTCGGGGTCGAGAAGCGCGGCAAGTTCTACGAAGTGACCGGTGCGTTGCGGGACATGGTGCCTAATCACATGTTCCAGCTTCTCGCCATGACCACGATGGAACCGCCTAATTCCTTCGACGCGGACGCCGTGCGAAGCGAGAAGGCAAAGGTCATTGAGGCGATCCACCCGATGAACGCTGCGGATGTCGAACAGAACGTCGTGCGCGGACAATACATTGCCGGCCAAATGAGCGAGGAAGGCCGGGTCGCGGCCTACACGGACGAGCCGGACGTCGCGCCGGATTCGACGGTGGAGACCTTCGTCGCGGTCAAGCTGATGATCGACAATTGGCGCTGGGCCGGCGTGCCATTCTATCTGCGCACGGGCAAGCGGATGGCGGCACGCAAGACGGAGATCGCGATCCAGTTCAAGCAGGCGCCGTTTGCGATGTTCCGGGACACGACGGTCGACAAGATGACGGCGAACGTGATGGTCCTGCACCTGCAACCGCATGAAGGCATCTCGCTGCACTTCAGCGCCAAGCAGCCTGGCCAGAACGTGGTGCTGAAGCCGGTCAGGATGGATTTCAGGTACGAAGACTATTTCGAGCTGAAGCCCTCCACCGGCTACGAGACGTTGATCTACGACGTGCTGATCGGCGATCCGACGCTGTTCAACCGGGCCGACAACATCGAAGCGGGATGGATGGCGGTGCAGCCGATCCTGGACCTCGTGGCGAAGGGCGGCGACAAGGTCCACACCTACGCTGCCGGCACGGACGGACCGGCTGCTGCCGACGCCCTGCTCTCCCTCGACGGTCATGAGTGGCGAAAGTTGGGCTGATGCCGATCCGGCTGGTCGTGTCCGACGTCGACGGCACGCTCGTGACCCGGGAGAAGACCATCAGCCCCGCCACAGCGGAGGCTGCCCGGCACCTCCGTGCTGCCGGCGTCCATCTGGCTTTGGTCAGCAGCCGGCCGCCGAGGGGCATGGCGTTCCTGACGATGGAGCTGGGCTTGACCGGGCCGATGGGCGGCTTCAACGGCGCGACAATCCTCGCACCCGATGGCGTGGTGATCGACGAGCGCTATGTCCCGGAACAGGCGGTGCGTGACAGCCTGGCCTTGTTCGACCAGCGCGGGGTAGACGCGTGGCTGTTCGCCGACAATGCGTGGTTGATAAAGGAGCATGGCGACTTCGATGTCGCACGTGAGCGCCGTACCATCCGGTTCGACCCGACCGTCGTCGCCGATTTCGAGCCGTTCATGGCTCGGTGTGGCAAGGTCGTGGGCGCGTCCGGCAGATTCGACGAACTAGCCGCGTGCGAGGCCGAGTTGCAGGACACTCTCGGCAGCATCGCCCGGGCCAGCCGGTCCCAGTTGTACTATCTGGACGTGACCAACCCGTCGGTCGACAAGGGAACGGCGGCCCGGTCCTTCGCGGCCTGGTATGGCGTCGACATGGCGGATGTCTGCGTCCTCGGCGACCAGCACAATGACGTGCCGATGTTTCGCGTGGCCGGGCACAGCGTGGCGATGGGTAATGCGCCTGCAGCCGTCGCGGCAGAAGCAACGCAGCACACGGCTTCCAACGAAGACGACGGCTGGGCTGCGGCGATCGACCGCTACGTACTGCCCAACGCCGCTTAGGAGTCTCCCAAATGGCACGTCCCCGCCCGGACACGATCAAGCTGTTGCTCGCCGACGTGGATGGAACGTTGGTCACCAAGGACAAGGTGTTGACCGACCGCGCCTGCAAGGCGGTCGCCGCCCTGGAGGCCCAGGGGATCAAGTTCGCCCTCACCAGCGGCCGCCCGCCCAAGGGCATGGCCATGCTGATCGGGCCATTGCAAATCGGCACTCCCCTCGCGGGGTTCAACGGCGGCCTGTTCGTCAACGCCGACATGAGCATCATCGAGAGCCACACGCTCGACCCGGCAGCGGCGAAGAAGACTGTGGCGTTGATCGAGCAGCGGGGCCTGGATGTGTGGGTCTACTCGGGCGATGACTGGCTGCTGCGCGACATCGACGCACCGCATCGGGAGCGCGAGGAACACACCGTGCAATTCCCGCCCAGGGTGGTGAAGGCCTTCACCGACGAGCACCTCGCGTCGGCTGTAAAGATCGTCGGCGTCAGCGACGACCTGGACAAGGTGGCCGGCTGCGAGAAGGCCGTGCAGGATGCCCTGGGAGACACCGTTTCGGCCGCGCGTTCGCAGCCGTACTATCTCGACGTCACCCACCCGCAGGCGAACAAGGGCGGCGTCGTGGCATACCTCGCCCGCACGCTGAAGATCGAGGCTGGGCAGATCGCCACCATCGGCGACCAACCGAACGATGTACTGATGTTCAAGCCAAGCGGGTTCGCCATCGCCATGGGCAATGCCAGCCAGGCCGTGCAGAAGGAGGCCGATGCGGTGACCGACGGCTACGACGACGAAGGTTTCGCCAAGGCCGTCGAGAAGTACCTGCTGGCATGACCGGCACCGTCGACATCCAGGCCGATGCCGCCGGGGTTGCGCAGCGCGTCGCCGAATGGGTGCTGCAGCGGGCGCTGGCCACGCCGGGCCGTTTCGCCTGGTGCCTGTCCGGCGGATCGACCCCGAAGGCGACCTTCAGCGTGCTGGCGGGCGACGCGTTCCGCGACCGCTTTCCCTGGAACCGCACCCACCTGTTCTTCGGCGACGAGCGATTCGTGCCGCACGACCACCCGGACAGCAACTACCGCATGGCGCGCGAGGCGATGATCGCTCACGTCCCGATCCCGGACGTCCAGGTGCATCCGTGGCAGACCGACACGGACCCGGAGCACTCGGCTCTGCACTATGCCGACACGCTGAAGCGATTTCATGGCGCCGACACGCTGGATCCGGCGCGCCCGCTCTTCGACGTGACGTTCCTCGGCCTGGGTGAGGATGGCCATACCGCCTCCCTGTTCCCTGGCGTGGCCGCGTTGGCGGAGCGCACGGCCTGGACCGCCGCGGTGATCGGCGCCAAGCCGGAGCCTCGGCTGACGTTGACCTACCCAGTGCTGGATAGCAGCCGCGTCGTCGCCTTCCTTGCCGCAGGAGATGCCAAGCGCGCCATACTGGCCCGCACGCTCGACGGCGACGCCACCCTACCGGCGGCCGGGGTACATCCGGTCGGTGAGTTGATTTGGTTCACCGACAAGGCCGCAGCTGGCTGATGGCAGGCGATGCGAATGCCGAGCTGAAGCGCCAGGCTGCGGAGGCTGCTGCGGCGCTGGTGGCCGACGGTATGGTCGTGGGTTTGGGCACAGGATCGACCGCCACCTTCGCCATCGCCAGCCTGGTCGCCCGGGTGCGGCAGGGGTTGCGCATCACCGCCGTCCCCACCTCGGAACGCAGCGCCGCGCAGGCACGGGAGGGGGGCATCACCCTGGTCGAATTGGAAGCCGGCACCAGGCTCGACCTGACGATCGACGGGGCCGACGCGGTCGCCCTGGGTTCGCTGGACCTGGTGAAGGGACTGGGCGGCGCATTGCTGCGGGAGAAGATGGTCGCCGCTGCCAGCGCAAAACTGTTGATCGTGGTTGACGCCAGCAAGCTGGTGGACCGGCTCGGCACGAATTCGCCGGTTCCGGTGGAGGTCGTGCCGTTCGGCTGGAACGGCGTCGCCGGGCAGATCGCGCAGTTGGGTGCGCGGCCCGTGCGTCGGGTGGACCAGGCTGGCGCGCCGTTTCGCACCGATAGCGGCAACTTCATCCTGGACTGCCATATGCCAGCCATCGAAAATCCGTCTGCCCTTGATGCCGCCTTGCAGGCCATCGTGGGCGTGGTGGAGACGGGCCTGTTCATCGGTCGCACCACGACGGTGTTCGTTGCCGGGCCGGCAGGCGTGCGGACATTGCCGCAGTGAGCCGGGTGATCGTCATCATGGGCGTATCCGGCTCCGGCAAGACGACGGTCGCAGAGCGCATCGCCGATGCCTTAGGGTGGATGTTCCAGGAAGGAGACAAGCTGCACCCGGCGGCGAACGTCGCGAAGATGGCGTCGGGTCACCCGCTGGACGATGCGGACCGTGCACCGTGGCTCGCCATCATCGCGGAGTGGATCGATGCCCGGCTGCACACCGGACATGACGCGATCATCACATGCTCCGCGCTCAAGCGCAGCTACCGCGAGCAGATCCGCAACGGGAAGCCAGGCGTCCAGATCGTCTACCTCCACGGCAACCATGCGACGCTGGAAGCGCACATCAACAACCGCCATCACGAGTTCATGCCGCCCATGCTGTTGGACAGCCAACTCGCCACGCTAGAAGAGCCGGCGCCCGACGAGCACGTGATCACGGTCGACGTCGGCAACTCGGTCGAGCGCACCGTGGCGGACGTAATGCACGCCATACAGCCCTGAGCGTGGTATAGCCCTGCCGGAGCTTGCCTGTCTGGCGAACGCTCCTTACGGCACCCACTCGCGCCACGCGTTCCAACCCAGCAACGCCCCATAGAGAAGGTCGTAGCCGCCCCGGTTCGGGTGGATACCGTCACCCTGCCCGGCCTCGCAGTGCCAGGCCGCGTTGCCATGGGTGAGCTGGAAGGTCGCGAAAAACGGGATGGCCAGGTCCTCGCACAGCACTGCCAGCCTATCCGACAGGCGGCTCACGCGCGTGTCGACCGCGGCATTCCGGGAACAGGGCGGACCGACCATGAGAGTCGGCCGCCATTGCCGGGCGGCCGTCAGGATGGAGCGGGCATTGGCGATGGCGGTGTCCTCGGCCACCCGCGGTTGGCCGGCGCGGCCCTCCACGCAGTCGTTCACCCCGAAGGAGAACACCAGCCGACCGTCATGCTCGGGTGCAAGCCTGGCTTCGGCCTCATGCTGCCATCGAGCCACGAGGTCGCTCGATGTGTCGCCCCGGACGCCCAGATTGTAGATGGTTACATCGTGCCTGCGCCGCCTCGCCTCCGAGCCGAGTCGGCCCACCCAACCGAGGCAGTCGTCGTCCCCCGTGCCATTCACGAAACTGTCGCCGATGAAGCAGATCCGCATGACCCGATGCTCCGCCATATGCCGAGCGGCACAACGCCAGGTGGTCTGCCTACTCGACCGTGACGGACTTCGCCAGGTTGCGGGGCTGGTCGATGTCGGTGCCCTTCAGCACGGCCACCTTGTAGGCCAGCATCTGCACCGGGATCGCGTATAGGATCGGTGCGACGAACGGGTGCACGGCCGGCAACACCACGGTCGCCGCAGCGATGCCGCGCAACTTGGCCGCCCCTTCGGCATCGCTGAACACGATCAGCCGACCGCCCCGGGCCGCAGCCTCCTGCAGGTTGGAGGCCGTCTTCTCGAACAACGGTCCGCTCGGCGCGGCAGCGACCACCGGCACGTCGCGGTCGATTAGCGCGATCGGGCCATGCTTCATTTCCCCGGCGGCGTATCCTTCAGCGTGGATGTAGCTGATCTCCTTCAGCTTAAGCGCACCTTCCATGGCGATCGGGAAGCACGCGCCGCGGCCCAGGAACAACACGTCGCGCGCCTGCGCCACCAGGGCCGCCACATCGGCCAGGTCCAATGCCAGCACGTCGACGGCGCGGCTTGGCAGCTCTAGCAACGCCTCCACCAACTCCGCCTCCCGAGCCGGCCCGATCGTGCCACGGGCGCGCCCGGCGGCGATCGCCAGGCAGGCCAGGGTGGTGAGCTGGGCGGTGAACGCCTTGGTGCTGGCGACGCCGATTTCCTGGCCGGCCAAGGTCTCCAACACCGCGTCGCTCTCGCGCGCCATGGTGCTTTCCGGCACGTTCAGCACGCTCATTACATGTTGGCCGGCTCCCCGCAGGGACCGCAGCGCCGCCAGCGTGTCCGCCGTCTCGCCCGATTGGCTGACCAGCAGCGCCAGGCCACCCGGCTGCAACGGCGGCTCGCGATAGCGCAATTCGCTGGCGACGTCCGCATCGGCCGGCAGCCGCGCCTCCGCTTCCAGCCAATGCCGCGCCACCAGGCCGGCGTAATACGCGCTGCCGCAGGCGGTGACGGTGACGCGCGGCACGACGGCAAGGTCGAAGGGCAGCGATGGCATGGCGACCGTGCGGGACGCAGGGTCGATCATGCGGTGCAGCACCTGGCCAATGACGCTGGGATGCTCGTGCAGCTCCTTTTCCATGAAGTGCCGGAATCCATCCTTGCCGATGGCGGCCCCGGTATGCACGGTGCGGCGGATTTCGCGTTCCACGCCGCGCCCGGCGCCGTCGAAGAACTGCGCGCCGCCATGATGCAGCACGGTCCAGTCGCCATCCCGCAGGAAGGCGATGCGTTGGGTGAGCGGGGCAAGCGCCAGGCTGTCCGAGCCGAGGAACATCTCGTCCTCGCCGTAGCCGACCGCAAGCGGCGCACCGCGCTGCGCACCCACCATCAAACCGGGTTGCCCGGCGAACACCATGGCGAGCGCATAGGCGCCGTGCAGCCGGGCGAACGTCGCCCGTGCGGCCTCGACCGGCGGCATGCCGGATTTCAGGTAGAGGTCCGCCAGTTGCACGACCGTCTCGGTATCGGTCTCGGTCTCGAACACCTGCCCCGCACCCTCCAGCTCGTCGCGCAGGCTGGCATGGTTCTCGATGATCCCGTTATGCACGACCGACACGCGGGACGTGCCGTGCGGGTGCGCATTCGTCTCGGTGGGGGCCCCGTGCGTGGCCCAGCGCGTGTGGCCGATGCCGGTAGTGCCGGGCAGCGGGTCGCGGTCCAGCACGGCGGCCAGGTTGGCGAGCTTGCCCGGTGCGCGGCGGCGTTCGATATGGCCGTTGGTGAGCGTCGCGATGCCGGCGCTGTCATAGCCGCGGTATTCCAGCCGCCGTAAAGCGTCCAACAGCAACGGGGCCGCCGGCCGCGCCCCTAACACGCCCACGATGCCGCACATCAGCGCTGCTCCTTCTTCGCCCGGAACGCAGCAGCACGATCCGGCTTCGTCACCTGCCGCGCCCGACCGAACGCCATGGCGTCAGGCGGCACGTCTTCGGTAATGGTGCTGCCGGCCACGATCAGCGCCGAGTCCCCGATCGTCACGGGCGCGACCAGCGAAGTGTTGGAGCCGATGAACGCCCGCTCACCGATGGTCGTGCGATGCTTGGCGAAGCCGTCATAGTTCACCGTGATCGTGCCCGCGCCGACGTTGCTGCGCGCACCGACCGTCGCATCGCCGATATAGGACAGGTGATTGGCCTTGGCCCCGTCGCCCAGCATGGCCGCCTTCAGTTCGACGAAATTGCCGACATGCGCGCCGGCTCCCACGACGGTGCCGGGCCGCAGCCGGGCGAACGGGCCGATCACCGCCCCTGCCCCGATGGTGCAGCCTTCCAGGTGGCAGAAAGCACGGATGTCCACTCCCGACGCCACCGACACGCCCGGTCCGAACACCACGTTGGGCCCGACCGTGACATCGGGGGCGAGGACCGTGTCGGCGGACAGGAACACGGTATCCGGAGCCGTCAGCGTGGCGCCGCCCGCCATCGCCGCCTCCCGCAACCAGCCTTGCACGGTCGCCTCCGCGACGGCGAGTTCGGCACGGGAGTTCACGCCGCGCAGTTCCGCCTCTGGCGCTTCGACGGCGGCAACGCGGACCCCGTCGGCGCGGGCCTGGGCGATGACGTCCGTGAGGTAGTACTCGCCCTTGCTGTTATCGTTGCCAACGGCCCGCAGCCAGCGCTCCAGATCGGCGGCGGCGGCACAGAGGACGCCGGCGTTGCACAATCCGACAGCCCGCTCCTGCTCCGTCGCGTCGGCCCACTCCACGATGCGTTCGACGTCGCCGCCGGCGGTGATCACCCGCCCGTAGCGACCCGGATCGGTCGGACGCATCGCCAGCAGCACCAGTCCCGCGTCGGCCCGGGCGGCTCGCAGCCGCCGCAGCGTAGCAGGCCGGATCAGCGGGTTGTCCGCATACAATATCGCCACGTCGCCTTGCCCGAAGGCTGCGGCGGCTTGTAGCGCGGCATGGGCGGTGCCGAGGCGATCATGCTGCACCACGACCTGGTGCGGGGCGGCGACCGCGTCCAACACCTGCATGCCCGGACCTGCCACCACCACCGCGTGCTCGAACACGTCACGGCACGAGTCCAGCAGGTGACGGAGCATGGGTCGCCCGGCGATCGGATGCAGGGCCTTTGGCAGCGTCGATTTCATCCGTGTGCCGAGGCCCGCGGCCAGCAGGATGGCGGTTGCTTCCATACCTTCCCGGTAGCGCCCGCAGCCTGGCCGAGTCAAAGCCTAGGCACACACATCTCGTTTCGGATCATGACACGCCAATTGTCCTGGCCAGGCCAGGACGGCGCCTCGACCGAAGCCGCGCGATCAGGCGCTAGGCGGCAGCTTTCTTGGCCTGGGCGCGCAGGATGCGGCGCTTCAGCGACTGCGCCTCCTCCGGGAGGCTGCGGTTCGGCGTGCCAAGCAGGAAGGCATCCAAACCACCGTTATGCTCAATCGTGCGAAGCCCGTGCGTGGTCAGCCGCACGCGCACGGCGGTTCCCAGCACGTCCGACAACAGCGACTGCTCCTGCAGGTTCGGCAGGAAGCGACGGCGGCTCTTGTTGTTGGCGTGGCTGACGTTATTACCGGTCAGCACACCCTTGCCGGAGATCAGGCAACGGCGGGACATCGTTCGTAATCCTCGAGGCTTGCGCGAAAGAGCGTGGTTTATGGCGAAGCCCCCCGCCGGCGTCAACCCGGCCGGCGGTTTGCCGCAGCGCGGTGCGGTGCGCTAGACCGGCTGCCGTTGCCGGAGACCTGCCCCGATGCCCGTCATGGCCGACCGCTGGATACGCCGCATGGCGCTGGATGCTGCCATGATCGAGCCCTTCACCGAGGCGCAGAAACGCGATGGGGTGATCAGCTACGGCCTGTCCTCCTACGGCTATGACGCCAGGGTGGCAGACGAGTTCAAGATCTTCACCAATGTCGACAGCGCGGTGGTGGATCCGAAGAACTTCAACCCGGACAGCTTCGTGGACCGGCGCGGCCCCGTGGCGATCATCCCGCCGAACAGCTTCGCGCTCGCCCACACCATGGAATATTTCCGCATCCCGCGCGACATCCTCGTCATCTGTTTGGGCAAGTCGACCTATGCACGCTGCGGCATCATCGTGAACGTGACCCCGCTGGAGCCGGAATGGGAGGGCCAGGTGACGATCGAGATCAGCAACACGACCCCCTTGCCCGCCCGCATCTATGCCGGGGAAGGCATCTGCCAGTTCCTGTTCCTCCAGGGGGCCGAACCCTGCGAGACCAGCTATGCCGACCGTGCGGGCAAGTATATGCGCCAGCGCGGCACCGCCCTGCCCCGGATGTAAGGACGACCATCATGGACAAGATTCGTATCCGCGGCGGCCGTCCGCTGCATGGCGAGATCGCCATCGGCGGCGCGAAGAACGCCAGCCTGCCGCTGATGGCGGCCGGGCTGCTGACGGAGGAGCGGCTGGTGCTGGGCAACGTCCCACGCCTTGCCGACATCGACACGATGAGCAGCCTGATCGCCCAGCACGGCATCGCGGTGGAGCCGGTGGGCAACGACGGACGTACCCTTTCGCTCGGCGGCACCATCACCTCGACGGAAGCGCCGTACGACATCGTGCGCAAGATGCGTGCCTCGGTATTGGTGCTGGGCCCCCTGCTGGCACGCTGCCGGGAGGCGCGGGTGTCCCTGCCCGGCGGCTGCGCCATCGGCACGCGGCCGGTCGACCTGCACCTGAAAGGTCTGGAGCAGATGGGCGCGCAGGTCGACCTCGACTCGGGCTACATCAACGCGACCGCGCCGGGCGGCCTGCACGGCGCCGCGATCGTGCTGCCCTTCGCCTCCGTCGGCGCCACCGAGAACCTGATGATGGCGGCGTCGCTGGCGGACGGGCAGACCACGATCGCCAACGCGGCACGCGAGCCGGAGATCGACGATCTCGCGCACTGCCTGATCGCCATGGGTGCGCGGATCGGCGGCATGGGCACCGGCACGTTGACCATAGAGGGGGTCGGCTCGCTGCACGGCGCCCGGCACACCGTCATCCCCGACCGGATCGAGACCGGCACCTATGCCTGCGCCGCGGCGATCACCGGGGGCACGGTGCTGCTGCGCGGGGCGGACCTGGCGCATCTGGCGGCGGTACGCGCGGTCATGGACGCGGCGGGCGTGGAATTGACGCCCGAGCCCGAGGGCGTCCGGGTGACCCGGCGCAACGGGCTGCACGGCACGGACGCCATGACCGAACCGTATCCCGGCTTCCCCACCGACATGCAGGCGCAATTCCTGGTGCTGATGAGCGTCGCCCAGGGCGCCGCGATGGTCACCGAGACGATCTTCGAGAACAGGTTCATGCATGTCAGCGAGCTGACGCGGATGGGCGCCAGCATCAACGTCCACGGCGCCTCCGCCATCGTCCGCGGCGTGCCGTCGCTGTCCGGCGCCCCCGTCATGGCCACGGACCTGCGGGCGAGCGCCTCGCTGGTGATCGCCGGGCTGGTGGCCTCGGGCGACACCATTGTGAACCGGGTGTACCATCTGGATCGCGGGTACGAGGCGCTGGAACAGAAGCTTGCGGCCTGCGGCGCGGACGTGGAGCGCGTTGCCGGCTAGTCCGTCTTCGGCCTAGGCTTGCCGTCACAGGGAGTGATTCGGCATGGCACGAACAGCGTTGGTGACCGGGGCCGGCGGCGGCATCGGCCGGGCGTCCGCGCTGGCTTTGGCCAAGGATGGTTTCGCGGTCGCCCTGGCGGGCCGCCGACGGGACGCGCTGGAGGAGACCGCCGCGCTGGCCGACGGCGCCACCACGCTGGTCGTGCCCACGGACGTGGCGCAGCCTGCCTCCGTCGAGGCATTGTTCGCCGCAATCAGCCGTGAATGGGGCCGGCTGGACGTCGTGTTCAACAATGCCGGCGGCAACGTGGCATCGACCAATTTCGGCGACCTCACCGACGAGCAGTGGGACAGCGTGGTTGCGGTCAACCTTTCCGGCGTGTTCCGCGTCGCCCGCGGCGCCTTCCGCATGATGCGGGATCAGACGCCGCAGGGTGGCCGCATCATCAACAACGGATCCATCTCCGCCCATGCCCCCCGCCCGGGTTCGGCCCCCTACACCGCCACCAAGCATGGCGTGAGCGGCCTGACGAAGACGATCTCGCTGGACGGTCGCCAATTCGGCATCGCCTGCGGCCAGGTGGATGTCGGCAACGCCGCCACGGAGATGACTGCCCGCATGACGCAGGGAGTGCCGCAGGCGAACGGGACGACGGAGGTGGAACCAGTCATGGACGTGGCGAACGTCGCCCGCTCGGTCGCCTTGATGGCCTCGCTCCCGCTCGACGCGAACATCCTCAGCCTGACGGTCATGGCGAACGCGATGCCGTTCGTCGGCCGTGGCTAGACCGATGCCGCCGGACCCTGGCGCGCGACGCCTGGTGGATAGGCCGAAGGCAGCTTCGGCGTTGCGCCATGGCTGGAGCCCGGCATGAACGCCGATATCCTGGTGGTCGGCGGCGGCATTGCGGGCATGAGCGTCGCGTGGCGCCTCGCCGCGGCTGGCGCGAAGGTCACGGTGCTGGAGGCGGAGGCGCATTGCGCCACGCACAGCACGGCACGGTCCGCCGCCACGCTGACGGAAAATTACGGCACGTCGGCCGTGCGGCGGCTCAGCGTGGCCAGCCGGCCGTTCCTGGCCGCGCCGCCGCCCGGCTTCACCGACGTGCCGCTGTTGCGCTCCCGCGGCAGCTTGACCGTGGCCCGTGCCGGGGAGGAGGTGCAGTTGGCGGCTGCCTTGGCCGAGGGCAGGCTTCACGTTCCGGCAATGGCGCCGCTCGCCCCGGCGGAAGCGCTGCGGATGGTGCCGGTGTTGCGTCCGAAGGCGGTGGCGGCCGCCTTCATTGAGCCCGACGTCTGCGACATCGACGTCGATGCGCTGCTCGGCGGCTACCGCCGCGGCTTGCTGGCAGCCGGCGGCACCATCGTCACCGATGCCCGGGCCACGCGGATCGACCGCAACGGCGCTGCCTGGCTGGTCGACACGCCGGCGGGCCGGTTCGCCGCGGCCAATCTGGTCAACGCCGCCGGCGCCTGGGCAGACCACGTGGCACGGCTGGCCGGCGTCACCCCGGTCGGGCTGGTGCCGAAGCGCCGCACCGCCGTGATCGTCGCTGCCCCCGACAGCGCGAACTGGCCGATGGTGAACGACGTCACCGAGACGCTCTATTTCAAGCCGGATGCAGGTCGGCTCATGGTCTCGCCCGCGGACGCCACGCCCACCGAACCCTGCGACGCGCAGCCGGAGGAACTGGATGTCGCCATCGCCCTGGACCGCCTGCAACAACTGACGACGCTGGCGATCCGCCACGTCCCGCATCGGTGGGCCGGGCTGCGGACCTTCAGCCCCGACCACTCGCCCGTGGTAGGCGAGGACCAGTTGAATAAAGGATTTTTCTGGCTGGCCGGCCAAGGTGGCTTCGGCGTCATGACCTCGCCCGCGCTGTCCGCCGCCGGCGCCGCGGCCGTCCTTGGCCAGGGCGTCGAAGCCGGGATCGACGTGAACCGACCCGGTCTGGCTCGTGCGGCGCCCTAGCCTCCGGCGGCGACCTGTCGCTTCATGGCCGCCAACAGCGCGTCCACGCTGTTGCCGTTATGGCTGAGAAAGGAGGCGTAGTCGCTGCGCTGCGTCAGGCGCAGGCTGGTGCCCTCCGCGACGACGTCCACTATCTTCGGCGAGCCGGCCGCCGTGCTCACGACCCAGCGCACGTTGGTCGGCGCGCTGTTGGGGCGCTGCACCAGCGTCCCGACATAGGCCTCGGTGCCGCGCATCGACGTGTCGCCCATGCGGAAGGTCACCCCGCGGTATTCGCCGATCTTGCTGGTGATGTTGTTGACCAGCACGCCGTGGAACAGCTGGGTGAACTCGTTGACCTGCTGCGGGCTGGACATGTTGATGAACCGGCCGAGGCAGAATTTGGCGATCGCGTCCACGTCCACGGCCTGGTCGATCAGTGGGCGGATGCGCTGCTCCTTTTCCGGCAGGGATCCCTCGCCGTTGACCACCGCGACCAGGCGGTCGCCGAAGCTCTGCACGAACGCGGCGGCGCCGGCATCCTGTGCATGGGCCGGCGGCGCCGGCATGGCGCCGAGTGCCACCGCCGCGGTGGCGGACGCCAGCAAAATTCGGCGGGTGAGCATCATCGATCCGGTTCCCTCGCACATGGCGGTCACTTCGCATACCAGTTCGGCACCGTCGCACGGTCCTCCGTGCGGACGCGATCGATCGTGCTCTCCCGGTTTTGCCGGTAGAGGCTGCGGAACGTCGCATAGGGATCAAGCGCTGTTTTCTTCACGGAAGCCACCTCGTCCAACACCTGCGACCGCGCATCCACGGCCGATACGCCGATTCGCGCATACTCGAACGTGCGCAGGCCGTGGCCGCTCGGCACGTAGGTGAACGGGTCGAAGGCGACGTCCACGCCGTAACCCGTCGCATCCCGCGGATTGGACGGACCGAGCACCGGAAGGAACAGGAACGGACCTTCCGGCACGCCCCACAAGGCCAGGGTCGTGCCGAAATCGTTGTCGTGGTAGGGATAGCCGACCTTGGCGGCTACGTCGAACAGCCCGCCCACGCCCGCGGTCGTGTTGATCACGAAGCGCATGAACGTGTCGCCAGCCCGGCGTGGCCTGGTCTGCACCACGTCGTTGATGAAGAGCACGGGCGTGGTGATGTTCTGCAGCACGTTGTGGACCGGCTCCCTGACCACGCCGGGCACGGCGTAGCGGTAGGCCCGTGCGACCGGTGCAAGAAAGTAGGTGTCTAGCCCGTCATTGATCGCGTAGCCGACCCGGTTGGCAGGCTCGAAAGGGTCGTTGTTGTCCAGGTATTCCGCCGTCGCGGCAGCGTCCGAGGCCGGCGGCTTGGTCGCGCAGGCGGCAAGGCCCCACACCGTTGCCAGGGCGAGCATGGAGCGCAGCAAAGGCATTGGCGTAAATCCTTGGAACGACGGTCGCGACATCTTCGGCGATTGAGCAGGCATCGGCCGATCATGTCTAGCACGCGACACGCATCGCACAATCTGCCCGGGCGGTCCGCCCATCATCGCCTTTCCATGCCGTGGCGCTTGCGTTGCGGTGCGGATACCCCCATCACAAGGAGCATGAACGAAGTGACGCGGCTGTCGCATGCCACACCGACCCTGGAGCGCTGGCTGACCGGACCGCGTTTCGGCGCCCTTCCGGCACCCGCCCAGGGATCGCCGCCGGCCCTGTCGTTCGAGTTCTCGCCGCCGCGTACCGACACGCTGGAGCAGCAGCTCTGGGCCTGCATCCGGCGGCTGGAGCGCCTTGCCCCGCGATTCGTCTCGGTCACCTATGGCGCGGGCGGCAGCACCCAGGCGCGGACGCATGCGACGGTAAGCCGGATCGTGGCCGAGACGAGCCTGACGCCCGCCGCGCACCTGACCTGCGTCGGTGCCAGCCGGGGCGAGGTGGACGACGTCGCCCGGCAGTACTGGGATTGCGGCGTGCGCCACATCGTCGCCCTGCGCGGCGATCCACCGGCTGGGGAGCGCTACGCCGCCCACCCGCAAGGCTATGCCTACGCCAACGATCTGGTGGCCGGCCTGAAGCGCATCGCCGATTTCGAGATCTCGGTCGCGGCCTATCCGGAAACCCATCCGATGGCGACCAGCCCGGTCCACGACCTTGACAACCTCAAGCGGAAGCTCGACGCCGGCGCAACCCGTGCGATCACCCAGTATTTCTTCGACGCCGGGTTGTTCCTGGATTTTATCGACCGTGCCGTGGCAGCCGGCATCACAGCATCCATCGTGCCCGGCATCATGCCGGTGTCGAACTTTGCACAGGCCGCGAAGTTCAGCGCGATCTGCGGTACCGCCGTGCCGGCGTGGCTCGGCGCAATGTTCGAAGGCACGGAAGACGATCCGGAGATCCGCCGCATGGTCGCCGCCATCGTGGCCGCGGAACAGGTAAGGCTGCTACAGGCGAACGGCGTCGACGAGTTCCATTTCTACACGCTCAACCGGGCGGACCTGACCTTTGCCATAGCCCACATCCTGGGCGTGCGGCCAAGAGCAGATGCGAGCCCTAAAGGATAAAGTCGAGCATGGGGAGGCTTGAGCCGCTCCGCTGAACTGCGGGAGCCGCCGAGCCATCCGCCACGCCCCCTTCCACCGCATCCAGCAGGGCCGGCAGGTCCGATGCGCTCGCCAGGGTTTCCCCCAACTCGTTTTCGAGCCTCATCTCGCCTTCATCCAGCACGAGCATCATGCGTTGCCAAGGCCGGGCAGCGTCGCGCCGCTTCAGCATCATGGTCGGCGGCCCTTGCTCGGACTCGGCCGGAGACCAACTCATGTCACGGCGGCCGCACCATGTGTTCAGTGCCCGGAGTTCAATTCCACCCAGCATGATGTCACCGTAAGTTGACAGGCGAGAGTGTAACAGTCTCGATCGGCGAATGTGTTAACGCAGCGCACCCGATCTGTCAGGGACAGCCCACAGTGGGTTGATCGCCTTATGGAACAGCTTCGATCGCAGCGCACGACTGCGAGAGCCATGCTACCAGGTCGGCCCCGCCCGCCGCAGCGACTTCGGCCAGGACACGCGCATGGTAGCCATTGAGCCAGGTCAACTCGGCAGCGTTCAGCAGTGATGGCTCGATCAGGCGGCGGTCGAACGGGGCGAGGCTGAGGACTTCGAATCGAAGGAACGGCTTGGCGGCGCCCGGAATGTCCGCCTGCTGGACCAGCAGCAGCGTCTCCAGGCGGATCCCGTATTGACCGGGCGCATAGAAGCCCGGCTCGTTGGACAGGATCATTCCCGCCTCGATCGGCACCGGCCGGGCGGCGCGGGAGATGCTGACCGGCCCCTCATGCACCGAGAGGTAGCTGCCCACCCCGTGCCCGGTGCCGTGGTCGTAGTCGAGGCCTGCGTCCCAGAGCGCCCGTCGCGCCAGAGCGTCCAGATGCGGCCCAGCCACGCCATGGGGAAAGCCGGCCGTCGCCAGCGCGATGTTGCCTTTCAACACGCGCGTGAACCGGCTGCGCAACTCGGCCGGCGGATCGTCCGGACCGGTCCAGACGGTGCGCGTGATATCCGTCGTGCCATCCTCGTACTGGCCGCCGCTGTCGATCAGGTACACCTCGTTCGGGCCGATCGCCCGGTCGCTTTCCCGGCTCGCGCGATAGTGGATGACGGCGCCGTGCTCGCCAGCGCCGGAGATGGCCGGGAAGCTCTCGCCCTTGAAGCCCGGCACCGCCTCGCGGAACGAGAGCAGCCTGGCGGCGGCAGACAACTCCGTCTCGCCGCTCGCGTGCTGCAGCCATTGCAGGAAGCGGCATACCGCTACCGCGTCGCGGCGATGGGCGGCCCGGGCGCCATCCTGTTCAACCGGGTTCTTGGTGGCTTTCGGCAGCAGGCATGGGTCGCTGCCAGCGACGACGGCAGCGCCGGCGGCCCGCAATGCCTGTGCGACAGCCGCAGGTGCGCCCGCCGGATCCACCCGCACCGTATTGCCCGAAAGGCGGGCCAATGCGCCGGCCAATGCGTCGGGCTGCTGGCACTCGACCGCGTCGCCCAGCCACTCGCGCGTGGAGTTAGCCAATTTGGCCGCGTCGATGAACAGGTCGACCCGCTCGGTGGCATGCAGGATGGCGAAGGCTTGCGAGACGGGGGTGAAGGGCACGTCGGCCCCGCGCAGGTTCAGCATCCAGTTGATGCTTGCCGGGTCGGTCAGGATGCAACAATCCTGTCCAGCCTCGCGCAGCGTCTGCGCCAGCCCGCGGATTTTCTCCCGCGCAGCCAGCCCGGCAAATGCCAACGCCTGCGGCAAGGCCGGCGTGACGGGCGGCGGCGGTCGGTCCCGCCAGATCGCGTCGACCGGGTTGGGCGACAGCGCCACCATGTCCAGGCCAGCATCGGTGTAGCGGGCGACGGCTTCCTCGCTGAGCAGCCACGGATCGTAGCCGATCCGCTTGGCCCGGGCCGCTGCCCATGCCTGCGGCGGCTGCTCCGTCAAATGCAGGCGCTGGAACGCCGCACCGTCGACTTGGGCCGCAAGTTGCAGCACGTAGCGGCCATCCGTGAACACCGCCGCCTCCTGCGCGAGCACGACCGCCACGCCCGCGCTGCCGGTGAACCCGGTGAGCCAAGCCAGCCGCTCCGCCCCGGGCGCCACGTATTCGCCGAGATGTTCATCCGCCCGCGGCACGATGAAGCCATCGACATGCAAGGCTGCGAGCTTGGCGCGGAGGGCTGCAAGGCTGGAAGACGGCATCGTTTATTAACATACCTCTAGGTTCATGCATGCATTTGGTGCATGCCTGGCGGCAGGGCTTGGCGCACGCGCTGCTGCACCCGATGCGCCATATTGCGTGTAGCAGGCGGGAGCAAGCCATCGCCGATGGCCTCCGAAGCCCGTTGCGGATGTTTGGGACTAAATCACTATGAACGCCTTCGTGTCCAAGGAGGAACTTGCCCTCCTGCCTGCCAACCGGATCAGCTACCCGGAGCATTATGCCGAGGCGCAGAGCCGGCGCAGCAAGCCGAGCCTGTTTGCCCGCATCCGGACATGGATGGAGCGCCGCTCGGTGCTGGCGGAACTGGGCAGCCTGTCCGAGCGTGAGTTGGCCGACATCGGGTTGAACCGCGCCGACCTAGGCCGTGTGTTTGATCCGGCTTTCACCACGCGCCGCCGTTAGGCAACAGGGCGCCGGGCCGCTGTTATCCCCGGCGCCCGAGCGGCTTGCGCATGACGAGCGTGGTCCACGTGCCCTCACGGGCAACGGAGTCCAGCCGCAATCCAGCCCGCCGATGTGCCGCCAGCACGAGGCGGGCCTGCCAGTCCAGCAAGCCTGCCAGGATGGCCGTTCCGCCCGGCGCCAAATTGGCAGCCAGCTTCACGGCCATCGCGCATAGCGGGCGGGCCAGGATGTTGGCAAACACCAGGTCGTAGGGACCGCCGTCACGCGCGGCAGGTTGCCAGCCAGCCGCCAGGCGGCATCGCAAGCGGTTGCGCAGACCGTTCGCCACGGCGTTCTCACGGGCGACCCGCACCGACCATAGATCGAAATCGGTGGCCAGCACCGGCCGGTGCAACAGACGCGCTGCCGCCATCGCGAGGATGCCGGACCCACAGCCCAGATCGAGGATCCGGCGCGGGCGGCGGAACGCCACGCGCTCCAACGCGCGAAGGCACCCCCGCGTCGAACCGTGCTCTCCGGAACCGAAAGCCACGCCGGCATCCAGCACGAGCGTGATGCGGCCGGGTGAACGCCCGGGTCCCAGATGGGTGCCACGGATGGCGAAGCGGCGGCCGACACGTTGTTCAGGGAAGGATGTTTCGGTGCGCGACAGCCAGCCCCCGGCCGGCGTCGGCGCCCGGTGCAGCACCGGGGTCTCGCCGGTGAGCCACTGCGCCAGGGCCAGCGCAGCGGTGAGCTCAACCTCGTTTTCGCCGCGGCGCTTGACACCCTCGACGGTCCAGATCCGTCTCACTTCGTCCTTCAGGAAGAACCCAACGGTGCGGCACGCGGTCCCCAGGGCGTGTTCGAACGGCTCCATCGCGAACTCCGCGACGGTGACGGAAAGCGTCTCGAGGTCTTCGATCATGCGCGCTTGGATGCCAGCACCTCGCGCAGCCGGGTAGATGCTTTCCGCAGCAATGTCCCCATGCGGCCCATCCCGGCCGGCAGGTCAGACCAGCGGCCCGTGGCCTGCCCGGACATGCCCCTCCTCCGTAGCGGCATAGCGAAAATACTGGAAGGCGAAGATGCGGACGGCGCTGGTTCGTCCCCCGTCGGACCCCTCGCCCTCCACCCGCTGGACCAGGTCACCGAGGCCGACCCTCTCGCGCCGGCATATCTCCTGCAGCGCGTCCCATATTTCCGGCTCCAGCCGCATCGAGGATCGCCCCCGCGCGGCAACGATGTTTCGGTTCACAAGGCGGCTCTGCATCATTCGCACCCATTACTGGCCACTGGATCGGGGTCAACCGTTAATGAAGGTTAACAGTTTTCACGATCAATGCAACCGATAATAGGTATCTTCGCCATATTTTGAGACGAAACTCAAGGGTTGGACGCGCCTGCCTCACCAGGCGCCCGCAGGAGAAGCGACACTGCGTGCAAGCCCTGGCGAAATTCCGTATCCAGGAGCGAGTGGACAGCCCTCCATCGGGCGACCCGGCTCTGCCCGGAAAAATGCGCCGATACCATCCGGATCGTGTAGTGGGTCTCTCCCCCCGCTGCCGCGCCGGCATGGCCGGCGTGCTGGGCGCTGTCGTCGGCTACTTCCAGCTGCGTCGGTGCAAATGCCTCGGACAACGCGGCACGCAAACGATCCTGCCTGGTCGACATCACTTACCCCTACCGTGCGGTTTGCAGCCTCCGCGCAACATCGGTGAGCCCGGGGCAAATGCAACCACGCGCGACGCGGCAGGACTTGCTCCACCCACTGGCGCGCGCACATAAGGAAGGATGACCCGACGCATGCCGCGACCCCGGGCCTACGCGCCCGATCCGGACGCGCCGGGCCGCCCTTGTGATTGCCCCGGTTGTGAATGCGCAGGAGAGTATCGGGCGCCGAAATCCCGTACCACGCTGAACGCCTATTGGTGGTTCTGCCTGGAGCATGTCCGCGAGTACAACGCGTCCTGGGATTTCTACAAAGGCATGACGCCGGGCCAGATCGAGGCGCAAACCCGGTTGGACACGCAATGGCAGCGTCCTACCTGGCCGCTGGGCCGCCTGGGCGCTCGCTTCCTCAACGAGGACGCCCTGCGAGACCCGCTGGAAGCGTTGGCAGACACGCGCCGTCGCAATGCGGAACGCGCCGCGCAGGCGACGCCGAACGGCCTGCGCGAGCCGCTCAACACGCTGGGTCTGGCTTGGCCGGTCACGCTCGACGCCGTGAAGACGCGCTACAAGGAACTGGCCAAGCGCAACCATCCGGACGCCAATGGCGGCGACCGTGCCGCCGAGGAACGGTTGAAGACCATCAACCTCGCCTACGCCGCGGTCCGCACGTATCTTTCGGCCGACCCGCAGCATTCTGCCCATGGGGCCGCGACCGGGGCTGCCGCAGGGTAGCCGCCACCGACCGCCCCGGCTAACCTTGCCTGAACCGTCCGCCCTTGCTTGAGGATACCAACCGCCGATGACCAACGTCGCTGCCCTCGCGGACCCCCGCCCTGTCCTGACATCCTCGATCAACACCCCCGACATCCATGTCAGCGCCCGTGAGGTGTTCGGCATCGATCTCGACATGGATGTGCCCGCCTTCAGCGTGCGGACGGAGCATGTGCCGGAAATCGACGGCACCTACCGCTTCGATCGGGAGACGACGATCGCGATCCTGGCTGGCTTCGCCCATAACCGCCGGGTGATGATCCAGGGCTATCACGGCACGGGCAAGTCGACGCACATCGAACAGGTCGCGGCGCGGCTGAACTGGCCGTGCATCCGGGTCAACCTCGACAGCCACATCAGCCGCATAGACCTGATCGGCAAGGATGCCATCGTCGTGCGCGACGGCAAGCAGATCACCGAGTTCCGCGAGGGCATCCTGCCATGGGCGTTACAGCATCCCTGCGCCCTGGTCTTCGACGAGTACGATGCCGGACGGCCGGACGTGATGTTCGTCATCCAGCGCGTCCTGGAGGTCGAGGGCAAGCTGACCCTGCTGGACCAGAACAAGGTGATCCGCCCGCATCCGTGTTTCCGGCTGTTCTCCACCGCCAACACGGTCGGCCTGGGCGATACGACCGGGCTGTATCATGGCACGCAGCAGATCAACCAGGGCCAGATGGATCGCTGGAACATCGTCGCGACGCTGAACTACCTGCCGCACGCGCAGGAGACGCAGATCGTCATGGCGAAGATGGGCATGGACGGCAAGGATGCTCCCGCGCGCAAGAAGATCGAGGCGATGGTGGCTTTGGCCGACCTGACGCGCGCGGGCTTCATCAACGGGGACATATCCACCGTCATGTCGCCCCGCACGGTGATCACCTGGGCCGAAAACGCCCGCATCTTCGGCGACACTGGCTTCGCGTTCCGGGTCACGTTTCTTAACAAGTGCGACGAGGCGGAACGGTCTACCGTCGCCGAGTACTACCAGCGCTGCTTCAACGAGGATATCCCGACGGGGGTGCCCATTCGCAAGGTGCTCTGAGCGTGAGCGGAAGCAAGGACAACGGCCGGTCGGAGGATTTCAAGCGGGCGACGGCAGGTGCGTTACGCGCCATGGCGCGCACTGCGGACGTGCAGGTGGCTTTTCAGCCCGGACCATCCGGGGTCGTGGGCCGGCGCGCCCGCCTGCCGCTGCCAACGCGTGCCTTGCCGCCGGGTGAAATGGCGAAGCTGCGGGGTGCGGCCGACAGCGTGGCATTGCGCCTTCGCCACCACGACGAGACGGTCCACGCTGCACGCTCCCCGGGCCAGCGAGAGGCCAAGGACGTCTATGACGCCCTGGAGCAGGCTCGTGTCGAGACCGTCGGCGCCCAGCACATGGCCGGCGCCGCGGCCAACCTGCGCGCCCGGTTGGCGGAGGAGTGCGAGGCGGAGGGCTATGACCGGATGACCCGGCGCGATCAGCTCCCGCTTCCTGCTGCGCTGTCGCTGCTCGTTCGCGAACGCATGAGCGGCCAGCCCGTACCGGACTCGGCCAGCCGCATCCTGGCGATGTGGCGGGACTCGCTCGGCGCCGAGGCCGAGGCGGCGATGGCGGCGATGGCGGCGTCGCGCCAGGACCAGGCCGAGTTCACCCGCGCCGCCCGCAAGCTGCTCGCCGCGATGAACCTGGCCGAGGCAGAGGTCGAGGCGGAGCCCGACAACGAGGAAGACGAGGGCGACGAGGGCGGTGAACAGGCCGGCAGCCAGGACAACAGCCAGGACAGCCAGGGCGAAAGCCAGTCCGAGCAGGACACCACGCTGGGCCAGCAGCCGGAGCAGATCGACGGCCAGGCGTCCGAGGACGAAGGCGAGCAGGCCGAAGAGGACGAGGCGGCGGCGGCCGAGGGCGATGATAAGCCGGGCGGGCCGCAGCAATGCCGCGACCGCCCGGCCGGCGACGACAGCGCGGCCTACCGCGCCTTCAGCCGGGCGAACGATGAGGAGGTCCATGCCGACGATTTGTGCGACGCCGACGAGCTGACCCGGCTGCGGCAGCAGCTCGACCAGCAGCTGCAACACCTGCAGGGCGTCGTCAGCAAGCTGGCCAACCGCCTGCAACGCCGGCTGATGGCGCAACAGACCCGGGCGTGGGAGTTCGATCTGGAGGAAGGGATGCTGGATGCCGGGCGGCTGGCCCGCATCATCGTCAACCCGCTGTTGTCGCTGTCCTACAAGCGTGAACGCGAGACGGAATTCCGCGACACGGTGGTCACGCTGCTGATCGACAACAGCGGCTCGATGCGCGGCCGTCCCATCACCGTGGCGGCGATGTGCGGCGACATCCTGGCCCGCACGCTGGAGCGGTGCTCCGTCAAGGTGGAAATTCTCGGCTTCACCACCCGGGCCTGGAAGGGCGGCCAGTCGCGTGAGCGCTGGGTGACCGAGGGCAAGCCGCGTAATCCCGGCAGGCTGAACGATCTGCGCCACATCATCTACAAGCCTGCCGACGCGCCTTGGCGCCGGGCGCGCAAGAACCTCGGGCTGATGCTGCGCGAGGGTCTGCTGAAGGAGAACATCGACGGCGAGGCGCTGCTCTGGGCCTATCGCCGCCTGGTTGGCCGGCCGGAGCGGCGGCGCATCCTGATGGTGATCAGCGATGGCGCCCCGGTCGATGACAGCACGCTGTCGGTGAACCCTGGCAATTACCTGGAGCGGCATCTGCGCGAAGTGATCCGCGAGATCGAGGGCCGCGACCTGGTGGAACTGATCGCCATCGGCATCGGCCATGACGTGACCCGCTACTACCGTCGCGCAGTGACGATCGTGGATGCGGAGGAACTGGGCGGCACCGTCATGAAGAAGCTCGCCGAGTTGTTCGACGAAGACATGGCTGCCGCTTGGGCCCGTGCCAGCATGGAGCGGGCCCCGCTCGTCGCCTGAGATCCGTGAAAGCATGCCGCCCAGCACCGAGTACGACATGAAGGGTCCCGCGGCGCAGGGCAGCATCGCGGCGTCTCGCCGTGTCTGCGACGTGTGCTGAGGCCTTCGGGTGCATATCAAGCCGCCGCAGAATATGCGGCCGATCGCGCCGCTCGCCTCCCGTCCCAGCCGGCGACGGCGACTGCTGCGCCCCATGCTGCTCGGCTCCTTGCTGCTGCACCTGCTGCTGCTGCTGGCGATCTACCTTCGCTGGCCGGAGGACACGGCGGAAGCGCCGCCGACCGATTCCGACCAGGTGGCGATCACCTTCGACACCCCCACGGGAAGCCAGCAGGCTTCTACGGCCACGCCGAACCCGACCGACAAGCCCGCTGTGGCCGCCGGCAGTTCGGCCGCACCCGAAGCAGTGCCGACGCCGGACAATTCGGCTGCCCCGCCGGGGCCGCCACCAACTCCCACGCCGCCTGATCCATCCCCGCCGGTTCCGGTCCCGCCCACGCAGACGCCACCGGTGGCAACCGAGACACCGCCCGTGCCTGAAACCCCGCCTCCGCCCGTCCAGACGCCGCCGTCACCCCAGCCCCCGGCCACGGTGTCGCTCAACCCCGATGACGAGGCCGACTCGCCGCCTCCGCCGCCGTTCCAGATGCCGCAGCCGCCGCCTCCCCTGCCGCCGTTGCCACGTCCCCCGCCCCGCATCGCGTCACGGCCGACGCCGCGCAACCCGTTCGCCGCCCCGCAGAACTGGTCGTTCAACGCCGCTCCATCGCAGGAGGCGCCGGGACGGCCGTCCCGCGGGTTCGATATGTCGGTCTCGAACCAGGGAGGACCGGATACGGCCTCGTTGGGATATGTCAGCGGCGCCAAGCCGAGTGGCGACTGGATGTCCGCCCTGCGGAAGTGGGTCGACGTGCGGAAGTACTATCCGGAGCAGGCCATCGCCCAGTTGGAACAGGGCAACGTCTCCCTGCTGATCGACATCGATCGCTCCGGCCGGGTGCTATCGGTGCAACTCGCCGGCACGTCGCGCTCGCAATTCCTGGATGGCGCCTTCCAGGACCTGTTCCGCCGCGCCACGGTGCCGCCGTTCACGCCGGACATGACGGAGCAGACCACCACGTTGCGCGCCACGATGCATTTCCGGCTGATCGCGCATTAAGGGCTTCCATCTCGCAGGCGATCCTGCGAGCGGAGCTCAGCGCCCTCCGTTGATGGTCAGGATCGTGCCCGTGGTGTAGCCGGATCGCGGGCTTGCCAGGAACGCGACGGCGTCGCCGATTTCCTGCGGGGTCGCCGCGCGGCCGAACGGCATGGCATGCGTGAGGTCGGCCCAACGCGCGGGATCACCCAGTTCGCGGTCCGCACGGGCACGCATCAGCATCTCCATCCGTTCGGTCGCCACCGGCCCCGGATTGATCCCGACCACCCGCATTCCGTCTGCCGGGGCAGCCCGGCCCAAAGCCCGGGTGAACGCCATCAGCGCGGCATTGCCGGCGCTGCCCGCGATGTAGCCCGGATCGAAGCTCTCGCCGGCCGACCCGATCACGTTGACGACGGTGCCGGCACGGCCCTGCAGCACCGGGTAGAGCGCACGGGTCAACCCGATGAAGCCGAAGACCTTCAGGTCCCACGCGGCACGCCACCGCGCGTCGTCCACCTGCAGCAACGTCCCGGGCGGGATCGCCCCTGCGTTGTTCACCAGCACGTCGATGGCGCCGACCGCGCCGGCCACGCGCTCGATCTCCGCTGTCCGGGATAGATCGGCGGACATGGTCTCGACCCGCACCTGGTGGCGGCTGCGGACGAGTTCGGCCGCCTGTGCCAGGATGGCCGGGTCGCGGGCGGCAAGCACGATGTCGCAGCCCTCCGCGGCGAGCGCCAGGGCGGCAGCGCGCCCGATCCCCTTGGAGCCGCCGGTGACGAGCACGCGCTTGCCGCTGAGCTGCAAATCCATGTCCGACGCCTTGAACCGGTTAAGGGCTTTTGTCAAAACCGGACATGGCCATCGAACCCCGTCCGACCGCCCGCACCATGACCGACGCCCAGCGCGAGTACGAACGCAAGCGGGCGCAGAAAGCGGGCTTGTCGCTGGACAAGTGGCTCGACCAGAAGCAGAAGCAGTCTAGGCCCGTTGGCATGCCCGCGGCCAAGCCGGCCCGCAAGCCCGGGCTGCTCTCCCGCCTGCTCGACCGGGCGCACCAGCCGCTCAAGAAGAAGCCCTGATCGCCGCCCACGCGGATTGGAGCATCGACGCCCGCAAACGGTGGATGACGGTCGCGACCGGCAGCCCCGGAGCCTGGACAGTCGAAGCGCCATGCCCGGTGGGCGATCTGGCGACGTTGTTCGGGCGGCTGACCGCCGGCGGCGAGGCCGTGGCACTGGGCGTGGATTTCCCGTTGGGGCTGCCCCGGCTTTATGCCGCCCGGCATGCGACCGCCGCCGACTTCCCGTCTTTCCTGCGCAGCCTGGTGGACCGGCCCCGCTTCTTCACCGTTTGCACGAGGCTGGAGGAGTTGAGCGCGGACCAGCCGTTCTACCCGCAGCGCGGATCGGCCGGGATGACGCGCCTGTCGCACGCCGCGGCGCTCGGGCTGGGTGATGCCGCCGGCCTGTCCAGGCAGTGCGACCGCGCCACGGCGGAGCGTCCGGCCGGGGCGCCGCTGTTCTGGACGCTGGGCGCCAACCAATCCGGCAAGGCGGCGATCTCCGCCTGGCGCGACCTGCTCCTCCCCGCCTTGGCCACGGCGGCGCCACCTTCATTATGGCCGTTCGACGGTCCCTTGCTGTCGCTGCTGCGTCCGGGCCGCGTCGCCGTCGCCGAAACCTACCCGGCCGAGGCGATGCGCCAACTCGGCCTGCGCATGGGCGGCAGCAAGCGGCGCCAGGCCGACCGTGCCGCCTTGCAAGGCCCGCTTTGCACCGTGATGGCGAGGCTGGGCGCAGCAGGCACGCCGGCCTTGGCAGCCGCGCTGGCCGCCGGGTTCGGTGGCGACGCAGCGGCCGAAGACCGGTTCGACAGCGTACTCGGCTTGCTCTGCCTGCTGGGCGTGCTGGCCGGACAGCGCGCCGACACGGCGCCGCAGGACCGATGGATACAGCGGTGGGAAGGCTGGGTCCTCGGCCAGGCGGAGCCAAGCTCCCCGGCATAGATGCCGGCCACTACGTGGCGTGGGTGTACCAGAACATCCTCGGCCGTGCACCGGACGCACAGGGCGCGGCTGTGTGTTGCGGCGTCTACCGAGGCACAGGCTGCGAACGCCTCTGCCTTCGCAAGCGAGTCGGCATTTGCAGCGGACCCCGCTCGGTGGATGTCCTGCGGGGCTATGTGCCGACCAGAGCTAGAACCCGTATGGTCTGACAGCCGCCAGTTCCTACAGCACGATCTTCTCTCTCACGCATGGCGACGCCCTGACGGCGACGAACACACAGTTGATCGCCGCGCATGGCGGTGTACCCTTCATCGAAACTTGACCCACGTGCCAGTAGGGCGAGCCACCGCTTACGTTCTACGACACGTGCTTTTCACTGGCTCACGCCGGTCAGGCATATAGTCCCGCGGCCCGGCTCCGGAGCTGCGCCAGGGTCACCAGCAGGTCCAGCGTCGGCGTCGGCACCCCGACGAGCCGGGCCAGCTCTAGCGGCTGCACGAAGATCGCGTCGATCTCCATCGGGCGGCCCAACTGCAAATCCTGCACGATGCTGGAGGTGTGCATCAGCTTGAGCGAGTTGGCGATCTGCGCCTCCGTATCGGCCTGGACGGCGCATCCCATCGCCGCGGCCACGGCGACGACCTCCGCCACGATGCGGCGCAGCGCGTCCCGACAGGGCGTCTCGGCGAACAGGAGGCGGCCCGGCAATCCCGTCAGCACGCCCATGGGGCCGGAGCTGATGTTCAGCATCAGCTTCGCCCAGATGCGGGTGCGGATATCCGCAACGGGCTCGCTGCTCATGCCGCCGGCGCGCAAGGCGGCAGCGATCGCCGCGGCGCGCGGGGACATGGTCCCATCCGGCTCACCCAGGGTGATGCGGTTGGTGGCGTTGGCGACCTGGATCACGCCCGGCGCCACGACGGTGCAAGCCGAATGGATGACGCCGCCGATCGCGCGCTGCGGCCCGAGCGTGTCCCAGACCGTGCCGCCCGGGTCCAGGCGATCGAGGCGGCGACCGTCATGCGGACCGCCCTCCTGGTAGAAATACCACCACGGAATGCCGTTCATGGCGAACACGACCGCGGTCTCCGGTCCCAGCAGCGGCTCGATCGACGCGACGGCCGACGGCAGGCCGGGCGCCTTCAGCGTGACGATGACCGCATCCTGTGGGCCGAGTTCGGCGGCGTCCTGGCTCGCCGTGACCCTGGCCCGGAAGGTCGCATCCGGCGCGCGGATTTCCAGGCCGTTTGCCTGGATCGCTGCCAGATGCGGCCCGCGCGCGACCACCGACACATCCGCCCCGCCTTGCGCCAGCCGCCCGGCCACATGGCCCCCGACGGCACCGGCGCCGAATACGCAGATCCTCACGACAACAGGTCCAGCGCGAGGCGGGACAGGGCTTGCACGCCCTGTTCCAGAAATCTCTCATCGGGCTGGTCGTCCGAGTTGTGCAGCCTGCCGCCGCCGGGCGCACCGGAGCCGATGCGGATCTGTAGGCCCGGGACCGCCTCCGTGGCGGCCTGCGGGTCGTTCGGGCGTTCCATGCGCAATTCCATCCATGCTGCACCCGCGAGAGTGGGCGCGGCTGCGTCATGCGACAAGTCGGACTGGCCCAGCGGCAAAACATGGACAAGCGGGAGCACGCCCGGTAGGGACTGAGGCAGATCACAATGTCTTGGTCGGAGCTGTCATGGATACTCACCTCGCCGATGTCACCCCCGCGCCTGTCGCGATGGCCGGGTTGGGCGATGTAGTGCCGGTGATCCTGTCGGGCGGCTCCGGAACGCGGCTGTGGCCAGTGTCGCGCGAAAGCTTCCCCAAGCAGTTCTGGGGCCTGTTGAACCACGATCGGTCGATGATCGTCGAAACTGCGTTGCGGGGTCGGGGCAAGGGGTTCGCCGCCCCCGTCGTGGTCTGCAACCAGGAGCACCGGTTCCTGGTTGCGGAGCAGTTGCGCGACGCCGGCGTCACGAATGCCCGGATCGTGTTGGAGCCGAGCGGGCGCAACTCCGCCCCGGCCGTTGCGGCGGCCGCCTTGCTGGTGGCCCAGGCGGATCCGCAGTCGGTCATCTGGATGATGCCGGCCGACGCGGCGATCGGCGACGTCGACACGCTGCACGAAATCCTTGCCCACGCGGTGGCCGGGGCGCGGGCCGGCCGCATCGTGACGCTGGGCATGAAGGCGACAGGCCCCGAAATCGGCTATGGCTACATGGAGGTTGGGGAGCCGATCGAGGGCGTGACGGGGGTCCATGCCGTCGCCCGTTTCATCGAGAAGCCGGACGCGCACGGCGCGGCCAAGCTGGTGGCCGACGGCGCGCTGTGGAACGCCGGCATGTTCGTGTTCACGGCAGAGACCATGCTGGAGGAGCTTCAGCTTCACGCGCCGGAGGTGCTGTCCGCCGTGCGCCGGGCGCTGGAGGGTGCGTCGCACGACCTCGACTTCATCCGGCTTCAGGCGGAGGCGTTCCTCGCCAGCCCGAACATCAGCCTCGACTACGCGGTGGCCGAGCGGACGCACCGGATCGCGGTGGTGCCGGCGGCGATGCGCTGGTCCGATGTCGGGTCGTGGAGCGCGCTATGGGATTTGGGCGAGAAGGATGCCAGCGGCAACGTGGCGGTCGGCGACGTTCTGCTGGAAGGCTCGACCCACTGCTACGCCCGCAGCGACGGCATCATGACCGCGGTGGTCGGCCTCAAGGATGCCGTCGTGGTGGTGACGGAGGACGCGGTGCTGGCGATGCATCGGGACCGCGCCCAGGACGTCAAGAAGGTGGTGGACCGCCTGAAAGCGGCGGGGCGGAACGAGGCGGTGGCGCATAACCGCGTCTATCGTCCGTGGGGGTTCTACGAGCGCCTCATCATGGGCGAACGCTTCCAGGTGAAGCGGATCGTGGTGACGCCCGGCCACAAGCTGAGCCTGCAGAAGCACTTCCACCGGGCGGAACATTGGGTGGTGGTGAACGGCACCGCCATCGTCACCCGCGACGAGGAGGAGGTGATGGTGCGGGAAAACGAGAGCATCTACCTCCCGCTCGGCACCGTCCACCGCATGTTCAACCCCGGGCGCATCCCGCTGACCCTGATCGAAGTGCAGTCGGGCTCGTATCTCGGCGAGGACGACATCGTCCGCTTCGAGGATACTTATGGCCGAAGCTGAGGATTGAACTTCGGCCCAGCTCGCGCTTTGGAGCCCCGTTGAAGGAGATCGCCGATGCATCATCTTGCCCGCTGTGTCGCCGGGTCCGCGGCGATGGCCGTAATGGTCGGGCTCTCGGGCTGTGTCGGGGCGCCGGCCCCGGGACCGGTCGCCTATACGCCGGGCTATGCGCCGCCGGTGGCCAATCCCGCTTATGTCGCGCCCGGTTATAGCCAGGGCCAGGGCTATGCACCGCCAAGCGCACCGGTGCAGCAGGTGGCCTTCGGTGTGACCTGCTACGCCGGCGTGTACACTTGCCAGCTGCCGCAGCAATTGCCGGTCGGCGCACAATGTTCCTGCCCCGGCTTGGGCGCTCCCTCGTACGGGAACGTCCGCTAGCGCCAAGCATGGCCATGGGGCATCCCAGCCCCGTGGCCGCAGCCTGGCTCCCTCTTCGCGCTGGTGCTACGCAGCCGCACCTTGGTCCCGAGGCATCGATGACTGCGTTTTTCCCGGCAGCCATGCTGGTCCCCGAGCAGACGGCGCCGATCGTCCTGGCCTTGCCGAAAGGCCGTATTCTTGGCGAGTGCGTTGGCCTGCTCGCCCGGGCAGGCATCCATCCTGCCGCGGACTACCAGGACGAGAATTCCCGCAGGCTGCGCTTTCCCACCGACGACCCGCTGTTGGACGTGGTGCGGGTGCGTCCGTTCGACGTCGCCACCTTCGTGGCCTTCGGCGGAGCGCAGATCGGCATTTGCGGATCCGACGTGCTGATGGAGTTCGACTATCCCGAGTTGTATGCCCCATTGGACCTCGACATCGGGCATTGCCGGGTGAGCGTCGCCGGCCCCGGCGATTGGATCGACACGGCCGAAACACGGTCGTGGTCGCGCGTGCGGGTCGCGACGAAATATCCCAACATCGCCCGGCGCCACTTCGCCACGCGCGGCATCCATGCCGACGTCGTCCATCTAAACGGTGCGATGGAATTGGCGCCGGGGCTCGGCCTGTCCCGGCTGATCGTGGACCTGGTGCAGACCGGCTCTACCCTCGCCGCCAACGGGCTGCGCGAGAGCGAGGTCATCGCCCGGATCTCCAGCCGCCTCGTGGTCAACCGCACCGCGCTGAAGACCCACCCCGAAGCCATCGGTGCCTGGATCGGACGGTTCCGGGCAGCGCTTGCCGCATGATTCGGCTCGATAGCGGCGGGCCTGGCTTTACCGCAGCGTTCCAAGCCTTGCTGCAGCAGGCGCGCGACACAACGGCCCGCGTAGACCAACCCGTCGCTGCGATCCTGGACGCGGTCCGCACGCGGGGCGATGCTGCGCTTTGCGAGCTGACCACGCAGTATGATCACCATCCGGTCACGGCCGCCGGGTTGCGAATCGGCGCCGACGAGATCGACGCCGCCGCCAACGCGGTTCCGCCCAAATTGGCCGCGGCCGTGGACCTCGCCGCAACGCGCATCGAGGCGTTCCATCGCCTGCAATTGCCGCAGGACATCGACACGACCGACGCGGCCGGCGTGCGGATGGGCATGCGGTGGACCGCCTTGGACGCGGTCGGCCTGTACGTGCCCGGCGGCAAGGCAGCCTATCCCTCCTCTGTGCTGATGAACGCCATCCCCGCCCGCGTCGCCGGTGTCGCCAGGCTGGCGATGTGCGTGCCCACCCCAGGCGGCGCGCTCAACCCGCTGGTGCTGGCCGCGGCGCGCCGGGCAGGAGTGACCGAGATCTACCGGGTCGGCGGGGCACAGGCCGTGGCGGCCATGGCCTTCGGCACGGCAACGATCCCCCCCGTGGACCGGATCGTCGGTCCCGGCAACGCCTACGTCGCGGAGGCCAAGCGCCAGGTCTTCGGTCGGGTTGGCATCGACGGCATTGCCGGGCCGTCGGAGGTCGTCATCCTCGCGGACGGCACGGCCGACCCGCGGCGCGTGGCTGTCGACCTGCTGGCCCAGGCCGAGCATGACGAAACTGCCCAGGCGATCCTGCTGACCGACGACCCGGCCTTGGCGGAGGCTGTGGCCCGGGCGGTCGACACCGAGCTGCACAGCCTGACCCGTCCGGAGGCTGCGCAGTCCTGGCGCGACCATGGATGCATCATCCTGGTGCGCGATTGGAGCGAAGGCGCCGCGTTGACTGACCAGCTCGCGCCGGAGCACCTCCAGGTCATGGTGGCCGACCCCGCCGCCTTGTTCGCGCGCATACGGCATTGCGGCGCCGCCTTCCTCGGCTCTGACTGTCCGGAGGCGGTTGGCGACTACGTGGCCGGTCCGAACCATGTGCTGCCAACCGGACGCACCGCCCGTTTCGCGTCCGGATTGTCGGTATACGATTTCCTCAAGCGGACCACCTGGGTGCAGGCCGGCCAGGAGTCGCTGCGCCTGATCGGACCGGCCGCCGTGGCGCTGGCGGAGGCGGAGGGCTTGCAGGCGCACGCCCGCAGTGTCGCCATGCGCCTGGGACAGCCACCCCACGCTTGACCCAGCGCGGCTGCAACATCATGTTCCGGCCCGTCAACAGCCGAGGTGCGACCAGGACCATGCATGTCTAAAGAGGATATGATTGAATTCAGCGGCACCGTGCTGGAGCTGCTGCCGAACGCGATGTTCCGCGTCAAATTGGATAACGAGCACAGCATCCTCGCGCACACCTCCGGGAAGATGCGCAAGAACCGCATCCGCGTGCTCGCCGGAGACCGGGTGAACGTCGAGATGACGCCCTATGATCTCTCCAAGGGCCGGATCACCTTCCGTTTCAAGTGATCGCGGACAAGTCGCTGGCGCCCTGCTGACGCTTGCCTCCGCGAGCCCACGCCGGCTCGGCCTGCTGGCACAGATCGGGGTCGTGCCCGATCAAGTCCGCCCCGCCGACATCGACGAGACGCCGCGGCCCGCCGAGGTGCCACGGCTCCATGCCCAGCGCCTGGCGCGGGAGAAGGCGGCGGCCGCCCATGTGACGGGCGGTTTCACTCTGGCGGCGGACACCGTCGTCGCGCTCGGCCGACGTATCCTGCCCAAGGCCGTGGACGCTGCGCAGGTGGCGGACTGCCTGGCCGCGTTGTCCGGCCGCCGCCATCACGTTCTCACCGCCGTGGTCGTGATCGCACCGGACGGCCGCCGGGCCGAGCGGCTGGTCGACACCACCGTCGCGTTCGCCCGCCTTACCACGGCCCAGATCACGGCCTACGCGGCGGGCGGCGAGGGGGAAGGCAAGGCTGGCGGCTATGCCATCCAAGGCTTCGCCGGCGCTTTCGTGCGGTTCCTGGGCGGAAGCTATAGCGGCGTCGTGGGCCTGCCGCTGTTCGAGACGGCGCAGTTGCTGCGCGGGCAAGGCTGGCTGTTACCGTGAGCCTGCACGCCGCGTGCAGCCCGGGGGAAATCCGGGTTGCTGCGGTGTCGGATGGGAGTCTGGTCGATTATGCCATCTGGCGTCCCGGTCGGCCCGACGGGGTGGGGGACGTCCACCGCGGCCGGGTCATCTCGGTCGTGCCGGGCATGGCTGGCGCGTTCGTGGCGCTCGATGGCGCGGACGGTTTCCTCCCGGACAGTGCCGGCGCGAGCGGCCACGGCGTCGGCGACGTGCTCGCCGTCCAGATCGTCAGGGCAGCCCAGGGCGGCAAGGGTCCGCGCGTAGCCAAGATCGGGGAATCACCCGGTCTCGGCTCCCCTACCCTGCTCCGTCGTGGCGCCACTCCGATCCAGCGTCTGGCCGACCTGCATCCCGGCCCGGTGTATGTGGACGACGCAGCCGTCGCAGCCGGCTTGCGCCCGGTTCTGGGTGACCGGGTGCGTTTCGCGACGGCCTGGGACGATGCCCTTGCCAGCGAGGCCACCGCCTTGTCCTACAAGCTGACGGCGCTGCCGGGCGGCTTGCGCGCCATGATCGAACCCACGGCGGCCCTGGTTGCCATCGACGTCGACATGGCCGCCGCTACGGCGGGCCGCCAGGTCAAGTCGCCGAAGCAAGAGGCGGCCAACCGTGCCGTCCTACCCGCCCTCGCCTGGCAGATCAGGGTGCGCAACCTCTCGGGCGCGATCCTGGTCGACCTGGCCGGGCTGTCACTCCGCCGGCGCTCCCAACTGGCCGAGCCGTTCCGGGCCGCGTTGTCGACCGATCCCCTCCGTCCTCGCCTGCTGGGTTTCACCGCGGGCGGCCTGGCCGAAATCCAGCGGCCACGCATTCACCCGCCGCTGCACGAGATGCTGGCCGGCCCGCATGCCGCCGGCCTTGCCGCACTGCGCGAGATTGCCGGCACCGCCAATGTGCTGAACCCGCCTTGGCTACGGGCTGCGCCGGACGTCGTGACCGCGCTGGAGAGCGACCCGGTCGCGCTGCCGGCCCTTGCGCACCGGCTCGGGCGCCCCCTTTTGCTTCGTTCCGACCCGGCCCTGCCGCGTGGAACCTGGACGATCGAGGAGACGCCCCGTGCCTGAAACCTGCCCCATCTGCGGCGCCAAGCCGGACCGGACACTTCGCCCGTTTTGCTCGCGGCGCTGTGCCGACGTGGATCTGGGGCGCTGGTTCACCGGGCAGTACCGCGTCCCCGCCAAGCCGGAGGAAGATGAAGGCGGCGAGAGCGCCTGATGCCGGCTTGATTGCTGTAGCGGCTTCGGCTAAACGCGCCTCCTCCAACGTGGCCCAGGTAGCTCAGTTGGTAGAGCATGCGACTGAAAATCGCAGTGTCGGTGGTTCGATTCCGCCCCTGGGCACCACTCTCCCCGAGAGTTCGGCATTGATCGGCGAAGCTGCCGTGCGCGGGGCTGCCAGCCCGGCGCCGCCATTGTCTCGGCCGAGATCACCCGAGTTATCTCTGGCATATCAAGGTATCCTCCTGCTGGTCATGCAACCTGAGGGGTCGCAATGGCGATCTCACTACAATTGGTGCCAGTCATGCCTCGCCGGTGTGTCGCGCTGTAAACTCCTGCTGGGAATAGACACATGACGGCTGAACTCTCCCTGCTTGCCTGGGCAATCGTCCTCGGCCTAGTGCATGCCTTTGCCACCGGGCAGGTGGCGACGGCGCAGCACGGCTTTCGCTATAATCTTGGCCCACGGGACGAGCAGAAGCCTGTCACCGGGGTTCCCGGCCGAGTCCAGCGTGCCTTTGCCAATTACATGCAAAGCTTTCCGTTCTTCGCGGCAGCCGTGTTGGTCGCCCACCTCGCCGGCCGGCATGGCTGGGAAACCGTGGTAGGGGCGAACCTCTATGTGTGGGCGCGGGTCGTCTACGTGCCGCTGTACGTGTTCGGCGTGCCTGTACTCCGGACGGTGGCGTTCCTGGTGGCGACCGTGGGCATCGTGATGATCTTGCTAGCGCTCACGTAGCCAGTGCCCGCGGCATGATCGGGCGGAGCGACGATCCGATAGTTCCCCTTTTGTTCAAATTTGGCTAAACAGTCCGGATGGACCTGACGTTCCCGCAGCGGCAGCGCAACATCCGACGCGCAGCTTCCGCCCTCTGCCAGTTGCTCGCTTGGGCGCCGTTGCATGAAGTGCCGCTGCCGAATGGCCGGCGTGCCGACGTGCTCGCATTGCGACCGGATGGGGGCTTTGTCTGCATCGAGGTGAAGTCGGGCGTCCGGGACTTCCTGGCCGATGCCAAATGGCCCGACTACCGCGAGTTCTGCGACGTCCTGTACTTCGCCGTGGACGCGGACTTCCCGACCAGCCTCATCCCCGACACCGCCGGGCTGATCATCGCGTCAGACGGGGAGGCGGAATTGGTCCGTCATGCGCCGCCGCATGCGCTGCCGGCGGCGCGCCGCCGGGCACTCACCCACCGGTTCGCTGCACTGGCGGCGAACCGGCTGGCTGCCTTGCAGGACCCGATGATCACCGCGTCCCTGCGATCGGCCTTGCGGGTCGAGTGATCGGCAGCCCGTTGGCGGTCAGCAAGGCACGCAGGTCCCGGATGGGGGGAAACACCTCCTGGTTCCAGTCGGAGCCTTGGGCGTCATGCGCCCGCTGCTCCATCTCGACGATCTCACGGTCCTCGCGGAAAATCCGCTCTGTGAACCAGACGAGAAGCGGCCAGGCGGCATCCAGCAGGCCCGGGATCTTCGGCCGCCGGACCGAGAGCAAGCCGAAGGTGCGGTTGATCCGTTGCTCGGCATCGACCGGCGTGTAGCAGATCCAGAGATGCATCACCGGCTCGTCGCCGGAAGTCCAAATGCGCAAGGTCTGGTATGGATACTCCGTCCGGATCGTCATCAGGTCCTTGTGCGTGTTCGACACGCCGCGCCGGCTACCGAGGATCGCGGCCTCGCCAAACGGCTGCTTCCCGCCGGTGCGGGCAAACGTGTAGTCGATCTCCAGCCAGCTTTCCCCGACTCGGCGCCCGAGATAGCGCGGCGCGATCTGGCCCATCTGACGGCGGTGCAGGAACTGATGGTTCATGTCCATCAGGTTCTCGTGCATGAACGTGTAGTGGCAACTGACCTGCTTGCCGAACCGCCGCGTCTTGAAGGCGGGGTCGGCGGCAGCCCCGAGCGGCGGCAGGTCCGTGGCCGCGGCAGGATCGCCGGGCCAGATCAGGATGAGCCCATCCTGCTCCCGGCAGGGATAGGCGCGCACGCCGTTCGGCAACTTGCCCTTGCCGAGATATGGCACGTCCACGCACTTGCCAGAAGCATCGTACGTCCAACCATGGTAGCCGCAGCGGACGGCGCAGCCGGAGACGACACCCTTCGACAGCGGCACCTGCCGGTGGGCGCAGCGGTCTTCCAATGCGAAGACCGGCCCATCCTTCGGCCGCACCAGCACGATCGGCTCACCGGCGAATTGCGTCGCATGGGTCTTGCCCACCGCCAGTTCCCGCGACCATGCCAATGGATACCAATGGTCCGGGTGCGAACCGATACGGCGCAGGTCGCAGGCAGGCTGATCACGCAGGATGAAATCGGGCACGTCGGGCATAGGGCCTCCGCGGAACAGGATCGCCTTTATGAGGCGCGGCGCACCCACGTCAAACCCCTTGCCCAGGGTTTCGTGTAACAGCAGCCTGGATCAGGCGCCACGAAGGCGCCGGACCGTGGCCGAGGTGGAATGGCCCGGCAGCAGATCCGCCAGCATGACGGTACCGCCATAGCCCTGCACGAAGCTGGCGCCGACCACCGTCCCGATCGTATAGTCGGCTCCCTTGACCAGGAGGTCCGGCCGCAGCAGGCGCAACGTTTCCTCGGGCGTGTCCTCCTCATAGATGCAGACCAGATCCACTGCGGACACGCTGCCGAGCACGGCCGCCCTCGCCGCCTCGGGCTGCACGGGCCGGGTCGGACCCTTCAATCGCCGAATGCTGGCGTCGGAGTTCAGGCCGACCACCAGCCGGTCGCAGCCGCCACGCGCCTGCTCCAGCAGATGGACGTGGCCCGGGTGAAGCAGGTCGAAGCAGCCATTGGTGAAGCCGACGCGCCAGCCGCGCTGGCGCCAGCGCTCCACCTGCTCTGCGGCCTGTTCCCGGGTGACGACCTTGCGAAGCGCGCCGCCCTGTGGCGACAGGGCAGCCAGCAGCTCGCTTTCACTGGCGACCGCAGTCCCGATCTTACCCACCACGATGCCCGCGGCGACATTGGACAACCGCACGGCGGTCGGCAGGTCCAGCCCGGCGGCAAGGCCGGCGGCAAGCGTCGCCACCACCGTGTCGCCGGCGCCCGACACGTCGTACACCTCCGCAGCCTCCGCCGCGAAATGCAGCGGCTCGCCTTCGGCCACCAGCGTCATGCCGTCCTGGGCACGGGTGACCAGCACCCCACCGAAACCATGGGTGGTCCGCAGGGTCTGGGCCGCGTGAACCAGGGCGGCCTCGGTGTCGACGGGGAGCCCGGTTGCCTCCGCCAGCGCGCGCCGATTGGGGGTGATCACGTCCGCACCGGCATACCGGCCGTAATCGGACCCCTTCGGATCCACCACCACCTTGCGGTTGGCAGCCCGCGCCGCGGCGATGATCCTGGTAGAGACGTCGCCGGACAGCACGCCCTTGTTGTAGTCCGACAACACGGTGACAGTGGTCGCGGTCAATGCATCCTGGGTGATCCGCAACAGGCGCTCGGCCAATTTGGGATGGATGGGAGCGGCGATTTCATGGTCGGCGCGCAGCAATTGCTGTCCCTGGGCCAGGTAGCGCGTCTTGGTCGTGGTAGTACGCCCGCTCTGGACGAGCAGCCACGGTTCGACGTTGGGCTGGCCGCCGATCAGCCCGGTCAGGTCAGACCCGGCCTGGTCGTCCCCCACCACCGAGACGAAGGCGACTGCCGCGCCCAGCGCCGTCAGGTTTCGCACCACATTCCCCGCGCCGCCCGGCACGGCCACGTCCCGACCGACGGACAGGATAGGGATCGGCGCCTCGGGCGAAATCCGTTCGACCACGCCGTAGACGTAACGGTCCAGCATGGCGTCGCCGACGACCAGGACGCTGGTGCGGGCGAGGCGCCGGATCGCGCTCGTCAGGTCGGCCGTCTCGGCGGAGCCTGCCGCACGCGCTGTTGGAACCATCGCCAAACCGCTACATAACCGCACCGGAATTGGCAAGCAAAACGGGGGATCCGCCCTGGCTACGGCCGTTCCCGATGCTTGCAGGGCCGCAAGCGGTGCAGCTTTGCCATACTTCTACACATAAGATCGGCTAGAATGACCCGAGCAATGCATGGAGTGACACGATGCGCGTCCGCACCCTGAACCGAATTGCCGGAGCCACGCTGCTGTTGGCCTGCGTGACCGGATGCACCAACCCATACGACCCCGGCCAGCGTGCGGTCGGCGGCGGCGTGCTGGGCGCAGGCACCGGCGCTGCCATCGGCGCCCTGGCCGGCGGCGGACGCGGTGCCGCGATCGGCGCGTTGGCGGGCGGCGCGCTGGGGGCTGCCGGCGGCGCCGCGACGACTCCGCAGGCACCGGCCGGCGGCTACTACGCCCCTCCCCCGCCGGTCGCATATGCGCCGCCGCCGGTCTATTACGCGCCGCCGCCGCGCTATTACGCCGCGCCCGTTTACGGCTATTAGCCTGCCCACGGCAGGCTTTGCCGCTGCCTTGACCCCCCTGGTGCTTTCCGCCACACACGCTGCGCTCCGCATCCGGCGGGTGCCGGCGCTGCCGTGTTCTCATCGCGACAAGCGGAGATTAAGTCCATGCGCGACAAAGGCGAGTATCTGTTCACCTCGGAATCCGTTTCCGAAGGCCATCCCGACAAGGTCGCGGACCGGCTGAGTGATACCGTGCTCGACGCATTCCTGGCGGCGGACCCCTATGCGCGCGTCGCATGCGAAACCCTGGTCACGACCAACCGCATCGTGCTGGCCGGCGAGGTCCGCGGCCCGGAAACGGTGACGCCGGAATATCTGGCCCATCTGTGCCGCATGGCCGTGCACGATATCGGCTACGACCAGGAGGGCTTCTCCTGGAAGCACGCCAAAGTCGAGTGCCACCTGCATGCACAGAGCGCCGACATCGCCGTCGGCGTGGACAGCGCCGGCAACAAGGATGAGGGCGCCGGCGACCAGGGCATCATGTTCGGCTATGCCTGCACCGAGACGGAGGCGCTGATGCCGGCGCCGATCTACTACTCCCATCTCATCCTGCGGCGCATCTCGGAGCTTCGGCGCAACAAGGACGTCTCGGTGGCCGGATTGCAGCCCGACGCCAAGAGCCAGGTGACGCTCCGGTACGTGGACGGCAAGCCGGTCGGCGCTACTAGCGTGGTGGTTTCCACCCAGCACGACGCCGGCCTGGAACAGCCGGCCATCAAGCGCATGCTGATGCCGCTGATCGAGTCGACCTTGCCGGCGGGCTGGATGCCGTCCGAGAGCGAAATCTACGTCAACCCGACGGGCACCTTCGTGATCGGCGGTCCGGACGGGGATTGCGGATTGACCGGCCGCAAGATCATCGTGGACACCTATGGCGGTGCCGCGCCGCACGGCGGCGGCGCGTTCAGCGGCAAGGACCCGACCAAGGTCGACCGCTCCGCCGCCTATGTCTGCCGCTATTTGGCGAAGAACGTGGTCGCCGCCGGGCTGGCCGACAAGTGCACCATCCAGATCAGCTACGCGATCGGCGTGTCGCACCCCTTGTCGGTGTACGTCGACTTGGCCGGCACCGGCCGCGATGTGGACGAGGCGAAGCTGGAGCGCACGTTGCGCGAGGTGGTCAACCTGACGCCGCGCGGCATCCGCGAGCATCTGCACCTCAACCGGCCGATCTACGCCGTAACGAGTTCCTACGGGCATTTCGGCAGGACGCCGGATGCGGACCTCGGCACCTTCACCTGGGAGAAGACGGACCTGGTGCCGGAGTTGAAAAGCGCGTTCGGACGGTAATATCGCCAGCGTAAAGCCGGCAGCGGAGCGGCTTTACGGCCGCACTCGCGGCAATACCTTGCGGCCGCGCCAGGAACTGCTGCTGCAGGCGACGTTGCCGCGCATCCGGCTCGGGCCCGCGCAGGCGGCGAACCCGCTCGCCGCCTTCCCGAGCCGGCCGGCCGAACTGTGGCTGGAGGTCGGCTTCGGCGGCGGCGAGCACGCGCGGGCGCAGGTCGCGGCGCATCGGCAGGCTGGCTTGATCGCGTGTGAAGTCTACGCCAACGGCATCTGCTCCCTTCTGTCGGCCCTGGTCCCGGAGGGAGCGGAGGCTGCCGGGCCATTGCCGCCCAACCTGCTGATTTGGGACGACGACGCACGCATCCTACTGCGGCAACTGCCGCGTGGAAGCCTGAGCCGCCTATTCCTGATGTTTCCCGATCCGTGGCCGAAGGTGCGGCACGCCAAGCGGCGCTTCATGCACCCGGACAATGTCGCCCGGGTTGCCCGTGCGATGCGGCCGGGGGGAGTGTGGCGGATCGCCTCGGACGATCCAACCTACCAGGCCTGGACCGCCTCCGTCTTGTCGCAACAGCCTTGGTTCGCCGCTTCCACCCCCGCGAGCGAGCGCCCGGAGGGCTGGCCTCCGACGCGTTACGAGCACAAGGCCCTTCGCGCCGGGCGGCCGGCGCTGTGGTGGACTGCGACGCGCACCGCCGCCGACGCGCCTTTCGACCCGGCTAGTTCGGACGGCGCCGGCCTAGAGCCGTGACCGAGCAAACAGGGCGTTGAGCCCCGAGCTCCTTCGCGACGCGATCTCTTCCGCCGTCAGGCACGACGACGCAGCCTGTCCCTTTCGCCGCGAGGCCGTCCGCCTTGGTTGCCGCCCCGTGCCAGCCGTCGCATCGCCCGGAGCGGGCGTGCCGATGAACTCCAGGCGAAGTTCATTGATCAATGGACCACGCGCCGTTGCGTTAGCGGATTTTCGCCTCCTGGCCTTCGGCGGTCGGCGCTGACCAGGCACGAAGGACGCGGGATTCGGATACCCGGACGATGCCTTTCCGACAAGAGAGGCCTCTGAGCCAAGGGTACGGCTCAGAGGCCCATGGCCTGGATTACGCGGCCTTCGCCAAGGTCACCCCGCACGCGTCGAACGTCGCGAACAGCTTTGCCTTCGCCTCGGCCGATAGCGGCACGTGGGGTGGACGCATGACGTTCCAGCCCTCGTCGCCGGTATGCCGGGCCACCAACGCCTTCAATCCCGGGATCAGCGCCGCCGAGGTCACCGCCTTTCGGATGGCCGCCAGGGTTAGCTGCGCCTGCTTGCCGGCCTCGTTGTCCCAATTGGCGTAGACCTGCCCGTTCCAGGCGCTGCCCACGTTGCAGGCCGCCGTGATGCAGCCTGCGCCGCCTGCATTCAGCAGGTCGTGCAAGGCGCCGTCATCGCCGGCATAGACCTCGAACCCGTCCTTGGCGAAGTGGTCGACGTAGCTCCTGGTGTTGGCAAAGTCGCCGCTGCTGTCCTTGATGCCCTTGACCGTGCCGGGATAGGCCTTCAGCAGCCGCCCGATCAGGGACACGGTGAACGGCACGGCCGACTGCGCCGGGAAATGATAGAGGTATATCTTGGTCCCGGTGCCGAGCCGCTGGATCACCTCTGAAAAATACGCGAACAGGCCATCCTCGCTGGGGTTCTTGTAGAAGAACGGTGGCAGGCACAGCACGCCGGGGCAGCCGAGTTCGGCGGCTGTCTTCGCCAGCAGCACGGTGTCGGTCAGCGCGGGGGTGCCGACGCCCGGCATCAGGCGGGCTGGCGGCAAGCCGCGCGCGACCAGGCCCTGCATGACCTCGATCCGCTCCGATACGCCCAGGCTGTTCGCCTCGCCCGTGGTGCCGAGGATGCCCAGCCCGTTACAGCCATTGGACAGCAGCCACTTGCTGTGCGCGGCCATCCGGTCCAGGTCGACCGAGAAGTCCGGCCGCATCGCGGTGAGCACCGCCGCATTCACGCCGCCGTAGATTGCGTCCTTCATCATCGCCCAATTCCTCCGCACGTCCGATACGGCGTGCAATAAACTCCCGACGGATAGCGAGGGGAAGCGGCAACCATGACCAACGAGCCCGCCCGCGGCATGCGCAAGGGGCTGACGAGCTACGGCGATGACGGGTTCAGCCTGTTCCTGCGCCGGGCGTTCATCAAGGCGATGGGCTATTCGGACGACGCGCTGTCCCGCCCGATCGTCGGCATCGTCGACACCTCCAGCGCATACAACGCCTGCCACGGCAACGTCCCGCAGCTGGTGGAGGCGGCCAAGCGCGGCGTGATGCTGGCGGGTGGGCTGCCGATGGCCTTCCCCACCGTCTCGATCCACGAGAGCTTCGCCCATCCCACCAGCATGTTCCTGCGCAACCTGGCGGCGATGGACACGGAGGAGATGTGCCGGGCGCAGCCGATGGATGCGGTGCTGATGGTGGGCGGCTGCGACAAGACCGTGCCGGCGCAACTGATGGCGGCGGCCAGCCTCGACATCCCCGTGGTCCAACTGGTCACCGGGCCGATGTTGGTGGGCCACTACAAGGGCGAGGTGCTGGGCGCCTGCACCGATTGCCGCCGCTTCTGGGCGCGGCACCGGGCCGGCGAGTTCACCGAGGCGGAGATGGACGCCATCAACGGCCGCCTGGCTCCCACGCCCGGCACCTGCATGGTCATGGGCACCGCCAGCACCATGGCGTGCCTGGCGGAGGCGCTGGGCATGGCCCTGCCCGGATCCGCCGCGATCCCGGCCACCCACGCCGATCGCATCCGCTGCGCCGAGCAATCGGGCGCCGCCGCCGTGGCCGCGATCGGGGTGGCGGGCCGGCTGCCGGCCGATATCCTCACACCCGCCGCGTTCCGCAACGCGCAGGTGGTCCTGCAGGCGATCGGCGGCTCCACCAACGGCCTGGTCCACCTGGCCGCGATCGCCGGCCGCCGCGGCATCAAGCTGGATATGCACGAGTATGACCGCCTCGGCCGCGACGTGCCCGTGCTGATCGACCTCAAGCCGACCGGCGAGCACTACATGGAGCATTTCCACTGGGCGGGCGGCGTGCCGAAGCTGATGCGGGAGCTGCGGCCGTTGCTGGACGCCACCGCGCGCACCATGGCGGGCGGCACGCTGGCGGACGCGATGGACGCGGCGGAGGATGTGCCCGGACAGACCGTGATCCGCAGCCGCGGCAATCCGGTCTTCCCGGTCGGCGGCATGGCGGTGCTGCGCGGGAATCTGTGCCCCGGCAGCGCGGTCATCAAATTCGGCGCCGCCACCCCGGCTTTGCTGCAGCATACCGGCCGGGCCGTCGTGTTCGACGGCGTGGACGACATGGCGGCGCGCATCGACGACCCGGCGCTGGACGTGACCGCGGAGGACGTGCTGGTGCTACGCTATGCCGGGCCGCGCGGGGCCCCGGGCATGCCCGAGGCGGGCTACCTGCCGATCCCGAAAAAACTCGCACGGGCAGGCGTCAAGGACATGGTGCGGATCTCGGATGCGAGGATGAGCGGCACGGCTTTCGGCACGATCGTGCTGCACATGGTGCCGGAAGCGCAGGCCGGCGGGCCGTTGGCATTGGTGCAGACCGGCGACGAGATCCGCCTGGATGTGGCAGGACGGCGTATCGACCTGCTGGTCGACGCGGCGGAGCTGGACCGCCGGCGGGCCGCCTGGACTGCGCCACCGAGGCCGGCTGGCGGCGAGCGGGGCTACCTGAAGCTCTATCTGGATACCGTGACGCAGGCCGATGAGGGATGCGACTTCAGCTTCCTGCTTCCGGGGCGGTAGGAACGCGTTAACCCCTGGGAAACCCGGCCCGGCCAAAATCCCCTCGATGACAGATTCCAACCCCGCCCCGGTTGCGACCGCCGTCACCCGCGTGTCAGGCACAGGCCCGGCGACGCATCACGGCCACCGGCACCAGGCTTCGGCGCACCATGGCTCATTCCACAAGCACGTCGCCCACGCCTCGCACCCCACGTCCGCCACGCTTGCGGAACCGCCGCAGGAAGTGAACGATGCGTTGCAGACCGCCATGCAGAAAGAAGGCGTGCCGAACAGCTGGGAAACCGGCCTGCATTTCCTCATGCAGCGGGAATCAGGTGGGAAGGTCGGTGCGTCGAACCACGTCGATACCGCGCGCGGCCTGTTCCAGCTCACCAAGGCCAGCTACCACCTCAATCCCCACGGCGCCGCCTCCTTCGGCAACGCGGTCGAGGAGGCGCAAGGCGGCATCCGCTACGTCGCAGAGCGCTACCAGTCCGCGGACAACGCCGTCGGGTTCTGGAAGAAACACGGCTGGTACTAAGCCGCCCCGTTAGGCGACGGCCCCTGCCAGATGGCGGAACATGTACTGCTTGGCTTCCGCATCCAGTTCCGTCTTGAACGCGTGCCGGCCGCGGAGTGCCTCGGCCCTTACGGCTGCCGGGCGCGAGTTGATGGCATCCATCAGGCGCTTGACATGCGGGAACTCCTCCCAGACCGACATGTCCGTATCGCCGGTGCCCATGACGCGGGGTGCCATCCGGGCCCAGCCCCACAGGGCCATGTCGACGATGGTATATCCGGCGCCGAGCATCCATTCATGCTCGGCCAGCCGGGCGTTCAGGATGCCATAATGGCGCTTGGCTTCGAACAGGTAGCGGGTGGCGCCATACTCGTTCGCCGCCGGCGCGTAATGCCGGAAATGCACCGCCTGCCCGGAATACGGCCCCACGCCGCTGGCCAGGAACATCATCCAGGAGAACAGCCCCCCGCGCGCCTTGGCCGACGCGCCCGGCATGAACTGTCCCGTCTTCTCGCCGAGGTAGAGCAGGATGGCGTTGCTGTCGAACACGGCGGCATCGCCGTCCACGATCGCCGGCACCTTGTTGTTGGGGTTGATCGCCGCGAACTCCGGCGCGAACTGCTCGCCCTTGCGCGTATCGACCGGGATGGCCTCGTATGGCAGAGCTGCCTCTTCGAGGAACAGCGCCACCTTCATCGGGTTGGGCGCCAGGCTGTAGTAGAACTTGATCATGAGGGCTCCTTGTGGACGGGGCTCAGGTGCCGGTGAACCGCGGCGCGCGCTTTTCCAGCCAGGCGGCGCGCCCTTCGACCAGGTCAGCCGAGTCACGGCTGCGCTTCTGGTTGGCCGCGATCAGCGCCAGGTCCGGCTCGCCGCGGGCGATGTCGTTCAACGCCCGCTTCATGCCTTGGACCGCGATCGGCGCATTGGCCGCGATCACGCCGGCCAATTCCATCGCGCGCGGCATCAGCCGCTCCGCCGGCACGACCTCGGTCAGGTAGCCGATCCGCAGCAATTCCGCGGCGTCCAGCTTCGCCGCCGTCAGGAACAGCGTCTTGGCGGCATTCAGCCCCAGGCGGGACACGTAGCGGCGCAGTCCCCCTGCGTAGTAGTGCAGCCCGAGCCGGGCGGCCGGCATGAACATGGACATGCCCTCGACCCCGATGCGGAAATCGCAGGCCAGGGCAAGGTCGGTCGAGCCGCCGTACACGCCGCCGTTCAACGCGCAGATAGTGACGATCGGGAAGCGTTCGACCAGGTCCACCACCTTGTCGAACGACCCGTCGCCGCCGCGGTCCCCCTCATCGCCGCTGAGCTTGCCGATGTTGAAGCCCGAGGAGAACGACTTGCCGGTCGCGGTCAGCAACAGGACGCGCACGGACGGGTCCGCCTCCACCACGCCCAGCAGGCGGCGCAGCTCGGACAGGTCTTCCGGCTCCATCCGGTTGTGCACGGAGGGGCGGTTGAGCTGGATGGTCGCGACGGCGGCCTCTACGGCAAGGGTCGGGATGCCCTGGCTCATTTGCCGGTCCAGTTCGGTGTCCGCTTGGTGAGGAACGCGTCCAGCCCCTCGCGGAAATCGTTGCTCATGTAGCACATGACGATCAGGTCGTGGCCTTCCTCGGGCCGCGAGCGCTCCCGGATGCGGTAGAGCGCCTCCTTCGTGGCGCGCAGGGTCAACGGCGCCATGCTCGCAACCGTCTTGGCCAGCTCGTCGGCGCGCGCATCCAGGGCGGCGCGGTCCTCCACCACCTCGTTGATGAAGCCCACCGCCTTGGCCTCGTCGGCGCCGAGCAGGCGGGCGGTGAAGACCATGTCCTTCACGGCCGCCGGGCCGACCAGCGCGGAGAGCCGGGTGTAGTTGGAGATCGACAGGCAGTTGCCCAGCGTCCGCGCGACCGGGAAGCCGAAGCGGGAAGCCCGGGTCGCCACACGCAGGTCGCAGGCGGCGGCCATGCCGGCGCCGCCGCCCGTACAGGCCCCGGCGATCACGGCAATGGTCGGGATCGGGCAGCGTTCCAGCGCGGTCAGCACCCGGTCGATGCGCTGTTCATAGTCCAGCGCGTCCTGCGGCGTCTTGAACTCGCGGAACTGCGAGATGTCGGTGCCGGAGGCGAACGCCTTCTCGCCGGTGCCGGTCAGCACCAGGGCGCGCATGGACGGGTCGGCTCCGGCCTCCTCGCAGATCGCCGCCAGCCGGTCGTACATGGCGAACGTCATCGCGTTGCGCGCCTGTGGGCGGTTGAAGGTCACGCGGCCGATGCCACCCTCCACCGTGTACAGCAGGTCTCCGCCGACTTGCGCGTCCGCCATGGTGCCGCCCCCTTGATCCCGCGCCACCGTAACGCCGGCCTGCCGTAGTTCAAGGGGAGCGGCTGTGGCACCGGTCTTGCACCCTGCCCGCCGGCAGCGATGGGGATCGGCCGCGATGGACACGGCGGGACACAGGCGGGAGATCAGCGGCCAGCCCCTGCTGACGGTCAGGGGATTGACCAAGCATTTCGCGCTCACCACCGGATTCCTGGGCCGCAGCGCCGGGGCGGTCCGGGCCGTGGACGACGTGTCCTTCATTGTCTACGAGGGCGAGACGCTCGGCATCGTGGGCGAGTCCGGCTGCGGCAAATCCACCACGTCGCGCCTCATCATGCAGCTTATGCAGCCGACCGGAGGCGAGGTGATCTTCGATGGCCTGGCGGTCGGACCCGGCGCTGCCAGCGTCGGGGGCATCGGCATGAAGGACTATCGCCGCCAGGTGCAGATGGTGTTTCAGGACAGCTATTCCTCGCTGAACCCGCGCCTGACGGTGGGCGAGAGCATCGCCTTCGCCCCGCAGGTCCATGGCGTCGCCCGCGGCGCCGCGGTGGCCCGGGCCGCCGACCTGCTGGCGGCCGTGGGGCTGGAGCCGGGCCAGTTCGCCCGGCGGTTCCCGCACGAGCTGTCCGGCGGGCAGCGTCAGCGCGTGAACATCGCCCGCGCGCTTGCCCTGCAGCCGCGGCTGCTCATCCTGGACGAGCCGGTTTCCGCCCTGGACAAATCGGTGGAGGCGCAGGTGCTGAACCTGCTGGTCGACCTGAAGGCGCAGTTCGGCCTCACCTACGTGTTCATCAGCCACGACCTGAACGTGGTGCAGTTCGTGTCCGACCGCGTGCTGGTGATGTATCTGGGCCGGGTCGCCGAGATCGGCCCGGTGGAGGCGATCTACGGGGGCGCCCGGCACCCCTACACCGCAGCCCTGCTGGACAGCCGGCCCTCCATGGACCCGGGCAATCGCCGGACCACGCCGCCGTTGGCCGGCGACCCACCCAACCCGGTGAACCCGCCCTCCGGCTGCCGCTTCCGCACCCGCTGCCCGATCGCCGAGCCGGTCTGCGCCGACACCGTGCCGCCCTTGCTGGGCGGGGAGCATGCGACGGCCTGCCTGGCCGTGCAGCCGGCCAGCGGCCACAGCCATGCCCGGGCGCTCGCGGCGTGACCGAGCCCCTGGTGCATGTCCGCGACCTGACGGTGCGCTTCGTCTCCCGCGATGCCACGGTGCACGCGGTGGGAGGCGTGGATTTCGACCTCGCCCCGCGGGAGACGCTGTGCATCCTGGGCGAAAGCGGCTCCGGCAAGTCGGTGACGCTGCGCGCGCTGATGCGGTTGAACCCGCCCCGGCGCACGGTGATGTCCGGCACGGTGCGGGTCGGCGGCCACGACGTGGTCGGCGCCAGCGAGCGCAAGCTGGCCGATATCCGCGGCAGCGTCGTCTCGATGATCTTCCAGGAACCGATGACCGCGCTCGACCCGGTGTTCACCGTCGGGCGCCAGATTCGCGAGACCATCCAGCGGCACGAGCGGATCGGCCGGGCGGACGCCGACCGCCGCGCCCTGGACCTGCTGGAACTGGTGCAGGTCCCTTCCGCCAGGCGCCGGCTGGAAGCCTACCCGCACGAACTGTCCGGCGGCTTGCGGCAACGCGCGATGATCGCCATCGCACTGTCGTGCCGCCCCCGCCTGCTGCTGGCCGACGAGCCGACCACCGCGCTGGACGCCACCGTCCAGATCCAGATCCTGCTGCTGCTGCGCCGCCTGCAGGAGGAGCTCGGCATGGGGATGATCTTCGTCACCCACGACCTCGGCGTCGCCGGCGAGGTCGCCGACCGCATCGCCGTGATGTACGCCGGCCGGTTCATCGAGGAAGGCCCGGTTGCGGCCGTGATGCGGGAGCCGCTGCACCCCTACGCGCAGGGCCTGCTGGGCGCCACCGTGCATGCGGGCGCCCGCGGCACGCGGCTGACCACGATCCCCGGGTCCCCGCCCAACCTGGAACATCCGCCCCAGGGATGCGCCTTCGCCGCGCGCTGCCCGTATACCGAGCCTGCCTGCCTGCCGGTGGTACCCGCCCCGCGGCATCCGGCGCCCAGCCGTGCCGCACGATGCGTTCGGGTGCCGGACCGCGTGGCGGAGGCTGCCTGATGCTGCTGTACATCCTTCGTCGGCTCGGCTACGCCATCCCGATCGCACTCGCGGTCAGCCTGGTATGCTTCATGCTCGTGCATATCGCGCCAGGCGACCCGGTGAACGCCATCGTGCCGGCCGATGCGCCGCAGGACGTGGTGGACCAGATCAAGCACGATTACGGGCTGGACCGGCCGTTGCCGATCCAGTTCGGCTTGTGGCTCGGCCATGTGGCGACGGGGGACCTCGGCAAGTCGCTGGCGACTGGCCGCTCCGTCTGGTCCGACCTCTCCGTGGCATTGGTGAACACGCTGCGCCTGGCACTGGTCGCCTCGTTGATCGGGTTCACCCTGGGGGTGGTGCTCGGCAGCCTGGCCGGCGCCGCGCGCGGCAGCTGGGTCGACCGGGCGGCGACCTCCTTCGCGGTCGCGGGGGTGTCCGTGCCGCATTACTGGCTGGGCATGGTGATGGTGGTGGTATTCAGCGTGCTGCTGGGCTGGCTGCCGGCGATGGGCGCCGGGCCGGGCGGCAATTCCGACTGGGTGTGGGATTGGGGGCATTTCGAATTCCTGCTGCTCCCGGCCGTGACGCTGAGCGTGATCCCGATGGGGATCATCACCCGCACGGTGCGCGGCATCGTGGCCGAGGTGCTGGGCCAGGACTTCGTCAACACCCTGCGCGGCAAGGGCATGCTGCGCGGCGGCATCTTCTGGCACGTGGCGCGCAACGCCGCGCCGGGCGCGTTGTCGGTGATGGGGTTGCAGCTCGGCTACTTGATGGGCGGCTCGATCCTGGTGGAAACGGTGTTCAGCTGGCCCGGCACTGGCCTGCTGCTGAACAGCGCGATCTTCCAGCGCGACATCCCGGTGCTGCAGGGCACGATCCTGGTGCTGGCGCTGTTCTTCGTGGCCGTGAATCTGGTGGTGGATGTGGTGCAGACCATGCTGGACCCGCGGATCAGACGGGCATGAGCGCCACCGCGATCGGCATGGCCGCGCCCGTGCAACGCCGCAGCCGCGGCTATTGGGGCGGCGTCGGCCGGCGGCTGTCGCGCGACTGGGTGACGCTGGCGTTCGGCGGCCTGCTGGTGCTGATGCTGCTGGCCATCGCGTTCGCCCCCCTGCTGGCGCCGCACGACCCGTACCAGACCTCCATGCTGCGGCGCCTGAGGCCGGCCGGATTCCCGGGCTATCCGCTCGGCTCCGACGAGTTGGGGCGCGACATGCTGACGCGGCTGCTGTACGGCGGCCGGCTGTCATGGGCGATCGGCATCACGCCGGTCGTGCTCTCCTTCTTCATCGGTGGCCTGCTGGGGGTGATCGCGGGGTTTGCCGGCGGTTTCGTCAACATGCTGATCATGCGCACGACGGACGTGTTCTATGCCTTCCCCTCCGTCCTGCTCGCCGTGGCGATCAGCGGCGCCCTGGGTGCCGGGATCGGCAACGCCATCCTGTCGCTCACCCTGGTGTTCGTGCCGCAGATCATCCGCGTGGCCGAGACGGTGACGGCGGGCGTGCGCAACCTGGACTATGTCGAGGCGGCGCGGGCTAGCGGCGCCGGTGCCATGACCATCGTGCGCGTCCACGTGCTGCCGAACGTGCTGGGGCCGATCTTCGTCTACGCCACCAGCCTGATCAGCGTGTCCATGATCCTCGCCGCCGGGCTGTCCTTCCTCGGACTCGGCACCAAGCCGCCGGAGCCGGAATGGGGGCTGATGCTGAATACGCTGCGCACGGCGATCTACACGCAGCCGGTGACCGCGATGCTGCCGGGGCTGTGCATCTTCGCAACCTCGATCTGCTTCAACATGGTCAGCGACGGGCTGCGCTCTGCGATGGACGTGCGGGGCTGACCGCGGCGGCGTTTTGCGGCTAGCCTGCGTCACGGGCATCCTGCCCTTCCCAGGGCGGAGCCGGCATGGACTTGGATGCGGAATGGCTTGAGGCGGACGGGGGCGGCGGGTTCGCGTCCGGCACGGCGGGGCTGATCCGGACCCGGCGCTACCACGCGCTGCTGCTGGCGGCTAACGCCGCCGGGCGTTTCGTCCTGGTCAACGGGCTCGAGGTGTTCGCGGAAACGCCAGGTGGCCGGACCGCGCTCAGCAGCCAGGCCTATCTGGGCGGGTCGGCCTTTCCGGACGGGCGGTGGCGCATCGCATCGTTCACCTCCCTGCCCTGGCCGTCCTGGCAGTTCGCCCTGCCCGACGGGCGAACCATCCGGCAGGACATCTTCGTATCCCGCGCGACGCAGGAGGCCGTACTGCGCTGGTCGGCGGCCGAGCCGTTCCACCTGACCGCACGCCCGCTGCTGTCGGGCCGCGACTACCACGCCCTGCACCACGAGAACCCGGCATTCGACTTCACCACCCGGCATGATGCGGGGGCGCTGGTCTGGCAGCCGTATCCCGGCGTGCCGGCCGTGACGGCGCGGGGCAACTTCACCTGGGCGGACGCGCCCGACTGGTATCGCCGGTTCAGCTACGCCGTGGAGGTCGAACGCGGCATGGACGATGGCGAGGACCTCGCCAGCCCCGGCCTGCTCACCTGGCAGTCCACGACGGAGGCAGTGCTGGTCCTGCGCGCCGGAACCCCCGGGACGACGCCGCTGGCCGGGTTGGAGGCCGCCGAACGTCAACGGCGCGGCCGGCCGGCGCGTGACGTGGCCGCCGACTCGTACCTGGTGCAGGACGAGGCCGGACCCACGGTACTGGCCGGCTTCCCCTGGTTCACCGCCTGGGGCCGCGACAGCTTCATCGCGCTGCGCGGATTGCTGATCGCACGCGGCCGCTTGCAGGAGGCGGCGGAGATCCTGCTGTCTTGGGCCGGCCATGTCAGCGAGGGCATGCTGCCCAACCGGTTCCCGGACGGCGGCTCTCCACCCGAATACAACGCGGTCGACGCCTCACTGTGGTTCATCGTCGCCGTGCACGAACTGATCGGCGCGGGGGGCGCCTCCCGCGCCGTGACGGCCCGGCTGCGCGAGGCGGCGACCGCCATCCTGGAGGGTTACGGCGCCGGAACCCGGTTCGGCATCGGCCTGGATCCGCAGGACGGCTTGCTGCGCGCCGGCGTGCCCGGCGTGCAACTCACCTGGATGGACGCCAAGACCGGGGACCATGTCGTCACCCCGCGGATCGGCAAGCCCGTGGAGGTGCAGGCGCTCTGGGTGAACGCGCTGGCGATCGCCGGCCAATGGCCGGGCGGCGACCGCTGGGTCTCGGCGGCGCTGCGGGCGCGGGACAGCGTGATGACGCTGTTCCCCGACAAGGACACGGGCGGGCTGATCGACGTGCTGGACGCCGATGGCGTGCCGGGGGCCAGGGACCGGCAGGTCCGGCCCAACCAGGTACTGGCTGCCGGCGGGCTGCCGATCCCCGTGCTCACGCCGCGCCAGGTGGCGGGAGTCGTGGCGTTGGCGGAGCGCTCGCTGCTGACCCCGCTCGGGCTACGGACCCTGGCGCCGGACGATCCGGATTACCGCGCGCAGTATCGCGGCGGCCCGGCGGAGCGGGACGCAGCCTACCACCAGGGCACCGTCTGGCCCTGGCTGCTGGGGCCGTTCGTGGCCGCATGGCTGGCCAGCCGGGGCAACACCCCCGAGGCGCGGGCGGAGGGGCGGGCGCGGTTCCTGCCACCGCTGCATGCCCAGCTTCGCACCACCGGTCTCGGCCACCTGTCGGAAGTGGCGGATGGCGATGCCCCTCACACGCCCGGTGGTTGCCCGTTCCAGGCCTGGTCGCTGGGCGAGCTGATCCGTATCGAAGCCATGCTGGGAGCACCTGATGGACCCTGATCCACTCTTCGACACGGCGGAGGGCCGCCGTCTGCTCGCCACCCAGCGGGGCGAGGATTGGCGCCGCTGGGGTCCCTACCTCAGCGAGCGGCAATGGGGCACGGTGCGGGAGGATTACAGCCCCGGCGGCACCGCCTGGGACTACCTGCCGCATGACCAGGCGCGCAGCCGCGCCTATCGCTGGGGCGAGGACGGGATCGCCGGCTTCGCCGACGACAAGCTGCGCTGGTGCCTGAGCCTGGCGCTGTGGAACGAGCACGACCCGATCCTGAAGGAACGGCTGTTCGGCCTCACCAACGCGCAGGGCAACCATGGCGAGGACGTAAAGGAGCTGTACTACTTCCTGGATGGCACGCCGACGCATTCGTACATGCGGATGCTCTACAAATACCCGCAGGCCGCCTTTCCCTACGAACGGCTGGTGGAGGTGAACGGCGCCCGCGGCGTGGCCGACCGGGAATTCGAGCTGATCGACACCGGCGTGTTCAACGAGCGCCGCTACTTCGACGTGGAGGTCGAATACGCCAAGGCGTCGACCGACGATATCCTGATGCAGGTCACGGTGCACAATCGCGGGCCGGACGCCGCGCCGCTGCACATCCTGCCGCAATTCTGGTCCCGCAACACCTGGACCTGGGTGCCGGGCCGACCGAAGCCGGCCATGGTGCTGGAAGGCACGAAGATCCGCGCGACGCATCCGGCGCTCGCCCGGGTGCGCATCTGCGAGGTGGATGCCCCAGGCGCCGAGTGGCTCTTCTGCGAGAACGAGACGAACTACAACCGGATCTACGGCAGCAAGATGCCGGGCCCGTTCAAGGATGGCATCAACGACTGCGTGGTGAACGGCGATCGCACCGCGATCAATCCGTTGCGGCGCGGCACGAAATGCGCCGCCCATCTGCGCGTCGAAATCCCTGCCGGGGGCCAGACGCGGCTGCGGCTGCGGCTGCGGCCGGAGACCACGGACGACGCCTTCGCGTGGTTCGATGCCGTGATGGAGAGCCGCCGGGGCGACGCCGACGCGTTCTACGCGGCCTTGCAACGCGACATGCCGGATGCCGATGCCCGGGCCGTGCAACGCCAGGCGCTGGCGGGGATGCTGTGGTCGAAGCAGTTCTACGCCCTGGACGTGCGCCGTTGGCTGGACGGCGATCCCGGGCAGCCTTCCCCGCCGGCAGAACGGAAGGAGGGGCGCAACGCCGATTGGCGGCATTTGGACAACTCCGACGTCATTTCCATGCCGGATAGCTGGGAATATCCCTGGTACGCTGCCTGGGACCTGGCGTTCCACACCGTCACCTTCGCCTTGATCGACCCGGCCTTCGCCAAGGCGCAGTTGCTGATGCTGATGCGCGAGCGGTACATGCATCCGAACGGCCAGTTGCCCGCCTATGAATGGGCGTTCGGCGACGTGAACCCGCCAGTGCATGCCTGGGCCGTGATCCGCGTGTTCCAGATGGACCGCGCCATGACCGGCAAGGCGGACCGCAAGTTCCTGGAAATGGCGTTCCACAAATTGCTGCTGAACTTCACCTGGTGGGTGAACCGCAAGGACGACAGCGGCCGCAACCTGTTCCAGGGCGGCTTCCTGGGCCTGGACAACATCACGATCTTCGACCGTTCGCACCCGCTGCCCACCGGCGGCATCATCGACCAGTCGGACGGCACCGCCTGGATGGCCATGTTCACGCTGAACATGATGCGTATCGCACTGGAACTCGCCATCGAGGACGATGCCTACGAGGACATGGCGACCAAGTTCTTCGAGCATTTCCTCTATATCGCCGAGGCCATGACCAAGGCCGGCGGCATCGGCCTGTGGGACGAGCAGGACCAGTTCTTCTACGATGTGCTGCACCTGCCCGACGGCCAGGCCATCCCGTTGCGCGTGCGCTCGATCGTGGGATTGATCCCGCTCTTCGCGGTCGAGGTCATCGGCAGCCGGGCGTTCCAGGCCCTGCCCTCGTTCAGTGAAAGGCTGCAATACTTCCTCAACGACCGGCCCGACCTGGCGGCGCTGATCTCCCGTTGGACGGAGCAGGGTACCGGCGAGCGGCACCTGCTGTCCCTGTTGCGCGGCCACCGGATGAAGATGCTGCTGCGGCAGATGCTGGACGAGGCCGAGTTCCTGTCACCCTACGGCGTGCGGGCGCTGTCCAAATACCACGAGGCCCATCCGTACGTGCTCACCGTCAGCGAAGGCCGGTTCAGCATCGGGTATGAGCCGGGCGAAGGCACCTCCCACGCATTCGGCGGCAATTCGAACTGGCGCGGCCCGGTGTGGATGCCCGTGAACATCCTGCTGGTGGACAGCCTGCGGGAGTTCCACCGGTATTACGGCGATGATTTCAAGGTGGAATGCCCGGTGGGATCGGGCCAGATGCTGTCGATGGACGGGGTCGCGCGGATGCTGGCCGATCGGCTGAAGGCGCTGTTCCTGCGTGGTCCGGATGGCAGGCGGCCGTTCCTGGGCGACGACGCCGCATCGCAGAACGATCCGGACTTCCGCGACCACCTGCTGTTCCACGAATATTTCCATGGCGACACCGGCCGTGGCCTGGGCGCCTCCCACCAGACAGGATGGACGGGCTGCATCGCGCTGCTGCTTGCCGGTCCCGACAGCGTATGGGCCCGAACCACAGCAACCATGCCGTCCGCGACGCCCGGTCCGGTGGTGGCCACGTAAGCCCGCAGGATGGCGGTGTTCGACGTGGCATTCCGCGGGCAGTTGCTGGAACTGTTCCGCTGGCGACGGGACGTGCGGCATTTCCGTCCCGATCCGCTGCCGCCAGGATGGCTGGACGAGTTGCTTGCCGTCGTCGCACTTGCCCCCTCCGTCGGGCTGAGCCAGCCCTGGCGGTTCGTCCAGGTCGACGACCCGGCGCGCCGGGCGGCGATCCGGGCGGATTTCACCGCCTGCAACGCCGATGCGCTGGATCGCCAACATGCCGGTCGAGGGACGGAGTATGCCCGCCTGAAACTGGCCGGGCTGGATGAGGCGCCTTGCCACCTGGCCGTGTTCGCCGACCCGGATCCGCAGCAGGGCGGCGGCCTGGGACGCGGCACGATGCCGGAGACCACCGCCTATTCGGCCGTGCTGGCCATCCACACGCTTTGGCTCGCGGCCAGGGCCCGGGGGCTGGGGCTGGGCTGGGTGTCGATCCTGAACCCGGCGGCGGTTGCGGCCGCCCTGGACGTACCATCGGGCTGGGCGTTCATCGGCTATCTCTGCCTGGGATACCCCGCGGCCGAGGATGACCTGCCGGAGTTGCAGCGACTGGGGTGGGAGTGCCGCCACCCGTTGCAGGTGCTCCGGCGCTAGGGGTTCGGCTGCGCCGGAGACCGGCTTCGAAGCACGGCTTCAAGGAACCTTGCGGCCTGCCAAACGCTTCCTGCCCGATCATCCATGGGACATCAGAATGAGTCAGGCCAGCAGCATCCGCATCGAGGAGGGCCGCCCATTCCCGCAGGGGGCAACCTGGACCGGATTGGGTGTGAACTTCGCCCTGTTCTCCGCCAACGCGACCAAGGTCGAGCTGTGCCTGTTCGACGATAGTGGCGAGACCGAAATCGGGCGCGTCGCCCTGCCGGAATACACCAACGAGATATGGCACGGTTTCCTGCCGGACGCACGTCCCGGAACGGTATATGGCTACCGCGTGCACGGGCCGTACGAGCCGGAGAACGGCCATCGGTTCAACCCCAACAAGCTGGTGCTGGACCCGTATGCCAAGGCCGTGGTCGGGCAGATCACCTGGGCGCCCGAGCTGTTCGGCTACGTCATGGGGGAGGAGGACACCACCTTCGACACGCGGGACAGCGCCAAGTTCATGCCAAAGGGCCGCGTCATCGACCCGGCCTTCACCTGGGGCGACGACCGCGCCCCGCGCGTGCCGTGGGACCGGACAGTGCTCTACGAGACGCACGTCAAGGGGTATACCCAGCTACATCCCGCGGTGCCGGAGGAGTTGCGTGGTACGTTCCGCGGGCTCGCCAACCGTGACGTGATCCGATACATCAAACGCCTGGGCGTCACCAGCGTGGAGCTGCTGCCCATCCACATGTTCGCCGATGACAGCTACCTGATGGACAAGGGGCTGGTGAATTACTGGGGATATTCCACCCTCGCCTTCTTCGCCCCCAGCCGCCGGTATGCCAGCGTGCCGGATTTCGCCTTCTCCGAGTTTAAGGAAATGGTGAGCCGGTTCCACGAGGCCGGGCTCGAGGTGATTCTGGACGTGGTCTACAACCACACCTGCGAGGGCAATGAAAAAGGGCCGACCCTGTCGTTCAAGGGCATCGACAACGCCAGCTACTACCGGCTGCTGCCCGACCAGAAGCGCTACTACATCAACGACACCGGCACCGGCAACACGGTCAACCTGTCGAATGCCCGTGTGATCCAGATGGTGATGGACAGCCTGCGCTATTGGGTGACGGAGATGCGGGTCGACGGTTTCCGCTTCGATCTCGGCACCATCCTGGCGCGGGAGACGTATGGCTTCGACCAGGAGAGCGGCTTCCTGCGTGCCGTGGGCCAGGATCCGGTGCTGAGCCAGGTCAAGATGATCACGGAGCCATGGGATTGCGGCCCAGGCGGCTACCAGGTCGGCGGCTTCCCACCCGGCTGGGCGGAGTGGAACGACCGCTACCGCGACAACGTGCGTGCCTACTGGAAGGGTGACGAGGGCAAGATCAAGGACCTTGCCACGCGGTTCACCGGCAGCAGCGATTTCTTCAACCATCGTGGTCGTCCGGCCTGGTCGTCCGTGAACTTCCTGACGGCGCATGACGGCTTCACGCTGAACGATTGGGCTTCGTACAACGAGAAGCACAACGACGCCAACGGCGAAGACAACAAGGACGGCAACAGCAACAACGAGAGCTGGAATTGCGGCGCCGAAGGGCCGACCGACGATCCGGCCATCAACGGCGTACGCGAGCGGCAGATCAAGAACATGCTGGCCACGTTGCTGCTGTCCCGCGGCACACCGATGCTGTTGGCCGGCGACGAGTTCGGCCGCACGCAAAATGGCAACAACAACGCGTACTGCCAGGACAACGAGATAAGCTGGCTGAATTGGGACCTGCACGAAAAGGGCCAGCACCTAGTGGACTTCGTCTCCCACCTGAACGCCCTGCGCCGCCGTCTGCCGTTGCTGCATCGTTCCCGCTTCCTGACGGCCGAGTGGAACGAGGAGTTGGGTATCCGGGATGTGACCTGGATGAAGCCGACTGGCGAGGAGATGGACCAGGAGGCATGGGATGACGAGAACACCCGCTGCGTCGGCATCCTGCTGGACGGCCGCGCCCAGGTCAGCGGCATCCGCCGCCGGGGTTCGGACGCGACGGTGCTGGTGGTGATGAACTCCTACCATGACGGCGTGCCGTTCACCCTTCCCGCCGTGCCTGGCGGGCTGGCGTGGCAATGCGTCATCGACACGAATATCGATGGGATCCCCGACGGCACCCGCTTCGAGTTCGGCGTCGACTACGTCGCCACCGGACGATCCCTGCTGATGTTCGAGCTGGTGCTGGACAAGGAATACGTCAGCGCCGATGTGGCACGAAAGGCGCCGGCGATACCTGCCTGACGGACCGAAGGGTCATGGCTTGGTGCGGCGGTCGATGACCCGCCGCACCTTCCCGACCGACCGCTCCAGGCTGCCCGGCGGCTCGGCGACCACAAGGGCGGTGATCCCAATCTGGCCTTTGATCTGCTGCGCCACACCGGCTGCGGCTTTCGTCAGCCCGTCGCCATCCCATGCGGCGACACGCGCCTCAGCATGGACCACCATCGAATCCATGCGGCCCTCCCGCAGCAACTCGAGTTGGAAATGCCCGGCACACCACTCCGTCGCCAGCAGGATCTCTTCGATCTGAGTCGGGAAGACGTTGACGCCGCGCAGGATGATCATGTCGTCCGACCGCCCGGTGACCTTTTCCATCCGGCGAAAGCCCGGCCTGGCGGTGCCGGGCAGCAACCGCGTCAAGTCGCGCGTGCGATAGCGGATAATCGGCGTTGCCTGCTTGGTCAGCGAGGTGAACACCAGCTCTCCGGTTTCGCCGTCCGGCAGGACGTCGCCGGTGAGCGGATCGATCACCTCCGGGTAGAAATGGTCCTCCCAGATGTGCAGGCCATCCTTCGTCTCCACGCATTCCTGCGCTACGCCGGGGCCCACGACCTCCGACAAGCCATATATGTCGACCGCATCCAGCCCGAACGCCTGTTCGATCTCCGAGCGCATGGCATTGGTCCAGGGCTCCGCACCGAAGATGCCGATCTTCAGTGAGCTTTGCCGCGGGTCGAGGCCTTGCCGGACGAACTCGTCCAGCAGCGCAAGCATGTAGGACGGGGTGACGGTGATGATCTCCGGCCGGAAATCGGTGATGAGCTGCACCTGCCGCTCGGTCATGCCGCCGCCCACCGGGACGACCGTGCATCCCAGCCGCTCTGCCCCGGAATGGATGCCCATCCCGCCTGTGAACAGGCCGTAGCCGTAGGCATTGTGCATTGTCATGCCCCGGCGTGCCCCCGCGGCGTAGAGCGATCGGGCCACCACCCCGGCCCACATTTCGAGGTCGGCCGCGGTGTAGCCGACCACGACCGGCTTGCCCGTCGTTCCGGAGGAGGCGTGTATCCGCGCAACTTCGGCCCGCGGCACGGCGAACAGGTCGAACGGGTAGTTGTCCCGCAAATCCGTCTTCACTGTGAAGGGGAAGCGCCGCAGGTCCGCCAAGTCGCGGAAATCGTCCGGATGCACGCCCGCCGCATCGAAGGCGCGCCGATAATGCGGCACGGCCGCATAGACCTGGTGCAACGTGGCCGCGAGCCGCTGCGTCTGCAATGCCGCCAATTCGTCGCGCGAGGCATCCTCGATCGGGTCCAGCCCGATCACGGTGCGACCTCACCACCGATCAGGCGGGACTGGCCGCGAAACTCCGCCACCACGCGCCCGGCCGTCTGCACCCGCACGTCATACAGCGCGGAGCGGCCGGCGACCGCCAGCTCCTGCGCGGTCGCCACCAGGCGCTCCCCGAGCCGGGCCGGGTTCAGGTAGGTGATGGTGCAGGTCTGCGCCACCGCCCGCTGGTTTCGGCTGTTGCAGGCGAAGGCGAAGGCGCTGTCGGCGAGGGTGAAGATGAAGCCGCCATGGCACATGCCGTGGCCGTTCAGCATCCGCGGCTCGATCACCATGGCCATGCGGGCCAGGCCGGGTCCGATATCCTCCAGCACCATGCCGAGCCCCTGGCTGGCGGCATCGCCTGCCCACATCGCCGCCGCGCTGCGTTCCGCGCGAAGCTTGCCTACGTCCGACATGGCTTGCGGTCTCCTCCAGTTGAGGCAAGACTCGCCTGGCAAACAGGGACCGTGTCAACCGGTTCAAGAGTGGAAGGAACGGCATCATGGTCGAGGCATTCATCTGCGACTTCGTCCGCACCCCGATCGGCCGCTATGCCGGGGCATTGAAGGACGTCCGGACCGACGACCTGGGCGCCATACCGCTGCGCGTGCTGAAGGAGCGCAATCCCGGGGTGGACTGGGAAGCGGTGGACGACCTGTATTACGGCTGCGCCAACCAGGCCGGGGAAGACAACCGCAACGTGGGGCGCATGGCGCTGTTGCTAGCGGGGCTGCCGACCAGCATCCCGGCGGCCACCATCAACCGGCTTTGCGGCTCGGGCCTGGATGCGGTGGGCACGGCGGCGCGCGCCATCCGGGCTGGCGATGCCGAGCTGGTGATTGCCGGTGGCGTCGAGAGCATGACGCGCGCACCCTTCGTGCAGGGCAAGGCGGCCGAGGCGTTCAGCCGCCAGATCGAGGTCCACGACACGACCATCGGCTGGCGTTTCGTCAACGCGCTGATGAGGGCGCAGTATGGCGTCGAGTCCATGCCGGAGACGGCGGAGAACGTCGCGCAGGACTTTCAGATCAGCCGCGCTGACCAGGATGCCTTCGCCCTGCGCAGCCAGCAGCGCGCGGCTGCGGCACAGGCCTCCGGCTTCTTCGAGCGGGAGTTGACGCCGGTCACCATCAAGACCCGCAAGGGCGAGACGGTGGTGAGCCGCGACGAGCATCCGCGGGAGACCACGCTCGAGGCGCTAGCCAAGCTGAAGGCGCCGTTCCGCAAGGAGGGCGGCTCGGTGACGGCCGGCAACGCGTCCGGCGTCAACGACGGCGCCGCGGCGCTGATCATCGCGAGCGAGGAAGCCGCGGTGAAGCACGGCCTGACGCCGCGCGCCCGGATCGTCGCCATGGCCACGGCCGGGGTGGCGCCGCGGATCATGGGCATGGGTCCGGAACCGGCAACCCGCAAGCTGCTGGCGCGTGCCGGATTGAAGCTCGCCGACATCGACCTGATCGAGCTGAACGAGGCGTTTGCCGCCCAAGGTTTGGCGGTGATGCGCCAGCTCGGCCTGCCGGACGATGCGGAGCATGTGAACCCGCATGGCGGGGCGATCGCGCTTGGCCATCCGCTGGGCATGTCCGGGGCGCGCCTGGCCATGACGGCCACCAGCGCCCTTGAGCAGCGCGGCCAGAAGCTGGCGGTGGCAACCATGTGCATCGGCGTGGGCCAAGGCATCGCGGCGCTGATCGAACGGGTCGGCTAGCGATGTGCCCGCGGGCTGGACCGTGCCGCGCGGTCTGCCCGGGTAGAGTCGTCACACGACTGTGCAGTCGACACCGTAACCGGCCTGCCATCCTTTCTGAGTGATGCCAGGTCGCTAAATAGACCTCCCAAGTACAGGAATTGCCTTCCTGGCAAGGCAACAAAGTCCCACACAGCGGCGTCGCACTCTCTACCGGCGCATCCTCTCCGTAGTAGAGCACATCAACCAGCTCCGCCGATGCGTTATTCAAGTATATCGTGTCCGTCGCGCCAACATCGAGCCTTGCTTTCAAGAAGCTGGAAGGCCCAAAGGTTTTTCCGCTGCCGCGAGACAGTTCCATCCGGACCTCTCGGGATGCGGCTCAACCATAGGAGATGTCGGCAATGGCGTCTGCGATAGGTCGCGCCACTGCGCACCGGTGCGGGTGATCCAGAAAATCCCGTTTACGTCAGGCGGTGATCGCGAGGTGGCCGTCCATCCCGAGAGCGATTGCTCATGACAAAAGGAGCAAAGATCGCCCATTCGTCGTCGCTCATCAGCAGCCGTGCCAAACCTAACTCCTCTCAAGAGGAAGCTTTGAATCACGCCTCAGTCGATCTTAGAAGCCAGTTTGTCAACAAAACCTAGTCTCAAAGGTGCGAGCTGACATGCTGAGTTAACTACCAGTGGTTGCAGTTATAAGCGCAAACCGCGCATCTGAGTATTTGGGATGGCGAATACGGCAGACAAGTATTCAAGGGATATTTCCGAGATAGTAGGAGATTTATTTAGAGTCCGCGCGACGAGCTGTGAACACCACCTTGTCCGGGAGCCCGTTTCAAGTAGGGTTTGGCACGTCCTAAAATGACTCACCGTCAGGCAGAAGCTCCCGCTTTTCTATAGTTCCGCTGCGTGGCTTACGTTATGTCAAAAGAGATGGAATGTTGAGGGGCGGTATGTGACCTAGGCGACCGCTCATTCGCGCCCTGCCAGTCTGCCGAACTTGGTCATGTCACAGTTGGGAGGCAACAGGCCTCGCCGTTACTTTGAGCAGAGCTATACCTACCGTCCGAGCGTCGGCGCTGCCCGGCACAACGTCTGAAACGCAGTGCAGAGTGCTTTCGATGGAGATAACCCCATCGACACAGTGCAAGAGATTTATCTCGCAACGCGCTGTGTCAGGGGCAATGACGGCTGTCACAACCTGATCCCCGCACTTGATCGCTACATGTTTTGTGAGCGGCAAATAATTCTGAAGAGCGATCTCGACCGATAAAGCAAGGCCTTCATGTGCCGGTAGGATTATGTAGGCTTCGGTTTCCACACTCCAGCGGTGGCTACCTTCACCAACCGACCAGCCGCCTTCGAGCGCGAAGTCAGAACTAGAGGCCCCACCTTCAAAACTCCAAGCCTCTCCAATCTTGAGAGGCTCCACGGGTGTTGCTACGTAGCAATCGGCTCGGCCACATCCCATCATGGGTAGACTGTGCGCTTGCCAGCCGCTCCGGCGCATCGCCTCGCGGAGGAACGGCCAAGTGAAGCCCAGCTCCATCCAGCCGAACCGCTGGATGCAGAAGGCAGAAAGGCCGTCAAGCCGAGGTCCCCAGGCATACGGGATACTGCTCGACGGGCTAGGGATAATCGGTTCGCCGCAAAGAATAAGCTTTCCGCCGGGCTTTAGACGGCCCCGCAGGCGTGCAAGTAAAGCCATGAAATCAAATGCGTGGTGGAACGCTTCGAAGAATACGATGCGGTCAAAAAGTTCGCCGTTGAACCCCTCGCCAAATGCGGCCTGTTCCATGCGGATGCGCAGCTTCATCTGTCGGGCCTGAGCCTCCACCGCAGCGATAGAGCTAGCATTGATGTCAACACCATACGCGTCGAACCCTAGGCGTGCCAGTATCAGCAGCAACTGCCCGGTTCCGGCGCCATATTCCAACACCTTGGAGGGCTCACCTGGTCTCAAGTCCAGTGCTCGTAGCATTTGGCCCCAACTCAGCAAAAATTCCGATAGCAAGGCTGGATCGCCAAAATTCCAGGGCACGAGCCCTGTAAACAGGTTTTCTGGAAGTGCGACCGTTGCGATTTCATCCCGTTCTGGTTCGTAGCCTACCTTCTCGCCTCCACGAATGGTCAGGTAGAGATCCATCGCCGCCTTGGCATAGCGAGGGGAGAACGCATCAAGCCCGTGCATCACTTCAACTCCAGCGGGCACGACCGTCAAGCCGGCTAGCTTCTGGTACTGGAGTGCGTTCGGAGTTCCGGCCCCGATCGCATCAGTGATTTCCTCAAATTCCTTTTGCATCGCTGCTATGTCTGTCCACATCACCCAAGTCTATTTGCCACCAAGTCGGACCTGAGCGTAATAGTCCACAGGCAAACAAACTCGACACACAAAAACGCGGGACTTCTTATGATCCAGCCCTTCTGGCGCAAGATACGAATCCGATCAACAAGCTACTCGGCGGAAGGCGATGCAGCAAGGGGTAGAACTGACTGGAAGAATGCCGAACGATTCTACAGGCAGCACTTGAACGAGCGGGACCAAGATTGTGCGATATGGGTTCAGCTCGGCCACGCCTTGAAAGAACAAGCTAAGCTGGCGGAGGCCGCCCAGGCCTACAAACGTGCTCTTGACCTCGACCCTAGCGATGACGATTGTCGCACGCACTATGCGCATCTGCTCAAGCGCCGCGGCGACACGGGTGATGCAGTCAAGCTCTTTGTCCAATTATTTGAGAGAACTGGGCAGCGTGAAGCCTGTCACGAGCTCACTCTACTGGGTGAACTAAATGCCATAAACGACGCAACGGTGCAGAGACGACGCACCCTCGTCGGCGATGCAGTGTTTGTTGAGCTGGATGACCTACTCGGTTTCCTCGAAGCTCATAAGACGGTAACCGGCATCCAAAGAGTTCAGATTGGCGTCATTCAGTATATCACAGGCCTCGCGCAGCGAACATTAGACTATGTCTTTGTCCTAAACGAACCTGATTCGACCTACGTATGGAAGATGAGAGAAGGAGACATTACAGCTATTGTAAACTGCCTCCAACAATCCGCGGTTGATCACGGTGAGCTGAAAGAACTCGTTGCCACAGCAAGGCAGAGTGCCGAAGCCGTGTTGCCGCGTGCAGGTCACGCCTACATCGTCTTGGGCGCCTTTTGGGGCTACGGCGCGGTAGCGAGTCGATATGCAAGCATGAAGCGGTCGGGTGTAATGGTCGGGGCGTATGTCTACGACCTAATACCAATTACACATACTCAATACTGCGACGAAGGCTTGCCGCATGAATTTACCTTGTCCTTGGGCGACGGCCTTGCCGTGTTCGATTTTGTGTTAGCGATCTCGGAATACAGCGCGCGGGAAGTGAAGCGCTTCATCACGGGATTGGGGCTAAGATCCATTCCAGTTATCGCGGTTCCACTCGCACATTCTGACTGGACGCCGCCAGCCACCAGGCCCGTTGCAGCTCTCACGGCGATCGAAGCAAATCGTTCTCCATCAATGGTGACGCGAACTTCACCTCTCTCGAGATTGCGGGGTCGGCCGTTCGCGATGATGGTGTCCACGATTGAAGCACGGAAAAATCACGGATACTTGGTCGCGGCGTGGCAGCAGTTCATCGATGAGGGCCTCACACCCCCAGACCTGGTCTTCGTCGGCAGACCGGGCTGGCGGGTTACCAGCCTCATGGAGATGTTGAAGACGACCCGGTATCTTGATCATCGTGTCCACATCTTCAATGATCTCTCTGATCACGATCTAAACGACTTATACGATCATTCGCTTTTTACGTTGTTCCCTAGCTTTGTAGAGGGGTGGGGCTTACCGGTTGGGGAAAGTTTGGCGCGAGGCAAACCTTGTATCGCCTCGAACACCGCCTCGATTCCGGAAGTAGGCGGCGACCTCGTGGACTATGTTGATCCACTAAACCTACGTCACGGGATCGAAGTCATACGCCGAATGGCTTTCGACGCCGTTTATCGTGCCTCGCGAGAACAGGAAATACGTGCGCGGTTTAAGCCGCGAACCTGGAGGGATGTAGGCGCTGACTTGCTGCGTCACGTCGAGGAGCTCCGAACAACTGCAAGTGTGAATACGAAGCCGGAGGTGCTGTTCCCGTCGGGAGAAATCTTCTGGGTCGGAAGCCTCGCGCTGGGGAAACAACTTTCCCGGACCTATGCTGTCCACCCGCTCCGCTCTGTTCTCGTCACTGGATGGTATGGGATTGAAAACGTCGGATGCTGGATGAAAGGGAACAGTGGAGAGATTCTCTTCCGCAGTGATCTACCACCTCATACCTCGGTCGTGCTACATCTCGGCTTCTATGCTGTGCATTTTGCCAGTAGGAAGTTGCTTCTGACAATCCAAGTCGGCGACGGTGCGGTGGAAGTCGGAGATCAAGCGAGCGTCTCTAAAGGCGATGAATTGACTGAGTCACCGACTACTATGCGGGTGCCGATAAACACTCACTTCAATGCGATAGCTGCGGGGAGAGTCGATGCGTTCGGCTTGGTGCGTATCCACATCAAGCTGACTGGTGTGGTAACGCATGAAACGCCTGATCTGAGGAGCCGGCGGTTTGCTATTGGTCTGGGGCACCTCGCTTACACGGCCTCTGATGATCAAGAGGCGCGGACTGCTTTGGCCGAACGTCTGCTACTCGGATCGCATTTCGACGACTGCGATAGGAGCTTGCATTCGCTGCTCGACGACGAGGACGATGCTACCGATGCTCAAGAGAAAGGGCGCGGCTGATGATCGGCCAGTGCCACGGTAGGTCATTTATGTGCAGTTCTGCCCTCCGATAACGGCAGCAACGAGCTTTCTGGCGTCGGGGGCGGCTTCTCCAGCAGCGCCAGTCTGCGAATGCAAAATCGGCAGTGAGAGCTACCGCAGCCCCGTAACCGCCAAACCAACGGAAACGGATGCGATCTGGCTCGTAGAACCGCTTAAATCGCTCAATAAAAACGCAAATTGGGCGCAATGTCGGGGGTGACAGCCCGCAGTGGACCCGGGTGCCTATGCAAGAGGAACCCGAATGACCGGCCATTCTGGCTGGAGTCCTACGTTGGCGGGTCCTACACAGTGGACCGGCAGAAAAACCCGCACGACCCTGCCCCTTGCACGGTCCTGCCCCCGATGCGGGGCGTTGACCCGGGCCGGGACGCCCTGCCGATCGCCAGCGATGCCGAACGAGCGCTGCCGGATGCACGGGGGCGCGTCAACGGGGCCTAGAACCACCGCCGGGTTGGCCCGCATTGTAGAAGCCCGCACGAAGCATGGGCTGCATGGGGCGGAGATACGCGAGTTGCGGCGACTCTGCACGGCGCTTCGGGCGAATGCACGGCGGTGGGAAGGAGAGTTTTAGGATGTCAAGACAATAGCCGCCCGGGTAGTGTCTCAATGTGAAATCGGGCGGGGGTAGCCTCCCCGCTCGCATCCCGCCTCGGCCTACTACAGGCTCAGCGGAAAGCCTAGAACGAGAGATGCAAATCTACAAGTTGCGACTGTATAAGCGGCTTCCGACTCACAAGAACCTCCACCAGGTTGTGGATCAATATGGCATCGAAGCCACGAACGACGACGATGCCAAGGTCAAGGCTCAAGCGCTGGAAATCCCATCGTTTGATGATAGTGATTTCGCCGTGCTGTATGGAGCGAATGGCGCCGTGATCTGGCGGAAAGATCGCTGATGCCCGTAGCCGCCAAGGCGAGAAGCGCCCCGCCGACGCAGCAGTCGAAGGCGGCCTGAGTAGCAGTCGCCCGGAGACAAACCGTGGCGACCTAGTTTCTTGGCTAAAAACCCCTAAGAGGCATCGTCACCAGAACGCCTTGCACGAATGGCCCTTAATGGTGGCTCTGGTCGATCATTTTTACTACAATCGCTTCTATTTCATCGAACTCTTCTAAGCGAAGAGCTTCAGCTACTTCTGGATAAAAATACACATTTTCATCTATATCTTTGTTACTCCGTAAGAACCCCTACCTTCTTCGCTTGAAGTGATCAGACACATCATCTTACTAGCCATTTTATTTTCCTCTGGGTATATAAATATTGTTTACGTTTGTTTAACCATGCTCTACCTCCTTCGCGAGCGGATCGCAATTCGTGCGCGTGCTCGGCGAGGTTCGAGGACATCGCGCAAGTTCGCCAGCCCAACGATTTGCCGGCCCGATATCAAGCTCAAACATCACCGCCGTCCGCTGCACCAGGCCGGGTGCAGTCGTTTTCAGGCTGACACCCGCCTTTGTCCGTGCTGGACTTTGCGCCGTGCTTAATGCTCACAACCACACGCCAACCACCGCCCTGGTGGAAGCCTTTATCAGTCGATGGGATGGCACTGCGATGGCGGAGCGCGCCAACGCGCAACCGTTTCTCTCCGAACTTTGCGACGTGCTGGAGGTGCCGCGCCCGGACCCGGCCAGCGGGGGGGTCGGCCCATACCGCTATGAGCGCAATGTCACCCACCACGAAGCGGATGGCAGCATCACAACCCGCCGCATAGACCTGTATCGCCGCGGCTGCTTCGTATGCGAGGCCAAACAGGGCGGGAGTGCCCACCGCCAAGCAACCCTGTTCTCTGCGGAGACGGAGGCGCAACGCCGGGCCACTGTCCGAAACACCCCCGCATGGGTGCGGCACATGCAGCAGGCCAAGGGACAGGCAGAGGGCTACGCCCGTGATCTGCCAACCGATGAAGGCTGGCCCCCGTTCCTCATCGTGTGCGACGTGGGTTTCTGCCTGGACCTGTATGCGGATTTCTCCGGCACCGGGAAGCACTACGCCCAATTTCCCGACCGTGAACGCTTCCGCATCTATCTGCCGGACCTACGCCGGGCGGAGGTTCGCGATGGGCTACGGGCCGTATGGCTGGAGCCGAAGGCGCTGGACCCGGCGTTGCGCCGGGCAGAGGTGACGCGCGATATTGCCGCCTTGCTCGCCAAACTCGCCGCGGCGCTGGAGGGCAGCCCGGGCAAGCCGCGTCACGCCCCCGCGCACGTCGCGACATTCCTGATGCGCTGCATCTTCTGCATGTTCGCGCAATCCGTGGGGCTGCTGCCGGAGCGCACCAGCTTTTCCGACCTGCTGCGGCGCTGCCACGGCAACCTTCCGGCGTTCTTGGGGCTGGTGGCGGAGATGTGGCGCACGATGGATGCAGGCGGCTTTTCCGCGGCCCTGGCCGCGCCGTTGCTGCGCTTCAACGGTGGCCTGTTCCGCCCCGGCGTCCACGGCGGAGCCGATCCTTTGCCGGTGACGGCGGACGAGCTGAACCTGCTCATCATGGCGGCTGGCAAGGATTGGGCGGACGTGGAACCGGCCATCTTCGGCACGCTGCTGGAAAACGCCTTGGAGCGGAAGGAACGGGGCCGGTTGGGGGCCGAGTTCACGCCCCGACCGTTCGTGGAGCGGCTGGTGTTGCCCACCGTCATGGAGCCGTTGCGGGCGGAGTGGGACGGCGTGCGGGCGGCGGCGGAAGCGGCTATGCGGGCCGATGACGCCCCGGCTGCCGCGGCGCTGGTGCGTGGCTTCCACGCCTCTCTCTGCGCCGTCCGCGTGCTGGACCCGGCGTGCGGCACCGGCAACTTCCTGTACGTCACGCTGGAATTGATGAAGCGCCTGGAAGGCGAGGTGCTGGACACTCTGGCGGGATATGGCCGGGGGGACGCCGGCGTGCTGGACCTGGCCGGGGCCACGGTGGACCCGCACCAGTTCCTTGGCCTGGACGTGAACCCCCGCGCCGTGCCGGTGGCCGAACTGGTGCTGTGGATCGGCTACCTCCAATGGCACTTCCGCACGAACGGCGCGGCACCCCCGGCGGAGCCGATCTTGCGCGACTTCCGAACAATCCAGGAGGCCGATGCGCTGCTGTCCTACACCCGGACGGAGGCGGACAGGGACAAGGCCGGGCGCCCTGTGTCCCGCTGGGGAGGCCGCACCACCGCGCACCCCATCACGGGCGAACAAGTACCGGACCTGACGGACCAGGTGCTTACGTTGCGTCCGGTGGGGGGCAAGCAAGCGCCCTGGCCCGCAGCAGACTTCATCGTGGGTAACCCGCCCTTCGTGGCCGGAAAGGATTTGCGGGCGGAGTTGGGCGGCGGATATGCGGAGGCGCTATGGGCCGCTTACCCCGAGGTGCCGCAATCTGCGGACCTTGCCATGTTCTTTTGGTGGCGTGCGGCGGAGGCGGTGCGGGCTGGCAAGGCTCGCCGGTTGGGCTTCATCACCAGCAACAGCATCCGGCAAGTGTTCTGCCGCCGCGTGATGGCAACGGCGATGGAAGGTGCGAAGCCTCTGCACCTGGTCTTCGCTGTCCCGGATCACCCTTGGGCACAAGGCAGCGGGGCAGCGGCAGTACGGATTGCAATGACTGTGGCAGCCCCGGGCACCGGGACAGGACGGCTATTGACCGTCATGCGGGAGGGCACGGGCGCGGTGCCGGACGTAGTGTTGACCGAGCGGGAAGGCGTGGTGAACGCTGACCTGACAGTGGGTGCCAGCCCTGATGCAGCCCGGGCATTACGGGCCAACGAACGGATTTGCAGCCCGGGCATGAAGCTGCACGGTGCCGGGTTCATTGTCTCGCCCGCAACGGCGGCGGCGCTGGGATTAGGCCGCGTGCCAGGCTTAGAAGCGCGTATCCGACCCTACCTGAACGGCAAGGACATGTCCGGGCGCAGCCGTGGTGTGATGGTCATAGACCTGTTCGGGCTGACGGAGGCGGAGGTGCGGCAACAGTTCCCGGCTGTGTTCCAACACTTGCTGCTGCATGTGAAACCGGAACGGGATGCGCGGGCCGACAGTAGCCCCGATAGCGCCACATACGCGCGGCTATGGTGGCTCCATGGCAAGCCCCGGCCGGAACTGCGAGCTGCCCTCCGAGGTTTGCTCCGCTACGTAGCGACCGTGGAAACGGCGAAGCATCGCATTTTCCTGTTCCAACCCCGACGTTGCTGCCAGACAATATGCTTGTGTGCATTGCCACGGCAGATGCGTTTCACTTGGGGGTACTGTCATCGCGCATCCACGGTACCTGGGCACCGGCTGCCGGTGGGTGGCTGGGGTTCGGTAATGATCCTCGTTACAACAAAACGCGCTGCTTTGACCCGTTCCCCTTCCCAGCCGCCACCCCCGCACAAGCCAACGAGATTGCCGCACTTGCGGAGGAACTGGACGCGCTTCGTAGAGCACGCCTAGCCGCGCACCCCCACTTGACCTTGACCGGCCTGTATAACGTCCTAACCGCGATTCGCGCCGCCCGCCCCCTCACGCCGGCGGAGCGGGACGTGATGGACGCCGGACACGTCGAGGTGCTGCGGCACCTGCACGACCGCCTGGACGCGGCCGTGGCCGCTGCCTACGGCTGGCCCGCGGACCTTCCCGCCGCCGCCATCGTGGAACGTGTGGTGGCCCTGAACCGCGAGCGTGTGGCGGAGGAAGCCGCCGGGCAGGTGCGATGGCTACGCCCCGACTACCAAGCCCCGGCGGAGGTGGCCCAAGCCGCCCGAAAGGAGCAGCTTGCCATGCCCATGGAAGCTGATGCGGCCCTGCCTGCCTGGCCCAAGGCAGTGGGGGCGCAATACGTGGCCCTCCGTGCCGCACTGGCCCGCACCACCGGCGCTGGCCCCACCGACCTGGCCCGGCAGTTCCGCGGCGTCCGCCCCGCCAAGCTGGCTCCCATGCTCGAAGCCCTGGCCGCGCTGGGGCAGGCGCGCAAGGCCAGCGGTGGCCGCTACGTGGCCTGACCAGCCGGCTTGAAAGTGTCTCGGCCAAGGAGGACGAAACAAAACGCCAGCCCCGCGGGTCCGAAACAGGTCCGTTCACAAAAACGCACCATTGCGTAGCCGAACCGGACTTACAGCTAACGACTTGATTCAAGTGGTGCCGGCGCGCGGAATTGAACCGCGGACCTACTGATTACGAATCAGTTGCTCTACCCCTGAGCTACGCCGGCAGCGTGTCGCGGTATAACGGTCCCTGGTTCCTCCTGCAACGCGTCACGACCACTCAATCGTATCGCTGCGACCACCTGGCTTGGTCATCGATGCCATACAGTAGCAAGCCGCATGCATACCGCACCCGCATAACATATAGCTCCGGGTCACCGTTTATGCCTTGCCTGATGAAGCGTAGGAGAACGATGTCCCATTACCTGTCACGGCAGGCTGGACGGAAAGACGATCGAAAGCGATGAAAACCTGCTATGAAACCCCAGTCAATCCAATACGCCCAGCACACAGAACAGGTTGTTCACGCGCTATACGACCTTCCGGCGCAAGATGATGGCAAGCTGAGCGTGTTCAACTGCCTCGCCCTGATGGGGCAACTGGCCGCGACGCTTGGTCTGTGCAGCGCCGTTCATTGGCTTGCAACTTAGGCCTCGGGGCCTCCTGATCGATCGGCAGCCATCAACGAGCCATCAGGCGAAATGGCTCCAGCCACGGTCGGCAAGTGACGGCATCGGGCCATTCGGACCGATCGCCATCACACCTTCGCCGGCCTCGAAATGCCCGATCCGCGTGGCTGCGACGCCGGCCGGTGGCTTGAGCCCGGCGGGGGCGGCAAGCAGCAACTCGTAATCGTCCCCGCCGACCCAGGCCGTCTCCAGCCAGGCAGGACCGGCGGCTGCCGCCTGTCTGGAAAGCGGGATGCGCGCGGTCTCCACCAGGGCCGCCACTCCACTGGCGCGGCAGATATGGCCGAGGTCCTGGAACAAACCATCCGAAACGTCCATGGCGGCATGGGCCCACCCGGCCAGCGGCATACCAAGCCTGGGAGTCGGCAGGTCATAGCGTCCACGGAGGTAGCCGTCCGGATCCGGCAACTCGCCGCGCGCCGCATGCAATCCCAGCACCCCGTCTCCGATCGTGCCGGTCACCCAGAGGTCGTCGCCGATCCGCGCGCCCGATCGCAGGATCGCCGCGCCTGCGTCGACATGGCCCACTGCCGTCAGCGACAGGGTGAGCGGACCTGGCGTCTCCGTCGTATCGCCACCTAACAGGGAGAGGCCGAACTCGCGTTGGTCCTGGTGCAGCCCGGCGGCAAACCCGCCGAACCAATCATCCCCAAGGTGCCGGGGAACGGACATCGTGACAAGATAACCGAACGGCTCGGCTCCCATGGCTGCCAGGTCGGACAGGTTCACCCGCAGTAATTTCCGTGCGACCAGGCTGGCGGCAGTGCCGGGCAGAAAATGGACGCCCTCGACCATGGCGTCCGCCGTCATGACCAGCTCCCGACCAGCCGGAGAGGCGAACACCGCGGCATCGTCGGTCAGACCCAACGATCCAGGCCCGGCAATCGGACGGAAGTGCCTGGCGATACGGGAAAATTCCGGTGGTAGACCCATCTTCAGCCAGTCTGCCCCTCCACGGCCTGGAATTCGCCAGTCCGCAACGATCGGGCCATGCGGTCCAGCAATCCATTGACCATCCGCGGCTCATCGCCGGTGAAGAAGCCGTGGGCAACGTCCAGGTACTCGTTCAGCACCACGCGAGCCGGCGGCCCGTCCGACATGCCCAATTCGGCGCCCGCGGCGCGAAGCAGTGCCCGCAGGACAGGATCCAGCCGGGTGAACGGCCACTCGGCAGGCAGGGCGTCGGAGACCAGCCGATCCAGCGCATCCTGCTCCTGCACGGCGCGGCGGACGATGCGGATGAACAGCTTGACGTCAGCATCCGGCACGCGCCCATCCTCGAACCCGCCCGATCCCGGGATCTCACCCAGGCGGTGGCGGACGAACTGGTCGACGATGGTCTCCACGGCCTCGCCCGACTGCTCGGACTGGAAAAGTGCCTGCACGGCGGCGACACGGCTGGCGGTGCGCGGCCGGCCCTTGGCGGCTTTGCCCATCAGGCCGCGCCGAGCCGCCGGGCCGCGTTCACCTGGCAAAGCGCCGCAACAGCCGCTTCGGCCCCTTTGTTATGCCCGTCCGAACTGGAACGGGCGATGGCCTGCGCCAAGCTGTCGACCGTCAGCAACCCGGTGCCGAGGGCGATGCCGTATTGCAGGGCCACGTCCATCAGCCCGTTCATGCTGGTTGCGCAGATGAAGTCGTAATGGTCTGTTTCTCCACGTATCACGCAGCCCAGCGCGATAAAGCCATCGAAGCGCTCGCCGCCCCGCAGCGCGATCCGGATGGCCTGCGGCAGTTCGAACGCGCCCGCCACGTCGAGCATCGTATGCGTCGCCCGTGCCTCCCCGAGGATGCGCAGGGCCGCTTCCGTCATCCCGTCCACCACCGCCCGATAATACGGCGCGCGGACCAGGAGGATGCGGGCGGGTGCGCCGGGCACGTCCGGTGCGGTCGGCAGCGGCGCATCGATCGTGCTCACTCGGCGGCACCACCCTCGATCGGCCGTTGGCTGACGATGTTCAGCCCGTAAGCCTCCAGGCCCACGACGATGCGGCGGGTGTTCGAAATCAACACCATGTCGTTCACGCCGAGATCGACCAGTATCTGCGCGCCCACGCCGTAGTCCCGCAAGGACCGCACGGGCCGCGGGCTGTCACCCATCTTCTCTACCCGGTCCGAAAGCGAGGTCGGAATCGCCTCCCGGATCAGCACCACGACTCCCCTGCCCTCGGCCGCGATCATCCGCATGGCGCTGTGCAGTTCGTAGCCGTGCGGGCCGCCGAGCATGTCGCCCAGCAGGTCGACGGCATGGACGCGCACCAATGGAGGCGGGCCTTCCGCCAGGTCGCCCTTCACCAGAACCAGGTGTTCGGCATACTCGACCGTGTTGGCGTAGACGATCAGCTTCCACTCCCCGCCCTCGGCCTGCAGGGTAGCGCCGTCGGTGATGCGGCGGATCAGGCGCTCGGTACGGCGACGATGGGCGATCAGATCCGCGATGGTGCCCAGCTTCAGGTTATGATGCTGGGCGAAGGAGATCAGGTCCGGCAGGCGTGCCATCGACCCGTCGTCGTTCATGACCTCGCAGATCACGCCCGCCGGATTCAGGCCGGCCAGGCGGGCAATGTCCACCGCTGCCTCGGTATGGCCTGCGCGGATCAGTGCCCCGCCTTCGCGAGCGACCAGGGGGAAGACGTGGCCCGGCGTCGTGATCTGGTCGCGCCCCATCTCCGGATTAATCGCAACGGCGATGGTACGGGCGCGGTCATGCGCGGAGATGCCCGTCGTCACCCCCTCGCGCGCCTCGATCGAGACGGTGAATGCAGTCTGGTGCCGGGTGCCGTTGGCCTGGGCCATCAATGGCAGGCCGAGCTGTTCGACGCGGTGCCGCGTCATCGCCAGGCAGATCAGCCCGCGCGCGTGCCGGGCCATGAAGTTGATCGCGTCCGGCGTGGCGAACTGGGCGGGGATGACCAGGTCGCCCTCGTTCTCCCGGTCCTCGTCATCCACCAGGATGAACATCCGGCCGCACCGGGCTTCCTCGATGATGTCAGCCGCGCTGGTGATGTAGTCGTGCAGCGTCGCACGCTTCAATTCGCTCATGCGGCGTTCCTACGCCGTCTCGGCGAGCCGCGCCACGTACCGGGCCAGCGTGTCGATCTCGATGTTCACCCGTGAGCCGGGCACCAGTCCCCCCACATCCGTATTCTCAAGCGTGTGCGGGATGATGTTCACGCCGAATATGTCGCCCTCCACCTCGTTCACGGTCAGCGAAACGCCGTTCAGCCCGACGCTGCCCTTCGGCGCGATGAAGCGGGCCAGGGCGGCTGGCACCCGGATGCGGAACCGGGTGGAGCCGTTTTCCGGCACGCGGGCCAGCACCTCCCCCACCCCGTCCACGTGGCCGGACACGATATGGCCGCCCAATTCATCCCCCACGCGCAACGCCCGCTCCAGGTTGATCCGCGTGCCCGGCTGCCAGGTGCCGAGCGTCGTGTGCGCCAGCGTCTCGGCCGAGGCATCGACCGCGAACCAGTCGGCGCCCAGTTCCACCGCGGTGAGGCAGCAGCCGGAACAGGCGATCGACGCGCCGATGGCGGGCGGGTCGGCCCAGGCCTGCTCGATCACCAGCCGCATGTCCAACCCGGACGCGATCGGGGCGATGCTGCGGACGCGGCCGACCGCGGTGATGATCCCGGTGAACATCAGGCCGCCCGCACGAATTCGGTCAACATGTCATCTCCTAGAGCGCGGACGCTGGTCCGGGTGAACCGTGGCATGTGGCCGAGCGCGGTGACGCCGAATGCCTGGGCGGCCGGCCAACCGTCTCCGCCCATCACGCAGGGGGCATGGAACCAGGCGATCCGGTCGACCAGCCCGTCCCGCAGAAATCCTGCTGCGATCTGCGCGCCCCCTTCAACCAGCACCCGTGTCAAACCTGCGGCACCCAGCGCTAGTAATCCCGCCCGCAGGTCGACGCCGCGCTCGCCCCCCGCCACGTCAAACAGGCGCACGCCGGCACTCGCGAAGGCGTCCCGCCGGTCGGCCGTCACGCCGCCGCGATAGATGATCCATGTCGGGTCATGCGTTGCAGTGGCAACCAGCTTGGCGGTCAACCTAGTGCGCAGGTGGGAGTCGACGACGATGCGCACCACGGGCGTGGGCCGGAAGCCCGGAATGCGGCATGTCAGGGCGGGATCGTCTGCCGCAACGGTCCCGACGCCAACCAGGACGGCGTCGTGCCGACCCCGCAGCGCATGGGCCGCCTGCCGCGCCGCTGCGCCGGTAATCCATTGGCTCTCCCCGCCGCGTGTGGCGATGCGGCCGTCCAACGTGGTTGCCAGCTTGAGGGTCACCAGTGGCCGCCCATGCCTGACACGATGGAGGAAGCCGGCTTGCATCTCGTCCGCCTCGGCGCTCAGCATCCCGGTGACGACCTCCACCCCCGCGGCGCGCAGCCGGGCGATGCCGGCGCCATCGACGCGGCTATCCGGATCGTTGCCAGCGATGAACACGCGGGTGATGCCGGCAGCGATCAGCGCTTCGGTGCAGGGCGGTGTCTGGCCGGTGTGGTTGCACGGTTCGAGGGTGACATAGGCTTCGGCGCCGCGAGCCGCCTCCCCGGCCATGGCCAAGGCCTGTGTCTCCGCATGGGGCCGCCCGCCCGGCTGCGTCGCGCCACGGCCCACCACCTGGCCGTCCCGCACGATCACGCATCCGACGGACGGGTTCGGCCAAGTCGTGCCGAGGCCGCGCCGGGCCAACGCCAACGCGGCGTGCATATGCGATGGGTCCGCCATAAGCCGCTATGTGGGTTCTTCGAGCGAGCCGAGGAAGGCCTCGAAATCCTTTGCCTCCCGGAAGTTGCGGTACACGCTGGCGAAGCGGACATAGGCCACGGCATCCACCTCCTTCAACGTCTCCATCACCATCTCGCCGACCTGCTTGGAGGGGATGTCGTTTTCGCCGGACGCCTCAAGCTGGCGGACGATGCCGGTGATGATGCGTTCGATCCGTTCATCGCTCACCGGGCGCTTGCGCAACGCGATCCGGACCGAGCGGGCGAGCTTGTCGCGGTCGAACGCCACCCGGCGGCTATCCGACTTCACGACGGTGAGTTCGCGAAGCTGGACCCGCTCCACCGTGGTGAAGCGCTGGCCGCAGCCGATGCAGAACCGGCGGCGCCGGATGGCCGCCGAATCCTCGCTGGGCCGGCTGTCCTTCACCTGGGTGTCGTCATGGCCACAGAACGGGCATCTCATCGGGCGGAAAGGCCCTTCCCCACCCCTCTGCGGGAGCGACGGAGGATGGGGGTCGTCCGCACCTTCAATAGATCGGATAACGGGCGCAAAGCTCCCTCACCCGCCCCGCCACAGCCCGCTCCGCCGCGGCGTTGCCGCCGTCGTTGGAGCGGGACAGCCCTTCCAGCACCTGGTTGATCATCTCGCCCACCTGGCGGAACTCCGCGGCGCCGAAGCCGCGCGTGGTGGCAGCCGGGCTGCCCAGCCGGATGCCGCTGGTGACGGCCGGCTTCGCCGGGTCGAACGGAATGGCGTTCTTGTTGGCGGTGATCAGCGCGCGTTCCAGGCTCGCCTCCGCCGCCTTGCCCGTCGTGTTCTTCGGCCGCAGATCCACCAGCACCAGGTGGCAATCGGTGCCGCCGGTCACGATGTCGCAGCCAAGCGCGCGCAGCGTCTCGCCCAAGATGCGGGCATTATCCAGCACCGCCTTCTGGTAGGTGCGGAACTCGGGACGCAGCGCCTCCCCGAACGCCGCCGCCTTGCCGGCGATGACGTGCATCAGCGGGCCGCCCTGCAAGCCGGGGAAGACGGCGGAGTTGATCTTCTTCGCCAGCTTCTCGTCATTGGTCAGGATCATGCCGCCGCGGGGCCCCCGCAAGGTCTTGTGCGTGGTGGTCGTCACCACCTGGGCATGCGGAAACGGCGACGGGTACAACCCGGTCGCCACCAGCCCGGCGTAATGCGCCATGTCCACCAGGAAGATCGCCCCGACCTCATCGGCCACGCGACGAATGCGGGCGAAATCGATCACTCGCGGATAGGCCGATCCGCCGGCGATGATCATCCGCGGCTGCTCCGTCCGGGCCAGCCGCTCCAGCTCCTCGTAGTCCAGCAGGCCGTCCTCGCGCCGCACGCCGTACTGGATGGCGCGGAACCACTTGCCGGACAGGTTCGGCGCCGCCCCGTGGGTCAGGTGCCCGCCCGCCGCCAGGCTCATACCCAGGATGGTGTCGCCGGGCTTCACCGTCGCCAGCATCACGGCCTGGTTGGCCTGCGCGCCGGAATGCGGCTGCACGTTGGCAAAGCCGCAGCCGAAGAGCTGTTTGGCCCGGTCGATGGCGAGCTGTTCCGCCACATCCACCTCGACGCAGCCGCCATAGTAGCGGCGGCCGGGATATCCCTCGGCATATTTGTTGGTGAGGACGGAGCCTTGCGCCTCCAGCACCGCGGCGGACACGATGTTCTCGCTGGCGATCAGCTCGATCCCGTCCTGCTGGCGCGCCAGTTCGGCCCGCAGCACGGCGGCCAATGCCGGGTCCGTCTCGGCAAGCGGGGCGGAGAAGAAGCGCTGCGGAATGGCAGCCAGGCTCTGTTCGGTCATGGCAAGCTCTTGCGAAGGATGCACGTTGGTATCACGCCCCGGCCGCGGCGCGATACCGCCGCTAGGGCAAAGCTGCGATGAAGGCGTCCACCCGGCGCATCGCATCCTCCCGGGCAGCAGGGTCGCTGCCGACATGGGCGGCGCCACCCACGGGTGTGGCGAGCCCGGCCCGCAGCCGCACCTTCCGGTTGGGCGCGTCGAAATCGTGGTAGGCGCCGGAATAGGTGACCAGCGTCACCTTGCCCGGGAAACGGTCCGCCAACGCCTGGCACGGCGCGGCGGGCGTCCAATCGTCCGATGCCCCCATCAGGATCAGGAGCGGTGCGGCGGGCGTCCAGTCCTTGGTTTCGGACGGCACGCGGCAACCGGGATAGAACGCGATCATGCCGCGGACCAGCCCCGGCGGCAGGTCCGGCCCGGCGCGGCCGGCGGCTAGCACCGTGCTGCCGCCATCGGACCATCCCATCAGCACCAGGCCGCCCGGCGGCGTCCCTGGCCGGGCAGCCAGCCATTGCAGCACCGCCACAGCGTCATGCCGCCGCAGCCCGGCCGCCGTCACCGGGCGCGAGCGCGCGCTGCATTGCGAGCCCAGGCCGCGGGAGCCGAAACTGTCGGGCAGCAGCACCGTGTGGCCGGACGCCGCCAGCAGCTTCGACCAGGCCTCGTCGCGCGACGGGACCGGACCGGAACAGCCATGCAGCGCCACGACCGCCGGCCCACGGGCCTTGCCCTGGGCAGCGAACAACTCGGCATTCAGCATGATGCCCTCCGGCCCGGGCACGCGCACCGTTTCGGCGCGTGCGGTGGCCGACATCAACAGCAGGATCCAGATGACGTGACGCATGGCCGCCAGCGTATCATCGCGCAGCCACGCGCTCTACCCGTAGCGAAGGGCCGGGTGTACGGTGGCGCCATGAGCGCCGGCAGCTATCCCACCACCCGACTCCGCCGCAACCGCCGTGACGCGTGGACGCGCCGGCTGGTGGCGGAGAACCACCTGTCGGTGGACGACCTCATCTGGCCCATCTTCCTCATCGAGGGCGAGGGCCGCGTCACCGCCGTCGACTCGATGCCGGGCGTGCATCGGGTGACGCTGGACCGCCTGGCCGAGCATGTGCGCCCGGCTGCCGATCTGGGCATCCCCGCGATCGCCCTGTTCCCCAACATCCCGCAGGACCGCAAGGATGCGGAGGGCAGCGAGGCGCTGGACCCGGACAACCTGATGTGCCGCGCGGCGCGGCTGCTGAAACGGGATTTTCCCGGCATCGGCCTGGTCGGCGACGTGGCGCTGGATTGCTACACCAGCCATGGCCATGACGGGGTGATCCGCGACGGCTACGTCCACAACGACGACAGCGTCGCGGTGTTGACCACCCAGGCCCTGAACCAGGCCCGCGCCGGCATCGACGTGATCGCGCCGTCGGACATGATGGACGGGCGCATCGGTGCGATCCGGTCCCGGCTGGACGAGGCCGGGCTGATCGACACGCGGATCATGAGCTACGCGGTCAAATACGCCAGCGCCTTCTACGGTCCGTTCCGCGACGCCGTGGGAACCGGCACTGCGTTGAAGGGCGACAAGAAGAGCTACCAACTCGATCCAGCCAACACGGACGAGGCACTGCGCGAAGTAGCCCAGGACATCGCCGAGGGGGCCGACATGGTGATGGTGAAGCCTGGCATGCCGTATCTGGACGTGGTGCATCGGGTGCACGAGCGGTTCGGCGTCCCGACCTTTGCCTACCAGGTCTCGGGCGAATACGCGATGATCGCGGGCGCGGCGGAGCGCGGCTGGATCGATGGGGAGCGCGCGATGCTGGAAAGCCTGATGGCGTTCAAGCGCGCGGGCGCGGCCGGCGTGCTGACGTATTTCGCCGTCGAGGCTGCCAAGGTGCTGCGGGCATAGCGCCCCCGCCCGACCCTCTCCAGGCGAAGAGGGCTGGCTTCTCCCTCTCCGTCCGGATGAGCGCCTCGCCTATATCGCAGCCGGTGCGCTCGGCGCCACGCCGGCCGCGGCGGCGACCTCGGCGGCGAAATCGCCGGATTGCTTCTCGATGCCTTCGCCCAGCGCATACCGCACGAACCCGGTGACGGCAGCGCCGGACTTCTTGGCCACCTGCTTCACCCGGCTCTCGCCGTCATGCACCCAGACCTGCTCCAGCAGGACCACTTCCTCGTAGTATTTCCGGATGCGGCCCAGCACCATCTTCTCGATGATCTCCTCGGGCTTGCCGGAGGCGCGCGCCTGTTCGGTCAGCACGGCCTTCTCCCGCTCCAGGGCAGCCGTGTCGACGCCGTCCACGTCCAGCGCCTGCGGCTGGGTCGCAGCCACATGCATGCCCACCTGGCGGCCGAGCAGTTCCAGACCCTCCAGCTCGCTGGGGCTTTCCAACGCCACAAGCACGCCGATCTTGCCGAGGCCCGGCTTCAGTGCCTGGTGGACGTAGCTCGCGACCACCCCGGACGAAACGGACAGCACCCGGACGCGGCGCAACGACATGTTCTCGCCGATCGTGGCGACCATGTGCGTCAGCTCGTCGGCCACCGTGCGGGCCGAGCCTGGAAACGGCGCGGCCTTCAACGCCTCCACATCCTCGCCCAGGTCCAGCGCCAGCTTGGCGACCGTCTCCACGAAGGCCTGGAAGGTTTCGTTGCGGGCGACGAAATCGGTCTCCGCGTTGACCTCCACGATCGCGCCCCTGTTGGGCATGGTGGCGACACCCACCAGGCCCTCGGCCGCGACGCGGCCGCTCTTCTTCGCCGCGGCAGCTAGGCCCTTCTTGCGCAGCCAATCCACGGCGCCTTCCAGGTCGGCGTCCGACTCCGTCAGCGCGCGCTTGCAGTCCATCATCCCGGCGCCGGTCTTCTCGCGAAGCTCCTTCACAAGGGCGGCGGTGATCTCGGCCATGGTCTTCTCTCTAAATTCGGGTCGCAGTGTCAGGCTGCCGGCTGGTCCGCCATCACGTCGTCCGGCAGGGCGCCGATCGGCAGTTCCTCGTCCGCCCCGACATCGCGGCCCGAGGCCGCCATCTCGGCGCTGATGCCGTCCAGCACGGCACCGGCGATCAGGTCGCAATACAGCGTGATCGCCCGCAGCGCGTCGTCATTGCCCGGTATCGGATAGGTGACGCCAGCCGGGTCCGAATTGCTGTCCAACACGGCGATTACGGGAATGCCAAGCTTGTTGGCTTCCTCGACAGCCAGCTTTTCCTTATTCGTGTCGATGATGAACAGGATGTCCGGCAGGCCGCCCATCTCCTTGATGCCGCCCAACGCGCGCTCCAGCTTGTCGCTGTCGCGGGTGATGTCCAGCACCTCCTTCTTGGTCAACCCTTCGACGTTGCCGCCGAGCAGTTCCTCGATCTGGCGCAGGCGCTTGATGCTGCCGGTGATGGTCTTCCAATTGGTCAGCATGCCACCGAGCCAGCGATGGTTGACGTAATACTGCCCGCAGCGCTTGGCAGCGTCCGCCACATGGTCGGCCGCGGCCCGCTTGGTGCCGACGAACAGCACCCGGCCGCCATTTGCGGTGATGTCGCGAACGGCGCGCAGGGCGCGGTCGAGCATGGGAACGGTCTGCTGCAGGTCGATGATGTGGACCTGATTGCGGATGCCGAACAGGAACGGCGCCATGCGCGGGTTCCAGCGACGGGTATGATGGCCGAAATGGACGCCGGCTTCGAGCAGCTGGCGCATGGTGAAATCGGGCAAAGCCATGGGAGTTCTACGTCCTACGATCCGGTTGAGCCTCCGCGGAGCCTGGCCTTTCGGCACCGGCGCTGGCTGCTGCAGCCAGGGAGGCGCCCCGCGTGTGAATTATCGGCCCGCACTCGCATGCGCTGCCGACGCCGTTGGATATGGCTGAAGGCCGCAGCGTTGGCAAGCTCCGGAACTGCCCGGACCGCGCCGCCGTTCTGCGCGGAGCGAATGGAGGCTACGATGATCCGAATTGCCCTGGCGATGACGCTGCTCCTGGCAAGCCCCGTCCTGGCGGCAGCGCCGCCGACCCCCGGCCCCACCGCGGAGCCCACCACAAGCAATCCCAGCCCTCCGCAACCCCAGGCGCAATCGACGACGCAAGTCCCACCTGCGCAACCGGCCACAACGGCGCCCGCAGAGGTCGTGGCACCTAAATGACGGGCGCGGATCGCCAGCCGCCGGCGGCTGGTGACCCGGCGATGTCGCGCCAGGCGGCAGGCGGCCGCCGGCGTACCGTTCATCGCGACGTCTTGTACCCGCCCTGGTCGAACCGTCCCGCGGTTCTCCTGGAATCGCCTACAACGTCGGTTGGTACCCCGGTTGGACAGTAATCCCGGCTAACCGGGAGCCGGCACGGTCCGTCAGCCTGCCCGACCCTCGGGGGGTGAGCTGGATGATCCTGTCGTCATCGTACCGGAAATCGGCGCCGGAGGCTCCGTCGAGCACCAGACCGCCGAACGCACCGATAAAGAGGTTGCCGACCGTCACGCCAGTGAACTTGGCCCGAAGCAGGGTAGCCGAAACGTCCCAGCCAGGCTTCTCGCAGGTGACGAGGAGATCTTTCTGGTTCCGCTTGACGAGGAAGGTTTCCGGGGTGGAACGGATCTCGCGCACGACATCCTGGCCTTGCCGCACGCTGCACGACGCGCCAACCGGCGCGGTCCGGATCGTTACCGCCTGGGTCGTGCCATCCAACACTGTCGCGCACCCCGGCAACAAGGCGACGGCAAGGACACTGATATGGAAAAGACGCATTTTGGGCCCCGGTCCGCCTGGCGTTTCGCGCCTACCCAACCTTCATTCGCTTAACGGTCCATGAACCGCCTCCGGAAAGCTAACTCTCCAGGCTGAGCGCGTGCAGGAGATCCTCCGCCACCGGGCCGCGCACCGTGGCGATGCACTCCGCGTAGAGCTTCAGCAACTCCTCCTTGCCGGTCAACCCGGGACTGGTCTCCAGCACCTTTTCCATCAGCCGGAACGCCACCGCCTCGGCCGTGCCGGCCTCCACCAGGAGGCCTGCGGGGGGAAGGGCCTGGCCCGCCATCATGACTTGGCGGCTGCCGCCTTCTTCGCCGCGCGGTGGGCGGCGCGAACGGCGCGGCTATGATCGCGGATTTCGTCGACCGTCACGTAGCCCTTATGGTCCTTGTCGATATCGGCGAAGTCGCGCGCCACGGACGGCATGTGTGCTCGAGCCTGTTCCTGGGTCAGATGGCCGTCATGGGTGACGTTCGCCGTGTCGAACCGCTCCTGCAGGGTGTGGCCGTGGCGATGCCCCTGCGTCGGGGCGGCAGGTGCGCTGCCTGCTGGGACCGTGGCAGACGGCGTGCGCGGCGCTGTGGGCGAGCCGACCGGGGCGGTGGTGCCCGTCAGCGGCGCTTGCGCCTGGGCGGCGCCGGCCAGCAAGACCAAGGCGGCTACGAGGGAAAGGCGCATGGGCGAACTCCTTGTCGAACTTGGAACATCAGGCTGCAACGGCGCGGATCACCGAGGCTGCCTCGGCCACCTGGGCGGCGGACACGTCGAGATGGGTGCAGGCACGCGCACGATGAACGCCCATGACGGAGATCAGCACGCCCTGCTGGGCGGCGCGGCGCGCCAGTTCGGCGGCATCCATGCCGGAGGCGGTGGTGTCGATATAGACCAGGTTCGTCTCGGGCTGCTGCACCGACAAGCCGGGGATCTGCGCCACATCGCGCGCCAGCGCCTTGGCGTTGGCATGGTCCTCGGCCAGGCGATCGATGTTGTGATCCAAGGCATACAGGCAGGCGGCGGCACAGAGGCCGCCCTGCCGCAACGAACCGCCCAGGCGCTGCTTCCATCGCCAGGCCGCCCCGATGAACTCGGCAGACCCGGCGAGCACCGCCCCCAGCGGCGCACCCAACCCTTTGGTGAAATCCAGCCAGACCGTGTCATAGCCGGCCACCATTTCCGCCGCCGGCACGCCGGAAGCGACGACGGCGTTCATCAGCCTTGCCCCGTCCATATGCGTCGCCATGCCATTGGCATGGGCCATGTCCGCCACGGCGTTCAGCGCGTCCAGCGACCACACCGCCCCGCCGCCCTGGTTCGCCGTCTGCTCGACCGCCAGCAGGGCCTGCGGCGGGCAGTAGCGGGATTTCGGCCTGATCGCGGCGCGCACGGCATCGACGGTGAACTGGCCCTCGCCACCCGGCAGACCAAGGATCATGGCGCCAGCCAACGCCCCCGGCGCGCCGCCCTCGCTGGTCAGGATATGGGCGGTCTCGTGGGCCAGGATCTCGTCACCAGGCCGGCAGTGGCCCAGGATGGCGACCTGGTTGCACATGGTTCCCGTGGGCAGGAACATCGCCGCCTGCTTGCCAAGCAGCGCCGCCATACGTTCGCACAGCGCGTTGATGGTAGGGTCGTCGCCGTTCTGCTCGTCGCCGACCTCCGCCTCCATCATCGCGGCCTTCATGGCGGCGCCGGGTCTGGTCTGCGTGTCCGAAAACAGGTTCACCCGGACCGGCACGCCCGATCTGAAGGGCGGCGGCGCGAACGTCATCAGCCCTTCACCGCGACCGGCGTGACGGACATCGTTGCCGTCGGACGGCCATACACGTCGCGGGCCCGCTTGAGAAACGCCTTGACCATGGCCTCCACCGCCTGATTGAACACGACGCCGATCGCGGCCTGCAACATGCGGCTGCGGAACTCGAAATCCACGAAGAAATCCACCCGGCAGCCATGCGGCGCCGGCGTGAACGTCCATTGGTTGTTCAGATAGCGGAACGGCCCGTTCTCGTATTTCACGTTGACGGTGCGGGGCCGCTCCAGCGCCACGACGCTGGTGAAGCTTTCGCGGAACGGCCCGAATCCGATAGTCAGGTCCGCGGTCAGCTCGGTGTCGGTGTCGGTGCGCAACCGGGACGCGGCGCACCAAGGCAAAAATTCGTGGTACTTCCCCACATCGGCCACCAGCTCGAACATCTGCTCGGCCGTGTAGGGCACCAGCTTGTGCTCGGCATGCGTCGGCACCTAGCGGCCGCCCGCGCGGGCCGCGCGCAGCGCGGCGAAGTCGCTGTCGGCGTGGTAGGAGGACCGGGTGAGCGGCGTGGCCGACACCATCAGGAACCCTTTCGCCCGCGCCAGGCTGGCGTAGTCGGCAAACTCGTCCGGGGTGACGAACCGGTCGACCGCGGCATGCTTCGGCGTGGGCTGCAGATACTGTCCCATCGTGATGAAGTCGATGTCTGCCATGCGCATGTCGTCCATCACCTGCATGATCTCGCCCCTGCCCTCCCCCAGCCCGACCATGAGGCCGGATTTGGTGAAGATCGCCGGGTCGAGCGTCTTGACGTGGTCGAGCAGGCGCAGCGACTGGAAGTAGCGCGCCCCGGGTCGAATCGCCGGATATAGCCGCGGCACGGTTTCCAGGTTGTGGTTGAACACATCCGGCCGCGCCGCGACCACCAACTCGGCGGCCCCGGGCTTGCGCAGGAAGTCGGGCGTCAGCACCTCGATGGTCGTCCCGGGCGCGGCAGCCCGGATCGCGCGGATCACGGCGGCGATGTGCCCTGCCCCCCCGTCCGGCAGGTCATCGCGGTCGACCGAGGTAATCACGACGTGACGCAGGCCGAGCTTGGCCACGGCGTCGGCCACCCGGCCCGGCTCGGAGGCATCCAGCGCCTCCGGCTGCCCGGTCGCGACGTTGCAGAAGGCGCAGGCCCGCGTGCAGGTGTCGCCCATGATCATCATGGTGGCATGCCGCTGCGACCAGCATTCGCCGATATTCGGGCAAGCGGCCTCCTCGCACACGGTCACAAGCTTGTTCTCCCGCATCAATGTGCGGGTTTCGTGGTAGGTCGGATGGTTCGGCGCGCGGACACGGATCCAGTCCGGCTTGCGCAGCGCCGGCGTGCTGGGACGGTTCGCCTTCTCGGGATGCCGGATCACACCGCCGGCACGATGGTCGATCAGGACACGGGTGGACATGAAACCCCTTCGCGCGGCACGGCCGTCACCCGTTAAGTGGCTGCGGGGCGCAGAGAGGTCAAGCCGCGCGTCACCCCACCTGGAAGCCATGGGCGAACGGATCCCGGTCGTCCACGAAGATCGTGTTGTGCCCGGTGATCCGCGCCCAGCCCGCCACGCTCGGGCGGATGGCGTCGCGGTTGCCGACATGCGCAGCCGCCTCCACACGGCAGTCGAACAGGCTGCCGATGATGCTCTCGTGGATGAACTCCTCCCCCACCGCCAGCCGTCCCCGCCCGACGAGCTGTGCCATGCGCGCGGAGGACCCGGTGCCGCAGGGCGAACGGTCGATCGCCGCGGTGCCGTAGAACACGGCGTTGCGGGCATGGGCACGCTGGTGCCGCGGCGCGCCGCACCATTGGATGTGGGTGACGTCGCGAATGCGCGGATCCTCCGGGTGGACGGGCGCCACCGCCGCCTGCGCTGCCTGGCGCACCGCCGGGCTCCACCGGATCAGGTCGGCGGCGCTGGACCCGTCCAGGCCCGGCCAGTTGGGCTGCTCTTCGATGATGGCGTAGAAATTGCCGCCATAGGCCACATCGATGGTGAGTTGCCCCAGGCCCGGCACCTCGATCGACACGTCGGTGGCGTGCAGGTAGGCCGGCACGTTATGCAGCCGCACCTGCTCGACGAAGGCGCCCGGCTGCACATACTCGACCTCCACCCGCCCGGCCGGCGCCTCGATGGCGAAGCGGCCGGGCGTGCGCGGCTGCACCAGCCCCTCCTCGATCGCTACGGTCACGGTGCCGATCGTGCCGTGCCCGCACATCGGCAGGCAGCCGCTCACCTCGATATACAGCACGCCCAGTTCGCAATCCTCCCTGGTCGGGGGGTAAAGGATCGACCCAGACATGACGTCGTGCCCCCGCGGCTCGAACATCAGCGCGCGGCGGACCCAGTCGTGCTGCTGCATGAAGATCTGCCGCTTCTCCGCCATCGGCACATTGGGCAGCAACGGGCCGCCCCCCGCAACCACGCGCACCGGATTGCCGCAGGTATGGGCGTCGATACAGAAGAAGGTGTGGCGTGCCATGGTTCGGAGTGAAGCATAGTCGGCAAGGTTGGGGAACGACTGCCGCCACCCTCCCCATCCCATGCAGGACGAGGCCCTGCTTATCACGCGGAGCGAGGGAGCCCTACCGCATTGTGTTGGGTCCTGCGCAACCCGGCGAAGGTGCTACGCGATGATGAACGAGCCGCCTCGGTCAGCGGCAGCCCGGCGCTTCCGGCCGCGCCCCGCAGCCGCCGGCGGTGGCGTTGGCCGGACGGCGCGACTGCCGGGCGACGACCGTGCCGCTCTCCGTCGTGCCGCGGGCGGTGCATTCGCAATAGCCGCCTTCCGGCATCGCGGTGGCGCAGCTCAGCGGGCCCGCTTGGCACATGTTCGCCCTGGCCGGGCCACCGTAAAGTGCTGCGCCGGCGAGCAGGGCGATGGCCAGGATGGAGGTGCGTCGCATGAGGATCAATCCTATGTTCGTTCCAGACACGTTGCGCGGCATGGTGAACCGCGCGGCCGTTCCGTCGTCCTGAAACGCTAGGTCCGTTCCGGAACCGAGGCAATCCCGATGGGCATGACGATCAGCCGGGCGCGTCCAATCCGCCGCCGTCGATGAATTGCCGCAGCCAGTCGGCCGCACGCCCGCCATCCTCCGGCTGCAGCAAGGACAGTAGCGCCGGGTCGGCCAGCGGGCCGTAAACGTCTCGCCGGGCCTGGATCAACGCGGCGGAAAAGGCCGGAGTGAATTCCGGGTGGCCCTGCACCGACACGGTGTCGTCGTCGTAACCGATCGAGGCGAACGGCGTGAACTCGCTGGCGGCGAGCACCCGCGCGCCCGGCGGCAGCGTCACGACCTGGTCGCGGTGGAAGGCCGGCAACGCCAGTGCCCGTGGCTCACGCATGCCCGGCGGCGGCTCGACGATCTCGTACCGGTGCATGCCCACGCCCCACCCCTTGGGCGACCGGGCAACCTCGCCGCCGAATGCCTTGGCCATCGCCTGATGGCCGAAGCAGATCCCGACCAGCTTGGCGTGGCCCCGGACCCTGCGCAGGAAGTCGAGGAATGGCGGGATCCACGGCAGGTCTTCGTAAACCCCTGCCGAAGAGCCGGTGATGACATAGGCCGAGCACTCGGCCGGGTCGGCTGGAAGCTCGCCCGCCTGCACATCGTAGCTGCGGTATGCGCGATCCGAGCCCAGCATCGTGCGGATCATCGCCACGTAGCTGCCCCACCGCGCGCGCAACGCCACCGGTGGACTGCCCGTTTCGAGGATGCCGATCGTCACGCCCGCACGATCCCGCACACCGGGCGTGTCGGACAACGTGGCCCAGGCCGATACACGGCCAGGGGATGTCCGGGCTATCCGGCCCGCTTCACGGCGGACAGGTACCGCGCATACTCACGGGCGCGCCGCCGGTCCTTCCGCCACGCCGACGTGCCCTTGTAGCGGGCGAAGGGTGGAACTTTCTGGCGGGGAGCGCCGGCAGGTCGTGCGGCCTTGGCAAGGTCAGGCGTGGCAGTATCGCTCATCGAACAAATCCAGGGTGGTGCGGTGCTTTCTGACCACTGCACGGGCCTGGGCGCAAGGGGGGCTGGCGACCCGATGGAATCGCTTGGCAGCACGAAAATCTTGGACCTAAAGTATTCCAGGTATGAAGCGAGGTCGGATGATGCGACGGTTCCTGCTGGCGACGGCCGCTGTGGCCTCGATTTCGGTCGCGGCCGGGGCCGAAACGCTGAACGTGGGGCTTGTCGCCACCCTGTCCGGCCAATCCGCCGTGCTGGGACAGCAGACACGCGACGGGTTCGAGCTGGCGTTGAAGCAACTCGGCGGCAAGCTCGGCGGCGTGGAGACGCACCTCACCATCGTGGATGACGAGCTGAAGCCGGACGTCGCGTTGACCAAGATCCGCACCATGCTGGAGCGCGATCACCCGACCTTCATCGTCGGCCCGATCTTCAGCAACGTGCTGGGGGCCATCGTGAAGCCGGTGACGGACGCGCACACCTTCCTCATCAGCGACAATGCCGGCCCGTCCTCGCTGGCGGGCAAGGCGTGCAACCCGTATTTCCTCACCACCTCGTACCAGAACGACCAGATCCACGCCGTTCTCGGCCATTACGCGCAGGACCAGGGCTTCAAGAAGATCATCACCATCGTGCCCAACTACCAGGCCGGCCGGGACGCGGTGGCCGGGTTCAAGCGCGACTACAAGGGCGACGTGGCGGACGAGCTATATGTGCCGCTGGGCCAACTGGACTACTCGGCCGAACTGGCGCGGATTGCCGCCGCCAAGCCGGATGCGGTGTTCGCCTTCATCCCCGGCGGCATGGGCGTGGCCTTCGTCAAGCAGTTCCGCCAGGCCGGGCTGACCCTCCCCGTGCTGTCCGCCTTCACCGTGGACGAAAGCACGCTGCCGGCCCAGGGCGACGCCGCGCTGGGCATGCTCGCGGGGTCCAACTGGGCGCCGAACCTGGACAACCCACAGAACAAGGCGTTCGTCGCGGCGTTCGAGGCCGCCTACCACTACGTCCCCGCCACCTACGCCTTCCAGGCCTTCGACGCGGCCATGATGATCGACAGCGCGGTCACCGCGATGCATGGCAAGCTGGACGATCCGATGGGGATGCGGGCGGCGCTGATGAAGGCGGACTTCAAGTCCTTGCGCGGCCCGCTGGCCTTCGCGCCCAACGGGTTCCCGATCCAGGACTTCTACCTGACCAAGGTGGCGAAGCGGCCGGACGGCAAGTACCAGACCGAGATCGTGCAGACCGTCTACAAGGACTTCACCGACGATTACGCGAAGGACTGTCCGCTGCACTGAGCAGGCGCGCCGCATGTCCACCACCTTGCTGGCCGTGCAGGCGCTCAACGGGTTACAGCTCGGCGTGCTGCTGTTCCTGGTCGCGGCCGGGCTCACGCTAGTGTTCGGCGTGATGGACTTCGTCAACATGGCGCATGGCGTGCAGTACATGCTGGGCGCCTACCTGGCCGTCGCCGCCGCGGCCGCCACCGGCAGCTTCGTGCTGGGCCTGCTCGCCGCCGCCGCCGGGACCATCGTGTTCGGGCTGGCGCTGGACCGGCTGGTGTTCCGCCACCTGTACGGGCGCGGCCACCTGGACCAGGTGCTCGCCACCTTCGGCATCATCCTGACCGCCAACGAGGCAGTGCGGATGGTCTGGGGCAACGACCCGCTCTCCCTCCCCATCCCGGCGGCGCTGTCGGGCAGCGTGGCGTTGACGGCGGGGCTGCGCTACCCGCTCTACCGGCTGCTGATCCTGGGGGCCGGGCTGCTGTGCGGCGTGGCGTTGGCGATCGTCATTACCCGGACCCGCATTGGCATGCGGTTGCGGGCGGGAGCCACCCATCCGGACCTGGTGGCCGCGCTCGGAGTGGACACGGGAATGCTGTTCGCCCTGGTGGTGGCGGGCGGGGCCATGCTGGCCGGATTTGCCGGCGCCGTCGCCGCGCCCATCCTGTCGGTCGAACCCGGCATGGGCGATGGCGTGCTGATCCTGGCCTTCGTGGTGATCATCATCGGCGGCACCGGATCGATCCGCGGCGCGGCGCTGGCAGCGCTGCTGGTGGGGCTGGTGGACACGCTGGGCCGCAGCTTCGCGACCGACCTGGCACGATTGGTGCTGCGGCCCTCGGCCGCCAACACGGTAGGGCCGGCGCTGGCTTCCATGGCGATCTACCTGCTGATGGCCGCCATCCTGGCGGTCCGCCCGGCGGGGCTGCTGCCCGCGCGCACGCGGTGAACCGCCTCGCTTCCGTTGCCGTGTTGGCTGCCCTGGCAGTGCTGCCGGCGGCACTCGGGCCGTTCGGGATGGGCTACCTGCTGTTCCCGGCGACCCGCATCGTCCTGTACGCCGTCGCTGCGGTGGCGTTGGATTTCGCACTCGGCTTCGGCGGCCTGGTCAGCTTCGGGCAGGCCGCCTTCCTCGGCATCGGCGCCTACGCGGTCGGGATCGCCGCGGTCAACGACCTGACGGAGGCCGGGCTGGTCATCCCGCTCGCAGCGGGGGCGGGGGCAGCGTTCGCGCTCGTCACCGGGGCGGTGGCCCTGCGCACGAGCGGCGTGTATTTCATCATGATCACGTTGGCCTTCGGGCAGATGGCCTTCTTCACCGCCGGCAGCCTATCGCAGTACGGCGGCGATGACGGGCTGACGCTGCCGGGTCCCTCCACCCTGTTCGGGACGGACGTGCTGGCCAACCGGGTCGGCCTGTACTTCATCGCCTGGGCGCTCCTGGCCGGGGTGTTGCTTGGCTTGGGCCAGGTGGTCCGCAGCCGCTTCGGCCGGGTGTTGCGCGGCGCACGGGATGCGCCGGAGCGGATGCGCGCGCTCGGCTACAACCCGTTCCCGTTCCGCCTGCTGGCCTACGCCGCATCGGGGGCGATCACGGCGGCCGCGGGTGCGCTGCTGGCGGAGCTGACTCAGTTCGCGTCCCCCGCCTACATGGCCTGGCCGCGCTCCGGCGACCTGCTGGTGGCGGTGATCCTTGGCGGCGCCGGCACGCTGGTCGGCCCGGTGCTCGGGACCGTGGCCTACCTGGCGCTGTCCGACGGGCTGGCGGAATGGACCGAGCATTGGCGGATCATCGTGGGGCCGCTGCTGGTGGTGGCCGTGATCGCCCGCGGCCGGTTGCGGCTCGCCCGGTGAGCGCCCTGCTGCGGCTGGAGCGGTTGAGCAAGAGCTACGGCGCGCTGCGCGTCACGCAGGACGTCTCTCTGGAGGTGGCGGCCGGCGAGGTCCACGCCCTGATCGGCCCGAACGGCGCCGGCAAGACCACGCTGGTGGGCCAGGTCGCCGGCAGCCTGCGCCCGGACCGCGGCCGCGTGGTGTTCGACGGGCAGGACATCACAGGCCTGCCGCCGCAGCGGCGCGCCCGATTGGGCCTGGCCCGCTCGTTCCAGATCATCACGCTGGTCGGGGAGTTCACGGCGCGGGAGAACGTGGCGGTGGCCGTGCAGCGGCGGCACGGCAGCTCATTTCGGTTCGGGCGGGATGCCGGGCGGGAGGCGATGTTGAACGCAAAGGCGGAGGCGGCGCTGGCTGCCGTGGGACTGGCGGACCGCGCCGGCATCCGCGCCGACGCGCTCAGCCACGGCGAAAAGCGGCACCTGGAATTGGCGGTCGCCCTGGCCTGCGCCCCGAGGCTGCTGTTGCTGGACGAGCCGATGGCCGGCGTGGGCCATGACGAAGCGGCCCGCCTGCTGGCGCTGCTGCAACGCCTGCGCGGCCAATTCGCCATGCTGCTGGTGGAACACGACATGGATGCGGTGTTCGCCCTGTCCGACCGGGTGTCGGTACTGGTGGGGGGCGCCGTGATCGCCAGCGGCGCCCCCGCCGCCATCCGCGCCGACCCGGCGGTGCGGGCCGCCTATCTGGGCGACGAAGCGTGCTGAGCGTGACCGGGTTGCAGGCCGGCTATGGCAGCGCCCAGGCGCTGTTCGGCGTCGACATCTCGGTGGGCGATGGCGAGGCTGTCTCCCTGCTCGGCCGCAACGGCATGGGCAAGACCACGACGGTTCGGGCGGTCATGGGGCTGCTGCGGCCATGGGGCGGGCAGGTCACCTTCGCCCGGCAGGGCTTCGCTGGGACGAAGCCCTGCCGGATCGCCCAGGCTGGTGTCGGGTTGGTGCCGGAAGGCCGGCAGGTCTTTCCGCGCCTGACCGTCGAGGAGAACCTGCTGGCGACCGCCGCCGCACGGCACGGCGCGGCGCGTTGGACGCTCCCGGGCATCTACGCCCTGTTCCCCCGCTTGGCCGAGCGTCGTCGATTCGGTGGTGGGCAGCTTTCGGGCGGCGAGCAGCAGATGCTTGCGGTCGGTCGCGCCCTGATGACCAATCCGCGCCTGCTGATCCTGGACGAGGCGACGGAAGGCCTGGCCCCGCTCGCCCGCGCGGAGATCTGGCGCTGCCTTGCCACGCTGCGTTCGGAAGGGATGGCGATGCTGGTGATCGACAAGAGCCTGGATGCGTTGTTGCGCCTGGTCGACCGGCACGTCGTGCTGGAGCGGGGGCGCGTGGTCTGGACCGGCACCGGCGAAGCGCTCAGCGCCGACCGCGCCAAGGTGGAGCAAGCGCTGCATGTCTGATCCGGTGTGGGAGTACATGACCGGCCAACGGCGGCCGGGACATGACGCGCTGCTGGCCGATTTCGCCCGGCGCAGCGCCGCGACGCTGCACGCCCTGCCGCACGAACGCGATGTCCGCTACGGCCCGCATGAACGGTGCCGGTTCGACCTCTTCCCGGCCAGGCCAGGCGCGCCGGTGATCGCCTACTATCACGCCGGCTACTGGCAGAGCCGCGACAAGGATGGCTTCCTGTTCCTCGCCGAGCCGTTCGTGCGGGCGGGGATCGCCTGGGCGGCGGTGGACTACCCGCTATGTCCCGACACGAGCTTCGACGCCCTGATGGACGCCGCCCGGGCCGCCCTGCCTGCCATCCGCACGAGGGCCGGCGGCCGCCTGGTCGCCGCCGGGCATTCCGCCGGCGGCCACATCGCCGCGGAGCTGGGCCTGGACGGAGCGGCGGATGCGGTGGCGGCGTTGAGCGGCGTGTACGATCTGGCGCCGCTGCTCGCCACGCCGCTGAACGACGCCTTGCGGCTGGACGCCGCGTCTGCCCGGCGCCACTCGCCGATCCTGCGCGTGAATGCGTCGGTGCCGCCTGCCTGCTTCATCGTCGGCGGGGCGGAGACGCCGGCCTTCCTGGCGCAGAATGCCGCCATAGCGGCGGCGTGGCCCGGCGGCATCGCGCTGACGGCGGCGGACGCGGACCATTTCACCCTGCTGGACCGACTCGCCGACCCGTTCTCCCCGGTCTTCGCGGCAGTGGCATCCCTTGCTACCGCGTCGGGATCAGGGACCTGAGAGCCGGGCACCGATCAGGAACTCGCGGTTCCCCTCCGGTCCGGTGATCGGGCTCGGCTCGACCCCGAGCACGGTCCATCCGGGCAGCGCGCTCCACCAGTCGCGGACGGTCTCGCACACGGCGTCATGGACTGCCGCATCGCGGACGACGCCATTCTTGCCAACCTGGGCCGGGCCAGCCTCGAATTGCGGCTTGATCAGCGCCACGGCCCACGCACCGGGGGCACAGCACGCCAGCGGTGCCGGGAGCACGGTGCGAAGGCCGATGAAGCTGGCGTCGCAGACCAGGACCTGGACCGGTTCGCCAAGCGTCAGGTGGCGGGCGTTGGTGCGTTCGTGCACCACGACGCGCGGGTCGCTGCGCAATTTCCAGGCGAGTTGGCCATGCCCCACATCGACGGCGTGGACCCGGGCCGCGCCATGGGTGAGCAACACGTCGGTGAACCCGCCGGTCGAGGCGCCCACGTCCAGGCACACTCGATCCTCGGGCGAGAGGCCGAAGTGATCAAGGCCGTGAGCCAGCTTCAGGCCGCCGCGAGACACCCAGGGATGGTCCTGCCCCTTGACCTCCAGCGGTGCGTCCGACGGCAGGATCTGCCCCGCTTTCTCGATCCGGCGGCTGCCGGTATAGACCTTACCGGCGAGGATCAGCGCCTGCGCCCGCGTGCGGCTTTCAACCAGACCGCGGTCGACCAACAATTGATCGGCGCGTAGCTTCTTTGGATGGGCAGCACCCTCACCCTGCCCTCTCCCGGAGGAAGAGGGTTCGTTGCCGCCTCCCTCCGGCGGAGCGCCTGCCGCCAGGCTACGCCGCGCCCACGCCGAGCCGCACGCCGATGGCCTCGACCACGGTTCGGACGATGTCCTTTGCGGTGAGCCCGGCGTCGGCCATCTGGG
>CAXTJM010000008.1:0-160850 GCA_964244585.1 uncultured Acetobacteraceae bacterium | reverse complement strand
GCGATCTACGACGCCATGGTCCGCATGGCGCAGCCGTTCAGCCTGCGCGTGCCGCTGATCGACGGGCAAGGCAATTTCGGCTCGATCGACGGCGATCCGCCCGCGGCGATGCGCTACACCGAAAGCCGCCTGTCCCGCGCCGCGATGCACATGCTGGCCGACATCGACAAGGACACCGTCGACTTCCAGCCCAATTACGACGAGCAGGACCAGGAGCCGAAGGTGCTCCCGGCCGCCTTCCCGAACCTGCTGGTGAACGGCGGCAGCGGCATCGCCGTGGGCATGGCGACCAACATCCCGACGCACAATGCAGGCGAGGTGATCGATGCGGCGCTGGCGCTGATCGAGAATCCGGACATGACGCTCGACGAGCTGATGAAGATCATTCCCGGGCCGGATTTCCCTACCGGCGGCATCATCCTCGGCCGCTCCGGCATCCGCTCCGCGTTCGAGACCGGGCGAGGCGGGATCCCGCTGCGGGCCAAGGCGGTGATCGAGGAGATCCGCAAGGACCGAAACGCCATCGTCGTCAACGAGATACCCTACCAGGTCAACAAGAACACGTTGATCGAACGGATCGCCGAACTGGTGCGCGCCAAGCAGGTGGAAGGCATCAGCGACCTCCGCGACGAGTCGGACCGGGACGGCATGCGCATCGTCATCGAGCTGAAGCGCGACGCCACGCCGGAAGTGGTGCTGAACCACCTCTACCGGTTCACGCAATTGCAGACCCAGTTCAGCGTCAACATGCTGGCGCTGGACCAGGGACGGCCCCGCCTGCTGGGCCTCAAGGATGCGCTGGGCGCGTTCATCGCCTTCCGTGAGGAGGTGATCCTCCGCCGCAGCCGGTTCGACCTGGGCAAGGCGCGGGAGCGGGCGCACCTGTTGGTGGGCCTGGCGATCGCCGTGGCCAACATCGACGAGGTCATCCGCGTGATCCGCGCCAGCCCCGATGCGGCGGTCGCCCGGGCCGAGTTGATGGCGCGGGCCTGGCCGGCCGGCGACATCGGCGCGATGCTGGCGCTGATCGACGACATCGGCAACCAGGTGGAAGGCGAGCCACCCGACCAGACCGTGCACCTGACCGACGCGCAGGCACGCGGCATCCTGGAACTGCGGCTGGCCCGGCTGACCGGGCTGGAACGGGATAAGATCCAGGGTGAATTGGCCGAGGTGGCCGAGCGCATCACCGAGTTGCTGGAGATCATCGGCAGCCGCCCCCGCCGGCTGGAAGTCATGCGGGAGGAACTCGCCGTCGTGCGGGCGGAGATCGCCAGCCCACGCATGACCGCGATCGTCGATGCCGTGGCCGACCAGGATGACGAAAGCCTGATCGAACCCGGCCAGATGGTGGTGACCATCACCCGCGACGGCTTCATCAAGCGCACCCCGCTGGATGCCTTCCGCCAGCAGGTCCGCGGCGGTCGGGGGCGGTCCGCCGCCGGCATGCGGGGCGACGACATCGTCACCCGCTCGTTCAACGCGCATACGCATCAATGGGTGCTGTTCTTCTCCTCCGGCGGCAAGGCTTTCCGCGAGAAGGTGTGGCGCCTGCCGGAAGCGCAACCGGCGGCCAAGGGCCGGGCGCTGGTCAATCTGCTGCCCGAGCTGGGGAGCGACACGGTCACCACCGTGCTGCCGTTGCCCCAGGACGAGGCATTATGGGACAACCTGCACCTGCTGTTCGCCACCGCGAGCGGCGGCGTGCGTCGCAACAAACTGTCCGATTTCGGCCGAGTGCGCTCCTCCGGGTTGATCGCGATGAAGCTGGACGAGGGGGATCATCTGGTCGGGGTCGCCACCTGCCGCGAAGGTGACGACGTTCTGTTGGCCACCCGGCGCGGCCGCTGCATCCGCTTCCAGGTCACGGACGACGTGGTGCGCGTGTTTGCCGGCCGGGACAGCGCCGGGGTGCGCGGCATCAGGCTGGGCGCCAATGACGAGGTCATCAGCCTGTCCGTGCTGCAGCACGTGGAGGCGAGTGTGCATGAACGCGCTGCCTTCCTGCGGGGTGCCGCGGCGCGGCGCCGCGCGCAGGGCGAGGAGGTGGACAGCTCCGTCGAGGCCGATGCGGAGGCCGAGGACGCCACCACCGAGGAATCCGGCGAAGTGGGCGCCGATCGGCTCGACGAGATGGACCGGCGGGAGGAGTTGCTGCTGACGGTGACCGATGCGGGCTTCGGCAAGCGCTCCTCCGCCTACGACTACCGCGTGACCGGCCGGGGCGGGCAGGGGATCACGAACATCGTCCTGGGCGGTCGCAAGGGCAGCGCGGTCGTTGGCAGCCTGCCGGTGCGGCCCGGCACCGACGTGATGCTGGTCACCAACGTCGGACGCCTGATCCGCATCAGCAGCGATGGCGTGCGCATCACCGGCCGGCAGGCAACCGGTGTGACCTTGTTCCGCGTGAGCGATGGGGAGCAGGTGACGGCGGTGTTCCCGGTGGTCGAGGCCATTGCGGGCATCGACGACGCCATAGCGGATGCCATGCCGATCGATCCGCTGGACGACGATGCTTCCACCCCGATGGTTGACAACCCAGACGGCGCTGGCGACGCGGACACCGATGAGGACTCCCTTGGCTGATACCGAAACGGCACGGCGCCTGGACCGCCACACGGGCATCTATCCGGGCACGTTCGACCCGGTGACGAACGGGCACATCGACATCATCACCCGCGCGGCCCGGATCCTGGACCGGCTGGTGGTGGGCGTCGCGTCGAACGCCGGCAAGGGGCCGATCTTCCCGATCGAGGAGCGGATCGAACTCGTGCGGGTCGAGATGGAAGCAATCGCGGCCTGCACCGGAACCGTGATCGACGTGACGAGCTTCAGCGGCCTGCTGGTGGACTTCGCCCGCGACAATGGCGCAAGCGTGATCGTGCGCGGCCTGCGCGCCGTCAGCGATTTCGACTATGAATTTCAAATGGCGGGGATGAACTACCGTCTGGACCCGGCGATCGAGACGGTGTTCCTGACGGCAAGCGAGACGCATCAGTTCATATCGTCCCGTTTCGTGAAGGAGATCGCCCGGTTGGGCGGTGACATATCCTCCTTCGTGCCCGCATTGACGTTGGAGCGCACCCTTGCCCGAGTGCGTCCCGGCACCTGATCTCCTCCCACGGGAGCTTTCCATGGATATCCGTATGAACCGCCGTACCCTTCTTACCACGATTGCGATTGGAGCCTTGATGAGCGACGCCGTTTCTACCAGTACTGATGCACAGCCGGCGCTGGATCCGCAGAATACCGTCTACCTGGACGTGAAGGGCGGCCGCGTGGTCATCCGCCTTCGCCCTGACCTTGCGCCCTTGCACGTCGAGCGGGTGAAGCTGCTTTGCCATGAACATTTCTACGACGGTACGCCGTTCCACCGCGTGATCGACGGATTTATGGCACAGGGCGGCGACCCGACCGGCACCGGCGGCGGCGGTAGCAAATACCCGAACCTGAAGGCGGAGTTTACCGACAAGGCGCATTTCCTGCGCGGCACGGTCGGCGCGGCACGGACATCGGCGCCCGACACCGCAAACAGCCAATTTTACATCTGCTTCGCCCCAGCTCCGTTCCTGGATGGCCAGTATACCATCTGGGGCCAAGTCGTGTCCGGGATGGAGTATATCGACGCCTTGAAGAAGGGTGCTGGCAGCAGCGGTTCCGTCACGAACCCCGACAAGATCATCAAGATGCGTCTGGCGGCTGAAGAGAATAGCTGACCGGATTGACGGGTGCGGCGCCGCCGGTTAGGCGGTGTCGCGGCGGGCCTGTAGCTCAGCTGGTAGAGCACGAGACTTTTAATCTTGGGGTCCAGGGTTCGAACCCCTGCGGGCCCACCAGATCCCCAAGGACTTAGCGTTAGGGCGCGGCGGGCTGCGCGGGCTGGCCCACGACTATCCCCCGTTTTGCCCGGGAAGGCGCCCGATCGGTGCCACCACCGGCCTACGCGGGTCCACCGTCCACGGCGACGTCGCTATGGCACGCTGCATCCGCCGAGCCACGACACCAGCGAGGCCGCCGCCCGCTCCACCGGCCTCATGCCGGCTGCGCTGGCGGTAGGCTGGTCCGGCGCGACCAGGGTCATGCCGTCGCGGGACCGAACCTCGCCGATGAACGCCAGGGCTCCGTCGAAGGAGACTAACCGCGGCGGGTGCCACCCGACGACCGCGCCATCCCGGATGACGACCGCAGCGATGGCGCCGGGCGCCTTCGGGTTGTCGGTCCAGGCGGAGTCGAAGCTCACGAACGTGTCCACGGCCCCTCCTGGCGTCACCTGGGTAAGCGTCCGGTAATCCCCGCCTTCTGATGTTGATGCGTGCTGGTATGCTGCTGACTTTAAGGCTGGGCTTAAGGTCATGGACGGCACGATCGAGATCATCACGGGCCGGGAGCGGCGGCGTCGCAACACGCTATGACAAGACCGCTCGCAACTTCCTCGGTGCAATCAACCTCGCCGCAACCGTCATCTGGCTTAATTGACGACACACCCTAGTCAAGCGGCAGATGTACGGCCGCGCCAAGCTCGATTTACTCCGTGCGCGGCTCGTCGGAATTGCGTGATCGCCGTCGTCCGGATCTGCACCACAAATGCGCCAGAGCCACTATTCGCCGCGAACTTACAGCCGACACCTCGGTTTAGCGGGTCGTCTTGCGCCACGCCTTTGTGTCACCAGTGTCCACTGTGTCATAGGCCACCATGCCCGAGACATTCCCATGGTGGCAGCAGGCGCTAGAGGTCCTGACATTCCCTCCGTCATTGCTGTTCGGGTTGCTGACGGGGGTCCTATGCCGACGCCTAGTCGTGGCGGTGGTCATCGCAGGCATCTTGTCGCCGCTTACTAACATGATCCTGGCCACTGCATTTTCTGACGGGCCGCCCGGCCCCGTCACAGTGGACAGCTTATTGTTCGGCGTAAGCGGCATGATCGCCGCGGCGGTCGTTTGGCTGCTCGCGCGCGCGTTCATGAGGCAGCGGCGCAAGGCGGGGCTGTAGCCAGGCCCCGATCCGCCCGCCTCTACCTGTCACAGGTGTCACGGCGGTATAGGGCTTGGGAAGAGAGGCCCGCAGGACGTGGCAGCCTGCCTTTGTGTCCGTTGTGTCAACTGTATCACTGGGGCAAAGGATGGAGGGGCGGACCTGCCCCATCCCTCGTTATGGCAACCGCTTCTGACGTCCACGCGCCCGATCACAGTTCCGGCGGCTCCTGGAAGTAGGGCAGCAGCCATGCCGGTTCCTGCCCGGTCAAGGTGACCATGCCGGTCCCGTCACTGAAGACCTGCTTCATCGCGAGCCTGCACGCGGCGACGATGGCCTGGGCCTCGGGAACGCGGTCATCGATCCTGCCGGGCTGCGTCATGTCGGCGAGCAGGCGCTCGGCCGCTTCATGCGCTCGATCTGCGCGAACCTTCACAGTCGCCATCCCTTCCTCCACCCGGCCGCCGTCGGCTGGTGAGCGATGCTACCCGTCACTCCCCACGATCGCCATCCTTGGCCTTCTTGAACCAGTCCACCAACCAGAACGCTTCCTCTGCGCTGACCGTGACCTTTGCGTCGCTCCCTTCTGCAACGCAGCATGCGGCCAGCGCCCGCAGGTTCTTCAGCGTCTTCTCTCCTGCGGCGTCGTCAACGACAGGGCTGCTGCCGCCTCGGCGTTCCTTGAGGAAGTCGATCGCTTCACCGCAAGCCTTGAAGACCTCGTCGGCCGATAGTTCCGCGCTTGCCATACCTTCGCTCCTCGACTCACCATCGGCCTAGCGCGGCGAGACTATCACGCCGTCACTCCCGCCCGAATGGGAGTGCCAGTAGGCAGTCTGCCACCAACACCCCAGCGAGGCCGAAGCAAACGATGCGAACCCAAAGCCTCGGGACGAAGGCTCCGAGGCCCGCCAGCGCGATGGCGATCGTCAACGTCACCGGCCAATACAGCGCACCCGCCAGCACCAGGACGAAGGGAAGCGGGATGGGGATCATCATTGTCGAGACGGTAGCAGCAACGCCCCCAGCCGCCTCAATCCCTCCATGTGTCGCATCTGTCCCATGTGTCAGGCTGGTGCGGGAGAGCGATACGGGGGCAAACCCGCTCGACCCGGCCCATGTGTCACGTGTGTCCCATGTGTCATGGCGGTATAGAGGATAGACGCAATGCTCGGCTGCCCTATTCGGCTCCCGCCGCCCCGGTCTCGTGCGCTGCCCACGCCTCCAGCGCCGCCTTCCGCTCCGCCAGGAACTCCGCCCGCTGGTAGACCGCTGCCACGCCTTGGATCGTGCTGGTGACGTGGTTGAGCAGTCGATCGCAGACATGCGGCGCGAAACCGAGGTCGGCTAGCGCGGTGACACCGGAGCGTCGGAAGTCATGATACTTCCAGCCCGGCATCGCCACTGGGTCGCGGCCTTCGGCTTCGGCGGCCCGGTCTTATCTTTGGCGATCCGCTGAAACCCATCAAGATCAGCGCTCTACTGTAACCCATGGCGGAACATGGCAGCTGGTGGCAAGCCGCAGGGAGCGAATTTTAATCTTGGGTCCAGGGTTCGAACCCCTGCGGGCCCACCAGAGATCCCCAAGAGTTCGACCGCGCTAGAGGCAGACCGCGGACGCGGCAGCCGCGAGCCGTGGGTCGAGGCCGCTCTGTCGGTTCGCGCGACCGTGGACAAAAAGCGGAACCTGCAGCCAGGCGCGGCGACTTTCGTCGCGGGAGAGCGTTGCAGAAGCTCTCTCTTGAAATGGGTTGCCAACATGTCGAAGCCGGAAAGCCTGAAGGAAGTCTACACTGACGAGATCAAGGATCTCTGGTCAGCCAACGATCAGATGATCAAGGCGCTCTCGACCCTGAATGAAGGGGTGCACGACGCCAAGCTCAAGAAACACTTCGCCGAGTCGCTAAGCGGCATTGGCAAGCACAATGAAACCCTGAAGTCGTTGCTGGAAGACGCGGGCGAGGCGGTCGAGAAGGAACATTGCAAGGGTATGGAAGGCCTCTGCAAGGAAGCCTTGAAGCACGGCGTGGCTGAAGCACCGGACGATGGCGAATTGAAGGACATCGTCGTCGTCACCCAGTACCAGCGCATGTGCCATTACGGCATCACTGGCTTCGGTTCCGCAGCTGCGATCGCGAAGGCGCTGGGCATGAAAGATCATGTGACCAAGTTGCAGGGCATTGTGGCGGACATCTACGGTGCCGACGAGTTGACCAGCCAGATGGCAGAAAAGTTGGCGAAGATGGCCGCCAAGCACGCCAAAACTGCCTCGTAGCTCGCTACGGGAGCAATCGGCTGGCCCGACGTACTGCACCGTCGGGCCAGCTGGTTTTCGATGCGTGCAGTGAGCATCCACCCCAAATCGCGCCACATCTCCAAGTCGCATAATGCATATTATGGAAACTGGTAGCTGGCTAGAAAGCATGGCGGTCACTCGGGAAGATCGATGATCATCCCATCGCAACCGGGTTCCATGCCGGGTGGCAGCCGCTTGAGCAGCCATGCGTGGTCTAGATCCGGTCCCATATGGGTCAGGATCGTGCGCCGCGCGCCGACCCGTGCCGACCATTCGATCACCTGTTCCACATTGGCGTGCGTCGTATGCGACGCACGTTGAAAGCAGCCGACCAGCCATGTGTCGACGCCATGCAAGCTGGCGAATGCGACATCGTTCAATGCGACGACATCTGTCGAGTAGCCGAACTTGCCTATGCGCAATCCCGCCGTTTTCATCACGCGATGGTCTTGTTCGAACACCTGGACCCGCATGCCCGCTATTTCCGGCCGGTCGCCGAACTCGAACGGATGCGGCACCATCACGGGCCGGAAGAAGCCCGGCGGACGCCAAGGCAGGAACGCATAATCGAACCGGCGCACCAACTCAGCCAACGTATACTCGGTAGCGAAGGCCGGCAGCGGAGCGTTGGCGATGCGGTTGAGGATGCGGACGTCATCGAGCCCCACGATGTGGTCGGCATGGCTGTGGGTGAACAACAGGGCATCCACCCGTGGCACGCCGGCCGCCAGCAGCTGCGTCCGCATATCCGGGCCGGTATCCACCAGCAGACGCTTGCCCTCCGCACTCTCGATCACGATGGACGAGCGGGTGCGACGGTTGCGGGGTTCCGCCGGGTCGCACGCACCCCAATCACCATGGCCGTCGACGCCGCCGAGTTGCGGCACGCCGGCCGACCCGCCACAGCCCAGAATGGTGACGCGCATCAGGCGGTACGGCGGAACAGGCGGCGGAAATTGGCCGTCGTGAGCTCAGCAAGCAGCTGGGGCATCATGCCCCGCACATCGGCCAGCACGGACGCGGTATTGGCCACGTAGGCGGGTTCGTTGCGCTTGCCGCGGAATGGCACTGGCGCAAGATAGGGTGCGTCGGTTTCCACCAGCAGCCGGTCGGCAGGAATGTCGCGGGCGATCTCCCTGAGCTCTGTCGACTTGGGAAAGGTCAGGATGCCGGAGAAGCTGAGATAGCCTCCCAGTTCCACCGCCGCTTGGGCAAGCCGACGGCCCGAGGAGAAGCAGTGCAGCAGGAAGTGGAATGGGCCGCCCTCCTCCCGCTCCTCACGGAGGATGGCGGCGATGTCGTCATCCGCGGCGCGGGCATGGATGCAGATCGGGATGTCCGCCAGACGCGCTGCACGGATATGCGCCCGGAACGAGACCTGCTGCACATCTCTCGGCGCGGTGTCATAGAAGTAGTCCAGTCCGGACTCACCAATGCCAATGACCTTCGCGTGGTCCGCCAGCGCCACCAACGCCGCCGGCGTTGGCACGGGCGCCCTTCCGACACTTTGCGGATGCACGCCGACAGTGCACCACACGTTCGAATGGAGCGCAGCCAAAACCTTGATATCCTGGGATTGATCGATCGTCGTGCCGATCGTCACCAATTCTCCCACGCCTGCTTCGGCCGCACGGTGCAGGACTGCGTCGAGTTCCGCCGTGAAGTAGTCAAGGTGACAATGTGAATCGATCAGCATCTTAGGCGATGTCGCCGACATGGCGCGGGAAGATGCCCTGCGGCGGCGGCAGCACGGTCCCTGCCGTCAATGGGGTGGCCAACGCCGCCAAATCGCGGGCCTCTTCCGGCACGCCCAACTGATCCAGCATGGTGGCCATGCTGCCGGGCATGAAAGGCTGCAACACGGTCGCGATGGCGCGAAGCGTATCGGCCATGACCCGCAGCACGGCGGCCATCCGCACGGCATCCGTCTTCCGCAACGCCCAGGGCGCCTGCCGATCGATGTAGGCGTTGGCAGCCCGGATCACGCGCCAGGCTTCCTCCAACGCCTCGCCATAGGCTTGGCGCAGCAGTTTCGGCGGCATCGTGGTTGGCAACGCGGCAGCCTGGGCCAGCAGCTCCGCATCTTCCTCGCTGGCCGGGCCGCGTTCGGGCAGCCGGCCGTCGCAGTTGCGCGCGATCAGCGACAGCGAGCGCTGCGCCAGATTGCCAAGGTCGTTCGCCAACTCACTGTTCATACGGCCGATCAAAGCGCGGCGGTTGAAATCGCCATCGTTGCCGAACGGCATCTCCCGCATCAGGAAATAGCGCAGCGCGTCCAGCCCGAACTCATCGGCCAGGTCGCGCGGGTCGACCACGTTGCCGACCGACTTGCTCATCTTCTCGCCTTCAACGGTCCACCATCCATTGGCATAGACGCGCCTCGGCACCGGCAGGCCGGCCGCCATCAGCAACGCCGGCCAGATCACGGCATGGAACCGGGCGATGTCCTTGCCGACGAAGTGGACGTCCGCGGGCCAGAACGGCCAACGCTCCGTCGACAGGTCGGGATAGCCGAGCGCGGTGATGTAGTTGGCCAGCGCATCGACCCAAACATACATCACCTGCTCCGGATCGCCCGGCACGGGGACGCCCCAGCGCAAGGTCGCGCGGCTGACGGAGAGGTCGGTCATGCCACCGCGCACGAAACTCACGACCTCGTTGCGAGTCGATAACGGGCCCAGGAACTCCGGGTTAGCCTCGTAGAAGGCGAGCAGCCGCTCACCCCAGGCGGACATGCGGAACAGGTAGTTGGGCTCCCTCACCCACTCGACCGGGGAGCCGAATGGCGAGACCTTCGTCCCGTCGGGCCGTGTCAGCACCTCCTCTTCCCCGTAGAACGCTTCGTCGCGCAGGGCGTACCAGCCCTCGTAATGGCCGAGGTAGATTTCCCCTCGCTCCGCCAAAACCTGCCACAGGGCCGCGCAGCCGCGCTTATGGCGATCCTCCGTGGTGCGGATGAAATCGTCGTTGGAGATGTTCATCCGGGCCGCCATGTCCCGAAACTCGGCAGCGAGCCCATCCACGAAGCCCTGCGGGTCCTGCCCGGCGGCAGCGGCGGCTTGCGCCACCTTCTGGCCATGCTCGTCCGTACCGGTGAGGAAGAAAACCTTTCTGCCCTCCAGCCGCATCCACCGTGCCAGGACATCCGCCGCGATCGACGTGTAGGCGTGCCCGATATGCGGCGCGCCATTCACGTAATAGATGGGCGTGGTGATGTAGACTGTGTCGTTCATGGGCCGTTCAGCAATGCAATCGAGGATAACAGCGCCTGGCGCCGGTCCAGGTTCAGGCGCTCGGTTTCAGCCTGGATGTGGGTCAGCGACTGCCATACTTCGACCCAGTCGGCCATGGGGCGCAAATCGGCCAGCCGCTCCGGCATGCCGCGCGCAGCCCGGCGCACCATGTCGGAGACGGCGTCGCGCAGCAGCGTCATGAACGGGGTGAACCGGTCTTCCGCCCGGCCGCCAAGCTGTTCGGCGATCGCGAAGGCGCGCAGCTTCGGCAATGCCGGGATGCCGTCGAGCACCTCCGTTGCCAGGCTGGCAAGCTGGAGACCCTTCTCCTCCGCCAGCAGCAGCGCCCGGCCGGGGGAACCGGCGGACAGTTCGGCCAGCCGGGCCCGGTCCGCCAGGGGCATGTCCGGCAGGTATTCCGCCAAGGCCGCCGTCATCTCGGACGACGTCAGCGGCGGCAAGCCAAGGCGGCGGCAGCGGCTGCGGATGGTAGGAAGCAGGCGGCCTGGCGCGTCGCATGTCAGCAGCAGCACGGCACGGGGGGGAGGTTCCTCCAGCATCTTCAGCAAGGCATTGGCGGCACTGCGGTTCATGTGCTCGGCCCCGTCGATCACCACGACGCGCCACCCTCCCTCCGCCGGGGTCAGGCGAAGGAAGGCGGAGACGGCACGGACATCGTCCACCACGATCTCCCCGCGCAGCCGGGCTTTCTTCTCGTCCCATTCCCGCTCGACGGTCAGCAGGTCCGCATGGCTGCGCATGGCGACGCGTCGGAATACCGCAGCGGCCGGGTCGACCGCCAACGTGTCTCCAGGGTGCAATCCGGCAAGCAGGCGGCGGGCAAAGCGAAAGGCCAGCGTGACCTTGCCTACGCCGGGCGGCCCGGTCAGCAGCCAGGCGTGATGCAAGCGGCCGCCTCGCAGCGCGTCCAGGATTTGCGCCTCGACGGCCGCGTGGCCGAACAGGCGCGAATTCTCGCGGGGCTCGGCCGCCGTCATGCCCGTATCCCGATCCTCTCCAGAAGAGAGAGGGAGATCGTTTGTGTGAGCGCGGCCAGAACCGTGCTGGTGTCCGCGTTGGCATCGATCAGCCTGCAACGCTCCGGCGCATCGGCCGCGATCCGGCGAAATGCCGCTGCGATCCGGGCATGGAACCCAGGGCCGAGCCGGTCATAGCGGTCGAGTGCCCGGCCGCGGGCCGCCATGCGCTCGGCCGCAACGGTTGCGGACACGTCCAGAATCAGCGTCAGGTCTGGCACAAGTCCCAGCAGGCCGATCAGCGCCGCGATCTGCACCGGATCGGCGGCTTGGCCATAGCCCTGATATGCCATGGTCGAGTCATAGAACCGGTCGCACACCACCACCATGCCGGCGGCCAGCGCCGGGCGGATGGTGCGGGCGACGTGCTCGGCACGGGCGGCAAAATGCAGCAAGGTCTCCGCGTCGGCACACCAATCCTGGGCGCCATATAGCAGCAAGCCGCGCACGATCTCGGCGCCTGGCGACCCGCCGGGCTCCCGTGTCAGCAGCACGGGCAAGCCCAGGGTGGCCAGCCAGTCCGCCACCCGCCTGGCCTGGGTGGATTTACCAGCCCCCTCCCCGCCTTCCAGTGTGATGAACAGTGCCGCTCAGCTTCCCAGCACGTAGTGGCTCAGCACCGACACGGCCCGGCCGGGCAAGCCCTGCCGCGGAACGTCGGCCCCGGCCAGCAACGGCACCTGCATGTCGGGTACGCCCTTGCCGCTCACCACCAGCTTGCCCAGCGTATCCCCACGGCCCACAGGGGCAGACACCGGCGCGGCATACTGCACCTCGATCTTCGCCGTGTTGCGCCATTGCCGGGGCATGGTGATCACCAGGTCGCGGCCGCCGACCAGGGGCACGGTCGGCGCGGCGCCGAGCCACACCTTCACCGTTTCCACCGCGTCCCCGGCACTGAACAGCGTCACGTTCTCGAACTCGCGGAAGCTCCATTCCAGCAGCCGCTCGCTCTCCTCGGCGCGGGCGTGCATCGAGGCCAGGCCGTTCACCACCAGGATCACGCGCCGTCCGCCGCGGTCGGCACTGCCCACCAAACCGTAGCCGCCGGCATCGGTGTGGCCAGTCTTCAGCCCGTCCGCCAGTCCCTTCTGCACCAGGGAATTGCGGTTCTCCTGGCTGATCCCATTGTATTTGAACGAAGTTTCCTTGTCGTAGTGGTAGTATTCCGGGAAGTCGCGGATGATGTGCGATGCCAGCATGCCGATGTCCCGGCAGCTCATATGCTGCGTCGCGTCAGGCCAGCCGGTACAGTTCGCGTAGTTGGTGTTCGTCAAGTCGAGTTCGCGGGCCTTGGCGTTCATCAGCTCCACGAACTGGTCTTCCGACCCGGCGATCGCCTCGGCCAGCACGATGCAGGCATCGTTGCCGGACTGGATGATCATGCCGCGGATGAGATCCTCAACCTTCACGCTGCCACCCTGCGGGACGAACATCTTCGATCCCTGCATGCGCCAGGCCTTGTCGCTGACCGGCAGGTCCTGGTCCAGCTTCAGCCGGCCGATCTTCAACATGCCGTAGACGATGTAGGCCGTCATCAGCTTGGTCATGGAGGATGGCGGTTGCTGCACGTCCGCATCCTTGTCCAGCAGCGTCGCCCCGGTGTTGAAGTCCATCACGAAGGCGTAGCGCGCCGCCGTGTCGATCGGGCCCAATGGCGTGTTGGCCGGGCTGCCGGTGGGCGCCGCGTCGGTGGCAGGCTTGCCACGCCCTCCCCGCGCTGCGGCGGGGTGCCGCTGCGCAAGAGCCGGTCCGGCCGCCAAGGCGGGTGCCACCGCGAGCAGGACGCGCCGGGTCAGATCTTGGCTCATGCGCCGTTCCTATTCCACCACGAGATGGGAGTCGATTACGCCTGCGCGCCGCGCCTGGTCCAGTGCCGCATCGGCCGCAGCGACGGACCTGAACGGCCCCGCCCGGACCCGGAAGCGTTCGCTGCGGCCATCGCGAACCTGTTCGATATCCGGGTTCAATCCCGTGAGCTGCGCCGCCACGCGTCTTGCATAATCCGCCCGCCCGAACTCGCTCGCCCGCAAGTAGATCGCCCCCGGCCGTGGCGCTCCCTGCGAGGCCTGGTCCGGCAGGCGATCCGGCACCGCCGGGGTCGCCGCACCGGACGCTGCGGGTGTGGTGCGGCCGATCCCGGTTGCGATACGCCCGCGGCCAGACTGCCCGATGCCTGGCGGAGGCGGCAGCGCTTGCGTCGTCACGGCCGCGAGCGGGGCGGCAGCCACGTCGAGCTTCGGTCCGCCGCCCACCTGGTCGGTCAACGCCCGGGTCATGCCGCTGTCCAGTTGGACTTCAACCTGCGTGCCATCCACCGCGCCCAGCAGGTCCGCTGCGTGCCGGGTCAGCCCGATCAGGCGGCCTGGATTGGTCGGTCCGCGATCGTTGAGCCGCACAAGGATCTGCCGGCCATTCTGCAAATTGGTGATCCTGGCGATTGCTGGAAGCTGCAGCGTGTGGTGCGACGCAGCCAACGCGGACGAGTCGAACCGTTCGCCATCCGTGGTCGCACCGTCCTGTTCGGGCGCGACGGCGGCGAGCCCCGTGGCATCGTATTCCGCCTGGTCTTTCGGGTAGTACCACACGCCGCCCATCTGATACGCGGCGCCCAGCGTGTAATGCGCCGGACCCGGGGCGGCAGGCGGCCGGCGATGGAACAGCCCGCAGCCCGAGAGGCCCAGGGCGAGCATAACAAGCGGGATCGAGCGCCGGATCAAGTCACCATGTCGCCCAGCAAGCTGACAGACAGGGCGTAGAAATCGGACGGATTGTAGCGGCGGATCGCGCTGAAATTGCCGTAGACCATGAACGCCGCGCCGCCATCGCCATCCGGCAGCACCACGGCACCGACCGGGTCCGGCCGGCCGAAGGCAGACCCATCGGCGCGACGCACGCCCATCCGCTGCCACTCGCCCAACGGGCGCTTGACCTCGCGGCCGACACTGGACGCATCAAGCTCCGGCGGCACCCGCACCGGCTGGCATGACGGCTCGCCATAGCGCCATCCGGACATGGCAAGGTAGTTCGCGATCGAGCCGAGCACGTCGCCCCGGCTGTCCCAGATGTCCCGCCGGCCATTGCCCTCGAAGTCGACGGCGTAGCGCAGGTAGGAGTCCGGCATGAATTGCGGCTGGCCCATCGCGCCGGCATAGGATCCCATCATGCGGGCCGGCGCCACGTCGCCATGGTCGAGGATTTTCAGCGCACTCAGGAGTTGGCTGCGGAAGAATGAGGCGCGCCGACCCTCCCAGGCCAGCGTCGCCAGCGCCTCGATCACGTTGTAGCTGCCGGTGTCGGTGCCGAAGTTGCTCTCCAATCCCCAGATGCCGGCGATCGGCGCCACGTCCACCCGATAGCGCTCGGACACCCGTGCGAACAGCTCGCGATTGGCGGCGTAGGACTCCTTGCCGCGCGCGATCCGCTTGTCCGACATGGTGAAGCCGCGGTAGCGCGCCCAGGTCATGGTGAACTCGGGCTGCCGGCGGTCGGCGTCGATGACCTTCTGGTTCGGGCCGATGCCGGCGAAGGCCGCGTCCAGCGTGGCGTCGCGTACCCCGTTGCGGCGCGCTTCCGCCCGAACCCCTGCCAGGAACGACGCGAAGCTATCCTGCGCCTGGGCCGCAAACGGCGCCGCAGCCAACCCGACGAGCAAACCCCGGCGGCGCATCAGAACCGCACGGAGGCAGCGAGCGAGCCGAAATTGAACAGGCCGGACTTCGCGGTGCGGAACTCCTGCGTCTGCCACGTCTGGCTGTAGGTGATGCGGACACCCTGGTAGATCACGGCCGCACCCAGTTCCAGCTCGCCCACATCCCATTTAGTGGCGACGTGGCGGCTGCTTTGGAAGTTGTTGCCCGTCAGCGTCACGTCCGTGCCGACCGCCTGCCCGTCCACGCCGCCGAACACGTACCACACGAAAGGCCGGGTCGGCGTATAGGCATCAGTCCCGGAGAAACCCGGCTGAATGCGGGCCACGCCGTAATCGCTGTCCAAGCCCTGGCCCAGCCGCAGGATCACGCCGGCCTGGAAGTAGTTGCGCTCCAGCCCGAAGCCGAGCTTCACGTTGGGCAGCGCCTCGAACGAGACGCCTTGGTAGGAGCCCAGCGGAACGCGCCAGGTGCGTTCCGGCGTAATCTCGAACAGCGGCTCGTTGCTCAGCTGGGTGCTCCACCCGCGATTGGGCGTGTCGCCGATCAGGTTGTGGAATCCGTTCTGCACGTTCTCCCCCGCCGCCCCGGGCCCGACCACGCCGACCAGGACGGAGAGCACCGTGCGTGCCGTGCCGGTATCGTGGATCAGCGCGCCGGTCAGGCCAAGGATGCCGGCATACGGATGGTCCTCCAGCGAGGGGTTGCGGGCCTGGGTGTCACGCGGGGTGAAGATGGACTGGCTGATGTCCAGGCTGACCCGCTGCACGCCGTCGCCCCAGATCCTGTTCGCTGCGTCCTGCAACGCGGTCGGCACCTGGTTCGTGCCGGAGGTCCAGCCGAGCCGCAGCCCGCTGGTGTAGTACTGATCCGACGTCCCCTTCAGGGTCGACACCGCATCGTTCTCGACCTGCAGCGTCACGATGTTGGACGTGTCCTGCAACGGCTGGGCGGCGAGCGCTGGCAGGCTGAGCAGGCTGGCAGCGGCGAAGGCGATGACCGGACGCGACATGGAGACCCGTTTTCGACGTGACGAGCCAGTTGAATAAAGAGTTGCGCGCCAAGGCGAAACCCTTTCCATAGCGCGGCCTGCGGACAGGTGGCCGAGTGGTTTAAGGCAGCGGTCTTGAAAACCGCCGAACCGAAAGGTTCCGTGGGTTCGAATCCCACCCTGTCCGCCAGTGCACCGACATTCTATTCAGCCGCCTTCCGGTGCGCGAAGAACCGGTTTTCCGGCCGCGGTAGGCCCAGATTGTCCCGCAACGTGACCCCTTCGTACTCGCGGCGGAACAAGCCGCGGCGCTGCAGCTCCGGCACCACCTTGTCCACAAAATCGTCCAATCCGGCGGGCAGGAATGGGAACATGACGTTGAACCCGTCGCAGGCCTCCGTCATCAGCCATTCCTCCATCTGGTCGGCGATGGTGGCCGGGGTGCCCACCATGGTCAGCCCGCCATAGCCAGCGCCGCGCTGCGCCAGTTGCCGCACGGTCAGGTTCTCCCGCGCCGCAAGCTCGATCGCCGCCTGGCGGCCGCTGCGCCCGGCATTGGTTTCGGGAATGGGCGGCAGCGGCCCGTCCAGATCGAATTTCGATGCGTCCGTGCCCAGCCGCATCGACAGGTTCGGCAGCGCGCTGTCGGTGTGCACCAGGCCGTCCAGCGTCGCATGCTTGGCCCGCGCCTCCGCCACGGTGTCGCCCACGATCACCAGCGCGCCGGGCAGCACCTTCAAATGGTCCGGGTTGCGGCCGATCCTGCCCATGCGGCCTTTCACGTCGGCATACAGGGCGCGGGCATCCTCGATCCGGGTGGCGCTGGCGAAGATGACCTCCGCCGTCTCCGCCGCGACCTGCCGCCCGGCCTCGGAGGCGCCGGCCTGCACGATCACCGGCCATCCCTGCGGGGAGCGGGCGATGTTGAGCGGACCGCGCACGGAGAGGTACGGACCCTTGTGGTTCAGCACGTGCATCCTGTCCGGGTCGAAGAACACGCCGGACTCCACGTCCTGGATGAACGCGTCGTCCGCCCAGCTGTCCCACAGGCCGGTGACCACGTCGTAGAACTCGCGCGCCCGGCGATAGCGCTCGTCGTGCTCCATCTGGTCGTCCATGCCGAAATTCAGCGCGGCATCCGGGTTGGCGGTGGTGACGAGGTTCCACCCTGCCCTGCCGCCGCTGAGATGGTCCAGCGAGGCGAATTTGCGCGCGATGATGTAGGGCTGCTCGAACGTCGTGGACGCCGTCGCGATCAGCCCCAGCCGCTCCGTCACCACGGCGAGCGCGGGCAGCAGCGTCAGCGGGTCGAACGAGGTGACGGTGGCGCTGCGCTTCAGCGCGTCCATCGGCATGTTGAGCACGGCCAGGTGGTCCGCCATGAAGAAGGCGTCGAACTTGCCGCGCTCCAGCGTCTGGGCGAAGCGTTTCAGATGCGCGAAGTTGAAGTTCGCGTCCGGCCAGCTGCCGGGATACCGCCACCAGGCCGTGTGGATGCTGACCGGCCGCATGAACGCACCCAGGCGAAGCTTGCGGGACTGGGTCATGACGTCGATATCCTCAAGTGTCGGTGGTTTTTACATTGGCGGCCGCCGGACGGATGTCAAAGGGATGCCGCATCTGTTCTCCCGCCATGGAGGAGATCGTTGCGTGCGTCCTTCGTCCATCGGGCAGTTTGTTCTTCCCCGGCCAGCCCATGATTGACTGCGCCCCCCGGCTGCGGCCACATCGCCGGCATGGTGAACCGGATCGCGTGGCTTTGTACCTTGGCTGCCTGCCTGTTGAGCGGCATTCCGGCCAGGGCGCAGACCTCCCTGCTTAACGTCTCGTACGACCCGACGCGGGAGCTGTATGCCGACATCGACAAGGCGTTCGAGGCGGATTGGCAGGCCCGCACGGGGGAAAGCATCACGGTCCGCGATTCCCACGGTGGCTCGGGCGCGCAGGCCCGGGCGGTTATCGACGGCTTGGAGGCGGATGTCGTCACCCTGGCGTTGCAGCCCGACATCGATGCCATAGCCGAGCGGGCGCATCTCCTGCCTGCGGACTGGCAGACGCGGCTGCCCAACAACTCCGTGCCGTACACCTCCACCATCCTGTTCGTGGTCCGCAAGGGCAATCCGAAGCAGGTCCACGACTGGCCGGATTTGCTGAAGCCGGGCGTGCAGGTGATCACGCCCAACCCGAAGACGTCCGGCGGCGCGCGCTGGAACTACCTGGCGGCCTGGGGCTATGCGCTGAGGCAGCCGGGCGGCACCCCTGACACGGCAAAGGCGTTCGTCCGCGACCTGTTCGCCCATGTCCCGGTGCTGGACAGCGGCGCGCGGGGTGCCACCATCACCTTCGCCCGCCGCCGCCAGGGGGACGTGTTGCTCGCCTGGGAGGACGACGCCAACCTGGCGGTGCGCGAACTGGGTGCGGGCACCCTCGAAATCGTCGTCCCCTCGATCTCGATCAAGGCGGAGCCGGTGGTGGCCATGGTGGACCAGGTCGTCGCCCGGCACGGCACCGCCAGGCAGGCGCAGGCCTACCTGCAATTCCTGTATACGCCACAGGGGCAGGAGATCGAAGCTAGGCACTTCCTGCGCCCGTCCGACCCCGCGGTCCTGGCCCGGTTCGCGCAGCAATTCCCATCCATCCCAACCTTTGGCGTGGATGAACTCCTTGGCGGCTGGCGCAAGGTGCAGGCGGAGCAGTTCGGCGATGGCGGTGTGTTCGACCAGATCTACCAGCCCGTGAAGTGAGCAAGGCTGCCGTTCGGCGGCGGGCCGCCCGGCGCGGCATCTTGCCGGGCTTCGGGCTCACCGTCGGGATCACCGCCACCTACCTGACGCTCATCGTGCTGATCCCGGTCGCCGGCCTCGTCCTCCGCGCAGCCGGGCTCGGGCCTGCAGGGATTTGGAACGCGGTCAGCTCGCCGCGCGCGCTGGCGGCGTTCCGGGTGAGCTTCGGCACGTCGGCGCTGGCAGCCCTGGCCGGGGTTCCCCTCGGGTTGCTGCTGGCATGGGTCCTGGCCCGGTATCGCTTTCCGGGGCGGCGGCTGCTGGATGCGGTGGTGGACCTGCCGCTCGCCCTCCCAACCTCGGTGGCAGGCATCGCCCTGTCGACCCTCTATGTGGACGATGGCTGGCTCGGGGCTCCCTTGGCCGCGTTGGGCGTGTCGGTGGCCTATACCCCCCTGGGCATCTGGGTGGCGTTGCTGTTCGTGGGGCTACCCTACGTCGTGCGGACGATGCAGCCGGTGCTGATCGCGCTGGACCGCCAGGCGGAAGAGGCAGCGGTCACGCTGGGGGCACGACCCGGCCAGGTCTTCGCCCGCGTCGTGCTGCCGCCCTTGCTGCCCGCCATCCTGGCAGGCATGGGCCTCGCCTTCGCCCGGGCTGTCGGCGAGTACGGCTCCGTCATCTTCCTGGCCGGCAACCGGCCCGGCGTGTCGGAGATCGTTCCGCTGCTGATCGTGGGCAGGCTGGAGCAGTATGATTACGCTGGCGCTGCCGCACTAGGCGCCACCATGCTGCTCGCATCGCTGCTGATCCTCCTGGCGATAGGAGCCTTGCAGCGTCATTCCGTCCGTCTCTGGATGCGTGGTGTCGCCGCCTAGGCCCGTCGGCAGGGTCGGCGGGGGAGCCGGCCTGCGGGCGCTGTTGATCGCCTGTGCCATCCTGACCGCGGTGGTGATCCTGGTCATGCCGCTGGCCGTCGTGCTGGTGGAGGCAATGCGGCAGGGCTGGACCGCCTACGCCGCCGCGATCACGTCGGACGATGCGCTCGCCGCGATCCGGCTGACGTTGCTGGTCGCCGTGATCGCGGTGCCGCTGAACACCGCGTTCGGATTGGCGGCCGCCTGGTGCCTCACCCGCTACCGCTTCGTCGGGCGGACCGCGCTGTTGTTGCTGGCGACCCTGCCCATCTCGATTTCCCCGGTCATTTCCGGCCTGGTGTGGGTGCTGCTGTTCGGTTTGCAGGGCTGGTTCGGCCCGTGGTTGCGCATGCACGACATGCAGGTCATCTTCGCACTGCCCGGTCTCGTGCTGGCCACCGTCTTCGTCACCGTGCCGTTCGTGGTGCGGCAGGTCATCCCGATCATGCAGGCACAGCGCATCGACGAGGAACTGGCGGCGCTGACGCTGGGCGCATCCGGCTGGCAGGTCTATCGGCGCGTCACCCTGCCCCGCATCCGCTGGGGCGTGCTGAACGGGGTGCTGCTGTGCAACGCCCGGGCCATGGGGGAATTCGGCGCGGTGTCCGTGGTGTCCGGGCACATACGCGGGCTGACGGACACGATGCCGTTGCACATCGAGATCCTCTACAACGACTACAACCTGCCTGCCGCCTTTGCGGTAGCGTCGCTGCTGGCCGGCCTGGCGCTGCTGACCCTCGCGGCCAAGGCATTCCTGGAGCGACGGCAGGCGATCGCGCTTTAGGCGCGGAAGCGGCCCGGGCGATACGGTGCGGGGTCGATCACCGGCGGCCGGTCCGCGATGATGTCCGCGACCAACCGCCCCGTGAGCGGCCCGGCGGCAAGGCCGATATGGCCGTGGCCGAAGGCGTGCACCACATCCGCGCATCGGCTCGCGCGGCCGATCACCGGAAGCCCGTCCGCGATCGAGGGGCGATGGCCCATCCAGGTGGATACGCGCCCGGCGGGCAGATCGCGCGGCAGTCCCGGGTAGGTGCGCAGGGCGTGATCCCGCAGGATGTCGGCCCGCCGCCAATCCGGAGCGGCATCCAGACCCGCCAGCTCGATCTGCCCGGCGATCCGCAAGGCGCCGCCCGTCAGCGTGTTCGCCATCTTGCCGTCGCTCGGCATGATCGGGTGACGCGGCGCGGCGTCCGGCGCGGCGATGGCGATGTGGTAGCCCCGCTCGGTCTCCAGCGGCACGGCGTCGCCGGCTGCCGCGGCCAGGGGGCCGGAGCGCGCACCGGCCGCGATCACTGCCCGATCGGCAGGGATGTCGCCGCCCTCGGTCTGCACCGCACGAAGCCCACCAGCCTGCAAACGCCAGCCGGTGGCATTGGCGCGGATGCGGCGGAGCCCCAGCGACTCGGCATAGGCCGCCAGCGCAGCCACGTAGCTGCCTGGATCGAGGCAGTGCGCACCCTCTTCCACCAGCACGCCGAATGTGTAGCGCCGATCCAGCGAGGGCTCCTGCTGGCGTAGTTCGTCGGCGTCGAGTTCGATCCAGCGCACGCCGTTCTCGCGTCGCAGGCGCCATGCCAACGCCTCCGCATCGAAATCCGCCCGCGACGGGAAGACGTAGAGCAGGCCCTGGCGGACCACCAGATCGGGCACGCCCGCCTCGTCGGCAAGGCGGCGGTGCCGCTCGGGTGCGTCGCCGATCAGCTTGCGCAACGCTCGGGCGGTGGTTTGCACCCGCGCAACGGTCGATCCAGCGCGGAGGTAGCGTACCAGCCACGGGATCAACCGCGGAAGATACCGCCAGCGTATCGCCAGCGGTCCCAACGGGTCGGCAAGATACCCCGGCACCTTGCGCCACGCGCCTGGAAGCGAGGTCGGCACCACCGAGGCCGGGCTGAGCCACGCCCCGTTGCCGAAGCTGGCCTGGTGCCGTCCGCCCGGCTCGCCAGCCTCCAGCAGCGTTACGGCGTGACCGTCGCGGAGGAGTTCGATCGCGCAGCACACCCCGATTATGCCGCCGCCGATGACGACGACATGCCCGCCGGCAGGAGACTCCGTCAGGCGCCAGCCACCGCACGCCGGGTCATGACGCCGATCAGGTGAGCACGGTATTCGGCGCTGGCATGGATGTCGCTGTTCAGCCCGTCCGGAGGCGTCACGATGCCCTTGACGGCATCCGCCGACCAGTCCGCGGCCAGCGCCTGCTCCATTGCGGTGTGGCGGAACACGCCGTCCTGCGCAGCCCCGGTGATCGCCACGCGCACCCCGGCCGGCCCCTTGGCCACGAACACGCCGACCATGGCGTAGCGCGATGCCGGGTTGCGAAACTTCTCGTAGTTGCTCTTCACCGGTATCGGGAACTCGATGGCGGTAATCAGCTCGTCCGGCTCCAGCGCTGTGGTGAACATGCCCTGAAAATACTCGTCGATCGCAATGCGGCGCTTGTCCGTCACAATGGTGGCGCCGATCGCCAGCGCTGCCGCCGGGTAGCAGGCCGAGGGATCGTTGTTGGCCAGTGAGCCGCCCATGGTCCCGCGATGGCGGACCTGGGTATCGCCGATCCAGGACGCCATCTTGGCCAGGCCCGGAATGCGGGCCTTGATGTCGAGATTGGACATGATGGCGTTGTGGTTGGTCATGGCGCCAATGGTGATCTTATCCGGTGCGGAGGTGACCCCGACCAGACCGAGCCCGTTCAGGTCCACGATGACCGACGGCTTGTTGAGCCGTTGCTTCAACACGGGGATGAAGGTCTGGCCGCCGGCAAGCGCCTTGGCCTCCATGTCGTCGCCCAGCATCTTCACTGCGTCGGCGACGCTACCTGGCTTTTGGAATGCAAAATCGTACATGTCGTGTTCCTTCGTCGCCCGCCACGCAGCGGTGGCCAGACCGAACCATCGCCCGGCTGCTGTATGAACAGCCTGCCGGTATTACTCGGCGGCGATAGCCATCGGGTGCATCAGTTTCTGGGCCGCGTCGATCGCCTTGACGATGTTGTGGTAGCCGGTGCAGCGGCAGAGATTGCCCTCCAGCCCGTGGCGGATCTCGTCCTCGGTCATGCCCTGCGGGTGCATGTTGACCAGGTCGATCGCGCTCATCACCATGCCCGGCGTGCAGAAGCCGCATTGCAGCGCATGATGCTCGCGGAACATCTCCTGCATCGGGTGCAAGGTGCCGTCCGCCTCCGCCAAGCCCTCGATGGTCGTGATGTCGCCGCCCGCGGCCTGCATGGCCAGCATCGTGCACGATTTCACGCTATAGCCGTTGATGTGGACGACGCAGGCACCGCATTGGCTTGTATCGCACCCGACATGGGTGCCCGTCAGGCTCAACTTTTCCCGCAGCAATTCGACGAGCAAGGTGCGCCCCTCAACATCGACGGTGTGTGGCGTGCCGTTGACCGTCAGGCTGACCTGGGGCATGGCATATCTCCTGATTTCGCGATCTGTTCGCCTAGAGTGTGGCGGCGGCGGGGGTCCGGTCAAGGGTCGCGGCGGCGTTCAGGCGATCGCCATCTCTCCCAGATAGGCTTCCCGGATCACGGGATTGACCCGCAACTCCGCCGCCGAGCCGGATAGCACCACCTGGCCGGTCTGCAACACGTAGGCGCGGTGGGCGATTTGCAGCGCCATGTTGGCATTCTGCTCCACCATGAAGATCGTCATGCCTTGACGATTGATCACCTGGATGGTCTCGAACGTCTGCTCGACGAACAGCGGCGACAAGCCCATGGAGGGCTCATCCATGCAGATCAACCGCGGCCGGGCCATCAGCGCGCGGCCGATGGCGACCATTTGCTGCTCGCCGCCGGACAAGGTGCCGGAAATCTGGCTCCGACGCTCCTTCACGCGGGGAAACAGGTCGTAGACACGTTGCAGGTCCTGGTCGAACTCCGGGCCGCGCTTGCGCGTGTAGGCGCCCATTTCCAGGTTTTCGAACACCGTCATGCGCGGGAACAGGCGGCGCGCCTCCAGCACCGGGGCCAGGCCACGCCGCACGCGTTCGGCCGTGGACAGGCGTTCGATGGGCTTGCCGTCGAACCGTACCGTGCCCGTGGTCGGACGCACGATGCCCATGATCGTCTTCATGGTCGTCGATTTGCCGCACGCATTGCCGCCCAGCAGGCACACGATCTCCCCGGCCGCGATGTTGTAGTTGACGTCCTTCAAGACGTGCAGGTCGCCGTAATGCGTGTTGACGTCGCGGAACTCCAGCAACGACGGCACGGCACCCACGGCATCAAGCAACGGCGATGTCCTTCACGGCGGCATGGGCACGGCCGAGATAGGCATCGAGCACGGCCTCGTTGCGGCGCACCTCATCGGGCAATCCCTCGGTCAGCTTCTCGCCATGGTCCAGCACGACGACCGTGTCAGCGAGCCGCGTGACGACGTCCAGCTTGTGCTCGATGACCAGGATGCTGAGCCCCAGCGTATGCAGTTGCTTCAATTGTTCGGCCAGCTCCATCGTCTCCGCCGGGTTCATCCCGGCGGTCGGTTCGTCCAACATCAGCAATCGCGGCGCGGAGGCCAAGGCGCGGGCGATCTCCACCCGCCGGCGATTGGCGTAGGAGAGGTTGCCGACCGCCTGGTCCACGCGCGGCACCAGTCGGTTGCCGAACAAGGCAAGGATTTCCATCACCCGCTCGCGCGCCCGGCGTTCCTCCAGCCGGGTCGGCGGCAGGCGCAGGATGGCGCGAACCGCCCCCGTATGCAGGCGGCTATGGGCGCCGACCAGCACGTTGTCCATGACCGTCAAATTTGGGAACAGGCGGATGTTCTGGAAGGTCCGCGCCACCCCCGCCTTCAGGATCTGGTGGGACGGCAAGCCGAGCAACTCCGTCCCGCCGAACCGGATGCTGCCCGCAGCGGCCGGCGTCAGCCCGGTGACCACGTTGAACAGCGTCGACTTGCCGGAGCCGTTGGGGCCGATCACCGCCAACACGCCGCCCTCCGGCACTGTCAGCGTCATCGAGTTCAATGCCACCAGGCCGCCGAACCGTACCGTGACGTCCCTAATCTCCAGCAACGGCCGTCCCCGCTCGGTCGGCGGCGTGATATCCGGCAGGGCGAAGGCGGACACGCGCTCCACAACCGCGTGCTGCTGGTCGAACGTCAGCGCGGCGGCCTTGCGATGGGCGGGGATCAACCCGTCCCGCCGGTAGAGCATCATCAGCACGAGGATGATGCCAAAGATCAACTCGATCGCCTGCACCAGGTCGACCTTCTGCAACGCATCGTTGCCGACCAGTTCGCCGAACTGGTGCAGCCAGTCCGTCAGGTCGGGCAGGAACCAGGATTGCAGCAATTGCAGGATCATGGCGCCCAGCACGACGCCCCACACGCTTCCCATGCCGCCCAGCACCACCATGACGAGGATCATCACGGACACCGGGAAGCCGAACATCTCCGGCGTCGCGGTCTGCAGCTTCGAGACGTAGAACGTCCCGGTCATCCCGGCGAACGACGCCCCGATGGCGAAGGCCAGCAACTTGAAGCGAACCAGGTTCACGCCCATCACCCCGGCGGCGATCTCATCCTCGCGGATCGCCATCCACGCCCGCCCGATGCGGCTGTCGCGCAACCGGATGCTGATGAAGATCAGCGCCGCCACGATCGCCACGATGACGTAGTAGTATGGCGTCGCATCGACCCCGAAGCTGGTGCCGCCCAGGCTCGGGGGCGCCACGCCGTTCAGCCCGGAGGCGCCGTTGGTCACGCTGGTCCAGTTGCGCGCGACGATCGGCACGATTTCTCCAAAGCCGAGGGTGACGATCGCCAGGTAGTCGCCACGCAGCCGCAGCGTCGGGGCGCCGAACACGATGCCGCACATCGCCGCAACCGCGCCCGAGAGCGGGATTGCCAGCCAGAAGGACAGCGTCGTGTGGACGACATCCACATCGGCCGGCCCCGCTATCCGCGCCACTAGGCCGAGCCAGGCGAACGGCTCCCAGAACGAGGACCATTCCGGCTGCAGCTGGAACGACGACAACACGCCGTAGAAATACGCACCGATGGCGAAGAACGCGGCATAGCCAAGGTCCAGCAGGCCGGCCATGCCGACGACGACGTTCAGCCCGAGCGCCAGCGCCGCGTAGGACAGCGCGTTTGCCACCGAGTCGATGTCCGCGTCGTCGCCGTGGATCAGCGGGAACGCCAACGCCAACAGCGCGATGGCGCAGGTCCCGATTGCACGGCGCCGCGCGGGCGCGATCCCTGCGAAAGGCCGGCGCACCATGGCCGCGACCGTCATCAGGACTTGTTCGGCGCGATGCGCCCCAGCAACCCGGCCGGCCGGAAGACCAGCACCAAGACAAGGAGCGAGAAGATGATCACGTCGGTCCACCGCACGGCCACCACCTGCCCGCTCAGCGTCTCGATCAACCCGATGATCATGCCCCCCAGCATGGCCCCGGGAACGTTGCCGATGCCGCCCAGCACCGCGGCGGTGAACGCCCGAAGGCCGGCGCTGTAGCCGATCACGAAGCTGGTGAAGTTGTAGTAGAGCCCGAAGATCATACCGCCCGCCCCGGCCAAGGCAGAGCCGATGAAAAAGGCGGTCATGATCACCCGATCCACCTCCACCCCCATCATGCGGGCGGCCTCCGGATCCTGGGCGGTCGCCCGCATCGCCTTGCCCATCTTGCTGCGCCGGGTGAACAGGTAGAGCGCCATCATCAACGCCAGCGAAATTATCCAGATCAGGATCTCCCGCAGCCGCAGCACGGCGCCGCCGATTGCGAACGTCAGCGGCGGCAGCGGATTGGGGTAGTTCTTCGTGTCCGCCCCCAGGAAGAGCAGCACGACGTTGAACAGGATGTAAGACACGCCGATCGTGGTGATCATCGCCGACGGCCCCTTCACACCACGAAGGGGCCGCAGCGACAGCCGTTCGATCGCCACCCCCAGCACGCCGCAACCGATCATCGTCACACTCAACGCCGCCACCAGTACGCCCACCAGCGGCCAACCATGCAGCAAGGTGCTCTGGCCGGTGACCCCGAATGCCTCCAGCACGTACAGGGCGATGAAGGATCCCACCATGAAGACGTTGAAATGGGAGAAGTTGATCAGTTCCATGATGCCGTAGACGAGCGTGAAACCCAAAGCGATGAGCGCATACATCGCCCCGAGGCTCACGCCGTTGATGACTTGCTGGACGAACAGGTCGAGCGATGTCACGGCGGATCGCTCAGCTCGTCGGGGCCACGCCGATATACTTGTACTGCGCGCCGACGTCGTCCAACGGGGCCTTTTCGTCCTTGCGTATCTGGAACACGCTGACGATCTTGCTGTTTACGTCCCCGTTCGTGTCGTAGCTGATGTCGCCCTGGAGTGTCTTGAACTTGCCCGCCTGGATCGCGTCCCGCACGGTCTCGCGGGTGACGGGCTTGCCTGTCGCGGCGACCGTCCTGATCGCATCGATGATGATCGTCGCGGCATCGTAAGACGTGATCGAATAATCTTCCGGCGGGGCGCCGTACTTCTTCTTGAAGTCGGCCATCCAACTCGCGAGCTTGCTGTCTTCCGTCATGTGTGGGGCGGCGATGGTTGCATACCAGCCTTCCACCGCCGGGAATCCAGCCCCTTTCAGTACGTCACCGCCATAGATGCCATCGCCGCCGCCTTTCTTGATGTTCGGCACGATGTCATAGGCCTGCTTGATCAGCTTGACCCCTGCAGTGCCGACGCCGCCATAATACAGGCTGTCGGCGTCCATCGACTTGATCTTGGTCAGGATGGCGGAATAATCGGCGGCTTTCGGGTCCAGTTGGTCGCGGCCCAGCACCTTGACGCCCTTGTCCGCGATCCGCTTCTGGAACGCGTCCGCCATGCCCACGCCATAGGCGCCCTGGTCGTCCAGGACATAGATCGCCTTGACCCCCAGCTTCTCGGCAAAGAAGTCGGCCATGTTGGGGCCCTGGAAGGCGTCGGTCGTCACCGTGCGGAAATAGATCGCCTTGCCTGCGGGCCGATACTGGGCGGCGAATTTCGGATCCGTCAGGTCCGGGTTGGTGGAAGACGGCGTGATGATGGCGAGGCCGCCCTGGCTCAGGATCGGCGCCATCGCCTTGCCCGCGCCGCTCATCTGCGGGCCGACCGCACCCACCACGGTCTTGTCGGACACGAACTTGCGGGCATTGGTCGCGGCCTGGGCCGGATCGTATTGGCCGGCCGTGGCAGTCGCGTCGTCCAGCACCATGGCTTCCAGCTTGTAGCCCTTTACGGCGCCCTTCGCGTTGGCCTCGTCGATCGCCATCAGCGCCCCGTCCCGCATGCGCGCCGCGCTTTCGGCGTCACCGCCGGTGAGGGAGAAGTTGAGGCCGATCCGCAGCACCTTGTCGGCGGCATGGGCTACGTCGCCCAGCGACGATGCGATTGCGGTACCGGCAAGCAGGCCGACGGCAGAACGGCGGGTAATCATTACGGAAACGCTCCTGAGGCATAAAGCTGACGCATGGACGGTATGCGACATTGAAACACCTGCCACGATCGCGCCAGTGGAAAAGTGACAGCTCTGCGCCTGCGCAGCTCGACCTTCATGTCGGCGGCAGGCCAAGTGACTGCTGAACCAAGGCCGACCTGATCTGAGAGCGGCTAAATCCGGCGGTGGGCATGTCGAGGCGACAGGTTCCCATTCAGGCATAGGTCATCCATCGGTGATAACTTTCATCAAGAATCCGGCCGGTTCGCTTTCGTGCGCAGTGTCCCCAGCCTAGCATTCGGTATGAATGTGACCATGCGCTGGATCCCGCTGCCCCGGACCGTTCCCGCATGACCGGTCGTATCCTGATCGTCGACGACGTCCCGGCGAACACGAAGCTGCTGCAAGCCAAGCTGGCAAATGAGTACTATCAGATCGAAACTGCCCAGGACGGGTTCGAAGCGTTGCGCCTGGCAGTCTCATGGCAGCCGGACCTGATACTGCTCGACGTCATGATGCCCGGCATGGACGGCTACCAGACGTGTCGTCGGCTAAAATCCGACGGCAAGACGACGCACATCCCGGTTGTGATGATCACCGCCCTGGGCGACACGACCGAGCGGCTGCATGGCCTGGAAGTCGGCGCGGACGATTTCCTGACCAAGCCGGTGGATTACGATACGTTGCTGGCCCGCGTGCGCGGCCTGATACGGCTGAAGCGGCTGCTGGACGAATGGCGGGTGCGCAGCGAGACGGCCCACGCGCTGGGGCTCTCCAGCGGCCAGCCGGCCAGTTTCTCCGTCGCCGGCGCGCGCGCCCTGGTGGTGGATGACTGGGATCTCGGCGCCCTCAAGCTCCAGGAGGCGCTGGCATGCGAGGGCATCCTGCCCACCCGGGCGACGTCCGAGGCCGAGGCCCTGACGATGTTGGGCAGTGTCGACTTCGACCTCATCGTGCTCAGCCTCTCCATGGCCGGCGACGACCCCTTGCGGCTGGCGTCACGGCTTCGCGCGGAGCGGACCACGCAGGGCATCCCGCTGCTGCTGATCGCCGAGCCCGAGCAACGCGAGCGCCTGCTGCGCGGCTACGATCTCGGCGCGAACGATTGTGTCTTCCGCCCGGTCGACGACAACGAGCTGCGGGCACGGGCGCGCAACCAGATCCGCCGCAAATTCTACCAGGACCAGTTGCGGGTGGACCTTAGCCAGGCCTTGGAACTGGCGCTGACGGACCCGCTGACCGGCCTCCACAACCAGCGTTACCTGATGCGGCATCTGGCTGGCCTGATAGCCTCCGGGCAGCCCACCGACCTCGTGGCTTTGATGATCGACATCGACCACTTCAAGTCGGTCAACGACCGTTGGGGCCATGCGACCGGCGACCACGTGCTCAAACAGGTCGCGGAGACCCTGCGCAGCCGGACACGGGTTTTCGACAGCCTTGCGCGCTACGGCGGGGAGGAGTTCGTGGTCATCATGTCCGGCACCTCCGCCAATGACGCGGTCGCCGCGGCGGAGCGGCTGCGGCTGGCGATCCAGGGCATGGATTTCCTGCCGGACGGCAAAGCCCGCCACCAGCTTACGGCAAGCATCGGCGTGTCGCGCAGCACGCGCGCCGACGTCACGTCCGAGCAACTGCTCGGCGCTGCCGACCGGGCGCTGTACCGTGCGAAGCACCGCGGCCGTAACCGGGTCGAAGTGGAGCTGGACGACCGTCCGCCGAAATTACCACGTGCTTAATCCTGTTCGGAGATGATCCTCCGGCATTAAGGAGTGGCATGGTGGCGGGACAGCCGAAGGATGGTGTGCAGCTGCGCCGGGCCGACAGCAGTGAGCGCTTCGTCGCGTTCGCCTTCGCCGCTGCCGACCTCGTCGCGGAAGTCGATCCTGCCGGGCTGATCACCTACGCGGCCGGTGCCTACCGCAGCCGCTTCGGCAGCGTGCCGGAGCAGTGGGTGGGGCGGCCCCTGCAAGACATGGTCGCCCCGGCAGACCACGACGCGCTCAGCACCGCGCTGACGATGCTGGCGCATCGCGGCCGCTTGCTGCCGTGGGTTGTCCGCCTCGCGAACCCGCAGCGGACCGAGGTTGCGCTGGCCGGACTCCGCCTGGCCCCGGATGGTCGGCCCGTCCGGATGTGCGTCACCTTCGCCCTTCCCCCGAGCCCCCTCGCCACCGGTGCGACGCTGGGGTCATCCCACAGCCTGGCACGCGCGACCGAAGCCCGCATGCGAGCTGGCTTGAGCTGCGAGGTCGGGCTGCTGGAGGTCGAGGGAAGTTCGTCCGAAGCGGTCGGTCCGGCATTGGAGGCGTTGGCGCCGGACTCGTTGGCAAGCGAGATCTCGCCCGGCAAGTTCGGCCTGCTCGGGCCCAGCGCAAACCCATCGGACCTGGTGAAGGTCGCCGCGTCGCTGGAGTCGCTGCTGCGGGACCAGGGGGTCGAAGCCACCGTGTCGTCCCGTCCGCTTCCGGTCGACTCCCATGGCTTGACCCAGAGGCAGGCGGCGCGGGCATTGCGCCAGGCGCTGGATGCATTCTCCCGCGATGGCGTCGCCGGCATCCGGGAGGGCGGCTTCGAAGGTGGCCTCGCAAGCTATGTGCAGGGGGCGATGGAGCACGTAGGCGCCATGCGCCGGGCCATCAGCGAGCGGCGCTTCGCGATGGCGTATCAGCCGATCGTAAACTTGACCACCCGCGACATGCACCACGTCGAGGCGTTGATCCGCCCGGCGCCGGTGCCCGGCTGCCCGGCGAACACGCCGCAAGACTTCGTTCTGCTGGCGGAAACGGTCGGGTTGGCCAGCGAACTCGATCTTGCCGTCGCATCCATGGCCTGCGACGCCGCGATGCGGTCCACCGTGCCCGTGGCGTTCAACCTGTCCGGCCAGTCGATGCAGGACCCGGCCTTCCGTGACCGGCTGATCGCCAAGCTGATCGGCCATCCCGCCAGGAAGAACAAGAAGCTGGCGGTCGAAATGACGGAGACGGCGCAGCTGGAGGACATCGCCGAAGCCGCAAGGACCGCGCAGATGCTGCGCGACATGGGCATTCCGTTCTGCCTGGATGATTTCGGCGCCGGCGCTGCCGATGTCCGCGTGTTGCGGGCGATACCGGCCGATATCGTGAAGTTGGACGGCTCCTACGTGTCTGGCGTCGACAAGGATGGCCGCGAGCGCGCCTTCGTCACTGGCATGGCAGAAATCGCCCGCGCCAGCGGCGCCTCCGTCGTGGCGGAACGGGTGGAGACAGAAGCCGAGGCGGCGGCCTTGCAGGCGATCGGCGTCGATTACGGCCAGGGATGGCTGTTCGGCCGGCCCGGCCCGGTGCCCGTGCCACAGGGAATGCCGGCCATCCCTCGCAACGGTGAGCTGCAGGAAGCTTTCAGCTAAACCCATCGTCTCGTCAGGCGGAAAGCTGCTCCGGCTCGGTTCTGACACGCTTGACCATCAGCTTGTTCAACGCATGGACATATGCCCGCGCCGCGGAGACGATCGTGTCGGTATCAGCGCCTTGCCCGTCCACCATCTTGCCGCCTTCCTCCAGGCGGACCGTCGTCCGCGCCTGGGCGTCCGATCCCTCGGTGACCGCGCCCACGGAATAGAGCTGCAGCGTGCCGTCATGCGGGAAGATCATGCGCAAGGCGTTGAACGTGGCATCCACTGGGCCCAATCCTGCCGCAACGGCCGATGCGACGACGCCATCTACCTCCAATTTCAGCTCGGCCCGCGCGGGGCCTTCGGACCCCGCCTGCACGGACAACGAGACGAAGCGCAGGCGCGCATGGTCGCGCACCACTTCATCGTCGACGAGAGCCACAATATCATCGTCGTAGACGATCTTCTTGCGGTCCGCGAGATCCTTGAACCGGCGGAACGCCTCATTCAGGCGGTTTTCACCCACCTCGCCATATCCCAATGCATGAAGCTTGTCGCGGAATGCGGCACGTCCGGAGTGCTTGCCCATGACCAGGCTCGACTTGGTCCAGCCGACACTTTCGGGCGTCATGATCTCGTACGTCGCCGCGTTCTTCAGCACCCCATCCTGGTGAATCCCGCTCTCATGCGCGAAGGCGTTGCGGCCGACGATCGCCTTGTTGGGCTGCACGTCGAAGCCGGTGATCGTGGCGAGCATCTTAGAAACCCGCAGGAGTCCCTCGGTCTTGATGCCGGTCGTGAACGGCACCGCATCGTGACGGGTGCGGATCGCCATCACGGCCTCTTCCAGCGCGGCGTTCCCGGCCCGCTCGCCGATGCCGTTGATGGTGCATTCCACCTGGCGCACCCCGGCGCGGATGGCGGCGATGGTGTTGGCCACCGCCAGGCCAAGGTCGTTATGGTTGTGCGTGGACAGGATGACCTGGTCGGCGCCGGGAACACGCTCCCGCAGCATGGTAAAGATCCGCGACATGTCCTCCGGCAACGCATAGCCGACCGTGTCCGGAATATTGATCGTGGTCGCCCCGGCCTTGATCGCCGCCTCGACGCACCGGCACAGGAAGTCGGGCTCGGTGCGGCTGCCATCCTCGGCGGACCACTCGACGTCATCCGTGTACTGCCGGGCCAGAGTCACGCTGTCGACCGCCAGTTGCAGCACGGCATCCGGTTCCATCCGCAGCTTGTATTTCATGTGCAGCGGGCTGGTGGACAGGAAGACGTGGATGCGCGGCCGCTGCGCATCGCGCACGGCCTCGGCAGCGCGCAGGATATCGGCCCGTCCGGTCCGCGCCAGCCCGGCGACCACGGGACCACGCACCTCCTCGGCGATTAGCTTCACGCTCTCGAAATCGCCTGCCGAGGCGATCGGAAACCCCGCCTCGATCACGTCGACGCCCAGATCGGCCAGGGCTTCGGCCATCCGCAGCTTCTCGTGCAAGTTCATCGAGAAGCCGGGCGATTGCTCTCCGTCCCGCAGCGTCGTGTCGAATATGATGATTCGGTCGGCAGACAACTCACCGAAATTCGGATGGGAGACGGTCATCGGGCGGTCCTCACAGGCTACTTGGATTGCGAACGGCTGCCTCAGGATCCCCTGAGCGTGCCGGCGCAGTTCAGCCCGGCGGATCGCTCAGGGGCAAGGAAGTCGAATGCAAAGCCCGATCAGGCGCGCCCGGGCCCACGCAGACGCGCGATGGCAAGGGAGCGGATGCGATGCCGGGGGACGATACATGACACCCGGACCCTAGGGGGCGGTGGAAGCTGCTGGCAAGCCCGCATCCGGGATAAGAGCCGCTGCAAGTGCAAGGCTGGCTTGCGAGGCAGGATCCAACGCCAAGGCTCCGGCGTCATGGTAGGCGACGATCACCGCGTCCGGATGGAAGCCCTGCAGCAGCGGCGCAAGCAATGGCGGCGGCGTACCAAGGGCCAAGTTCATCCGCAACAGCCAGACCTGCCCGGCATATTCGGTGAAATCGCCCGCCATCTCGTCCCCGAAGCTGTCGGCGATCACCAGGATGCGCCCGGGTCCCGGACGGGCGAAGGCGACGATGGCGTCGGGTAAAGCCGGGCGGCACCGTGCTCCCCCGCACTGCACAACCGCGGAGGCCCGCAAGTCAGGCGTGCCGATCCGGTCATGCAAACCAAGCCCTGGATAGAACCCGTTCAGGTCGGAGGCGCGGTTGTCAGCCCGAAGCCCCAGCGCCATGGAGCGGTGCAGCCCCATCGCGTCGGCGACGCCCTCGGCAATGCGCAACGGCCCCTCGCCCGCCCAATGGAAATGATGACGCGGCAAGACATCGAAGCGTCCCTTGAGCGCCTGCATCGCCGCCACCGGATAGACGACAGCGGGATCGTGCAGGGCATCGACCAGGCGGTCGGCAGCCGGGTCGCTGCACGACGTGTCCGGCGGCAAGTCCTCCGGGTAGATACGGGGCGCCGTGGGCACGATCAGGAAGCGGAACGGCAGCCCGGTCGCGTGCCCGGCGGCGAGGATCGGGCGGATGAGCGACGCCGCCCGGCCGATCGCGGCGGCATCGACCCGGGTGCCGCAGACATCCGCGATCAACGTTCCGGGCAGGCTGCCGTCATGGTTGCCCAAGAACAGCCGGCCATGCCGGCCCACGACGATCGGTGGCGGGACGAAGCGGGTCAGGCGGTAGCGCAGCCAGGCCTGCGCCCGCCGCACCGGCGGCGGTGCTGCCAACAGGGCTGTGGCCAAAGCCACGAGGAGCACCGCCGACGCGATCCGGAAGACCCTCACGCGCGTCAGCGCGGGTCGAGCGGGACGGCGGAAACGCTGTTATAGGGACTGCCGCCCTGGCTGATCGCCTGGGTCGACCAGACCAGATAGACCAGCACGTTGCGCTCGTGGTCGACCATCCGACTGACCCGGATCTCCTTGAACGCCCAGTTCGCGGCAAGTCCGAACACCACCTCGTTGTCCGGCAACGTGCCCTGCGGCACGACGCGGCCGGTGGCGCGGCACGCGATCGAGAACCGGCTGGGGTCCGTCGCAAGCCCGAGCGAGCCGGAAATGCCGCCTGTTTCCGCCCGCGAGACGTAGCAACTGACGTTCTGCACCTTGAGGTCGTCATAACGGTCGACGACGATCTTGTCGTTGCGCCCGAGCACGCGGAACGTGGTGCTCACCTCGCCAACCCGCGCCGTGGTCGGATCGGCGGCGCGGGCCTGGGCCGCGAGGACAGCGGCGGCGGCCACCAGGAACAGCGTTCTCATCGCCGACGGACTACGAGGATCGCCAGGCCGCCGCAACGCCTCCACCCGTGCACGCGTCCTCTTCCGCAGCGAGCGGGCTCGTTGCGATTTCAGTTCTTCGCTTTGTCGACCAGGGCGTTCTGCTTGATCCATGGCATCATGCCGCGAAGCTTCTCGCCGACCTGCTCGATCGGGTGTTCCGCCATGCGCCGCCGGGTGGCCCTGAAGCTGCTCTGGTTGACCTTGTTCTCCAGCATCCAGTCCCGCGCGAAGCGGCCGGACTGGATGTCGGCCAGCACCCGCTTCATCTCCGCCTTGGTCTCGGCCGTCACGATGCGTGGCCCGGTCATGTACTCGCCGTATTCCGCCGTGTTGCTGATGGAATAGTTCATGTTGGCGATGCCGCCCTCGTAGATGAGGTCAACGATGAGCTTCACCTCGTGAAGGCATTCGAAATACGCCATTTCTGGTGCATAGCCGGCCTCGACCAACGTCTCGAACCCGCCCTTGATCAGCTCCACCAGGCCGCCGCACAGCACGACCTGCTCGCCGAACAGGTCGGTCTCGCACTCCTCCTTGAACGTCGTCTCGATGATGCCGGCACGCCCGCCGCCGATGGCACTGGCGTAGGACAAGGCGATCTCCAGCGCGTTGCCGGACGGGTCCTGCGCCACCGCCACCAGGCAGGGCACGCCGCCGCCCCGTAGGTATTCGGACCGCACGGTGTGTCCCGGCCCCTTCGGCGCGATCATGAACACGTCGATGTCTGCGCGGGGGTCGAGCAGGTTGAAATGCACGTTCAGCCCATGCGCGAAGGCCAGTGCCGCGCCGGGCTTCATGTTGGGGGCCAGCTTTTCCCGATACAGGTCGCCCTGTATCTCATCCGGCGTCAGCACCATGACGATGTCGGCCTGCTTGGCGGCTTCGGCCGGGTCCATCACCGGCAAGCCGGCCGTCTCGGCCTTCTTCACGCCGGCCGAGCCGGCACGCAGGCCGACGATGACGTTGGTCACGCCGGATTCGTGCAGGTTCTGGGCATGGGCATGCCCTTGGCTGCCAAATCCAATGATCGCGACCGTCTTGCCCTTGATCAGGTTCACGTCGGCGTCGCGATCGTAGTAAACGCGCATGGTATTCGGTCTCCTGGGTAGATTTGCAGTCGTTACAGGGTGTTCACGCCTCGGGCGATGGCAGCTACGCCGCTGCGCGAGACTTCTGCCAGGCCAAGCGGCCGCATAAGGGCCAAGAAGGCGTCGATCTTCTCCGTCCCGCCGGTCATCTCGAACACGAAGCTGCCGACCGTGGCGTCCACCACCCGGGCACGGAAGGCTTCGGCGATGCGCAGGCTTTCGCTGCGCTCCTCGCCGGTGGCAACCACCTTGATCAATGCAAGCTCACGCGCGATGTGCGGGCCCTCGCGCGTGAGGTCGGCAACCGTGTAGACCGGCACCAGGCGGGCGAGTTGCGCCTTGATCTGCGCGATCACCATGTCCGTGCCCGATGTCACCACGTTGATGCGGCTGCGGCCGCGGGCGTCATCCACGGGCGCCACGGTCAGGCTGTCGATATTGTAGCCGCGGCCGCTGAACAGGCCGATGACGCGCGCCAGCACGCCCGCCTCGTTCTCCACCAGCACGGAGATGGTGGCGGTCTGCACCGGTGCCTGGACGGTCGCCATCAGACCAGCATCAGCCCTTCTTGCGTCAGCCCGGCGGCACGAGCCTCGCCATCCGCGCCGAGTATCATCTCGTTATGGGCTGCACCCGACGGGATCATCGGATAGCAATTCTCCGTCTCGTCCACGCAGATATCGGCGATCACCGGCCCTGGCGTCGCAAGCATCCGTTCGATCACATCGTCCAGCTCGCCCAATCTGGTCGCGCGCAGCCCGGTCGCGTGGAATGCCTCCGCCAGCTTGGCGAAATCCGGCAGCGCGGCGCTGTAACTCTCGGAATGGCGGCCGCCATGCAGCAGGTCCTGCCACTGGCGCACCATGCCCATATACTGGTTGTTCAGGATGAACACCTTCACCGGCAGCCGGTACTGCGCCAGCGTCGCCATCTCCTGGATATTCATCAGGATGGACGCCTCGCCTGCGATATCGATGCAGAGCGCGCCGGGATGTGCCACCTGCACGCCCATGGCGGCCGGCAGCCCGTAGCCCATCGTGCCGAGGCCGCCGGAGGTCATCCAGCGCTTCGGTTCGTCGAAGCCGAAATGCTGCGCGGCCCACATCTGGTGCTGCCCCACCTCGGTCGTGATGAAGGTCTCCCGCCCGGCGCAAGCGGCGTGCAGCCGCCGGATGGCGTGCTGCGGCTTGATGATCGCGTCGGCCGCCATGTCCTGGTCGTAGCGGAGGCAGTCGCCCGCGCGCCACGCATCGATTTGACGCCACCAGGCGGTGACGGCCGCACGGTCCTGCTGCTGCGCATCCTCGTGCCAGGCGGCGATCATGGCGCGGAGGGTGCGGCCGGCATCCCCCACCACGGCTACGTCCACCATCACGTTCTTGTTGATCGATGAGGGGTCCACGTCGCAATGGATCTTCTGCGCGTGTGGCGCGAAGGCATCGATCCGCCCGGTCACGCGGTCATCGAACCGGGCGCCCACGCACAGCATGACGTCGCATCCATGCATGGCCAGGTTCGCCTCGACCGTGCCGTGCATCCCCAACATGCCCAGGAATTGCGGGTCTGAGGACGGGTAAGCGCCCAGGCCCATCAGCGTGGACGTGCATGGCGCCCCGCTCAGTCGCACGAGTTCGCGCAAGGCGGCGGTCGCGTCCGCCCCGGCGTTGATCACGCCGCCCCCGCTATAGACGATCGGCCGCTGCGCACCCTTCAGCAAGGCGACTGCCCGTCGTACCTGCGCCGGATCCGGGTCGAGCCGCGGACGGTAGGAGCGGTGGGGCGTCGTGGCCGGCGGTGCGTAGGGCGCGGACGCGATCAGCACGTCTTTCGGCAGGTCGATCAGCACTGGGCCCGGCCGTCCCCCAGCAGCGATCGCGAAAGCCTCGTGGACGATCCGCGCTAGGTTCTCCCCATCCTTGACGAGGTAGTTGTGTTTCGTGGCGGGGCGGGTGATCCCCGTAGTATCAGCCTCCTGGAAGGCGTCGTTGCCGATCAGGTGCGTCGGCACCTGTCCGGTGAGGCAGATGACGGGAATGCTGTCCATCAGCGCATCCGCCAGCCCGGTGACGGCGTTGGTGGCGCCTGGCCCGCTGGTGACCAGGACGACCCCCACCTTTCCGGTCGAGCGGGCATAGCCCTCGGCAGCATGCACCGCCGCCTGCTCGTGGCGCACCAGAACGTGGCGGATGGCATTTTGGTTGAAAATCGCGTCGTAGATGGGAAGAACAGCGCCGCCGGGATAGCCGAAGATCACCTCCACGCCCTGGTCTTTCAGCGCTTGCAGGAGGATTTCGGCGCCGGACCGGCGGGTCGTGCTGGGATACGTCATCGGCCCGGTCTAGAGGGCCCGATTTTGCCGGTCAATCGCTGCCACATAGAAACTTCTGCATACCAGCTATCCAACTTTCCGAAAATTGCGCAGGATTGTCATACCGCGCATGTATGGTTTGGACGTGCTCCGCCCGTGCAAGAGGCTGGTGTCGGAACCAAGTCTGCTGGCGCTTGACGTACTGCACCGTCGCGGCCACTGCCCGTCGTTCTGCCTCCGCGAGCGTGGCGGATCCGGCGAGCGCGGCCGCAAGCTCCTGCACGCCGTGGGCGCGCATGGCGGGCAACGCCGGGTCAAGCTGGAGGGCGAGCAGCGCCTCCACCTCCGCCATGGCTCCCTGCCGCAACATGGCCGCGAACCGTTCAGCCACGGCGGCGCGCAGCGCGGGACGCGGCGGATCCAGCAGGATCACCCGGAAGGCATGATCCGCCGGCTTGGATGCGGCTCGCAGCCACGACGCAAGCCCGCGCCCGGTCCCACGCCAGACCTCCCAGGCCCGCGCGACACGCTGCCCGTCCGCGGGACGCAGCATGGCTGCCGTCTCGGGGTCGAGCGCTGCCAGCCGCCTGTGCAGCGCCGCAGCCCCGTCGCGCGCCAACGCCGCCCGCGCCTCGTCCCGCGCGGCATGGCCAGGGTCGGGGATGTCCGCCAGCCCGGCGGTCAGAGAGCGCAGGTACATCCCCGTGCCGCCGCACAGGATCGGCACCGCTGTCTGCGCCATCGCGTCCAGCGCGGCGGCGCGCCACCAGGCCACGCTGCCGGCTTCCGCCGCCGGCCGGACGCCATACAGGCGATGCGCCACGCTCGCCTCCTCCGCGTCGGTCGGCCGCGCGGTCAGGATGCGGAGTTCGCGGTAGATCTGCATGGAATCAGCGTTGACCACGGTGCCGCCAAGCCGCTGCGCCAAGTGCAGGGCCAGCGCCGACTTCCCGCTGCAGGTCGGGCCTGCCACGATGATGGCGCGCCGCCGCGCCGCCTTGTCCGTTCCGGTGGTTGGTGCCATTGCGGCGCCATCATGCCGCATATCCTCACCCTGGTCGCCGCCCGCGCCGCAACCACGCTGTTGCCGGGAACGGTCGCCCGGGTGCGGGATGCCCTCTCGGGGGGGACCCCGCTCACCCTGTCGCCCGGGGAGGCGGTGGACATCCCCTGCCCCCGCCCGCCCGACCTGGCCGCCGTCCGGGCGGCTCTGGGCGCCGACCGGGTGGACGCGATCGCCGTGCACAGCCGCGGCCGCCGCAAGGGCCTGCTGGTCGCCGACATGGACAGCACGATCGTCACGGGCGAGACGCTGGACGAGCTGGCGGCCATCGCCGGCGTCGGCGACCGGGTGGCGGAGGTCACCCGGCGCTCGATGAACGGCGAGATCGACTTCGCCGATGCCCTGCGCGAACGGGTCGCCCTGCTTCGCGGAGTGGAAATGGCCGCGCTGGAGCGGACCTGGCAGGGGGTCCGCCTCACCGGCGGCGCACGCACGCTCGTCGCCACGATGCGGGCGCATCATGCGACCGCCGCGCTGGTCTCCGGCGGCTTCACCGTGTTCAGCGGCCAGGTCGCGGCCCTGTGCGGCTTCGACCTCCACCGGGCCAACACGCTGGAGCATGACGGTACGGCGCTGACGGGCACGGTGGCCGAGCCGGTGCTGGACCGCGACGCCAAGCTCGCGGTGCTGCAGGAGCTGGCGGCAGCCCGTGGCCTCCGCCTGGCCGCCACGCTCGCGGTCGGTGACGGCGCCAACGACCTTGCGATGCTGGGCGCCGCCGGGATCGGTGTGGCCTTCCACGCCAAGCCGGTCGTGGCCGCGACGGCCCGCCACCGCATCGACCATGCGGACCTCCGCGCATTGCTGTTTGCCCAGGGCTATCCTGCCAGCGCCTTCGTGGAAGATAGCGCGTAGGCAGGCGGCCTGGGATGATCGCCGGCCCGGCCGCGGGCCGCCTAATGCACGAAGACCTGGACCTGCCGAGTGGTGGCGCTGGCGTCGGACCTGGCCTCCAGGTGAACCCGGTCGTCATCCACCCCGTCGCTGCTGATCGCCCGGGCAACCTCGCGCGCGCTGCCGGTGATGGCGGTGGCGGCGGCCACCTGCTCGGCCGGGGTCCCGGCGGCGGGCACCACCGTGACGACGACGAACTCGACATCCGGCTTGCGGGCCAGGGCTGCGGCGACCGCTTCGTGCAGGGCTGCGGCGTATTGCGGGTCCGGCTTGCTGAAATCCACCGTGACGAGCGGCGGCGGCGCGCCGGGGCCGGCCGGCGCAGGCGGCTTCGGCCGGGCGCCGGCCTGCGGGTCGAAGGTTCGCTGGTCGATGAGGGTGCAGCCGCCTGCAAGCAGCAGAGCCAGCAGGAGCGGGGCGGCGGCGCGAGGCGGAACCATGCCGCCACGTTGCATCAAACCCGCACCCGGGCAAGATGCGGCCGCCGCAACCGGAGCGCCCCGCATGTCCCCTGCCGCCAGCAACCGACGCATCGACGGCCGACGCCTGTGGGACAGCCTGATGGCCATGGCCGAAATCGGCGCCACGGCGAAGGGCGGCGTGCGGCGCCTGGCGCTCGGCCCCGTCGATACGGCAGGGCGGGACAGGTTCCGCGGCTGGTGCGAGGCGGCAGGCCTGTCCGTGCGGACCGACACCATGGGCAACATGTTCGCCCGCCGCCCCGGCCGCGACCCGTCGCGCCCGCCGGTCCTGTTCGGCAGCCACCTGGACAGCCAGCCGACCGGGGGCAAGTTCGACGGCGCCCTCGGGGTGATCGCCGGGCTGGAGGTGATGCGGACGCTGCAGGAACTCGGCATCCAGACCGAGGCCGCGGTGGAGCTGGTGAACTGGACCGACGAGGAGGGCGCGCGGTTCGGCAAGGCGATGATGGGCTCGGGGGTATGGGCCGGCGTGTTCGACCAGGCGGAGACTGAGGCGTTGCGTGATTCCGATGGGATCAGCCTGGGCGAGGCGCTGGATGCCACCGGCTATCGCGGCGGCGAACCGGCCGGCCGGTTCGCCGCCGACAGCTATTTCGAACTCCACATCGAGCAGGGGCCGATCCTGGAGGACGAGGGCAAGATGATCGGCGTCGTCACCGGCGGCCAGGCGCAGATCTGGTACGATGCCGTGGTCACCGGGCGCGACAGCCATGCCGGCACCACCCCGCCCGGCGCCCGGCGCGATGCCCTGGTCGGCGCGGCCCGCATCATCGACCTGGTGGACCGCACCATGCGCGCCCGCGGGGCGGATGGGCGGGGTACGGTGGGCCAGCTTTTCGTCATGCCCAACAGCCGCAACGTCATCCCGGGCGAAGTCCGCTTCTCCATCGAGTTCCGTCACCCGGACGAGGCGGAGTTGGAGCGGATCGCCGTGCAGTTCCCCCGCGACGCCGGGTTCATCGCCCGCGACTCGGACGTGACGCTCGCGCTGGAGCAGCGGGTCCGCATTCCGGCGCAGCCTTTCGATCCCGAATGCGTGGCGCTGGTGCGGCAGGCCGCGGCCCGGCTGGGCTATCCGTCCCGCGACATCGTGTCCGGCGCCGGGCACGACGCGATCTTCGTGGCGCCATGCGTGCCCAGCGCCATGATCTTCACCCCCTGCCGGGACGGCCTGTCGCACAACGAGGCGGAGAGCATCGAGCCGGCGCAGGCGGAGGCGGGCTGCCAGGTATTGCTGGAGGTCGTGTTGGCGCGGGCAAACCGGGCGGCGTGACATCCGGCTGTCGCCCTCCACTTGCCCTGCCCGCGACGCCCCCCTACACCGCCCGTCGCAGGAGAGCGAATGACGTGGCTGGCTGATACCCTTGCCATCGACCCGACGCCGCAAGCATCGCTGGCGGACACGACGGAGCGGGGCCTGGCCGACGCGCTCCGGTCCGTGGCCGTCGCCATGGCGCCCGAGGGCGGCCTCGCCATCGGAATGGCGGAAGCCGTGACGGTTCTCTGGTCCGGGTTCCACCGCTTCGACGCCGCCGATCCGCTCTGGCCGGACCGGGACCGCTTCGTCATGTCGCCCGGCTACGGCGCCTCGCTGCTGTATGCGCTGCTGCACCTGACCGGGCATGAGGGCATGGACCAGGCGGTGTTGGACCGGCACCGGCAGTTGGGCAGCGTGGCCGCCGGCCACCCTGACTGTACGCTCCACCCGGCGATCGAGGCGACCACCGGGCCGCTCGGCCAGGGATTGGGCATGGCGGTCGGCATGGCGCTCGGCGAGCGGCTGATGGCGGCGCGGTTCGGCAAGAGCCTAGTGGACCACCGCACCTGGGTGGTCGCCACCCTGGGCGACCTCATGGAGGGCGTCAGCCACGAGGCGGCCAGCCTGGCCGGGCACCTGCGGCTGGAAAAGCTCATCGTCCTGCTGGAGGACGACACCGACTCCGTCGATTGCTGCAGCGCGCTGGCCGGTCCGGACGATGCCTTGCGCCGGTTCGCCGCGCTGGGCTGGGCGACCCGAACGGTCGATGCCCATGACACGGGTGCCTTGTCGTCCGCCTTCTCGCTCTCCAACCGGGCGCGCAAGCCGACGCTGATCGCGTGCCGCACGACGCTCAGCCGGACTTGGCGGCCGCCTGCACCCTGCGCCGCCGCCGCCGCGCAATGGGCGGCCATCGGCCATGGCGGCACTGCCGCACGGCGTGCCTGGCTGAAGCGCCTCGCGCATCATCCGCAGCGCCCGGAATTCGAACGGGTGATGGGGCGACGCCTGCCGGAGAGCTGGGTGGATGCGATGGCGGCCTTCAAGGCGGTGCTCGCCGCCGACCGCCGCCATGCCAGCACGCGCGACTCGGCCGAACGCCTGCTGGAGGCACTGGCGCCAAGCTTCCCGGAACTGGTGGGTGGCCAGACCGAGTTGGGGCCGGGCCGTGGCTCCCCGGTGCGTCCGGGCAGCTTCTCCGGCCGGCAGGTGCATTACGGGCCACGCGAGCATGGCATGGCCGCTTGCCTGAACGGCCTTGCGCTGCATGGCGGTCTGCTGCCCTACGCCGTCGCCCCGCTCGCCACCACGGACGGCATGCGCCCGGCGCTGCGCCTATCGGCCATGATGGGGCTGCGCGCGATCCATGTGGCGACGCATGACAGCATCGGCCTGGGTGCGGACGGCGCCGCCTACCAACCTACCGAGCAACTGGCGGGACTCCGCGCGATTCCGAATCTGCTGGTCCTGCGGCCGGCCGATGCGATCGAAGCGGCGGAATGCTGCGAACTGGCGGTCCGGCGCACGGACGGTCCTTCCATGCTGGTCCTATCCGAACAGCCGCTGCCGACGCTGCGCTCCGACACCGGCGAGAACCGCAGCGCGCGCGGGGCCTATGTCCTGGCGGAGGCGAACGGACCCCGCGCCGCCACCCTGATCGCCAGTGGCAGCGAGGTAGCGCTCGCCCTGACGGTCAGGGAGCGGCTGGCGGCTGACGGGCTTGCCGTGGCGGTCGTCTCCATGCCGGCATGGGGCCTGTTCGCCCGGTTGGACGCCGCCGTACGCGCCGCCATCCTCGGCGCGGCGCCCCGCTTCGGGATCGAAGCGGCTTGCGGTTTCGGGTGGGAGCGGTGGCTGGGCGAGGACGGCGTGTTCCTGGGCCTGCCCGGCTACGGCGCCTCCGCACCGGCCGACGACCTGTTCCGGCATTTCGGGTTGACCGCGGAAGGCATTATGGCTGCGGTAAAACGGCGGCTGACCCGCGCGTAGAGGCTGGCCGTGGCGATGCGGGCTGGCTAAATGACCGCAAAACCATCAGGAGAGTCGGATCATGGCCGTCAAGGTCGCCATCAACGGGTTCGGACGCATCGGCCGGCTCGTATTACGTGCCATCGTCGAGAGCGGACGCACGGATGTCGAGCCGGTCGCGATCAACGACCTGGGCAGCGTCGAGGCCAACGCGCACCTGTTCCGCTACGACAGCGTCCATGGCCGCTTCCCCGGCACGGTGGAGGTGGAAGGCGACACTATCACGATCCGCCATAACGGCCGCACCTATGGCCCCATCAAGGTGTCGGCGGAGCGCGACCCGGCCAAGGTGCCCTATCAGGGCGTGGACGTGGCGATGGAATGCACCGGCCTGTTCACCAAGAAGGAGGACGCGGCCAAGCTGATCGCCGCCGGGGCGCGCAAGGTGCTGGTGAGCGCCCCCGCCGACGGGGTGGATGCCACGATCGTGTTCGGCGTGAACCAGTCGGTCATCACCCGTGACATGACGGTGATCTCCAACGCGTCCTGCACCACCAACTGCCTGGTGCCGCTGGTCAAGGTGCTGCACAGCGCATTCGGCGTGGTGCGCGGCTACATGGTCACCATCCACTCCTACACCGGCGACCAGAAGACGGTGGACACGCTGCACAAGGACCTGCACCGCGCCCGCGCCGCCGCCGTGTCGATGATCCCGACCTCCACCGGCGCCGCCAAGGCCGTGGGCCTGGTCCTGCCGGAGCTGAAGGGCAAGCTGGACGGCACCTCCATCCGCGTGCCGACCCCGAACGTCAGCCTGGTGTCGCTGGACGCCAACCTGGCCCGGCCGGCCAGCGTGGAGGAGATCAATGCGGCAATGAAGGCGGCGGCGGCCGAAGGGCCGCTGAAGGGCATCCTGGACTACAGCACGGCCAAGCTGGTCAGCAGCGACTTCAACCACGTCGATTACTCCTGCTCGTTCGATGCCACGCAGACCGCCTCGCTGGATGGCGGACAGATGGTCCGCGTGGCTGGCTGGTATGACAACGAGTGGGGGTTCAGTTCGCGCATGAGCGACACCGCAGCGCTGTTCGGCAGCCTGTAAGGTGACGCACCGCACCCTGGATGGCGTGGACGTGAAGGGGCGGCGTGTCCTGGTGCGCGCCGACCTGAACGTTCCGGTCCGCGACGGCCGCATCACCGACCTCACCCGGATCGAGCGGCTGTCCCCCACCATCCGGGAGCTGGCGGAGGCGGGCGCCAAGGTCATCGTGTTCAGCCATTTCGACCGGCCGAAGGGCAAGCGCGTGCCGCATATGTCGCTGGCGCCGATGGCGGTCGCTTTGGCCGAGGTGCTCGGCAAGCCGGTGCGCTTCGCGGAAGACAGCACCGGGGCCGTGGCGCACGCTGCCGTGGACGCCATGGCGGCGGGCGACGTGCTGATGCTGGAGAACACCCGGTACCACCCCGGCGAGGAGGAGAACGACCCGGCGCTCGCCCGCGAGTTCGCCGCCCTGGCCGAGATCTTCGTCCACGATGCGTTCTCCGCCGCGCACCGGGCCCATGCCAGCACCGAAGGCGTCGGCCGCCTGCTGCCGGCCCATGCCGGACGGCTGATGCAGGCGGAACTGGAGGCGCTGGACAGTGCGCTCGGCAACCCGGTGCATCCGGTGGCGGCAGTGGTCGGCGGGTCGAAAGTGTCCACCAAGCTGGAGTTGCTGGGCAACCTGGTCACCAAGGTCGACGTGTTGGTGATCGGGGGCGCCATGGCCAACACCTTCCTGGCGGCCAAGGGCGTGTCCGTCGGCAAGTCGTTGCAGGAGGCGGAGATGCACGTCACCGCCCGGGCGATCCTGGCCCGGGCGGAGGAAAGCGGGTGCGACATCGTGCTCCCCGTCGATGCGGTGACCGCGACGGAGTTCAAGGCGAACCCGGCGACTGACACCGTGCCGGTCGCCGCCATCCCGGACGGCAGCATGATCCTGGACGTAGGGCCCGAAACTATCGACGACCTGAAGCAACGCCTGCTGGGCTGGCGCACGCTGGTCTGGAACGGGCCGCTCGGTGCGTTCGAGACGCCGCCGTTCGACAGCGGCACGGTGGCCTTGGCCCATGCCGTGGCGGAGGCGACCGAGTCGGGCGCGTTGCGCAGCGTGGCCGGCGGCGGCGACACCGTGTCCGCCCTGCGCCATGCCGGCGTGATGGAGCGGTTGACGTACGTATCCTCCGCTGGTGGCGCGTTCCTGGAATGGCTGGAAGGCAAGACGCTGCCCGGCGTGGCCGTCCTGATGGCCGCAGACTGAGATCGGTCCGCTAGCTGCGTGATGATCGCGCTGGTGGACCGGCTTGCGGACACCCTGCCCGCCCCGTTGCGCCGCCATGTCACGCCCGCGCATGTCCGCCTGCTGGCGCAGTTCATCCTGTTCGGCGTGGTCGGCGTGGTCGGGTTCGTGGTGGATACGGCCGTGGTGTATGCGACGCGCAACTGGACCGGGCTATATCTCGGTGGCGTGCTGGCCTACGCGGTGGCAGTCACCACGACGTGGTGGCTGAACCGAGTCTGGACGTTCCGCAGCAACGCGCCGGCCCGGCCGCTGGCGCGGCAATGGGCCGCGTTCGTGATGGCCAGCCTGCCGGGCCTGTGTCTGAACCTGGGGACATACTTCGTGCTGATTACCGTCTCGCCGCTCTGCGCCATTCATCCGGTGATCGCCATCGCCGCCGGGGCGGTGGCCGGGATGTTCGCCAACTTCACCCTGTCGCGGGCGATCGTGTTCCGTTGATGCGCGTCGCCGTGCTGATCCCGTGCCAGAACGAAGCCGTCGCGATCGGCCAGGTCGTGCAGCGGTTCCGCGCCGCGCTGCCCGGCGCCGCCGTCTTCGTCTACGACAACAACTCGACCGACGACACGGCCGCGGTGGCGCGGGCCGCCGGCGCGGTGGTCCGGTCGGAGACGTTGCAGGGCAAGGGCAATGTCGTGCGGCGGATGTTCGCCGATATCGAGGCGGATGCCTACATCCTGGTCGATGGCGACGACACGTACGATCCGGCCGCCGCCCCGGACATGGTGCGGCTGCTGCAGGACGGGCCGCTTGACATGGTGACGGCCGCGCGGATGACGGATGTCGCAAGCGCCTACCGCACCGGGCACCGCGCCGGCAACCTGGCGTTGACCGGGCTGGTGACGCTGTTGTTCGGCAACCGGGTCAGCGACATGCTCTCGGGTTATCGCGCCTTCTCCCGCCGCTTCGTGAAGTCGTTCCCGGCCCTGTCCACCGGCTTCGAGACGGAGACGGAGTTCACCATCCACGCCCTGGAGCTGGCCATGCCGGTCGGCGAGGTGATGGCGCGCTACAAGGACCGTCCCGCCGGATCCACCTCCAAGCTGCACACCTATGCCGATGGCCTGCGGATCCTGCGCACGATTGTGCTGTTGCTGAAGGAGGCGCGTCCGTTGCAATTCTTCTTCGTCGGCGCGGCGATCCTCGCGCTGGCCGCCTTGCTACTGGGCATCCCGGTCGTGGCGCAGTTCATGATGACCGGACTGGTGCCGCGTTTGCCGACCGCCGTGCTGGCGACCGGTTTGATGGGCCTCGCCTTTCTCTCCAGCACCTGCGCCTTCATTCTCGATTCCGTGGCGCGCGGCCGCAAGGAGGCCAAACGCATGGCCTACCTGGCGATCCCCGCCATCGGCGCCTCCAACCTGCCGTGGCATGGCCAGGCTTGACGGTCGGGCCGCCATGCCGCTGTAGCTGGGCCGGCACGGACGCGCTGTATTGCGCCTACCATGACGAGGAATGGGGCGTCCCGGAATGGGACAGCCGGGCATTGTGGGAGAAGCTGGTGCTGGACGGCTTCCAGGCCGGCCTGGCCTGGATCACCATCCTGCGCAAACGGGAGGCGTTCCGCGCGGCCTTTGCGGGGTTCGACGCCGACCGTGTCGCGCGGTTCGATGCCGCCGATATCGCCCGGTTGATGGGGGACGCCGCCATCGTGCGGTCCCGCTCCAAGATCGAGGCGGCGGTGGGAAGCGCCCGGGCCTACCTGGCCATGCGGGACGCCGGGCAGGACTTTGCCGGCTTCTGCTGGGGCTTCGTGGATGGCCGGCCGCTCCAGAACGGTTGGGCGCACCGCGGCGAGGTCCCGACCGACACGCCGCTCGCCCATGACGTCTCCAAAGCGTTAAAGGCGCGCGGGTTCAAGTTCGTGGGGCCGGTGATCACCTATGCCTGGATGCAGGCGGTGGGCATGGTCAACGACCACGTCACACCCTGCTTCCGCCACCAGCCGGTTAGCCGCATGGCTGCGGATCAGCGATCGCCATAGCCGCCCGGATGGGCCTCGCGCCACAGATAGGCCGTCCGGACGATGTCCAGCAGGTCGGGGTAGCGCGGGTTCCAGCCCGCCTCGGCCTTGATCCGGTCGGAGGCTGCGACCAGCACCGCGGGGTCTCCCAGCCGCCGCTCCCCATAGCGCACCGGCACCCTCCGGCCTGAGACCGCCTCGACCGCGGTGATCACTTCGCGCACCGAATGACCTTGGCCGTTGCCGAGGTTGTAGGTGACGCTGCCGCCATCCAGCCGGTCCAACGCGCAGAGATGGGCCGCGCAGAGATCGGTGACGTGGACGTAGTCGCGGATGCACGTGCCATCCGCCGTCGGATAATCGGTGCCGAACACCGTCACCTCGCCGCGACGCCCCAGCGCCGCATCGATCACCAGCGGGATCAGGTGGGTTTCCGGATCGTGATCCTCGCCGATGCGCCCCTTGGGATCGGCGCCGGCGGCGTTGAAATATCGCAGGCAGGCATAGCGCAGGCCATGGCACTGCTCCGCCCAATGCAACGTCCGCTCGATCATCAGCTTGCTTTCCCCATAGGGCGAGCTGGGTTGGAGCTTGGCGTCCTCCACGATCGGCACCGTCTCCGGCTCGCCAAAAAGATTCGCGGTGGAGGACAGGATGAAGCGGGGCACCTGGTGGCGGATCGCGGCATCGATCAGCGCAAAGCCGCCACCGGCATTTTCCCGCAGGTAGCGCATGGGCTGCTGCATGCTCTGCCCCACCAGGGACAAGGCCGCGAAATGGATGATCGCGTCCCAAGGATGCCGGGCCATTACCGCATCCAGGGCCGCCGACTCCGCCACGTCCGCGACCACCAGGTCGACGCCGGGCGGCAGGGCGGCCCGGTGCCCCTGGCGCAGATCGTCCACCACGGTCACGGCCGCGCCCTGCCCGACCAGCAGGTCGACCATGTGGCTTCCAACGTATCCGGCGCCGCCCGTGACCAAGAAGTGTCCGCTCACGTGAACCTCATGTTACAGCCGCTAACCTAAGCTAGAGCAAGCCGAGTTTGCGGCAAAGCTGTTGACCCGGGGTTTATCTTTGCGCGCGGCGGGCCAACATTCCGGCGACAGCAGGAGTGCCGTGCATGGACATGCCGATCGACGCCGCCGCCCGTTTCGCCATCGGGCAACCCGTCTCCCGCAAGGAGGACCCGGTGCTGTTGCGCGGCGAAGGCCGCTATAGCGACGATGTGTCCCTGCCTGGCCAGGTCTACGGCGTGGTCGTGCGCAGCCGCTATGCCCACGGCGAACTGCTGGGCGTGGACGCGGCGGCGGCATTGGCCCTGCCCGGCGTACTGGCGGTCGTCACCGCCGACGACCTGGAAGCGGCAGGCGTCGGCCCGATGCAGGCGGCCGGCGGCAAGCATCGGGACGGGTCCGCCATGCCGAAGCCGCACCAGACGCCGCTGGCGCGAGGCCGCGTCCGCTACGTGGGCGATCCCGTGGCGCTCGTGGTCGCCGAAACGCGGGAGGCCGCGAAGGACGCGGCCGAAGCGGTGCTACTGGACATCAATCCCTTGCCTGCCGTGACGGACGCACGGGCGGCGGCCGCCGGGTCCGCGCCGCAGATCCATGACGAGGCGCCAGGCAACCTCGTGCTGGATTTCCACTACGGCGACACCGCTGCCGTGGACGCCGCCATTGCCAGGGCGGCCCATGTCACCAGGCTCGACCTGCGCAACAGCCGGATCGTGGTGGCCGCGATGGAGCCGCGCTCCGCCCTGGCCGCGGTCGAGGAGGGCCGGCTGGTGCTGCGGGTCGGCTGCCAGGGCGTGTTCGGGCTGCGCAACACCATCGCGTCGGTGATGAACGTCCCGGCGGACCAGATCCGGGTCCTGACCGGCAATGTCGGCGGCTCCTTCGGCATGAAGGCCGGGGTCTATCCCGAATACATCGCCCTGCTGCATGCCGCACGCATGCTGGGCCGCCCGGTCAAGTGGACGGATGCCCGCTCGGACAGCTTCCTGTCCGACAGCCACGGCCGCGACCATGATTTCGCCGGAGAGTTGGCACTGGCTGCCGATGGCACGTTCCTAGCGGTGCGGCTGACAGGCTACGGCAATGTCGGCGCCTACCTCAGCAACGCAACCACGCTGCCATCGACGATGAACACGGTGAAGAACGTGATCGGCGTCTACGCGACGCCGCTGGTGGAGGTCTCCAGCATCAACGTGTTCACCAACACCACGCCCGTGGGCGCCTATCGCGGAGCCGGCCGGCCGGAGGGCAACTACTACATGGAGCGGCTGGTCGACACCGCCGCGCGGGAGATGGGGATTGACCGCGTGGAGTTGCGCCGGCGCAACCATATCCGGCCGGAGCAGATGCCGTACGCCGCGCCGTCGACCATGGTCTATGACAGCGGCGACTTCCCCGCCTTGCTGGAGGAGGCGCTGGCAGCGGCCGACTGGGATGGGTTCGGGGCTCGCCGGTCGGAAAGCCGCCGCCGGGGCAAGCGACGCGGCATCGGCATCGGACACTACCTGGAAGTGACGGCACCGGCCAACAAGGAAATGGGCGGCATCAGCTTCGATGCGGATGGTGGCGTGACGCTCACGACCGGGACGTTGGATTACGGCCAGGGCCACGCATCGCCGTTCGCGCAAGTGCTGTCGGATCGCCTGGGCGTTCCCTTCGACAAGATCAGGCTCGTGCAGGGCGACAGTGATGAGCTGATCGCTGGTGGAGGCACCGGCGGATCCCGCTCCATCATGAACAGCGGCGCGGCGATCCACGAGGCGTCCGGCCTAGTGGTGGAAAAGGGCCGCAGCCTGGCCGCGGATGCCCTGGAGGCGGCGGAAGCCGACATCGAGTTCTCGACCGGCCGCTTCCACGTGGTTGGCACGGATCGCGGCATCGGCATCACGGACCTGGCGTCCCGCTTCCCGGGCGAACTGGACGTGAAGCATGTCTTCGACGGTGCACCCTCGGCCTTCCCGAACGGCTGCCACGTCTGCGAGGTCGAGGTAGAGGAAGAGACCGGTGTCGTGGAGGTTGTGCGCTATACTATGGCGAACGATTTCGGCACGCTGGTGAACCCGATGCTGGTCGAGGGGCAAACCCATGGCGGCGTCGTACAGGGCATCGGCCAGGCGTTGCTCGAGCGGACGTCGTACGATCCTGACGGCCAATTGCTGTCCGGCTCGTTCATGGACTACACCATGCCGCAGGCGATCCATGCGCCGGGCTTCGTGTTCCGCAGCCACCCGGTGCCGGCGAGGACGAATGCCCTCGGGGCGAAAGGCTGCGGTGAAGCTGGTTGCGCGGGCGCCCTCCCAGCGGTGATGAACGCACTGGCGGACGCGCTCGGCCAGCATATCGCCATGCCGGCGACACCCGAGCGGGTTTGGGAGGCATTGCAGGCAGCGTAGCCCGCCCTCACCCAACCCCCTCCCGAAGGAGGGGCTTACCCTCCGTGGGAAACGACGGCGCGAGGCTTGCTCGCCAAGTCCTGGCGTCAGGCGGCGGAGAGCACGTGAACGACCCGGCTGGCGATGAAATCCTTGACCGTTGCGGCGTAGGCCGCCATGTGCGGCGACTTGGCATGGGCCGCCAGCGCGTCCGCGCTCTCCCATTTCTCGATCACCATGAAGGTGTCGTCGCCGATCTTCGTTTGGATGGGCCCCATTCCGGGCGCGTCGGTGACGGGACCGTACTCGATGCAGCCCTGCTCGGCATGGACAGCCGGTACGTTGGCGCGAAATGCCTCAAGGATGGCATCGCGTTGCCCTGGCTTGGCGGTGATGATGGCAACGACGTGGATCATGGTGGCACGCTCCTCTTGCTTGCCGATTGTAGTCCCCGTCATCCGCATGGTGCCAGTGCGGCGACCATGAGTGACATTGCTCCAACACAAGCGGATTGTCGCCGCGTCGCCTCTGCGTTGATCAGGAACGGTCTGCCTTCGCTGCCGACCACGGTATCGATTACCCCGCCGTTCGCAGGCGGAACCGCTGCAACTTGCCGGATTCGGTCTTCGGCAGCTCGTCCACGAACGTCACCACGCGCGGGTATTTGTAGGGTGCGATCTCCGCTTTCACATGGTCCTGGATCGATCGTGCAAGCTCGGGCGCGGCGTCGAACCCCGCGTGCAACACCACGAACGCCTTCACCACCATGCCGCGTTCCTCGTCCGTAGCGCCCACCACAGCACATTCCGCGACGGCGGCATGGGTCAGGACTGCAGCCTCGACCTCCGGCCCCGCGATGTTGTAGCCTGCGGAGACGATCATGTCGTCCGAGCGGGCCTGGAACCAGAAATAACCGTCCTCGTCCTGGCGATAGGTGTCCCCCGTGACGTTCCAGCCCCGCACCACGTATTTGCGCTGCCGCTCATCCGCCAGGTAGCGGCATCCCGTCGGGCCGCGCACCGCCAGCCGTCCGGTCGAGCCGGGCGGCAGGTCCTCGCCGTCCTCGCTGATGATCTTGGCCTGGTAGCCCGGCACCGGGAGTCCGGTCGCGCCCGGTCGAATGGCCTCCACCGGCGCCGCGATGAAGATGTGCAGCATCTCCGTGGCCCCGATGCCGTCCATCAGCTTGATGCCCGTCGCATCGTGCCAGGCGTGCCAGGTCGGCTTCGGCAGCGTCTCGCCCGCCGACACGCAGATGCGCAGGCTGTCCAGGTCACCCGGCTGCCGCAGCGCCAGCAGCGCGCGATAGGCCGTGGGCGCGGTGAAGCATATCGTGGGACGCAAGCTGCGGATGGTCTCCAGCAAGCCCTCCGGCGATGCCCGCTCCAGCAGGATGGCGGAGGCGCCGATCCGCAGCGGGAACAGGACGACCGCGCCCAGCCCGAACGTGAAGGCAAGCGGCGCCGTGCCGACGAAGACGTCCTCCGGGCGCGCCCGCAGCACGTTGCGGCCGTAGCCGTCACAGATCGCCAGCATGTCGCGGTGGAAATGCATCGTGCCTTTCGGCTCCCCGGTGGTGCCGGAGGTGAAGGCGATCAGGCACAGCTCGTCGGACCGGCTGTCATGCGGCTCAAATGCCCCGGTCTCTGCCTGCATCAGCGTGCAGAGGTCGTCCTCGCCCGCGCCGCCCATCGGCACGATCGCGCGCAAGCCGGGCTGCATCTCCGCCGCGGCGACAAGGTCAGGCAACAGGCGATGGTCGCACACGGCAAGCTGGACCCGTGCCTTGCCCAGCATGTAGGCCAGTTCCTTGGCGCGCAGCAGCGGCATGGTCGCGATGGTGATGCCGCCAGCCTTGATCACGGCCAGGTAGGTGGCGACCATCATCGGCGTGTTCGGTGCCCGCAGCAGGACCCGGCCCCCCGGCACCAGGCCGTGCCGCCCGGTCAGCACCGCGGCGATGCGGTTGATCCGGTCGGCCAGGTCGGCATAGCTCCACTGCACGCCGTCTAGCCGCAGGCACGGCCGCCCGCCTTGCCCTTGCTCCACCCAGCGGTCCACCAACTCGGTGATGCAGTTCAGCCGCTCCGGATAGTCGAAATCCGGCCCGCCCAGGAGGAGGTCGGGCCACAACTCGCGCGGTGGCATGTTGTCGCGGGCGAAACTGTCGAACACGCCATCACCCACTACACCCTCCGCAAGCTGCCTGCCTTGCCAGGGTGACGCGGAGCGGCCGATGCTTCAAGCCTGAACTATTTGTATGGCGGCCTATCGGGACGGCAAGCAGGCTGTCCACTCCGCCGCGAGACCTTCAATGCTCCACGCCCGTGCCGCTGGCGCCGCCGAGATAGGCTGCCCGCACGTCGCCATTCGCCCACAACTCGTCTGGGCGGCCGGAGGTCAGCAGGCGTCCCGTTTCCAACACATAGCCGCGGTCGGCGACGGAGAGCGCCATGTGGGCGTTCTGTTCCACCAGCAGCACGGTCGTGCCCCGCGAACGGATGTCGGCCACGATCCGGAAGACCTGTTGGACGACCAGCGGCGCCAGCCCGAGCGACGGCTCGTCCAGCAGCAGCAGCTTCGGCTTGGCCATCAAGCCGCGCGCCACCGCCACCATTTGCAACTGGCCGCCGGACAGCGTCCAGCCCAGCGCATGCTGCAGCCGGCCCAGATCGGCGAAGTAGCCGATCATGGCATCGACTTCGCTGTCCAACGCGCGTCGCGCCACCCCGCGCCGGTTGGACGCGCCCAGCATGATGTTCTCCCGTACCGTGAGGCCGGGGAACACCCGCCGGCCTTCCGGCACATGGGCGATGCCGAGGCGAACGATCGCCTCCGGCTTCATGCCGCGCAAGGATTGCCCGCCGAGCACGATGTCGCCGGCAACATCCGGCACCAGCCCGGAGATCGAACGTAGGGTGGTGCTCTTGCCGGCCCCGTTGGACCCGAGCAGGGCAACGATCTCCCCCTCCCCGACCTCCAGCGTCAGCCCCTTCAGCACCGGCCCGGCGCCGTAGCCGGCCTGCACGCCGCGGAGTTCAAGCAGCTTCGTCATGGACCTTGGCGCCTGGCGCCTCGCCAAGATAGGCCGCGATCACGTCCGGCTCCTGCAACACCGATTGCGGCAGCCCGTCGGCGATCCGCCGCCCAAAATTCAGCACGGTGATATGGTCGGCGACCGACTCGACCAGGTGCATGTCATGGTCGACGATCAGGATGGTCAATCCGTGCCCCTTCAAGCGGCGCAGCAGGGCGCCCAACTCGCCCTTTTCCGTCATGTTCAACCCGGCCGCCGGCTCGTCCAGCAACAGGGTCAGCGGGCTGCCCGCCAACGCCCGGGCAATCTCCACATGGCGCTGATGGCCGTAGGAAAGCTGGCCCACCGGCCGCAGCGCATCGTCGCGCCGGCCGACGAACTCCAGGGCGGCCAGCGCCCGCTCCACTACCGGACCCGGCTGCAACGCCACGTCGTTGCCTGGACGCTCGGCGCCCACCATGACGTTCTCCAGCACGGTCATGCCCCGGAACACCCGGATGTTCTGGAACGTGCGCGACAACCCGGCCCGCGTACGCTCGTGCGGGGGCCGGGTTGTCACGTCGGCGCCGGCGAACGCGATGCGGCCCGCGGTCGGGCGATACAGGCCGGTCAATACGTTGATGAAGGTGCTCTTGCCCGAGCCATTGGGGCCGATCAGGGCATGCACCGTGCCGCGGCGCACGGCCATGTCAACGCCGTCCAAAGCCTTCAGGCCGCCGAAATGTTTGGCCAGCCCCTCCACCCGCAGGACGATCTCCTCGGATGCGCCGGCGGTTTGGGACAGCAGCGGCAGCGGCGCCACGTCGCCCGCGATGCCGCGCGGACGCCGGGCATAGCGTGCCGCCAGGCCCCAAATCCCGTCCGGCATGAACACCATGATCAGCACCACGGCGCCGCCGTAGACGGCAAGGTAGACCCGCTGCAGGAAGCGCAGCCATTCCGGCAGCATCACCAGCAGCCCGGTGCCGAGCAGTGCCCCGAACGGCGATTGCACGCCGCCCAGCAGCGCCATGGTGAGCAGCACGATGGATTCGGCGAAGGAGAACTGGTCCGGGCTGATATAGGCGAAGGCGCCTGCGAACAGCCCACCGCCCAAGCCGCCCAGGATGGCGGAAATGCCGAAGGCCAGCACCTTCGTGCGCAGGATGTCGATCCCGCACGTGCTGGCCGCGATTTCGTTGTCGCGGACCGCCTGCATCGCCCGGCCAAGGCTGCTGGTCTTCAGCCGCCACGCATACAGCGTTACCGCCACCAGCGCGACGAGGCACAGGCTGAGGTAGCCGGGGCCCGACGCCAGCCCCGCCGGGCGCGCGATGCCGCTGACGCCGTCCGGGCCATGCGTCAGGCTGATCCAGTTGGTCAGCACCAGGGTCAGGATCTGCTGGAAGCTGATCGTGACCATCGCGAGGTAATGTCCGCCGAGGCGGAGACTGGCGAAGCCGAGGATGAGGCCGAACACGCCGGCGATCACCACCCCGCCGCAGCAGGCGGCGAAGAAGGGCAGATGGTAGTCCACCACGCCCAGCGCCGTGCCGTAGGCGCCCAGCCCGAAGAACGCCGCCTGCGCCAGCGAGATCTGGCCGCAATAGCCGAGCACCACCACCAAACCGGCCACTGCGATGGCGTAGGTGATCGCCTGCATCATGATGTTGAGCGAATAGCCCGATGCTGGCGCCAGTTGTGCGGCGGCCACCAGGACGATCGCGGCGCCGATCGCCGGCAGCACGCCGCGCCACGGCCGGGCCTGGGCGATGGCGGGCGCGCTCACGCCTTCTCCGCGATGCGTTCGCCGAAGATGCCTTGCGGGCGCACCAGCAGCACCAGCAGCAACAGACCGAACGCGAATGCGTCCTTGTAGGGCACGGAGATGTAGGAGGCACCCATCGTCTCCGCGACGCCAAGCGCCAGGCCGCCGATGATCGCGCCGGGGATGCTGCCGAAGCCGCCGATGATGTTGGCGGCAAACGCCTTCAGCGCCACCACCGCGCCCATTTGCACGCTGACGAACAGCACCGGCGCCACCAGCACCCCGGCCACCCCGCCCAGTGCGGCGCTGTAGGCGAAGGTGAACAGCACCATCATCGCGACCGGGATGCCGAGCAAGCTCGCCATCTCCTTGTCCTGGCTGGTCGCCTGCAGCTTCTTGCCGAGCAACGTCTTCTCGAATACCAGGTACTGCAGCAGCACGAGCAACGCCGTGATGACGATGATCGCAAGGTACTGGCTATCGATATAGACGTCGCCGACGTCGAAGCCGTTGTCGAAGATCGGCGGCAGCACCTGCGGGCTGGGCCCGTATGTCGCCAGCACGAAATTCGCCAAGAAGATCGACGCGCCGATCGTGCTGATGATGACGGGCAACTGCCCGCGATGGCGCAGCGGCCAATATACGGCGCCCGCGAACAGGATGCCGAACGCCGCCATCAGCACCACCGCGATGGGAACCGCGATGAAGTAGGGAATGCCAAGATCGTTGGCGCAGATCACCATGATGTACGCGCCCAGCATGGAGAACTCGCCCTGCGCGAAGTTCACTACGCTGGCAGCACGGATCAGCAGCACGAAGCCCAGGCTGACCAGGGCATAGATGCTGCCGATGCCCAGCCCGGTGAACAGCAGTTGGAGGAACAGGCTCACGGATGCGCTCAGGCAGCGAAGTCGATATGCTTGTCGAACACGATCTTGCCGCCGTCGTTCTTCACGACGTTGTAGCCATGCAGCCCATCGCCGTTCTGATCGAAATTGTATTGGCCCTCCGCCCCATCATACCCCTTGATCGCCAGGATGGCCGTGCGGAGCTTCTCGGGGTCGGTGCCGCCGGCATCGGCGATGGCGCGGCCGAGCACGTTCACCGCGTCGTAGGCCCAGGAGGATTGGTTGTCCGGCGCTGCCTTGCGCACAGCCTGGTACTTGTCCGCGAACGCCTTGGAGGCCGGGCTGGAATCGACGGCGTAATCCGCCACGCCGAACGTTCCGTACAGGCTGGCGCCCGCCAGGTTGAGGGCGGAGATATTGGTGATGGATGGCGAGCCGACCCAGGGGATGCGCACGCCGAGCTGGCGAAGCTGCCGGGCGAAGACGCCGATATCGGTCTCGAAGGTGAAGTACGAGCACAGCACGTCCGCGCCGGACTGCCTGACGGCGAGCGCGACCGGGGTGAAGTCGGCCTGCTGGTTGGTATACCCCTGCACCAGCACCGGCTCGATGTTCGCTGCCTTCAGGCTCTCGACAAAGGCCTTCATCCCGCCCGTGCCGAAGGCGTCCGTCGAATGGACGATGGCCCATTTCTTCTTGCCCAGCGTGTCGATGCCGTACTGCGCGATCACCTTGGCGGAGTAGCTGTCGTTCGGACGGCAGCGGAACAGCCAGCGATTGCCCATATGGGTCAGCGCCGGATCGGTCCCGCCGATCATCATCGGCTTGCCCACCTTCAGCACGTCGGGCGCCATCGCATGCACCTGGGTGGAGCGGATCGAGCCGATGAACCCCGCCATCGACGGGTCCCCCGACAGACGGGAGAAAGCGAGCACGGCGCCCGGATTGGTGGTTTGGTCATCTTCGATCTGCAGTTCGACCTTGCGGCCGAGCACGCCCTTCTCGTTGAGGGCATCGAGCGCGAGCCTGGCTCCCGTGGTCATGAAGCCGCCCGACTCGGCCGCTGGCCCGGTGACCGGCACCGTCATCCCGATTTTGAACGTATCCGCTGCGCGGGCCACGAACGGCATCGCGAGCGTGCCGGCAGACGCGAGCATGAGCGTACGACGCGTGATCGTCACGGCTGACCTCCCAGCGTATTGAATCCGGATTGCTTCCGGCTCTTGGACCGGAGCATTCCGCGCACAGGCAGGGAGAATATTCAAGCCGCTTGAGGTCGGCGGCCCCGGCTACACCGTCAGCCCGACCACCAACGGCAGCAGCAGCGCGACGCAGCAAGCGGCGTCCAGCAGCCGCCTCTGGCGCGGCACCACCCGGCGTACGCTGCCGAGGAGTGCTGCGCCCGCCACGAAGGCGAGCGCGGCCTGCCAGAACTCCCAATTCTCCGGCAGCCAGTCATCCGTGAGGCTGAAGGAGAAGGCGAGCGCCGCGACGATGACGGCCCCCCCTGCATAGAGGGCGATGTTGAAGCCCAGGGATTGACGAAGCCGTTCGCGGTGTTGCGCCCAGAACAGCGCCGTCGCGATGGCCAGGCTGAGTCCAATCAGCAGCACTTGCCCGGCGGGATGCGGGCCGTAGCTCCAGTCCAGCTCGGCCAAAAGCGGCCGCAGCGGGTCGATCCGCGTCTCCAGCCCATACCAGGCATACTCCACACCTGCCGTCAGCAGCGCCGATGCCCCCCCCAGCGCCAGGATGCAGAGCGGTGCGCGGTCTAGGCCGGCCGGCAGGAAGCGCCAGCCCATCGTCCAGACGAGCAGGCCCGCCATCAATGTCGGTTCCGCCACGTTCGCCTTCGCCTGCAGGAAGAAGTGCAGCGTCGCCAGGATGGCCAGCACGTAGACGATGCGGTGCAGCCGCTTCCACCCGTGGCCTAGCTGCCGCAGGGCCTTGTCGCTGGACGTCACGCCCAGCACGGCGAGACCCACCAGGGCGACGAACCCGACCTCCAGGTAGAACCGGTCCAGGATTTCCATGGCCACCGTGACCATCTTCCAGTTCTCGTCGACGCTGTAGAGGACGAGATGGCCCAGCGCGTAGAACAACGCGGTCAACCCGAGCTGCCTGCGCACCAGCACCAGGCGGTGCCAGTTGAAGATCGCCCGCGCCGGGCTGACCATGAGCGAAAGCAGCAGGAAGCGGATGGCCCAAAGCCCGGTCTGGTGGATCGCTTCGGTCACCGGGCGCGCGCCGAACCGTCCGGTGAGCAAAGCGAACGCGATCCAGGCTGCCGGCACGATCTCGACCGCCAGGGTGCCGATCTTCAGCCAGGACAGGCGACCCGAGCGGTCGTGCCAGGGCCACGGCGTCTTCTGCATCGCGTGGGTTGAACGCGGGCGGCGCGGATCGGCCCGCTCCTGCACGGGCACGCCGTCGCTCATGGCGCCGGTCCCGCGACATGGCGATAGCCCTCCGGCGTGAGGAATGCGGAAGGATCCTGCGGGCTGTAGCTGACGCCGGTCGCCTCCAGCAGCACGCGCCCCCCCTGGCTGGCGCGCAGCATGACGCCGTCCGCGGTCAGGCACAGCAGCGTGTCCTGGCCGGCGGCGTCGGCGGTTTGCCACTCCGTGCATGACAGTCCGGCGACCTGGGCCGCACCGCCGCGCACGTAGCCCCCTGCATCGGCCCCAGGCAGGCCGGGACCGGCGGTGGACACGTCCAGCACCGCCCGGTCGGCGGGCTTCACCACCGCCATGCGCTTGGCACGGTAATCGACGATCATGTAAAGCCCGCCGGTCGGCGGGTCCACGCGGAGCCGCCCGGCGGCCACCGACCACCTCATGCGCTGGGTCAACGCCGGGGACCCCTGCCGGGGCGATGCCATCGCATAGGTCACGTCAACGTCACGCTGCGGCGTGATCGGCGGACGTTCGGCAGCTTGTGCGGCATGCGCCAGGGCGGAGGCCAACAGCAAGGCGCGGATCATCTTGTTCCCATCGGCACGCGGAAAAACCCGTCCGGCGGCGCGAACCGATCCGGCGGCAGCGCCGCCCGGCTCAGCGAGACGGCCTGCAGGCTGCCCGGCCGGCCATCGAACTGGCCCTCCGCCCGCAGCACAATGCCGTCCGCCGTCACGCACCCCGTGCCCGACACCTTGCGCGACTGCACATCCCACTCCGTGCACGCCATCCCCAGCACGCGCGCCGTGCCGCGCCGGGTGAACCGGACATCGGCGCCGGCCAGCAGCGTCTGGGGGTCGCCGGCACGCAACGGCAACTCGAGGAACGAGGTCTGTGCCGGGAACACGATGTCGGCGACGTGCCTGGCCAGATCGGTGATCGCATAGACCTGGCGACCGAGCGGCTCCGCCCGCAGGCGTTCGCCCGCCGCGTCCCATTGCAGCCGGACGCCGTCCGGCGCGCCGCCGGGAATCTGGTCGGCCGCCGCGCCCGCCACGCGATACACCACCTCCACATCCCCGGAGGGAACCAGCCGCGGCTGCGCCACCGCAACCCCCGGCGCCAGCATCAAGCTGCAGAGCAGCACCCATCGCTTCACGGCTGCACCAGGTCCCGCTTGGCCATCGTCCGGATCTCCGCCTGCACTGCCGCGCCTCCTGCCTGCCACTCGCCTGGCCCGTCTACCGCGCTGGCCAAGAGGGCCTTGTAGCGGTCACGGGGGATCTCCTCCGTCCCGAATTGCTGGAGATGGGAGGTGACGAACTGCGTGTCCAGCAGGCGGTAGCCGCCCGCGCGCAGACGCGCCACCAGGTGGACAAGGGCGACCTTGGAGGCGTCCCGGGCGATGCTGAACATGCTTTCCCCGAAGAACGCACCGCCGAGGCTGACCCCGTACAAGCCGCCGACCAGCCGGCCTTCCATGCGGCATTCCACGCTGTGCGCGTGCCCGGTGCGGTGCAGGTCACCGAACAGGCGCTCGATGTCGCGGTTGATCCAGGTATCCTCGCGCCCGGGCATCGTGTCGGCGCAGGCCGCGATCACCGCCGGGAAATCCTGGTCGACGGACACCTTGTAGGAGCCGCGCAGCACGGTGCGCAACAGCCGCCGCGGCGCATGGAACCGGTCGAGCGGCAGGACGCCGCGGAACTCCGGGTCCAGCCAGTAGAGCCGGTTGCCGCGGCGGGTTTCGGCCATGGGAAACAGCCCGACGCGATAGGCGCGAAGCAACAGTTCGGGCGTGACCTCGACGGCGCGTCGCGACATTGCCGCGACCGTATCATGGCGCGGAGCTGGGTTCACGCGCCAAACGTCCTGCTAAAGCTCCAGCGTGACGGCAACCGGCACGTGGTCCGAGGTTTGCGGCCAATCCCGCGCATCCTTCAGCACCGTCATGTCACGCAGCGCCGGCGCCAGGTCCGGCGTGACCCACACATGGTCCAGCCGCCGCCCGCGATCCGACGCCCGCCAGTCCCGGTTGCGATACGACCACCAGGTGTAGAGCTTCTGGTCCGGCGGGACGAAGTGCCGTAGCGCATCGTGCCAGCCGCGCTGCCACGCCTCCATGTGCGCCACCTCGACCGGCGTGTGGCTGACGACGGTGAGAAGCTGCTTATGGCTCCAGACATCCTGCTCCAGCGGCGCGATGTTGAGGTCGCCGACCAGCACCGCCCGCCGCAGCCCGGGCCGGGCGGCGAACCAGTTCGTGGCTTCCGTGACGAAAGCGAGCTTGTGGGCGAACTTGACGTTGAGCCCGACATCCGGCACGTCGCCCCCGGCCGGGACATAGAAATCGTGTAATTCCAATGGTCCCGAGGGCAGTTGCAACGCGACCTGCAAATGCCGGCAATCCCCCTTTTCGCACCAATCCGGGGCCGTGGCGTCCACCACCAGCGGGATGCGGGACAGGATCGCCACCCCGTTGTACCCCTTCATGCCGCGCCGGGCGACGTAGGGGTAGCCCAATGCGGGCGGTCCCGCGTCGGGGAACAACTCGTCCGGAACCTTGGTTTCCTGCAGGCAGATCACGTCCGGATCCAGCGCCGCCACCAGCCGCTCCAGCAACGGCAGGCGCAGCCGCAAGGAGTTGATGTTCCACGTCGCGATTCGCAGGGAGGCCATGGCGCATCTTGTCCCGCCGCCCTCGCCGCCGCCAAGCTTGACCGCGGGTTCGGTTCGGCTAGATATCCTGCAAGTCTATTTCGGGAACGGGAAACATCCATGAACCGCAGGCACTTCGTGGCGGCCCTCACGGGCATGCTGGCGCTGGCCGGTGTCGCCCGCGCGCAGGACGCGGTGCAACTCGGCTCAATCGAGATCCTGTCTGGACCGAACGCCGCCTACGGCACCGCCATAAAGGCCGGGATGGAACTGGCGCTGGACGAGGTGAACGCCAAAGGCGTCCTGGGCGGTCGCAAGATCAACCTGATCGTCGAGGACAGTGCCGCCAACAAGGACCAGGCGATCAACGCCGCGCGCAAGCTGATCGGGCGCGACAAGGTGGTGGCGATCATCGGGCCGACCTTGTCCAACGAGATGTTTGCCGTGGGCCCGGTCGCCAACGAGCGGCACATCCCGATCATGGGCACGTCCACCACGGCCAACGGCATCACCGCAATCGGCGACTACGTGTTCCGTACCTCGCTGCCGGAAAGCGACGTGATCCCCGTCACGTTGAAGAAGGCGATCAGCCGCGGCGTGAAGACGATCGCGCTCATGTACGCCAATGACGACGCGTTTTCGAAATCCGGCTACGACGTGATGAAGGCGGCGGCGGAAAAGGCCGGCCTCAAGATCGTCGACATCGAAAGCTTCGGCAGCAAGGACAGCGACTTCTCTGCCCAGTTGACCAAGATCAAGGAGCTGAAGCCGGACGCCATCGGCATCTCCGCCCTGGTGGAGCCGGTGTCGGGCGTGCTGCTGGCTGCCCGCCAGCTTGGCTTCGGCCCTGAGACGCTGTTCATCGGCGGCAACGGCAGCAACTCGCCGAAGTTGGGCGAAATCGCCGGCAAGGCAGCGGATGGCCTGCTGGTCGGCAGCCCCTGGTTCATCGGCAAGCCCACGCCCGACAACGTCAAGTTCGTCGCCGACTTCAACAAGAAGTACGGCCGCGAGCCCGACCAGTTCGCCGCCCAGGCCTATGACGCGTTGAAGATCATGGCCGCCGCCATCGACCGCGCCGGGGCCGCCGACCCGGCCAAGGTTCGCGACGCGCTGATGCAGACCAAGTTCGACGGCGTGATGGGGCCTGCCTCCTTCACCGCCGGGCGCGATCCGGCATCGGCTGAGGGCGTGGTCGTCCTGGTGATGCAAAACGGCAAGTTCGTTATCGCGCCGTAGCGCTGCAAGGCCCGGGTGGGTTGACCCGGGCCGTCGCGGCGTCCCAGTTTCCTCGGCCATGTTCAAGGGGCGATTTGGATGGCCGGGCCACACCCGGCCAAGCCAGTCATGCAAAGCCAATGTTAGCCCAGCAACTCGTCAACGGCGTGCTCCTCGGGGCGACCTACGCCCTGTTCGCCCTCGGCTTTACGCTGATGTTCGGCGTGCTGAAGGTCATCAACCTCACCTACGGATTCTATTTCTCGGCGGGCGCGCTGCTGGCCCTGTGGCTGGTGCGCTCGTTCGGCCTCGGCATCTGGACGGCGCTGCCCCTGGCCGCCATGGCTTCCGGCCTCGTCGCCGTAGCGCTGGACTGGCTGCTGCTGACCCGGTTGCGCACCGCCAGGGCCGCGGAGCTGACGTCGCTCATGGTCACGCTCGGCGCCGTGCTGGCACTGTATTCGGCGCTGACGGCCTGGCTCGGCTCCGACATCCGCCGCCTGCCGCCCGGCGTCATCAGCGGCGAGGCGCTGCAGCTCGGGCCGGTGCGGGTCACGGTGGCGCAACTCCTCATCCTGGCGGCCGTCGCGGTGCTCATCGCGGCGCTGATCTGGCTGTTGCGCGGGACGAAGCTCGGCCTGGCGATCCGGGCCATGGCGGACCGGCCGGACGCGGCGGAGTTGATGGGCATCGACACCATGCGAGCCGCGGCGGTCGTGTCGTTCATCTCCGGCTGCCTGGCCGGCGCCGGCGGGGTGCTGATCGGATTGCAGCGCAACGCGATCGAACCCTATATGGGCGAGGAGATGATGCTGCGCGGCTTCGTCGTCATCATCGTGGGCGGGCTGGGCGACATCCGCGGCGCGGTGATTGCCGGAATGCTGCTCGGACTGCTTGAGGTGCTGACCGCGGGATATGTAAGCTCCAACCTGAAGGAGGCCGTGGCGTTCCTGGTGCTGGTGCTGGTGCTCTGGACCCGGCCATCGGGGTTGTTTGGCCACGCGGTGATGCGGCGTGCGTAGCGGGTCGCCACGATGACCATGCCGCCATGGCTGGACGATTTCCTGTGGACCTATGGCAACGTGGTCCACTCGCTGGGTGTGAACGGGTTGCTGGCGCTGGCCATGTACGTCGTGCTCGCCGTGGGCCAGCTCTCGCTGGGCCAGGCGGCGTTCATGGGCCTGGGCGCCTATTCCTCCGTGCTCATGACCCTGTCGCTCGGCTGGCCGTTCTGGCTGGTGCTGCCACTCTCCATCGTGGCCCCGGTAGCGTTCGCGCTCGTCATCGGCCTGCCCACCTTGCGGCTGTCCGGCGTGTACCTCGCCATCGCGACCATCGCGTTGGGGGAGGTACTGCGCGCGGTGTACCTGAACGTCGACCTGTTCGGGGGCGCCCTGGGGCTATCCGGCATCCCGGAACGGGCCGACAACACGATGATCTACGGCCTGCTGGCCGCCGCGATCCTGGTGCTCTGGCTGGTGGGGCGGAGCGGCATCGGCCGGGCGATGGAGGCGATGCGGGAGGACGAGACCGCGGCGGCCGTGATGGGCGTGAACCTGCTGCGCTACAAGATGGGCGCCCTGGTCGCTTCGGCCGCCCTGGCCGGGCTGGCGGGATGCCTCAACGCCCACGTCTCCTCCTTCATCGGCCCGGGCGAGTACGGGTTCGAGCCTGCGGTGACCATCCTGTCCTTCGCCCTGCTCGGCGGCATCGGCACGCCGGCGGCGCCGGTGCTCGGCGCCTTCATCCTCACTCTGTTGCCCGAGTTGTTGCGCGGCCTGTCGGATCTGCGCCTGGTGCTCAACGGCGTGATCATCGTCGTGGCGGTGCTGTTCCTGCCCGGCGGATTGATGCCGTTCCGGTTAAGGCGTCGGGCGGCGTGACGCCGCTGCTGGAGGTCACCGGGCTGACGCGGCGGTTCGCCGGGTTGGTCGCAGTGGACGGGGTGGACCTCAGCGTCGCCAGCGGCGGCATCCACGCCGTCATCGGGCCGAACGGCGCGGGCAAGACCACGTTGTTCAACCTCGTCTCCGGCCTGCTGCCGCCGAGCGCCGGCCGCATCGTCCTGGGCGGCGAGGATGTGACGCGGCTGCCGGCGCACCGCCGGGCCGCACTGGGCGTGGCGCGCACCTTCCAGAACATCCGCATCTTCGGCGCTATGACCGTACTCGAGAACGTATTGACCGGCCTGCACACCACCGCCCGCGCCACCCTGCCGGAGGTGGTTGCCCGCCTGCCGCGGTTCCGCCGGCAGGAGCGTGCGGCCGTGGGTCAGGCGAAGGCGGCGCTGGACCTGGTGGGTCTACGCGACCAGGCCGACACGCAGGCGGCCGCGCTGTCCTACGGGGACGCGCGACGCCTGGAAATCGCACGCGCCATGGCGGCCCAGCCTCGCCTGCTGCTGCTCGACGAGCCGGCGGCGGGGCTGAACCCGGCCGAGACGACGCGCCTGGCCGACCTCGTCCGCACCATCCGCGCTGCGGGCACGACCGTGCTGCTGGTGGAGCATGACATGGGGTTCGTGATGGACATCTCCGACGACGTGACGGTGCTGAGCTTCGGCCGCCGCATCGCCGGCGGTCCGCCCATCCTGGTGCGGCAGGACCCGGCCGTCATCGAGGCCTATCTGGGACACAAGGTGGCTGCCCGCCTGGCCGCCGGTGCGCGGGCGGGGGTGCGCGGCGCGTGAGCGGGCTGACAGTGGAAGGGCTGGTGGTCGCCTACGGCCGCACGGTCGCGGTGAAGGGCATCGACCTGACCGTGCAGCCCGGTCAAGTGGTGACGCTGATCGGGGCCAACGGCGCCGGCAAGACGACCGTGATGAGGGCGCTCTCTGGCCTGTTGCGGCCCCGCTCGGGCCGGATCCTGTTCGATGGTGTCAACATCGCCGGACGGCGCGCCCACGCGATCGCCGCGTCCGGCCTGCGGCAGGTGCCGGAGGGGCGGCAGGTGTTCGCCGAGCTCACCGTGGCAGATAACCTGAAGCTCGGCGCCTACACCCTGTCCGACCGGGTCGAGCTGGCCCGGCGGCTGGACGCGGTCCTGTCGCGCTTTCCGCGGCTGAACGAGCGCATGGGACAGTTGGCCGGCTCCATGTCCGGCGGGGAGCAGCAAATGCTCGCTTTCGGCCGGGCTCTGATGGGCGCGCCTCGGCTGCTGCTGATGGACGAGCCATCGATGGGGCTGGCCCCGCTCTTCGTGGAGGAAATCTTCAACGCCATTGCCGACTTGCGGCGCGACGGCGTGACGATCCTGCTGGTGGAGCAGAATGCATCCGCAGCCCTCGATGTCGCCGATTACGCCTACGTGTTGGAGACGGGCCGTATCGCTTTGCAGGGCAAGGCCGCTGCCTTGATGGACGATCCAGCCGTCACGGCGGCATATCTCGGCGGTCATTGAACGCGACAGAACGTGATCGACGGCCCAGCCGGGCTGCCGCAAAATTGCCACGTCCCGTGCGTATATCCTCCCATACGACGATGAACGAACGGTTTTCGTCGCATGTTTTTAGGAGTGCTCAATGAGCCCGAAAGTCGGTCTTCTTGTTGCTATCCCGGTGGCGGTCGGCCTGCTTGCGGCCTCCACGCCGGCCAATGCGTATTGGAGAGGCGGCTACGGCTATCGCGGCGGCTTCGGCGCCGGCCCAGCTATCGCAGGTGCGATCGTTGGTCTCGGCGTGGGTGCAGCAATCTCGGGTGCATATGCTCCGCGCTACTACGCGCCGCCGGTCTACTATGCTCCTCCGCCGGTCTATTACGCACCTCCGCCGGCCTATTACGGCTATCCTGGCTATTATCGCTAGGGCCGGTCCGGGTCAGCTTCTCCGACCTGAAGCCCGGGCCATAGCTCAAGACAGTAAGGCTCTCCCGGCACGGGAAGGCCTTACGACTTGGCCTACACGATCTTCGTCTTAACCGTGCCGATTCCGGCAACGCTTCCTTCCAACACATCGCCCCGCTGGCAAGCCGCCACACCTTCCGGCGTGCCGGTGAAGATCAAGTCTCCTGCTTCCAACCGGACCAGCCGCGAGAGATAGGCGATGATCTCCGGTACGCTCCAGATCAACTGATCCAGGTCGGATGTCTGGCGCACCTCGCCGTTGACCTTGAGTTCAATGCGGCCCTTGCCCGGATCGATCCCGGCAGCCGGCACCAGGTCGCTGATTGGCGCCGAATGGTCGAATCCCTTGCCCATATCCCACGGGCGGCCGAGCTTCTTTGCCTCCCCTTGCAAATCGCGCCGCGTCATGTCCAGACCGGTGCCGTATCCCCACACATGGCGCAGGGCATCGGCCTCGGCGATGTCCGAACCGGCCGTGCCGATCGCCACCACCTGCTCGATCTCGTGGTGCAGGTCGGAGGTTAGGGTCGGGTACGGCATGTCGCCGCCCCTGGTCACCAATGTATCGGCCGGTTTGTTGAAGAAGAAGGGCGGCTCCCGATCGGGATCATGCCCCATTTCACGAGCATGGGCTGCATAGTTGCGGCCAACGCAGAAGATGCGGCGCACCGGGAACTCGCCGCCGCCCGCCACGGGCACGGTGACAGGCGGTACAGCTGGGATAACAGGGTTGGCCATGGACGCTTCCTCGATCGGAGACGCCAAGCCTACAACCCGCCGGCCGCCACGGCCACCCGCTTCAATCCGCCGCGGCAGCCATCGTGACCAGTCGGGCTCTCACCGCGTCGCCGAAGGCCGCCAGGATGCCGCGGGATACGGCGTCACTCATCCAGTCGTATTCCGGATGCCACTGCACCCCAATCGCGAACCCGGGCGCATTTGCCACCCGGACGGCCTCCACGGTGCCGTCGGCTGCAACGCCCTCGACGACGATGCCGGGCGCAAGGCGGTCCATGCCCTGGTTATGCAGCGAATTGATCGAGATCGTCGTGGCGCCCGCGACCCGGTGCAGCCAACTGCCCGCCACGACGCTCACGGAATGCGCCTTCCCGACCCTGACCCGGCTGCTCGGCTGCATGGGGGTGGAGTGATCCATGCGGCCGGGCAGGTCCTGCAATCTTTGATGCAGGGACCCTCCCAAAGCCACGTTCAATTCCTGCATGCCGCGGCAGATTGCCAGCAACGGGGTGCCGGCGCGGATGGCGGCCCGGATCAACGGCAGTGTCACGCCGTCACGAGCCAGGTCTTCCGGCGTGCCTTCCGCGTGGGGCGGCCCATCATACAGGCTGGGATGAACGTTGGAGCGGCTCCCGGTCAGGATGATGCCGTCCACTCGGGACAGGATCGTCGGGATGTCACATGCCTCGCCACTGGCGGGCAGCAGCACTGGCACGGCATCGACCACCTGTGCGGTCGCCCTGATGTAGGTATCGGACGCCGCATGGTTCGGCATGCCGAACGTACCGAACAGCTTGGTGCAGCACGATATTCCGACAAGCGGCTTCATACTGTCATAATGGTCCGGCGCTATGGCGTTTTGAAGTCCAAACCGCAGCTAGCGGCTGGTGTTGTCGAAAAATTTCGGATCGATGAACACGAACAAGGATTGATCGAACGTGCCGCCAAGCTGCACGTCGTACAGGCTGATACGGGTTTCCTGACGTTGCGCGTCGACCACGGTCCATTGCCGCAAGGTCAACGGGTTGTCGGCGAAGATCAAGGTGATCGAACCTTCCGAGGGGGAGGCGGTGCGCAGCAGCATCACCTGGAGCTGGCCTGGCAGCCGGGCGACCTTGATGACGGTGACGTCGCCCGACAGTTTCAGGTTGTCTTGCAACAGCAGCCCGAGCGGCGTGCGGCCCAGCGGAATGTTGCTGGTCTGCTGCAACTGCGAGTCGTTGAAGACCAACAGTCCGTGGCCCGCCACCAGCAAGAAGGGCGCTGGCGGGTCGTACTGGAAACGCATCCGGCCGGGCCGCTCCAACCACGCCGTGCCGCCGCTGATGCTGCCATTCGGGGCGATCTGCTGGAACCTCGCCTTCAAGGTATGGATCGCATTCAGCGCAGCTTCAGCCCGGGCGATATCGGCCTGGTCCTGCGCGTTCAGCCCGGCCTGTGCCCGGGCCAGCGCGGGATACAGCAGGGCGGTCGTCAGGAGGGTGCGGCGTTTCATGGCGCGGGATATGCGCCCCGCCCGTGCCGCTTGAAAGCCCCCATCCGCCGCCCGCCAATGCCGTCGACTCAGGCGCCCTTGTCGTCCGAATTGACCCCCAGCTGCTTCAACTTGCGATGCAGCGCGCTTCGCTCCATCCCGACAAAGCCTGCGGTCCGGCTGATGTTGCCGCCGAACCGGACGAGCTGGGCCTGGAGATACTGGGTTTCGAATAAATCCCGCGCCTCGCGCAGCGGCAGGGCCATGATGTCGGCGGTGGGATCGAAATTCAGCAGCGCCGGTGCGCCCTGGCCGATCTCCGGCGGCAGCATGTCCGCCCGGACTGCGTCATTCACGCTGCCAGGGGCCATGATCAGCAGCCAATCCATCAGGTTGCGGAGTTGACGGACGTTGCCGGGCCAGTCGTAGGCCTGCAACGCCGCCAAAGTGTCCGCCGACAGCTCGCGTGGCGACATGCCGGAGTTCTCGGCCGATCGCCCCATGAAGTGGCGGGCGAGTTCAGGAATGTCCTCCCGTCTTTCCTTCAGGCTCGGCATGCGCAGCGGCACCACGGCCAGGCGGTAGTACAGGTCCTCCCGGAACCGCCCTGCCGCGATTTCAGCCTGGAGATCCTTGTTGGTGATCGCCAGAACCCGCACGTCCACCTTCACCCGGGCGTTGCCGCCCAGCCGCTCGAACGTCTGGTCCTGCAAGGCGCGGACGATCTTGCCCTGCGTTTCCAGCGGCATGTCCGAGACTTCGTCCAGCAGCAGCGTGCCGCCATGCGCCCGCTCCAGCATGCCGGCCCGGCGCGGCGCTACGCTCGCGTCGGAGCCCGCCTCGATGCCGAACAACTCCTCCTCGAAGCGGGCCGGCGCCAGGGTGGCGCAGTTCAGCGCCACGAACGGCCCGTCCGCCCGGCGCGACCGGGCGTGCACCATGCGCGCCGCGACCTCCTTGCCCGACCCGGCGGGACCGTGGATCAGCACGCGCGAGCCGGTGGGCGACACCCGTTCCACCCCGGCCCGCAGCGTGGCGATCGCGCTGCTATCTCCCGTCAGCGCCGTCTCGGCGCCCACCCGGAGCCGGAGCTCGGCATTCTCCCGCGCCAGCCGGGCGGCTTCCAGGGCGCGCCGGGCCTGGATCAGCAGGCGGTCGGATTGGAACGGCTTCTCCAGGAAGTCGTACGCACCATGCTGGATCGCCGTCACCGCCATCTCGATGGTGCCGTGGCCCGAGATCATCACCACGGGGATGTGCGGTTCCTCGACATGGATCGCCTGGAGGATGCCAAGCCCGTCGAGCCTGGAGTTCTGCAGCCAGACGTCGAGGATCACCATGGACGGACGCCTGGCACGGAATGCCGCGAGCGCCCCGTCGGCATCCCCGGCCATGCGGGTCTCATAACCTTCGTCGCGCAGGATACCGTCAATCAGCAACCGGATGTCAGGCTCGTCGTCGACGATCAGTATCTCATGCGCCATTCACAGGTCTCTATACGTAAACTTGGCCGTGCGGAACCGGTCACGCCGGATCGGTCGTCGTCGGCAGCACCAGGCCGGCCACCGCGCCTGGCCCGCCAGGCCGGTCCCCCAGCACGAGCCGGCCACCGTGATCTTCCATGATCTTTTTGACGATGGCGAGACCGAGGCCCGTCCCCTTTGCCTTGTGCGTGACATAGGGCTCCGTCAGGCGGTCGCGGCCCTCCGCCGGCAGGCCTACGCCATCGTCGGCGACGCAAAGTGTCACGCTCTCGCTATCCGTCGCAACGCTCACCGTGATCGCCCCTGCCCCCTCGCCGGCTTGCCGCGCCCGCATGCCGGTCGCGTCGGCGGCGTTCATCAGCAGGTTGGTCAAGGCCTGGCTCACCAGCCGGCGGTCGCACGGCGCCATGGGGCCGCGGTCGGGCAGGTCAACGGTCCAGGCGATCTCCGGATGCGCCTGGCGCTGGAGCACCAGGCTCTCGCGCGCGATGCGGCCAATATCCTCCGGCTTGATCACCGGCTGCGGCATGCGCGCGAAGGCGCTGAACTCGTCCACCATCCGGCCAATGTCGCCCACGTGGCGCACGATGGTGTCGGCGCATTGCGCGAAGGTCACCGGGTCGGATTGGATCTCCTTGGTGAAGCGGCGCTTCAACCGCTCCGCCGCGAGCTGGATCGGGGTGAGCGGGTTCTTGATCTCGTGCGCGATCCGCCGCGCGACATCCGACCACGCCGCCTTGCGCTGCGCCGACAGCAGCTCGGTCACGTCGTCGAACGTCACCACGAAGCCGTCTATGCCGTCCCCCTTCATCTCAGTGCCGATGCGGACCAGCAGCGTGCGCCGGTTGCCCGGCGGCCCCACTTGGACTTCCGCGGTCCGTGCCCGGTCGGGCGCCGCCTGCACGTCCTGCAGCAGGACCGCGAACTCAGGCACGACCTGGGCCAGGGGCAGCCCGGTGGAGGCCATCAGGTCACTGCCCATCAGGTCGCTGGCGGCGCGGTTCGGCAGGTCCACCCGGCCTTCGCGATCCAGCCCGATCACCCCGGCCGACACGCCGGCCAGCACCGTCTCGGTAAAGCGCCGACGCTCGTCGATCTGCGCGTAGGCATCCATCAGCTCGGTGCGCTGGGCGCCGAGCTGGCCGGTCATCCGGTTGAAGGCGCGGGACAGCCCGGCCACCTCATCCTCGCTCTGCACCTCCGGTACGCGCACCGACAGATCCCCCGCGCGCACGCGTTCCGCCGCATGGATCAGCCGCCCGACCGGCCGGGCGATCTGGTTGGCCAGGACCAATCCCGTCAGCACGGCGGCGAACAGCACCAGCAGCGCGACCAGCGCGAAGATGACGGCGAAGGTGACCTGGAGCTTGGTGCGGTTCTGGTCCAGCCGGCGATATTCGCCAACCAGCTGCTCGGTCCGTTGCGCGGCCGCGATGATCTGCGTGTCGACCGGGCGATCGACCATGAGCATCAACTCGGGCGTGGAGTCGAGCTTCACCACCGCGCGCACGTGATTGTCGGTGCCGCCGCCGATCACCGCGACCTCACCGTGCCGCGCCGGGTCGATCTCCTCGTCGGTGGGCAGTTCCACGAAATTGCCGCTCAGCACGCCGGATGAAACAATGATTTCATGGGTGTAGGGATCGTAGATCACGGCCTGGATCAATCCGTGGAAGGTCGTCTCCTGGTCCAGCACCTGTTGGAACAGGGCCGGGCGGTTGGCCAGAAAAGCGCCTGCCCGGTTCAACGTGATGGCAACGCCGAGCGCGTCGGCCTTGATGTTGTTGCGATGCTCCTCCAGCGAGGACCGGGCCGAAGTGAGGCTGGCATCCAGGGCCGCCCGGATACGGTCGTCGAACCAGGATTGGATGCCCAGGTTGAAGAACGCCGCGGCGAACACCGCCACGACGATCGAAGGGGTGACCGCGACCACGCCGAACATCAGCACGAGCCGCACATGCAGCCGCGACCCGGCCGATCCGCGCCGCCGTTCGACCCAGACCCGCGTCACCCGCCCGGCCACGACCGCGCCCAGCAACAGCAGCACGGCGGCGCTGGCAAGGATCGAGACGAACACGGCATTCGGCCGCAAGGTGATCGGCGCGCCGCCGGACAGCAGCACGAACGTCGCGATCGCCAGCACCAGCGCCACCGCCGCCAGCACCAGCGTCACCACCTTGCCCAGCAGGATGTCCATCAGCCGGCCCATGCGCGACCGCTTCGGCACTGGCGGCTGGAGTGCGAGCAAGGAGGGCGAAGTGTCCATGCCGCCTAGCCGATGCCGCGCACGACGGGGATCTCCAGGTCGCGGATCTTCTTGCGCAACGTGTTCCGGTTGAGGCCGAGCATGGCCGCCGCCTTGATCTGGTTGCCCCGCGTGGCGGACAGGGTCATCTGGATCAGCGGCCGCTCGACCTCCGCGATGACCCGGTCATAGATGTCACGCATCGGCATCCCGTCACCCGCCGTGGCCAGGAACCTGCGGATATGCCGCTCCACCGCGGCTGCGAGCGGCTCTGCGTGGCCGGAGTCGGCCGGCGCCTCCAGCTCCTCGCCACCGGCGGACAATTCGGCGGAAATGACCTCTTCGCCGATCATCTCCTGCGGATACAGGGCAGACAGCCGGCGCATCAGGTTTTCGAGCTCGCGCACGTTGCCGGGCCAGCGATAGGCGCGCAGGCGGTCGATGGCCCCCTGGTCGAGCGACTTGCCGGGCAAGCCCATCTCCTTGGCGCGGTCCAGGAAGTGCCGGGCGAGCACCGGGATATCCTCCGTGCGTTCCCGCAAGGCGGGAAGGCGGATCGGCACCACGTTGAGGCGATAGAACAGATCCTCGCGGAACTGTCCGGCGCGGATCGCCTGCCGCAGGTCGCGATGCGTGGCCGCCACGATGCGGACGTTCGCCTTGATGGGCTGCCGGCCGCCGACCGTGTTGAATTCCCCCTCCTGCAAGACGCGCAACAGGCGGGTCTGCGCCTCGTGCGGCATGTCGCCGATCTCGTCCAGGAACAGCGTGCCCCCGTTCGCCTGCTCGAACCGGCCCTGGTTGCGGTTGTGGGCCCCGGTGAACGCCCCGCGCTCGTGGCCGAACAGCTCACTCTCGATCAGTTCCCGCGGAATGGCGGCCATGTTGATGGCGACGAAGGGTGCGGCGCGGCGACGGCCGTAATCGTGCAGCGCGCGGGCCACCAGTTCCTTGCCGGTGCCGGATTCGCCGGTCACCATCACGGTGAGGTCGGCCGTCGTCAGCCGGGCGATGCTGCGATAGATCTCCTGCATCGCCACCGAGCGCCCGATCAGCGGCAGCTTCTCCTCCTTCTCCACCAGGTCGCCGGCTGGCGGCAGCGGCGGCGGGGCCGCCAGGGCGCGGCCGACCACGGCGAGAAGTTCCTTCAGGTCGAACGGCTTGGGCAGGTATTCGAAGGCGCCGCGCTGGGCCGCCTTCACCGCCGTCATCAGCGTGGATTGCGCGCTCATCACCACGACGCGCAGCTCCGGGCGGATGCGGCGGATACGGGGGATCAGGTCCAGGCCGTTCTCGTCCGGCATCACCACGTCGGTGATCACGAGGTCGCCCTCGCCATCCTCCACCCACCGCCACAAGGTCGCGGCGTTGGAGCAGGAGCGGACCTGGTAGCCGGACCGTCCCAACGCCTGGGTCAGCACGGTCCGGATGGACCGGTCGTCGTCGGCGATCAGGACGGTGGGTATGGTCATGCACTTCCTCTAGAAGATCGGCGCGCAACTCCGGACGCCACTGAGACGCGGCCTGCCGCCAGGCCGCGTCGTGCCGGCTATTCCGTATCGACGTCCTCGCTGATGACGGGGAGGTGCAACGCGAACTCGGTGCGGCCCGGCACGCTGTCCACCTCGATCAAGCCGCCATGGTCCGCGACCAGCTTGGCCACGAGAGCCAGCCCCAACCCGCTCCCCGACGGCTTCGACGTGACGAACGGCTCGAACAGATGCGGCCGAATGTCTTCGCTGATCCCCGGCCCGTTGTCGCGCACGGTCACTACCAAAGGCAAATGCACCCGCTGCGTGGACCCGGGGACTGCCAGGCGGACGCCATGGCGATATGCGGTGGTCAGCGTGATCTCGCCCTCCCCGGACGCGTCGGTGATCGATTCTGCAGCGTTCTTGACCAGGTTCAGCAGCACCTGCACCAGCTGGTCACGATTGGCATGGACCGGCGGCAGCGATGGATCATAGGATTCATGGAATTTCAGGTGCGCTGCGAACCCGGTCTGCGCCAGGCGACGAACATGCTCCAGCACGCGGTGGATGTTGAGCGCCCGGCGCTCGATCGGCTTCTCCCCGAACGCCTCCATCCGGTCCACCAGGGCACGGATGCGATCCGCTTCGTCCCGGATCAGCACCGTCAGCTCCCGGTCGGCCTCACCGACGCTGCCTTCCAGCAGCTGGGCGGCGCCGCGGATCCCCGATAGCGGGTTCTTCACCTCATGTGCCAGGATCGCGGCCATGCCGCTGACCGAGCGCGCCGCCGACCGGAACACTGTCTGGCGGTCCAGGGCACGGGCGCCCGAGCCGTCCTGCAACGACAGCACCACGCAGCCTGACTCCTCGGTCAATTGCGTCGCCTGCACCGCGACCGCCTGCTTGTGCAGCCGCGGGCTCTCCAGCGAGAGATCATGATCGGCGATGGTGATGCCATGCTGCCGCACCTGTGCCAGCAAGGCGAACAGCGGATGGTCGGCCGGCAGCAGGTCCACCAGCCTCATATGGGAAAGCTGCTGCATCGACAGTCCCAGGAACTGCTCGGCGGCGTGATTGGCGAAGCGGAACCGGTCGTCCTTGTCGAGCAACAGCACCGGCACCGCCAGAGCCCCCAGCATCGCGGCGGCATCTATCTCCGGCGCCTTGCGCGGCGCCCTGCCGATGATGCGCAACCCGCCTTGCGCCACGATCCCGATCACGCGGCGAGGGCCTCCGGCGCCTGCATGCGCCGGTCGTAGAACTCGTCGATCAGCCGACGCACGGCGGGCACCTGGTCGCACCGCATCACCGCCGCGCGGAACTCCGCCGAGCCATGCAGCCCGCGCGAGTACCAGGCCACGTGCTTGCGCCCCAGCCGCAATCCAGGCTGGGTGCCGAAATGGACGAGCATGGCCTCGTAATGCTCGAGCAAGATGGCCTTTTGCGCCGCCAGCGATGGGTCCGGCAACCGGCTGCCATCGCGCAGGAAGGCGGCGACCTGGGCGGGGAACCAAGGGCGGCCATAGCAGCCGCGGCCGACCATCACGCCGTCGGCGCCGGAGCGTGCGCGGGCGTCGGCGGCATCCTCGACGGTGTTGATGTCCCCGTTGGCGATCACCGGGATGCCCACCGCGGCCTTGACCTGGGCGATGAAATCCCAGTCGGCCGTCCCGGTGTAGAATTGCTGCCGCGTGCGGCCGTGCACCGAGACCATGGCGATCCCGGATGCCTCGGCGATCCGCGCCACCCGCGGCGCGTTTAGGCTGGCGTGGTCCCAGCCCATGCGCATCTTCAGCGTCACCGGCACCGGCACCGCCCGCGCGGTGGCCTCCAGGATGCGGGCGGCAGCCGCCTCGTCGCGCATCAGGGCGGACCCGGCACTTTGTCCCACCGCGACCTTCTTCACCGGGCAGCCGAAATTGATGTCGATCAGGTCGGCCCCCCTGCCCTCCGCGATGCGCGCCGCCTCCGCCATGGCCGCCGGATCGCAGCCGGCGAGTTGGATCGAGTTCGGCCCGGCGCCATCCACGCTGGCCATGCGCATCGTCGCCTGGTTCTCACGGACCATCGCCCAGGAAGCGATCATCTCCGATACCACCATCCCAGCGCCGAGGCGCTTTGCAAGCCTGCGGAACGGCAGGTCCGTCACCCCGGACATCGGGGCGAGGATCACGGGAGTGTCGATGGTCACGGCGCGGGCACCGACGCCCACGGTCAACGGTCGAAGGTCATTGCCCATCATTTGAGCAAATTACCCATCAAGAGGCAGCATAGCAATCAGGCGGCTTCCGGGTGGGCCGAAACCAGCCTGCCTTGGGTCGCCGGCCCGGATGCGTCGGTGGCTGGCGACCACCTCCGATACCCGAGTTGAACCGTCAGGGCGCGGTTTCCAGCACCTGGTCGTCCGGTCGGACTGTCTGGCCGAAACCGCGTCTTGCAATGCTCCTGCCCGCCCGAATGGCCGGCCGCTCAACCAGGAGATAGGTCGCGGCGGCGGCGGCGATGACCAGCGTCGCGACGAACGGGAGCAACAGGGGCAGCCTGCCGGTGGCCAGTCGACCGATGCCCGCCGCGCCTTCCGTGAACAGCAGGCTCAGCGCTATGCCATGAAGCAGATAGATCCCGTACGAGCACTCACCAAGCAGAAGGGCGCCCTTCATGCGCAGCGTGCCCGCCAGATCGTTGCCACAGGCGACCGACGTGAAGAAAACGCCGTAGAGCGGCAATTGTGCGAGACCATAGGGCGTCGGCGCGCTCAGCATGCCGCCGGCAAGGCAGGCAAGCGCCACGACGGTCATTGCACGGGATTGGAACACCCGGCGGCAGGCGTCGCTGCGCTGGCACTCGAATGCCAACATGCCGATGGTGAAGAGCGGCAGATAGGTCATCATGCCGTAATCGAGCGATGGTATTTGCCGCAGGGCCAGCGTGGTCGCCAGCACGAGGGCGGGCAGCACCCAGCTCGGCAGCCTTTCCCTCACCAGGTCCCGGCCGAGGACGCATGCCGGCAAGACGAGCAGGTAGAAGAGCCATTCATACCAGAGCGACCAGAGTACCCCGGCATCCATGCGCCAACTATCGGCGTATCCGAGCAGAGGCGGCTGCCCCCAGCTGGTCAGCCACTGCACGGCGGCGGCCGGGTATTGGCCGTCCGGCAAGCGGCCCGTCTCCCGCATGATGATCGCCGTGATGATCGCCAGTGAAACCGCGATCAGCGGCAGGATGCGGAACGCCCGGGTGACATAGAGGGTCGGCCAGGACATTGCCCGCACTCCGCCCAGGACCTGCGGGTAGAAGACCAGCCCGGTGGTCATGAAGAACAGGGCGACGCCGCCTGCCCCGACATTGTTGAACAGGTTGAGGCTCGGTGCAGACCAGGTGCCCCCCAGCCGGGTCACCTGCATCCAGATGATGAAGTGGTGGAGGAGGACCGACAGGGCCAGATAGCCGCGCAGCCCGTCGATGCACCCGATCCTGCGGCCGCCGGATAAGAGGGGAAAGCCCGCACGGACCAGCAGGGCGCCGACGCCGGTTGCGATGACGCAGGTAAGCAACGCTCCCACCAGGATGGCGATGACCGGATAATCGTAGGTCATCGATGCCCCAGCCGCCGCCCCGGCGGTCGCTGAAATCGCTGCATCGGTCGGGTCAATCCGCAGGAAGATGGATCGGCAACGCGATCGTCGCCAGGCCGACATCCCGATCCATGTGGTTTCTCAGTTCCGACGGACTGTCCTCTCCCTGCCTCCCGTCGAAAAACACGTCAAGCTCGTTGCCGTCGACGATCACCGTAGGCAGGCCGATGACCTTGTGGGACCAGCTCGTGGTCGTCGCGTCCAACACCAGCGCCTTGTGGTCGGCATCCCAATGGTCCGGCGCCTCGGACCAGTAGACCCAGATCGCATCCGTGTACTCGGCGCCATCCGCCTGTCGGCCGACATGGTTGGTGAACAGGAACCAGGTTTTACTGGATGCCTGGAAATACAGCGATGTGTTCTCGACCTGCTCGGTATCGGGTAGCGCTGGCGCCTTGTCCGGCTGCCAGTCGCCGTCGAGGCTGTCCGCCCTGGCCACCCCCAACGTCCGGAAAACCTTGCCCGCCCGCACGGTGGCAGCGCTGAACATCTGGATGAAGCGGCCGTCCGGCTGCCGCACGATGTCTCCCGGGCTGGCCGTCACGTCGTAGTAGCTACCGGGCCGTGCCGGCAGGAGCGGTTGGATGGATTGCTTCGTCCACGGGCCGCCCGGCGCCGGGCTCGTGGCCGACAACGTCAGATACGGAAATTGCGGCACCCGCTCCGGGGCGGGCGTGGCGTTCGGCGTGCCGAGATAGAACATCTGCCATCCGTCCGCCGCGCGATGAACCGTTCCATAGGAGGCGCTGGCCGAGTCGAGCGCGCCCTCGGGGCCGAGCGACAGGACCGTGCCCTGGCGGGTCCAGTCCTTCAGGTTCTTCGAGGTTGCAAGCGCCACCAGCCAGCCGGAAGGGCCGCTTGCATCATACGTCATGTAGAAGGTGCCGTTCGCCGGGAACACCCACGCGTCGCGCGCGCCGTACTCGTCGCAATCCAGCGGACAATGCCCATGCGCCAGGACGACGCCGCGATCCGTCACGCCCTGGACGCGCCAGCGCGGCGCCGGCCGGCCATCCCCGTAATGCGGCCGCGCCGGTTCCGGGATCTCGACGATATCGCTGCCGGCGGACGCCGCGGCCCGGCCCGGCGTCCACGAGGTTTCCGCGTGGCTCGGCGTCACGGCCAGGAACGCCAGGATGAGAGGAGAAAGGCGGCGCATGGCGCCAGCATAGCGGATGCTAGAGCCGCGGTAAGGCACGGGCGGCAAAACCGCGGGACATCGCGTCGGCATGTATCCCTGCGGCACATACCAGCCAACCGCCCTTCGCGAGCCGGCTCCTGCATTGACGGGATGTGCGGCTCCGCGCATTCCTCCGCCATGCGCATCGCCGCCATCCTGGTCGCCGCCGGCACCGGCAGCCGCTTTGGCGGCGACACGCCGAAGCAGTTCATCCCCGTCGCCGGCAAGGCCGTGATCCGCCACGCGGCGGAGGCGCTGCTCCCGCATGTCTCGGCCATCCAGCCGGTCGGAGACGCGGAACGGATAACGGATGCGTTGGCCGGCCTTGCGGTCCTGCCGGCCGTGCCGGGTGGCGAGACGCGGCAGGGCAGCGTGAACGCCGGGTTGCACGCCCTGGTGCCGCACGCACCCGACATCGTGCTGGTGCATGACGCCGCCCGGCCGTTCCTGCCGCCCGGCACCGTGCCCGCATTGCTGGCGGCCCTGCGCACCCATGACGGGGCGATCCCCGCCGTGCCGGTGGCCGACACGCTGAAGCAGGTCCGCGCCGGCCGCATCGTGGGCACGGTGCCGCGCGACGGCCTGTTCCGCGCCCAGACGCCGCAGGCCTTCCGCTACCATCTGCTTCGCGCCCTGCACGCCACCGGGGATCACGGCGCCACCGACGATGCGGCGCTGCTGGAGGCGGCCGGCCATCCGGTGGCCATCGTCCCCGGCGCGGACGACAACATCAAGCTCACCTATCCGGAGGATCTCGTGCGGCTGGAACGCGCCCTGGCACCCGGCCGGTTGCCCCGCACCGGCATCGGCTTCGACGTCCATGCCATGGAGGCCGGCCGCCCCCTGGTGCTATGCGGGATCACCGTGCCGCATGAATGGGGCCTCGCCGGTCATTCGGACGCGGATGTCGGCATCCATGCCCTGTGCGACGCCATCTATGGCGCGTTGGCCGAGGGCGATATCGGCCGTCATTTCCCGCCCAGCGAGGCGGAGTGGAAGGACGCGGACAGCGCCCGCTTCCTGCGCCATGCCGCCCAGAGGGTCTCGGCGCGCGGCGGCGTGCTGGGCAATGCCGACGTGACGTTGATCTGCGAGCGGCCGAAGATCACCCCGCACGCCCCGGCGATGATCGCGCGCCTGGCCGGGTTGCTGGGCGTGGAGGAGGGCCGCATCTCGGTGAAGGCCACCACCACGGAACGCCTCGGCTTCCCCGGGCGCGGGGAAGGCATCGCGGCGCAGGCCATCGCCACGATCCTGCTGCCCGGGTAGCGCATCATGCGCAACCGGGTGATCTATCTCACGCTCGTGCTGCTGTTCTGCCTCGCCTGGGCGAGCGGGTTCACCGCGGCCAAGCTCGCGATCACCACCGCGCCGCCGCTGCTGTTCGGCGGCATCCGCTTCCTGGTCACCGGGGCAGCGCTGCTGGGCTACGCAGCCTGGCGCGGACAGCTCCGCGGTTCCATCCCGTGGGGGTCCTTGGCGCTGCTCGGCCTGCTCAACCAGGCTGGCTACCAGGGGCTGGCGTGGCAGGGCATGAGCGGCGTCTCCGCCGGGCTGGCCACCATCATCGCCAGCCTCAACCCGATCCTGATCGCCGCCGTGGCCGCACCGCTGCTGGGTGAGCCGCTACATTGGCGCAAGATGCTCGGCCTGCTGCTCGGCTTCGCCGGCGCCGTGTTCGTGGTCCGCCATCGCCTGGCGGGCGGGACGGAGGATCCGCGCGGCGTGCTGCTGATCGTCGGCGCCCTCGTCTGCCTGGTCGCCGGCACGCTGGCGTTCAAGTGGCTCGCACCGGACGTCACCCTCCCCGTGGCCGTCGGAGCGCAGACGGGCTCGGCCGGGATCTTCCTGCTGGCGATGGGCGGGGTTTTCGAGAATGCCAGGCTCATCGAGTATGGGCCGCGCTTTTGGCTGGTGATGGTCTGGTGCGTGCTCGTGGTGTCGATCGGCGCCCTGCTGCTGTGGTTCTGGCTGCTGCGGAACGGCAGCGCCTCCTCTGCCAGCGCGCTGCATTTCCTGATCCCGCCGACCGGGTTGGCGATGTCGTGGCTGGTCCTGGGCGAAACCGTCAGCCCGGCCGATCTGCTGGGCGTCATCCCTGTTGCACTCGGCATCTGGCTGGCGACCCGGCCGGCCCCGGCCCGGCGCATCCTCGCCGCGTAGGGGCTTGTCCCACGCTGCGCCGCCGCTGTAGCGGTGCTGCGGACAGGAGGATCCCGCATGCGTGTAACCCTGGTTCTGGCGGCGGTCCTGGGGCTCGGCGGCTGCACGGCCTGGGCGCCGGGCTTTCCGGCGCCACCGCCGCTGCCGGCCGAGACCATCCCGTTGCCGCCGGTCAGCGACCAGGCGTTGATCTGGCAGCCCGGCGACTGGACATATTTCGATGGCTCATATCGTTACGAGGCGGGCCGGTTCGTGCCGCGCGGCGATCACCGTGCCGCCTGGACCTTCGGCCATTGGGTTGGTACGCAGGGGCAGTATCGATGGGTTCCCGGCGGCTGGAATTGAGCGGAGGCATCATCCATTGCAATGCTGCCGCAGCTTCGTGGCCATTTCCAAGCGCGGTCGGGCCGGCTAGAAGGCGGCCATGAACCAACGCAAGAATGAAACCGTCAGTGAGCGCCTCAGTTCAGCAGCCAAGGCCCGGGAGGCAATGCTGGAGCGCTTCCGAGCCCGTCCCGGACCCGATGATCCGGCCGTCATCGAACGGCTGGAAGCGCAGAAGGCAATCATCGCCGCACGCGAAGTCCGCAATGCCGAACGGAAGGCGGCGCAGGAGGCCGAGGCTGCCCGGATCGCTGCCGAAAAGGCGGAACTGAAGAAGCAGCAGGATCGCGAAGCCGCCGAGGAGGCAGCGCGGCAAGCCCGCAAGGCCGCCGAGATCGCTGCGGCCGAACAGGACTACAAGGCCCGTGCCCTGGCGCTTGCGGCCAAGCAGAAGGCTGCGCGCGACGCGCGCTACGCCGCTCGGAAGGCACGCTGACCGGGCTGCGACAGGCCTGCGACGTGTCGGGTTCCTAGAGGAAGCCGTTCTGCAAAGAACTGGTATGCGAGGGGTGCCGTGTCGTTGTCGACGGCACCGGGCAACCGTGGATTGGGCGTCGGTGCGGGCAGCCTGAGGGTTCCACCTCAGGGCCGGATCTGTCATCCTCTTCATAGCACAACGCCACGAGGTCACGATGCCGCGCTCCCTCCTGTTGCCTGCCGTCGCGTTGTTCGCGGCTTTTGGCGGCAGCGCCTTCGCGCAAACTCCGCCGACGGCGGACCAGGCACGCTCGCTTGAGACGCAGATCACCGCATGGCTGAAGCAGGTCACCGCCGGCACCATCCCGTTGCCGGCCAGGCCCGTGCAGTTGAGCCCGGAAGGCGACCACTTCCTGGTCCGCGTGCCGTTCGCCGAATTCGGTAAGGTGCAGCCCGCCGATGCCGCCTTCACGGCAAAGGCCAGGGCGATCGACGGCACGCGATGGGCGCTCGATGACCAGCAGTTTCCGCCCGACATCACGTTCACCACGACCGAAATGGTTGCCGACGCGCCGGATGCAAAAGATCCCAGCCCGGATGGCAAGCACGCCGAGACCGCCACCTACCATGTCACGCTCGGCCAGCAGGATGTCCACGGCGTCTTCGATCCCACCTACAGCACGCCGACGACGAGTGGCGGGACCGTGGCATCGCTGGACGTGACCAAGACGGGCGGGTCGGCGCCGTCCACCACCCATATCGGCCGCTTCACCTCCCAATCGAGCACGCAGCCGGTCGATCCCGGGCACGTCAACGTCCTGATGGACGGGGTGGCGGCGAATTACTCATTGAAGGCGGACATGACGGACGGATCGAACTTCTCGCTCGATGCCGACCGCCTGCACATCATGAGTTCGGTGTCCGCCCTGGCGCATGACCAGCTGATCCCCGTCATCCAGGCGCTGGCCGAACTCGGCCGAATGTCCAAGGCCACGCCCGCGGACGACACGGACGGCCCGACGCCGGCCGAGAAGGCCGTGCTACGCACCCTGCTCACGCGCGGGCATGCATTGCTGACCGGCAGCAAGATCGACGAGTCGCTGGAGGGAATAAAATACGATTTCGCCGGCACGGGCGGCTCGCTCGACAAGGTGGAGATCGCGGTGAGCGCGGACGCCCCGCAGGACATGCTGTCGGCCGACATGGGTTTCACGCTGGACGGCCTGAAGGTCAATGGCCTGCCGCCCAACCTGGCCGCCTACATGCCGACGCATTTCGACATCCATCCTACCGTGTCCAACGTCAGCATGACGGCATTGACCAAGATGGCGATGGACGCAACCGCACCGGCCCGGCCCGGGCACCCCGCGACCGTGCCGGTGCCGGACATTCAGAGCCTGTTCGCGAAAGGCGGCATCAACGTCGGCTTTGACAAGCTCGACCTCGCAGTCGTGGGAACGACCGTGTCGGGCACCGGGAAGTTCGTCGCCACCGGGCCGCAAACCGTCACCGGCCAGGCCGAGTTTACTGCGCATGGCCTGGATGCGCTGATAACCAAGATGCAGGCGGATCCGATGGTGGCGCCCGGCGTCCCGGTGGTCATCTTCCTCAAGGGGATAGCGCGCAGTACCGGCGACCAGGCGGTGTGGCAGGTCTCGGTGAACGGCGCGAAAATCCTCGTGAACGGCGTGGATCTCTCGGCCATGGCTGGGGCGATGGGCAAGTAGCCGGTCAGGCCGACAGGTACGTCGCCAGCAGGACGAGCCCTGCAACGCCGAACGTCGCGTGAATGCCGATCACCAGCATCGAAGGTGGCCGGCGCCGCATTCGCCCGATCGCGAGTATGCTGCCGAGGCAGAGTGCCGCGGCCAGCAGCCACGCTGCGATGATCCCGAACGATGCCGTGCCCTGCTGGACCTCGCGGGGGCTAGCATCCAGCCCACCGACGAGCAGGAACACGAAGGCAGCAAGGCCGAGGCCGGCATGCAAGGCGCCAGGCCACCATGGTTGCCGTCCGGGTGTCACGGTCTGCGACAGGATCACGAGGACGAGGCCGAGCAGCACGCCGGCGCCCAGCAGCCACGCCGACCAGACCAGCATCGCGCGGTCAGGCGGCCTTGGCCTGACTGGCGACGCGGTTAAGCCCGCGCAACGTGTCCCGCGCGGTCTTGATCCGCTCGTCCACGGCCATCTCCCGGCTGATCGCCAGCTTGTGGTCGGGACGTAGCCGGACCGCGCCCTTCTGCGTGCCGAGCCATGCCACCAGCCCGCTGGGATTGCTGAACGCGTTGCCGCGGAACTGCAGCACCATGCCCTTCGGACCGGCTTCCAGCTTTTCCACACCCGCCTCGCGGCAAGCCCGCTTCAGCGCCATGACCTGCAGCAGGTTGTCCACCTCCCCCGGAAGCGCGCCGAACCGATCGACCAGTTCCGCCGCCATCGCCTCGCTCTCGCCGTCGGAGGCCAGCGTGCCGATGCGGCGATACAGCCCCAACCTGACCGGCAGATCCCGCACATAGGCCTCCGGGATCAGCACCGGCAGGCCCAGCGAGATGTTCGGTGTCCAATCCCGGTCATCCGCCTTGCGCCGGCCGCGTTCGGTGCGCAACTCACCCACCGCGTCTTCCAGCATCTGCTGGTACAGCTCGATGCCGACCTCGCGGATATGGCCGCTCTGCTCGTCCCCGAGCAGGTTGCCTGCGCCGCGGATGTCCAGGTCGTGCGAGGCAAGCGTGAAGCCCGCGCCCAATTGGTCAAGCGTCTGCATCACGCTCAGCCGCTTCTCGGCCGCGGCCGACAGCCGGTGCGATGCGGGCCACGTCAGGTAGGCATAGCCGCGCTGCTTGCCGCGTCCCACCCGGCCGCGCAGCTGGTACAGCTGCCCCAGGCCGAACATGTCGGCGCGGTAGATGATCAGCGTGTTGACGGCCGGCATGTCCAGCCCGCTTTCCACAATGTTGGTGGACAGCAGGATGTCGTACTTGCCGTCGCCGAACTCGGTCATCACCCGTTCCAGCTCGGTCGGCGCCAACCGCCCATGCGCCTCGACCATGCGGGCCTCTGGCACGATCTCGCGCAGCCGCTCCGCCATGCGGCCCAGATCCTCCACCCGCGGGACCACGCAGAACACCTGGCCGCCACGGAAGCGCTCCCGCTGGATCGCCTCCCGCGCCACCACGCCGTCGAACGGCATGATGAAGGTGCGCACGGCCAGCCGGTCCACCGGCGGGGTGGCGATCAGGCTCATCTCCCGCACCCCGGTCAGCGCCAGTTGCAGCGTGCGCGGGATCGGCGTGGCCGACAGGGTCAGCACGTGCACGTCGGCCTTCAGCGCCTTCAGCTTCTCCTTGTGGGACACGCCGAAATGCTGCTCCTCATCCACGATCAGCAGCCCGAGATCGGCGAACTCGATCCCCTTCGCCAACAGGGCGTGGGTGCCAACGACGATGGTCATGCTGCCGTCGGCCATGCCGCGCTTGGTGTCCGCCATGTCCTTGACGGCGACCATGCGGCTAAGCTGGCCGATCTTCACCGGCAAGCCCTCGAACCGCTTGGTGAAGGTGCGGAAATGCTGCCGGGCCAGAAGGGTTGTGGGCACCACCACCGCCACCTGCGCCCCGCTCATCGCGGCCACGTAGGCGGCGCGCAGGGCGACCTCGGTCTTGCCGAAGCCCACGTCGCCGCAGATCAGCCGGTCCATCGGCCGTCCGGCCGCCAGGTCCTCCAGCACGTCGGCGATCGCGCGCGCCTGGTCCTCGGTCTCCGCGAACGGGAAGCGGGCGCAGAACTCGTCCCACGCGCCCTCCTGCGGCGCCAGGCTGCTGGCCTCCCGTACCCGGCGCTGCGCCGCAGTCCGGATCAGCTCGCCCGCCATGTCGCGGATGCGCTGCTTCATGCGCGCCTTGCGGTTCTGCCAGGACGCGCCGCCCAACTTGTCCAGCGTGGCGCCGCCTTCCGCGCCGAAGCGGCTCAGCACCTCGATATTCTCGACCGGCAGGAACAGCTTGTCGTCGCCGTCATACAGCAGCCGGAGGCAGTCATGCCGCGCGCCGCTCACCTGCAGCGTCACCAGCCCGTCATAGCGGCCGATGCCGTGGTCCTGGTGCACCACCAGGTCGCCCTCGGCGATTTCCGTGGCCTCGGCGATGAACTGGTCGGCCCGCTTGCGGCGGCGCGGCGGACGGCTGATGCGCTCGCCCAGCAGATCCTGCTCGCCGACCACCCCCAACTCGTCGGCGACGAAGCCGCGTTCGACGCCGAGCGTCACCAGCACGACGTGGTCGCGCGGCGCCACGCGGACCTTCTGCCAGCTCTCCGCCACATGGGCCTTCAGCCCGTTCTCGCGCAGCAGGTTGGCAAGGCGCTCCCGCGAGCCACGAGTCCAGGCGGCGACCACGCAGCGGCGGCGGTCCCGCGCCCAGGTGGCGGATTGATCCGCCAATTGCTTGAACACGTCGCCACTGGCGTGGGCGCCGGCCTGAGTGAACAACGCGCCGGGCCGCCCGCCCGCGTCGATGCCCTGCGCGCCGTCCGCCTTGCCGTAGGGGCTGAACTGGAACAGCGGCCCCATGGACAGCATCTCGTCCCACTCGGCACGGTCCAGGTACAACTGGCCTGGCGGCAGCGGCCGGTACGGCACCTCGCCGTCGCGCGGAACGGCCTTGCGGGCGTCGAAATGGTCCGCGATCATCTCGAACCGCGCGGCCAACACGTCGTCGGACAGCGCGTCGAAGCTGACCGCCGCATTCGGCAGATAGTCCAGCAGGTTTTCCATCGTGGCATGGAACAAGGGCGCCCAATGCTCCATGCCCGGATGGCGCCGCCCATCCGAAACCGATTGGTAGATCGGGTCTTTCGCTGCGTCGGGGCCGAACATGTCCCGCCAGCGCTCGCGGAACCGGCTGATGCTGGCGGGGTCGAGCGCGATCTCCGACACGGGCCGCAACTCCAACCGCTCCAGCTTGTCGGTCGAGCGCTGGGTGCTGGCATCGAAGCGACGGATGCTCTCCACCTCCTCGCCGAACAGGTCCAGCCGCACGGGGTCGGGTTCGCCGGCCGGAAAGATGTCCACGATGCCGCCGCGCAGCGCGTACTCTCCCGGCTCCATCACCGTGTCGGCCCGGCCGTAGCCGTTGGCTTCCAGGAAGCCGGTCAGCGCCCCGGACGTGATCGAGCCGCCGGTCCGCACGGTGAGGCTGGCGCCGCGGAACACCGTGCGGGGCGGCACGCGCTGCACCAGCGCGTTGACCGTGGTGAGCACGATGCGCGGCCGGCCGGACGGCTCCAGCAGGCGGGCGAGGCAGGCGATCCGCTCGGAGACGATCGCCGGGTTGGGCGACACCCGGTCGTACGGCAGGCAGTCCCAGGCGGGGAACCGCAGCACCTCCACCTCCGGCGCGAAGAAGGCGAGTGCCTCGTGCAGCCGGGCCATGCGGCTGTCGTCCCGCGTGGCATGCAGCACGGAACCGGCATGCTCCGCCCGGCGGCGGGCGAGCAGCAGCGCGTCGTAGCCGTCCGGCACGCCATAGATGGTCACCGCGCTCATCGCGCCGTCACCGCGGCACGCATCGCGTGCAGCAACGGCGCGTGCGGCCCAGGTGGGATCGGCAGCCGGCCCATCAGCCAGTCCGCCAGATCGGGATCCGGCAACTCCATCATTGCCTCGACCGCATCGAGCTCGGTGTCGGTGAAGTCCATCAGCCGGGGAGCGACGTAGCCGCCGATGAGGCGGTCGGTCTCTTGCGTGCCGCGATGCGTGGCGCGGAACAGGATGCGACGGCGTCGCGGATCAGGCTTGGTCATTGCGGGTGCATATAGCGGCGCACGGGCGTGGTGTCAGCGGGTCTGGTTCCATCCCGTTTCCCGACGCGGCGGCGCACGACGGTCACGAGGATGACTCGGCTTGCGAGGGCGATCCACGCCCGAGGTCGAGCGGCACCGAACGATCGCGTCTAGCCACCGTCCGGGACGCTGGGTATGAGCCGCCGTGGACGATCCGCTTGCCCCCCTCCTCGCCCCCGTGTCCGATCTGCGCGGCGTCGGCCCGGCGACGGCCGAGAAACTGGGGCGGCTGACCGGCGGCCCGCGCGTGCGCGACCTGCTGTTCCACCTGCCCGACAGCTTCATCGATCGCCGCAGCCGCGCGGCCGTGCGCGACAGCGTGGCGGGCCAGATCGTGACCTGGCAGGTGGAGGTCGCCGGCCACGAGCCCGCCAGCAAGGCCAGCCATCCCCATCGGGTGCGGGTGACGGACGGTACCGCCTTTGCCGAGGTCGCCATCTGGGACAAGCACCGGCTGGCGCACCTCCTGCGCGCGCGCAACGGCGCATCCTACCTCGTGAATGGCCGGGTCGAGGCATTCGGCAGCCGGCTTTCCATGCGAGACCCGGCCTATGCCGTGGCGCCGGAGGACGAGGCATTGATCCCCCCGGTCGACCCGGTCTGGCCGATGACGGCGCGGCTTTCCATGCGGGAGCTGCGCGTGGCCATGCGGGCTGCCGCCAGCCGCGTCCGCGACCTGCCGGAATGGCACGATGCCGCGTTGTTGCGGCGGGAGCGTTGGCCATCCTTCCGCGAGGCCCTGCTCGGCCTGCAATGCCCGGCGGAGCCGCCGACGCCGCAGCACCGGGCCCGGCTCGGCTATGACGAGATGCTCGCGCACCAGCTTGCCATGGCCTGGATGAAGGCGCGCGAGAAGCGCCGCCCCGGCCGCGCCTTGCTGGCCACCGGCGAGATGCGGGAAGAGGCTTTACGGCGCTTCGGCTTCACCCCCACCCTGTCACAGGCGCATGCGCTGGCCGAGATCGATGGCGACATGGCCGCGCCTCGCCGCATGTTGCGACTGCTGCAGGGCGATGTCGGCTCGGGCAAGACGCTGGTGGCGTTGCTGGCCATGCTGGGCGCGGTGGAGTCCGGCACCCAGGCCGCGCTGATGGCGCCGACGGAGGTGCTGGCGAAGCAGCATTTGCGCACCCTGTCCCGGCTGGCGCCCTGCCCGGTCGGCCTGCTCACCGGTTCGGTCACCGGCGCGGCGCGGCGCAACCTGTTGCTGCAACTGAACAATGGCCGGCTGCCGATCGTGGTCGGCACCCACGCGCTGTTCCAGGAGGCAGTGGAGTTCAGAGACCTCGGCCTGGCCGTGATCGACGAGCAGCACCGCTTCGGAGTGGAGCAGCGGCTGCTGCTGGGCGGCAAGGGCGAGCGCACCGACCTGCTGGTGATGACCGCGACGCCGATTCCCCGCACCCTGCTGCTGACGCAGTGGGGGGAAATGGAGGTGAGCCGGCTGACCGAAAAGCCCGCTGGCCGCCAGCCGATCCGCACCACGCTGCATTCGCTCGCCACGTTAGACGGCGTGATCGAGGGCATCGGCCGCGCCTTGGACCGGGGCGAGCAGGTGTATTGGGTGTGTCCGATGGTCTCCGACAGCCTGGTGAGCGACCTGGCCGCGGCGGAGGCCCGGTTCGCCGACCTGCGCGGCCGGTTCGGCGCGCGGGTCGGCCTGGCGCACGGGCAACAGGACAGTGCGGTGCGGGATGCCGCGTTGGCGGCCTTCGCCGCCGGGCAGACCGCTCTGCTGGTCGCGACGACGGTGATCGAGGTGGGCGTGGACGTGCCCGGCGCCAGCGTGATGGTGGTCGAACACGCCGACCGCTTCGGCCTGGCGCAGCTCCATCAACTGCGCGGTCGCGTCGGGCGCGGCGCCGCCCAAAGCTACTGCCTCCTGCTGCACGAGGACGGGCTGACGGAGACGGGCCGCCGCCGCATGACCTTGCTGCGGGACACCGAGGATGGCTTCACCATCGCCGACGAGGATTTCCGCCTGCGCGGCGGCGGCGACCTGCTGGGCAAACGGCAATCCGGCCTGCCCGGCTTTCGCCTGTCCGATCCGGAGGCGCAGGATGGCATGTTGCGGATGGCCAACCAGGACGCGGCCTTGCTGCTGGACCGCGACCCGCGGCTCGAGAGCGGGCGCGGCCAGGCGGCCCGGCTTCTGCTGCGCCTGTTCGACCGCCGCGCCGCCCTGGAAACGCTGGGTGCCGGTTGACGTGCGCAGCGGCGAGCGCCGTTTAGACACCTATCAGCGCAGCGGCAGCCTGGTCGGCTGCCACGTCACTGCCGGCAAGCCCCCGCGCCACCCCGGTGCGATCGTCGAGGCTGCGGTTCTGGCTCATCTTGCGCTTGCCTTCCAACCGGCTGATCGGAAGCCGCAGCCCGACGATGCCGCGCAGCTGCGACGCCACGAAGGTGGCCGGGGCGTCGCTTACGGCCCACGGCTCGGCACGGCGTCCTTCATGCAAATCCGTCAGCTTGGTCACGACGGCGAGCAGCCTGGCCGGATCCTCGAAGAACTCGACGAGGCCGTAGGCGTGCACGGCGACGTAGTTCCAGGTCGGCACCACCTTGCCGTCGATCTGCTTGCTCGCGTACCAGCTCGGACTCACATAGGCGTCCGGCCCCATGAAGATGACCAGGGCCTCGGCGCCCGGGCTTTCCTTCCACTGCGGGTTGGCCTTCGCGACATGCCCGTACAGCACGCCCTGCTCGCCCTCCCCGGCCTCCAGGAACAGCGGCAACGGCGTTGCCAGCAGCCCGCTTGGCCCCACGGTCACCAGGCTCGCCAGCCTCGCCTGCGTGATCCATCCATGCAGGGTCGGCAGGCTGTCTTCCCGAAACGCGGGCGGGGTGTACATCATGCAACTCCTGGTGGAACGGCGTTAGGTAGGATGTCGGGCGTCGTTGCAGTGGACTTGCCCGGATGACCCGGATCCTGCTGATCAACCCCAACACGACGCAAGCCACCACGGACATGATGGTGGGCATCGCGCGGTCGGTCGTTCCCCCGCACATGCAGGTGAGCGGCGCCACGGCCGGTCGCGGGGTGCCGATGATCCTCGATCCGCCGGCACTGGCGGCTGCGGCGGCGGAGGTCCTCGAGATTGGCCTCCGACTCGGCGATTCGGCCGATGCGGTCATCGTGAGCGCGTTCGGCGACCCTGGCGTCACCGGGTTGCGGGGCCTGCTTGACCAGCCCGTCGTTGGGATCGCCGAAGCGGCGATGCTGGAGGCGGCCTGGAACGGGAGGCGGTTCGGGATCGCGACCATCACGCCCGGTCTCGTCGCCACGATCGACGGCCATGCCGCCGCCTTGGGTCTTGGCCAAGGCTACACTGGAACGCGGCTTGCCCCGGGTGACGCAACGGCGCTTGCCGCCGATCCCGGTCGGCTGGTGGACGCCTTGCACCAGGCCGTCGCCCGCTGCATCCGGCAGGACGGCGCCGAGGCCGTGGTCATCGGCGGCGGCCCCTTGGGCGACGCGGCCAGCGTGTTGGCGCCGCGGTTCGAGGTTCCCGTCATCGCCCCCATCCCGGCGGCAGTGCGCCGGGTGGTGGACCTGCTCGCGACTCGTCATGCTCCGTCCTAGACCATGCCGGCCACATTGGCCGTCTTTGCCTTCGCCGCGGCGGCACCGGCTTGGACGGGCACTGCCTGTCCTCTGCGGCCGATGAGGTCGTCGCCCGCATCTCGCGGCAGGCGTGAGCACGTGGGCGATGCGGCCAGCGACACCCCCGCCACCACCAGGAACGCCGCGCTGTAATCCACCAGCAGCGGGTGCGCGTGCCCGGTGATCGCCAGTGATCCGGCCAGGGCGGCAGCGGCGGTGCAGATTCCCAGCGTCAGCATCAATTGCTGGAAGGTCGTGTAGAAGCTCGTGGCCGAACTCATCTTTCCGCGGTCGATCTCGGCATAGGCGATCGTGTTGTAGGCGGTGAACTGCAAGGACTGGAAGAACCCCCCAACCAGCAGCACGCCGTAGATCGCCGCCACCGGCCAGCTCGGCCGGAACGCCGCGATGGAGGCCAGGAAGATCGTCGAGGTGAGCCCGTTCCACACCATGACCGTGCGGAAGCCCCAGCGCCGCAGGATCGGCTTCGCCGCACCCTTCATCAGGACAGACCCAGCGCTGCTGGTGAAGGTGATCAGGCCGCTTTGCAGCGCAGACATGCCGAACCCGAGCTGCAACATCATCGGCAGCAGGAACGGCACCGCTCCCGCCGCGATCCGCGTCAATCCACCCCCGATCACGGACAGGCCGAATGTCGGAACCCGCATGAGCGAGAAATCCAGCACTGGTTGCGGATGGCGGCGGCTGTGCCGCAGGTATAGCAAGCCGCTGCCGATCCCCGCGGCCACGATGGCCGCCGTCACTGCCAGCGAGGTCTCGCCCCGGCTGGCCAGTTCCAGTCCAAACATCAGGCAGGACAGCGATATGCCCGACAGCAGCAGGCCCCAGCCGTCGAAATCCACCCGGCCCGGCTCCTTGATATCCCGGATGTACAGGGTGGACAGCACCATGCCGAGCAGGCCGATCGGCACGTTGATGTAGAAGATCCATCGCCAGGACAGCTCGGTGACCAGCAAGCCGCCGATGGGCGGCCCCAGGACCGGGCCGATCGTCGCCGGAACCATCAGCCAGGTCATGGCGGACACCAGTTCGCTCCGTTCGACCGAGCGCAGCAGCACCAGGCGGCCGACCGGCACCATCATGGCGCCCCCGATGCCCTGGAGGATGCGCGCGCCCACCAGCTCCCACAGCCCGTCCGCCACCCCGCACAGGATCGAGCCGAGCGTGAACAGCGCGATGGCGTAGCGGAACACGGTGCGGGTGCCGAACCGATCGGCCACCTTGCCGCTCGCGGGGATGAACACGGCAAGGCTGAGCAAGTAGGCGGTCAGCGCGACGTTCATCTGCAACGGATCCACACCGAACGTGCGTGCCATGGTTGGCAAGGCCGTGGCGAGCACCGTGCCGTCCAATTGCTCCATGAACAGCGCACAGGCGACGATCAGCGCGGTTGTCCGTACCGACACGTGGGACAGCCGCTCCCGCGACCGCAGCCGGGCATTGTAGCGCGCCCGTGCGCGGATGCGCCGCCGCGCCTGGGCGTTGACGGCGTCGGTGAAGATCGCGTGCAAAGGCATTGGCGGATCATCGCGCGATCCGGGCCGGGCGGAAACCGCACATCGCGCATGGCGGATGGTCGGGCGTCACGCTATGCGAATGGCATGCGACGATCCGTTGCCTTGCCCAGGTTCATGCCCCGTCCGAATGCCCTCCCGCCGTACGGCCTCACGGTGCCTGCGTGAGCCGGGAATACCCCGCCGCCCCGATGGTCGGCGTGGGTGCGGTCGTGTTGCGGCCAGGGGCTGTGCTCCTGGTCCGCCGCGGCAAGCCGCCCGCCATGGGACAATGGAGCATACCGGGTGGTGCGCAGGAATTGGGCGAGACCGCCGAAGCTGCCGCACGGCGCGAACTCAAGGAGGAGACCAGGGTGGGCGTCGGCACCTTGGCCTTGGTCGCCCACGTGGACAGCATCCACGCGGACCCGGATGGCCGCGTCCGTTTCCACTACACCATACTGGATTTCGCCGGGCTTTGGCAGGCCGGAGAGCCTCGGGCCGGCAGTGACGTCACGGCGGCGGCATTCTTTCCGTTCGAGGAGCTCGGGCAACTCGGCTTGTGGAGCGAAACACTCCGCGTCGTCGCTGCCGCCCGCGCCTTACTAGGCCTCTAGTCAGCTCCGGCGCCGGCGGGAGGTGGGGGCCTTCTGCGAGGTGGCGGTCGTCATCGCAGCGCCGGCCAGCAGAACACCGAGGATGGCGGGCAACAGCCATGGCGGCCGCACGAGCAGGGATGTAACCGGATGGTCCCACAGCCAGGCCGAGACGTGGGTCCGGATGTAGGCCTGCACGGCGGCGAAGTGAAGTTGATCAAGCGCGTGCAATGCATCACCCAGCGACACCTCCTGCGGTCCGAGCGTCGCAACCGCCACCGCGCCCACGAGCATGGCAGCCGACAGCACGGCGAGGATTTTTGCCACCATCAAGTGAAGAGCCGCTCGTTCTTCTTGTCGGTGTACATCCCGGCTACCCACTCGCCATACCCGTTCCAGATCACCGTCGGCACACGCTCACCCGTTCCGATCAGCCGCTCGGACGCCTGGCTCCAGCGCGGGTGTGCGACGGCAGGGTTCACGTTGGCCCAAAAACCATACTCCTCCGGCTGGATCGCATGCCACATCGTTTCTGGCTGCTTATCCGTAAAGGATATTTTCACGAGCGACTTGCCTGACTTGAAGCCATATTTCCATGGGAAGTGGACGCGCAATGGCGCGCCGTCCTGCTTCGGCAGTTCCTTGCCATACATTCCCGTGACCATGAACGTCAGGTCGTTACCGGCCTCTTCCATCGTGCAGCCTTCGATATACGGCCAGGGGTACAGGCTTGATCGCACACCGGGCATGACCCGCGGCAGGACGGCTGACTCGAACACGACATACTTGGCGGATGACGTGGGTGCGGCGATCTTCAGCAAGGCTGATAGCGGAAAACCCGTCCACGGGACGGTCATTGCCCAGGCCTCGACGCAGCGATGGCGGTAAACCCGATCCTCGAGCTGGACCTGCTTGAGCAGATCCGTGAGATCCATCGTCCGCGGCTTGTCCATCATGCCGGCAAGTTCGACCTGCCAGGGCGTCACCGGCATGCGCTGGGCGGCGCGCCAGATGGATTTATCCTCACCGAACTCGTAGAAATTGTTGTAGGTAGTGGAATCCTGCTCCGGCGTGATCGGACGGCCCGCAGGGTAGCGGGGATCGGCATCCGCCATGGCCGGCCATGCGACAGCCGCGCCCAGCAGCCCTGCCCCGCCTGCCATCAAGGATCGGCGGCCCAGCACCGCACTCTCCGGCGTCGCCTGATGCTCGGCGATCTCCCAGCCGCGGCGCCGATGGATGAACATGAAAAGCCTCGCTTTGTCGGTTGGCAGCGATGCGGGCGGCCAGCCAACACATCAAACTACCGTGGTCGATCCGTGACGTAAAGATCGCAGGACCGTAGCCTACCGCGTCCGCCGGCAGCCTTAAGAACGGGTAATGCATGGCGCACTACGACGTGATCGGGTACCGTGTGGCAGCGACCGGGCATAGCCATGCCGGCCGCGCCGAAGGAGGTCTGGTGTCGTGGCAAAGCCGTTCTGCATCGCCGTATCCGCTGCCGCAGCCCTGCTGCTGGGCGGCTGCCAAACCACCTTCGACCTGGTGGGCGTGGCCGTGCCGCTGAGCGCATCGGAGTCGCGGGCGTATAACGGCAGCTATCAGGGCAAGATCACGCAGGTCGCCGCCACCGGTCCCGGCTGTCCGACCGAACATGGCGAGCGCGTCATCATGGTCGGCGACGGCGTACTCTGGTACGCTTACACACCGGTGACCTTCTTCGAGTCCCCGGTCAACTACGACGGCACGATCGACGCGGTCTCTGGCACGTCCCACATGACGGGCCGGGTGGTTGGCAACCACTTGCACGCCACCGTGAAGTCACCGACCTGCGAAACCGATCTCTCAATGGACTACATCTACAATCATTCCTGACGGCTTACCCCAGCACCGTGAGGTCGGTGAGCCGTCGATGTTCCTCCACTGCGAAACGATCCGTCATGCCGGCGATGTAGTCCGCCACGGTCAGTGCGGCACGCCGCGGGTCGCCCTCCTCGGCACGGCTCCGCCATTCGTCCGGCAGGGTGGACACGTCCTCCACCAGGATTGTGAACAGATGCTCGGTCAGCCGGCGCGCCTTAGCCGACATGCGGTTCACGCGCCAGTGCCGATACATTCGGGCGTGCAGGAACGCCTTTATGGCGCGGTTCGCCTCCGCCATGGGCGGGCTGAAGGCGACAACCGACTGGCGCGCGTGGCGCACCGCGTCGCAATCGGCCGGCTCCAGCTCGGCCAATCGGCGGGCGGTCTCACTGGCCAGGTCGGTCGCGAGTTGGTTGATCACCCGGCGAACCGTCTCGTGCCGCAGCCGCGACGGCGGCACATCCAGGCTGGCGACCCTCGCCTCCCGTAAAGCATCCCCGACCAGCGGAAGGTGGCTGATCTCTTCTGGCCCGAACAGCCCGGCCCGCATGCCGTCATCCAGGTCATGGCTGTGGTAGGCGATGTCGTCGGCAGCCGCGGCGACCTGCGCCTCGACGCCAGGCTGGCTGTGCAGGTCGAGCCTGAAGCGGGAATCGTATTCGGCGATGTAGGGCGGCGGCTTCGACAAGGGGCCGTTATGCTTCGCCAAGCCCTCCAGCGTCTCCCAAGTCAGGTTGAGCCCGTCAAACGCAGCGTAGCGGCTTTCCAGCAGGGTCACGATCCGCACGGCCTGCGCATTGTGGTCGAATCCGCCCCAGGGCTTCATGCCCCGGTTCAGCCCTTCCTCGCCAGCGTGCCCGAATGGGGGATGGCCTAGGTCATGCGCCAGCGCCAGGGCCTCCGTCAGATCCTCGTCCACCCGCAACTCGCGCGCGATGGAGCGGGCGATCTGAGCCACCTCGATCGTGTGCGTCAGCCGGGTGCGGAAGAAATCCCCCTCGTGGTTCACGAAGACCTGGGTCTTGTACTGCAGCTTGCGAAACGCGGAGGAATGGATGATCCGGTCGCGGTCCCGCTGCCAGGGGGAGCGGGTCGGCGCCTCGGGCTCGGGGTAAAGCCGCCCACGAGCGGTCTCGGGCCGGACGGCATAGGGTGCGAGCGCCATGCCGCCCGGCGTAGCACCTGCATCGCCGCCTCTTCAATCGTCACCCGTCCTGCCCTATGTTGACCCGATGGAACAAGCATTCGCCGTCAGCGACCGAGCCGCCGAGCAGATCGCCACCATAGTGGCCGCGCAACCACGGGACGCCGCCCTGCGGGTGGCCGTGCTGGCCGGCGGTTGCAGCGGCTTCCAATACCGGTTCGAACTGGACGAGACGGTGCAGCCGGACGACCTGGTGGTGCAGTCCGGGCCGGCGCGGGTGCTGGTCGACCCGGCGAGCCTGGACCTGCTGGCCGGATCGCAGCTCGACTACACGGACGAGCTGATGGGCAGCCACTTCACCGTCCGCAATCCGAACGCCACCAGCGCCTGCGGCTGCGGGACCAGCTTCGCGGTCGATTGATCCCGCGCCTAGTCCGATCGTCCGCAGCCGGTGAAGATCGCCACCTGGAACGTCAACTCGGTCCGCATCAGGGAGCCGCATGTCTGCCGCTGGCTCCAGCGTGTGGAACCGGACGTGCTGCTGTTGCAGGAGATCAAGTGCGAGCAGCCGGCCTTTCCTGCCCCCGCCTTCAAGGCGCTTGGCTATGACAGCGTCGTCGCAGGGCAGAAATCCTATAATGGCGTCGCGGTACTGAGCCGGGTTCCGCTCGAGGTCAGCCACGTCTCCCTGCCCGGCCTGCCGCGGGACGATGCCCAGGCCCGCTACCTGGAAGTCGTGGCGGCCGGCGTCACCATCGGCAATCTATACCTGCCGAACGGCAATTCGGGCGGCGAGGCCGGCTACGCCTACAAGCTGGCCTGGATGGATCGCCTGGCCGACCGTGCCGACGCGTTGCTGGCGGCCGACACGCCCTTCGTCCTGGCCGGCGACTACAACGTCGCTCCGGCCGATGTGGATTACGCGCCGGGCACGCTGCCCGCGAACGATGCCCTGGTCCGCCCGGAGACACGGGCGCGGTTCCGCCGCATGCTGTGGGCCGGCATGACCGACGCGGTTCGCGTCACCAAGCCGGCTGGTCCAGTCTACACCTTCTGGGACTATCAGGCCGGCGCCTGGCAGCGCGACCGCGGCCTGCGCATCGACCATGCCCTGCTATCCCCGGTCATGGCGGATCGACTCGCCTCCGCGGCGCCCGATCGCGACGTGCGGGGAGAGGACCAGCCTTCCGACCATGTGCCGGTGCTGGCCACGTTCGAGGATTGACCTGCGGCGTGTCGTCCCTGACCCGCTTGCTCCTGGTTTGCCTGGGTATGCTGGCGCTACCGGTGGCCACGTTCGCAGCGCCCGCCTTGGCTGGCCCGCCCTGGCTCGTGGCGCAAAGCGATCAATGCGAAGCCGCCATCGCCACGGCGGAGCGGAAATACGATCTGCCGCACGGATTGCTGGGCAGCATCGCAAGGCTGGAAAGTGGCCGCCCGATTACCGGCCTCGGCGACATCCGTGCCTGGCCGTGGACCATCAATGCCGACGGCCAGGGATTGTTCCTGGACAGCAGGGCCGCTGCGGTTGCCTGGGTGCAACAAGCCCAGGCAACCGCGCAGCACCACTTCATCGATGTCGGGTGCATGCAGGTTGACTTGCCGCTGCACCCTGGCGCGTTTCGCTCGTTGGACGAGGCATTCGACCCGGCAGCCAATGCCGACTACGCCGCTCGGTACCTGCGGTCGCTTCAGGTCGAGGCGCATGGCGATTGGAACGTGGCAGTCGGGCTCTACCACTCCCACACGCCAGACCTCGCGGCGGACTACCGCAACCGCGTTGCCGCTGTCGGCGCCGGCATCCTGACCGGGATCGGCGGACCGGAGCCGCTTTATGCCCGGGCGATACGGCAGGGCACCCTGCATCTGGCCCTGGCAGGCGGTGGTACCTTGATCATCAATGTGCGGCGCCAGCCGCGCGTCCGGCCGCAGACCCTGTCACGCTGTCAGGTCGCTGCCGTGCTCGACCCTCTGCTGGCGGCCAAAATCCGCGGCTGTGGCCGGCGCGGCTAGCAGCCGGCTACTTGATCTTGGCTTCCTTGAACGGGACGTGCTTGCGCGCGACCGGATCGTACTTGTTGAGCTCCAGCTTGCCGGTCGCGGAGCGGGCATTCTTCTTCGTAACGTAGAAATACCCGGTATCCGCGGTGGAGACGAGGCGGATCTGGACGGTGTTGGACTTGGCCATCGGGGTTCTCTGCTGATAGGCGGTATGCCGTAGCGGAAGAAAATGCGCATGCCCTGCCGTGCGGTCAAGGCCGGCATGGCGCGCCTTCGCGTCTCCTTAATGTCTGTCGGCCTATCCTGCGCCGACTCTTCAGCAGGAGGCTGAACTGCCAAGCCAAGACAGGGCCGCTCTGCCGCAGAACTTCCGCGACGCCGGATCCCGGCAGGCGTTCCTGCGAACCGCCTATCGCCAGGGCTGCGACTTCCAGGCGAAGGGCCGCCACCAGGATGCCGCGAACGCCTTTTCGGCCGCCGTAGCGGCCGCTCCGGATTTCGCCGACGCCCTGCAGAACCTGGGTTTTTCGCTGTTCGCCCTGGGCCGGTTCGCGGAGGCGGCGGAGGCGTGCAGGACGCTGGTGCGCCTGCGCCCGAGCGATGCCGGGTCGCATTTCAACCTGGGCATGGCGCTGCTGTCCGGCGGCGAACCGGCGGCGGCGGTGGAGTCCTTGCAGTCCGCCGTCCGATTCGACGCCAGCCAAGCCAAGCACCACCAGGCCCTCGGCCAGGCTTTGGCCGCCGTCGGCCGCAAGGCGGAGGCCGTTCCCGCGCTGATGCAGGCGGCCGCGCTGACTCCGGGTGACACCGGGTTGCTGGTGTCGGTGGCGTCGCTGTTGATCGATCTGGGGGAGCTGAATGCCGCGGCCGGCGCTGGCTTCCTCGCAGTGCAGCGGCAGCCAGGCAACGCCGTGGCGCAAGGCAACCTCGCCCGCGCGCTCCAGGGCCTCGGCGACAGCGGGGCGGCGTTGGCGCCGGCCCGGGCTGCGGCACGGCTGGCGCCGCTGAATGCCGGGGCTGCGGCGACGCTCGGCGCCGTGCTGTACACGCTCGGCCGTCACGCGGAGGCGCTCGAACGCTGTCGCTACGCCGCTCTGCTGATGCCAAGCCTCTACCAGGCCAAGATGAACGAGGCCCTGTCACTCGAAGCGCTCGGCCAGTTGGAGGCCGCGGAGGCGGCGGCCCGCGCCGCCCTGCGGCTGGCGCCCGAGGCAGCGGATGTCCGGCACAACCTCGCGGCCATGCTGCTCGCCTCCGGCCGCATGACCGAGGAGAGCTGGGCGTTGTACGATGCCCGGCTGCACCTCCATGCCGCGTCCCGGGCCATTGCCGACCGGCCGCGCTGGCAGGGCGAGGACATCGCCGGCAAGACGGTGCTGCTGCACTGCGAACAGGGCTTCGGCGACACGATCCAATTCCTGCGCTACGCCAGGCGCGTATCCGCGCTGGGAGCACAGGTGATCCTGGCAGTGCAACCGGAGTTGCTCCGCCTGCTGCGGGACCTGCCGGATGTCCATGCCGTGGTCCCCGCCACTGCGTCCCTTCCGGAACATGACGTCTTCTGCCCGCTGCTGAGCCTGCCGCGGGCGTTCGGCACGACGTTGGAGACGGTTCCTGCCGATCCGTCCTACATCGCACCGGATCCGGGGCTCGTGCGCCGTTGGCAGGCGCCTCCGACGGCTGGGCTGAAGGTCGGGCTGGTTTGGGCCGGCAGCACCGTCTTCGTCCATGACCGTGCCCGGTCCATCCCGCCGGGTGCTCTGACGCCGCTTTCCACGGTGCCCGGCGTCACGTTCCACAGCCTGCAGAAGCCGGCGGCCTCGCCAGCAGCCTTCCCGATGTCGGACCGCATGGCGGACGTGGTCGATTTCGCCGACACGGCCGCCATGATCGCCGGGCTGGATCTGGTCATCTCGGTCGACTCGGCCGTTGCCCACCTGGCAGCTGCCATGGGCAAGGAGGTGTGGCTGCTGTCTCGCTTCGTCGGCTGCTGGCGCTGGCTGCGGACCCGCCAGGACAGCCCGTGGTATCCGACGATGCGTATCTTCCGGCAATCCGCACCAGGCGACTGGGACGGCGTGATCGAGCGCGTCCGCGACGAGCTGACGCTGCGCACGACCGGCCAGGCGACGTCGCGGCCCGACGAGGCAGTCGGGTGGCCCGCACAGCCGAACCCGGTGCTTGGGATGGCCACGATGCCGGCCAACATCCCACGGTTCATGGTCGCCCTCATGGGCTAGACGGGAACGGCCTATCGTGCGGCGTGTCGACCTTGCGACCGAGATGCGCAGGGCGATCCTTTCGCAATCCGCTACCCGCCCTCTTGCTGCGCTGGGTCAGGCGACGCCGTATTTGCGGAACCAGGCCTGCATCTTCTCCCAACCATCCACGGCCGCGTCCCGTACGTAGCTCGGCCGGTAATCGGCGTGGAACGCATGGGCGGCGTCAGGGTACTCCACGATCTCCACAGTCGCTCCTGCGGCGCGAGCCTTCGTGGCGGCCGCCTGCACCGCGGCCGGCGGTATGCCGGGATCCTTCGCCCCGTATAGTCCCAGCAGCGGGCACCTGATCTCACCGGCGATATCGTCGACGGTCTTCGGCTGGATGGCGGTCCGCTCGCCGCCGACCGGACCATACCAGGCAACGGCCGCCTTCAGCGTCGGGCTATGGGCGGCATACAACCACACCGCCCGGCCGCCGCGGCAGAACCCGGTGATCCCCGAACGCTTCGAATCCCCGCCATTCGCCGACATCCAGGCCGTCAGTGAGTCCAGGTCGGTCATAACCGTCGCATCGGGCGCCCGGCTGACCACGTCAAGGATCTGCTTCATATCCGTCAGCCCGGCCAGGTCGCCGACCCGGGCATACAATTCCACGGAGGCCGCCATGTAGCCGAGCTTGGCGAGGCGCCGGCACGTGTCCTTGATGTATTCGTGGACGCCGAATATCTCTTCCACGACGATTACGCTTGGGAACGGTCCGGCGCCGGCCGGCCGGGCGTAGTAACCGGGCAGATGGCCATCCGCCACCGGCACCTGCACCTCCCCCGCCACAAGCCCGGCGGCGTCGGTGTGGATGGCCTGGGCCTCCACGCGTTCGGTCGCCAGCGTGAAACCGGCGACCAGCCCGGTCATCATGAAGCCCCGCCGCGCGAGTGGCGCCGGCATCAGCCCTTGCAAGCCATCCATCGTCCCGTTCCCCGGTTCGTCGTAGCTCAGCCCATCGCAGCCTTCAGGTTGTCGTCGATCTTGGACAGGAAGTCCTGCGTGTTGAGATGCGCCTGTTGCCTGCCCACCAGCATGGCGAGATCCTTGGTCATGGAGCCGCTTTCCACCGTCTCCACGCACACCCTCTCCAGCGTCTCGGCAAAGCTTGTGACATCCGGAGTGGCATCGAAGCGGCCGCGATAGGCCAGGCCGCGCGTCCAGGCGAAGATCGACGCGATCGGGTTGGTGCTGGTCTCGCGGCCCTTCTGGTGCTCGCGGTAGTGCCGCGTTACGGTGCCATGCGCCGCCTCGCTCTCGATGGTCTTGCCATCCGGGCTCATCAGCACGCTGGTCATCAGGCCCAGGCTGCCGAAGCCCTGCGCCACGATGTCGCTCTGCACGTCGCCGTCATAGTTCTTGCAGGCCCAGACGTAGCCGCCGTTCCACTTCAGCGCGGACGCGACCATGTCGTCGATCAGCCGGTGTTCGTAGGTCAATTTGCGCTTGTCGAACTCCGCCTTGAACTCCGCATCGAACACGGCCTGGAAGATGTCCTTGAACGATCCGTCATAGGCCTTGAGGATGGTGTTCTTGGTCGAGAGATAGACCGGGTAGTTGCGCGCCAGCCCGTAGTTGAAGGAGGCGCGGGCGAAGCCCTCGATCGACTTGTTGGTGTTGTGCATGCCCATGGCCACGCCCGGACCCTTGAAGTCGAACACCTCCATCTCGACCGGCTTGCCGCCTTCCGGATGATAGACCAGGGTCACCTTGCCCGGGCCCGGGATCTTGGTCTCGGTCGCGCGGTAGATATCGCCATAGGCGTGGCGGCCGATGACGATCGGCTCGGACCAGTGGGGCACCAGGCGCGGCACGTTCGAGCAGATGATCGGCTCGCGGAAGATGGTGCCGTCGAGGATGTTGCGGATCGTCCCGTTGGGGCTGCGCCACATCTTCTTGAGCTTGAACTCCTCCACCCGCGCCTCGTCGGGCGTGATGGTGGCGCATTTCACACCCACGCCGAACTGCTTGGTGGCGTTGGCCGCGTCGATGGTGACCTGGTCGTCGGTCTGGTCGCGGTATTCCATGCCAAGGTCGAAATAGCGCAGGTCGATGTCGAGGTAGGGCAGGATCAGCTTGTCCTTGATGAAGCCCCAGATGATCCGGGTCATCTCGTCGCCGTCCATCTCGACGACGGGGGTCTTCACCTTGATCTTGGCCATGTCTCATCCTCGGCAGCTACAGCACAATCCCGTCACGCGGGTGGCGGACCATCGCACCGCCGTTCCCCGGCGGCAAGACGGCCGGGATCTCGTTATTCTCTCGCCTGCAGGCGCGTTTCGGGGCTAGCTGCGCCCAGGAGGAGGCATGGTGGCAGCCATCGGACGCTTGCGTACCCTCAGGCTCGGCACCCTCAAACTCGCTGTCCTGAGCATCGCCGTCCTGCTCGCGACCGCGGCCTGGGCCATTGCCCTGGTCGTCACGGACGCGGACCAGGAGCGCGAGCTTGGCCAGGCGGAGGCCCGTGCCAGCAACTTGGCACTGGTGTTCGAGGAACAGTTCGACCAACAGATCCTGTCGGTCGACCAGGCGCTGCGGGTGCTGAAGTCGGACTGGGAACGCAGTCCGGCCGCCTTCGACTACACCGCCCTGCAGCGACGCGCCTCGTCGGTGTCGGACCTCGTCTCGCAGCTCACCATCCTGGATTCACGCGGCCGGGTCGTCGCGAGCACGCACCGGGATGGCCTGGACCCGGACATGTCCGGCCGCCGCTATTTTCAGATCCATCGCACCGATCCTGGCCAGGCTCTCCTGGTCACCGGACCGTTCCAACTCAATGGAACATGGTCGCTGACGGTCTCGCGCCGGCTGAACGCGGACCGCGGCGGTTTCGGGGGGGTGGTGGCCGCCACCTACGACCTAGGCGGGCTGACCCGCGACATGGTGCAGGCCGATATCGGACTGCACGGGATGATCATGCTGGTGGGACGCGACGGGTTGGTACGCGCCATCTCCGCCACCGGCCTGCGGGAGCCCGGAGCCGACATCAAGCCCACGCCGCTCTACCGCGCCATATTCGAGGCGGAGGCGGGCGTCTGGACGGGTCCATCGGGCCCGGACGGCGATGTCCGCATCGACGCGTGGCAACAGGTCCCCGGGCAGGACATGGCCCTGGTTGTCGGGCTCGACCGCCGGGCGGCGTTGACGGGGGCGCAGACGAGGCGATGGGAAGCGCTCCTCGGCACCGCCGCGCTCACCCTGCTGGTCATGGTCATGGCCGCAAGCGTGGCAGGCGTGATCTCATCTGCGGCATCCCGTGAGCAGCGCCTTGCGAACGACCGCAATGTCCTGGCGGCCGCCAATGCCAGCCTTTCGGCGGCGCGCGAGAAGGCTGACGAAAAGAGCGTGCAACTGGGCATGACGCTGGCCGGCATGTCCGACGGTGTCGCCATGTTCAACGCCCAACTAGGTCTCGTCCAGTGGAACGACCGGTTCGCCGATCTGAACGGATTGGAAAGGAATGCCCTGCGGATGGGCCAGCCGTTGTTGGAAATCCTGCAGATGCAGTTGCTTGCGGGTGAGTTTGGCACGGTGGACGTAGAAGCGGAAATCGCCAGGCGCGTGGCGGCCGTGCAGGATATGGCCGAACCGCCGGTCTCCGTGCGGCGACGGGCCAACGGGTCGGTCATCGAAATGCGGCACACCCGGCTTCCGGATGGCGGCTGGGTGACGCTGTATACCGACATCACCACCCGCAAGCAGGTCGAGGACGCCCAAATCCGGGCGCGTGAGCAGACGGAGATCGCTGCGCAGGAGAAATCACGCTTCGTGGCGATCGTCAGCCATGAGATTCGCACCCCGTTGAACGTGGCGCTGACGTCACTCGCATTGCTGGAGCAATCCGAGCTGGGCGCCGCGCAACGTCAATTGGTGAGCACCGGGCTTATGGCGGGCGAAGCCTTGATGGGACTGCTGAACGACATCCTGGACCTGTCGCGCATGCAGGTCGGCCGCTTGCAGCTTCGTACCGCGCCGTTCGCCTTGCGGCCGATGCTGCACGGAATCGTCGAGATGTTCCGGCACCAAGCCGAAGAACGGGGCGTGGAGTTCTCCGTCGCAGCGGCGTCCAATGTTCCGGACCGGCTGATGACGGATGCCGGCCGGCTTCGGCAGGCCCTGATGAACCTCGTGAACAACACGACGAAATTCGCCGAGCCGGGACCGGCGTCGATCCGCGTCGGCTTCGCGACCTTGAACGGCGAACCGGTGCTCCGCTTCGCCGTGCGGGATGGCGGCCCGGACATCCCGGAGTTCGACCGGGCGAGGCTGTTCCGGCCGTTCTCCCAACTGCAACAGCCGGGTGGCACCGGGACCGGGTTGGGCCTGGCGATCTGCCAGTTGCTGGCCAACCTGCTCGGCGGCGAAATCGGCTGCGACAATCTCCTCCACGGCAAGGAGTTCTGGCTGACGGTCCCGGCGGAGGTGACTGACGTGCCGGATAGGCCAGAAGCGCCGGAGAGGATGGTGGCGATGGTGCCATGGGAGGGCCGGCTGCCCCGAACCCGCATACTCCTGGTTGAGGATATTCCTGCCAACCAGTTGGTGATCGCGACCGCGTTGCGCCGCGAGGGGCACATGGTCGACGTCGCCACCTCAGGCGCCGAGGCGCTGCTGAAGCTTCCCTGCGGCGCCTACGATATCGTCCTGCTCGACATCTTCATGCCAGGCATGGACGGGTTGGAGACTGCCCGGCGCATCAGGACGATGCCGTGCCCGGTGAAGGATATTCCCATCGTGGCCCTGACCGCCAACGTTTCGGCAGAGGACGGTGCCACCTATCTGGCCGCAGGGATGGACGACGTCGTCCCGAAGCCGGTGGATACCGGCGCGATGCTGCGGGCGCTGGCCCGTCATGTCTGGCGCAACCGACGCAGCCCGGTCGACGCAACGCCGCCGCCGACCGCATTGGAGCAACTCGGCGTCCCGGCCCAGGCGACCGACGCCGTCGACCTGGCGCGCATCCGCGCCTGGCGCGGCAACCTGCATTCGGCCGTGGCGGAGGCGCTGTTCGGCGATTGCCTGCGCCAGTTGCGCGACATGGTGCCAGCCTTGCACATGGCGTTGCAGCATCGCGATGCATCGGCGCTGCGGCGCGCGACCCATGCCATGATCGGCGTCGCCGGCAATTACGGGCTGTCGGCGCTGGAGGCAGCTGTCCGCGCCATCGCCGATGCGCCCGAGACGCTGGGGCCGGACGGGCAGGCAAGCCGCATCCAGCATGAGATCGACCGGGCGGAACGTGCCGTGGCGGACCTCCCGCAAGTCGAGGCCGTCTAGCCGATGCGGGTCTACCTGGCCGGCCCGGACGTCTTCCTGCCCAATGCGCTGGACCGGGCGGAGGCGATGCGGCGCATTTGCGGGCGTTACGGCCTGGGTGCGGTCTCGCCCCTGGACCCGCTGCCGGGCGAAACCGGTGCGGCGACAGCGACGGCAGCAGCGTGCGACATAGCCCGGCGCAACGAGGCCCATATCCGCAGGACCGACGCCATCCTGGCCAATCTGACACCGTTCCGCGGTCCTGGCGCCGACCCCGGCACGGTCTACGAGGTGGGGTTTGGCCGGGCCATCGGGCGCCCGGTGTTCGGTTACGCCACCATCAGTCTGAAATACGCGGACCGGGTCCGTGCCTTGCCGGGCAGCACACTCAACCACGACAAGGATGGTCTGGCGATCGAGGATTTCGCCTTGTTCGAGAACCTGATGATCAGTTGCGGCATCGAGGCCAGCGGCGGCTTCATCCTGGCCGACGATGCGACCGAGCGATGGGACGATCTGTCGGTGTTCGAACGCTGCGTTGCCCGCGCCGCCGCCTGGTTGCTCAGCCGGCCGGCGGCCGTCGTGCCGACGGCGGCCATGCGGCGCGGGAGGTCGTGACGATCAAGAGCATGATGGCCATGGCGGGCACGGCGGCAAAAATGGCCACGCCGTAGAACGGAACCCAGCCCATCGATTGGGCGAGCCAGCCGGAAAGACCCCCCATCGTCCGCAACGGCAAGGTCGCGATGGAGGATAACAGCGCATATTGGGTGGCCGAGTAGCCGGGCGCGCAGAGGCTAGAAAGGAAGGTGATGAACGCAGCATCCGCCATGGCTTCGGCGAACCCTTCCAGCAAGACCTTCAGCACGAGGATCACGGAATTGCCGCCGGACACGGCCAAGGCGAAGTACAGGCCCATCGACGCCATCTGCACCAACCCTGTCAGGATCAGGGCACGGGCAGCGCCCATGCGTGCGACCAATACCGCACCCACCGCCGCCCCGGCCAAGCTCGCCACCAGGGAGGGTATGCCGATGGCCTGGGCGACCTGGACCCTGTCATACCCCAGGGCGCGATAGAACGGGGGCGCCATGGTTCCGGCCATGGCCTCCCCCAGCTTGAACAGCAGCACGAACGCCAGCGTGATGATGGCGCCGCGCCGCGCCAAAAACTCGGCCAGAGGCAGCGTTACCGCGGACCGGAGACTTGCCCAGAATCCGCCTTGCCGCCGCAAGGTGCCGGCAACCGGCGGTCGCGGCGCTATGAGCGTGAACACGGGTCCCAGCGCCACCAGGCCAGCGACGCCGAGCAGCGCGCCATGCCAGCCAAGCCGTCCGGCGAGCCCAATGGCGCCCGCCCCGGCGACCAACAAGGCCGCACGGTATCCCCAGATATAGGCCGCCAGCGCCGAACCCTGCGACCGCTCCGGAAAGAACTCGATCCGCCAGGCGTCCACGGCGATGTCCTGGCTGGCCGAGAGGAATGCGACGAAAGTTGCCGCACCCACCAGCGCCAGCGGACGCGACGGATCGCACAAGGCGAGTGTGGCGCAGGCCAGCACGAGAAGCGGCTGCACCATCACCAGCCAACCACGCCGCTGGCCAAGGCTTCGAACGATCCGCGGCACTGGGATACGGTCGAGCGCCGGCGCCCAGGCGAATTTCAGGCTGTATGACAAGCCAATGCTGGCAGTCCAGCCAATCGCCGGCAAGGAACCACCGCTTTCGCTGAACCATTGCCGCAGCGTGAAGCCGGACAGCGGCAAAGGCAGCCCAGCGACGAAGCCAAGCCCAGCCATTGCGACGAACGCCCGCCACTGCATGGCCCGGCTCAACGACGTGGCCCGAAGCTGATCGGCTTCACGCCTTGCCGTTCAGGCCCGCGCCGCAACCGGCCTGGCCGCACGTGCCGTCATCGTGCCACCCGCGGCGAACGTCGCTACGCCGCGGCTGAGTCCGCCTGCCGCCCAGCCTTCTTGCGCTCATGCGGATCCAAATGCCGCTTGCGCAAGCGGATGGCGACGGGGGTCACCTCCACCAACTCGTCATCCTCGATGTAGGAGATCGCCTGCTCCAGCGACATCCTCCGCGGCGGGATCAGCAGCATCGCGTCATCCTTGCCGGAGGCGCGCACGTTGGTGAGCTTCTTTTCCTTGATTGGATTGACGTCCAGGTCGGAATCGCGGGAATGCTCGCCCAGGATCAACCCTTCATAGACCTTGTCGCCGGGGTTGACGAACAAGGTGCCACGCTCCTGCAGGTACCAAAGCGCATAGTGGATCGCCTCCCCGCCCTCGGTGGAGATCAGCGAGCCGTTGCGGCGGCCTTCCATCGGCCCGGCCCACGGCCCGTAGCCGGCGAACAGCCGGTTCATGATGCCGCTGCCGCGCGTGTCGGTGAGGAACTCCCCGTGATAGCCGATCAGGCCGCGCGATGGGATGTTGAACGTCAGCCGAACCTTGCCGCCACCGGACGGGCGCATGTCCTGCATGACGCCTTTGCGCCTACTCATCTTCTCCACCACGATGCCGGAGAAGGGCTCGTCCACGTCGACCAGCACCTCCTCCATCGGCTCCTCGCGCTGCTTGGTCTCCTCGTTGATGCGCGTCAGCACGCGGGGGCGTCCGATCGTCAGCTCGAAACCTTCGCGGCGCATCGTCTCGATCAGCACGCCGAGCTGCAATTCCCCGCGGCCGGCGACCTCGAACGCCTCGCTCTCGTTGCTCTCGGTGATCTTGATGGCGACATTGCCCTCCGATTCCCGCAGCAGCCGGTCGCGTATCTGGCGGGACGTGACCTTCTTGCCCTCGCGGCCGCCCAACGGGCCGTCATTGACGCGGAATGTCATGGCCAGGGTCGGCGGATCGATCGGCGTGGCATGCAGCGGCGCCGCCAGGTCGGGCGAGCCCACCGTGTCCGGCACCGTCGCCTCGGTCAGCCCGGCCACGGCGATGATGTCGCCCGCCACCACCTCGTCCACCGCCACGCGCTCCAGCCCGCGAAAGCTCATCAGCTTGGTCAGGCGCCCGGTCTCCACCACCGAACCGTCGGCGCGCAGCACCTTCAGCGGCATGTTGAGCCGTGCCGTGCCCTGCTCCACCCGTCCCGTCAGCACACGGCCGAGGAAGTTGTCGTAGTCCAGGATGGAGGCGACCATGCCGAACGGCGCATCGGCGTCGAGCGCCGGGGCCGGCACATGGCGCAGCACCAGGTCGAACATGGGGCTCAGGTCCTTGCGGGCGCCCTCCAGCACCTCATCCGCCCAGCCCTGCCGCCCCGACGCGTACAGCATCGGGAAATCGAGCTGTTCGTCCGTGGCGCCCAGCGCCGCGAACAGGTCGAACACCTCGGTATGGACCTCGTCCGCTCGGGCGTCCTGGCGGTCCACCTTGTTGACCACGACGATCGGCTTGATCCCCTGCGCCAGCGCCTTGCCGACCACGAACTTGGTCTGCGGCAGCACGCCCTCGGCGGCATCGACCAGGACAATGGCGCCGTCCACCATGTTCAGGATCCGCTCCACCTCGCCGCCGAAATCGGCGTGGCCCGGCGTATCGACGATGTTGATGCGGGTGCCGCGCCACTCCACGCTGGCGACCTTCGCCAGGATGGTGATGCCGCGCTCCTTCTCCAGGTCGTTGCGGTCGAGCGCGCGCTCGGCGACTTGCTGGTGTTCCCGGAACGCCCCAGACTGCCGGAGCAGCTGATCGACCAGCGTCGTCTTGCCGTGGTCGACGTGGGCGATGATCGCGATATTCCTGATGTCCATGTGCGTACTACCGGGCGTGCCCGGTGGGCCGCCTCGCCTGTTCATGTTGCAGGCGCACACATAAGGGGAATGGCCCGGTATTACGAGCCAAAAACCAGGCCCGGCGCTTGGGAGATGCGACGGGCCTGCGATTTGTACCGATGGGCCGCTACCGGCCGGCCGCCATTGCCGCAGCCACCGCGCGCTTGGCGCCTGGAATGTCGCGGTTGGCCAAGGCATCCCGCGCCGCCTTGACCTGCGTCACGTCGGGCGCCTCGCTCGGCGTGTCGGCCTGGCTCGCCGGCACGGAGCGCTGCAGCATCGCGGTCTCGGCCCGCTCCAGCGCCTCCTGCGCCAGGCCGGTCTGCCCCCGGTCGAGCGCGCGCTGCGCATCGGACAGGAAGCCGCCGACGGAGCCGTTCGGCCCGCCCGCCGGGGTGGGCAGGCGCGGCGCGATCACGGACCGGCTGTCACCTGCAGTGATGTTGCTGGCATTGCCGGACGCGGGATACGACTCGCCGACCCCGGGAACATGGCCGGGACGGATGTCGGGGTTTGCCGGTGCCGTCTGGGCATGTGCCACGCCGCCCAAGCCCAGCACCGCCACGGACATCAAGACCAACTTGCGCATCAAGCCGACTCCTATCGTTGAGGCACGGCCGATCGACCGCACCCGTCCAACGGAAATCACTCGCGGAAGGTTGCCCGGGACGGAATGATCAATCGGCCACCTGCGTCGCAAGCGCCCGGAGATCGGCGGCCGGGCGGGCGCCGTAATGGCCGATGATTTCAGCGGCGGCGATGCTGCCCAGCCGCCCGCACGCCGCCAGCGACCGGCCCGCCGTGTAGCCGGCCAGGAATCCCGCCGCATAGGCGTCGCCCGCGCCGGTCGTGTCCACTACCTGCGCGGGTTCGGCTGCAACCATGACCCGTTCGCCGCCGCGCAGGATCAGGCTGCCCTGCTCGCTGCGCGTCAGCGCCGCTAGCCCGACATCGGCCCTCGCCGCCTCCGCCGCCTCATCGAAGCTTTCGACCTCGTAGAGGCTGCAAATTTCGGCCTCGTTGGCGAACAGGATGTCCACGTCGCCTGCCACCAAATCGCGGAATGCGGCCCGGTGCCGGTCGACGCAGAATGCATCCGACAGGGAGAGCGCGACCTGGCGTCCTGCGGCATGGGCGGCAGCCGCGGCCCGGCGGAAGGCCGCCTGCGCCGCCGGCGGATCGAACAGGTAGCCCTCCAAGTAGAGCACGGCCGACTCCGCCACCATGGCCTCGTCCACGTCGTCCTCGCCGAACGCCACGCAGGCGCCGAGGAACGTGTTCATCGTCCGCTGCCCATCGGGCGTGACCAGGATGAGGCAGCGCGCCGTCGCCGCACCACCCTCCAGGGCCGGCGTGGGGAATACCACCCCGGCGCGGGCGATGTCCCGGCGGAAGGTGTCGCCCAGCCCATCGTTCGCCACCTTGCCCAGGTATGCCACCCGTGCACCCATCGCCGCGGCGACGGCGCAGGTGTTGGCGGCAGACCCGCCGCTGCTTTCCACCCCCGGCGGCATCGCGGCATACAGCACGTCGGCGTCCGCCGAACCGATCAACGCCATGCCGCCCTTCCGCATGTCGTGCTTGGACAGAAATCGGTCTTCCGACGGCGACACCACGTCGACGATGGCATTGCCGATGCCGATGATGTCGAACCGCGGAGAGGTGGCGCTCATGCTGTGTTGCCGATCACGAAAAGGGCTGCGATGGCTGCGCGCCTATCACCGACCTGCCGTGGGAGCAACGCCATGAAGCGAGCGCGACCGTGAAAGCCCTGCTGCTCGGCATAGCCCAGTTGGACGACCCGGCGTGCTTGGGCGTGCTGGTTCGTAGCCTGGTCGCGGCCCTGGTCGCCTACCTTGCCCTGCTCGCCGTCAGCATCTGGGGTATCCACGCCGTCCTGGCGACCATGAACTGGCCGGGGTGGCTGGCGGCCCTGCTCGGCACCGTGGGCGTCATGCTCGGGGCGTTCTGGCTGTTCCTGCCGACCGTGATGGTCATCGCCGCGCTCTATATGGAGCGGGTCGCGCGCGCGGTCGATGCCCGTCACTATCCCTACCTGCCGCCGACCACGCCGGCGGCGCTGCCGGCGCAGCTTTGGGAGGCCGTGGCCCTGGCCGGGCAGATCCTGCTGCTGAACGCAGCCGCGCTGCTGTTGGCCTTGCTGCCGATCCCCGGCGTGGGGCTGGCGCTGGCGATCGGCGTCAGCGGCTGGGCGATCGGCCGGGGATTGTTCGTGGCGGTGGCGATGCGCCGGATGGGCCGGCGGCAGGCGCAATCCCTGTATCGCAGCCGGCGCTGGGCAGTGCTGCTGCCCGGAATGCTGCTGGCGGTCGCGGCCGGCATTCCGGGTGTGAACCTCCTGGTCCCCGTTGTCGGCACGGCCGCCATGGTGCACGTGCTAAACCGGCGGCTTGCCTGAGCGAAGGCGTGAGCTTTGCCCATTGTTCGCTCCAGCCTGCGATGATAGGCCATGCCGTTCCCCACGCCGAACCACCGGCAGATCGCGCAGGAAGGGGCTTCCCCTTGTTCAAACGCCGCAGCACACCCGGTGCAGAAGCCGAACCTTCGTCCGCGGACGCCGCACCGGCGGCTCCGCCAGCCGCTTCTGCCGTGGCTGCTCCACCCGATCCCAAGCCCGACACGGGATTGGGTGTCCCTCCCTACCGTCCAGCTCCTCCGAAGGAAGCCCCTGCCATGGGTCGCACGCCATTTCTCAGCCCCACCCCGGCCCCGACGAACGCCCCACCCGGGCCACCACCGGCGCCCCCGGCGGCCACTGCCCCGACGGGACAGCGCCCGATGCCGGGGCCAGGCCGCGCCCCTGGCAGGGAGGCGGCCGAGCGCCGGACCCTCGTCGTTGGTCGCGGCATCAGCGTGCAGGGCACGGTGCAGGATGCCGAGCGTTTGGTCGTGGAGGGGACCGTCGAGGCCAGCATGATCCATGCGACGGAACTGTCCGTCTCGCCCGGCGGCATGTTCAAGGGCGAGGTCGAAGTGGAGGACGCCGAAGTGGCCGGCACCATCGACGGCACGCTGACCGCGCGGGGCAACCTGGTGGTCCGCGCCAGTGGCCGGGTCCTGGGCACCGCCCGGTGCCGCCGCCTTCAGGTCGAGGATGGCGGCCACATCACCGGCCGAATCGAGATGCTGGCCGAAGGCGGAAAGACCACCGAACCAGCCGCCTGACGCGGCGGCAGCCTGCCGGCCCGGTATGACCAACCAGGCCGGCCGGTATGGCTACGGCACGACGTGGCCGTGTGCGGTCGGCCCGTACCCGTCTGGCGGCGGGCAGGCACATTCGAACCCGAGCGGCTTCGGACGGCCCATCGGGCACACCACCCGCCGCGGTCCATACGGCGTGCGGAGGAAGGCATCGCACTGCCCGCCGGGTGGTGGCGGACGACGGTAGCCGTCGTCATAGCCATACCCGGGACGAGGATAATACTGTGCGTCCGCCTGGCCCATAGCCAGGCCGAGCAAGGCCGCACCGACACCCATGATCCGAAGATACACCGCAGCCTCTCTTTCCGTGTTTTACAGTTCAGTAGTGGGCGATTAAGGCCACACCGCGGCAGGCGGTTGCAGATGGGCGGCGGTGAGGCCGCGGAATGCCCGTGCCCTATGGCTGTCCGCATGCTTGGCCGCAGGGTCCATCTCCCCGTAGCTTGCATGACCACCGGCCGGCACGAACATCGGATCGTAGCCGAATCCCTGGCCGCCGCGCGGTGGCCAGCAGGTCTCGCCGTCTATCCGGCCCAGATACGTGGCCGTGGCGCCATCCGGAAACGCCAGCGACAAGGCGCAGACGAACCAGGCCCGGCCCGGCCCGGCGGCCTGCTGGTGCACGCGCCGCATCGCCGCGGCGAAGTCCTTCTCCGGCCCCGCCCAGCGGGCCGAAAGCACGCCGGGCGCACCGCCCAGGGCGGCGACGCAAAAGCCGGAATCGTCGGCCAGTGCCGCAAGCCGCGTCGCCGACGCGGCAGCCCGGGCCTTCAGCCGGGCATTGCCGGCGAAATCGGGCGCGGTCTCCTCCGGTTCGGGCAGGCCCAGTTGCCCGGCCGACAGCACCGTCACGCCGAAGGGCTGCATCAACGCCGCCAACTCGCGCAGCTTGCCGGCATTGTGGCTGGCGAGCACGAGTTGGCTGCCTGCCGCCAACCGACGCGGCATCACCCCAGCGCCTCCCGTTGCATCGAGTGCAGATGCCCGATACCCATCCGCGCCAACCGCATCAGCTCGGCGAGTTGCATGTCGCTGAAGGGCGACCGCTCTGCCGTAGCCTGAATTTCCACGATGCGCTCCTCCGTCAGCACGAAGTTCGCGTCCGCCTCGGCCGCCGAATCCTCCACGTAATCCAGGTCCAGCACGGCTGCGCCATCCACCAGGCCGCATGAGACCGCCGCCACCTGCCCTGCCAGAGGCGAGCGGGCGATCACCCGGTTCGCCTCCAACTTGCGCAGTGCCAAGGCCAGGGCGACCCATGCGCCGGTGATCGCCGCACACCGGGTGCCACCATCCGCGTTCAGCACGTCGCAGTCGAGCGTCACCGTCATCTCCCCCAACGCCTTGCGGTCGACTACGGCACGCAGGCTGCGGCCGATCAGGCGCTGGATCTCCTGCGTCCGTCCCGACTGCCTGCCGCGCGCCGCCTCGCGCTCGCCGCGGCGGTGGGTGGCGCGCGGCAGCATGCCGTACTCCGCCGTGATCCACCCCTCCCCTTTGCCGCGCAGGAAGGCCGGCACGCGCCCCTCCACGCTGGCGGCACACAACACCTCCGTGCCGCCGATCCGGATGAGGCAGGACCCTTCCGCGTGGCGGGCGAACCCGGTGGTGAACGACACGTCGCGCAGCGCTTCGGGGGCGCGGCCGGATGGGCGCATGGGGAAGCTCCTCCCTGATGACGGCCGCTTTAGGAGAGGCTCGCCACCCGCGCCAGCCCCGGCGTTTGACCCGGTGCAGGCGGCTACCTAGCTTGGCGCCCTGATGATGGACCGGCCATACGTTCCGCCCCGCGCGCAATTGCCGCCCGAACTCGACTCGCGCAGCGCCGCGGTGCTCCGCGAGATCGTCGACCAGTTCGTGCAGACGGGGGAGCCGGTGGGCAGCCGCACCCTCTCGCGCCGCCTGCCTATGCCGCTCTCCCCGGCCACGATCCGCAGCGTGATGGCGGACTTGACCGAAGCCGGCTTGCTGTTCGCCCCCCATACCTCGGCTGGCCGGCTCCCGACCGACCGCGGGCTGCGGCTGTTCGTGGACGGGCTGCTGCAATTCGGCGAGTTGGGCGAGGATGAGCGCGACCAGATCGGCCGGGCGCTGGAGGCACGGGGCCGCTCCCTGCAGGAGACGTTGGCCGACACCTCCTCCATGCTGTCGGGGCTGTCCGCCGCCGCCGGGCTGGTCGTGGCGCCGAAAAGCGACGGCGCCGTCCGCCACATCGAATTCGTGGCGCTCGGGCCCGGGCGGGCGCTGGTGATCCTGGTGGGGTCGGACGGCCAGGTGGAGAACCGCGTCATCGAGACGCCGCCCGGGCTGCCGCCCTCCTCGCTGACCCACGCCGCGAACTACCTGAACGCACGCCTGTCCGGCCGCTCCCTGGCGGAACTGCGGACGATCGTCGGGGCCGAGATGCTCGCCAACCGGACGCAGTTGGACGAGCTGTCCACGGTCGTCGTCGAAGCCGGGCTGGCGACCTGGGCGGCGGCGCCCGGCGCAGGCTTCGGCGGCAGCCTGATCATCCGCGGCCAGGGACGATTGCTGGCGGACGTGACGCAGATCGAACGGATCAGCGCCATCCAGGTCCTGTTCGACCGGCTGGAAACGCAGGAGACCATGCTGCGCCTGCTGGAGCTGGCCGAGCAGTCCGACGGCGTGCGGATCTATATCGGCGCCGAAAGCGGCCTATTCGGCGCCTCGGGCGTGTCGATGGTGGTCGCCCCCGCCCGTAACGAGGCAGACCGGATCGTCGGCGCCATCGGCGTGATCGGGCCGACCCGGATCAATTACGGCCGGATCATCCCCGTGGTGGATTACACGGCCCGCGTCATCGGTCGCTTGCTGGGTTAGGAAGCCTTGTTCCATATCTTCCGGCGTCCTAATTCTGCCGCCATGAGCACCACCGACATCGACCCGCCCGACTCGGCGGAACCGACACCCGAACTCGCCGGAACGCCGGACGACCTGATGGCTGCGGCGACCGCGCGCATCGCCGAACTGGAGGCTGAAGCGCAGGAGTTCCGCGACAAATGGCTGCGATCGGAGGCCGAGATGGCCAACGTCCGCACCCGCGCCAAACGCGACGCGGACGACGCGCGGCAGTTCGCCGTGCAGAAATTCGCCCGCGACGTGGTCGAGGCCGCCGACAATCTGCGCCGCGGTCTGGACCAGCTGCCGTCGGCATCGCCCGGCGAACCCGAGATCGTGGGCAAGCTGCGCGACGGCTTCGAGGGGGTGGAGCGTTCGTTCCTCTCCCTGCTGGAGCGCAACGGCATCGCTCGCGTCGACCCGACCGGTAAGCCGTTCGACGCCAACCTGCACCAGGCGATGGCCGAGCAGCCTTCGACCGAGCACCCGCCGGGCACCGTCATCCAGGCCTGGACCGCCGGGTGGACGCTGAACGGACGCCTGCTGCGTCCCGCCATGGTCGTGGTCGCCAAGGCCGGGGAACCGGCGGCGGCCTGAGACCGGCGCTTCGACGCCTCTCCGGGGCCACACGCACTCCATCCTCTCGCGGAGGGAGGGGGCTTTTGCCAGCCCTGGCCCGCTACCGCAGCGGCGCTGCCCTCAGCCCAGGACGGGCGCCTCCGCCGCGACCTGCTCGGCGAAATGGCACGCGACGAGCCGGTTCTCGACCGGACGCAGCGGCGGGCGCTCGACCTTGCACCGTTCGGCGGCATACGGGCAGCGGCTGGCGAAGGCACACCCGGGCGGGGGATCGATCGGGGACGGCAACTCGCCGCGCACCGCAACCGTCACCCGGCGTCGCGCCGGGTCCACGAAAGGCGTGGAGGCCAACAGCATGCGTGTATACGGGTGGAGCGGCCGGTCCAGCACCTCCGCCCGGCTGCCCTGCTCGGCCGGCCGGCCGCAATACATCACCAGCACATCGCGCGCCATGTGGCGCACCACCGAGATGTCGTGGCTGATGAACAGGTAGGCGATGCCCAACTCGTCCTGCAAATCCCGCATCAGGTTCAGGACCTGCGCCTGCACCGACACATCCAGCGCGCTCACCGGCTCGTCGGCCGTGACGACCGCCGGACGCAGCATCAACGCGCGGGCGATGGCGACGCGCTGGCGCTGGCCGCCGCTGAACATGTGCGGGTAGCGGTCGAACGCCTCCGGCCGCAGCCCCACACGGTCCAGCATCTGCCGGGCCGCGTTCACCCGGTCCCGCCGGCTGCCGCGGCCGTTGATGGTCAGCGGCTCGACCAGGATGGCGCCGATGGTGCGACGGGGGTTCAACGACCCGTAGGGGTTCTGGAACACCATCTGGTTCTGCAGTTGCAGGGACCGGTCGGCGGCGGCCGGTTTGCCGGTGATGGCGATCGTGCCCCCCGTCGGCGGCTCCATGAGCGCGCAGAGCCGTGCCAGGGTGGATTTGCCGCATCCGGATTCCCCCACCACGGCCAGGGTGCGGCCGGCGTCCAAGCGGAACGACACGCCATCCACCGCCTTCAGCAGGTGGCGCCCGCCGACCTGGTAGTGGCGGCTGACGTCATCGACTGCCAGGACGCTCATGCCACCCACCCGGTCGGGCGTCCGGCATCGTCCAGCGGATAGTGGCAGCGCACCTGGACGCCCAGCGCGGGCAGCAGGTCCGGCCGCTCGAAGCTGCATTTCAGCGTCTTGAAGCGGCAGCGCGGCGCGAACAGGCAGCCGCCTGGCCGGTCGGCGATGCCGGGAACGACGCCGGGGATGGTTGGCAGGCGCGGCTTGCCCTCCGCCCGTTCCGGCAGGGCGTCCAACAGGGCAGCGGTGTAGGGGTGGCGCGGATGGGCGAACAAGCCGGCGGCCGGCTGCTCCTCCATCACCTGCCCGGCGTACATCACCTGCACGCGCTGGGCGGTCTGCGCGACCACGCCCATGTCGTGGGTGATCAGCACCAGGCCCATGCCGCGATCGCGCTGCAATCCGACCAGAAGGTCGAGCACGCCCTTCTGCACCGTCACGTCCAGCGCCGTCGTCGGCTCGTCCGCGATCAGCAAGGCCGGGTTGCAGGCGATCGCCATGGCGATCATCACGCGCTGGTTCAGCCCGCCGGACAGCTGGTGCGGGAAGGCCCGCATGCGTTGCTCCGGGGCCGGAATGCCGACCTGGCCCAGCAGATCCAGCACGCGGCTGCGGATCCCGCTGCGGCGGACCGTGCCGTGGACACGCAGCGCCTCGCCGATCTGCCAGCCCACCGGATAGCAGGGGTTCAGCGAGGATGTCGGCTCCTGGAACACCATGGCCACGTCGCGGCCGATCAGCCGGCGCCGCGCGCGGGGCGTCGCGGTGCGCAGATCATTGCCGCGGAACGAGATCACGTTCGAGGACACGCGCCCGGTCGCCGGCAGCAATCCCATCACCGCCAGCATGGACACGCTCTTGCCGGACCCCGACTCGCCGACGATGCACAGCACCTCGCCCGCCGCGACCGTGAGGTCGACTGATTCCACCGCGTTGAACCGGCCCGCCGCCGTGTCGAAGGCCACTGAAAGGTTCCGCACGTCCAGCAGCGCCGTCATCGGCGCAATTTCGGGTCGAGCGCATCCCGCAACCCGTCCCCCAGCAGGTTGAACGCCATGACGGTGACCAGGATCGCGATCCCGGGAAAGGTCAGCAGCCACCAGGCACGCTGGTAGAATTGCAACGCGTCCGCCAGCATGGTGCCCCATTCCGGCGTCGGCGGCTGCGCGCCCAGCCCGAGGAAGCCGAGCGCCGCGGCGTCCAGGATGGCGGACGAAAATCCCAGCGTCGCCTGCACGATCAGCGGCGCCAGGCAATTCGGCAGCACGACGAGCAGCATCAGCCGTATCACCCCGGCGCCGGCCGAGCGGGTGGCGACCACGTATTCGCGCGCCAGTTCGCCCAGCGCCGCCGCGCGGGACAGGCGGACATAGGCGGGCAGCAGCACCACGGCCACGGCAAGCATCGCGTTGGTCAGCCCCGGCCCCAGGATCGCCACGACCACGATCGCCAGCAGCAGCGAGGGGAACACCAGCAACACGTCCATCAGCCGCATGATGACCACGTCGACGACGCCGCCGGCGAAGGCGGCGACCAGGCCCAGCGAGGTCCCGATCGACAGCGACAGCATCACGACCACGATGCCGATCACCAGCGACAGGCGTGCGCCATAGATCAGCCGGGTGAGGACATCGCGCCCGAGGCTGTCGGTGCCCAAGGGGAAGTTCGCCTGTTGAAATGGCGGCGTGAGGAACCAATCGCGGAACTGCTCCGCCGGGCCATGCGGGGCCACGAAGGGCGCAGCCGCCGCGAGGGCGACAAGCACGATCATCACCAGCAGGCCGGCCACGGCGCCGGGCGTCTCCAGGAGGCGCCGCAGCAGGGCGAGCCGCGGCGGCCGGATCGCGGCAGTGCCGCTCACCGGTGCACCCATGTCGCTCGATGGCTGCAAGCCGTCAGCAGGATCTGACGCTCCTCATGCCGCGGCGCCTGGGCGGATCTGACTGACGGGAACCATGGGCGGAGTCTGTGCCCGGATCACCGCATGAGGGCAATCATCAATGGGGCCGCCGGCCGGCAGGGGCCGAAATCAATCCGAGAAGACGGCGTAGTCGTCCAGCACCGCCCGTTCCGACACCAATGTGTTGGCCACCGCGTCCGGCTCGGCCCATCCCAGCGCCATGCCGCAAAGCACGAGATCCTCCGCCGCCAGGGCCAGTTCGCGCCGGATCGTCGCATGGTAGCCGGCGAAGGCGGCCTGCGGACAGGTGTCCAGCCCAAAGCCCCTCGCCGCGACCATGATGTTCTGCATGAACATCCCGACGTCGAGGTACGCACCGAGCCCGAGCCTGCGGTCCAGGGTGAAGATCATCCCGACCGGCGCCCCGAAGAAGCGGAAGTTCTGGTCGTGCCAGGCCCGCGCCCCTGCTCTGTCGCCCTTGGCGATGCCGAGCAGCCCGTAGAGCTGCCAGCCCACCGCACGTCGGCGCGACAGGTATGGCTCCGGCATGTCAGGCGCGTAGTAGGGATATTCCGGAGCGGGCTCCGCGGCGCCGGAGGAGCGTTCGGCCATGATGGCGTCGACCAGCCGGCTGCGCGAGCCGCCGGTCAGCACATGGACCCGCCAGGGCTGGGTGTTGGTGGCGCTCGGCGCCCGTGCCGACGCCTCAAGGATGGCCGCCACGGTCGCACGCGGCACGGGCGTGTCGCGGAAGCCGCGGATGCTGCGCCGGCTGCTGACGGCATGGAGCACCGCGTCCTGTGTGTTCTGGTCGATTGCCACGGCTATACTGTCCCGTTCGCGTCACTGCGCGCGATCATATGTCCAACGGGGCATTGTCGACGACCTCCTTCATGACGAAGAAGGTCCGTGTCTGCCGGACGCCGGGCAGCGCGATCAGCCTGGCGCCATGGAGCCTGTTGAAATCGGCCATGTCACGGACTCGGATCTTGAGGAAGTAGTCGAAATCGCCGGCCACCAGATGGCAGTCGAGCACCATCGGCATTGCCTGCACGGCGGCTTCGAACGCGGAGAAGCTCTCCGGCGTCGATCGGTCCAGGACCACGCCGACGATCACCAGGGAGCCGAGGCCGATCTTCGCGGGCGCCACCTGTGCCCGTACCGCGCTGACGTAGCCATCGTGGAACAACCGCTGGATGCGGCGATGGCAGGTCGCGGCACTGGTGTGCACCCGCTTGGCGATCTCGGCATTGCCCATGCGCCCGTCCGACTGCAACAGGCGGAGGATCTTCAGGTCTGTCCGGTCGAGCGGAGAGGGCGCGAGAGGATCTTTCATAAAGCAGCCATTTCGCTGACGGAGTCGCGGTGCATACCGGCAGAAACGATCGATGGGGTTCAAGTGCCCCGGTGAGATCGAAAGCACCTTTCGGGCGGAATTGGCTAGGTTTGCCGCCTTCATGCGGGAGGAAATCGCGATGCTGTCCAAGTTCGAGCGCTACAGGCTGACGTTCGGGCCGACCCCGATCGAGAAGCTCGACCGCCTGACGGCGCATCTCGGGGGCCAGGTGGACATCTTCGCCAAGCGGGAGGACTGCAATTCCGGCCTCGCCTTCGGCGGCAACAAATTGCGCAAGCTGGAGTACATCGTTCCCGACGCGATCGCGAGCAACGCCGACACGCTGGTCTCCATAGGTGGCGTGCAGTCCAACCACACCCGCATGGTCGCCGCGGTGGCTGCCAAGATCGGTATGAAATGCCGCCTGATCCAGGAAAGCTGGGTGCCGCACGAGGACGCCGTCTACGACCGGGTGGGCAACATCCTGCTGTCGCGCATCATGGGCGCCGAGACCCAGCTGGTGGACGAGGGGTTCGACATCGGCATCCGCGAGAGCTGGACGGCCGCGCTGGAGGACGTGAAGGCCAAGGGCGGCAAACCCTATGCCATTCCGGCTGGCGCTTCCGTGCACAAGTTCGGCGGCCTCGGCTATGTCGGCTTCGCCGAGGAAGTCCGGGCGCAGGAAGCCGAGCTGGGACTGAGCTTCGACTACATCATCCTATGCACGGTCACGGGTTCGACCCAGGCCGGCATGGTGGTGGGCTTCGCTGCGGATGGACGGGCGCGCAACGTCATCGGCATCGACGGCTCCGGCACGCCCGCCCAGACCAAGGCGCAGGTGCTGGACATCGCACGGAACACCGCCGCCCTGGTCGGCGGCGAGGACATCACGGCCGATGACATCGTCCTGCTGGAGGATTATGCCTATCCCGCCTACGGCGTACCCTCGAAGGAGACGGTGGAGGCGATCCGCCTCTCGGCCCGGTTGGAGGGCATGATCACCGACCCGGTGTACGAGGGAAAGTCGATGCAGGGCATGATCGACCTGGTGCAAAAGGGGTTTTTCCCAGCGGGATCGAAGGTGCTCTACGCCCATCTCGGCGGCGCGCCCGCGCTCAACGGCTACAGCTACATGTTCCGCAACGGGTGACTTGGCTGCGCCACGGCGGCCTGCCGGTATTACCCCGTCTGGAAGTCGCCCGGCTGTGGCGGCGCGACCGGCGTGAACAGCGTCCGGTCGGGCTTGAGGTCGAGCAGCGGGGTGCCGTCCAGGCAATCCAGGCCGCGGACCAGGACGGTGGCGCCTTCGATGCCGACCAGATGGGCGATGGCGGTGCCGATCGGGTTGGGACGCACCGGGGAGCGCAGCGAGAACGTTCCCCTGGCGATCCCGTCATTGGCCGGGCATTGCAGCACCAGGTCGCGGCGTGACAGATGCAGCCAATAAAGCACCTCGACGCGCTGGTATTGCCCCAGCCCGTCCAGCGCCCTCACCCAAGGCTCGAACAGCTCGATCTGGCAGATCGGCCCGTCTGGCTGGCCTTGCCGCGGCGTCTGCATGCGGGATGTCCACGGTGTCCGGATGCGGCCGATGAAGGCTAGCCCGGCGTCCTCCCCCCGGGGGGCATCGACCACCATCTCGCCCGGCCGCACCTCGCTTTCCCGCACCATGGCCGGGTTTGGCCGCCTGCAGGATCAGACCGCGACCATCACGTCGGACGCCTTGATCACCGCCATGGCATCGTCGCCAACCTTCAAAGCCAAGTCGTCGATAGCCTCGTTGGTGATCGACGAGTGGATCGTCACGCCGTTGCCGATGTCGATATGGACATGGCCGGTGGTCTGCCCCTTTACCACCGAGGTGATCTTGCCCTTGATCTGGTTGCGCGCGCTCAGCTTCATGGTCGCCGTCCTGTCGTTGCCGCAGCCCGCATAGCCCAGAACGCCTTTGGCGCACAGCGGCCCGCTACCAACCCAATGCGCGGCCATACCGGAAGACGCGATGCAGGCGATTGCCGACGGAGGCGGTCGCATCGCGCAGGGCCAGGCCCACGCCGCCTTCCAAGTGGATCTGGTAGCGCCGGCAGACCTCGTCGAGGATCTCCTCCACCTGACGCTGCGGACCGCCCTGCCCTGCGACCTCGTTGCTCGGTACGGCCGGCGGCGGCGTGACACGGCTCGCCCAGGGGCTGCCCCAGACCTGCTGCGCAAACCGGTCATTCGCGCGCGACCACCGCGCCGCCGCGGCAGCCCGCATCCGATCGTCCAGGCCCATGAAGGCCGCATCGTTGAGGCCGCGGGCGCGAGCCATATCCTCGATGAACCGCGTCGCATCCCGCACGGCCCGCCCGAGGGCAAGATGCCCGCCGCCACGCCGCAGCCGCCGCGCCACCTCCACGGCAACCGGGCCCGGGCTGCGATTCTCCACCAGGGCCAACTGGTCTGCGCCGATCATGGCCGCGACTCGTGGCAGCAGGCCCAACTCATCGAAAATACGTTGTACGAGCGGCTGGTCGCTCCGGACATCCCGCGTGGGAACCGCCCAGACCCGTCCCGCGCAGGCACGACGCCAGGGCAGCAGCAACCGAGCCAGGTCGAGCCTGGGCTGCCCGATCTCGGCGCGGAAGTAGTCCTCGAACCTGCGCGCCTCCCGCAGGAACTGCGTCCGCCACGTATAGGCCGAGTTCACCAGCTCGTCCTGCGGCTTGACCGTGACCAGCACCTCCATCGCGAAGCCGTGCCGCGCGAACACCGCCGCCAGGCGCTGCGGGACGCCAAGCCAGGCAGACGCCAGGCAAAGCCCCTCGTACGACAGCAGGACGATATCGGCATCGGTCGTCGCGAGCTGGTGCGAGAGCGCGTCGAGCAGTTCCGACCGCTCGGTCCGCGGCCGCCGGCCATCGAGCGTCTCACCTAGGTATTGATGGCTGATATGCAGCTCTGCTGCCGAACCGGGAACCAAGTCGGGATAAAGGATACCCGCCGCCGCCAGCGTCGGCCGGAGACCGTGCAACACCCGTTGTAGCGTCGTCGTGCCCGTGCGGGGCAGCCCGATATGGACGATGGCACGACGCGACCCCGTGGAGTCCTTCACCCGGCGGCCCGCTCTGCAAGCGGCCTGGCGCTAATCGGCAGCCAGGCGCATTGCCAGGGCGGCCAGGTTGACGGGCCGGGCCGATATTCCGGCCAGCACCTCGGCAGTCTGCGCGACAACGCGCGACAGCTGCTCCCGGGTATGCAGCGACGATATGAAGAAGCGCAGTCGGGCGGAGCGTTCCGGCACGGCGGGCTGCATAATCGGTTGCACGTTGACCCCCAGCTCGCGCAATCGATGCGCGGCCGTGGCGGCCCGGATGGATCCTCCCGTCATGATCGGCACGATCGCAGCCCCGATGGACGGCCCCGTGTCCAATCCGGCCGCCTTCGCCTCCGCGAGAAAGAATGCCGCATTCTCAGAAAGTTGAGCCACCCTTTCCGGTTCCGAACGCATGACCCTGAGGGCCGCCAACGCCGCCGCCGCCACGGGTGGCGACAGGCCAACCGAGTAGACGAAGCCGGGAACCGAGCAACGCAGATAGTCGATCAGGGCGCGCGACCCGGCGACGTAGCCGCCACAGGCCGACAGGGTCTTGCTGAGGGTGCCCATCCATAGATCGACTTCGCCGGGATCGACGCCGCAGCGCTCGGCGATCCCGAACCCGCAGGTGCCGAGCACGCCGAGCGAATGGGCCTCGTCCACCATCAGGCTTGCGCGGTGGCGGCGCACCAACTGCACCAGGCCGGCCAGGTCCGGAACGTCGCCATCCATGCTGTAATGGCCCTCGACCACCACCAGCACCCGCTTGACGCCGGGCCTCACCCGGGTGAGCAGGCGGTCCAGTTCGGCGAGGTCGTTGTGCGGAAACGGTACCCGTTGGGCGCCGGACATGACGGCACCCTGCAAGATGCTGTTATGGCTTAATGAATCATGCACCACGGCATCTTCGGGGCCGATCAGGTGCCCGATCACGGTGACGTTCGTCGCATGGCCGCTCACCAGCGTCAGCGCGTCCTCCGCGCCATAGACCTCGGCCAGCGCGGCCTCCAATTCGCGGTGCACGGGCCGCTCGCCCGACACCAGCCGGCTGGCCGACACGGAGGTGCCATAGCGATCGATCGCCTGCTTGGCGGCGTCGCTAACCCGCTTGTCGCCATTGAGGCCGAGGTAGTTATACGACACGAAATTGTCGTAGCTGCGGTTCTCGATCGTGGTCAGCGCGCCGGCAATGCCGGAATGCACCCGGAAATACGGGTTTTCGATGTCCAGCGCGGCACCGGCACGGCGTATCATATCGAGATTGGCACGCACCTCCGGATCACCGAGCGTCGGCGCGGCGTCCCGCGATGGCAGCGGCGCCGGACGCTGGCTGCCAGCGTTGCGCGAGGCAAGCCGGGCCACCAGCTTGGACTTCGCATCGGCGGACAGGCCGAACAATCCGCTCATGGTGATACCGCAGCCGCGGCGGCATAGGAGTTCTCGACCGGACCAGGGTCCTGCCCCGGCTCGAACCGCTGAATTCGTTCGACCATTTCGGCCGCCTTGTCCGGTGGCTCGCCGCTGGTGTCCTTCACCCCGATCGACCGGGCCATGCGACCTGCCAAAGACCACAGCGACGCGCCATCCGAAAGTGCCAGCACCGGGATCGACAAGCCGAAGCGTTGTTCCACCGCCATGCGCAATTCCACCGCCATCAGGCTGTCCATCCCGAGCTCCGCCAGGGGACGATGCACCTCGATGGAGGCCTGGGAGGTCTTCATGATGCGGGCGACCTCTTCGCAGAGCAGCGCGCTCAGCTTGGCCTGCGCCACTTCGGGCGTGCTGTTCTCCAGCAGCTCCCTCAGATCCACCTCGGCTGCAGGCTCGGCGGCACCGCCATGCAGCTCCTCGAACAGGCTGGACCGCAGCAGAGGCAGGCTGGCCGCCAGCGTGCCCCATCGGACGTCTGCCAAGCCCACCACCGGCAGCCCGGACGCCAGAAGCATCGGGAGCGCGGACAAGGCTTCGGCCGCGGTGGAGAACTGGCCGCCCATCCGGCGGGACAACAGCTTGGCGACGCCGGTTTCGCGGGCCAGGTAGCCGGCATCCGCGATCGGGCCCCACTGCACGGCCAAGGCCGGCAAGCCCTCGCGATGCCGCCGCTCCACCACCGCCTCTGCCGCGGCGTTGGCGGCGACGTAGTTCGCCTGCGCCGGGTTGCCGAGCACCGTGGTGACGGAGGAGAACACCACGAACAGGCTCAATGGATCGTCCCGGGTCAGCCGGTCCAGCGCTTCGACGCCTCCGAGCTTCGGACGCAGGGCGAGGGCGAAACGGTCCTCGTTCAAATCGGCCAGGATCGCGTCATCCATGACCACGGCGGCGTGGATGACGCCCCCGAGAGGCGGCATCGATGTGCGGACCGCATCGAGCGTGCGCGTCAGCGCCGCCTCGTCTGCCACGTCGCAACGGAAAGCCTCCGCCTGCACGCCGCACCCGCGCAGGCTGTCCAATGCCTCCTGCACGCCCGCCGTGTCGCCGCCGCGGCGGCTGAGCAGTGCCAGGTGTCGCACGCCCTGGGCCGCCAGCCAGCGGGCTGCCTCCAAGCCGAAGCCGTTGGCGCCGCCGGTGACGACGTAGGTACGATCCGGCTGCACGGCGAGCTTCGGGGCTGCGGGAGCGACCAGGCGATGCATCGGTGCGGCCGGCCCCTGTCCAAGCTCCAGCACGATTTTGCCGATATGGCCGGAGGCCTGCATCAGCCGGAATGCCTCCGCAGCGTCGGAGGCATCGAACGCCCGGTATGGCAGCGAGCGCAGCGAGCCGTCCTTCATCAAGGCCGCCACTTCGGCGAACAAGGCGGCCGCCAGGGCGGGACGGCGCAGCGGAAGCTGGTCGGCATCTACGCCGAAATAGGAGATGTTGTGCCGGAACGGACGCAGGCCCACGGCGGTATTGCCGTAGAAATCCCGCTTGCCCAGTTCCAGGAAACGCCCGAACGGCTGCATCAGCCCGAGGCTCAACTCCATCGCCTCGCCGCTGACCGAATTCAGCACGACATCCACGCCCTTGCCGTTGGTCAGGCGCATGACATCGTCGGCGAAGCCGAGGCTGCGGCTGTCCAGCACCGCATCCACCCCAAGGCGGGCGAGCATGGCGCGCTTCGATGGCGAGCCGGCGGTGGCGAAGACGCTGGCGCCCTTCAGTCGCGCATACTGGATGGCCGCCAGCCCGACGCCGCCAGCTCCGCCATGCACCAGCACCCGTTCGCCCGGCTGGAGTTGGGCGAGGTGCCCAAGCGAGTAGGCCACCGTCAGAAATGCCACCGGGACGGTTGCGGCCGCGGCGAAATCCATCGAGTCGGGCATCGGCATGACGGCATGGGCCGCGGTCATGGCATAGCTGCCCATCGAGGCCGGCGCGAACGCCATCACCCGGTCACCCGGGGCGAACGCATCGACACCGGACCCGACCGCCGCCACCGTGCCGGCACATTCCAACCCAAGCGTCGGGCCGGCAAATCCGTCGAGCAGCGCCTCGTCCGGCAACAGGCCCATGGCCCACATGACGTCACGGAAGTTGAGGCCCGCCGCACGCACCTGGATGGCGACCTGTCCAGGCCCGGGCGGCGGCGGCTCAGCGACCCTGTCCCAACCGAGGGTGTCCAGCATGCCCGGCCGAGCCACGGCGAGGCGGAGAGCGGCCGCAGGCCCGGCCTCGACCGCCGGCAGCGGCAGGCCCAGCCGGACTCGCGGCACCGAGCGCCCCGACGCGGACCAGCCGAGTTCCGCCTCGGCATCCGGGTGGAGGATCTCCGACACGACACGATCCGCCGCCTCGGCCAGCTTCATGCCGCGATCCAGACAGATCAGGCGGCAGGCAATGTCGGGGGCCTCGTTGGCCAAGACGCGACGCAAGCCGGCAAAGGCTGCGGTCGATGGATCTTCCGCGTCACGAACGATTACGCTGAGTCTCACGCCAGCAGGCACGCTCTCCGCGCATCGCGCCACCCGATCAAGCCACTCGGCGATGCCCGCAGCGCTCGCAGGCGGCATCAGCACGATATCGGTCGCAGATGCATCGGCCGGGTCCCGCGATCGGGACAGCATGGCCGGCAGGCATCGGGCCGCCCGGGCGCCCGATGTCGCCAACGCGTGCGTGATCACGCCGGCCAACGGATCGTCGGCCTCGGCCACCAGCACGATCTCCGGGTTGGCTTCGGTCGCCCTCCCGGCGTCCGCGATTGCCGAAGGGCCCTGGGCCGCGATCAGGCTCGCCGGCCAGGAACCGGGCACCGCCCGCCATGCCACGTCGAGGCCGCCGGCGGCCGCCAGTGCGGCGCACCAGCTCTCCCCATCGCGGAGGCGGTCCACCGCGGCAGGCCAGACCATCGACCAAATGCGGGTCGGCGCAGGTTCCATGAACAGTGCCAGCCCGCCAGGTGCCAGCCGAAGACAGGCTGCCAGATCCTCGTGCTGCAACCCGCCCAGGGCCAGCGGGCAGAACCCCACGATGACATCGTAGCAAGCGGCCTCGTCCGGCACGCGTCCCATGGGCCACGACAGGGCCTTGGTATTCGCAAACCCCGTCAGCGCCCGTGCCAGGGCCGGCTGGTCGGCGGAGCCTGTCACGGCGTCCAGATGCAACGCCGCCAACCCCTCGGCGGCAAGCTGGCGCAGCAGCGAGCGGGAGAAACTGCCACGCCACGCCCCGACCTGAAGCAGCCGTAGCGGCTGGCCGGCCGGCCAGGCCCGGGCGATGCGCCGGATCGCCTCGATCAGGGCCTGGCTGGCCGCGATGCCGGCCGGCGAGGTGTGCAGGAATTGTTCGGCCAGCGAGGCCGGCGGCGCCGCCAGCGCCTCGCCGCCGGCGCGTAATTGCCTAGGCAGCGCCTCGGCCGCCGAAGCGAGCAAGGCGGCATCGGCGACGGCACCGGGGACATCGAACACCAGCGTGCGCAGGATATCGTCGGCTGCGGGAACATCGGCCTCGGTCAGCCGCCATGCATCGCCGTCCGCCACGACGAGCCCGTCCGCCTCCAGCCATTGCAGCACCCGATGGAAGCCGGGGCGCGACGCGGCGGTGATGGCCCCGCGCCTTACCAGTTCACCGACGGTGAACGGTTCCCGTGGATCGGACAGGATCGGCTGGACAGCTTCGTAAGCCGCGGCGGCAACAAAGGCGTCGGCAAGCAGCACCGACTCGGTGGCCGCAGCGGCGCCGTCCAGGTCAGGACCCAAGTCAAGCCCCAACGGCAGCATCGGCCCGGCGATGCCTGCCAGGCGGGGATCCGGGCTGGCCAGGCGCACGGTGTGGAACAGGCGGCTGTCCCGCCCAGCATCGGCCGCACCGAGCGCGACGCGCACGAACCAGCAATCCAGTGCCTCCGCCACGATCTCACCTGCCTGGTCCAGCAGCAAGACATCCGCGTTGACCGAACGGGGGCCAACCCGCGTGACGTGCAGTCTTGCCGTCGAAGGGACCGTCCCTGCCGGCCGCAGCAGCCGCACCCGCCCGAACCGCCAGGGCAGGACGCCGTCCCCCGCCGGCAGGAGCCGGATCGCGAGGGCGACGAGGCCCTGGAACGCACCGTCGACCAAGGCGGGCGGCAGCAGCATACCGGCAGCGAGAGGACCGTCCGGCAACTGCACCAGCGCGACATCCGCATGCGCCTCGTCCTCGGCGGTCTCCACGGCGGCCACGGTCTGGAAGCAGGGACCGTATTGGAGGCCCAGCGCGGCCGCGTGATCGTAGAGGGCGGCAGCCTCCATCCGGTACGACCCGACGCCGACTTGCGCTGCTTTGGGACGCATTGGACCAAGAGACGAGACCGAGCCGAACCGGCCGGACGCGTGCAGGATCCACGTCTCCTCCGACAGCCGCGGCCGGGACGAGATCTCGAACCTGTTGCCGGTCCCGACGCTGGCAACCTTCAACCGGACCTCGCGGAGCAAGTCGGCCTCGAAGGTCAGCGGGCGGGAGATCTCGAAATCCAGCACCTCCAGAACCTCTGCCTCCGGATGGCGCGTCCGGGCCGCGGCCAGCGCCATCTCGATCAACGCGGCAGCCGGCGCGACGGTGGCGCCGCCGACGACGTGGTCGGCAAGCCAGGTCTGCAGGGATGGGCCAAGCTGGCTCGACCACTCCGTGGCAGGCGAGGCGGTGTCAAGGCGAGCGCCGAGCAGAGGATGATCCAGCGGTACCGTAGCCGTGTCGGCCGACTCGGCGGTGCGTCCCAGCCAATGCAATTCCCGCTGCCAGGGATACGCTGGCAAGCCCCGGTGCCGGTGAGGTCCGGAGAACGGCTCCGATCCCCGTATGTCGCACCCGGCGACATGGCAGCGCGCGGCGGCCACCGCGATCCCGTCCCGTCCTTTGGGAGCCCGCCGGGTCAGCGTGGACAGGACCCTGCCGGTCGCATCCACCTGTCGGAAGGCATCGTGGACATAGGCCTGCAAGACAGGCTGCGGCCCGATCTCCACGACGATGCGGACCCCCTGGCTCACCAGCTCCGCCGCGGCCTGCGCGAATCGCACCGGGTCGCGCACGTTGCGCCACCAATAGGCGGCATCCAGCCGGGCGCCATTGGCAAGGTTCCCACCGGTCACCGTGGAGACGAACTCCGGCGAACAGACCGGCGCATTCAAGTCGGACAACTCTGCCAGCAACGGTCGTTCGATCGGGTCCATGGCGGCGCTGTGGAACGCGTGATCCAGGTCGAGCGCGGTGAACGCAACGCGCTCGCGGCCGGCCCGTTCGGCAAGGGCGTCGAGCGACGTGCCGGGCCCGGCGACGGTGATGGCGTTCGACGCGTTGTAGGCTGCGAGTTCCAGCCCGGTGTCCGACAGCATCTGCACGGCGCGGGCCGCCGGCAGCGCCAGCACGCCCATCCTGCCATGGCCAGCCGTTTGCGATTGCAGCCGGCTTCGTGCTGCGATGACCCGGCAGGCCTGGTCAAGGCTGAGCGACCCGGCCGCCCAGGCCGCCGCAACCTCCCCCACGCTGTGCCCCATGAAGAAACTTGGCTGCACGCCTGCCTCGCGAAGCCCGGCCACGGTCGCGACCTGGATGGCGAACAGCAGCGGTTGCGCCACGCTGGTGTCGTGCACGGCACTCTCGTCCGCGTCGGCCAGCCGATCCACCACGGACCACCCGAGCATCGGCAGCAACGTGCGGTCGACGTCCGCCAACGCGGCGCGGAACGTTGCATTATGCTCGGCGGCGGCCAGCCCCATGCCGGCCCACTGGCTGCCATTGCCGGAGAACACGAAGGCGATCTTGCCCGCCACCGCTCGACCGGCGGCCACGTCGTGGCTGCCGCGGCCGTCGAGCCAGTCGGCCAACGCGGCGGCCAGGCTGCGGGTCGTGCGTCCGGACACGACGAGGCGGTGCTGGTGCTGTTCCCGTGACACCGCAGCCCCGCGGATGAGGGCGGCATCGACGTCGCCGGCTTGCAGCATACCCAACCAGCTCGCGGCGAGGCAGCGCAGGGCTGCCTCCGACCGGGCGGTCAGGACCAACGGCGTCTCGACCTCTGCCGGGTCCGCCAGTCGGTGGGACTCGCGCTGCCGTGGCAGCCGGGCCGATTCCAGCACCGCATGTGCGTTCGTGCCGCCGAAGCCGAACGAATTGACGCCGGCAACCCGGCGTCCCTTGGTCATCGCCAGTTCCTTCGACACCAGCGACAGGTTCAGGTCGGCGAACGGGATGGCCGGGTTCGGCGTCTCGCAGTGGAGTGACGCCGGGATCATGCCGCTGCCCAGCGCCACCACCACTTTCAGTAGGCCGGCCAAGCCGCTCGCGGCCTCCAAATGTCCGATATTCGTCTTCACCGACCCGATTGGCAGCGGAGATGCGCGGTGTCGCCCCAGCACCTCGCCCAAGGCCGCGGCCTCGATCGGGTCGCCGGCCGGCGTGCCGGTGCCATGTGCCTCCACGTAGTTCAGGTCCCGCGGATCGATCTCGAACCGCGAGTAGACCGCCCGCAGCAGGTCGGCCTGGGCAACCTTGTTCGGCAGCGAGAATCCCGTGGTGCGCCCATCCGAATTCACGCCCGTGCCCCGCACCACGGCCCGGATGACGTCGCCCGCCGCCAGCGCGTCGCGCAAGGGCCGCAGCACGATCAGGGCCCCGCCCTCGGATCGGACATACCCATCTGCCCGGGCATCGAACGCGTGGCACTTCCCGCGTGGCGACAGCATCGATGCCGCGGAGAACCCGATGAAGCTGTGCGGGGCCAGCAGCAGGCTCACGCCGCCGACCAGGGCCATGGGCACCTGCCCGATCCGGATCGCCTCACAGGCCTGGTGCAGCGCCACCAGCGAGGACGAGCAGGCCGTGTCCATGGTGAAGCTGGGGCCGCGTAGGTCGAAGGCGTAGGACACACGGTTTGCCAGCGAACACAGCGTGGCGCCCGTCATGGCATAGGCATCCATGATCGATGGATCGCCCGTGTGGAGCGTCAGGTAATCCCAGGACGAGCCACCCACATAGACTCCGACCGGCGTTCCGGCGAGTTTGGCACCGTCCAACCCGGCATCTTCAATGGCTTCGTGCGCCAGCTCCAGCAGGAGCCGCTGCTGCGGGTCCATCTGCGCCGCCTCACGCGGCGAAATCCCGAAGAACGCGGCATCGAACTCGCCCACCGTGCCGAGCGTGCCAGCGGCAAAGGTGTACGTCTTGCCGCGATGCCCACGATCGGGGTGGAAATAGCGCTCCTTCACCCATCGATCGTCCGGGATCTGGCTCACGGCATCCCGTCCGCCGGCAAGAAGGTCCTCGAACGCGGCCAAGTCAGGCGCACCGGGAAACCGGCAGGCGACGCCGACGATGGCGATCGGCTCGTCGTGCCCGGATGCCGGGTTCTGCGCCACGGGTCCTGATCCGTCCAAATCTTAACTCCGTCCCACCAACGTCTCGGGCGAGCGTCGCACGCTGTCACGCCCGATCTAAGGCAACAAGCGCTCCGCACGCCGCCATGGCCTTGCAGCGTGTGACACTATTGCACCGCGTCATCCAGATGCGGCATATCACTAAATGTGTCTATCTGCCCGATCCTGTTGCGCTTCCAGGCTGCCTGTCGCCCAAGCGCAACTCCCGGTGCCCTGCACCCGGCCCGGCTTGCTTGCTGCACCAAGTATTCGGCCTGGACCTGCCGTTCTGGCGTGCCTGAGGCATGGACGTTATCGCGGCGAGCGTGGTGAAATCGCCTCCGAACTCCATCCTGGTCACCGGTGCCTCGAGCGGGCTGGGTGCCGGCCTTGCTGTATCCTACGCTGCGCCGGGCGTCACGCTATGGTTGACCGGGAGAAATGCGGCACGTCTGGATGACACCGCCAGTCGCTGTCGGGCTGCGGGAGCCAAGGTGGCAACGGGCCTGATCGACGTTGGTGATGCCGACAGGCTGGGCCGGTGGGTGCTTGAGGCCGATGACGCTTTGCCGTTGGACTTGATCGCGGCGTGCGCTGGCGTGTCCGCCGGCCCTGCAGCCGATGGCACGCCGGAGGGGCTGGCGCTCGCGTCGCTCCAGGTCCGTACGAACCTGCTCGGCATCATGAACACGATGGAGCCGATGCTGCCACGCCTCCTCGCACGCGGCGCCGGGCATATCGCGGTCGTCTCGTCGGTGGCGGGGCTTCGAGGCCTGCCGTTCAGTCCGGGCTACAGCGCCAGCAAGGCAGGCGTGCGGGCCTATGGCGAAGGATTGCGGGCGTTCCTGGGCCCTCGCGGGGTCACCGTCAGCGTGATCGTTCCAGGCTTCTTCGACACGCCGATGACGGACCGGTTCATCGGCGACAAACCGTTTCTCCTGTCGCTGGACCAAACTGTGGCGATCGTCCGGCGCGGACTCGACCGGCGCCGTCCCCGCATCGTCTTTCCGCGCCTGCTTGCCCTGGGCCTCGTGGCCGCAGACCTGCTACCGGCCTGGGCCGGGGACCGGATCCTGCGCGGAGTCCACTTTCACATCCTGCCCGGTCAGTAGTGCCGCCCAGCTCTGAGGGCGCTTCGGCAGGCCCGGGTGGCCCCGCAACACCATGATGCGGATTTTGGCTGGCCTCGCGCTTTGCCTCGCCTGCTGGGAGCTAATCTTGCGCCGTGGCGCCGGCGCCCGGCCCCTGTGGCGGGTCGCCGCACTCGCCGTCGCACTCGATGCGGCGCCGGTCCTGCTCGGCTTTGCCGCGGTGTTCGGCGCCACCGCGCGTCCCTTGTTCGCCGGCCTGGTCATCGGCGCGCTCGCCGGCGGATTGTCGTTGGCCGACCGGGTGAAGCGGATCGTGCTGGACGAGCCGGTCGTGTTCGCCGACCGGGCGGAGCTTCTGGAGGTTGTACGGCACCCAAGCCTCTATTTGCCATTCGCCGGATCGGCCTGGGTCCTGGCCGGTGCCGCGGCCGCGATCGCGCTGGTCGCCATGGGACTGGCCTGGGCCGAGCCACCGTTATGGTCACGCTCGATCCTTGGGGCAAGCGTCGATGCCGTCCTGTGCGCCGGCCTGGCCTACGGCTGCTTCGCCGTTCCATCCTCCTGGCCTGCCCTGTTGCAGCGCCTGGCCGCCTTCTACACACGCCGGCTGACGGTATCGCGGGATGCGGCGCAGGACGCAGCGGCGCTCGGCCCACTCGCCTGCCTGGCGATCCACGCCACGACCGCGGCAGCCGAACGCCCGGCGCGCCGCCAAACCGCGGCCGCCACCGCCGCCATGCTCAAGCCGTTTCCCACAGGGGCCGGTCCGGTCGTGCTGGTGCAGGCCGAGTCGTTCTTCGATCCGGCCCGGCTGCATCCGGAGCTCGCGGGATCGCTGCCGCACATCGACGCGCTGGCAGCGTCGGCCGTGCAGCGCGGTTGCCTCGACGTTCCGGCGTGGGGCGCGAACACGGTCCGCACCGAGTTCGCCGTCCTGACGGGCGTGACGGAAGAGGTGCTCGGCCTGGACCGCTTCAATCCATACGAGGCATTTGCCCAGACCGGGGACCCCCTGCTGCCGTCCCTCATCCGCATGGCCAGGGAGTCCGGCTACCGTACGGTTTTCGTCCATCCGTTCGATCTGCGGTTCTACGCGCGCAGCAATGTCATGCCCCTGCTCGGCTTCGACGAGCTTGTCGGTCCGGAGGCGTTCGTGGCCGCCAAGCGGAGGGGCGATTGGGTCTCGGACGAAGCGGTTGGCGAGGTCGTAGCGACGGTTCTGCGCCGCCACGGCCCCCATGTGTTCGTCTTTGCGGCGACGATGGAGGCGCATGGCCCGTGGGGTGAGCCGAAACCCGGTGAGGCGGTGCCGTTGCCGGCGGCGCTGCGGACGGTTCCAGAGGCTGGCCAGCTGGCGCAATGGCTTTGGCATCTGCAAGGAACCGACCGGATGATCGGGTTTCTCGCCCGAACCGTGGCGGACATCGCCACCGGCGCGGGTACAGGATGGCTGGCGCTTTACGGTGACCACCAACCGAGCCTGCCAACCACCTTCGCGGCAACCGGCCTGGCCGACCATCGAAGCGATTACGTGATATGGAGCAATGTGCCCGCCATCGATGACTGCCGGGTGGTGACTTTACCCGCGACCGACCTTGGCCATGCCCTCGTATCCTGCATGAGGTCAGCGATGGGCGTCCCGTAGGAACGGTTTCGCTCGCCTCACGCGGCCCGCGCTTCGTGGCAAAACCGCGCTTCGTCCCGCTCGACGGCATTGCCGGCGGTCGTCGGCTGACAGCGGCCGTTAGTCCGCTGGGATGAAGCGGAGCGTCCCTGCGCGACGGGTTGGCCTGCCGGTGTCGTTCGTATGATTGACGCCATCCATGACAGGCACCTCGGCAAAGTCGAACGGGCTTACCCCATCCAGACAAGCGACGTTCACGGCATATAGCGTCTGGTTGGAGCGTCGTTGATGATGCGTGTAGATTCCGCAGTGGGAACAGAAGAAGTGCGGCGCTGATCCGCTATGGAAACGGTAGCTCCTCAACGTCTCCTCGCCCTGCAGGATCTTGATCCCGCCCATTTTCGCCATGACAACGACGGCACCGCGCATTCGGCAGCAAGAGCACGTGCAGCGACGGATCGAGTCGAAACCCTCGCTCAGCGTCACCTCGAAACGCACCGCGCCGCAATGGCACTGGCCAGCCCGAACGTTCGTGTCGCCTACCATGGTGCCTGTGTCTCCCGGGTCAGGACCGCGGGTCACCCTACATCATGCTTCGCCGCGAAGCCCCTGGCATCCATGTTGCGGAAGTCTTCCATCGCCGCGGCCAGCCGGTCGCGTGGCCAATCCCACCAGGCGATGCGTTCCAGCGCAGCCTGCACGTCCTCGCCAACCCGGCGTCGGATCATCCGCGCCGGGTTGCCCGCCACGATCGTGTATGCCGCCACCGGCTTGGTCACGACCGCCCCGGCGCCCACGACGGCCCCCGTGCCCACCGACACGCCGGGCAGCAGGATCGCCCCGTGCCCGATCCAGACGTCGTGCCCGATCGTGACCCGGTGGCTCATGCGCCAGGCGAACACCGCCGCGTCGTCCTCCGGGCCCAGCCCGTGCGAGCGGGTGCGATAGGTGAAGTGGTGCAGCGAGGCACGCTCCATGGGATGGTTCGTCGGGTTGATCCGCACCGCGGACGCCACATTGCCGAACTTGCCGATAGCGGCATTGAACACCTGCACGTCCTGCATAAGGTACGTGTAGTCGTCCAGCGTACTGTCGCTAACCCGGCATCGTTCACTCAACACCGTCCACGCCCCCATCCGGGTTCGGTGCACCACGGCAGACGAATGCAGCCACGGGGCCTCGGTCATGCAGCGGCCCTCGGTCCATGGATCCGCGGTGTGGCCCTGGTCGATGTCGATCATGCGTGTTTCTCCGGGACGGCATAGCTCTGCAAAGGCACGAGATGACTCAGGAACAGCTGCGCGCAGTCATCCCACGAACACCGCTCGGCATGCGCCCGGCACACGGCGCGGTCCAATCGCAAGGCACCGAGGGCTGCCACACTCAGGTCATCGTCCAGCACGCCGGTTCCCGGCACCACGACATCGACCGGTCCGCACACTGGAAAGGCTGCCACGGGCGTTCCGCAGGCCATGCTTTCCAGCAGCACCAACCCGAATGTGTCTGTTCGCGACGGAAACACGAAAACGTCCGCTCCCGCAAACGCCTCCGCCAAGGGAGCGCCGGATAGCGCTCCGGTGAACAGCACCGAAGGATAACGGCGCTTCAACGCGGCCAATCCTGGGCCATCGCCCACAACCACTTTCGATCCCGGCAGATCCAGGTCCAGGAAGGCCGGGAGGTTCTTTTCCACGGCCACACGGCCCACCGACACGAACACCGGCCGGGGCAGCTTCCAGTCCCGCCGGACCTCCGGTTGGAAACGCGATACGTCCACGCCACGTGACCACTGCCGCAGGTGGCGGAAGCCCCGGCCCTCCATCTCACGCAGCAGGCCCGGCGTCGCCGCCATCGTGCCGGAGGAGGCGGCGTGGAAATGGCGCATCACCATCCAGCCGATCCGGGCGGGGATACCGGTGCGGGCCTCGATATATTCCGGGAAGCGTGTGTGCAGGCTGGTGGTGAACGGCAGGCCCCGCCGACGGGCCCAGCGCCGTGCGAACCAGCCCAGCACCCCTTCGGTGGCGATGTGCAGGGTGCCGGGCCGGATGGCGTCGATCATGCGGCCCAACTGGCCCGGCGTCAGCAGCGGGATGCGGATACCGGGGTAGGTCGGGCATGGTATGCTCCGGAAGCGATCGGGCCCGATCACCTCCACCACATGCCCCATGTTCCGCAACGCCCCCGCCACCATGGACAAGGTACGGACGACACCGTTGACCTGTGGGTGCCAGGCGTCGGTCACGATCAGGATCGGGTGGGTCGCGTGTCGCGCCGGCGCATCGTCACCATCCGTGCCCGCTGCGCTGCCGGGGCCAGTGGGAACGCTAGCTGCTGCCATCCGGCACCTGAGTCGCGATCCCTGGGGCACGGTCTGCGGCTGTGTCTGCGCCACGGCGGGGGCACGGGGCAGGTCGGCTGCGAGCAGACACGCCGCGATCTGCATGAGCAGGGTTCCAGTCCTATTCCGTAGCAGGGGTAAATTGGCTGGCAGCGGGTGCCTAGTTTCCGTTTTGTGACATCAGCCGGAGTGTCTAGGTGATGCCGCCCGTCAGTCATGGAAGCTTCATTCGCGCTCCCGCCATCCTGCTCGTAGTTGCACGCTCGGCACTTCGGGCAGCCGATGGCGTACGGTACGACCAACTACGTCGCGGAAACGGCCGACGAGCGGTTCCGGCGCGCCCTCAGCAACATCGCGCTGTCCGGAGTGGTCACCATCGTGCCAGTCTGGCGCTGGCCTTGCCGTTCGCCTGACCGTCCTAAACAGCGGCTGGCTGTCGTCCCTCACACGCACGCTGCCGATGCTACGGATGACGGCGACCCCGGACCGTTCCCGTTCTTGCCCGACCCGGCTTACCCCGCCCGACCCAGCATGTAACGCCGTGCCAGTCGGCGGCGGGTCAGAGATGCTCCGCCGTCGGTGTCAGTGCAGCAGATCCGATGGCACGTCCGGAACATCGTGCCGGGCAAGCGGTGCCAGATCCGACTTGCCCGAGAGGAGCGCGGCGATGGCGGCGTCCGCCGATGCGAACAAAACCGACTGCTCCGTTCCCAATTCGATCAGCCAACCCTGGGCGGTCTGGATCAGGCGGATCAGCCCGTATGCCGTGTCATACTCGTAAGCCATGATGCGCTCTGTGCGTTTGCTTGTCCGGTGTCACCGGATACCGGCCCGCATGAAGCTCTTGATAAACTGGCGTTGGAAAATCAGGAAGGCAATCAGCAACGGCGCCGCGGTTATGAGGGTCGCGGCGCTAATCACCGACCAGTCGACGCCCTGGTCGGTGGAGGCGAATACGGCCAGCAGGAATATACCAAAGGCGGACCCTAAGTAGGGCAGCGCGATGCCGGGGATCGTGTCCACCAGGCTGACGCCGTCGAGTGCCTTGCCGCCGGGCCAAGCCTTGACCAGCCCATGCAGACGAAGTGCGGCCCCCGTGGGCGGTAGGTTGGACGACATGGCCGGCTGTCTACCCGCCACCGGAACGACTGCCCAATTGCAAGATTATGACACCGCGCCGGGTGCGCGGTCAGTCCAGCGTGGGATCCAACCGGTCCCGCAGCCAGTCACCCGCGATCCCGATACACAGGGTCGTCAGCACGATCGTCACGCCGGGTGCCAGCAGGATCCACGGCGCCCGTTGCAGGTAGTCCCGCGCGTAGCCCACCATGTTACCGAGCGAGGTCAGCGGCGGCTGCACCCCCAGGCCCAGGAACGACAGCCCGCTCTCGAGCAGGATGATGTCCGGAAACGACAGCGTGGCCGACACGATCAACGTGGCGGCGATGTTCGGCAGTATGTGGCGGCCGTACACGCGCAACGGCCCCGCCCCCAATTGCCGCACACTCGCCGCATAGCCCTGTCCGCCCGCGGAGATCGCCAGCCCGCGGGCGATGCGGGCATGGCGCTCCCAGCCGTAGAAGCCCATCAGCCCGACGAACAGCGGCAGCGCGTTGCCGAAGAAAGCCAGCACCGCCAGCGCCATGATCAGGAACGGCAGCGCGGCCTGGAAGTCGATCAACATCAGCACCGCCTGTTCCACCCAGCCGCGGAACTGCGCCGCGACCAGGCCGACCGTCGTGCCGAGCACGGTCCCGATCACCGTCGCCCCCATCGCGATCAGCAGCGAGATGCGGATGGACACGATCAGTCGGGACAGCACATCCCGCCCCAACTCGTCCGTCCCCAACGCGTGGGCCCAATGCCCGCCCAAGCCCACCGGCGGTTGCAGCCGGGCCCGCAGGTCGAGCGCCGTGATGCCATAGGGGCAAAGCCGGTCGGCGAACAACGCCACGGCGAGCATCAGCGCCAGCCACGTGACCGCCGCCGACACGGTCCACGGTGCGCGACGCCGTACCCCGTGGCCCAGCACGCTCACCGACATCAGGCGCCGGCCGCATCGCGCAGCCGCGGGTCTAGCACGCCGTAGAGCAGGTCCACGACCAGGTTGGCCGCCACCATCGTAGTCGCCACCAGCAGCAGGATGCATTGCACGACGCCGAGGTCGCGGTTGGACACCGCCACCACCAGCAGCCGGCCGACGCCGGGCCAGCTGAACACGCTCTCCACCACCACGGCGCCGGCCATCAGGCTGCCGACCATGAAGCCCACGATGGTCACCGTCGGGATCGCCGCATTCGGCAGGGCATGGCGGCGCACCACCGCGGCCCACGGCAGGCCCCGCGCGCTGGCGGTGCGGATATAGGGCTGTCCCAACACCTCCAGCATCGCCGAGCGGGTGAACCGTGCCAAGATCGCGGCCCCGCCCAGGCCGAGCGTGATCACGGGCAGCACGGCGCTGCCCCAGCCCTGCTCGCCGCCCGACGGCAACCAATGCAGTTGGACGGCGAACACCAGCACCAGCACCAGCCCGAGCACGAAGGACGGCACCGTGAACCCGGCGGTCGCCACCGCCATCACGGCACGGTCGACGGCCGTGTCGCGGTGCAGGGCTGCATAGGCGCCGGCGGGGATGCCGAGGCAGATCTTCAACGCCAAGGCCGGCAGCGTGAGCGCGAGGGTGGCCGGGATGCGCTCGGCCACCAGTTGGATGGCGGGGCGCCCGTCGCGCATGGACTGACCCAGGTCGCCATGCGCGATGTTGGCGAAGTAGCTCGCGTATTGCACCCAGATGGGCCGGTCCAACCCCCAGGCGTGGCGGAAGGCGGCGATCGCCTCGGGCGGCGCGTCGGGCGACATGATGAGCAGCGCCGGGTCGCCCGACAGGCGCAGGACGACGAAGGCGAAGGTCACCACCAGCAGCACCGTCAGCAGCGCGCGGCCGAGCCGCAGCAACCCGAAGCGGATCACGCCAGGCCACGCGGCGAAAGGTCCACGTAGAACGACGCCGTGCCCGGCCAAGGCAGCGATTTGCGGACACCGGTGAAGTTCGCGTTCTGGTGCAGCACGATATAGGCCGGGTCCTCCCGCTCGCAGATCTGCAGCATGCGCGCGAACATGCCGCGTCGCGCTGTGAGGTCGGTGCTGGCCGTCATCGCCATGCAGAGGCGGTTCATCTCGGCGTTGGCCCACTCGCCCACCGCCTGCTGCGCCCCATCGGGGCCTTCCTGGTTCACGATGGAGGAAACCGGGTCGTCGAACGTGGCGCTGTTGGACCAGTCGCGCAGACCGCGCTGCGGCGTCTTTTCCAGCACCTGGGACCAGTTCTCGCGAATGCCGATCTGCACGTTCAGCCCGACATCCTGCCACATCGCGGCAAGCACCTGGGCGGTGGCGGTTTGGGCCACGTAGTAGTTGTCGCGGATACGGTAGGGGATCGGATCACCCTTATAGCCGGTGGCCTTCAGCAAGGCCCGGGCAGCGGCGGGGTCGGTGGGCGGGACAGTCCAGTCCGGGAGCAGCATGGGGCCGTAGAACGGAAATTGCAGGCCGGGGGGAACGGTGGTGCGGCCGGACCACAGGCTGTCCACGATGGCGCGGCCGTCAACCGCCTGCGCCATGGCCAGGCGCACGCGCGGGTCGGCAAGCGCCGGGTGGTGCGCATCGAAATTGACGATGCGGTGGTTGGGCACGGGGCCGCCGCGGACGAGGTGGCGGCCGGTGGCCTCGATGGTGGCGATCTGGTCCGGCAGGATGTCGCAGGCCAGGTCATACTCGCCCGAGAGCAGTCCGTTGGCGCGCGCTGCGGCCTCCGGCACTTCCAGGAAGCGCAGGCTGCGACAAGGCGGACGGCCGCCCCAGTATTCGTCATGCGCGTCGAGGATCAGCGACACGTCCGGCCGGAACGCGCGCAGCTTGTAGGGGCCGGTGCCGGCGGGCGCGCGGGCATAGTCTATCCACGGCGTCTTGAACGAGCGCGGGCTCACAACTTCGCTGCCGCCGGCGGACAGGCGGCCCTCCATCGTGACATCGGGCGTCTTGTTGATGACGCGGACGGTCAGCGGCCCGGTGGCCTCGACGCGGTCGAGGTCCGGCCAGTGCCGGCGGGCCACGGCGGCGACGTCCGCCGGCAGGCCGGGCCCGAACATCCGTGTCGTGAAGTTCCAGGCGATATCCTCGGCGGTGAGGGCGCTGCCGTCGTGGAACGTCACGCCGGGACGCAGCGTCAGCTCCACGGTCCGGTCATCGATGCGGCGGGTCGCGGTGGCCAACCCGGGCATCCGCTCCAGCCAGTGTTGCTGATTGCGCGCGATCGGCGTCTCCAGCATGGCTGCGAGGTAGTGTTCGCTGGCGTTGGAAGACTGCTCGCGCAACGGCTCCAGGGTGCCGGTATTGGCGATCTTCTGCACCGCGATGGTCAGCGACGGGCGCGTGTCCGCCTGCGCGATGGCGAAGCGCGGCAGCGCCGAGGCGGCACCGGTCAGCAGGACGCGGCGCGGCAGTGTCATCGTGCGGCCAGTTCCTCGACCCTGTTCCGTGACGGACGGGCGCTGGCATCGCCGTGCACGACGTGGCAGGCCACCAGTCGGCCGTCCCCCGGCACCGCATCCAGCGCCGGGATGTCCACCCGGCAGCGTGCCACGGCCAACGGGCACCGCGGGTGGAACGCACAGCCGCCCGGCCGGTCCGCCGGGTCGGGCGGTTCCCCCGGCAACACGACGCGATGGCCGCTGCCCGGGATCGAGCCGACCAGCGCGCGTGCGTAGGGGTGCGCCGGCTGGGTGAACACGGCGTCCGGATCGCCGCGCTCGATCACGCGGCCCAGATACATGACCGCGACCTCATGGCTCACCTGCCGCACGATGCGGAGGTCGTGGCTGATGAACACCATCGCCAGGTTGCGCGCGGCCTGCAGCGCCATCAGCAGGTTCACGATCTGCGCCTGGATCGACACGTCGAGCGCAGAGACCGGCTCGTCGCACACCAGCAGTTCGGGCGACGTGGCGAGCGCGCGGGCCAGCACCACGCGCTGCCGCTGCCCGCCGGACAGCGCGTGCGGATGCCGGGCGGCCTGGTCCGGCCGCAGCCCCACATCCTCCAGCAGCGCTGCCACGCGGTCCTCCACCTCTGCGATGCCGTGGATCAGCAGCGGCTCGGCGATCTGTGCCCGTACCCGCATCCGGCGGTCCAGTGCACCCAACGGGTCCTGCGGCACCAGTTGCATGCGGGCGCGCAGCGTGCGCCAGGCCGGCGTCCCTGCCGCCGGCATGGCCGACCCGGCGAAGCGCACCATGCCCGTATCCGGCGCCTCCAGCCCGAGCGCGAGCCGCCCGGTGGTGGATTTGCCACAACCCGACTCGCCCACCACGCCCAGCGTGCGGCCAGGCTCGACCGAAAGGCTGACCCCGTCCACCGCGCGCACGACGGTGCTGCGGCCGAGCCAGCCGCGGCGCTGGGCGTAGCTGCGGCCGACGCCGGCCAATTCGAGCAGGCTCACGCGCCGGGCCGTTCCGGCATAGCCCGGATGCAGGCGGCGCGATGGCGCGGTGCGACGAGGTCGAGCGCGGGGGTGGCGGCGTCGCAGGACGCGACATGATGGTCGCAGCGTGGCGCGAAGGCACAGCCGGGCGGCATCGCCCATGGCTCCGGCACCCGCCCGGGAATGGCGGGCAGTCTGCGGCGCGGCCCCGCGAGCGGCGGCAGCGCGCCGAGCAGCCCGGCGGCATACGGATGGGCCGGGCGCGCGAACAGGGACGACGTGGGGGCCTCCTCCATGATCCGGCCGGCATACATCACGCAGACGCGGTCGCACATGTCGGCGACCACGCCGAGATCGTGGCTGATCAGGACGAGCGCCATCCCGGTCTCACGGCGCAGTTGGGCGAGCAGGTCGAGGATCTGCGCCTGGATCGTGACGTCGAGCGCCGTGGTGGGCTCGTCGGCGATCAGCACTTCCGGCTGACCGGCCAGGGCCGCGGCGATCATCACGCGCTGGTTCTGGCCGCCGGACATCTCGTGCGGGTAGGCATCCATGCGTGCCCGGGCGCCGGGGATGCCGACCTGCTCCAGCAGGCGCAGCGCCTCGGCACGGGCAGCGCCGCCCGACAGCCCGCGGTGCAGGCGAACGGCCTCGGCCACTTGCCGGCCGATCCGGTGCACGGGGTTCAGCGCGCTTGCCGGGTCTTGGAAGATCATTGCGATACGGCCGCCGCGGACGCCGTCCAACACGGATTGCGGCTGGCCCAACAGTTCGGTTGCATCCAGCGTCACACTGCCGGTGACCGCGGCGGACCGCGGCAGCAGGCCGAGAGCCGCCAGCCACGTGACGGACTTGCCGCAGCCGGACTCGCCGACCAGGCCGAGGCTTTCGCCGCGGCTCAGATGAAGGTCGATCCCATGCAGGGCGACCACGCCGCGGAAGGCGACGGTGAGGCTGGCGATCGTGACGAGGGCGGCCATACCCGTCGGGTTCAGGCCCAGTTCTTCGGCCGGAAGTCCATTGCGAAGGACGGCGCCGCCTTCCAGCCGATCGACTTGGGCTTGCCGGTGAATGTCGCGTTCTGGTGCAGCACGCTGTAGGCCGGATCCTCCCGCTCGCAGATCTGCAGCATGCGGGCGAAGATCGCATGGCGTTGGGGTCGGTCCGTGCTCGTCTCCAGCGCGTAGGACAGCGTGTTCATCTCGGCATTGGTCCACTCGCCATACTGCTGCTGCTCGCCGTTCGGGCCGTGCTGGCTGACGATGCTGGACACGGGATCGTTGAACGAGGCGGAGTTCGACCAGTCGCGGATGCCGCGGGTCGGCCCGCGTTCGAGGATCTGGGTCCAGTTCTCCTTCATGCCGATCTCGACGTTCAGCCCGGCCTGGCGCCACATCTCCACCAGCACCTGGCCGCTGGCGACCTGGTTCGTGTAGTAGTCGTTCAACAACCGGTAGGGGATAGGATCACCCTTATAGCCGGCCTGTTTCAGCAGGTCGCGCGCCATCCCCGGGTCGTACTCCGGCACCGTCCAGCCCTGGACGAACATCCCGTCGTAGAACGGGAACTGCAGCCCGGCCGGGACCGACGTCCGCCCATCCCACAGGCTGTCCACGATCTGCCTGCGGTCGATGGCATGGGCCATCGCCAGCCGCACCTTCGGGTTCTGCAAGGCCGGATGGTGCATGTCGAAGGCGGTCAGGCGGATATTCGGGATCGTGCCACCCTGCACCTCGAACCCGGCGTGGCCCTCCACCCCGGCGATCTGGTCCGGCGGCACGTCGGCGGCGAATTGGTATTCGCCGGTGAGCAGGCCGTTGATACGGGCACTGGTTTCCGGCACCTCCACCAGGCGCAACGTGCGGATCGGCGGCCGACCGCCCCAGTAGTCGTCATGCGCGTCCAGCGTCAGCGACACGTCCGGCCGGAATTCGCGCACCTTGTAGGGCCCGGTGCCGATCGGCGCGCGTGCGTAGTCCAACCAGGACGCGGCCTCCTCGAGAGCCCGCCCGCTGATGATGCCGCTGGCAAGGGTGGAAAGGCGCCCCTCCATCGTCACATCGGGCGTCGCGTTGACGAACCGCACCGTGTACTTGTCCACGGCGACGACCCGGTCCAGCGCCGGCCAGAAGCGGCGGCCGACCGGCGGGATCTCGGCCGGCAGGTCCTTGCTGCGACGCGTGGTGACCATGCTGCCCGACAGCGGCAGGGTCTTGCCCTGGCTGGTCGGATGGGTGTCGCCGAACATGTGGGCGGCGCTGAAACTGGCCAGCACATCGTCGCTGGTGAACTCGTCGCCGTTATGCATGCGCACGTTGCGGCGAAGATCCAGCTCGATCGTCCTATCGTCGATACGGCGCCAGGCGGTGGCCAGCCCCGGAACCGGCTGCAGCTGGCCCTGGTAGTCAAGGTCGATCAGCCGCTCGATGTGGAACAGGCTGAGCCGGGTGCCGACGTTGGACTGCTCGCGCAGCGGGTCCAGTGTGTTGCTGTTGCTGATTTTCTGCACGGCCACCGTGATGGTGGGGCGCGTGTCGGATTGCGCGATGGCGAAGCGGGGCAACGCCAAGGCGACGCCGGCCAGCAAGCTGCGTCGGGCAAGCGTGATCATCGTTGTCTCTCCCGGTGTTCGAGGCCGGTGGGGGTGGAGCGATAATGCGTCAGCGTGCGGTCCGCGTGCTGCAGCCGCCAGGACAGCGCGCGCTGGGCGTAGTCGCGCACCAGGGCTGCGTGGCTTGGATCAGCGGCCAGGTTGCGGAACTGGTCCGGGTCGGCACGCAGGTCGAAGAACAGCGGCGGCAAGGCGGCGAAGTGCACGTATTTGTAGTTCGCATCCTGCACGACGCAGAGGCTCGCCTCCTCCATGCCCAGGCCGAGCTCGGCTTCGGGACGGGAGTAGTGGATGTCCCGGAAATCGTATTCGTAGTGCAGTTCGGTGCGCCACCGGTCCGGCCGGCCGCCACGGACGAAGTCCATCAGGCTGCGCCCGTCGATCGTGTGCGGCACGGGCGCGCCCAGCCAGTCCAGCATGGTCGGCATCAGGTCGATGCTCTCGGTCGGCGCATCGAGGATACCGCCGCCGGGCTGGCCAGGGGCGCGGATCACCAGGGGGATGCGGAAGCTCTGGTCGAAATAGCCGATCTTGCCGAGCAGATGGTGATCGCCCAATTGTTCGCCGTGGTCGGAGGTGAAGACCACCAGCGTGTCGTCCCACTGGCCCGTCTCATCCAGCCAGGCGAGCACGCGGCCCAAATGGTCGTCCACCTCCGTCATCATGCCGAAATAGGTGGCACGCATCTGGCGGATGGCGGCCTCGTCCAGGGTGCGGACAAAGCCTTCGGCGCCTTGGAAGAAGCTCTTGCTGAGCGACTTGTCGAGGTAGAAACGCAGCAGCGGGTGTTGCTCGGCCTCGGCCTCCGCGCTGTCGGCCCGCACGGGAGCCACCATGTCGGCGGGCGAATACATGGCGTTGTAGGGCGCGCTCGCGACGAAGGGCGGATGCGGGCGGTAGTAGCCGAGATGGAGGAAGAACGGCAGCCCGTTGCGGCCCTTGAGGTATTCCAATGCCCGTTCGGTGAAGTAGGTCGTGTCCGAGAGATGGGCGGGGATACGGGCCGGCAGGTGGGTGGCGCCTGGTACGGCGTCCTCGCCCTCTGGCAGCCAGATGTCGTCGCGGTTGGGCGGCAGCGCGTAGCCCTGGTGTGCGAGCCAGCCGAAATAGGCGTCGTGGCCTGGGCCGAACTCGCCCACCGGGCGCCAGCCATCCATGACGTCGCCCAGCTCGGTGAAGCGTGGGTCGGCCGGCCCCGTGGTGCGGGGGTCGGGGGCTGTCGTGGTGTAGCCGACGAGTGCGGGCTCGTAGCCGGCACGTCGCAGGGCGCGGGGCAGCGTGTCGTGCCGGGCATCGAGCGGGATGGTGTTCTGGCAGGCGCGATGGTTCATCTGGTACAGCCCGGTCAGCAGGCTGGCACGCGCCGGGCCACAGGGGACGGTCGTAGTGACGTGGTTGCGGAAGGTGGTGCCCTCGCGGCAGATGCGGTCCAGGTTCGGCGTGCGGAGGACCGAAGCCTGTCCGTCCGCGCGCTGGATGTGCGGGACGCAGTCACCCCGCCATTGATCGACGACGATCAGCAACACGTTCTGTTTGGCCATGTGGGCTGCGATAGCACCGCAGTCGGCCCAGGCGGCGTTATCGTTCGATGACGGTGTCACTGCACGTGACGGCATGCCGCCCAGGTGGACTGCATCAGCCCGAGCGCTGCCGATAGTTCGGTTTGTAGCGCCAGACATTGTCGAGATCCCGTTCGTCGCGATGTCAGACATGCCGCCCTCACTGCTGCCGCCGCACGCCTCAGCGGCTGATCGGACGGTCGTGGATGGCACCTCGGTGACGTTTGCCCTTAGGAAGTCGCCTCGACGGACCAGGTGGCCGACCGGACGAGCGACGACGATTCGAGTGCCCCCACAACCGCGTCCAACTCGGCGTCCTCGGCCGTGGTCGGGACCAGGATAGCGGCAAGCTCCACCTGCTCCTCCCCATCGGACAACGTCTCGACCTCGCGGACCGGGTAGCTCGCCCGGTCCAGTTCGGCATCCAGCAGGTCGCGGACGTCGGACACGTCCCTGGGATGGCATGTCACATGGACCGCGTATTTCGCCTCGGTCACGGCAGCGTCGATCGGCCGGCGGTTGACCCAGTTCACCAGGGGCCGCAACAGCGTGTTGCCGGCCAGGACGAACCCGGCCAGCGTTGCCGCCTCGGCCGGCAGGCGGCTGCCTGACAACGCGCCGACGGCCGCGGAGCACCACAGGGTCGCCGCGGTGTTGAGCCCGCGGATGTTGGTGCCGTCCTTCAGGATGACACCCGCGCCGAGGAAGCCGATGCCGGATATGACATACGAGATCACCCGGGTGGCGCCATCGGCCCCGAGCAGCCGCAGGCCGAGATCCGAGAAGGCTGCGGCTCCGACGGCCACGAGGACGTTGGTACGCAACCCGGCTGTGCGTTGCCGCCACTGACGCTCGAGGCCGATGAGCGTTCCCAGCACGAACGAGGTCGCGTAGCCGACGAGCGTATGCGCGTATGCGCTCGCCGTGGCAGCCGCCCACCAAGCCGAGAGTGTGGCCATGCTCAAGTCAGGCAGGCGTGAACGATACCGATGGAACGCGTCCTATTGCGGGATCGTGGCAGGCACCCGGCTCTTTATCCTGTGGCCCGGTGATCCCGCCAGATCGGACTGACGCGTGCGGGCAACGAGGGATAGCGCACTTTGGCTTGCCCAATCGATCATCTCGAGACGGCCATCGTGATGCTCCACGAGCGCGGTGCAGCTCTCCACCCAGTCGCCATCGTTGAGATAGAGCACGCCGCCCACGGTCCGCACCTCGGCATGATGGATATGTCCACAGACCACGCCATCGAAGCCGCGGCTGCGGGCGTGGGCGGCCAACGCTTCCTCGAACCGGTCGATCGCCGCGACTGCACCCTTGACTTGCCGCTTCAACCATTGCGACAGCGACCAGTAGGGGTAGCCAAGCCGGCAGCGAACCAGGTTGAAGCAGCGATTGGCGGCAAGCGCCACCGTGTAGGCCTGGTCCCCCAGCAGGGCGAGAAACTTCGCGTAGCGCACCACGCTGTCGAACTGGTCGCCGTGGATGACCAGCAACCGGCGCCCGTCCGCGGTGATGTGCACCGCCTCCTCCTGCAGGCGCACGCCGGCGACCTCCAGCCCGAGCGGAAGCCAGGACCGCAGGATCTCGTCATGGTTGCCAGGGACGTATATCACGGCCGTGCCGGCGCGAGCCCGCTCCAGGATCAGGCGCAATACATCGTCGTGGGCCGCGTCCCAATACCAGGACTTTCGCAGCCGCCATCCATCGACGATGTCACCCACGAGATAGAGTTGCTCGGAGGATGCCTGGCGCAGGAATTCCAGGAGGAAGTCCGTTCTCGATCCGCGCGTGCCAAGGTGGATGTCCGAGATGAAGACGGCTCGGTAGCCTGGCCTGACGCCTTGATCGATCATAGTCCGCTCCTACCGCCGGACTCGATGCAAAGTGCGTGAAGCTTCGATGACGTCGCTGCCGGGGGAACGCTCCGCCCTTGCCAGGTGACGGCGACGTCCGCTCCTATCGCCGATGCTGATCGTGTTCGACCCCACTGCCGGACGGCGGCGGACCTATCTTCTCTGCCAGGTGCTCGACGTGCTCACCTTGGCCGGTGTGCGGTTCACGGTCATGGAGACACAGCATCCGGGCCATGCGGAAGCCGTTGCTCGGAATGCTGCCGCGGCTGGACATAGTCTGTGCGTCGCCGCCGGTGGAGACGGAACAGTCGCAGAGGTCGCGCGCGGCCTCGATGGGCAGCCGGTGACGTTGGGCATCAGGACATCCATCGCTTGCCGGAGCGGCCGACCGCCTCCAGCAGAACGGCCTCCTCAGTGGGCGGCCGATCCTCGCCCGACGAGGCGGCCCGCAGCTCGCCTGCGCGGGCAGCGACGGCGGCGGCCTCCAACCACTCACGGGCATGCCGGGCGGTGTCAAAGGTCTTCGTGATGCGGCGTCGGCGGCTTGCGTCAGCGGTATTGGAGGGAGTCGCGGTATTGCACGCCCTGTGGCACGGGCCTGCCCGCCGCGGGAGTGATCGAGGTCTCAGCCGCCTCGATCCGCGCCCTCGTCCAGTCCCGTCCACCCTGGCGAGCGGAGTGGACCAGGTACGACTGAAACTGGCGTCGTTGGGGTCATCGCCGCTTGGCGGTCCGGTCCCGGGCTCGCCGGGTCGGTGCATGGAAGTCGTCGGGTTTGGTCCTGACCCACGCCACGAAGCGGGCGAGTTCCGGATCGGACTGCAACAGCTCGGGCGAGGCCAGCGACCGGGCGATCTCGGCCTCCGTGTAACGGGCATGGATCGCGGAGTGGCAAATCTGGTGCAGGCGGACCGTGCCCTGACGGGCGCCGCCTTTCAGCTTCGGCACGAGATGGTGCAGGGACGACTTGGCCTTCGCGGGGATGACCCGACCACACAGGGCGCAGCATACCTCCTCCTGCTCGATGGGTGCTCGCCTGTGCCGATCCATGGCTCGGAACTGGGTTCGGGTGGCAAGAAGGAAAGTCGGGAACGGACGTGTCCTCGTGGTTCCAAGGAATTCCGATTACGCGACGTCCGGTGCCGGGACGACGAACAACCCACCCTCGCGGGCGATGCCTCCCGCTGCTTCCAGACGTTCGGTCGCGATGCGGACGAGCTGACGGATTTGAGCGCTGACCGCCCTGAAACCCAGCAGACGCGGGGCGGCTGCGCCGATCTCCTCGGCGCTCGCTCCGAGGCCGGTGCGCACCACGAGGAGGACGGCCGCATCCACCTCCGACTGGGGCAGCATGTCGGGCCTGCGCAGCGTCGCGGACGTCACCGATCCCCGATCCCGCACGGTGACCACCCCACCCGGCAGGGACAGGAACGCGCCGTCCCGCGACATCCGCCCCCTCTGCACGCCGACATCGCAGGCGCGCTCGACGGCGCCTTGGATGCGTCCACCGGCGCGGTGCAGACCCCAGGCCGAACGCAGCCGTACGACGACCTCATCGACATGCACCGGACCTTCGATAGCGACGACCTGCTCTACGAGCTCGGCCATCCGGCCGATCGGTACCTCATGCATTTCCTGGCCGAGCGGCACCTGCGGTATCGCCTCCCGGTAGGGAGTGGACCCCACATCGGCATCTGCCAGGCCGATCTCGGTGACGTCGGCCCGCTCGACCGTGACAACCTCCACTGGAACCGCCCGCCCCGGGAGCTGCCCCGTGCGCTCGCGCTCGGCGAACTCGGCGCGGGCGGCGTCGATGGCGGCCACGATCCGCTCCAGCTGTTCAACCGGGCGCTGGAACCAATCCGAACCCCATACCCGGTGGATGGTCCATCCGTGGTCTTCCAGGACTGCCTGACGAAGACGGTCGCGGTCGCGTGCCGAGCGGGAGCTGTGATATGCGGCGCCGTCGCACTCGATGCCCAGCAGGTAGCGCCCGGGATGCTCCGGATCCGCGATGGCCAAATCGATGAAGAACCCGGCGATGCCCACCTGGGGGTGCACCTGGTAGCCGCGGTCCTGCAGCGCCCGCCCGATCTGCTCCTCCAGGACGCTGTCATGGCCGCGGGTAGTCTGCCGCGCCATGTCCAGCCGTCCTGTCCTGGCAAAATGCAGGAATAGTTTGAGGGCCAGCACGCCCTTGCTCTTGGCCCGCTCGAGGTCGATGTCCTCGTCAGTTATGGAGGCGAACACCTCGCAGCGGCGCTTCGCCCGGCTGATCAGGACGTTGAGGCGCCGCTCGCCGCCCTCGGCTCCCAGCGGGCCGAACCGCATGGAGATCGTGCCATTGGCTCCCCGGCCGTAGCCGACCGAGATCAGGATGACGTCGCGCTCGTCACCCTGCACGTTCTCCAGGTTCTTGACGAAGAACGGCTCGCCCGGATGTGAGCGGAAGAACTCCTCGCATTCCGGGTTCAGCCGCCGGACTACCTCGAGTTCGTTCTGGATGGCGCGACGCTGAGCCGCGGAGAAGGTCGCCACCCCAAGGGACAGGCCCGGGTGCGTCTTGGCATGGCGGATGACCTCCTCCGCCAGCAGCTTGGCCTCCACCGGGTTCGTCCCCGTGCCGTTGCCGGTGCCTCGGGAGTCGAACATGCCCTCCGGCACGTGCCGGAACGACAACCCCATGCCCGCCTCGCGCGTGTAGGGGCTGGGGACGATGTACAGCTTGCTTTCGTAGAACTGCCGGTTGGACACCGCGATGAGCGACTGGTGGCGGCTGCGGTAATGCCAGCGCAGCATGCGCTGCGGCAGGCCGCGCGCGGTGAACAGGCCCAGGATGCTTTCGATGTCGGCGACGGACGCGCCGTCCTCATCGTCTTCGGCTTCCGACCCCGTCATCCGCGCAAAGAACCGCGTAGGCGGCAGCTGCCGTTCATCGCCGACCACCACCACCTGGCGGCACCGCGCGATGGCACCAAGAGCATCCACGGGCTGGATCTGGCTGGCTTCGTCCATGACCAGCAAGTCGAAGGTCATGCGACCCGGCGTGAGGAATTGCGCCACCGACAGCGGACTCATCATCATCACCGGCTTTAACGCCTGGATTGCCGGACCCGCACGCTGCACCAGTTGCCGGATCGGCATATGCCCGCGGCGACGCGCGATCTCGCCGCGCAGGACGCCGACGGGACCCATGCCGACGGGGGCGGGGATGCCGCGGTGGTGGGCGCGTACAACCTCGAGACTGGCCGCCGAGATGCGCTGCCTATCCAGGACGGCGAACTCGCGCGCCTGCGCCCCGTGCCGCGTGCCGTCGAAACGGCCCAACTCGGGATCAAGGCGCACCTGCTCGGCCAGCAGCGCCTCGAAATACGCCATCTGGAATGCGGGGAGGGCGTCGGCTGGGGCCACCCGGCCATCCTGCAGGCGGTCGACGAGCGGCGTCAGAGCCAGTTTGCGGCCTCCATCCGCCCGTTCCCGGTAGGCGACCCACTTGGAGAGCTGTTCGCCGTTGGCCCGCCATTCTGCCAGGCGTTCTCCGAGGTCGGCCAGCGGCACGGCATCCACGGCTGCCTGCCCGAATAGGGAGGTCGCGTCGGCCTGGAGCGAGGCAAAGATTTCGCCCGCCTCCCGACGGAGTTCGTCCCCATCCGTCTCGATCCAGGCCGCCATTTCCGCAACCGCCGCGCGGTCCGCGATATGTGCAGCCAGTTGGCGGATGTCCGGATTGGTCGCAACCCAATGTGCCGCCTGCGCAAGGCCTCGCCAATCGGACTGCCGTCCCTGCCAGGACCGGCCGAACGCCTCGACACCCAGCCGCTCGCCTTCGTCGATGGATCGGGCCGCGTCCTGCCGGGCGGCGATGTGGCGGAGCACCTCCAGGCGTTCGCCCGCCTGCCCGGCTGAAGGTGCGGTCGCCGAGGCGATCTGGTCCGCGGCGTAGAGGTTGTGGATACATCCCGCGAACTCCGGCAGCGTGACCCGGTCATCGGACAGGTTGTCGCCGAACAGGACCGGGAGGACGCCACCGGAATCGTTCCGTAGAGATTCCATCCTGGACCGCACGGACGCATGCAGCGCCTTGAGGCTGGCTGCCATCTCGCCCACCGAGGACCGCTGCGGCATGCGACCCGCGATGAGCCGCGGCTCGGCCCCGAGACCACGCAAGGTCCGCATCCAATCCACCAGGCTCACGAGCGGAGCGGAAGCAGACCGCTCCCCTCGCCAGTCGGCTCCGAACGCCGACTTGCCGAACTCGGCGCCGTCTTTCACCGTGCGCAGTGCGGCCTGGCCCCGCATCAGGACGTCCAGGCGCTCCAGAAGCTCGGGCAACGGCACATCGGCGTTCCTGACGACCGAGCGCACCAGGGCGTTGGCCCGTCGCCATTCGGAATTCAGCTTGCGCAGCAATCCCGTCTGGGTCGCCATCGTCTGCCTGGCAGCGGCGATGTCGGTCGTCCAAGCGGCGTCGTTGACACTGTCGCCCAAGGTGCTGCGTGCGCGTTCCAGTGCGGCCACAGCCTCGGCCAAGTCGCCTGCCTGTTCGACGCCGTGGTCCCAGACCGTCGCCGCAAACGCCTCCGGACTGGCATCGGGTGCCGCGGCAACGCGTTCGGCGGTCTCGATCGCACGCGCCAGGCTGAGCAGGGTGCGCTCGCCGCCGGAACGCCCGAGTTCCGCATCAAGTTGGTCGGCCCCGGACAGCAGCCGAGGCAGCGCATCGTGGAGGAACGCCGCATGGGCGAAGCCTGTCCCGCCAAAGTCGAACGGCAGCATGGTCAGGGCGGCGATCGCGGCGTCGACCGGTGTGTCCAAGCTTTGCGGTGTCGCGCGCCCCTCGAGGTCGCCGGAGCAGCGCTCGAACTCCCGGCCAACCGCAATCAGCGCCACGATGGCCTCGACGCTGTCGTCCCAGTGTGGGCCGCCGAGCGGTCCGGCTTCCAGCTGCGGTGCGGAGGCCACCCGGCGTGCAAGTGCAATCAGCGCTGTGCTGGTGGCGAAAGTGGACGGCGACGCGGTCTCTAGGATGCCGGACAGCGTGGCCTGGTTGGCCCGCCACTCCTGCAACCGTCCCGCCACCTCGGCGAGGCGCGCCATCAACCGCTCGACGGCGGTCGGCAGCATGAAGGCCAGTCCGACGCCGCGCCATGGGTGCCGGTCGGGAAGGCCGATGTCCAGGATGCGCCCGGCGAGATCCTCGAGCAGACTTTCGCGCTGAGCTACGCCCTCCGGCGTCCATGTCGGTGCCGCAGGTAACTCGAATGCCACCGGGCTGCGGCCGTCCTGTTTGAGCCGCGCAAGCTGGCCGAATACCTGGTAGGGCGTCAGCCCGGCGGCTGGATGGATGCGGTGCAGGCGCTCGGCGTGGCCGTTCAGAACGTCCCGGGCCTCGGTCAGCCGCCGGGTCAACGCGTCGGGGCTTTCGCCTTTTGGAGCGCCGAGGTCCCATGTCCGCCGCAGCTCTTCCAGCACCGAGCGCTTGTTGGCCTTGTTGCTGTGCAGTTCCAAGCAGGCGTCGCCTACACCCGCCATGTCGAGGCGGCGCTTGACCACTTCCAAGGCCGCCATCTTCTCGGCGACGAATAGCACCGTCTTCCCGTCGGCCACGGCTGAGGCGATGACGTTGGAGATGGTCTGCGACTTGCCCGTGCCGGGAGGCCCCTGGATGACCAAGTCCCGCCCGTGGCGCACGTCGTGCACCGCCAAGGTCTGTGAGCTGTCGCAGTCCACGATGTGCAGCATGTCGGAGGGCGTGATGTGGCGGTCGATGGGAGCATCCTCGCCCAGCATCCCGTCCGGCGGAGCGAACCCGTCCGACAGCAGGGACCGGATCATGGGTCGGTCGGCTATGGTCGCGTCGGACGGCCAGTTGGCCGTGTCCAGGTCGCGGTACATCAGGAACTTGGCGAAGGAGAAGAAGCCCAGGACGACGTCATCCGGCTTGACCTCCCAGTCCCGCTTCGTCTCCACCGCCGCCGCGACCGCAGCCAGGTAGGCCGCTGGGTCGAACTCGTCGCCCGGATCCAGGGGCGGCAGCTTCAGCCTGTGGATGCGGTCGAGGAAGGCCTCGAGCGACAGGTTGGCCGACAGATCCTCGGGCCTCGCGCGCAGGCGGAACCGCTCTCCGGCAGCGCCCCGCTCCAGGCGCGCGGGCACCAGGATCAGCGGTGCATGCCGGACGTTGGCGGCGTTCTGCGGGTCCACCCACTTCAGCATGCCCAGTGCCAAATAGAGGACGTTGACGCCCTGCTCCTCCTCCAGCGTGCGCGCATCGCCGTAGAGATCTAGCAACCTTTTCTGTAAGCCCTTGGACGTCATCCGGGTCTGCAACCGCGTGTCGGAGTGCCGACTGGCTACGCCGCGCTCGTCGAGCGCCTCGCCCTCCTCCGGCTGCGGCAGCTCGGCGAGCACGTCCTCGTCGTCCGTCTCAGCTTCGGCCTGTTCCCGCGCGGTTTCCTTGCCGGGCACGAAGGTAAATGCCTTGGCCTCGCGGACCAGCAACCGGAACACTTCAGCCGAGCGCTCGTCGACGACCTCAACCGTCTTGGCGGCCTTCGAGAAGCGCGGCACGTTCAGAAGACGGTTGCGGGCCGACAGGTCCAGGAGCTCCGCGCGCGCGCGGTCGAGCTTGGCGGCGACGGGCAGGTCGCTCTGGAACACCGATGCGGGCGCGTCCGCCATGCTACTTTTCCAGAAGACGTTTCGCCGGAGGATACTGAGGTGGCATGGGCACGCAAGGCCGCCCGGGTCATAGCGAAGCAGGGTTAGGCGCACTTTCCTTCGGCCGACCTTCATCTACCAATGGGGAGAAGACTTGCTGGCTTGGCAGCGGGCTCGGCGATGCGTCACGCCAGACGCTGGCGGCATCATCTCTGAGGGGCGACCTGGAGAAGACTGAGCAAGCCACTACACTGCGTCGAGCCGCCGGTGCGGCAGGCAAGATGCTTTCAGCCATCCGTGCGGGTTACGCGATGAAGCAGCCGTTCCTGGCGGTCGATAACTGGAGGGTTCGCTGTGCTGTCGCTGCGCAGAGGTCGGCCATCGAACTGCTTCCTGGGACGCTTCCGAAGCAGAACAGGAGGCGTTGTTCTGCGCGGCGGCGATAATGACAATCCAGTCCGAGATCCGGCGCTCCGGCCGGGCCCGCACGCCTTGTGTCGAGACGAGCGGCCTTCTCTTCGGAGAGATCGACGAGGCGCACCGCGAGATTTGGGTCGACAAGGCTACCGGCCCGCCGCCTGACAGCGAGCTACCGGGACAGCCCATCCCAGCACGTACTCTTGGCGGAGACGACAGACCCTGTCCCAGGCCAGCGCTACGGCACAGCGAACTGTGGTGCGGCTGGAGGCGCGCTGGTCCGTCCAGGGCCGGGTGCATCGGTAGCCATGTTCCCAGCCAGCCTGGCTCAGCGTGCTGTCCTGCCGCTGCCCGGGTGGCCTGGGAACCATCAAGATTGTCACTTGGTCATACCCGCCTCACCCGCCAGGGCCCGCGTGCGGTCCTGCCGGAACGACGCGGGACCCGGCTCGTCTCCGGCGCAGCCCTGGGCCAGGTAGGCGTCGATTGCCTCGGCATATGGCGCCCGGAAGGGAACGGCACCGCGGGCAAACTCGAAGCGTTGCTCCGCGTCGGACAGTCGCAACGACAACGCGTCGCAGTGGTAGCGTCGTGTCCATGGGCTACTATCATCGGTGAGCATGATGAAGTCGCGGGGATAGCCGGGCAGGATGCGCACGCCAAAGCTCTCCCCGACACGTGGATAGCTGAAGTCGGATGGAGGGAAGATGTTGAACTCATCGTCCTCGAAACGGCTGGCGACGGTATCGCCCCGTCCATCTCGGATCAGGACGTTATAACCCACGACGTCATGGTCGTTGATCTGGGTGGAGGTCTGGTAGGTGCTGACAACCTGCGCGGTTGCCGTCTCACCGACCCGGTAGAGCAGCCAGCCACTTAAGAGCGGTCCGCCCAGGAAATTGCCCAGGCCAAGTGCCACGATCAGCGTCCGCAACGCCAGCTTGCGTCGGCCCGGCGCGCCCGGAACGAGGAACAGGAGGATCACAAAGCCGGGCAGCAACCACAGACGGTTGCGCGCGAGCAGGATGGCAAGATGAAGTAGGAAGGTCACGGGAAACATCTAATACGCCCACGGGCTTGTCATCGCTCTACCGGAGCGGTTCTGTCGCATTCACGCCTTAAACGGACCACTTCTAGGCCATGGACGCGCCAGCCAAGCCCTGCCTGTCGGCTGCCGCAAGATGGAGGTCGTGCCCCTCGGCGGTGCCACTCAGGCGCGACGCTACAGAGATGCGCAAGGTCAAGCAGTAAATGGCCAGTCTCCTACCGTACCGCGGCTTGGATCCTGCAGAGGGCAATTCGGCCTCGTTCTCTGGTCTCGGGCCTGAAAGCCGAGCCCGGTATGTCGCGTGTAGTTTGGTCAGGAAGCGCTAGTACTCGGCCCCGAGTCCACTCTGGATTGCCTGCTAGCGGGCTTTGCGCCGCCTGCTTGTGATGGCTGCACGGATGGCAAGCAAATCAACCAGGGCAGTGCCGATGGCGAACACAACGATAAGGAGCAGGCTGCCCGCACCTCCAAGAAATGCTGTCATGCTATCGGCTGCCCGGCAGGAGACCGCCGACTTACTCCGCTCTGAGAATGACGACCGGTACGCCGCATTCGACGCCGAGTTCGTCAGCTGCTACTGGCCAGGAGGTGATGGGCTGACCACGATGATGCCTTGCAGTCTGCGCGACGCAGGCGAGTAGCCGCTCCATCACGTGATCATCGAAGTCAGAAAGCCCGGGTGAGCCTTTCCCGCCAGCGAGGCGTAGTCGGGCCCTTAGACTAGCCGTCGATCCTTGGACCGCGGAACCGGGAGAAGTCGCCCGCGCTGAGCGTGCCGAGCTCGGTCAAGAGCATCGGCCACGTCCGCAGCCCCTCGTCGAAGGAGGACAGCCGGAAGAACTCGTTCGGGGCATGGACGTCCTCGTCAGGCATGGCAAGGCCGTACGCCAACGTGTCGATGCCCAGCATTTCGCGGAAGATTGCGGACACGGGGAGCGTTCCGCCTGCGCGGGAGGGTATCGCCTTCTGGCCATGGGCGCGCTCCAGCACGCGGCCCGCTGCCAGCAGCAGCGGATGATCCTCCGCCAGGCTCGGTGCTGGCGTGCCGCCGCGTTCTGGTGCCACCGTCAGGGACACGCCTTTTGGCACGTGCGCCTCCAAATGGGACCGCAAGGCCGCCTGCGCCCGTGCGGGATCCATGCCGGGCGCCAGCCGCATCGTGATCTTGGCGTGCGCCTCGGCCGGGAGGACGGTCTTGCTTCCCGCCCCGGTGTAGCCGCCCCACATGCCGTTGACTTCGATGGTCGACCGCAGTGTCGTGAGCTCCCGTGCGGTGTAGGATGGGTCGCCCCAGCGCGTGCCGCCGATGTTGGCCAGGAACTCGGCCTCATCGAACGGGAGGGTTGCGGTGGCAACCCTCATGGAGTTGCTGATCGGCGTGGCGTCGTCACCGAAACCAGCCACCTGGATGCGGCCGTCGCGGTCGTGCAGGCTCGCGACCAAGGCTGCCATCTCGAGCAGGGCGTTCCGAGCCGCGCCGCCGTAGCGACCGGAATGTCCGTCCTTCGACGCCGTGCGCAGCGTGAACTCCAAAGCGGCCAGGCCGCGGCCGCCGATGCCCAGGGTTGGAACCGTCGTGCTTGCCCGGCCGCCATCTGCCGACAGCATGACGTCTGCATCCAGCCTTTCGCGGTGGCGCTGCACGATCGCGCGCAGGCTGGGGCTGCCGGATTCCTCCTCGCCCTCCAGGAACAGCTTGACGTTGACCGGCAGCGCCCCCTCCACGGCGAGGAAGGCGCCGATGCTTTCAACGGCGATCATGGTCGAGCCCTTCACGTCCGAGGCGCCGCGGCCATAGAGGCGCCCGTCGCGTTCTGTCGGCTCGAAAGGCGGCGTATGCCATAGCTCCAGCGGATCGGCAGGTTGGACGTCATAATGGCCGTACACGATCAACGTGGGACGGCCGGGTGCGCCGGTCCACTCCGCGAACACCGCTGGCCTCCCGCCGCCGCCGTCCAGTGCCTGCATGTTCTCCAGGCCGAGTTCGGCCAGCCGGGCGAGCAGCAGGTCGCGGGCACGCTGCATCTCCGTGGCGTAGGCCGGGTCGGTCGAGATGCTCGGGATGCGGATCAGTGCCTTGAGGCGTTCGAGAATGGCGTCACGCTGCGCTGCCAAATGAGCGATCACGGCCTCGGACATCGGCTTCCTCCTATGCGGTGGGGCGATGGTCCCGTCCTCGGGCCGCCACTGCCCACCAGCCGGTCGAGCGGGTTGATGGGGTCTGGTCGAGCGCAACCTTGTAGAGTGCGGGTGCGCTTGGCAAGGTCAGCCAGATGAACGTCGACAGTGATCAACCTGGCGCCCGGCACAACGACATGGCCGACAAGGTTTCGGGGGCCAAAGTAGACGCGGAGGTCGGGTTGGGATTGCCTGGTTCCCCCGAGCCGGTCGTGATCGAGGGTTCAGCCAATCCGCAGGCTGGTGCCCGGATCACCATCTCCTACTGCACGCAATGCAAGTGGCTCTTGCGGGCGGCGTGGATGGCGCAGGAGCTTCTTTCCACCTTCGAGACCGACATCATCGAAGTCACGCTCCGCCCCCGCGTCGGTGGCCTTTTCCGGATCGAGGTCGATGGCGAGTTGGTTTGGGACCGGATCCGTGACGGCGGCTTTCCCGACGTCAAGACCATGAAAAGGCGCATCCGGGACAAGGCCGCACCCGGGCGCGCGCTCGGCCATGTTGATCGGGATTGATCGATCTGGACTGTCTCAAACGCCATACTTCCACGAGGGTCATCACGCGTCGGGCTGTCCTGGCCTCTTCCATCCTCACTGGTGCACCTTCGGGTTGGCGGATGCGAAGCTGCGTAGCGGCGGAGCGT
>CAXTJM010000007.1:0-168389 GCA_964244585.1 uncultured Acetobacteraceae bacterium | reverse complement strand
GCCGGCGCTTGACCGGTCGCCGTTCCTGCAACTCACAGAGCGAGACCGATCATGACGTCGAGGGCGTACTGATCCATGGCGCCCAAGGTGTACGCTCCTTGTCGGTGCTGCCGATCGCAAGGTCATCTGTCCGATGATAAAGCCCGGTATCTGCCCGTTTGCCTGCACCGACTTGCCGGGTTGAACCACGGCAGATAGTTGGGCCATTTGGCACCTTGGCGGTGAAGGTGATGATTCCGGCTTTGGTCGTCGCGTAGTCGAGGAGGATCTCCGGCGCTTTATAGGCCACAACGGACGTTGTGTTGACGATCGACGCGCCGGGCGGCATGTGCGGAACCGCAGCCTTGCTGATCCAGAACAAGGCGTAGAGGTTCGTCTTGAGCGTGCGGTCGAACTGCTCGGCCGTGATGTCGGATTGGTTGGTTTGCTTGCCGGCGTTGTTCACCAGGATATCGAGCCCACCCAACTGCCGTGAAGCCTGCTCGACCAGGTGCTTGCAGAAGGCCTGGTCCGTGATGTCGCCCGGCAGCAGGATCGCCTTGCGACCGTCGGCTTCCTCTTCCGGCGGTAGCTCAGTGCCACGTCGGCGCCTTCCCGGGCGAAGCCAGCGCTGCGGCCCGGCCGACGCCGTAAATCGGCCCCCGTCACCAAGGCACGCCGCTGTCACTGCGGTATCCGTGTGGAGTTGCGGCGACGAAGCGACCATCCAATCATTGCCACCGCCACCAGGCTAGCCGACGCGGCAAAGGTCAAACCAGGATTGAGTTGAGCCTCCAACGCGAGGCTCGTCTTGCGCGTGAATGGTCGCAAGCTGCTGTTCGTGATCATATCCTCACGCGGCTCATAAAGATTGTCTCGCTCGGCCGGATTGCCCGGGTCTTCCGTGGTCATGCTGATGCGCCCAAGACGGGAACTCAGCCAATCCATGGCGCGAGGCGCAAGCAGGTTCCCGACCACCATGCTGACGCCACCCAGGCCGCCTATGGTCAGGTCGCGAACCGGTGTCTCGCAAGCATGGACGATCGCACGGGCGACCAGATGGGGATCATAGGCCGGCGGCGGGTTGCGCGTGCCGGGCGTTCCCATGCGGTTCCGGGCGTGATCCGTGAAAGGGGTGTTGATCGCCGCCGGCTTGATCAGCGTCACCGAGATTGGCTGACGTTCGGCATCGGCCTCGCGACGGAACGCTTCGGTAAAGCCTTTGATCGCGAACTTGGACGCGCAATACGCCCCCTGATAGGGGATGGCGACCTCGCCCAGCACGCTGCCGACGTTGATGATCGCCCCTCCGGTGCGCTTCAGCCGTTCCGCGGCGATCAGCGTGCCGTGGACCATGCCCCAATACGTCACGTCGAACAGGCGCCGTTGATCCTCAAGTGCCACGGTGTCGAGGCGACCGTAGATGAAGGCCCCGGCATCGTTGATCCAGGTGTCGAAACCGCCAAATGCCTCGATGGCCTTGGCAGACGCTGCGTCCAGTTCCGACTTGTTGGCGACGTCTGCCACGGCATACTCGGCTTCGCCGCCGGCCTCGCGAAGTTCGTCCCGAATGGCTCGCAAGGCGTCTTCGTTACGGGCGATCAAAAACAACTTGGCTCCGCGCTGTGCCAACATGCAGGCAGTGACCAGCCCGATGCCAGACGTGCCCCCCGTGAGCACTACGACTTGCCGAGACAGTGGCTTCAGGGTGACGCGAGGCATGTGGCGAACTCCAGGCTGCGCCACGCCAACACCCAGGCGGAAGACGGGTTGCCTGCGCACACCGGGAAGCGGTGCGGCATGTCAAGCGCCTGCCTCCAAGCCTGGCTAGCTCACCAGGCCCATCAGTCTGGAAGCTTTTGCGCAATGGCCGCGAGCAGTTCTAGCGAATGCTCCAACTGTGGACTAACCGTCTGCGAGAAGGTCGCGTGGAACGGTGTGCGACAGAGTCCGGTCAATACGGCGGATGACGCGAGTGGCGCGTTGGTTTCCGCTTCTGTCGCCGTTTTTCTCTGCAGCGGGCAATCGGCTGTCGGTCCTGTCGAATGGCACGCGCGCTCGGGCAGCATGCATACGCTTCGGTCATGGCGCAGTGGGCGGCACCCACGGAGGTCGACTGTAGGACAGCGACCGAGTCCCTCGATCTGCACTGCCGGTATCGGTGACATGACCAGCCTACCCGCTATGCTATGGTCGTGCGGCGTGGATCAAGGCGGCGGCTGGCATCGTGCACAAGCGCGCGACGATCGGGGAGGCAGGCGATGGCGGCAGCGGTGGAGGCGTTCAGGGTCGAGTGGCCGGCAAAGAATCTCGACAAGCTCCGCGACCGCGTCCGGGCATTCGAGGTCGCGCCCCCTCCCGCCGGGGAAGACGATTGGCAATTCGGCTGCCCGGCGCATGTGCTCCAGCGGCTCCGCCGGCGCTGGCTGGACGGCTACGACGCTGACGCTGCCGTGCGCGAGCTGAACCGGTATCCGCAGTTCCGAACCCGCATCGAGGACGTGGACGTGCATTTCCTGCACGTGGTGGGCGAGGCGGGCGGCAGCCGGCCGTTGCTGCTTGTCCATGGCTGGCCGGGCTCGGTGTTCGAATTCTGGCAGGTGATCGACAAGCTGGCCTTCCCAAGCCGTCACGGCGGCAAGGCCGCTGACGCCTTCGACGTGGTAGTCCCGTCCCTGCCGGGCTTCGGGTATTCCGGGCGGCCCCACTCGCTGCTTGGCGCCCGTTCCACCGCACGGCTGTTCGACACGCTGATGCGCGACCGGCTTGGCTACGACCGCTACCTCGCGCAGGGTGGCGATTGGGGGTCCGCCGTGTGCGCCTGGCTGGGGCTGGAGCACCCGGCGGGGGTGCGCGGCATCCACCTCAACTACCTGCTGGTGCAGCCCGCCGGCGTGCCGGACACCCCGGAAGGGAAGAGCTGGCAGGCGGCCCGCGACGGGGCGCAGGCGGCGCTTGGCGCCTATGCGCAGCTCCAGTCCACCAAGCCGCTTTCCATCGCCTATGCGATGCAGGGCAATCCGGTCGCCCAGGCGGCCTGGATCGTGGAACGCTTCCACGACTGGTCCGACCTGCGCGACCGTCCGTTCGAGGCCGTGTTCACCGATGACCAATTGCTGACCAACGTCATGATCTACGTCATGACCGACGCCTTCGCCTCTGCGGCGTTCTATTACGCTGCCGCGGCGGCGGAGGGCTTGCGGCAGATGGCGCCCGGCCAGCGCGTGGCCGTGCCGGTCGCGGTGACGACCTACCCGGACCCCCGCATGCCGGCGCCACCCAGGAGCTGGGTCGAGCGCGGCTACAACCTCCAACGCTGGAGGGAGGCGCCCCGGGGCGGCCACTTCGCCGCGATGGAAGTGCCCGACTTCTTCGCGGCCGACCTGCGAGGCTGGGCCGCCGAGACGGGGTGAGGCCGCGTCCGCAGTCCGACAAGGCTGTCACCCTCGATGCGGGTCGAACACATGCTGGCAGGCCGCCACGCCGCCGCGCGTCGCCTCGCGTTTCCCTGGCATGGGCGCACGGGCATCCGGCAAGACTACGCCGATCCACCGGGGTCAGCCGCGCGCTCCGGCCGGACGCCGGGAGCGTGGCGATGGCCGGCAAGGACGTGGCGCAATGGCCGATGCCGCGGCGCCCCCGCATCGGCCTCGGCCGCTCGTTCCAGATCACCTGCATCGTTCCCGGCTTCACCGCGCTGGGGGAACGCGGCACTCGCGGCCAGGCCCGCGCCGGGTCGTCGTTCCGCTTATTCCGGTCGGTGCGGCTGGGCAGCCGCGATGCGGCTCGCCGACTCGGCCGTGATATTGGACAAGGGCCGCTCGGCCTGGTCCGGCACGTCCGCGGCACTGGCAGCGACGCCGGCGGTCCGCGTCGCCAACCTACACATTTGAGGGGATCACGATGACGGGCGAGCAAGGCGTGACGCGGGACGGTGACAGCCTGGACGGCGTGGTTTGGGACGTTATGGGGCAAACCTACAAGCCCGTGCAGCTATCGCCCTCCTCGTTCGCGTTCGATACCCTGTTCCCGCCGGGCACCTTCGTGCCGCCCCACATCCACCCCGACCAGGACGAGTTCATCCGCGTGCTGGAGGGCCGCTTCGACCTGTGGCTCGACGGGGAGGACATCACCGCCTCCGCCGGCGACCTGGTGCGCTTGCCCATGGGATCGCGGCACGGGATCTTCAACCGCAGCCTGGCGCCGACGCGTGCGCTGTTCTGGGTGGCGCCGGCACAGCGCTTGTATGACCTGTTCGTCCAGCTGGACGGCCTGCGGGAGCCGGAGGAGGTCGTGCGCCGCTCCGCCGCGTGCAACGTCCATTTCCTGCCGCCGCAGGAATGGCCGGCGCAGCGCTACCTGCCGGCACCGGCGCGGTGAAGCCCGTCATCATCGCCGGCGGCGGGGTCGGCGGCCTGACGCTGGCGCTGATGCTGCATGCGAAGAGGATACCGGCGCAGGTCTACGAGGCGGTGCGGACCGTGCTGCCGCTGGGCGTCGGCATCAACGCCCTGCCGCACTCCATGCGCGAGCTGGCGGCGCTCGGTCTGCTGCCGCGGCTGGACGCGATCGGCATCCGCACCCGCACGCTCACCTACGCGAACCAGCTGGGGCAGGCGATCTGGTCCGAGCCGCGCGGGTTGCACGCCGGGCACGACGCGCCGCAATTCTCGCTGCATCGCGGGCGCCTGCAGGCCATGCTGTGGGACGCGGCGGCCGAGCGGCTGGGGGATGCCGCGCCGCGCGCCGGGCACCGCCTGGTCGGCCACGCGCAGACGGGGACCAGCGTGGTCGCCCGCTTCCAGACCGTCGATGGCGGGATCCAGGAGGTGGAGGGGGACGCGCTGGTCGGCGCCGACGGCATCCACTCCACCCTGCGGGCGGCGCTGCACCCGGCGGATGGCGGCATACGCTGGAACGGGATCACCATGTGGCGCGGTGCCGTCGACTGGCCGGCCTTCGATGGCGGCGACGCTATGGTCATCGCCGGGGACGCCGTGGCCAAGCTCGTGCTTTACCCGATCGCGCCGGGCGCCGTGCCCGGCACCCGCCTGACCAACTGGGTGATCTACGCCCGCGTCGCCGAGCCCGGCACCGCGCTGCCGGTGCGGGAAAGCTGGTCCCAACCCGGACGCCCCGAGGATTTCCGCCGCTTCGTCGACCGCCTCCATCTGCCGTTCATCGACGCGGCGGCCTTGGTCCGGGCCACTGCGGAGATCTTCGAGTATCCGATGTGCGACCGTGACCCGCTGCCATGGTGGACGCAGGGTCGGGTGACGCTGCTGGGCGATGCCGCCCATCCGATGTATCCCGTGGGCTCGAACGGGGCGTCGCAGGCGATCCTGGACGCACGCTGCCTGGCGGACCTGCTCGCGACCATGCCGGTGGCGGAGGCGTTGGCGGCCTACGATGCCCGGCGGCGGCCGGCCACGACCGCGATCGTGCAGTCCAACCGGACCGGCGGTCCCGAGCGCGTGATGGACTTCATCGCGGCCCGGGCGCCGAACGGCTTCGCCAGCGTGGCGGACGTCGCGACGGAGGCGGAGCTGCTCGGCATCGTGCGGGGCTACGCCCAACTCGCCGGCTTCGAGGTGGCGCGATGACCGTGCGGCCTTCGTCGCCGCCGAGAACCACGTCACCGATGCCGAGGCCTACAAGCAATACGCCAGCCGCGTGCTCGCGACCCTTGTCCCGTTCGGTGGCGTGGTGGTGGCCCGGGCGGGGCGGCTCCGTCGCTCTTGGTGGCGACGCGCCAGTAGATCGCCCCGCTGCCTGTTGCCAGGCGAGCCGCAAGCGCGCGGAAGGCCAAGGCGTGTCGCCGCCGGCGTCGGGATGTTGATCGCAGGGTGGTAGCCTCATAGAGCTATGCGCGTGCTTCAGGCAGCAGCAGGCTGTCTGCCACCATCACGATGCTGTCCCGCCATGCCAGCCTCTCCAGCCAACGCCCGGGAATGGCGCCCATGCCGTATAGCGCGCCGGCGAGTTGTCCGGTGACGGCGCCGACTGTATCGGCGTCGTCGGCGAGGTTCACGGCTAGGATCACAGCACTCTCGAAGCTATTCGTGGTGCCGACCGCCCATAGCGCCGCCTCCAAGGTATGGATCACGTAGCCGCTGGAACGAATGGCGCTCCGATCCTTGCCTCGCCAGCTTCCGGCGGCGACGGCACGAACGGCGGGATGACCGTGCCAGTCCTGCGGCGCCAAAACCGCGTCCTTTCCCTCGCCGAGGACAGCTCTTCGCAGGAGCTCGGCGTAGAATTGGCACGACTGTACCGCCTGAGGCGCGCCGTGGGTCGTGCGGCTCTGCTCTCCGGCGGTGTCGTGGCAGGCCGCCGGATCCTGCAGGAAGCCGAGCACGGCCGGGGCAAGGCGCATGAGCGAGCCGTTGCCCGCTGTGTCCTCCGTCGTCGGCCCGGCGAACGGATCATTTGTGCGGCGATACCGCGATAGCGCCTCGCGCGTGGTCACGCCGATGTCGAAGCAGCGCCCGGTTGGCGAGTAGGCTCCGCGCTCCATCCAGCGCACGAACCGATCCATCAGATCCGCCGCATCGAAGCCGGCGCGATTGATCAGGCTGTCGGCGAGCGCCAGGGCCATGCTGGTGTCGTCCGTCCACACGCCGGGGTCAAGGCCGAACGGCCCACCGCCGGTCATCTCGGTATGGAGAGGCGGCACGTCGCGCGTTTCGAACTCCAGCGTCGTGCCGAGTGCGTCGGCCACAGCGAGGCCCACGAGGGCACCGCGACCGCGGTCAAGGGCAGCGCCATCCAGTTTGGTCATCGATGCCTCCGGCGCGGCGCCGCGGCACTTCGCCATGGCCGCCCTAACCTATCTCACACACGAACCGGCAAACCCAAACCCGCGGTTCAGACGACACGAACAGCCGCGTGATCACCGGCCCGGTGATCTCGATCTCCTGGCCCGAGATCGGCCGGCAGAACGTCACACCACCGCTCATGGCCTCATACTCGATCGCGCCGCCGTGCTTGGGCTCCGTGATTGGCCGACGCGGCCAACTCCTGGGGCGGCGGCGCGTCCAATCGCACGACGTGGACGGCCAGCGGGTGGTGGAGGAAGCGGTCTTGGTAGACCTCGCGGCCACTCTCCGGCTTGACCGGGCAGGCTTCGTAGCGGCACTCGGCAAGGTTCCAGTCGATCGTCATATCGAGGACACCCGGGCGATGATGTCGCGGCATGGGCTACACGGCTACACGGCTATCCGAGCTTCCTGCTTGTGCAGGACGGACGGCACAAGCTATTCCGCCACGAGGACTATTACGGCCGACCCTGGCAGTTCGTCTCTGCGATCCGGTAATGGGCCGCCACGCGGCGCACATCCCGTTAGACGGTCCGTGTTGGTCGTGATGCCCACGGCGCCTCCGGTTTGGCGCATCAGCCTGAACAGGCCGCGATGTAGCAGGCAACCCGCTGATCCGCGCGGGCGCCATGCAGTCTGGGCGCCGCTTGCGCGTATGGATGTGGTTGCCGGAGCCGCCATGCGGACCTCGCGGGCCGCGCGCATTGCCAACTTGGCTGGCCACGGACAGCGTGCGACATGGGAGCGCCTCTTCACCGCGGCGGGTGATCTGGCGGCAGTAGGGAAGCCCGGCTTGCGGAGCCCTGCGGCGACTACATCTAAACATATGTGCGGAGCCGGCAACGCGCGCGGAGGGATCAAGGCTATGGATACGATCATCGGGCAGCAGCCCCAGCCGGGCAAGGGCGCCGCGGCATCGGCCAGCATCGTCGATGCGGACCAGACGAACTTCGTTCGCGAAGTCATCGAGGCATCGCGCACCGTGCCGGTCCTCGTCGATTTCTGGGCGACCTGGTGCGGCCCGTGCAAGCAGCTCACCCCGACCTTGGAGCGTGTCGTCGGTGCGGCCGGCGGCCGTGTCAAACTCGTCAAGGTCGATGTCGACAAGAACCGCGCCCTGGTGGAGCAGCTTGCCCGCATGGGCCTGCCGATGCAGTCCATTCCCACCGTGGCGGCATTCTGGCAGGGGCAGATCGCCGACCTGTTCCAGGGCGCCCTGCCGGAGAGCGAGGTCAAGCGGTTCGTCGAGCAGCTTCTGAAGCTGGCGGGCGGCGCCATGCCGGCGGCGGAGATGCTGGCGGAGGCGCAAACCGCCCTGGCAGAGGATCGGGCGGAGGAGGCCGGGGAGCTGTTCGGCGCCGTCCTGGCCGAGGAGCCGGAAAACCCCGACGCCTGGGGCGGCCTGGTCCGCACGCTGCTGGCCCTCGGCCAGGCCGAGCAGGCGGCGGAGACGTTGGCGCAGGTTCCGGCCAAGATCGCCGAGCACGCCGCCGTCAGTGGCGCCCGCAGCGCACTGACCCTGGCGCAGGAGGGTGCGAACGCAGCCGCGGGGCTGACGGCGTTGGAACGCCGGGTCGCCGCGGATCCCGTGGATCACGACGCACGCTACGAACTCGCCACGGCCTTGAACGCGGTGGGCGAGCGCGAGGCCGCTGCCGCCGCCTTGCTGGAGATCATCCGCCAGGACCGTACCTGGAACGAGAACGCGGCACGGCTGCAATTGCTGAAGTTCTTCGAGGCATGGGGCAATGCCGATCCGGCGACCTCCGCTGCCCGTCGCAAGCTCTCGGCATTGCTGTTCAGCTGACATGGACGGCTGGCGCCCGACCATGGAAGACCTGCCGGCCGAGTTCCCGGTCTTCCCGCTCGGCGGTGCGCTGCTGCTGCCGCATGGCAAGCTCCCGCTGAACATCTTCGAGCCGCGCTACAAGGCTATGGTGGAGGACGCGTTGTCCGACCAGCGGCTCTTCGGCATGATCCAGCCCGATGAAGCACGGCCGGCGGGCGAGGCCGGCCCGCATTTGTTTGGAGTGGGCTGCCTGGGCCGGCTGACGTCGTTCAGTGAAACGGGCGACGGCCGCTACCTCATCGCCTTGAACGGCATCATCCGCTTCGACATCCAGGCCGAATTGGCGGGCAGGCGCGGCTACCGTCGGGTGGTCGCCGACCTCATCCCCTACCGTGAGGATCTGTCGTTGCCCCCGGCGTACCTGCCGCAGCGGGATGCCTTGATGACGGCGCTCCGGGGCTACTTCACCAGCAACGGCTTCGACGCGAACTGGGACGCCATCGACAGTATGGGCGATGAGGAACTCGTCGTCACGCTGTGCATGGTCTGTCCCTTTGACGTATTGGAGAAGCAGGCCCTACTCGAGGCTGTCGACCCGGCCACACGGGCAGACACGCTGGTGGCTTTGTTGCAAATGGGGGCTCACAGCAGCGGCGGCGACCAGAGCAGCCGGCGGCTGAGCTGACCGCCCGGAGGATCGCGTTTTGTCAGATGCCGCGCCGAACCCGACCGAAATCGACCCGAAGCTGCTTGAGATCCTGGTGTGCCCGGTCACCAAGGGTCCCTTGATCTACGATCGCACCGCCGCCGAGTTGATCAGCCGGTCGGCTGGGCTGGCCTATCCGGTGCGCGACGGGATTCCGATCATGCTGCCGGACGAGGCGCGGGTCCTGGAGTGAGCGCCACCCCGGTTGAAATCCGCGTCCGTCGGGCCTCGCGGCGCCTGGAGGTGGATTTCACCGACGAGTTGCGGTTCAGCTATCCCGCGGAATATCTCCGCGTCGAAAGCCCGAGCGCGGAGGTGCAGGGGCATGGCCCGGCGGAACGGGTGACCGTGCCGGGCAAGCTGGGGGTCGGCATCGCCTCGGTCGATCCGATCGGCCACTACGCGATCCGCATCCATTTCGATGACGGGCATGACACGGGCATCTACACCTGGGACTACCTGCTCCAACTCGGCCGCGAGCAGGAAAGCCGGTGGCAAGCCTATCTGGCAGCGCTCGCGGTGAAGGGGCTCAGCCGCGAGGCTCGCCCGGACCGATCCGCACGGCGCTGAGCCCGGCGGCCAGGACGTCCCGCAGATCCCCCGGCGCGAGCGCGATGCATCCCTCTGTCGGCGCGTACTCCGTGCGGGCCACGTGGAGGAATATCGCGGAGCCGGCGCCCAGTTCGACCGGGTCGTCATTCCAGCCAAGCACGCCAATCACGTCGTATATCCCGTCCTGCCGCCACAACGTCTCGTGCCGGGCAGGGTAAGGCAAGGTGACGGACCGGTTGTAGCGGCGGTCCCCCGGCTCGTCGCACCATCCGTCGGCAGGGCCAATCGGCTCCACCGGCACCAGCGTGGCCGGGGCCGTTCCCCGATCCGCACGGTACAGCACGCGGCGGAGCGGCAGCAGCCCGACCGGAGTGGCGCCGTCCCCCTCCTGCTTGTGCAGGCGAAGGCCGCCGCGGCCATGGCAGCAACGCCACCGGCCAGCGCCCATGCGGAGGAAGCCGTCCCCGGTGACAATCGCCTCCATGGTCACCCGGCGCCCATCATCGTGCCGGCATAGGAGTTCAGCGCCAGCCGGACCTCGGCCGAGGCGTTGGCCGTTCCATCCGCCCCGAGGGCCGCGGCGCCACCCAGGAAATCGGGCAGAACCGTCGCCAGCGTAGTGTATCCACCCGGCTCCGTCACGCTGCCGGGGGAGACCGGCCGCATCGCCGCCTCGCTGCCCGTCACGTCCATCCCTTCGGGCACGGCCGGGCGGGATGTGTCCGGCCCCATGCGGACCAGTTCCTGAACGAAGTTCAACGCAACCGACCCGGCGATGCCGATCGGACCACCGAAGATCGCGCCGAGTGCCACGGAGCCCAGGATCGACAACGGGGCCGGCAAGCTGTCGCCGGTCGCCTGCCGGTAGAGCATGCCGACCACCGGCAAATGTTGCAGGGGATTGAGGGCATGTTCTGCCTCATCCACCGAGAAGACGGCGGCTCCGGGCAACTGACCCTGGGGGCAGGTCTCGGCCCCGGTGTCGAACACCGTCAGGCGTGGCGGCGCGATCGGCAGGGGCGGCGTAACGGCGGTGGCATCGGTCATGGTCGGCGCCTTCGGGCGGGTTGCCGCTGCCTCAGCAAGGGCCATGCCGGACCATCTTAGCCACGTAGATGGCCGAACCGGGTCGTCTTGGTCTGGAGATATCGGTCATTCACTCCATTGGAGGCGAACAGCAGGCTTTCCCGCCCGGCCACCTCGATGCCGTGGCCCGCCAGGGCGGCCAGCTTCTCCGGGTTGTTGGTCAGCACACGGACCCGCTTCAGGCCGAGGTGGTGCAGCATGGCGGCGGCGGTCAGGAAGTCCCGTTCGTCCGCGGCAAAGCCCAGGGCGCGGTTGGCGTCCAGTGTGTCCAATCCACGGTCCTGCAACGTGTAGGCCCGTAATTTGTTGGCTAGGCCAATGCCACGGCCCTCCTGCGCCATGTACAGTAGCGCCCCGGCTCCCTCCGCGGCCATGCGGCGGATCGCGCCGCGCAACTGGTCTCCGCAGTCGCAGCGCAGGCTGCCAAGCAGGTCCCCCGTGAAGCATTCCGAATGCACCCGGATCAACGGGTCGGGCCTACCCTCCGGCCGGCCGATCAGGATCGCGTAGTGTTCCGCGCCGGATCCGGGCGTGCGGAACGCGATCAATCGCGCGTCGGCGATATCCTCCAGCGGCATCGCCGCTTCGCTCACCCGCACCAGCTGGCCGGCGCTGAGCGTGGCGTGGGCGACTATGTCGGCGACCGGCAGTCCCGGCCGGCCAGGCGCGGGGGCAACCAGCAGGCCGGGTAGCAGCCGTGCCAGCACGGCCAGCGCAAGCGCCGCGTCGGCATCGTCGGGCAGGGCCGCGCTGGGCGGCAGCCAAGTCGGCGCGGGATGCGTCGGGTCGGCCAGCGCCTGCATGGCCGCCAGGTCGAGCCCGCTCACGTCGAGCGCGACCGGCAGGGGCGACGTCCAGCCGACAGGGAGCAAGGCCGCCGCACGGGCGGCCGAAAGGATCAGCACCGGTGCGCCATCGGAGATCCGCGCCAGGGCAGCCAACCCGACCGCGTCGGCGGTTTCGACCGCCAGAGCCGCGAAGGCGGAGCCGCCGACCAGCATGGCAGGCATGCCTCGGCGAAGGGTCGCCATGGCGGCCTCGACGGCTTGCAGGCGCAGGACGGCGTCGGAGGCAGGTGACGAATGATCAGGCATGGTCAGCGGACCGGTCCCAAGACAAAGGGTGACAGCGAGCATTCTGGGCAATACCGGCGCGCGGACGATTTTCACCATTCGGCAGCGGCACCGATATGGGACGGACAATGGTTGCACGACCAGGAAGATCACGGAAATGTGTGGTCGTCCAGCCAGGATGCCACCGCGCCTCGAGCATGCCGCCGCGTTGTGATGCCGACCGGTCCCGTGTCACGAGTTGTTGGGCACACAAAGATGTGTCGGAGTCGGGGTCCTGGACGGCTTTTGCGCTATCCCCTCCGCCGCGTCCGGCGCAGGTAGAACCGAATGAAGGAAGTCGCTGATGGCGGGCGAGCGCCCAATCCTGATCGTTGACGACGACTTGTCTCTCCGCGAGACCCTGGTCGAACAACTCCAGTTCGATGGGGAGTTCACCGCGGAAGAGGCAGGGTCGGTTGGCGAGGCCGAGAACAAAGTGACTGCGAGGGATTCCCGCTTCGATGCCGTCATCCTTGATGTCGGCCTGCCGGACGGGGACGGGCGGGACCTCTGTGCCAGCCTGCGTCGACAGGGCATGCGGATGCCAATCATCATGCTGACTGGGTCAGACGACGAGGCCGATGTCGTGCGCGGCCTCGACTCCGGCGCCAACGATTACATTGCCAAGCCGTTTCGCCTGGCGGAATTGCTGGCCCGGTTGCGGGCGCAGCTTCGCATCTTCGAGAACAGCGAGGACGCGGTATTCACGATCGGGCCGTATACCTTCCGCCCGTCCGCCAAGTTGTTGCAGGAACCCGTGAAGAACCGCCGCATCCGCCTGACGGAGAAGGAGGCGGCGATCCTCAAGTTCCTGTATCGCGCAGGCACCAAGCCGGTGGCCCGACAGGTGTTGCTGAACGAGGTGTGGGGCTACAACGCCGCCGTCACGACACATACGCTGGAAACCCATATCTACCGCTTGCGGCAGAAGATCGAACCGGACCCGAGCAATTCGCGCCTCTTGGTGACGGAGGGCGGGGGGTATCGGCTGGATCCACAGGGCGTGCCCCCGGTCGGCTAAGCCCCTGCAACGAACCGTTCCAGCCAGTGAATGTCGTACTCGCCGGCGCAAAAGGCGGGATCGTTGACGATACGCTGGTGCAACGGCAGCGTGGTCTTGATGCCGCCGACGGCAAATTCATCCAGCGCGCGACGCAACCGGGCGATGGCCGTCGCCCGGTCCGGTGCATGTACGATGAGCTTGGCGACCATGCTGTCATAGTGCGACGGCACGACGTAGCCGGCATACAATGCTGAATCCACGCGGACCCCGAGGCCGCCGGGCACGTGGAACACGTTGACCCGGCCGGGTGACGGCGTGAAATCCTCCGGGTCCTCCGCCGTCACCCGCACCTCGATCGCATGCCCGGTGAACGTCACGTCCGACTGGCGGTAGCCGAGCGGCTGGCCGGCCGCGATCCGGATCTGCTCGCGCACGATGTCGATGCCGGTGATCATCTCTGTCACCGGATGTTCGACTTGCAGCCGCGTGTTCATCTCGATGAAGGCGAACTGGCCATCCTGGTAGAGGAACTCGAGCGTCCCGGCGTTGCGGTAGCCCAATCTCGACAATCCCGCCGTCACCGTCGCGCCGAGCGCGTCGCGGGCTGTGGCGCTCAAGGCCGGCGAGCCCGCCTCCTCCAGCAATTTCTGGTGCCGGCGCTGCAGCGAGCAGTCCCGCTCGCCGAGATGGACCACCGTGCCTTGTGCGTCGGCGAGCACCTGCAACTCGATATGCCGCGGTCGGTCCAGGTATTTCTCGATATAGACGGCGTCGTTGCCGAACGCCGCACGCGCCTCCGCCCGGGCGACACGCCAGGCCTCCGCAAGCTCGTCCGCCGCGTGCGCCACCTTCATGCCGCGTCCGCCGCCGCCGGCAGCAGCCTTGATCAGGACGGGATAGCCGATGCCGTCGGCCACGCCGGCTGCTTCCGCCAGGTCCGCCACGGCACCCTCGCTGCCGGGGACCAGCGGGACGCCGAGGGACGCCATGGCGGCCTTGGCGGTGATCTTGTCGCCCATCATGCGGATATGCGCCGCGGACGGCCCAATGAACGTCAGCCCGTGGGCTTCCACCATCTCCGCGAAGCCCGAGTTTTCCGACAGGAAGCCATAGCCGGGGTGGATCGCGTCGGCTCCCGTGACGCTGGCGGCTGTCAGGATTGCGGCCACGTTCAGGTAGCTTTCCCGCGCCGGTGGCGGCCCGATGCACACGCTTTCGTCGGCCAGCCGGACATGCATCGCCTGCGTGTCTGCCGTCGAATGGACGGCGACCGTACGGATGCCCAGCTCACGGCAGGCTCGCTGGATTCGAAGCGCGATCTCGCCGCGGTTGGCGATCAGGATCTTGTTGAACACTATTCCAGCACCAACAGCACCTCGCCGTATTCGACCGGCTGGCCCGAGGCGACGAGCACGCGGCTGACGGTGCCCGAACGCGGCGCCTTGATCTGGTTGAACGTCTTCATCGCCTCGATCAGCAGCAGCGTTTGTCCGGCTGCGACGGCCTGGCCCGGCGTGACGAACGGCGCGGTGCCGGGTTCGGCCGCGAGATAGGCAACCCCCACCATGGGGCTCGTCACCGCGCCGGGATGGTCGGCATCCACGATCGGAGGCGGCGGGACGCTGGGCGCGCTGGCGGCGGGTAGCGGCAGGGCTGGCGAAGCCGCGACGCTGGCGGCCGCCGGCATCCGCGCGATGCGGATGCGGCTGTCGCCATCCGAAACCTCGATCTCGGTGAGGCCGGTGTCGGCAAGGATCTCCGCCAAGGCGCGGATTTCCGCCGGGTCGATCGGTAGACGGCTCATGGTGCCTCCCGGCGGTCGAGCAGCAGGTCGGACATGGCGGTCAATGCCAGCGCGTAGCCCCGGATCCCGAAGCCGCACATGACACCGGCAGCCACCAGCGAGACGAAGGACCGCTGCCGGAACTCCTCGCGTCGATGGATATTGGTCACATGCACTTCGATCACCGGCAACTCACTCGCCAGCAGGGCATCCATGAGGGCGACCGACGTGGTGGTGTAGCCGGCCGGGTTGATCACGATGCCGGCCGCTCGGCGACGGAACTCCTGAATCCAGGTGACCAGTTCGCCCTCGTGGTTCGACTGGCGGAAGTCGATGGCGAGGTGGAGCGCCTCGGCGGCGTCGGAACAAAGCTGCTCCACGTCGTCCAGTGTGTCGGCGCCGTAAAGCGCAGGTTGCCGGAGGCCGAGCATGTTCATGTTCGGCCCGTTCAGAACGGCGATCAACGGCATGCGGCCCGGCGGGCGAGGTTCGGACATGGCGCGCGGCCCTACCACGGGTGACCTTCGTCGTCCAACGCTGCTCTGCGAGCCTAGTGAACCTACCAACCAACTCGTTTCCTTCCCGGTCGGACAAAGCTCCGTGATCAACTTTTTCGTGAGAATGGCGTTCCCGCCACAGCTTGTGTGGCGTCTCGGAGACTCTTTGGGTCGGCAGGGGTTTATCTTGGCGATTAGCTCCCGTCTATCGCTCCAGTGCGCTCTAAATCTTACAGTGACTTCAATTTGGAACTGATGGCTAAGTAAAGACTGGCCGACAAGGGTATAAACAAACCATAAAAAACGAACGCTGTTGCATGTCGTGTGGTGGCAGAAGCACACAGGTCGGCCTTGACCCGGATCATTCCGGATCCTCTCGGTTTAGTTACCGCTTGATCACGTGACGTCCGTTGAGAGACTATCATCAGGCTCGCCTATTTCGGCGGCAAGGAGGTCCGCCGGGATGTCATCTCATCGACTGCTGATAACGGCTCTGGCGCTTTCCACGCTATGTTCGGCAGCGGCCATGGCGGACACGATCGGCACGGCATCCTGGTACGGCGAAAAGCATGATGGTCGGCGCACCAGCAGCGGCGAGGTTTTCGACCAGGAGGGCATGACGGCCGCCAGCCACAGCCTGCCGCTCGGTTCGCGCATCCGCGTGACCTTGCAGGAGACCGGGCAGTCGGTGGTCGTAACTGTCAACGACCGCATGGGTGGCCACAGTGCGATGATCGACCTGTCAAAGGGTGCCGCACGGGAGATCGGGCTGCTCGGCCGCGGCCGCGGCACGGTATCCATCGCGTCGGCCTCTGCCGAGCCACTGGAAGTGGCGGAGGCGAGCGACGACGAGGCGGCGGACGTGTCGACTAGCGACGTGCCACGTGGTCGGCGACGTATGCGCCGCGGCGGCCGATCGGCCGTGGCGGACCGTCGGTGCTGTCACGCACAGTTTGTAGCTCTAGCTCGGCATTCAGTTCCGCGCCGAGCAGAACGACGTACACTGTAACGAAGAACCACATCATCACGCCGACCACGGCGCCGAGCGGTCCGTAGGTCGCGTCATAGCTGGCCAGGTGGCCGACGTAGAAGCTGAACAGCACCGACGCCGTCACCCACAGCACGGTCGCCAGCAGCGATCCCGGGGTGACCCACCGCCACCGCGCCGCCTCCCGGCAGGGTCCGAAGCGGTAGAGCAGCGAGAGCGACCCCAGGACGAACAGGATCAGCAGCAATGCGCTCGCCACCTGCACCAGCGAGGCCACGTTCCCGGTGAACCCCAGGAAAGCGAGTATCGGCGGCAACGCCACGAGCAACCCAAGGCCCAGCACCGCGCCCGCCAGCGCGATCAATGTCATGATGAAGGCGGTCACCTGGAAGCGCAGGAAGGACCGGCGTTCCCGCTCCTCATAGGCGAGGTTGAGGGCGGAGATGATCGATTTGGTGCCCGTCGCCGATGACCATAGGGCCACGGCCGTGCTGATCAGCAGGCCCGTCGTCAGCGTGCCCGGCGGTTTGCTCACCAGCATGTGCACGCGTTGGGAGATGAGCTGGAATGCCGCGGGCGGCAGCAGGTCCTGCAGGGTGGCGAGCTGCGGCTCCACCGTGACCGGGTCGAACACGAGACCGTACAGCGACACCAGCATGGAGATGGCCGGGAACAGCGCCAGGGTGCCGTAGAACGCGCAACCGGCCGCTACGAGCGAGACGCGGTCGGAGATGATCTCGTCCCAGGTGCGGCGGATGACGCGTTTCCAGCCCCGCCATGGAATGTCGACCGGGCTGTCGGCCATCCGGCCCAGGGATGCCGCTTCGGGCGAACCGGCGGCACTGGCGGCGTCGATGACATCGCCGCGCCCGGGGGGCGGCGGCACCGGCGAGTCGGTCGGTTCAGTGCAATCAGGCGATGGCGGCATGGGTGAGCGACCTGGCTGGATCCGAGCAACAGCTTGTTCTTACAGGTTGTTCGCGGCCTTTGGGATTTTCTTTGCACCCCACGAAATTACCGCTTGCACCGCAAACGGCACGGCCTTATGTCCCCGCTCCACGCAGCAACGCACGTGCCTCTGGCCCCTAGGGTTACGCAACGACGTCAAGCGTTCTGGCAATCGACTTCTTCTTCGCTGGTTCGTTCGACCGTTTCGTCAACTCTCGTCCGCCGCCTCGACAGGCGGGCGTCCTATCTCTGGAAGGATTCCGTGCGATGACACCAAAGGTCGCGCAGTTTCTGGCCGACTCCCGTCCGGCCACTCCGTGCCTAATACTCGACGTGGATCGCGTGGAAGAGAATTTCCGCGCCATCCATCAGGCCCTGCCGCTGGCACGGATCTATTATGCTGTGAAGGCGAACCCGGCCCAGCCCATCCTGGAGCGCCTGGTCGGCCTCGGCAGCGCGTTCGATGCCGCGTCCTTCGAGGAAGTGAGCATGTGCCTGGAGGCCGGCGCGCTGCCGGGGGCGATCTCCTTTGGCAACACCATCAAGAAGATATCGGCCATCAAGGGCGCGTTCGCTGCCGGCGTGACCATGTTCGCCTTCGACTCCGCCGAGGAGCTAGAGAAGCTGGCCACGCATGCGCCCGGCAGCCGCGTCTATTGCCGCCTGCTGGTCGAGAACAAGGGTGCAGACTGGCCGCTGTCCCGCAAGTTCGGCACCACTGTTGCCAGCGCGCGCGACCTGATGATCCGCGCCGGGGAGCTGGGCCTGGACCCGTACGGCCTGTCGTTTCACGTCGGCAGCCAGCAGATGGACACCGCAGCCTACGAGGCTGCGATCGGCCAGGTGGGCATGCTATTCACCGACCTGCGGGATGCGGGTGTGAACCTGCGGATGGTCAACCTGGGCGGCGGTTTCCCCGTGCGGTACCGCGACGAGGTGCCCACGGTCGACAAGTTTGCCAACGCCATCATGCACGCCATGACCCGGCATTTCGGCAACGACCTGCCGGAGATCCTGATCGAGCCGGGTCGGTCCATGGTCGGCACGGCCGGCGTGGTGCATGCCGAGGTGGTGCTGGTGAGTCGGCGCATCCCGGGTGACCCGACCCGCTGGGTTTACCTGGATATCGGCCGCTTCGGCGGGCTGGCGGAGACGGAGGGCGAGTCGATCAAGTACCGGATCGAGACCCGGCACGACGGCGAGCCGACGGGGCCGGTCTGCATCGCCGGGCCGACCTGCGACGGGGCGGACATCCTGTACGAGCGCAGCAACTACCATCTGCCCCTGGCGCTGCAGATGGGCGAGACGGTGAACCTGATGTCCGCCGGGGCCTACGTGACCACCTATGCCAGCCAGCGCTTCAACGGCTTCGCGCCGTTGGCCGAGCATTACATCTAGTCGCTTGGGCTACGACCTCTATTACTGGCCCAACATCCAGGGACGCGGCGAATTCGTTCGCCTCGCCCTGGAGGCGACCGGCACGCCATATCGCGACGTGGCCCGGGAGAAGGGCGCGCCGGCGATGATCCAGCAGATGGCCAAAGGGACAACGCCGGCCTTTGCGCCGCCATTCCTGGTCGATGGCCCGATCATGGTGGCCCAGGTAGCGGCCATCCTGCACTATCTCGGCCCGACATTGGGGTTGGTGCCGGCGGACGAGGCCGGGCGGCTTTGGTGCCATCAGATCCAGTTGACCATCACCGACTTCGTGGCGGAGGCGCACGACACGCACCACCCGCTGGGGTCTGGCCTGTATTACGAGGACCAGAAGCCGGAGGCGGTCCGCAGGTCACGTGGCTTCGTCATGGAGCGGATGCCGAAATACCTGCGTTGGCTGGAGCGGATCGTGCTGCGCAATCCTGCCGGCACGCCGCATCTGGTCGGTGACGCGCTGAGCACGGCCGATCTGTCGGTGTTCCAGCTCGTCGAGGGACTGCGCTACGCCTTCCCCAACGCGATGGAGCGGTTCGACCACGATTACCCGCAACTGGCACAGGTGCACGACCAGGTTGCGACGGTGAAGCGGGTAGCCGGCTATCTCGCCTCGGACCGCCGGATCCCGTTTAACGAAGACGGCATATTCCGCAACTACCCGGAGTTGGACGGCGAGTAGGCAGCGCGGTCACGCGAGTTCCTTCACCCGCATCTCGGACAGGAGTGCGCCGATCTCCGGCTTGCACGACCCACAATTCGTACCCGCCGTCGTCGCCCGGCCCACCGCCTCGACACTGTCACAGCCAGCCAGGATCGCCGCGCGGATCGCACCGGCGCCGACGCCCATGCACACGCAGATGGACGGCTCCGGCGCCACCCCGTCCGCCCGGCGTCCCGCCAACAGGGCGTGGCGCTCGGCCGGTTCGATCGTCCCGTGCGCGAACAGCTCCATCAGCCAGTCGCGCCGGGGCAGGTCGTGATCCGGGCCGATGAAGACGCAGGCCTCCAGCCGCCCTTCCTTCAACCGGGCCGAGCGGAAGACCCCGGCTGCCGGGTCGCGCAGCGCGATCCAGCCATCTCGTTCGCCAAGCGCTGCTACCACGCCGGCATGCGCCTCGGCGGCGTTGCCATCCCCAGCCAGTTCGTGGCGCCACACCTCTCCCTCCAACGGGATCACGGCGCACCAGGGGGCAATCTGCGGCCCCAGTGACTGGCGGGCCATCGCGAAGCCATGCCACGCCAGCACCGCCCGCCGCACCCGCACCGGCGTGTGCTTGAACTCGGGTTGGCCGCTGATCGGGTCGGTGGCGGGATTCACCGCACTGTTGACCCGGCCGCCGGCGCAGAACTGCGCCGTCCAGTGCATCGGTGCGAACACCGTCCCGCGCCGCAGCCCTCTGTCGTGCCGCACCCGCAAGGTGCCGCTGCCCCATGCGCTCTCCACGACCGCTAGGTCGCCGTCGGCCAGGGCCGGCATGTCGTCCGGGTGAATGGAAAGCGCCGGCTCGGGGATGTGCCGGAACAGGCGGGCGGTCTTGCCCGTGCGCGTCATGGTGTGCCACTGGTCCCGCACTCGGCCGGTGATCAGCACCAGCGGCCAGTCGGCCGACACGGGGTTCGCGGGCGGCCGGGGCGGGGTGGGCACCATGCGGGCGCGGCCATCCGGGGTCGGGAAGCCGCCGCGGCCGAACAGGCGCGACACGGCGATACGCTTGGCGGGCCGCGGCCAGCGGGCAGGCTCCATCGCGGCGTATTCGTCGTCGCTCAGCTTGGCCAGCGCGCTGATATCGAACAATCGCGTGCCGTCATTCGCCGTGCCGGAGAGCGTCGCGTGTTCGCGGAAGATGTCCGCCGCGCTGTGCCAGCCAAAGGCGCGGCCGTGGCCCAGCCGGGCGGCGACCTGGGCGATGGCCCACCAATCCGGCCTGGCTTCTCCGGCTGGGTCCAGGAAGGCGCGTTGCCGGCTGATCACCCGTTCGCTGTTGGTGACCGTGCCTTCCTTCTCTCCCCAGGCCAGCGCCGGCAAGCGCACATGGGCGGAGAGGGTGGTGTCGGTGTCGGCGCAGTCCGAGATCGCCAGGAACTCGCATCGGGCCAATGCCTCCCGCGCCCGGTCACCCTGCGGCAGGGAGACAGCGGGGTTGGTGCCGATCACCCATAAAGCGCGCACCCGGCGCTCCGCCACGGCCTCGAACAGGGAAACCGCCTTCAGTCCGGGCGCGGTCGCGAGGTTCGGCGCATCCCAGAACTCACGCAGCAGGGCCAGGTCGCCCAGCCGTCCGAACTCCAGGTGGCCGGCCAACAGGTTCGACAATGCCCCGACCTCCCGGCCACCCATGGCGTTCGGCTGGCCCGTGATGCTGAACGGACCGGCGCCCGGCTTGCCGATGCGTCCGGTCAGCAGGTGGACGTTGATGATGGCATTGACCTTGTCGGCCCCGGAGCTGGATTGGTTCACGCCCTGGCTGAACATCGTCACCGTCTTGGCGGTCGCCGCAAACAATTCGTAGAACCGGGTGATCTCGGCCTGGCGCAGGCCACAGGCGGCCGCCACGTCAGCCACCGTTCCGCCCATGGCGATCGCGTCGTCGACATCCATCAAGTGCGCGGCGAAACTCTGGTCCGCCCGGCCGCTGCGGTGCAGGTAGCGCAGCAGGCCGGCAAACAGCGCCACGTCTGTGCCGGGGGCGATCGCCAGATGCATGTCGGCACCCTCGCAGGTCGCGGTGCGGCGCGGATCGATCACCACAACCCGCATGTGCGGGCGCGCCGCCTTCGCCGCGGCGATGCGTTGGAACAGCACCGGGTGGCACCAGGCCGTGTTGCTGCCGACCAGCACCAGCAGGTCGGCGAGTTCGAGGTCCTCGTAGATCGTGGGCACGATGTCCTCGCCGAAAGCACGGCGGTGTCCGGCAACGGCGGACGACATGCAGAGGCGGGAGTTGCTGTCGATGTTCCCCGTGCCGAGGAAGCCTTTGGCGAATTTGTTGGCCGCGTAGTAATCCTCGGTGAGCAGCTGGCCGGAGACATACAGCGCCACGCTGTCGGGCCCATGGGCCGCGATGCTGTCGCGGAAGGCCGCGGCGATGCGGTCGAGCGCCGCGTCCCAACCGGCGCGCACGCCATCGATCTCCGGATGGAGCAGGCGGTTCTTCAAGGCGAGCGTTTCGCCCAGCGCCGTGCCCTTGACGCAAAGCCGGCCGAAATTGGCGGGATGGATCGGGTCCCCGGCGATCTCGGCCGATTCAGGACCGGTCGGCCGGGCGAGCACGCCGCAGCCAACGCCGCAATAGGGGCAGGTCGTCCGGGTCGGCGCGGCGGCTGGATAGGGGGGCACCGCCCTCACCCCGCCCGTCTCCCGGAGGGCGATGGAGCAGAAAGCCCCCTTCCCCGGGGAGAGGGCCGTGTGCCGGGCGCGCCCACGGCTAGTACACGTCCCGCAGATACCGCCCCTGCCGTGCCAGGGCGACGATCCAGTCCTTCGCCTGACCCTCGTCCAGCCCGCCTTGGCTGCGGGCGATGTCGCGCAGGGCGGTGTCGACGTCCTTTGCCATGCGCATGGCATCGCCGCAGACGTAGAAATGCGCGCCGTCCTGCAACCAGTTCCACAAATCGGCGGCGCCTTCCCGCATGCGGTCCTGCACGTAGACCTTGGCGGCCTGGTCACGTGACCAAGCCGTGTCCAACCGGGACAGGGTGCCGTCCACCAGCCAGCCCTTCAACTGGTCCGCGAACAGGAAGTCCGTCGCCTCGTGCTGGTCGCCGAAGAACAGCCAGGTCTTGCCGCGATGCTGGCGCGCCGCCCGCTCCTGCAGGAAGGCGCGGAACGGTGCGATCCCGGTACCCGGCCCCACCATGATCACCGGCGTGGCCGGATCCGATGGGAGGCGGAAATGGCTGACCTGGATGTTGGCCAGGATCTGCCCATGGACGGCGGCCCGATGCGCCAGGAAGGCGGAGGCGATGCCGTGCCGCACCCGGCCGCGCCGCACGGCCTTCACCACGCCGACGCAGAGATGCACCTGGCCGGGCTCCGCCTGGATGGAGGAGGCGATGGAGTACAGCCGTGGCTTCAGTGAGGGCAGCGACTTCACCAGGTCGAACAAACGCGGCCTGGCGGAGGGAAACGCCTCCAGCAAGTCCAGCAGGTCGGCATCCGCCGGCTCGGCGCCATCGTCGCCGTCCGCCAGGCGCCGCAGGTCCGCCGCCTCTCTCGGGTCGGAGGCGGACATCGCGAGCAGGTCCACCGTGCGGTCCAGCGGCCGGGCGATGTCCACCTGCCAGGCGAACGCGTCGCGCGCCGCCCGCATCGTGCCGTCGGGGCAGGGCAGCAGCTCGTCTCCGGCCGCACCCAGCATGTGCAGGCAGGCCTGCACCAGGTCCGGGTCGTTGGGGGCGCAGATGCCGATCGAATCGCCGGGCTCGTAGGTCATGCCGGAGGGCGACAGGTCGATCACGACGTGGCGCACGTCCTTGGCGGAGCTTTCGCCGGTCAAGCGGATGGCATCCAGCACCCGGACCGGCATGCCCTGCGCCACTGTCGGCGCCGGGGTCTCGGCGGCTGGCGGGGCGAGCGCCACCGCGTCGGCTGGCCGGTCCGCCAGCAATTCCTTGACCTTCTTGCTGGTGGGCTTTGCGCCTGGCACGCAGAGCGAGGGGGAGGTTTCCTTGCCCGTCGCCAGCGCCTCGGCATAGGTCTGGCACAGATAGCCGCATTGCCCGCAATCGAGCTGCGCCATCGCCGCCATCAGCTTGCGCTCGAACGGACGCTCCGCGGCCATGGCGAGGCGCTCGTCCATTTCCAGCGCCGGATCATGCCAGGGGAAATCCTCCTCCACGGCGACCGAGCTTTCGACCGACATGCCGGCGCCGCCGCCGGTGGTGCCGCCATACAGCCCGGCCAGGAAGCCGTTGAGCCAGGCACGCTGCGGCGGCGAAAACGGGGCGCTTTCGGGAATTACCGGCGTCACGGCCTGGTTCATCGCGTTCATGCGGCAGGGTGTCCCATGATGCCGTCCAGCGCCTCGTCGCTCTTGGCAGCGGACCAGGCCTGGAAGCCCTGGCCGGACGCACGCTCCGCCTTCCAGGCAGCCAACAGGTTCAGCACGAGGGGCGGGATCTCCTCCGCAACGACGGCCGGGCGGATCAGGCGGCCGATCGCCTGGTTCGGGCCGGCGCCGCCGCCGACATGCAGGTCGTAGCCTTCCACGCTGTCCTCGCCCTGGTCCACCTTGGCGCCGAGCAGACCGATATCGGCGATATAGTGCTGCGCGCAGGAATTGTGGCAGCCGGTCAGGTGGATGTTGATCGGCTCGTCCACCTCGATGCGCTGCTCCAGCCATTCCACCAGCATGGCCGCATGGCCCTTGGTGTTGGAGGCCGCGAACTTGCAGCCCGCATTGCCGGTGCAGGCCACCAGCCCGGTGCGCAGCGGCCCGGCGGAATGGCCCAGGCCGAGCGCCTCGATCGCCAGCAGCGCCTCCGGCATGCGGTCGTCCGGGATGTCGGAGATCAGCAGGTTCTGCCACACGGTCAGCCGGATGGTGCCGGAGCCGAAGCGGTCGGCAATGTCGGCCAGGCCGCGCATGCGTTCCACCGTGATGCGCCCCACCGGAACCACCACGCCGACATAGGACAGGCCCGGCTGCACCTGCGGGTGTACGCCCACATGGGCGCTGCGGGATTGCGGCGGCGTCGGCAGCAGCGCCTCGTCCGGCACGCGGGTGAGGGGATGGCCCATCTCCTCCTCCACGGCGGCGAGGAACTTGTCGAAGCCCCAGGCATCCAGCACGTATTTCAGCCGCGCCTTGACGCGGTTGGTGCGGTCACCATTGGCGATGAACACCCGCAGGATGGCGTCGCACACTGGCGTCGTGTCGGCCGGCGCCACGATCACGCCGGTCCCGCGGGCAAAGTCCTTGTGCCCGGTGATGCCGCCCAATGCCAGGCGGTAGTAGATGCCGGGCTCCACCCCGTGCCCCGCCGCCACCGGGACGGCGGTGAAGGCCACGTCGTTGGTGTCCTCCAGCACCGGCACTACGCCGCACCCGTCGAAGGCGATGTTGAACTTGCGCGGCAGGCCGTACAGCTCGCGATGGTTCAGGATGTGGTGGTGGATGCGGCGCGCATCCGGCCGTGTGTCGATCAGTTCCTGCGGATCGATGCCGGCCGTGGGGCTGCCGGTGACGTTGCGCACGTTGTCCGCGCCGGACCCGCGGGAGGTGAGTCCCAGATCGGCCAGCCGGGTCAGCACTTCCGGCGCGAAGGCGGCGCCGATCTCGCGGATCTGCAGGTTAGCGCGGGTGGTCACGTCGGCATAGCCGCCGCCCATCTCCTCCGCGATGGCGGCGATGCCGCGGAATTGCAACGTGTTGAGGATGCCGCCGGGCATGCGCAGCCGGCACATGAAGCTGTTCTGCGCCGGCGCGACGAAGAACAGGCCGGTGTACTTGGTCAGGAAGACGTCGGTGCCCTTGGGGAACTTGTTCTCGGCCGCCAGGGCGCTGATCTCGCCGAACCGGTCGAGCGGGTTCTTCTTCCGCTTGGCCTCCTCCTCCGGCACCAGCTTGCCGCCGGCCGCGATGGTCCGGTCCTGCGCCGCGCGTTGCAGGTCGTTGGGATCGACCGCCTCCCCGCCGCCGCCGCCGAAGGGGCCGTTCTTGGCCTCCACGCCCGCCATGAAGCCCTTGAGGTATTCCTGTTGCTCTGTCGAAAACGGCTGATCGGTCATGCTGCCCACTCCGCGGGCTGAAAGGCGGGTCCAAAGGGAAGGCTGGCGCGCGCGGCACCGATCCGGCGGCCCTCCTTGATGAGGGAGAGGTACCAGGGGGCGTCGCCGACCTCACCGTACAGCATCGCACCCACCAGCCTGTCGTCGCGCACCAGCAGCCGGCGATATTGCCCGGCCTCGGCATCATCGAGCACGATCGGGTCCGCGCCTTCGGTCTCGCCGGCCGACCAGACGCCGGCGCCGGCGACCTTCAGCGCCGTGGCATCGGAGACGGGAACGTAGCGGGCGTCCTGGCCCAGGATGCTGGCTGCCGCTACCTCCGCCTGGGAGAAGGAGGGCGCCACCAGCCCCACGCATTGCCCGTCATGTTCCGCGCATTCGCCAATGGCCCAAATCGCAGAGTCTTCCGTCCGCATGGCATCGTCCACCAACACGCCCCGGTTGACCGGCAGCCCGGCGGAGCGCGCCAGTTCGGCATGGGGCCGGATGCCGACCGCCATGACGACGATGCGCGCAGGGATGTGCCGCCCATCTGCCAGCACCACGTGCTCGGCCTCGATGGCGACGGTCTTGGCCTCCGTCACCACGGCGATGCCTTGGCCGGCCAGGCGCCGCTCCAGCAACGCGGCAGCCCCGGCGTCGAGCTGTCGATCCATCAATCGGGAGGTTCCGTGCAGCACGGTGACGCGCATGCCACGGCGGGCCAGGCCGGACGCGGCCTCAAGACCCAGCAGCCCGCCGCCGATGACGACGGCATCGCCGCCGGACGCCGCATGGCCGATCATTTGCTGCACATCGTCCAGCGTGCGGTACATCAACACGTTCGGGCGGTCGGCGCCGGGCAGGTTCAGGCGCACCGGCTGTGCCCCGGTGGCGAGGACCAGCCGGTCGTAGGGGATGCGCTCCCCGGAGGCCGACACGGCAGCACGGGCAACGCGATCCAACGCCGTCACGATCGTGTCGGGCTGCCAGGCGATGCGGTCTTCATCCAGACGGTCCGGATGGTGGGTGACGAGCGCCGACGCATCCAAGTCCCCTGCCAGGTACTGGCTCAATGCCACGCGGTTATAGGGGTGGGCGGCTTCGCCGCCGATGAGGGTCACCGCCGCACCGCCAGCAGCCAGCCGCTCGGCGCACCGTGCGCCCGCAGGACCGGCGCCGACGATGACGATGCGAAGGGAATGGTTGGAGGTCATGCCCGTTTATAGCAACGCCGCCCGAAGCGCGAAACGACATCTGCCAAATGTGATGCCTGATACGGCGTTCGTCTGGCTATTGTTTAATCAGGTTGTGCAGATTAGGCTTATTTATTAAGCAGAGAACGCCCCGTCATCTCCGGCGGACGCGGCAACCCCATGAGCGCCAGCAGCGTCGGTGCAAGGTCGCCCAGCCGGCCATCCTGCAACGTCACGCCCGGGCGGCCCGCCAGCAGGGCCGGAACGACGTTGGTGGTGTGGGCGGTATGCGGCGCTCCGGTCCCGGCATCCCGCATCATTTCGCAATTGCCATGATCGGCCGTGACCAGCAATGCCCCGCCTTGCGCCATGACCGCATCGGCGATCGCCCCTAGCCCGGCATCCACCGCCTCCACCGCGGCGATCGCGGCGGGTAGGCTGCCGGTGTGGCCGACCATGTCCGGGTTGGCGAAATTGAGCACCACCAGGTCGAACTGCCCGGTTCCGATCGCCGCCACCGCACGCCGGGTGAGTTCGGGCGCGCTCATCTCCGGTTGCAAATCGTAGGTCGCGACCTTGGGCGATGGCACCATGATGCGCTCCTCGCCGGGGAACGGCTGCTCCCGCCCCCCGTTCAGGAAATAGGTGACGTGCGGATACTTCTCGGTCTCCGCCATGCGGAGCTGCCGTTTGCCCGCGCCGCTCACGACCTCGCCCAGGATCGCGGCCATGGAGTTGGGCGGGAAGATCGCCTGCATCAGCGGCGCGAGGTCGTCGCTGTAGCGCGTCATCCCCACAGCGGCGGCCAGCGACGGCACGGTCCGGTCGAACCCGGTGAAGGCTGGGTCGAGCAACGCCATGAGCAGCTCGCGGATGCGGTCCGCACGGAAGTTGAAGGACAGCAGGCCGTCGCCGCCCTCCATGCCATGGTAGTCGCCGATCGCCGCGGGCGCGATGAACTCGTCGGAGGTCTCCGCCGCATAGGCCTGCGCGATCGCCTCCGAAGCCGTGGCGAACCGGTCGCCTTCACCCCGCGCGATGGCAGCGAAGGCGCGGCCCACGCGTTCCCACCGGTGGTCGCGGTCCAGGGCGAAGTAGCGGCCGCACACCGTGGCGATGGCCGCGCCTGCCGGCAGGGCCGCCTCCAGCGCAGGCACGAACCCGGCGGCGGAGCGCGGTGCGGTGTCGCGGCCGTCGGTGAAGGCGTGGAGCCGGACGGGAATGCCGGCGGCGGTGACGATCTCCGCCAGCGCCGCCGCATGGTCCTGATGGGCGTGGACACCGCCGGGTGACACCAGTCCCAGCAGGTGGCAGACGCCGCCGCTCCGCTTCAGCGCGGCGACGAGGCTGCGGATCGCGGGCGTATCTGCCAGCGACCCATCGGCGATGGCGCGGCCGATGCGCGGGAGTTCCTGCATCACCACGCGCCCGGCGCCGATATTGAGGTGCCCCACTTCGGAGTTCCCCATCTGGCCGTCGGGCAGCCCGACATCCTCGCCGGACGTGCGCAGGAAGGCATGTGGCCCGGCCGCCCACAGACGGTCGAAGTTCGGCGTGCGGGCCTGCCGCACTGCATTCTCGGCCACGTCCTCCCGCCACCCCCATCCATCGAGGATCATGAGCATGACGGGGCGGGGCGGGGCATCGGCCATCGTGTTTCGTGCATGGAAACGCGCGGCCTGTCCAGGGAGGGACGCGTTCCCCGTGTGGCACCCTCCGCCTTTGTTTGAAACGGCAGCTTTGTCGGCGTGCCGACGCACTCATTTGCCGACGCGTCCTAAGCCTCGGGCCTTCCCGCACGATGGTAGGGGTGCCCGCTGGCGATCGCGCGGGCGCGGAACAGCTGCTCCGCCAGCAGCGGGCGCACCAGCTTGTGCGGCCAGGTCATCGGGCCGAGCGAAAGCGTGGCGTCGGCGCGGGCCAGCACCGCCTCCGACAGCCCCTCGGCGCCACCGACCAGGAAGCAGACCGCCCGGGACGATCCAAGCCAGCGCTCCAACAGGGTTGCCAGCCCGGGGCTGTCCGGTGCGGCGCCCCCACCATCCAGCGCAACCGCGAAGGCGGCAGCCGGCAGGGCGGCCAACAGCGCCTCGGCCTCCCGCCGTTTCAGCTCGGCGGGGGCGCCGCGCCCTTCGGGCACCTCGGTCACCTCCAGCCTGGGACGCAGGCGAGCGTTGTAGCGGTCGAACAGGTCCGCCTCGGGTCCGGCGCGAAGCCGGCCCACCGCAATCAACCGCATCGCAGTTGCATCGGCGTCCCAGTTCGGGACATAGCGGAGTCGTTATCATCAGGAGTTGCCCCGTGGTCCGTCGCCCCCTGTTGCTGTGTGCCGCCTGGCTGTTGGCCGCAGCGGCACCCGCCATCCCGACCGGGCCGGTCAGGCTGGTCTCCCAACCCGGCACGCCGTTGGACGCAACGGCCCGCACCGTCGCCGCGGCGGACGTCGCGGATGGTGGCGCCGGTTCGCTGCTGCTGCTGGGCAGCCAGTCCCTGGGGACCGCCGGAACCGGCCCGGCCTTGTTCGTGCAGGTGCAGTCGGAACGTTCCTGCGGGTCGGCCGGATGTTCGACCTCGGTCTACCTGCCGGGCCGTTCGGGTTGGACCAAGGTGTTGGACGGGGTCAGCGGCAACGTGGTCGTCGAGCCGACGCAGCACGGCGGCATGCACGACCTGCTGATCGGCAAGAACGACCGGTGGGTGTGGAAAGGTCAAACCTACGTCGACACCTTGCCGGCGCCGCAGGTCGATCTGCGGCCGCGCCATCCACGTCCGGTGCGTCGCGCCGCTACCAGAACTCCGTCCCCGGCTCGCCCTTGAACGGCCCCTCCAGGTTGGCCGTGACCCAGCCGCCGTAGAAACCACCGGGCTGCGGCGTGACGCGTTCGTCGCCGACGAAGCAGGAGTCCATGGCAGCCGCATACACTGCCACATGGTCCCGCATCGCGCGGAAGGCCGCCGTCGGGTCGGGGTAGCTCCATGCGGCGTCCTCGGCGGCTTTGCTCCCGTGACGGACCGTCCAGTAGCGGGCGCGGCCCTTCCACTCGCAAAACGAGGTGCGCGGCCGGGCGACCAGCGTGCCTGGCAGGAAGGCATCCGGCGGCAGGTAGTAGCTGGGCGGGTGCGTGGTCTCCAGCACCCGGAACGCCGCATCGGTGTCGGCGATCGTCCCGCCGGCGAAGATGATGCGGATGCGCTGTGGCACCGGCTCCAGGCGTGGCGGCCGGGGGTAGTCCCACACCCGCTCGGCCAACAGGCTCATAGCGCGCCTGGCAGGAAGGTCGGATCGAGGATGTCGGCTTCGCCATAGGGGCAGGCGGCCGGGAAGGCCTCCTTCGGCAATCCCGTTTCCCGATCCACCCGCAGCAACGCATAGCGATACCCGGTTGCCACCGCATCCGACAGCCCGGGGCGCAGGCTAGGATTCTCGTCCAGATGTTCGCTGATCCGCGCCCGCTGTTCGACGATGGCCGATTGCCAGGACCGGCTGCGCAGCCCGGCTTGATACTGCCATTTCAACAGGTGCAGCAGCAGCACCGCCGACCGGTCGCGCAGTTCCTGGCGACGGCTGCGCCCCATGTCCTCGATCTCTTCCGCAAGATGGCCGAGGTCCGCATCGCCCGCGCGGCTTTCCCGCAGCAGCCGGGATTGCTGGGTTGTCCAGGCGTGGAAATCCTGTTCGTACAGCTCGCTCATGCCGCCGGTTCAGCAACCTCCTCGTCCAGGTCCGATCCCCACATCTTTTCCAGCGCATAGAGTTCCCGCGCTTCGGGCTTGAACAGGTGGACGACGATGTCGCCCGCGTCGATCAACACCCAGTCCGACCCGCCCGCGCCCTCGACCGGGACACGGCCGACTCCGGCATCGCGCAGCTTTTCCTGCAAATGGGTCGCCATGGCACTGATCTGGCGGTCCGCCAGGCCGGTGGCGATCACCATCCGGTCCGTGAAGGCCGCGCGGCCGGCAAGGTCCAGCACGGTGACGTTCTCCGCCTTGTCCGCCTCCAGGCTTTCCACGATCACGGCCTGGACCCGGTCCAGCACGGAGGGCTCCGCCGTCGTACGGGCGGCACGGGGTTTCGGGCCAGCGGCCGCGGCCTTCTTGCGCGGTGTGCCCGGCGCCTTGGCGGCCTCCTTCAGCACCGTCGCTGGCTTGGGCAGCCGGCGCTTGGCAGGCGGCTTGGTTCCGGGATCGGCCGCCGTGGGTTTGCGTGCTATGGTCCTGCTCCCGCGATGCGTGGTGCTGCGCCGGAGTATGCCGCGCGCAGGGCCGTCGCCGATATGGCATTCTGTTGCGCCGGCAGGAAGGTCCATGCCGGCGGTGTCATACCCGCCATGCAGGGCGCCCGATGCGCCGCGTGCCGGGCGGAGCGCAGCCGCCGCGCCGCCTGGCCGGCCAATGCCCGGTAGTTGTAGCCCGGCCGCGGTACTACCGCGAACGGCACGGTGTGCGCCACATCGAGCCACCGCCGCCAGCGCGGCAGTTCGGCCAGGATGTCCGCACCCATCAGCCAGACGAACCGCACCCGGGGAAACCGCTGCCGCAGGGATCGCAGCGTATCGGCGGTGAACCGGGTGCCCCATTGGCGCTCGACCGCGGTCGCCAGCACCCTGCGGCCGTCCGCGATCAAGGACGCGGCGGCGAGCCGGTCGGCCAAAGGAGCCATGCCGTTGCGCTGCTTCAGCGGATTGCCGGGCGACACCAGGAGCCACACCTGATCCAGGCGGAGCCGATGCAGCGCCACCGCCGCGAGGTGCCGATGGCCCGCATGCGCCGGGTTGAACGATCCGCCGAGCAGTCCCACCCGCAAGCGGTGGCGATGGCCGAAGCGGGGAATCGGGTCGGCCACGGCACTCGGCGTCAGGGCCGGACCTGTCCCGTGCCCGTCACCACGTAGCGGAAGGTCGTAAGCTGCTCCAGCCCGATCGGGCCGCGCGCGTGCAGGCGTCCGGTGGCGATACCGATCTCGGCGCCGAAGCCGAACTCGCCGCCGTCGCAGAACTGGGTGGAGGCGTTCCAAAGTGCGACGGCGGAGGACACGCCAGTCAGGAAACGCTGCGCCGCCGCCTCGTCGGCGGTGACGATGGCATCGGTATGCTCGCTGCCATGGCGGGAGATGTGGGCCAGGGCGCCGTCCACCCCATCGACGATTGCGACGTTCAGCACGGCGTCCAGCCATTCGGTGTCGAAATCCGCCGGATCGGCGGCCGGAAGGTCCGGCAACTGGCCACGGCTGCGCTCGTCGGCCCGGATGCGGCAACCGAAGGCCGTGACGGCCTGGATCAGTTGCGGCAGCAGCGTGGCGGGCGCGGCGGCGTCCACCAGCAACGTCTCGGCCGCGCCGCAAACGCCGGTCCGCCGTAGCTTGCTGTTGACCAGCAGCGAGCACGCCATCGACGGGTCGGCCGCGGCGTGGACGAACAGGTGGTTCATGCCCTCCGCATGCGCCAGCACCGGCACCCGCGCCTCGCGCTGCACCCGCTCCACCAGGGATTTCCCGCCCCGCGGGATGATCAGGTCCAGCAGCCCGGCTCCGCCGAGCATGGCGGCGACGTAGGAGCGGTCGGCGTCCGGCGCGATCTGGATTGCGGCGGCGGGCAATCCCGCTTCCGCCAGCCCGGCTGCCATGGCGGCCTGGATCGCCCGGGCGCTGTGCAGGCTTTCGGAGCCGCCGCGCAGGATGGCCGCATTGCCGGATTTCAGGCACAGCCCGGCGGCGTCCGCCCCGACATTCGGCCGGCTTTCGTAGATCATGCCGATCACCCCGATCGGTGCGGCGATGCGGCGGAAGCGCAGCCCGTTGGGCCGGACCCACTCGGCCAGGGTGCGCGCCAGCGGGTCGGGCAGGGCGGCGATATCCTCCAGCCCTGCCGCCATCGCCTGGATCCGGTCCGGCGTGAGGGTGAGGCGGTCGCGGAAAGCGGGCGTCGCGTGGCTCGCCGCCAAGTCCCGTTCGTTGGCCGCGAGGATGGCGTCCGCCTGGCCGCGGATCGCCGCGGCCGCGGCGAGCAGCGCAGCGTTGCGCGCGGCCTCCGGCGCACGCGCCAGGGCGGCAGCCGCCGTGCGGGCGGCAGTGCCGGCAGTGTGCAGCCAGGCGGCGGCATGGTCGGACTCAGCGTTCATAGGGCAGCCCACAACGTCCACGGCAGATTAGGCGTCGCGGCGATGTTCGCCAATGCGCTTGTATCCGTCGTATCCCACACGGGCGCGGTTGAGGACCAAGCATCGGCGGCCGCGCCCGTCCAGGCGCGGCCGCCGACCAGGCGTTGGTGCCATCGGTGATGACGGGATCGGGTCGACGGGCGAGGGCTAGAACTCCTCCCACGACTCCTCTTTCAATGCCGCCGCCGTATTGTTCCGGTTGCCCGCGACCAGCTTGACGACCGGTCTGCCTGGACGCTCGGCCGCGGCCGGCGCTGCCGCAGGGGCCTTGCGTCTTTTGGCCTGCGCGATGCCCGCGCTCGCCGTGCCGCCGAGTTCGAAGCGATCCGTCAGGTGGACCAGCTCGGCCGTCTCCTGCGCGAGGGAGTGGCTGGCGGCCGTCGTCTGCTCCACCATGGCCGCGTTTTGCTGCGTCACCTGGTCCATTTGGTTGACCGCCGTGTTGACCTCCTGCAGCCCGGTCGCTTGTTCCTGTGCGGAGGTTGCGATGCCCGAGACCGCGGCAGTGACTTCCCTGACCTGCTCGACGATGCGCGTCAGCGCCTGTCCGGTCTCCCCCACCAGCTTGGCGCCGGAGCTGACCTGCTGCGCCGAGGTGGAGATCAACGCCTTGATCTCCTTCGCCGCCCCGGCCGAGCGCTGCGCCAGGGCCCGCACCTCGCTGGCGACCACGGCGAAGCCGCGCCCCGCATCGCCGGCCCGTGCCGCTTCCACGCCGGCGTTCAGCGCCAGCAGGTTGGTCTGGAACGCGATCTCGTCGATCACGCCGATGATCTGGCCGATCTGGTGCGACGACGTTTCGATCCCCTGCATCGCCGTGACCGCCTGCCGCACCACCTCGCCGGACCGTTCGGCATCCAGCTTGGTCTGGGAGACGACCTCCTGTGCGTGCTTGGCGGCTTCGGCCGTCTTGCGCACGGTGGCCGTGATCTCGTCCAGCGCCGCCGCCGTCTCCTCCAGGCTGGCAGCCTGGTTCTCGGTACGCTTGGACAGGTTGTCGGCGGCCTGCGCGATCTCCTCCGTGCCCGACCGGATGCCGCCGGTGTTGGTGACGATGCCGCGGACGAGGTCCTGCAACGCCGCCATGGTGGCGTTCATGTCGGTACGCAGCTTCTCGTAGGCGTCGGGTAGCGCCGATTCCAGGCGGAAGGTGAGGTCGCCGGCGGCAAGGTGCTCGAGCCCTTTGCCGATGGAGCCCACCACCATCGCCGCGGCGGCGGTCGCGGTCGCCTGCCCGGCTTCGGCCCGCACGCGCTCATCCTCGGCTGCCCGGTGCTGCTGTGCCCTGGCCTGTTCCTGTTCCAGGGCCTGGGTGCGCACGCCCGCTTCCTTGAACACCTGGACGGTGTCCGCGACAGCCCCGACCTCGTCCTTGCGCCCGAGCGAGGGGATGCTGACGGCGTAGTCGCCGGCTGCCAGCCGCCGCATGGCGACGGTGAGTGTCTGCAACGGCTTGAGCGCGCGCAGCGACCACCACGTGACCGCGACGCCCAGCACCAGCGCCCCGCCGCAGAGCGTGACCATCAGCAGGAGGAAGCCGTGCGACACGGCGAGGACATCGGCGCCGACCGCCTTGTTCTTGGCCTCCTCCAGGTCGATGAACTGGTTGATGCGGGCCAGCCACGTCACGAAGGCGGGCCGGACGTCCTGCATCAGGAACGCGTTGGCGCCGGCGGCGTCGCCGGATTGCTGCAGCTGGATGACCTTGGGGATCATCGGCAGGGTTGTGACCTCGATGGCCTTGATGGAATCGAGGATGCTGCGCTCGTCCGGCGTTACCTGGTTGCCGCTCGCCATCAGCTCGTCCAGCGGCTTGGCGGAGCTGGCATACGCCTCCGTCAGGCGCTTGATCGTTGCCAGCACGGTATCGAGTTCGCCCGGGGTCTTGACCAGCGTGACGTCGCGGATGTTGATCGCGCGGTCATGCACGCTGCCGCGGAAATTGATCGCGTAGCGCTGCTTGACGCTGTTGACGTCGTTCACCGTGGCCAGCGCCGCGTCGATCTGGCTCACCTGCCGCTCCGCGATGGCGGCGAGGCCGATCGTCATCAGCAGGATGGCACCGAAACCGAGCATCAGGCGCTGGCGTATACTCATGGTCTGGAACATCGAACGTCTCCATTACCGGAGAGCAACGTCTACTGTCCAAATCATAACATGTTGTGAATGGGCTGGATCAGCCCGCGCAGCCATCATGCGAGTCGGTATGCCGCCGCCAGATTGCCGGCGTCTTGAGCCCGCGTCACGCCGTGGCCAGCAGCACCAGGTCGTCCCGGTGGATCGCCTCGTCCCGACCGCGCCATCCCAGCAGCGCTTCGATCTCTTCGGACCGGTGGCCGGCGATCCGGCGCATGTCGTCGGCCGAGTAGGCCGACAGGCCCCGCGCCAGTTCGGCCCCGTCCATGTCGCGCACCTCCACGGGATCGCCGCGGTCGAACCCACCCGCCACGGCACGGACCCCAGCCGGCAGCAGTGAACGCCCGGTGGCCAGCGCCCGAGCGGCGCCATGGTCCACCGTGATCGTGCCCAACGGCGCCAGGCTGCCGGCGATCCAGCGTTTGCGGGCGGTCCGGCCCTCCGGCATGGGCAGGAACCAGGTGCAGCGGGCGCCCGCCGCGACGGCTTCGATCGGGTTGGCGACGCTGCCCAGCGCGATCGCCATGGCGCAGCCTGCCTGCGTGGCGATCCGGGCCGCCACCAGCTTGGTCCGCATGCCGCCGGAGGAGTAGCCCGGAGGCGGCTCGCCCCCCATCGCCTCGATCTCGGGGGTGAGCTGTGGCACGGCCGGGATGTGCTGCGCCGCCGGGTCGGTGCGGGGATCGGCGGTATAGAGGCCGTCGATGTCCGACAGCAGCAGCAGCCGGTCCGCGCCCACCATCTCCGCCACCCGGGCAGCCAGCCGGTCATTGTCGCCGAAGCGGATTTCGGTGGTGGCCACGCTGTCGTTCTCGTTGATCACGGGCACGCAGCCCAGGCCCAGCAGCGTGGTCAAAGTGGCCCGGGCGTTCAGGTAGCGCCGCCGGTCCTCCGTGTCGCCCAACGTCAGCAGCATCTGCGCCGCGGTCAATGATTGGCTGGACAGCGCGGCAGCCCAGGCCTGCGCCAGGCGGATCTGCCCGACGGCGGCGGCGGCCTGCTTCTCCTCCAGCCGCAGGCGGCGCTGGGTGAGGCCGAGGGTGTGCCGGGCCAGCGCGATGGCGCCGGACGACACCAGGATCACCGCCGTGCCGCGGGCGCGGGCCGCCGCCACGTCGGCTGCGACCCCCTGCAACCAGGCCGTGCGGGGGGAGGCGCCATCGACCACCAGGGCGCTGCCGATCTTGACGACCAGCAGCCTGGCGTCTGCGAGGCCCGGACGGGTCACGCCGGTGCCCGGGCCGCCTGGACGGTGGCCATCAGGCGGCGAAGCTGCTCCGGCACGCCCTGGCCGCTGACGCCGGACATCAGCATGACCTCCTGGCCGGCGGCGCGGGCCAGGGCGGACCGCCGGGCAGACGCCTCCCGCGGGCTCATCGCGTCGGCCTTGTTCAGCACGATCAACTCGGGCTTGTCGGCCAGGCCGCCGCCATAGGCCTCCAGCTCCTCCCGCACCGTGCGCCAGGCATCCACGACGTTGCCCGCGGCGCCGTCGACCAGGTGCAGCAGCACGGCGCAGCGCTCGACATGGCCCAGGAAGCGGGTGCCCAGCCCGGCACCCTCATGCGCGCCCTCGATCAGGCCGGGAATGTCGGCGATCACCAACTCCTCCGAGTGGGAGAGCCGCACGACGCCCAATTGCGGGTGCAGGGTGGTGAACGGGTAGTCGGCGATCTTCGGCCGGGCGGCGGACACGACGGAGAGGAAGGTGCTCTTGCCCGCATTGGGCAGGCCCACCAGCCCGACATCGGCGATCAGCTTCAGCCGCAGCCACACCCAGCGCTCCTCGCCGGGCCAGCCCTTGTCCGCGCGGCGCGGAGCGCGGTTGGTACTGGATTTGAAATGCGCGTTGCCGTGGCCACCGTCGCCGCCTTTGCACAGCACGATGCGCTTGCCCGGCGCGTCCAGGTCCGCCAGGACGAGCTCGTTCTCCTCGTCCATGATCTGGGTGCCGACAGGGACGCGGATCAGCACGTCCTCGGAGCCGGCGCCCGTGCGGTCGGACCCGGCGCCGTTGCCGCCCTTGCGGGCGCGGAAATGCTGGGTGTAGCGGAAGTCGATGAGCGTGTTGAGGTTCTCCACCGCCTCGAACAGCACGTCCCCACCGCGGCCGCCGGTGCCGCCGTCCGGGCCGCCGAACTCGATGAACCGCTCCCGCCGGAACGCGATCACGCCGTCGCCGCCGTCACCGGAGCGGATGTAGATTTTGGCCTGGTCGAGGAACTTCATGGGGTGGGTCCAAACGAAACGAGGGCCGGCTCATCGCCGACCCCCGCGCACGCATAGCCGTGGCCGGTGGCCTATTCGGCGGCGACCGGGAGGGATTCGACCGACACATGCACCCGGCCCTCGGCCCGGCGCGTGAACTTCACATGCCCGTCGCTCAGCGCGAACAGGGTATGGTCCTTGCCGACGCCGACGTTGGGACCAGGCTTCACCTTGGTGCCGCGTTGCCGGATGATGATGTTGCCGGCGATCACCGCCTCGCCGCCGAACTTCTTGACGCCCAGGCGCCGGCCCTCGGTATCGCGGCCGTTGCGCGACGAGCCGCCTGCCTTCTTATGTGCCATGTCCCAGTCTCCTGCCGCTCAGGCCGCAACGATATCGGCGATGCGCAGCACGGTGACGTGCTGGCGATGGCCGTTCCGGCGGCGGCTGTTCTGCCGGCGGCGCTTCTTGAAGATGATGATCTTGGCCAGGCGATCTTGCGCCACCACGGTGGCGGTGACGGACGCACCCGGAACCACGGGGGCCCCGATCGTCATGCCGCCCTCGCCGCCGCCGATGGCGAGAACGTCCGTGAACGTGATGGTCGAGCCAGGCTCGGCATCCAGCTTCTCAACCTTCAGCACCAACTCGGGGGTGACGCGGTACTGCTTTCCGCCGGTGCGGATGACTGCGAACATCGATCGAATCCTATCGGAACCTTCGGCCGCGCCATTGGCGACCGGGCAGCAGGTTTCCCTGGCGCCGGAGGCAGGCGTTATAGCGCCCGTCCCAGGCGAGTCAAATGCTACAGGCCGGTCTTGGCTTCCAGCCCGGCGGCGGCGATCCCGGCCAGGGCACAGGTCTCGTCATTGTCGGAGTTGTCGCCGGAGATGCCGACCGCGCCGATCACCTCGCCCTCCGACAGCACCAGCACGCCGCTCGGCACCGGCACGAGCCGGCCGCCGCTGACGGCGGAGAGCGCCGCCATGAAGGTGGGGTTGGCGTTGGTGCGGTTGAACAGTTCCCGCGAGCCGAAGCCCATGCCCAGTGCGCCCCAGGCTTTGCCGAAGGCGATGTCGAAGCGGAGGATGCCGGACCTGTCCTCCCGCTTGAACGCGACTAGATGGCCGCCGGCGTCGAGCACCGCGACGCTGAGCGGCATGAAGCCGTGCTCCCGCCCGGCCTTCAAGGCGGCGTCGACGATGAGGGAGGCGATTTCGAGCTTCATGGTCATGGACCGGCCCTTATGATGGACATTCGTTACGACAACCTTGTCCAGTCGGCCTACGACCGGGCAGCCGAGTCGAGTTGGATTTCCACTCGGCCGGCCACGACCCGGACCGGAAAGCTGCGGACTGGGTCGGTGATCGGGGTGGAGCGGGGTTCGCCGGTGCGGATGTCGACCAGGCCCTGGTGCAGCGGGCACTCGACGCAGCCATCCTCGACATAGCCATCCGACAGCCGGGCGTAGCCGTGGCTGCACTGGTCCGCCAGCGCGAACACCGCATCGTCCAGGCGGAACAGCGCGATCTGCTGGCCGCCCGCCTCCACCGCGAGCACCCGGTCCGGCGTCACATCGCCCAACGCCGCCACGTCGATCCAGTCCGTCATCAGATCGGATAGGCCAACAGCGTCTGCACCCGCAGCGTGTCGTAGATCGCCCGCTTGGACTTGAAGCGCCAGCCTTCCGGGGTCCGTACCACGCGGTCCAGATAGCGGCCGGCCTGGTAGACGGCGGAATTGCCCTCCTGCGTGGTGTTGACCACCAGGTAGTTGCACGACATAGCGACGGTTGCTTCATCCACCCGCTCGACCGCCAGGCCGGAGACCATGTGGCGATAGGCCGGCTTCTCGAAGATGTTGGCATGGCGGAGCGACAGCACGCGGTCGCGTAGCATCGCCGCATTGTCGCAATGGATCAACGGCGCCGGCAGCCCCAGCTCCTCGTTCTCGCGCGGCATGATCTCGTAGAGGCAATCCTCCACGAACAGGGCGGCCCAATCTTCCAGCCGGTCGTTGTCGATGGTGGCGATGTAGCGGTCCTGCAGGTCCTGCATCTCCAGCCGCAACAGCAGTTCGGCCGGGATCACGGGGCGGGCACGCCGTCGTCGTAGCCCATCAGCCGCTGGTAGCCGACCCAGAACTTGCGCACCAGGCTTTCCGTGATCAGCGTCGCCTGCTCGTCCGGCGCGGCGCGGGACATCTCCAGGACCGAGGCGCGGCCGCCGTGCCCGGCGATGCCGTGCTGCACCAGCTCGGTGGCCTCGGTGTCCTCCATCGAGATGTAGCCTGCCGGCCCCACCAGGTTGGCCTGCTTGATGCGCAGCGCCCGCATCTCCGGCGTGTCGTCCTCGTAGCCGAAGAAGTGGAACACCAGTTCGAAGCTGTCCGGCCCCTTGGGCAGCAATTGCCGCGCCACCAGCGTGTTATGGATCTGCTGTATCACCAATTGAGGGAAGATCGGTTGGATGTGGTTGGTTGCCACCTCGGCATATTCCGGCACCAGCGCCAGCAGCGACTCGTCCTCCAGCCTGAAGCTGTCGTCGTAAGAGCGGATGTTCTGCGTCTTGTAGGCGTCCGCGCCATCGGTCTCGTTGCGGATCGCCACGACGATGTTGTGCAGCCCCGTCGCCTCGTCCGCGATGGCATGCGCCTTCATGTTCACGCGGAAGATGTTGAACGTGGTGTGGAACAAATGCAGCAGGCTGGCGTGGTAGGGGTCCTTCACGTTCTCCAGGTACAGCTTCCAGTTGGAATTGGAGAATTGCCGGGTGCAGCCGAGATAGACGATCGGCTTGCAGAACACCCGGTCCACCCAGGGGCGCATCTGCGGGCCGATATAGTCCGGCAGGTCTGCCACGGTGCTGCTGAAGGTGGCGAAGACCAGCCCATGGTAGCTATCGACGCGGAGCTGCTGGAGGTTGTGCTGCCTGGGGTCGAAATCGGGCGGCATTCCCGTCATGTTCTTCTGCCCGCGACGGAACGGCACGCCCTGGAGGTTGCCCTTCGTGCCGTAATTCCACTGGTGATAGACGCAGCTATGCGACAGCGCGTTGCCGCGGGGCAGGCGGCAGACGGCGGCGCCGCGATGGGCGCAGCGGTTGACCCATGCGGCGAGCGTGCCGTCCTCGGCCCGGGTCATGACCACGGGGGTTTCGCCGATATAGCTGCTCTTGAAGTCGCCGGGCTTGGGGATCTCCGCCTCCAGTCCTAGGAAGCTCCAGGTCGGCCCGCGATAGATGCGGTCCTGCTCGCGGGCATAGACCGCGGCGGAGTCGAACACGGTGTAGGGTACGCGGGACCCGTCGCCGTGCGGGAAATGCACGCCCTCCGGCGGCTCGGACAAGTGCTGCACGTGATCCATGATCCCCTCCGCGACCCATGCACTGTAGCGTGGAGCGCCGAATTGCCCAGGGCCTTGCAACGGGCGTATGCAGGCCGATCACGAGGATGACATCAATGGATAACAACACCCAGGTCGGGGTCGGACTCGGCACAGCCTCCCGCGCGGCGCGCCTGCGCTCGATGCTGCTCTCGCCGGGCCTCTCCTTCATCATGGAGGCGCATAGCGGCCTGTCGGCCAAGATCGTGGAGGAAGCCGGGTTCGAGGGCATCTGGGCGTCCGGCCTGTCGATCTCCGCCATGCTTGGGCTGCGCGACAACAACGAGGCGTCCTGGACCCAGGTGCTGGACGTGCTGGAGTTCATGGCCGACGCCACGACCCTGCCGATCCTGGTGGACGGCGACACCGGCTACGGCAACTTCAACAACGTCCGGCGCCTGGTGCGCAAGCTGGGGGAGCGCGGCATCGCCGGCGTCTGCCTGGAGGACAAGCTGTTCCCCAAGACCAACTCCTTCCTGGGGGACCGCCAGCCGCTGGCCGACATGGCGGAGTTCTGCGGACGGCTGCGGGCCGGCAAGGACGCGCAGACCGACGACGATTTCTGCCTCGTCGCGCGGACCGAGGCGTTGATCTCCGGCCATTCCATGGACGAGGCGCTGCGCCGGGCCGAGGCGTACCATGCGGCGGGCGCCGATGCGATCCTGGTGCATTCCAAGAAGCCGGATGCCGGCGAGATCACCGGGTTCATGCAGCGATGGGATGGCCGCTGCCCGATCGTCATCGTGCCGACGATCTACTATGCGACCCCGTCCGACACCTTCCGCAAGGCCGGCATCTCGCTGGTGATCTGGGCCAACCACCTGGTGCGGTCCTCCATCTCGGCCATGCGGGAGACCGCCCGCACCATCGCCGCCACCGAATCCTTGCTGGAGGTGGAGGACCGGGTCACCTCCGTGCGCGACATCTTCCGGCTGACCGGGAACGACGAGCTGGAGGCGGCCAACCAGCGCTACCTCCCCGTCAGCCGCAACGTCCGCGGCATCGTGCTCGCGGCGTCGCGGGGCTCGGACCTGGCCTCGGTGACGGCGGAGCTGCCGAAATGCATGCTGGACGTGCGCGGCAAGCCCCTGCTGCATCGCCTCCTGTCCACCCTGGGTGAGAGCGGGGTGTTCGACGTGGCGGTGGTGCGGGGCTACCAGGCCCACGCCATTCCGGCGGACGGCATCATCGTGCTGGACAACCCGGCCTTCGCCGACACCGGGGAGGCGGCGTCGCTGGCCTGTGCCTTGCCGCGGCTGCACGGCGAGACCGTGCTGGTCTATGGCGACGTGCTGTTCCGCCGCTACATCCTGGACGGGCTGCTGGAATCGCCGGCCGACATCACGGTGGTGCTGGACTCCACCCGGCGCGGCGCGGCCAACACGAGGGACCTGATGGCGGCGAGCCGGCGTGACACGTCGGGCTATTACGACGACGGCCCGGCCCTGCTGACCGGGGTCGGCGTCGCGCCGGCCGATGCCGGCGGCGAGTGGATCGGGCTGGTGCGTCTCAGCGCGCGCGGCGCCGAGTTGGTGCGCGAGGAGCTGGCTGCCATGGCGGCGGATGGCAGCCTGGCGGCGGCCGATATCCCGACCCTGTTGGAACGGCTGATGGCGCGCTCCCCGGTGGCGGTGCACTACATCAACGGGCACTGGCTGGACGTGGACACCCATGCCGACCTGGCGGCGGCGCGGAACTTCTCCTGATGATCGGGGCGGCGTCGTTCATCGAGGCGGCCGGGCAGGCGGGCATCGGTTTCTACACCGGCGTGCCCTGCAGCTTCCTGACGCCGCTGATCAACCGCACGCTGAGCGACCGGTCACTGCGGTATGTCGGCGCGGCCAGCGAGGGGGAGGCGGTGGCGATCGCGGCCGGCGCCTGGCTCGCCGGGCGGGAGACGGCGGTGATGTGCCAGAACTCCGGCCTGGGCAACGCGGTCAACCCGCTCACCTCGCTGAACCACCCGTTCCGCATCCCGACCCTGCTGATCGTCACCTGGCGCGGCCAGCCCGGCCTGAAGGACGAGCCGCAGCACGCGCTGATGGGCCGCGTCACCCAAGACCTGCTGGACGTGATCGAGGTGCCGCATGCCCGGTTTCCGGACAGCCCGGCTGCGCTCGGGCCGGCGCTGGCCCAGGCGCGCGACGCGATGGACCGGACCAGCCTACCCTTTGCCCTGGTGATGGAGAAGGACAGCCTCGCGGAAGAGGCCCTGGACCAGGACGCCCGTCCGGCGCCGCCGCCCGGCCGCCGGGCGGATCTGCAAGCCCATGGCGCACGCCCCACGCGGCTGGCGATCCTGGAGCGGGTGCTGGCCGACGTGCCGCCTGACGCGCCGGTCGTCGTCACCACCGGCAAGGCCGGGCGTGAGTTGTTCACCTTGGCGGACCGGGAGCAGCATCTCTATCAGGTGGGATCGATGGGCTGCGCCAGCCCCATGGGCCTGGGCATTGCAGTCACCACCGGGCGGCGCACGATCGTGCTCGACGGTGACGGCGCGGCGCTGATGAAGCTGGGCAGCCTGGCAACCATCGGCGCCTATCACCCGCCGGGACTGCTCCACGTGTTGCTGGATAACGGGGTGCATGATTCGACTGGCGGGCAGGCGACGGTCTCGCCCGTGGTCGACTTCGCCGGCGTGGCGTTGGCCTGCGGCTATGCGGCGGCGTTCGTCTGCGACGATGTGGACGGGTTCGCGGCCGCCTTCGCGCAGGCCCTTGCCGTCGCCGGGCCCTGCCTGGTGCATGTCCGCATCCGTCCGGGGTCGCTGGAAAAGCTCGGCCGGCCGACGATCGCGCCGCACGAGGTGGCGCAGCGCTTCCGTGGCTTCCTGGCTCAGGCGGCGGCGCGGTAGGAGCGTACGAACTCTCCCACGGCGGCGAGCGCGCGGCCCATGTCGTCCGGGCCGATGGCGCCGATGCAGCCGATGCGGAAACTCGGCTCCGCGGTCAGCTTGCCCGGGTAGATCACCACGCCGCGGGCATGCAGGAAGTCGTAGAACGCTTCGAAGCGGAACCAGCCGCCGGGCGGGATGCGGAAGGTGACGATCACGGGCGCCTGGAGCACGGCGGGCAGGAACGGCACGAAGCCCAGCGCCTGCATTCCGCTGCGCAGCGTGTCGCAATTGCGCTGGTAGCGGGCGTGGCGGGCGGCGATGCCGCCTTCCGCCGCCAGTTGGTCCAGCGCCGCGGACAAGGCCGCGACCACCTGGACCGGCGGGGTGAACCGCCATTGCCCGCTGGCTTCGTAGGCGCGCCATTGGTCGTGCAGGTCAAGGCTGATGCTGCTGGCATTGTCGGCGGAGGCGGCCAGGTGGCCTTTCTCCGCGATCGCGTAGGCGAGCCCGGGCACCCCTTCCAGCCCCTTGTTCGCCGAGCCGACCAGGGCGCTGAAGCGGAAGCTGCCGCCGTCGATCGGGATCGCCCCGAAAGAACTCATGGCATCGACGATGAAGCGTCGCCCGGCTGCCTGCACGATGGCCGCGACGTCTGCCAGCGGGTTCAACAGTCCGCTGGTGGTCTCGCAATGCACCAGCGCCACATCGGTGATGGCGGGATCGGCGGCTAGCGCGGCCGCCACGGCGTCGGGGGCGATGGGCTGGTCCTCCGCCGCCTCGATCACGACGAGCTGGCGGCCGAGCCGGCGTGCCATCGCCACCATGCGGTGGCCGTACGCGCCGTTGACCAACACCAGCAGCCGCCCGTCGCGCGGCACCAGGGTCTGGATGACGGCTTCGACGGCATAGGTGCCGCTGCCGGGCAGGGGAACCGCCGCATGCGTGTCCGCCACCCCCGCCAGGCTGGCCAGCCTGGACCGCACCCCCTCGCTGAGGGTGACGAAGTCGGCCTCGCGCGAACCCCAGTCCCGGCCCATCGCCGCGCGCGTGGCGTCCGACGTGGTCAACGGCCCCGGGGTCAGCAGCAGCGGCGGGTGCATATCATACATTGGGTCATCCTAGCGCAGGGCGGCTTTGGCGGCTATTCAGGCTGACCAACGAAGGCGCGGCGCATGAAACTCGGAGCGATCATCGGCGGCCTGGTCGGCCTGGGCCTCGCGGCGTGGCTGCTGGAAAGCTACGGCATCGCCCGCATCCTGGACCTGCTGGGCCATGCGGGCTGGTTCGGCATCACCTGCGTCATCGTGTTCCACCTCGTCCAATTGCTGTTCTCCGCCTCCGCCTGGCGGGTGATCGCCGGGCCGACCGTGCCGCGCCCCGGCCTGCGTTTGTTCCTGATCCTGCGCTGGATCCGGGAGGGGGTGAACAACCTGTTGCCGGTGGCGCAGATCGGGGGGGAGTTCGTGGCGTCCCGCCTGCTGGCACGCCGCGGCGTCCCGCTTGCCCCGGCCATCGCCGGGTCGGTCGCCGACCTCACGATGGAGATGCTGACGCAGATCGCCTTCACGCTGTTGGGCCTGTTCCTGCTGCTGCACAGCGTCGGCGACGGCGGCATCGCCAATTACGTGATCGGCGGCCTGGTGGTGGCGGCACTAGTGGCCGCCGTGTTCCTCGGCGCGCAATGGCTGGGCCTGGCGATGGCGATCGAGGCCGGATTGCTGCGGCTGGGCAAGGCGCTCGGCTGGTCCGGCACGACTCAGGTGACCGGGCTGCACGCCGCGCTGATCGCCTGCTACCGGGCGCCGCGGCGCCTGGCGCTGGCCGCGACGTGGCACCTGGTCTCCTGGCTGCTGGGCGGCATCGAAGTGTGCCTCGCGCTGCACTTCCTGGGCCACGACATCGGCATCGGCCCCGGTCTGGTGATCGAAAGCCTGGGCCAAGCGCTGAAAGCAGCCGGCTTCGCGGTGCCGGGCGCCCTGGGCGTGCAGGAGGGCGGCTACATCGTAATCTGCCGGCTGTTCGGCCTGTCGCCGGAAGTCGCGATCGCCTTGTCGCTGATGAAGCGCCTGCGGGAGGTGACGCTCGGCGTGCCGGCCCTCGTTGCCTGGCAGCGTATGGAGGGGCGTCGACCGCGCGACGACGCCCAGCCGCTGCCGGAGACCCGGTTGGAAGGGGTATCGCGGTGAGCGGCGGCTCCTGGACCCATCGTGCCGCCCGGCCGCTGGTGCGGCCGATGATCGGCACCTCGATCCGGCCGAACCACCTGACCAGCCTGCGCCTGCTGTCCGGGTTGGCCGCTTGCCTGTGCTTCACCGTCGGCAGCCGGGCGATGGATGGGTGGGGTGGCGGCCTGTGGCTGGTTTCGGCCTTCCTCGACCGGGCCGATGGCGAGCTGGCGCGCCTCGGCAACCTGGGCAGCCCGATAGGCCACATCTACGACTACTGGGTCGACACCATCACCAACGCCCTGTTCTTCGTGGCGATCGGCATCGGCGCCCGGCATGGGTGGCTGGGGAGTTGGGCCATCCTGCTCGGACTGGTCAGCGGCGCCGCCCTGTTCGCGTGCGGGCTGTTCTCCGAATGGCTGGAACGGCGCAGCCCGCCCGATACCCGCGCCTATAGCGGCCGCTGGGGCTTCGATCCGGACGATGCGCTTTATCTGATGGGGCCGCTGGCCTGGCTGGGTTGGCTGACCCCGATCCTGATCGGCGCCACGTTCGGCTCCACGGCGGTCATGGTGCTGACGGGGATCCGCCTGAAGCGGCTGATCCGGACGCCCGTGCGGGCCTGATGCCGGATCGGACGGGATGCGGCTATATTTACGTGTCGCTGGCGGATGCAATCCAGGCCTCGCGCGGCGCGGCACAGGCCTTGCGAGCCAGCCTACGGTAGCTTGCCCGCGGCCGAGCGGGATCGTCGTGTCGTAATCGGAGACCAGCATGCGGATTCATGTCCAGAACCTGCCGACCATGTTCGGCGAGCCCATCACCATGGCCCAATGGGAAGATGCCGCAGCCCGGGCCGGCATGGGGCACCACGAGATGTCCATGGGCCACACGATGGAGGAGTACCTGGCGGCCATTTCGCAGGTGGAGGCGCTGGTGACCAGCACGCGCAACACGCGGGACCTGTTCCCGGCGGACGCCCCCAAGTTGCGGGTGATCTTCTGCACGTCCGCCGGTCTGGACTCGGTGCCGTTCGACGCGCTGCCGCCCGGCGTGCCCGTGCTGAACAACAGCGGCGTGCATGCTCCAAAGGCCGGGGAATACGGCATAATGGCCATCCTGATGCTGGCAAGCTGGATGCCCACGCTGATCGGCGCCCAACGCGAGCAGGTGTGGAACCGGCTGGCCGGCAGCGTGCTGGCCGGACGCCGGGTCACCGTGCTGGGGCTCGGCAGCCTGGGCGGCGCCGTGGCCGAGCGGGCGCGCCAGTTCGGCATGCGCGTGACCGGCGTGCGGACCACCGCCCAGCCCCATCCGGATTGCGAGCGGGTGATCGCCACCTCCGAGTTGGACAGCGTGTTGCCGGACACCGACTTCCTGGTGATCGCCTGCCCCTTGACGGAGGCGACGCGGAACATCGTGGATCAGCGGCGGCTGGACCTGCTGCCCGCACGGGCCGGGGTGGTGAATATCGGCCGCGGCCCGCTGATCGACCAGGACGCACTCTGCGACCGGCTGGACGATGGCAGGCTATGCGGCGCCGTGCTCGACGTGTTCGTGCCGGAGCCGGTCCCGAAAGGCCATCGCCTGTGGACGACGCGCAACCTGGTGATGACCCCGCACGTGTCCTGCGACGACCCGCTGACCTACAATGTTCGCAGTCTGGACACGTTCTTCGCCAACATCGTGGCCCTGGAAGCCGGCGGGCCGCTGCCGAACCTGTATCTGCCAGCCCGGGGCTACTGATCCGGCGGAGCCTCGTCTCGCTCCGGCGAACGAGCTGTCATTCCTCCGTCAAGCTGGGCGATCCCAGCTCGGCCACGTCGAGCGCGGACCCTGTCCTGATGGTCCTCAGGATGGTCTCCGCCATTGCCATCTGGTGCGGCAGTTCGGATACGGCGACGGATTGCCGTCGAAGCGCCGGGGCGGTGCTCTCCGCCATTTCCCAAGCCTGGCCGAAGAACTCGGCCGCCAGGATCGTTTCCAGCCACGGTGTCGATACGCCGAGTTGACGCGCGAGCGAGGCCAGATCGCAGGCCTGATGCTCGTAGGCCCGGCGGAGCGCTGCGCGGCATGAGGCACGCCGCACGCAATCGGATGCGGGCTCAAGCCGGTCGTCCAACATGGGATCCGGGCGGGTCATCCGGCGTCGGATCGTATCGGCCATCCCGCCCACCGCACGACCCAGGATGCGGCCGGAGACGACGACGCGAACCTCGGGCGCATGCCGGATCCGTGCGTCGACGCCGCGCAGCGCCGCGATCAGCGCACGGTCCTCGCCGGAGGCCACGGCGGGAATGCCGCCACACCGTGCATAGGCGGACGCGGTCACGGCGATGCTGGCGCCGGAATGCTGCGTGTGCCGCGGCAACGGATCGAACGGGTCCGGATCGAGCCGGGCGTGGATCTCGTCGCAAAGCTTGTCGTACGCGCATTCCTGCGCATCGTCCTCGTGCAGCCGCGTCGGGATATTACCCCAGTCGATCGGATGGAGTTCCGCCCATCCGGCAACCACGTCCGCCCCACCGGCCATGGCGGCCAGGTTGGCGCCGAGCCAATCCGGGTCGACCTGGCCGTCTGCGTCCGTCGTCAGCAGGATGCCGTTTCTGCCGGCAAACGGCACCGCTGCCGCCATGGCGAGCCGCCTTGCCATGCCCGCATTGGCGATGTCCGGCGGCAGGGCGCGTTCCACGACGTGCAACCGGGTCATGGGATGCAGCTCGACCGATCGGGCGATGGCGGCGGTATCGTCGGTGCAGTTATTGGCAAGCAGCACGATATCGTCCAATCGGGCGCCGACCTGGCCGTTCAACGCTTCGAGGCAGGCGACGATGCAGGCTGCTTCGTTGCGGGCCGGGATGGCGACCACCGATCTCGCGCCGGTGTCGTTGGTCAAAGGGCCATGCCATGAGGAGGTCCTGGTCGGATACGCCGGGCAATCATCGTGCGACGGATCATCCATCTGGAAAGCCAACTCCCCAACACCCAAAAGGTCCCGTTGTGCAATTAAGTGGAGTACGTTCACTGACAAGTTCTGTCCCCGACATCAAACGCCGAAAACCACTCTAGACGTTGCCTGCCAAAGCAAATGATGCGCTGGAGGACTCAAGAAAAGTTAAATGCCGCACGGAGATCCATGCTGCATTGCTACGGTCCGTCCGGCACCATTGCTGCGGCTTAGATGTCAGGGAACAACGTAGTCGCAGCGTTCCGGTTCATGGCCGGCGTGTCATCGTTGCAACATCTATCGATCAATGCATCCGGGTGTGGGTGAGATGGGCCACCACGCTCCGTTGCCGGTGGCGCCCCGGCCGGCCATGACGCAACCTTCCAGGAGGCAACGTGAACCCCAGCAACATGCGGATGACGGCGGTCGGATTGCTGGTGCTGGCCGGCTGCATCAACTTCATCGACCGCTCCGCCGTATCGATCGCCCTGCCGGCGATCCGGGCCGATCTGCACCTATCGGCGGGTGAGGCCGGGCTGCTCCTATCCGCCTTCGCCTGGAGCTACGCGGTGGCGCAACTGCCTGCCGGCAGCGTGGTGGACCGGCTGGGCGCGCGCTCCGCGTTGGCGGCGGGCCTGGCGCTCTGGTCGCTGGTGCAGGCGGCGAGCGGCCTGGCCGGGTCGCTGAGCCAATTCATCATCGCCCGCATCGCGCTCGGCATCGGGGAGGCGCCGATGTTCGTCGGGGGCGCCCGGGTCTGCACCGACCGGTTTGACCCGGCCGACCGTGCGGTGCCGATGGGCTTGCTCAATGCATCCGCCTCGCTCGGACCAGCCATCGCGCCGCTGCTGCTGACGCCGCTGATGGTGGTGGCCGGATGGCGGGCCAGCTTCGCCGCGCTCGGCGCGGCCGGGTTGCTGGTTGCGATCGCGTGGGCCGTCATCTACCGCGATCCCGCCAGACAAGCCGACACCACACCGCGCATCGCCGGACCGTCGCAGTGGCGCGAGCTGGCGCGGCAACGATCCGTCTGGGGGCTGCTGTTCGGGTTCGGCGGCACCGTCTACGTCACTTGGCTCTACGTCACCTGGTTGCCTGGCTACCTGCAGCAGCGCTGGGACATGCCGGCCAGCGCGGCGGCGCTGTGGTCCGCCGCGCCGCAATTCGCCGGCTTCCTGGGCGCCATCGGCGGCGGGTGGCTGTCGGATCGCCTCGCCGCACGCCTGGGGGACCGGATGGCCCGGCAGGCGCCGCTGGTCGGCGGGCTGTTCGCCTCCGCGACGTGCAGCGGCCTGGCGGCCATCGCCGGCAGCCCGGCAGCGGCCCTGATCGCCATTTCCGTTGCCTTGTTCAGCGCCAACCTGGCGACGACCTGCGGCTGGGCGTTGGCCGCTGCCCTGGCGCCTGCGGCGCTGGTTGCGACGGTGGAGGCCATGGCCAATATCGGCGGCTCGGTCGGGGGCTCGCTCGCACCGCTGGTGACAGGGTCGGTCGTGCAGGCGACCGGGTCGTTCGCACCCGCGCTGGCGATCGCCGCGGCGGTCGCCGGCGCCTGCGCCGCTGCGAACTGGTGGCTGACGGCGGAACCGATTACAGCAGCTTAGGCCGCGTCGGCACATAAGTGCGTCAGCACGCCGGCAAAGCTGCCGCCGAAGACAAAGGCTGAGGGCTTGTTCGACGTCGCCACTTGGAGCGTTTAATGTCGAACAAGCCCTCAGTCGTATGGAGCCCTGCCATGGGCGTGATGCAGCGTATCTGGGAGCGCAAGCCCATCGGCGGCGAGTCCGATGCCGGGCTGCGGCGGACCCTGGGGGCAGGCGACCTGGTGTCGTTGGGGATCGGCGCGGTCATCGGCGCCGGGCTGTTTTCCCTCACCGGCATCGCGGCCGCGGACTACGCCGGGCCTGCCGTCGTCATCAGCTTCATGATCGCGGCCGTGGGCTGCGGGCTGACCGGGCTGTGCTACAGCGAACTGGCTGGCATGATCCCGTCGGCAGGGTCGGCCTATGCCTATGCCTACGCCGCCCTTGGCGAGGTGGTGGCCTGGATCATTGGCTGGGACCTGCTGCTGGAATACGCAGTCGGGGCCGGCACCGTGGCGGTGTCGTGGTCCAGCTACGTGCAGTCCCTGCTGCACGGCTGGGGAGTCGAATTGCCGCATTGGCTCGTCGCCGCCCCTGCCGCCGGGGGCGCGGTCAACCTGCCGGCCGCCGGGATCATCGTGGCGCTGTCGCTGCTGCTGATCGTCGGCGTGAGCGAATCGGCCAGGGTGAACGCCGTCATCGTCGTGCTGAAGGTCGCAGTGGTCGTCACCGTCGTCGGGGTGGGCGCGTTCTACGTGGTGCCGGCGAACTACCACCCGTTCGTGCCGCCGAATACCGGCCATTTCGGGGAGTTCGGCTGGTCCGGCATCCTGCGTGGCGCCGGCGTGGTGTTCTTCGCCTATCTGGGCTTCGATGCCGTGAGTACCACGGCGGCGGAAGCCAGGCAGCCGCAGCGAACCGTCCCGATCGGCATCCTGGGCTCGCTGGCCATCTGCACTGTGCTCTACGTGGCGTTCGCGGTCGTGCTGACGGGCATGGTCAACTACAGGCAGATGCACGGCGATGCCGCCCCGGTCGCCACCGCCATCAAGCACACGCCGTTCGTGTGGCTGCAGGTGACGGTCACGATCGGCATCATCCTCGGCTTCACCTCCGTCATCCTGGTGGGCCTGCTGGGCCAGGGCCGGGTCATGTTCGCCATGGCCGGGGACGGCATGATCCCCGCCATCCTCGGGCGCCTGCATCCGACGCGGAAGACGCCGTGGATCGCCCACCTCGTGATGATGGCGCTGACCGCGCTGCTCGCCGGCTTCGTCCCGGTGGAGGCGCTGAGCCGCATGACGTCGGTGGGCACCTTGCTGGCGTTCGCTATCGTGTGTGCCGGCGTGCTGGTGCTCCGGTTCCGCGAGCCTGACCGGCCGCGTCCGTTCCGCATGCCCGGCGCCCCGGTGACGCCCGCGCTCGGGATTGCCACCTGCCTGCTGATGATGGTGTTCCTGCCGTGGCAGACCTGGGTTCGCCTCGCCGGGTGGTTTGCGATCGGCCTGGCGATCTACGCCGCATACAGCCATCGCAAGGCATCCGCCCTGAGAGCCAAATCGCCTGCTGTGATTGGGCGGCGTGCTGCACGCGGGGCGCTGCCTGGGTGAGGGCGATGCGTCCGGCAGCAGCTCGGTCGTGTGCTGGGGCGAGGCGAACCGTTCCAATAACGGATTGAAGGTAATGATCGGCACGCCCCGGCGATGCGCCGCCTGCATGGGGACGGGGACGTGGCAGGTCAGGGAAGCGTGATCATCCGGGCGGGATAGTCGGTCCGCGTCAGCGGATCGAGGGTGCCGAGCGCCAGGAGCACGATCAGCCAGAACAGCCCGGCCGCACCGAAGACGTGCATCAAGGGGGAGCCTGTGCGGATGCGCATGAACAGGACGATGACGATGGCTGCCTCGACCAGGCCGAACAGCGAGGCCGAGGCCGGCAGGCGCAGCAGCAGCGCGCTGCCAAGCTGGGCCAGCAGCAGGAGGAGCAGGCCGCCCCATGCCAGCACCAGCGGGCGCAGCACGGTCATCGTGCCGCCAGGTAGATAAGCGGATACAATGTGAGCCATACCAGGTCGACGAAGCTCCAGTACAGCCCGACCACCTCGACCGGCGTGCTCCAGGCCTTGGTGAAATCGCCGCGCCGGGCACGCCATGCGATCCACAGCACGAGGCCGATCCCGATCACCATGTGCAGCGCGTGGAGCACGGTCGCCACGTAGTAGATGCTGTAGAAGATCTGCGCGCCGCCGCGATCCGGCCCGGCGAGGGCGAATGCCGCGCCCGGCACCAGGCCGTCCTCGACATCCTTGTACCATTCCAGCCCCTTCAGCAGCAGGAAGCCGGTCCCGAGCCCGACCGTGGCGAAACATGCCTGGATCAGCCGTCTGACATCCCCCTGTTCGATCAGCAGCAACCCGGCCGTGAAGGTGAAGCTGCTGGTCAGCAGCAGGGCCGTGTTGATCGACCCGATCAGGAGGTTGGCATGCTGCGTCGCCAGGCGGAATCCTGCCGGATGCTGGTAGCCGCAGTAGATCCAGACAAACACCAGCGCACCGAAGAAGAGGATTTCCTGCGCCAGGAACAGCCACATGCCGGACATGGCGGTCTCCGCCTGGTGCCCGGCATCCGAATACTGGAAATGCGTGTGCGCCTCATGCGGCACGGACGCGATCCTCCGGCCGGGGATAGTTGTAGGGCGGCTCCGTCACGACCGGAATGACGGAGAAGTTCTCGGTCCGCGGCGGGGATTGCGTCTGCCACTCCAGCCCGGTGGAGTTCCACGGATTAGCGGGGGCGCGGGCGCCCCATACCAGGGAGTAGCCGAGATAGACCAGGGGCATGACATAGGCCACCGCCAGGATCGTGGCGCCGGCGGAGGACAGCACGTTCAGCACCTGAAACTCCGGCGGGTATTCCGCATAGCGCCGCGGCATGCCGAGATAGCCCAGGATGAATTGCGGGAAGAAGGTCAGGTTGAAGCCGAAGAAGATCATGAACGCCGCCACCCGGGCCCACATCTCCGGATACAGCCGGCCGGTGATCTTCGGCCACCAGTAATGCAGCCCGGCGAAGAAGGCGGACACCATGCCGCCCACCATGATGTAGTGGAAATGCGCCACCACGAAATAGGTCTGCGTCAGGTGGACGTCGGCGCCCAGTGCGGCCACGAACAGCCCGGTCAACCCGCCCATGGTGAACAGGCCGAGGAAGCCCAGCGCGTACAGCATCGGCGCATCGAAGCGGATGTAGCCCTTGTGCAGCGTGCCGAGCCAGTTGAACACCTTGATCGCCGACGGCACGGAGACCAGGAAGCTGAGCAGGGAGAAGGTGATCGCGGAGTAGACGGAGGTGCCGGCCACGAACATGTGGTGGCCCCACACGAAGAAGCTGATCACCGCGATGGCGACCGATGACCACGCGATGAACTTGTAGCCGAAGATGCCCTTCTGGCTGAAGGTCGTCAGCACCTCGCTCATCACGCCGAAGCCCGGCAGGATCATGATGTAGACCGCCGGGTGCGAGTAGAACCAGAACAGGTGCTGGAACAGCAGCGGGTCGCCGCCCAGCCGCTGGTCGAAGATGCCGACGTGGAAGACCGTCTCGAACCCCAGCAGGATCAGCGTCATCGCCAGCACGGGGGTCGCCAGGACGTAGATCACGCTGGTGGCGTACAGCGACCACAGCATCAGCGGCAGCCGGTACCATCCCATGCCGGGCGCCCGCAGCCGGTGGATGGAGACGATGAAGTTCACCCCGGTCGCGATGGAGGAAAAGCCGGAGATGAAGATGCCGATCGCGACGGCGATGATGTGGCCCTTCGCGTAGTCGGTGGAAAGCGGCGTGTAGAACGTCCACCCGGTGTCCAACCCGCCGACGAACAGCGAGTAGGTCGCGAACACCCCTCCCGTCACGAACAGGTACCAGCTGATCAGGTTCAGCTTGGGAAAGGCCAGGTCCCGGGCGCCGAGCATCAGCGGCACGATGAAATTGCCCAGCGTCACCGGGATGGCAGGAACCAGGAAGAACCACACCATCACCACGCCATGCATGGTGAACAGCCGGTTGTACATCTCGTGCGAGACGATCAGGCCGTGCGGGGTGAGCAGGTTGAGGCGCATCAGCCCGGCCGCGGCGCTGCCCAGGAAGAAGAACACGGTGATCGAGGCGAAATACAGCAGCGCGATCCGCTTGTGGTCCGTGGTCAGCAGCCACGACCGGATCGTGTTCTCCTCGGTCAGGTAGCTGACCCGGGCGGAATCGACGGTGATGCTCAACTCCGGTCCTCCGCTGCAAGCGATTTGATGAAGGCGATCAGCTTGACGAGGTCCTCCTCGCCGATCTGCCCGGCGTAGGATGGCATGACCGGCGCGTAGCTCGCCACGACCTGGCTGGCGGGCATCAGGATGCTGTCGCGAACGTATTTGTCGTCGGCGAACACGGTGGTCCCGTCCGACAGCGGGACCGGGCTGCCGTAGACCCCGTTCAGGCTGGGCGCCCGGACCGTGCCCCCGCCGCCGATATGGCCGGCCTGGTGGCAGCCGCTGCAGCCATATTGCGTGAACAGGGCCTGGCCAGCCGACACCAATGTGTCGGAGCCGCCATTCTGCGACAGCCAGCGTTCGTAGTCGGGCGGCGTCATCGCCACCACTTCGCCGATCATGGCGGAGTGGTCGGTGCCGCAGAACTGGGTGCAGAACAGGTGGTAGCTCCCCGGCGTCTGCGCGTTGAACCAGAGCTGCTCGTAGCGGCCTGGCAGCACGTCATGCTTGATGCGGAAGGCCGGGATGGCGAAGTCGTGGATCACGTCCTCCGACGTCATGATCAGTTGCACCGGGCGTCCGACGGGGAGGTGCAGCGCGTTGATCTCCCGCTGGCCGCCGGCGTGCTCCACCTTCCACATCCACTGCTTGCCAATGACGTAGATCTTCAGGGCATTGCCGGGGGGCGTGTAGAGCCGCACGTACAGATCCGCTCCCCAGACGAACAGGGCGAGGAAGATCGCCAGGGTGGCGCTGGTCCAGCCGATCTCGAGCCGCCAGGATTTCTGCCCGATCGCGCCGCGGCTCTCCGGGCTGCCGGACCGGTAGCGGACGACGTAGGTCCAGATCAGCCCGAAGACCAGCGCCAGAACCGCGAGCGACATGACCAGCAGCGCGGCCAGCAGGGAATCCACTTCGGTCGCGTTCGCCGAGGCGCCGGGCAGCGTCAGGTTCATGCTGGCCGTCCGCCACGTCCATGACGGTGCAGCAGCCACAGCACGGCCAGGATCGTCACCACGGTCAAGCCGCCGGCCAATTGCAGCAGCTTGAGGATTTCCAGGGTGTAGCGCCCGGTCGTGGCGTCGAAATGGAAGCACAGCAGCAACACCGGGGACACCGCCGCGGCCACGGCCCCGTCCCGCGCCCGCAGCAGGGCGCCGCGCAGGTCGGCCGCCGGGTAGCCGACCCCCAGCGCGTAGGAGGACACCGTGCCGGCCGGCGTCAGCACCACCATGCCGGTGGGATGCAGGAATTGCTGCAGCTCGGCGTCCCATCGGCTGCGGAACCCGACCGCCTGCGCCACCGCCGTCGCGTCACCCGTCAGGAAATGCCAGCCGGACTCCGCGCCCGGCACGGCGTAGCGGGCGAGGTCGTCCGCACGCGCGGCGGCGGCGTCCGCCGGACCCTCATGCGGGTCGATGCTGATGTCGAGCACGCCGTATTCGCCCGGGGTATCCAGCCCGGTATGCGCCAGCGCATTCAGCGCGTCGTCGCGCACGATCCCGCACAGGCTGGGGCAGTGGAAATAGCCCAGCAGCAGCACCGCCGGCTTGCCCGCGAGCAAGCCGCCGAGGGTGACGGACCGGCCGGCATGGTCGGTGAACGACGCATCCAGCGGGATCGCGGCGCCCGGATGTTGAGCGAACTCGATGCCGGACACGTCCGGCGGCGCGGCATGGCATGGCAGGGCGGCCACCAGCAGGAGCAGCAGCCATTTCATGGCGCGGGCCTTGCCTGGGGCGTCGGCTGCGCCTGCACCGGCCCGGTCGGCCAGTCCGGAATGCCCGCAGCCGCCAGACGGCGCATCGCATCCGCGATAGGCTGGTGGACGAGGCCCTTGGATTGGTCCACCCACCAGACGCCGTCGACCTGCCGCATCTGTTCGGCGTGGAACCGCGCCATGTCCGCCGCCGGGTCCGGCTGCAGCTCCGGGGCCGGGTATTGCGGCAGCGGCCCGGTGCGGACCAGGTGACGGTCGCGTGCGCCCGGGTAGAGCCATCCCGTCACGCCGATCACCAGGCAGAGCACCGCGAGCACGCCAGCCCCGCCGATCAGCAGCGGACGGGTTGCGACATCGCTCGTCTCGTGATGCGCGGCGGGCAAGTTGGCCGGCTCAGGCATGCCGGGCCACCGTGACGGCGCTGCGGCGGTGCAGCGCCAGGCTGCCGGCGCACCCGATGAAGGCGAGCATGCAGGCCGCATCGATCCAGGAGATGCCGTGCTGCCAGGTTGGCAGCACCAGCCACCAGGCACGCACGCCCTCCATCACGAGCAACAGGCCGGTCACCCCGGACAGGACGGAGCGGCTGCCCTGCAAGCGCCGGAACAGCAGCAGGCCGAACGGCAGCAGGAAATGTCCGGCCGCCACGCCGAGCGCCACGGCGCCCCAGAACCCGGTGGATCGAACGAGATACCAAGGGGCATCGCTCGCCAGGTCCGATTGCCAGATGATGAGCAATTGCATGAAGTCGAGATAGGTCCACAGCACCACCGTGCCGAGCAGCAGCCGCCCCAGATCTCGCAACACGGCCGCATCGGCCGTCCCCGTGCGGGTCAGCAGGGCGACGGACAACGCCGTCAGCCCCGCGCCGGCCAGCGCGATCAGCCCGTAGATGCTCGAATTGAACTTCGGGTCCAGCGACATGGTCAGATCGATCGTGGCGAAGGTGAACGTCACGGCCAGCAGGATCAGCCCCGCCGGGGCCACCGCGGCCAGGTTGCGCGACCGCAGCACCAGCCAGCCCAGGCCGAACCAGCTGCCCAGGTAGACCAGCAGGCGTCCGGCGGCGAAGGGCAGGTTCAGGTAGAACGCGTTGTCCAGCGCCGCTCCTGGCCGTGCCCAGGGATACAGCGTCGGCAGCCATACCAGCAGCGGGAGCAAGGCCGGCAGCAGCAGCGGCAAGGTGCCGACGCCGAGGCGCAGGCCGGGACCGATCGCCTCGCCCCAGCGGCCGCCGGTCAACGCATGGATCATCAGCAGCGCCATGCTGCCGACCGGCCATGCCAGCCAAAAGCTCAGCGCGGCCACCCAGCCATGCGCGAAACCTGCCGGGTCCAGCACGCTGCCCAGCGCGGCCAAGGCCAGCCCCACCAGCCCGGCAATCAGCATCCGCCGCGCGGTCACGGCGTGCTGCTGGCCAAGTCGGTGCGCTGCTCCGGCGTCAGGTCGGACGGCGTCGCCTGCTCGCTGAGTTGCAGCGCCCGGATGTAGGCGGCGATGGCCCAGCGGTCCGGCGGCGGCACGCGCTGCGCGAACGAATACATCGCGCCATAGCCATTGGTGATCACGTCATAGAAATGCCGGGTGTCGGCGTGCTGCAGACGCGCGATATGGTAGGAGGGCGGCGGCGAGAAGCCACGCTGCACCACCATGCCGTGGCCGTCGCCGAGTTCGGAGTGGCAGGGCGTGCAGAACTGGCGGAACCGGTCCTGCCCCCGCTCGATCAGCGCCAGGCTCACCGGCGGCGGGATCGAGGGCCGCTCCGCGAATTGCGTGGTGCCGGCAGGAACCTGCACCGGGTCCGCGGTGTGGGGGTCGCCGGCATTGCGCTCGTACGGGTTGCGCTTGGCCTGGTGGATCATGTCGTCGCACCCGGCGAGCAGCAGCAAGGCCAGGCACACCGCCCGCCTCAACCCGGCAACTCCTCGACAGAGGCGGGGCGCAAAGCCTCCAGCAAGTGCGGCGCCTGGCTGGTGTCGCCGCGGACCGCCACGAACCAGCCGTGCCGGGTCGCGGCGCGGAAGCGGTCGCTTTCATCGACCGGGTCATACAGATGCGGCAGCCTGTTCACCACGAGGTAGCTGACGAAGCCGCCGGCGATGGCGAACAGCACCCCCGTCTCGAAGGCGAACGGGACGTAGGACGGCCAGAACAGGTTGGGCCGCCCGCCCACGTCGATGCGGTAGCCGAGCGTGGTCGCATAGGCCTGCATCGCGAACGAGCCGAACGAACCCAGCAGGCCGAACAACAGCATGAGCAGCGGCACCGGGGAGCGGTCGTCCTCATCCGGCGGCATCGGCGAATAGGTTTCGGCCGACAACCCCCCGGCGCGCAACCGCCGCGCCGCGTCCAGCATCGCCTGCCTGTCCGCGAACCCGGCCAGGATCACGACCCGTGCCCCTCGATCATCTCGCGCATCTCGAACATCGACACCATCGGGAACAGGCGGATGAACATCAGGAACCCGGTGGCGAACAGCCCGATCGTGCCGGCGAACAGCGCGTAATCCCAGAAGGACGGGTGATAGATGCCCCAGGCGGAGGGCAGCTCGGTATGGGCCAGGCTGGTCACCACGATGCCGAACCGCTCGAACCACATGCCGACCACCACGCCGAAGCTCACCAGCAGGACCAAGGGCTGGTTGAGCCGGAACGACCGCCACCAGAAAAGCTGCGGCACGGCGCAGTTCAGCAGCAAGGTCAGGAAGTAGACGGAGGCATGCGCCCCGGTCAGCCGGTTGTGGAACCAGCTCAGCTCCGCCTGGTCGCCGCCATAGTAGGTGGAGAAGGCGTCCATCATGTAGGCGTACGCCACGCACAGGCTGCTCACCAGCAGGAGCCGGCACAAGACGTCGATGTGCCGCCCGGTGACATAGGCCTCGAACCGGAGCAGCCGGCGCAGGGGCAGCACCAGGATGAGCACGGCGGCGAAGCCCGACAGGATGGCGCCGAACACGAAGAAGGGCGGGAACTGGGTCGAATGCCACCCCGGCGTCTCCCCGCCGGCGAAGTCCAGCCCCACCACGCTGTGCACCGACACGACCAGCGGTGCCATGATCGCCGCCATGGTGGCGTAGGTGGAGCGGTAATGCCGCCATTGCGTGCCCGAACCGCGGAATCCCAGCGCCAGCGACCCGTAGGCGAGCTGGGCGACGCGGCTCCGCGCCCGGTCGCGCATGGTCGCGAGGTCGGGCAGGATGCCGACATACCAGAACAGGATGGAGGAGGTGACGTAGGCCAGGATGGCGATGAAATCCCACAGCAGCGGGCTCTTGAATTGCGGCCACAGCGTCATCGTGTTCGGGTAGGGGAACAGCCAGTAGAAGAACCAGGGCCGCCCGAGATGCAGGATCGGGTAGATGCCGGCGCACACGGCAGTGAACAACGTCATCGTCTCGGCGATGCGGGACAGCGAGGTGCGCCAGTCCGACCGCAACAGGAAGAACAGCGAGGAGATGAACGTGCCGCCGGAGGCGATGCCGATCCACCAGACGTAGTTGATCAGTTCGAAGCCCCAGACGGTGGGCCAGTTGTTGCCCCAGGCCTGCACGCCGCTGAACAGCAGCCAGCCGACCGCGACGACGCCCAGGCCGAGCAGCGCCAGGCTCGGCAGCAAGGCCAGCCACCACCAGAGCGGGGTGCCGGGGCGCAGCACCGCGGCACAGACGGTATCGGTCATGCTGCCGGCATCCTCCGCCGGGTCGACCACCGGATCGGACGCGCTGGGTCCCGGCGTGGTGGCCGTGCGGACCGGGCGGCCGAGCGCCGCGCTCATGTCGTGGTGCCCATGTTGCGGACCCGTGCCTCGTAGGTCACCCGCGGGTTGGTTTGCCGGTCCTCCAGCAACGCGTAGTCCAACGGGCTCTGCTTGCGGGCCACCACGAGGCTGCCGGGGTCGGAGAGGTCGCCGAAGCTGAAGGCCTGGGTCGGGCAGGCGGCCTGGCAGGCGGTGGTCACATGCTCCGGCGTGCCATCCTTGTCGTGGGCGATGCGGGCCTCGGCGATGCGCTGCACGCAGAAGCTGCATTTCTCCATCACGCCGCGCGCGCGTACTGTGACGTCGGGGTTGCGGGCTTCCGGCGGACGGTGCTCGTCGCGGGCATACGGGCCGAAATTGAAGCGGCGCACCTTGTAGGGGCAGTTGTTGGAGCAATACCGCGTGCCGACGCAGCGGTTGTAGACCATGGTGTTCAGCCCCTCCTGGTCATGCACCGTGGCCTCCACCGGGCAGACCACCTCGCAGGGCGCGGACTCGCAATGCATGCACAGCATGGGCTGGAAGAAGCTTTCCGGCGCCTCGGGCGGACCCTGGTAGTAGCGGTCGATGCGCAGCCAGTGCATCTCCCGCTCGTCCATCACGTTCTGCTTGCCCACCACCGGGATGTTGTTCTCGGCCTGGCAGGCGATGACGCAGGAATTGCAGCCGATGCAGGCGTTGAGGTCGATGCTCATGCCCCAGGCGACCGGGCCGCCGGGCTCGCGGTCATACAACCGGGGAGCGATGTCGGCGGGCTTGGCGAAATGCGGGTTCTGGGTGAACTCCGCCAATGTCGCGTGGCGCACCACCTCGCCGGGGCCGACGGCCAGCACGTCGTGATGGTCCGTCGAGGCAAGGCTGAGCTGGCGTCCGGTCGGTCGCAACGAGATGGGGCCGCTGGCGGCGCGCAGCGGCGTGTAGTCGACGCCGACGCCCGTGCCGACCGCGCCGGTCACCCGCCGGCCGCCGCCGAGCGGCGCCGTGATCACGTCGGCCGCCTGGCCCGGGGTGATCCAGACCGGCGCACGTACGGTTTGGTCGCCGATGCGCAGCGCCACCTCCGCCCCGTTCACCAGCCCGTGGTCCGCGGCGAGCGCGGGTGCGATCAGCAGCGGATTGTCCCAGACCAGCTTCGTCAGGGGCTTCGGCAGCTCCTGCAACCATGCATTGTTGGCGTGCCGGCCGTCCCCGATATGGGGGTCCGGCCGAAACAGCACCGTCATGCCGGAAGACGGCGACGACACGGGCAGGGCGGATGGGCGCGCCGCGACGTCGAGCGCGGGGTTGGCGGTGCCGGGAACCACGCCGTTGGCCAGGGCCTCCGTCCACGCGGCATCGTCCGGCAGATGGTCCGCCCAGCTTGCCCGAACGGCCTGGAGCGGATCGACCCAGTCGGACCCGGTGAGCAAGCCGAGCAGCTGGACGGGATCCTGGCCGCCGAACAGCGGCAGGGCCTGGGGCTGCATGATCACGGCGCTGCCGTCATGGCCGCGGCTATCGCCCCAGGTCTCGAACGGATGCGCCTGCGGGATATGCCAGGTGGCGACCACTGCCGTCTCGTCCACGTAGGGCGACATGACGACGCTGCGCCGCACCCGGGCCATGGCCGCCGCGAAGCCGGGGCTGGTGAAGGCCGGATTGCTGTCGAGCACGATCAGCGTGTCCACCTGCCCGGCCTGCATCGCCTGGAGCAGGTCGGCCATGGCCGGGCCGTCCACGGCCCGGTGCAGCGGGCTGGCGACCAGCGTGAGCGCCGCGTGGCGCGCGCCGAGCGATTCGTTGACCAGCGCCAGCTTCGCATGCAGCTCTGCCGGCAGGTCCGGACCGGCATGGACCAGGGCGCTGCCGCGATGCGCCTGCAGATCCGCCCAGACCGGCGCGAGCCAGGCTGGCCCGGGCTGGCCGGCTGCCATGGACTCGATCGCGGCCCGGATCTCGCCCGGATGTGCCACGATGCGGTGATCCGCCGCCGCGCCGGCCAGCGTCGGCGTCGGTTCGGCGGCATACACCCGGCTCATCGGCGCGCGCACCGGATTGCGGCGGCTGGCGAAGGCGCGGGCATGCGCCACATGGCCCGGCGCTGCGCTCAGCAGGTCGCTGTCCAACGCCAGCAGCACGTCCACCTTGCCCAAATGCGGGATGGCGGCGACCGGCTGGCCGTAGACGGCCGCGAGCCCCTGCGCCTCGGCGTCGCGGCCGGTCGGCTCCCACTGGACCCATTGCGCCGCCGGGTGACGCGCCAGCACCGCGTCGATGGCGCGGCCCAGCGTTGGCGACGCCACTGCACCCGTCAGGATCCAGGTTCGCGCGCCGCGGCTGGTGGCAAGCTCGGCGCGCAAGCCGGCCAGTGCCGTTTCCAACGCCTGCCGGCTTGCTGGATTGCCTTGGGCCAGGATCGCGCCCGACCGGTCCGGGTCGTAGAAATCCAGGATCATCGCCTGGGCGAACGGGTCGGTGGCGCCCAGGCTGGAGGGATGGTTGGCATTGCCCTCCACCTTCAAGGGCCGGCCCATCTGGTGTTCGACGGTGACGCCGATCGCGGTGCCGCCGGCGGTGCTGGCGGTCGCGTAGACGTTGGGCAGCCCGGCGACGATGTCCGGCGGGGCGATCACCGCCGGGATCAGGTTGCCGTCCGGCGTGCCGGGGTCGCAGCCGGCGAGCGCCATGCTGGCCGCCATCAGGCTCAGCACGCGGCGGCGGCTCTGCGGCCGGGCCAACGCGGCGGCCAGGCCGGGAAACTCCTGCACGGCGCGGGCCGGGTCTTCCAGCAGGCTGCGCCACTGCCTCGCATCGCCGGGCGTGCGTGCGGTCACCGGTGGCATATCGAACAATCCGTCAGGTTGCGGCCGCCGATGTGGTAGTGCTGCACCATCGCGTCCGGCGCTGGCATGGTGGCCGGGCGCACCCATTCCGTGTTGAAGATCTCGCTTTCCGGCCGAAGCTGCGGCCCGGGGTTACGGTGGCAGTTCAGGCAGAACTGCATCGTCAGCGTCGCCGCCTTCGCGGTTAGCGCCATGTTGTCCATCTGGCCGTGGCAGGAGGAGCAGCCGACCCCCTTTGCGACGTGGATGCTGTGGTTGAAGTAGACATAATCCGGCAGGTTGTTCACCCGCCCCCAAACGATCGGCGTGTTGCTGGCCAGGCTCTCGCGCACGGGCGCCAGCAGCGCCGCGTTGGTCCAGATCTGCGAATGGCACGTCATGCAGGTGTAGGTCGGCGGCATCCCTGCCTTGGCCGACACCTCGACGGAGGAGTGGCATTGCAGGCATTGTATGCCAAGGCCCGCGACATGGTGCTGGTGGCTGAACGGCACGGGTTGGTCGATCGTGTAGCCGACCCGTCGCGCGTAGTCGGTCCTGGGATAGCCCCACCACCAGGTGATGCCGCCGGCGAACAGCAAGGCCAGCGCGACGAGCACGGTCTTGGCTGCGACGTTGGCCCGGGGACGGAAAATCGCAGCCATGCGTCGTCCCCCCCTCATGCCGGCCAAACCGGAGCGACGCCCCGCGGCCAAGCAAAGCCGGGGCGTGCTCGACCCGCAAGGTCCCGCCCATGGCCATGGGCAAAACAGCGTGCGCGCGATCGATTCGGCGGAGCGTCGCGGCAAAGAAGCCACGGTTCCGGCCCGGCTTGGGCGATGCAGCGCCGGCGTCGGCGCCGCGGCGTTCCTGATCCTGCGCTGCCGTGCGGCTCCCGGGATTGGTCGCGGAATGTGCCGGCCGCAGACGGGGCCGGCATGGCGCTCGGTGAGTGGCGCCTGCCTGTGACCGCATCCAAGGCGGGGCCGGACCGATTGACCTCTTGCCGCATCGGCCCATGCTGGCGGCCTGCCAGGAGCCTTCGCAACCATGATGACGCCGTGACGTCCCACCAACTCAGAGAGGCACGGCGCGCCCTTGGCTGGACCGTCGCCCGGCTTGCCGTACGAAGCGGCACGTCCGAGTTCGTCATCCACAAGCTCGAGCAGAATGGCTGCGTCCCGAGCGGCTACCCTCTGGCGGATGGCGGCGACCCGCTCCGCGCGATCCGTGGGGCGCTGGCGGCGGCAGGTGTCGAGTTCCCCGATGGCGACACCAACCAGGCCGTCCGGCTAGCCGGCAAGTGACATGAGCGCCTCCCATGGTGTTGCGCTTTTCACCGATCGCGGCTCTTCATTGTAGCTGCCTGCAACCCGCGTCGCCATCCTTCGTTGATCGGCGCGTTCCGGGTCTGGCGCGGCGTTGGAGGGGTGGACGGTGATCGAAGCGGCGATGATCTGGAACGAGCCGAACAACAAGTCCCACTGGGACCTTGCGGCGGATCCGGACTGGGCGATCTTCGCCGGCCTGGTCACCCTGGCAGGCCAGGCGATCCAGGCCGAGGCGCCGAACCTGCCGCGTGTGCTGGGCGGCATGTCACCGATCGATCCGGCGTTCCTGGACAAATTGGCCGGTCCAGGTGCCTTGGCCCATGTGGATGCCGTCGCCGTCCATGGCTTCCCGATGGACTGGAACCACTGGCGCCTGGACGAGTGGCCGGACAAGCTCAAGCTGATCGCCTCCGCCACCGACCTGCCGGTCTGGGTGTCCGAGGTCGGCATCTCGACCTTCGGAGCGGAGGAGGTGCAGGAATGGGGGTTGCGCCGCAGCTTCGAGCTGCTGAACGGCCGCGCCCCGCGGATCCATTGGTACAGCCTTTATGACCTGCCGAGCGCCTGGCCCGCCACCACGCGGCATCGCGAGGCCGAGGGTTCGTCCTATTACCGGCACTTCCACATGGGCCTGGTGGACGAACATGGGCGCGACAAGCGGGCCGCGAAGATCTTCCACGAGTTCGCGCCGGAACTGGGATTGTGCCAGTGGTTCCACTTCGACGACCACCGGTTGGACGACGCGGTGCGCAGGATGAAGGATCTCGGCGTCACCTACATGCGCACCGGGCTGAGTTGGGCCGATTCGTTCCGACCGGATGCCTTGGCCTGGTTCGACCGGCAGATGCGCGCGCTGGAGGAATTCAAGGTCACGGTGACGTTCTGCTTTACGCCTGAGCACAAGGGCCTGTCGCAACACCACTCCGCGCCGCCGCGCGAGCCGGCCGAATTCGCGGAGTTCTGCGCGGCCATGATCCGCCGGTATGCGCCCGGTCAGGCCGATCTGGCCACCACCCCGGCTCCGTCCCGGCACCAGGCGGTCATCCACGACGCGTTCGAAGAGGCCGCGCTCGCCAGCGGGACGTGACGCCTAGGTCTGCGCCCGGGATGACACGCGCAGCAGGTCTACCGGGCCGCTGCTCTTCAGCGAGCGGCATATGTAGATCTCGTCTTCCGGATGATGGAGGACCTCGAAGCCGGCGCTTCGCAGCATGGCCTGGCTGCACGCCGCGTTCGGGACCCACCAGTTGGTGGGGTCGCCCGCGTAGCGATGCTCGATGAAATGCATCTTCGGGTAGTCCGCAGCCTCGAAATGCTCGGCCGCCCAGAATTCGTAGTCGTCGTCGACGGCGGCTGTCGCGGCAGAGCCGCGCTGCATGGTCTGGAACGCCAGAAGATCGCCGGCGACGTGGGTGTGGATCAGGTCCAGGGCCAGCAACGGGTGACGGAGATGGTAGAGCACCCCTAGGAACAGCACGATATCGAACCGTTCGCCTAGTTCTGCGACGTCGTAGACCGACAGGTTACGGAATTCGATCTGTAGGCCGTTCACCTCCGCGGCGAAACGCGCCTGGGCGAGGTAGCGTTCATCCGAGTCTATGCCGACCACCCGGTGCGCGCCGCGGCGCTTCATCTCCAGCGAGTAGAAGCCGCCGTTGCAGCCGATATCGAGGACGCTGCGGCCCGTCAGGTCGTCCGGGATGGCATGGCGGAAGCTTTGCCATTTCACGTTGGGGTAATCATAGAGGAAGTGGTCGGGCGCCGTCCGGATGCCGTTGAGGTCGATGTTGTGGAACCACTCGCCCAACGATGCCAGCCGTTGCCGGATGGCATCCCCCGTCAACCCGGTCATGCCGCAGCCTCGTTCATGCTTTGCACCGTCATGCCCCATGCGCCGATCGTCATGACACTCATGGACGCCGCGTCAATCCCCAGCCGGTGGTGGTGGCCGATCGACAGGCCCAGGGCATGGGCCAGGGCCGCCTTGATCACGTCGGCATGGCTCACGGCGACGACGGTGCCGCCTGGATGGGCGTGAGCGACACGTGACAGCCAGGACGCCACGCGGAGTTGCACCTGCAGCATCGTCTCGCCATCCGGCGGGCCATGATGATCGCGGGCCTGGTTCCAGCGGTCCCACGCCGGGTCACCCTGCAGCGAGGCGAAACTCCGCCCGGTCCACGCGCCGAAATCGATCTCGTTCAGCGCCTCGGCCATGATCAATCCGGTGCCGAGCGCGGCGGCGATGATTGCGCCGGTTTCCTGTGCCCGCTGCATCGGGCTGGCGTAGACCGCGCCCACGTGGCGCCGGGCGAGGTGGGCGGCGACGCGCGACGCCCCGCACTGGCCTTCCCGGGTCAGCGCCAGCCCGGCCATCCGCCCGCTCAGGGTGTGGCCGAGATGGCCGTGCGCGCCGTGGCGGACCAGGACCACGGTCGTGGTCATGCAAGCGCGATCCTGGCCATTCCCGTTCTCGTCATGATATCGCGTTCCATACGCCGGGATGGCGGCGCTGTTCCCTGCTTGATCTTTTCCGCTCGCCGTATAGGAACGTGCTGGCCGCTGGCCAGTTACGTGCGATGATGCTCATAGGACTGCAATGATCTAGCTCGGACCCGTTGCGCGCTTTCGTCTGCCATCACTGACCCGGGGGTCTTCCAGCGTGTCCGAAACGGTTCTCATCACTGGCGGCGCCGGCTTTATCGGCCGCCACATCGCGAAGGCCCTGCTGGAGCGAGGTGACCGCGTCCGTATCCTGGACAGCCTGTTGCGGCAGGTGCATCCCACGCAGACCCGGCCAGCGGAACTCGACCACGACGCCGAGCTGGTGGTGGGCGACGTGCGGGACCAGGCGGCGGTGAAGCGGGCGCTCCGCGGCGTCGACAAGGTGGTGCACCTCGCTGCCGAGGTCGGCGTGGGGCAGAGCATGTACTCGGTCGAACGCTATACCTCGGTGAATGATTACGGCACGGCCGTGCTGTTCCAGGAACTGATCGATGCGCCCGTGCGCCGGGTCGTCGTCGCCTCGTCGATGAGCATCTACGGGGAGGGCCGCTACCAGGCTGCGGACGGCACGATCTGGGACGAGGTGGTGCGGACGGCGCGCGGGCCCAACGGGTTGTGGGACCCGCTGGACCCGGCGGGCCGGCCGCTGGCGCCGATGCCGACGCCGGAAGACAAGAAGGGCTCGCTGGCATCGGTCTACGCCATCGGCAAGTTCGTGCAGGAGCGGCTGACGCTGACCTTGACGCGGCAATACGGCATGCAGGGCACGGCGTTGCGGCTATGGAACGTCTACGGGCCGGGACAGGCGCTGTCCAATCCCTACACGGGCGTCCTCGCCATCTTCGCCTCGCGTATCGCCAGCAGCCGTCGCCCGATGATCTTCGAGGATGGGCAGCAGCGGCGCGATTTCGTTCACGTCTCCGACGTGGCGCGCGCGTTCGTGCTGGCGCTCGACCATCCCCAGGCGGATGGCGAGGTGTTCAACATTGCCAGCGGCGAGGACCGGACGGTGGAGCAGGTCGCGAGGCAGCAGGCGGCATCGATGGGCCATCCAGGCCTGGCGCCGGAGATCACCGGCCAGATGCGTGCCGGCGACATCCGCCACTGCATCCCGGACCTGTCGAAGGCCAGGCGCATGCTGGGGTTCGAACCAAGGCAGGATTTCGGTGCGGGCCTCGCCGAACTGGCCGAATGGGTAGCCCGGCAGGAGGTCGAAGACCGGGTCGGCGAGGCGAGGCGAGAACTTGAGTCGCGGGGCCTCGTGGCTTGACCGCCATGCCGCGAACGCTGCTGGTCACCGGCGGCGCAGGGTTCATCGGGTGCAACATCGCTGACCGGTTGGCGGGCCGCGGACACCAGGTCCGGGTGTTCGACAACCTGACGCGGCCTGGCGTCGAGCGGAACCTGGCCTGGCTGCAAGCCCGCCACGGTGACCGGATCGACGCCATGATCGGGGACATTCGCGACGAAGGCGCCGTGCAGCGGGCCTGCGCCGGGGTCGACGCTGCCTTCCACCTTGCCGCGCAGGTCGCCGTCACCACGAGCTTCGTCGATCCGGTCGCCGATTTCGACATCAACCTGCGCGGCGCGATCAACCTGCTGGAGGCATTGCGGCGGCAGGGACGGCGGACCCCCGTAATCTTCGCGAGCACGAACAAGGTCTATGGCGACCTTGCCGACATCAAGCTGCGCCTGCAGGACGACGCCTACCTTCCGGACGATGACACCCTGCGCGCCCGGGGCGTGGACGAGCATCGGCCTTTGGAGTTCCACACCCCATACGGCTGCTCCAAGGGCGCGGCGGACCAGTATGTCCTCGACTATGCGAGGAGCTTCCACCTGCCGACCTGCGTGCTGAGGATGAGCTGCATCTACGGCCCGCGGCAGATGGGGACCGAGGACCAGGGCTGGGTCGCGCATTTCCTCATACGCGCCTTGGCGTCCCAGGAGATCAGCATCTACGGGGACGGCCGGCAGGTGCGCGACATCCTCCACGTGTCGGACGTGGTCGATACCTACCTTGCGGCCTGGGCCTCGATCGACACGGTCGCCGGCCGCGCTTTCAACATCGGCGGCGGCCCGCAGAATGCCGTCAGCCTTCGGCAACTGATAGGCCATGTCGAGCAACTGGTCGGCCGTCCGGTCCGTCTGGACTTCCATGATTGGCGTCCCGGCGACCAGCGTTATTTCGTGGCCGACCCCACGGCCGCACGCCTCGCGCTCGGGCTCGGGCGTCCACGGGATTGGCGCGACGGCGTGGCTGACCTGGCACAGTGGCTGGGTGCGGAACCGGCGGTGCAGGCCGAAGCGTCCCGGGGCGTCGCTGCTTGACGGCATCGCCAACCCGGATCTTCATGACGTGCGATGCGGTTGGCGGCGTCTGGAGCTACACCACCGACCTCGCCGTCGGCCTGGCACGGCGGGGATTGCAGGTGACTGTCGCGGTCATCGGTCCGTCCCCGCGGGTGGACCAGATGTTCGTCGCCCCACGGGGCGTCGACCTGGTCGACACCGGCCTGGCGCTGGACTGGCTGGCCGGGGACGAAAGGAGCCTCGTGGCGGCGGGGCATGAACTGGCCCGGATCGCCCGCCAGGTCGGGGCAGACATCATCCATCTGAGCAATCCTTCCTATGCGGCGGATGGCGGGTTCGACCGGCCTGTCGTGGGCGTCTGCCACTCGTGTCTCGGAACCTGGTGGGATTCGGTGCGGGGGGGGAGCCCCCCATCGTCGTTTCGATGGCACACGGAACGCCTCGCCCGCGGCTATCTCGCCTGCGACGCCTTGATCGCGCCCAGCCGCTCCTTTTCCGAGGCGACGGCGAAATGGCACGACGTCTCTGCGGTGGTGGTGCCGAACGGCCGTTCTGCCCGTGCCCGCTCGTCGCTGCCGAAGGATGACTTCGTCCTGACGTCCGGCCGTCTCTGGGACGCCGGAAAGAACATCCTGGCGTTGGACCGCGCCGCAGCCTTCATGGATGGCGAGGTGCGGGCCGCCGGGCCGATGCATGGCCCGGATGGCGCCACGGTGGCGCTTCGCACGATCACGAGCCTTGGCCGACTGGACGCGACGTCGATGGCCGCCTCTCTGGACCGCGCCATGGTGTTCGCGTCGCTCGCGCTCTACGAGCCGTTCGGCCTCGGCGTTCTGGAGGCAGCCCAGGCGGCCTGCGCGCTGGTGCTTGCCGATATCCCCACCTTCCGGGAGCTTTGGTCCGGCGCCGCGGTGTTCGTCGACCCGGCGGATGCCCGGCACGTCGCCACCGTGCTGGACGGCCTGCTCGACGATCCCGCGGAGGCTGCAAGGCTGGGACGGCTGGCAGCCATCCGCGCAGCCCGGTTTTCGGTCGAACGGATGGTCGATGGTACGCTGGCGGTTTACGGGTCGGTCTGTCCGGCGACCATGCGGCGGGTGGGCGTCGCGGCTTGAAGGTCGTCTACTTCACGCATTCCCTGCTCTCGTGCTGGAACCATGGCAACGCGCATTTCCTGCGCGGCATCCTGCGCGAGTTGACATCGCGGGGACACGATGTGGTCGCGTTCGAGCCGGAAGGCTCATGGAGCGTCACCAACCTGCTGGCCGACCATGGCGAGGCGGCGATCCTGCCGTTCCGGGAGACCTACCCGGCGCTTCAATCCCGGATACTGCCCGCAGATGCCGACATCGCCGCCGCTTGCGACGGGGCGGACCTCGTCATCGTCCATGAATGGAACGAGCCGAGGCTGGTCGCGGAGGTTGGCCGGGTGCGGGCGCAGGGCGGGCGGTTCACGCTGCTGTTCCATGACACCCATCATCGGGCGGTGAGCGACCCTGGCTCCATGGCCGCCTACGCGCTGGAGGCGTATGACGGCGTGCTGGCCTTCGGGGAGCGGCTGGCGGCGATCTATCGCGGCTGGGGCTGGGGCGACCGCGTCTTCGTCTGGCACGAGGCAGCCGACACCCACGTGTTCCATCCGCCCTACCGAGAGCAGCCGCGCCAGGGCCTGGTCTGGATCGGCAATTGGGGCGATGGCGAACGCACCGCGGAACTGGAGGATTTCCTGTTGCGACCGGCCCAGGCCAACGGGCTGGCGCTCGACATCCATGGCGTCCGCTATCCGCCGGAGGCGCTCGCATTGCTGCGGCAGTATGGCGCCAGCTACCGTGGCTGGCTGGCGAACGTCATGGCGCCCACCGTGTTCGCCCGCCACCTCGCCACGGTGCACGTGCCGCGGCGCTACTATGCCCAGCAACTGCCGGGCATCCCGACGATCCGCGTGTTCGAGGCGCTCGCCTGCGGCATTCCCCTTGTCAGCGCACCCTGGAGCGACGCGGAAGGTTTGTTCACGCCCGGGCAGGATTTCCTGGTGGCGGCGGATGGCCCGGCGATGACGTCCTGCCTTGCCGACATCCGGGACGATGCCGGCCTGCGGGACTCCCTGGTCGCGCACGGCTTGCAGACCATCCGCTCGCGTCACACCTGCGCGCACCGGGTGAACGAGCTGCTGGCGATCATGGGCCGTCTCGTGGCAGCGCCGGCCCGCCAGGTCGCCGCCCGATGAAGATCGCGTTCTACGGCTCCAGCCTGCTCTCCGCCTATTGGAACGGCGCAGCTACCTATTACCGCGGCCTGCTGGGCGGACTGGCCAGGCGGGGCTGGCAGGTCACCTTCTTCGAGCCGGACGCGTTCGACCGGCAATCCCATCGTGACATCGAGCCGCCGGATTGGGCGCAGGTCGTGGTCTATCCGGCCACGCCCGACGCGTGCCGCACCGTGATCGCGCAGGCGGCCGAGGCGGACGTCGTGGTGAAGGCGAGCGGCGTCGGCGTGTTCGATACCGAGTTGCTGGGCGTCATGGACGCAGCCCGGCCGGGCGCATTGCGGATCTTCTGGGACGTGGATGCGCCGGCGACGCTGGCCGAGTTGCGCTCCAGGCCGGACCATCCGTTGCGCCAGATCCTCCCACGGCTCGACTACGTGCTGACATACGGTGGCGGCCCGCCGGTCATCGCCGGCTACCAGGGCTTTGGCGCAGCCTATTGCATCCCGGTCTACAATGCGCTCGATCCAGCGACGCATCATCCAGTCGCGGGCGACAGCCGGTTTGCCGCCGATCTCTGCCTGCTGGCGAACCGTCTGCCGGATCGGGAAGCGCGGATCGAGCGGTTCTTCCTGGCCGCCGCGGCAGCGGCGCCGGTTCGCCGCTTCCTGCTGGGCGGCAGCGGCTGGGATGACAAGCCCGTGCCCGCCAACGTCGCCCGCATCGGCCATGTCGGCACGGCAGACCACAACGCGTTCAACTGCTCCTCCCTTGCCGTGCTGAACGTGGCGCGGGACAGCATGGCGCAGAACGGCTTCTCCCCGGCGACGCGCGTGTTCGAGGCGGCCGGGGCCGGCGCATGCCTGATCACGGATGCATGGGAGGGGATCGAGCTGTTCCTCAAGCCCGGTGAGGAAATTCTGGTCGCGCAGGATGGGCGCGACGTGGCGCAGCATCTCGCCGCCCTGACCCGCGAGCGCGCCGCGGAGATCGGCGCGGCGGCGCGGCGCCGCATCCTGGCGGACCACACCTACAGCCGTCGCGCCGCAGAGGTCGATACGCTGCTGCGGACCGCCCTGGCCAGACGCCGGGATGCCGCCGCGTGAGCCCCCCGTTGCGCCTGGTCGTGATCGGGTTGAGCCTGTCCTCCTCCTGGGGCAACGGGCATGCCGTCACCTATCGCGCGTTGTTGCAGGCGATGGCGGAGCGCGGTCACAGCATCCTGTTCCTGGAGCAGGATGCCCGCTGGTATGCGGAGCACCGCGACCTCTCGGACCCGGCGTATTGCCGTCTGGAGCTCTACGACGACCTGGTTGGCCTGCGGCGATGGGCGGCGGACATCGCCGCGGCGGATGCGGTCATGGTCGGTTCCTACGTGCCGGATGGCATCGCCGTTGCCGATTGGGTGATGCGGACGGCGCAAGGCCCGGTGGTGTTCTACGACATCGACACCCCGGTCACGCTGGCCGGGCTCGAGCGGCGGGACGCTGCATACCTGGCCGCGGAGCAGATCGCCGGGTACGACGTGTATTTCTCCTTCACGGGCGGGCCGACGCTTGACCGGCTGGAGCAACGCTACGGTTCACCGGCGGCGCGGGCGCTGTACTGCTCCGTCGATCCTGCCATCTACCATCCCGTCGCGGTGAAGCGGCGATGGGACCTCTCCTATCTCGGCACCTACAGCGATGACCGCCAGCCCGCTCTGGAGCGGTTGCTGCTGGAGCCGGCGCGGCGGGCGCCGCACCGCCGCTTCGTCGTTGCGGGGCCGCTCTACCCCGCCGGCATCGAGTGGCCCGCCAACGTCGAACGCATGGACCACGTGCCCCCGGCGGAGCATGCGGCGTTCTACGGCGCCAGCGGTTTCACCTTGAACATCACCCGTGCCGACATGGTCGCCGTGGGATTCAGCCCGAGCATCCGCCTGTTCGAGGCGGCGGCCTGCGGCACCCCGATCCTGTCCGATATATGGACCGGCCTCGATACTATCTTCACGCCGGGCGAGGAGATCGTGCTGCTGAAGAACGCGGATGACGTGCTGGCGGCCCTGGAGATGCAGGGGCCCTTGCGGCTGCGCATGGGCTGCGAAGCCCGCCGCCGCGTCCTGCACGAACACACCGCCGCGCATCGCGCGCAGACGCTGGAGCGGGAGCTTCGCCTCGCCATCGAGAGGCGCGGTTCGCCGGCGGCCGCAGGCCGTTCCATGGCGCGGCAGGGTTTGTAGCCGGGCAAGACATGTCAGACCAGACGATGCAGGCCGCGATCCTGACCGCCCCCGGCCAACTGGAGATCGTGCGTGTGCCCCTGCCGGAACCGGCCGCCGGTGAGGTGCGCCTGCGACTGGAGGGGTGTGGGGTCTGCGCCTCCAACCTCACGCCATGGGCCGGGCCCGAGTGGATGACGTTCCCGACGGAACCCGGCGCGCTCGGCCATGAGGGCTGGGGCCGGGTGGACGCACTGGGACCAGGCGTGACCGGCCTGGCCGTAGGGGACCGCGTCGCGGCCCTGTCCTACCGGTCCTACGCCGAGTACGACGTCGCCGCGGCAGGGTCGGTCGTTCGCCTGCCGGTGGCCATGGCCGGCATGCCGTTCCCGGGCGAGCCGTTAGGCTGCGCCTTCAACATCTTCCAGCGCAGCGCGATCGCGGCCGGACAAACCGTCGCCATCGTGGGGATCGGCTTCCTGGGCGCGCTGCTGACCCGGCTGGCGACGAATGCCGGCGCGCGGGTCATCGCCATATCCCGCCGGCCCTTCTCGCTGGACGTGGCACGACGGATGGGCGCGGCAGAGACGATCGCGATGGAGGATCACCACGCCATCATCCACCAGGTGGGCGCACTGACGGATGGCGTCTTCTGTGATCGCGTCATCGAGGCGGTGGGAAAGCAGTGGCCGCTGGACCTTGCGGCGGAGCTGGCGCGCGAGCGCGGCCGCCTGGTCGTCGCCGGCTACCACCAGGACGGTCCCCGCCAGGTGGACATGCGACTGTGGAACTGGCGCGGGCTGGACGTGATCAACGCGCACGAGCGGGACCCGGCCATCTACGCAGCCGGCATACAAACGGCCGTCGATGCCGTCGCGAGCGGCATGCTCGACCCCAGCCCGCTCTTCACCCACGCCTTTCCCCTGGGTGAGCTGGCGGCGGCGTTGGACGCGACGCGGGATCGGCCGGATGGCTTCCTCAAGGCAGTGGTGACGTTGTGAGCGTGTTGCCGCGGGTGGGCTTTCTCGGCCTCGGCTGGATCGGCCGCAACCGGATGGAGGCGCTGCTGGGCGCCGGGCTGGTGCATGCGGTCGGCTATGCCGACCCGGCGCTCGATCTTCCCGGTGTGCGCCGCGTGGACGGGCTGGACGCCCTGCTCGACCTCGGGTTGGACGGCGTGGTGATCGCCACCCCGAATGCCCTGCATGCCCGGCAGGCGACCACCGCCCTGGAGCGTGGCGTCGCGGTGTTCTGCCAGAAACCCCTGGGCCGGACCGCGGCGGAGACAGCCGCCGTCGTGGCAGCCGCCAGGACAGCGGACCGGCTGCTGTCGGTGGATCTGTCATACCGCTGCATCCTGGGCATGCAGGCGATCCGGGAGCGGATCCGCGCTGGGACATACGGGCACGTGTATGCCGCCGACCTGACGTTCCATAACGCCTATGGCCCCGACAAGCCCTGGTTCCACGATCCCGTTCAATCGGGCGGCGGCTGTGTCATCGATCTTGGCGTCCATTTGGTTGACCTGGCATTATGGGCGTTGGACTTCCCCGACATCGTCACCGTCTCGGCCCAGCTTTTCTCCGGCGGAGAGAGGCTGAACGGAAACCCCGACCGTGTCGAGGATTATGCCGTGGCCAATCTGGAGCTGGCAGGCGGAGCGACCGTTCGGCTTGCCTGCTCGTGGCGGTTGCACGCCGGGCGCGATGCGGTGATTTCGGCGGCCTTCCACGGCAGCGGGGGTGGAGCCTCGCTGCATAATCTAGGTGGGTCCTTCTACGATTTCGTAGCCGAAGAATACCGCGGGACGGCCAGCACCGTGCTGGCGGCCCCGCCGGACGATTGGGGTGGCCGGGCGGTCACGGCCTGGGCGACGGCGCTGGCAGCGGGACGGCGGTTCGACCCGGCGGCCGAGTCGGTGACCGACGTGGCCCGCGTGCTGGACCGTATCTATGGCCGAACCCCGCCCGTCACGCCCGGCTAGCCAGGTCCGCCGCAAGCCGTTCGAGCGGCCCTGTCCAGTCGCCTGCGACCGCCTGGCGATATAGCCGCATGGACGGGTACCAGGGCGAGTCACGCCGTTTGGTCATCCATCGCCAATCCGGCTGGTGCTTCAGCAGCAACCACGTCGGAACGTCAAGCGCCCCGGCAAGATGGGCCACCATCGTGTCCACCGTGACCACCAGGTCCAGCGAAGCGATCAGGGAGGCCGTCCCGGCGATCGTGTCCGGGCAGCCCGCCGGGTTCAGCACGGGCAGGTCGGTGCTGCCGGGGCACAGGGTGATGGAGGGTTGTCGGAGCAATGGCGCGAACAGCCCTGGAGGGACGGACCGGTCGCCATCCCACCCGCCGGCCTGCCAGCACAGGCCGATCACGCGTCCGCTGGTGATCGGGGCCGGGTTGGTCCGCAGGTAGGGCGGCGGCAATGCGGCCGGTTCGATGCGCAATGCGGATGCCAGCTCCATGATCTCCATGTCGCAGTCCGACGCGGGGGCAGGGTGTGCCGGGTCGAACGCGATCAACCGGTCGATGCCGCAGGCGTGCTGCAACAGCGGCTGCAGCGCCGGCTGCACTTCCAGGCTGAGCGACGCCACACGCTGGCGAAGCGGCGCGAGGTAGCGGAGGAACTGCAAGGTGTCCCCAAGGCCGTGATAGCACCGGACCAGCACATGCCGGCGGTCGAACGGACGGCCATCCCACACCCATCGCAGGTGGTAGGGCAGCCGAGGGTCGTCCTGCGCGGCCGGATCGTTGCTGGCACGAACCTCGTCGTCGAGGGTCCAGGCCGTCGCGTAGTCGCCCTGCTGCATCGCCGCCATCCATTCGGCGGCGCGGTCGCGCTCCGGAGCGGCTATGGCGCGGCATCCCTCACGGGCCGACCAGCGCGCATTGGGGAGGACGGTGACAGGTCAGCCGGGCCATCGATCGTGAGCCTTGATGAGCAGCGCGGCCGATGATGGAGCGCGTTTGGCTGCGCTGGGCAAGTGCCAGACCCGTGATCGTGACGGGTGCCCGGCAAACAGGGACCGGGCCGCGGCGTTGTGCCGGCACCGATGGAGTCCCCCAATGCCGCCACTCTCCCGCCGCACACTGTTCGGAACGTCCGCTGCCGGCATCGCCGCCATTGCCGCGCAGGCGAAGGCGGCCGACGAACCGGCCTCGCTGCTGGGCAGCGTCTCGGGGGACCGCGTCACGCTGCCGCGGCTGATGAACCCGACCGAAGCCGAGGGCGGCGTCGAAAACGGCGACCCCGTGCAGCGCCGGCTCGGGGTGGCCGTCGTGGGGCTTGGCCACCTCTCGCTGCTGCAGATCCTGCCGGGGTTCGGCCAGGCTGAGCATGTCCGCGTCACCGCGCTGGTCAGCGGCGAGCGGGACAAGGCGCGGGCGGTGGCAGCACAGTACGGCGTCAAGGAGGCCAACCTCTACGACTATGCCGGCTTCGACCGGATCCGCGACAATCCGGACATCGACATCGTCTACATCGTCCTGCCGAACGCGATGCACGCCGAATTTACCGTGCGCGCGGCCCAGGCGGGCAAGCACGTGCTGTGTGAAAAGCCGATGGCCACCACCGTCGCCGATGCGCAGCGCATGGTGGACGCGTGCCACGAGGCCGGCCGCAAGCTGATGATCGCCTATCGCTGCCAGTACGAACCGCACCATCGCGCGCTCGTCGCGGCGGTGCGCGGGGGGAAGTCAGGCCCGGTCAAGCTGATCGAGGCGATGAACGGCCAGAACAACGCCGATAACGGACAGTGGCGGCACGATTTGGCCACGGCCGGCGGCGGCTCCCTGCCGGATGTCGGCCTATACTGCCTGAACGCCGCGCGATACATCACCGGGGAGGAGCCGGTCCAGGTCACAGCCAGCCTCACCCGTCCGAAAGGGGACGACCGCTTCAAGGAGGTGGAGGACGTCGTGTCCTTCAACCTGCGCTTTCCCTCGGGCGCGCTGGCACATTGTTCCAGCGGCTATTCGTTCCACGAGAGCCGCTGGCTGCGGGTCCACATGCCCGACACCTCTATCAGCCTCGACCCTGCGTTCGGCTACTCCGACATCGCGATGATCACCGGCTACGCACAGGGCAAGGCGAATGCCGCCGCCCGCATGCAGTTCCCGCCGCACAACCAGTTCGCCCGCGAGATGGACCATTTCGCCCAGGCGTTGAAGGCCGGTATCGAGCCGCACACGCCGGGCGAGGAGGGATTGCAGGACCAGAAGCTGATCGCCGCGATCTACCAGGCAGCGGCAGGCGGCGGCACCGTGACATTGCCCGTGGTGGACGGCCTCGACACGACCCGCGGACCGGCGCCACGGGAGGATGGCTGACGTATCGCGGCCCGTCGCCGGGTCAGGGCGTCACGGACGGATTGGTCGCCTGGGGAGCGACGATCGGCGGCGTCCGGTCGACCGGCGCCGGCTGCGGCTCGGCTCGGGGGGGCGAATACCAGGCGGGCACGGTCGCGGGCAGGTCCATATGCGCCGCCTCCACCTCGCTCTCCCGATGCTGCTGGTACAACGTGCGATAGGTGGCGTATGGGTCCAGCGCCGTCTTGTCGATCGAGTCCGTCTCCGTCAACAGCCGCGAACGGGTATCCACGGCACTGACGCCGAAGCGCGCCACGCCGAAGGTCGAGCTGCCGCCGAAGCTGACCCAGGTCAGCGGATCGAGCGCCGAGTTCGTGCCGTAGCCCACGGCGTCGCGCGGATTGCTGGGCCCGAGCACGGGCAGGAATAGGAACGGACCGCCTGGCACGCCCCACACCGCCAGGGTCAGCCCGGCATCCGTGTCGTGGTCCGGGAAGCCCCAGCCGGTCGCCACGTCGAACACGCCGCCGGCGCCCACCGTGGTGTTGATCAGCAGGCGCATGAAGGTGTTGCCCGCCTTGCGCGGATGGCCCTGAAGCACGTCGTTGGCGAATTGGGCCGGGTTGCCCAGATTGGACAGGGTGTTGTGGACATGGTCGCGCACTGTGCCGGGCACCACGTCCCGGTAGCCGCTTGCCACCGGGTGCAGCACGTTGCGGTCGAGCGCGTTGTTGACGGCGTAGAACTTCCGGTTGGTGGGCTCCAGCGGGTCGTTGCGCTCGTTGTAGTCGGCCAGTTCGTCGGCGTCGCTGGCGGGCGGCTTGGTTGCGCAGCCGGCCAGCAGGAGGATGACGGCAGCGGCGGCGGGCATCAGGGTGCGGAGGCGCATGTGATCCTTCGTGTCATCGTAACGCCCCGGCTAGCATCGTCGGCTCCATTGCGGGATGTCCGCGCCGTGCATTCAACATACAGGAGGGCTGCCAGGCATGACAAACCCTGCAACGCCCATGATCCGGCCCGGCGTTAGCAGTGCCTTAAGGACCGGCGGCCGCAAGCCGAACCAGCAAGCCGGCGTCGAGCAGATCGGCAATATGCTCGACAGTGATGTCGGCCGGCGGGTTCGATGCCAGCACCTTCGCGTCTGCGGCGAACTGCCCCTGGCGCGGGAAGACCGTCGTCACGCGGCTGCCCCAGGCCTGCTTGAAGGCAGTCAGCAATCGGATCTTGTCGTCGATCACCACGTAATGCCGCGCCGGGTAGCGCCGCTCGATCTCGGCGATTTCCGCTTCCTTGTGGACGCAGATCATGACGTGCCGGTCGAGCGCGTCGGCAAGCCCCGAGCGCTCCAGCTTGCGGGGCTGGAACACGGCGTCGCCATCCGTCAACGCGATGGTCGGACCGATCCTTCTCAGCGCCGCCACCACGTCCAATGCGCCCGGGTAAAGCTGCTTCCCGAACGGGTAGTTCAGCACGAAGAGCGACAGCCAGATCGCCGCCGGGTCGGCGGGGCGTTCCAGGCGGTACTGTTGGAACGCCCCCAAATAGTCGCGGTATCCCAGGCTGTGGAACAGGCCTTCCTGGATCGCCCAGTAGCGGTCGCGGGCCTCGGCGCCGGCCGCGTGCCCGACATGCGCCTTCAAGTCGTCCTGGAAGCCATCATTGTCGAGCAGGGTGTTGTCGACATCGACCAGGAACAGCGTGGGTGTCGGGTCCAAACTTCAGCTCCATCGCCGAGGCGCCGGCCGATGGAGCTAGGCTGCCGAGGCCCGCGCCGTCAACTCAGGGCGCGACGACCTGCGCATAGGGATGCGACGATGCCAGCGGGTTGGACAGGAAAAGCCGCCAATCGCCGGCGTGCAGCCCGAACGCCAGCAGGAGGAATCCGCCTGCCAGGGAGAAGTTCTTCAGGAAGTCCCAGAACAGGTTGCGTGCCTTGCTGTCGCCACTGCCCCAGAAATCCCCGGGCAGCCACCAACGCTTCCAAAGCAGGGCGGTCACCCCGCAATATCCAGCCATGATGAAGGCGGCGAGGCGATCCGCGATCCCGCTAAGGATGCCGAGCGGCATGATGATCTCGGTCGCCAGGCCCAGCAGGATCAATGCGGTCGCCGGAGCCGTTTCACTCACCAACTCCTTCGCCTGGCCGACCGCGCCCTTGAAGTTGATGATCTTGTCGAGCGCGCTAAACGGGAAGAACAGGATCACCAGCAGGTAGCGCACCGCCAGCGCCACCGCGATGCTCATGCGCCGATCCGCTGGCGGATATGCTCGGCCACGCGCAGGGCGTTGGCGATGATGGTCAAGGTGGGGTTCACCGATCCGATCGACGGGAAGAAGCTCGCATCCGTGACATAGAGGTTGTCCAGTTCGTGCGCCTTGCAGTTGGTGTCCAGCACCGAGGTTTGCGGATCGGTGCCGAACCGGCACGTGCCGGCCTGGTGCGCCGTGCCGCCGATCGGGATGCCCTTGCCCAGATACAGGGTGCGTTCCAGCAGCACCGAGCGCGCGCCGCATTGGTTGAGGTAATGCTCCAGCTTCTTCTTCAGACGGTGATGCGCCTCCATGTTGTTTTCCGCCAGGTCCAGGACCACGCGGTCGCCGTCGTAGAAGATGCGGTTCTCGGGCCGGGGCAGGTCTTCGGAGGACAGCCAGAAATCCATCGAGTGCCGCGCCATCTCGCTGAACGGCATGTCCGGCAGCCAATCCAGCCAGGCCGGCAGCGCCTCCCCCTTGATCTGCTCGGCATCGGAGGAGGCGCACATCTGGATCAGTCCCAGCGGGTACTCCCAATCGTCGGCGCCGAAGTAGAAATCGCCCACGGCCATGGTCTTCTGGAACACCGTGTCGTTCGGTTCGCGCATCAGCGCCATCAGCACGGACTGGTTGTGCCGCATGTAGTTGCGCCCGACCTGGCCGGACCCGTTGGCCAGGCCGTTCGGGTGGGCCGCGTTGCCGGACCGCAACAGCAGCAGGGCGGACGACAAGGCGCCGCACGCCACCACGACGATGTCGGCGCTGTAACGCTCCTGCCGGCCCTCCCGCAGGACCTGCGCGCCGGTTATGGTGCGCCCGGTCCCGTCCGTCTCCAGCCGCTCGACATAGGCGTTGGTCAGCAAGGTGAGGTTGGGGTTGGCGGCGAGTGCCGGGTCCACGCACATGACCTGGGCATCGGCCTTGCCGTTCAGCAGGCAGGGGAAGCCGTCGAACGCGTTGCAGCGGATGCAGACGCTGGTCGGCGTGGCCCGGCCGTCCTTTTCGTCCAGCAAGATGCCGAGCGGCAGGTGGAACGGGTGCAGCCCCAACCCGGCCAGCTTGTCCGAAAGCCGCTGCACATGCGGCTCGTGGGATACGGCGGGGTATGGATACGGTCCGCTCGACGATGGTTCTCCCGGATCCTCGCCCCGCTGGCCGTGGACGTGGAAGAGGCGTTCCGCCTCGGCATAGAACGGCTCGAACGCTTCGTAGGGAAGCGGCCAGGCGGGCGAGATGCCGTCCTTGTGCACGACCTCGGCAAAATCACGCTCGCGCAGGCGGAACAGCGCAGCGCCGTAGACCTTGGAATTACCGCCGACATAGTAGTGCAGCCCGGGATGGAAGCTGCTGCCGTCGGCGCCGTGCCAGGTCTCCGACGTCTGGTAGGCGCCGTCGATGAAGACGGTCTTGCTGTCCCAATTGTCCCGGCTGCGCGGCAGGTAGTCGCCGCGTTCCAGCAGCAGGATGCGTTTGCCTGTCGGAGCCAGACGGTGGGCGAGCGAGGCGCCCCCCGGTCCGCTGCCAATGACCATGATGTCGTAATGATCCATCATCCACCCCTGTGTCCCGTCTCAGAATGGATGTTCGCCGGCAGAGTTGCCGCCGGCAAGGCTGCAAAACAAAGCGTTGGCCCCCCCCCCTCGCGACGGGCGCTGACCAGGCGCCGTCACTCGGGCGCTTGCTGGATCAGCTCGATTCCGCCTCCCCAACCGCATGGAGGCAGGTGAAGGCAGGCTGGCCCATAGGGTAGGAGATTTCGGGCACGAACCGGCTGGCGACGGCGCGGTTGAACGAGCGCAGGACCGGGCTGGGGGCGACCTCGTCTTCGGTCAGGAACAATCCCCACCGGCGCGCTGCAAGCCCAAGCATGCGGTAGCTGGTCCATACCGCGAACGGGATCGCCAGCAGTAGACCCGGCAGGAGCGAGGCCGACCATTGCAGGGTAGAGCCCCCCACGACCGCTGCCACGCCGAGCCACGCCAGCCCGGTCAACACGGGAAGCCGCAACCGGGAAAGCGCCTCCGTCCAGGACACCCCCCGGTCGTCGCGGGGCTGAGCATCCCATCGCACGGACTTGCCCAGGACCATCATAACGATGAAGCGGGTGTAGAACACCAGCAAAACCGGCGCCGTGACCATCGCGGAGGCCTGCTCCAGCGCAGCGCTGGCCAGCAGGCGCGTGCGGCCGCCGAACTTGGCCGCCGTGTCGTCGTTGGCCAGCGCGGCCACCAGGCTGCAAAGCTTGGCGGCATACAGCAGCAGGAAGGTCAGCAGCAGGAAGCCGTCCCGCATGACATTCTGGGTATCGAGCAGCCGGGCGATGAAGTGGCCGCCGAGCAACCCGTCCAGCGTCGCCAGCCCGGCGAAGCCCACCAGCAATGGGCCCGACAGGTAATTTAGCACGCCAAGGGCGAGATGGTAGCGGCCCACCAGCCGCAAGCCGCCCATCGGCAGGACGCCGATATGCTGCAGGTTTCCCTGGCACCACCGCCGCTCCCGCTGGGCGAAATCCACCATGTTGGCAGGCAAGGCCTCGTAGCTCTCCCCCAATGACGGCAGCATCCGGACCTGCCACCCGCCGCGGCGCATCAGCGCGGCCTCCACCACGTCGTGGCACAGGATGTCGCCGCCGAACGGCTCGCGGCCCGCCAGCACCGGCAGGCTGCAATGCTCCATAAACGGCGCGATGCGGATGATGGCGTTGTGGCCCCAGTAATTGCTGTCGTCCTGCTGCCAGAAGGCCAGGCCCTCCACCAGCAGCGGCGTGTAGAGCCGGGCGGCGAATTGCTGGATGCGGGCGAACAGCGTCTCCCGCCCGGTGGCGTAGGGCACGGTCTGGATCAGCCCGGTGCGGGGGTTCGCATCCATCAGGCCCACCATCGTGGCGATCGTGCCGGCCCCCATCAGGCTGTCGGCGTCCAACACCACCATGTAGTCGTACGAGGTGCACCAGTCGCGGCAGAAGGCCGCGATGTTGCCGACCTTGCGCTGGCTGTTTTCCGTCCTGCGGCGGTAGCGGACCCGATCGCCGAACATCCGCCGCACGGCTGCGTAGGCGAAGTCTTCCTTGGCGATGATCGCCGCATCGCCGGAGTCGCTCAGTACAAAGATGTCGGTCCGCGCGACGCCCTGATCGATCAAGGCGCGTGCCATGACCTCCACTGCGGCGAACACCGCCTGCGGGTCCTCGTTATACACCGGGAACAGCACGGCCGTGCGGCTCGTGCCGTTCGGCGAAGCGTGGGCCAGGCCGGCTTGGCCCAGCAGCCGGGCGCACGCGCCGAGCACGCCTGGCCAGCCGGTCAGCGCGAGATAGAGCAGGTTGCCGAACAGCAAGGCCAGCAGCACGACCCGCATGGCCGAAGCCTCGCCGCCGGTCAGCTCGGCGGCCATCCAGGTTCCCAGCGATGGTAGGCCGGCCGCTGGAATGGCGAACGACAATCGCCGGGCGAGGCTCCGCGTCGCCGGGAACCGCGTTGCGCCATGAACCGGCGGGACGTCAGGCAAGTCGGCCATGCTGGCACGGGCGGGCGCTGAAATCATCTCGACCTGTCAGAAGATGCGGTATCGGGAGCGGGACTGCGACAAATTTATCCCATGACAATGTGTCGGACGCATGGCCGCGGAGAGGCAATGCAATGCGTCGCCGATAGCATCGGCGGTCGGAAAATGGAACGTCCTGCGGGTCAGGCAGTCAATTTGAGCAGGCGATCGATGCTGCATCCCACGAACCGCTCCGCCGGCAAGCCTCCGCCTTCGCGCAGGGCAAACCCGTGCAGGGCCTGCGAAAGCGGGTCGGCGCCGCCGAACTGGAAGCCGATCTGGCTGACATAGGCCTGGGCGGCGGAGATCTTGCGGCCGAGTGTCGTACCGATCCCGATCGTCTCGGCCGCCGCCGCGGGCACCAGGCCCAGCGCTCGGGCGTCCGGCTGGCGGATCGCATAGGGCGTGTCGCGGTAGAAGGCGGTTCGCTCCGGCGCGAAGCAGGCGATCGCCGCCGCCACCACCTGCTGGTGATCGACGTGGTTGCCCAGCCCCTGCGGCGCCAGGACCAGGTCCGGCCGGAACTCCGCCCCGACGCGGAGCAGTTCGGCCGCCATTTGCAGGCGCACGGAATCCTGCTGATGGACCGGGCCGAACAAATCGGCCGCCGAGTCGTAGCCACGGTGCGGGGCTTCCAGCAGATCCAACCAAAGGACCCCGGCGAAGCCCAGGAGATCGGCCGCGTCCCGATCCTCCCGCCGGCGGAGCGCCATGTAATCCACCTCCGGGCCGAGCCCCTTGTCGAGCTGGCATGCCAAGGCGAACCCCTGCGCCGGCACGACCGAGCGGGTGAAGGCCGTCACGAGGATGGTCGTCCAGCCGCGATCCACCAGCAGCCCCGCGAGCCCCCCTGCCGAAAATATCGCGTCGTCTAGATGCGGGGAGACAAACAGTGCAGTCGGCATGGTCTATAACAAATGTGGTTCCTGCCTGAAACGGCAGGGTGCCACCGGGAGTTCCAGTGGCCAGTCGACGTCCGGGTGGTGGCCTGCCACCCTGGCGTAGACCTGCATGATCTGGCGTCCGACCGACTGCCACGAATAGACCCGGCGGCACTCTTCCAGCCCGGCCGCGGCAAGCCGCCGCCGCTCCCCCCCATCCGACAGCACGCGGCGGAGTGCCGCAGTCAATGCCGGAACGTCGCCCGGGTCGGTGAGCAGGCCGTTCTCCCCGTCGCGGATGCAGTCCACCACCCCGACAGACCGGCACGACACGACCGCCAACCCGCTCGCCATGGCTTCCAGGATCGTGTTGGAAAAGCCCTCCGCGTAGGTTGGGGACACGAAGATGTCGGCCCGGCGATAGACCGCCGGCACGTCGGCGTAGTCCACGTATCCGGTCATCCGGGCATGATCGCCCAATCCCAGGGCAATGATCCTGTTGGCCGCCTCGTCGAAGGTCGGGCCGATGCCGGAAATCAGCAGCTCGAACGCCACCCCTTCGGCGGCCAGCGGGGCCAGCCCGTCCAGCATGTCCAGCACGCCCTTCCGGGCGTCCACCCGCCCGTGGTACAGCAGGACGGGTGGCCCATCCGCCGGACGGTCGCCTGGGGTGAAACGGCACACGTCCACCGCGCCCGGCACGATGGTGAACCGCGCGGGGTCGGTGCCCAGCCGGTGCGTGACTTCCTCCGCGAAGGACCGGCACCCGATCAGCACCGCGCCGGCATGGTCCAGCACGCGGACCATGGCCAGGCGGTGGGTTTCGCAGCAGGATCCAACCCAGTGCCCGTCGCCGCCCTGGATGGACACCACGTTTGGCACGCCGGTCTCGCGGGACGCCTCCAGCACCGCCCAGCCGCAGGGATAGCCGTACTGGGCGTGCAGGATGTCGAATGGGCGGCGGGCATGTTCGGCCAGGATCGCCGCCTTCATGGCGGCGACATCGGTTTCGAAGTCGCCGCCATCCTGTTCGCCCACCTGCTCCAGGCCGATCACGTGGACGCCGGGCACGGGCGGTGGCGGCCCCCCGCCGTAGACGCGGATGCCCAGCGCATCCCCCCGGTACTGGCTGATCATGGTCACGTCGTGCCCGGCCGAGACCAACTCCCGCAGGAGGTTCAGGGCGTAGACGCTCATGCCCGAGATCGCCGGGAAGAAGCGGCGGGAGACGAAGCAGATGCGCACGCTCAGCGTCCTTCGGGCAAGGCGGCGCGGAGTGCCGCGAGGGAGGCCGGGATCATGGTATCGGCCCGGTGGCTCTCGCGGGAGAGTTCGACGCAGACCAGCTTCCGGAAGCCGATCGCCTGCAGGGACCGCAGTACCGCGCCCACATCCATGTCCCCCTCGCCGAACGGCAGATGGATGTGGCTGCCGCGCTTCATGTCCTCGATCGTCACGGTGCCGAGCGAGGCGGCGAACTCGGCCACCGCAGCGGCAGGGTCCCGCTCCCCGGTGACCAGGCAATGGCCGGTGTCGAGCGCCAGCGTCAGCCCCGGGACAGCCAGGGCCTGCCAATCGTCCACCGTCTCCACCAGCATGCCCGGTTCCGGCTCCAACGCCGCGACGACGCCCATCGCATCGGCCCGGCGCACGATCTCGCCGACCCCGTCCAGCAGCCATCCGCGCGCCTGGTCGTGCGTGACGCCGGGCTTCGGCACGCCGGCCCAGAAGCTCATTGCCTCGCCGCCGGTTTCGGCCACGACGGTCAGCGCCCGGGTGAGGAAGTCGATCCGCCGGGCACGCCCCTCCGGCTCGGCCGCCAGCAGGGTCGGTTCGTGCTTGCGGCGCGGGTCGAGCAGGAAACGCGCACCCGTCTCGACCACGCAGCCGAGGCTCAACGCGCGCAGCCGGGCCGCGACGTGGCGGGTGTTGAGCAGGAAATCCGGGTCGTACGGGTCCAAATGGTGGATGTCGAGCGTCAGCGCCACGCCTTCATAGCCAGCCTCGGCAATCAGGGTCAGCGCGTCATCCAGGCGGTGGTTGGCGGCGCCGTTGGTGTTGAAGGCGAAACGCAGGGTCATTGCCGCCGCTCCAGCGCGATCGGCGCGCTATGCACCTCCGGCTCGCGGTACAACGGATACAGGCGGCCCACGATGCGGTCGACCGACGCCACGTCCAGCCAGGCCGGGCCGCCCAGGCGCTCGGCCGCGCCGGCGGGCAGGCGGATGGGGGCCGCCCCCTGCGGCGGGGCGCCGAGGCCCACCAGCGGGGAGCCGCGCTGCATCAGCTTGCGCACGCCCCGTTCCCCGATGCGATGGTAGCTCATGGTTTCCACCTCCAGCCCCGGCACGATGGCCTTGACCACATGCACGTCCCGTGCGCCCGGCGGGGAGAAATCCACGAACAGGATCTCCATCCCAGCCGCCGCGAACCGCCTTGCCAGCTCGGTCACGAGCGGCGTGCCGGAGAGCGAGCCGTCCCATTGCGGCAGCTCGTCGAACCGCTTGGTGGCCTGGCGGGACAGCACCGTGTCGGCCAGGTAGCCGCGCAGGCTGGCCGCGTCGGTGCCGCACCAGGCCATCATCTCGCGCAGCGCCCGGCTCTCCTCCCCATCCAGCGAGTGGTAGGACCGGAACCGGTCCAGGTAGCCGGGCGGCGCGATGGGCGCGATCGCGGCGAGGGGGGCGTGGCTGAACATCTTGCGCACCCGGGCGGCGGCGAATTCGAACACCGCCTTGCGCAAGGCCTGCTCGCGATCGATCGATGCGGCCTCCCCGGCCGCGGTGATCATGATCGGGAACGGCGCCGATGCGTCCCGCTCGCCGCCGACGCAGTAGACGCCGGCCACGCCGAACTCGTCGGACGCGAATTTGGGCAGCACCTCGATCCCCTGCGCGCCGAGTCGGTCCAGCAGTGCGCGGGTGCGCGGGTCGGACGGCCCGTCCCCCAGGTCGAGCACGATGCCGCGGTCCATGGCGCGGAACCCGGTGCCGTTGCCATCGCGCTGCAACAGCTCGCAAACGCCGTGGCCGATGGCGAAATCCAGCGTCGGCCCCGCGCCCAGCCCGTTGGTGATGGGGGTGGTGAAGGGCTGGTAGCCCGGCGTGAAATCCCCCACGGAGCAGCCGGCGATCTCGGTCGGGACCAGCACGGTCGTGCCGCCGGGCCAGCGCTGGGCCGGCACCCACTCCATGACCGTGTCGTGGTCCACCGGACTGCCGGCCGGGAGGCAGAGCGTGAGCGGATCGGCGATCCCCCTGGCGCCAAGCTCGGCCGACAATGCGGCGTAGCTGCCGGTGCGGCGGGGGAAGCGCGCGATGGCGCCGGCGGAGTGCACGGCCTCCGCCAACTCGCCGGTCGTGCCGATGATCGCTTCGGCGTCGTCGGTGCCGTAGCCCACGCCGTGCGGCGTCACCCCATGGAACCGGGTGCCGTCCTCGTTGAGGAAGATCGCGTTCCAGCAGGCGACGCCGGTCCGGTCCAGCGGCGCCAGGCTGAACAGCTCGACCCGGCCCGGCGGCATGGAGTCGATGTAGGCGGCGGCCGCGTCCGGAATGTCCGGCGGCAGGAAGTGCCTGCTCATCGCCGGATCGGGATCGGCGTGGTGAAGGGCGGCCCGGCAACCACCTCGTCGAACAGCGCGAGGGCGGCCTTCGTGCTGGTGTCGGTGGCGTATTCGAATGGGGTGAAGACCGAGGTGAAGTCCAACTGCTCGTACACCGCACGGTAGCGGCGGGCCTCGTCGCGGGAGAGCGGGATCTGCTTGTGGTACGCCTTGTGGCAGGAAATCCGCTGCGCGCTGCCATCCGCGTCGAAATCGACCTTCAGCGAATCGCCGGCGAACACCGCCTTGCGCTCGCGGTCGTAGAGGATGGCATGCCCGTCGTAATGCCCGCCGGTGTGATAGAGGGTGAGGCCCGGCCTGATCTCGAACACCTCGTCATACGGCAGCGTCACGCGCATGGCCTTGGTCCATTCCAGATCCTCCTTCTGGATCAGCAACTCCGGCTGGAAATGCTCCTGCAACTGGTACAGCGCGCCGTAGCCATGGGGGTGGGAGGCCGCGAGCACGCGGATGCCGCCGAGATCCTGGATCTTCGCCAATTGCGCCGGGCTGTAATACGGCGCGGCCTCGAACGCGACGTTGCCCTCCGGATACAGCAGCAGCCAGCCATGGCTGTCCAGGCCGAAGCGCGGGGTGGACCAGAACTCCCAGATGCCGGGAATGGCTTCCCGCCAATGGTATTGCAGCGTCGGGGCGACCTGCTCCGGGGTGACGAACTCCCAGCCATCGGCCGGCAGGTCGTTGCGCACGTCCGAGCAGATCGGGCAATGCGGCGGCACGGCGAAATATTTCTGCCAATGCCCGCAATTGGTGCAGGCGAACGGACTAAGCGGCATGGGTCAGCTCCGGCCGGGCCTGGCGCTGGGCGTGCAGGACCAGCGACATGATCGCCAGGTCGTGGGACGGCGGAAACGGAAAGGGTCGCCGGGATTGCAGGCAGGATGCGAACAATTCCACCTGGTTGAGGAACGGCGAACGCTGCGCCAAGGGCACGTCAAGCCGCGTCGTGACGCCCGTGGCGGCCTCCGTCAGGTCCAGCGTGCCACCCGGCGTCTGGCCCATCGTGTCGGTCGCGACAAGCTGGGCGTCCGTGCCCAACACCTCCAGGCGGCGGCGGGGAAACGTCTCCGGGCAGTTATAGGCCACGTGCAGCTGCACCAGCACCCCCTTTGCCGTGCGGGCGATCAGCAACGCACCATCCTCGACCGCATAGTCGTGCACGCGGGACTGGCCCAGCGCGGCGATGTCCACAAACTGGTCGTCCAGCAGGAAGGCGGCGAGGTCCAGGCCATGCGGGGCGAGGTCGATCAACGCCCCCCCGCCGGCCCGCGCCGGGTCGACGCGCCAGTTGTCACCCTGAAAGTCGGCGCCCACCCAGCAGCAATAGGCAATGCGTATCGCGGTCACCATGCCCAGCCGGCCACCCTGCACCAGGCTGGCGGCATGCTGGTGCGCCGGGTGGAACCGCTGGTCGAACGCGGTGGCATAGGGCACGTCGGCCTGTTCGCAAGCCGCCACCATGCTCCTGGCATCGGCCAGGCTGGTCGCCATGGGCTTCTCGCACAACACGGGAATGCCGGCCGCCGCCGCCGCCTCCACCAAGGGGCGGTGGGCATCGTTGGGCGCGGCGACGTATACCGCGTCGATCGCCGCGAAGAACGCCGCCTGGTCTGCAAACGGGCGGGCGTCGGGGAACAACGCCGCGGCCCGCGCCAACGAGCCGGGGGAGACATCATGCAGCGCCGCCAGCGTGCCGTTGCTGGAAGCGGTGATCGCCGGCCCGACATAGTCCCGCGCGACCCAGCCGCAGCCGGCAATGCCCCATCGCGTGGCCATCACCACCGCTCCGGCAGGTCGAGCATCACGCGCCGCCGCGCCAGCGCATCGATGGCGGCGTTCTGCCCGGCGACCGCCAGGTCGGGCGCGTCGGTGCTGGCCGGGTAGGTCGCGAGCGGTCCGTACTCCACCGCGTATCGTTCCGACGGCCAGCGTATCCTGCCACCCTGATACAGCGGGTTGCGCCGCAGCCTCGCGCCGGCTGGGGGCGCCGTGAGCGGGCCTGTCGCCGGACCCGGGGCGGCGGTACCCATGGCGAGCGAGACCGCCGGGGCCCCAGCCAGCGCCGGCAAGCTCGCTGTCTGCGGTATGCGCGCCTCGACCAGTGCGGCGGTGAGTTCGCGGTCGTCGAACAGATCCGGCGCCGGGAACATCGCAGCGTAGGTGGCAGGCTCCATCGGCTCGCCGGCCGAAAGGTTATCCACCAGCGCGTTGTGCATGTGGCCCACCAGGACCCGCGTGCCGACGCGCAGCATCTCTGCCGCGACCTCCCGCTTGTCCGGCATGAAGTAGAACGCGTCGTGGCAGAACAGCAGGTCGGCCGCCCGGTCGCCGAAGGGCCATGCGGCAGCGGCATCGAAGCACACCAGCGTCGCCGCGGGCGCCACCCAATGCCGGGCCAGCCAGAGCTTGGCGAACACCAGGTCACCGCCGATGATGTCGGCGGCGTGCCCGGTGAAGGCGCGCAGGAAATGCCCGGCGCCGCAGGCCAGTTCCAGCACAGTCCGCGGCGCGCCCCAGTAGCATTGCGCCAGCGCCAGCCCGGACAGGAAGGTGGGGTCGGACCAGCGATGGGCGAAATAGGTGCCGACCGGGCCGAATGCCAGCAGGTCCATCGCCTCGCGGAAGCTCAGCATGTCACGGCCGGCGACCACGCTGCGCCGCGCCGCCTCGGAGGGGGGCGGGGTGCGTGCCCAACCATCCTGGTCGCCCAGCAGCACCACGGCCGCGCCGGCCTGGTCGCCGTTGTCGAGGCTGGCGAGCGCCGCGTCTGCCAAGGCGCGGCGGTCGGCGCGCAGGAAGGCGATACCGTCGACCACCGGCCAACGCTCCCCGTCGGCCGTGAGCGTGTCCCCTGCCCGGGCCAGCACGCGGCCCGAGACCGGGCTGCGCAGGATCACGGCAGCCCCGCCTCCGACAGCACGGCTTGGTGGAAGGCCTGCAACGGACCAGCATGCACCAACTGCAGGTCGTCGAGTGCCTGGGACGTGGTGAATGCCGCGACACGGTCGTATTGCCGCATCTGCAAGACCCGGTCCATGACGTCGGCGGCGTTGAAGGCGCGGCCCTCAGGCGTGTCTGCATCGCCGATCGTCCCGAGGGCAGCGCGGACCGTGGCTGCGACAGGGGGTGACAGCGTTGCAAGCTCCCGTTCGAACAGGCGCTGCATCAATGGCTGCAACTCGTCGCCTAGGAGAATTTCCCCGGCAAAGCCGCTATCCGGCAGCACGCTGTTGTGCAGGTGATGTGCCATCCCCGCCACGAACGCTACCGTAGGGTGTGCGCCATAATGGCCCGCAAGCACGGTGGCGAGCACCGCCACCACCAGGCAGTGGTCCGCGTGGGTCTCGGGAGGCTCCAGCACCAGGCGCGGCTTGCCGGGACAGGTCGCGCCTGCACGCGGTTGCCGGATCAGCGCCTCGGCGAAAGGCGGCGCCGGACGGGCGGCATGCGCGGCACCCAGATGGGCGCGCAGGGTCGCCCGCAGGGAGAACGGGACCGGACCAGCCACCTCGTCGAAGCTGCGGGCCAGGATCGTGTCCGGCGCAGGCACGCCGGCAACCTCCAGCACCTGCCGGTCGATACCGCCAAGCCGGGTCGCGGCCAATGCATCCGCCGTCGTGGACAGGGCGACGGTCCGCGCGTCCTCGCCAGCTGCCAGGCGACCCCACGCTCGGCGAAACGAGCGCACCGCGAGGCTGTCCGGTGACGAGGCGTCCCGGATGCGCTTGAGGTCGCCCAACTCCGCCGCCAGCGGGGTGAGCGTGCCCACCCCATCCGGTCTGCCGCTGCCGTCCATCAGGCGGCGTTGAGCCAATCGAGCAGGTTGCGCTCCTGCACCGGGAAGGAATGCTCCTCCCGGCGCCCCGGCGGGGTCATGGGTGCCTTGAAGAAGATGCCAAGCTGTTCCTGGATGCCGCCTTTGCCGCGCTGCTTGGCGAGATCGAGCACGCGGGCGATCTCGATGACCAGCGGGGCCGCGAGGATGCTGTCGCGGCAGAGGAAGTTCACCTTCATCTGCATCTTCTGGCCCATGAATCCAACCAGGTCGATGTTGTCCCATGCCTCTTTGTTGTCGCCGCGCGGCTTGTAGTACTGGATGTTCACCAGATGGTCTTCCACCGGGTAGCCCAGGATGTCTTCCAGCACGGAGCCCTTGGTGTTGAGCTTGGAGCGAAGACTGTCGGCATTGTCCAGCGCCAGCCCGTCGCGATTGCCCAGGATATTGGTGGAGAACCAGCCTTCGACATAGAGCGACCGGGAGCGGAAGGCTGGCGCCAGCACCGTCTTGATGAAGGTCTGGCCTGTCTTGCCGTCCTTGCCCGCCACCGGCACGCCGCGTTCGTCGGCCAGGCGGGTCAACGCGGGGATGTCCGCGGCCAGGCTGGGTGTGAAGTTACCGTAAGGCACGCCCTCGACGATGGCCGCATAGGCGTACAGCATGGCCGGACTGATCGCCGGGTCGTTGCCATCCAAGCCGCGCTCGAACGCGGCGCTCGATTGCAGGACCTCCAGCTTCAGGTCCGGCCAACGCTCGACCGAGGCGAGGTTGATCATCACGACGTTCCGCATGCCGGAGGTGTCGCGATAGTTGCGGATATCGGCGCGGATCTGCTCCACGGCGTCGCGGTGGCCGCCCGACATTTTGTTGGTGCCGTCGACGTTCTTGCAGAAATCCCGGCTGCCAACGGCCGGCCATGGCTTCATCGCGGACAACGCGTCCTCGACCATTTCGGTCTGGTCGCGGTCGAGCACGCGGTGCTCCCGCACGGCGCTCGCCAGATCGTCCGCCCGCAGATCCCAGCCGGCGAAGTGGATGTTGCGATAGGGCGTCAGCCCCTGGGTGCCGATGTTGGCCAGCGGCAGGCCGGCCAGGTCGTTCGATCCGGCCCGCAGCATCTCCATGCCTGCCACGGCCGTGCTGGCGACGGCGCCGCCGAGTCCGACGACGAGCACGCCTAATCGCCGCGCGGGGCTCGCTGCGTCAAGGCCGGTATCTGGCATGGTCGGATTCTCTTCTTCGTTCATCGGCGGACAAGGATTCGCTGCCGATCTGGATGACGGGGACATGGTACTAAGCTCGGCGGTGTTAAGCCGCCAGACGGAGGCAGGATTACGGCATAGCACGGCACCATTGATCACAGACGCGTGATGTACATCCTTCGTTGAGGGACGTGATTGCGCTTGCGGCAAGTTGCGAGGTCAAACCGATCATGCGGAGAACCGCACGCCGGCCCGCGCCAAGCCTCCCGCCAGCCCGATCGGTGTTCCGTCGGCGCGCCAGCAGGCCGCGCCCGTCATCGTGCCGTCGGTGGCGAACGCGATGGCGTTCATACCCCCTGCGATGCGTCCCACGCGCTGCACGTCGTGTCCGCGCCTGGTCAACTCGGCGGCCACGCCGGCGGGGATCGCGGGTTCGAGTTCCAGCGGCCCGCCCTGGGTCCACACCCGCGGCGCCTCCACCGCCTGCTGCGGCGTCATGCCATGGTCAAGCAGGTTCACCAGCGCCTGCATGGCCGAGCCGAAGATGCGCAGGCCGCCTGGCAGCCCCAGCGCGAACGCCATCCGGCCGTCCCGCAGGACCATCGTCGGCGCCATGGAAGTGAACACGCGCTTTCCCGGCTGCACCGACAGCGCCCGGCCCGGCACCGCGTCGAAATTGCCCATGTAGTTGTTGGCGATCATCCCCGTGCCCGGCACGGCGAAGCGGGCGCCCCACAGCCCGTTGATCGTCTGCGTGCTGGCCACGACCGTGCCGGCGGCATCCGCCACCGTGACATGGGTGGTGTCGGCGCCTTCTCCGCGGGGAAGGCCTGGCGACCAGTCCCGGGCATGGCCGAGGTCGATCGCGGCGCGGCGTTCGGCAGCGTAGGCCTTGGAAACCAGGTGCTGGACAGGTACGTCGACGAAGGCCGGATCGGCCGTGGCCACCGCCCGGTCGGCGAAGGCGATCTTCAGCACTTCGGCCAGCAGGTGGGTCGCGTCCGGCGAGCCGAACCCCATCCCCGCCAGGTCATAGCCCTCCAGGATGTTGAGCATCTGGGTGATGTGCACCCCGGCGGAGGAGGGCGGCGGCGGCCCGGCGATCTGCCAGCCGCGATAGGCGCCATGGATCGGCTCGCGCTCGATCACCGCGACGGCCGCCAGGTCGGCCTCGGTGATCAGCCCGCCTGCCTCCCGCATGTGCCGGGCCAGGGCGGTCCCCAGCGGGCCGCCATGAAGGGCCGCCGCACCGTCCCCTGCGATCAGCCGGAGGGTCGCGGCATAGTCGAGGCGCCGCAGCCTGCTGCCGGGCGTGACGGGGACGCCGCCCGGCAGCAGCAACGCAGCCAGATCCGCGTCGTGGCGCAAATCCGCCGCACCATCGGCGAGGCAGTCCGTCAGATACGCCGTCACGTCGAAGCCGCGATCGGCCAGTCGGATGGCAGGCGCCATGACGTCCGCGAGCGGCATCGTGCCATAGCGCTCCAGCGCCGTGCACCAGGCGAGCAGCGCGCTGGGCACCGCCATGGCCAAGGGGCCGATCTGGCTGGCGCGCGGGTTGCCGTCGAACATCGCGGGCGTCGCCGCGGCCGGCGCGGTGGCCATGCCGTCCAGGATGGTGTGCCGCCCGTCCGGTAGCCGGATATGCGCCAGGCCGCCGCCCAGCACGCCCACCATCATCGGCTCCACCACGGTGAGCGCGAACAGGCATGCGACGGCGGCGTCCACCGCGTTGCCGCCCTGGACCAGGACCTCCATGCCCGCCGCGGAGGCGAGCGGGTGGTTCGTGACCACCATGCCCCGCGACCCCGTGGCGGGCTGTTTCTCGCAAACGAACGGTGCGTGCATGCGGGGCAGGATACGGCGCTTCCGTTCTGCCGGGAACCACCCTAGCCTCGCGGTCCATGGACACGGACCTATCCGTCGGCGTCGGTGTCGGCGGCACCTTCACCGGCCTCCTGCTGCTGGATCGGGGCGCCGGGACGTGGCGCACCGCGAAGTGCCCTCCACCCCCGCCGACCAGGCGGTGGGCTTCACCGACGGCATCGCCGCGCTGGGCGTCTCCCCGGCGGCGTTGCGGGAGGTGCTGCACGGCACCACCGTGGCCACCAACGCGCTGCTGGAGCGGCGGGGCGCCCGGGGCCAGGACGTGACGCCGCCCCAGCTCTCGAAGGGCGAAGGCTACGAGTTGGCGCCGGGCGACGGGATCGCCGGGCAGACCCCTGGCGGCGGCTATGGACCGCCGGAGCATCGGCCGGCCGCGATGCGCGACCGCGACAGGAGACGGGGATATTGACCGAGCATCCGGACGGCGCGCCCTGGCAGTGGCCTGAGCCGACCTGGCGCCGCATCACCGGCCGGGCCCGCGCCGGACGTAGCCTGCGCCCCTCCACTTGGCCCGGCGGCGCACGGTGTGCCGTCGCGCTGTCGTTCGACGCGGACCACGACACCATCCCGCTGCGTGACGGGGACGAAAGCCCGATGCGGATCAGCCAGGGGCAGTATGGCCACCGGCAGGGCATGCCGCGCATTCGCGCGATGTTGGCCCGGCACGGTATCCCGGCCTCGTTCTTCTACCCGGCGGTGTCGGCGCTGCTCTACCCCGACGAGGTCCGCGGCGTGGCGGCGGAGGGGCACGAGGTTGGCATCCATTCCTGGATCCACGAGGCCAACACCGCCCTGCCGCAGGGCGTCGAGCGCGACCTGACCTTCCGCGCCGCCGACGTGCTGGAGACATTGGCCGGGCGGCGGCCCGTGGGCATCCGCACCGCGTCATGGGATTTCAGCGCCAACACCATGGGCATCATCCGCGAACTGGGCCTGTTGTACGACAGCAGCCTGATGGCGGATGACGATGCCTACGAATTGGAGGATGCGGGCGTCCCGACCGGGATCGTGGAGCTGCCGCCCGAGTGGATCCGGGACGATGCGGTGTACTGGAACTTCCAGCGCTTTTCCGCCCTGCGGCCCTATACCCCGCCATCGGCCGTGACCGAGATCTTCCTGGCGGAGCTTGACGGCGCCTGGCAGGAGGGCGGTCTCTTCCTGCTGACCATGCATCCGCATATCAGCGGCCATCGCAGCCGCATCGGCGTTGCCGAGGCAGTCATCCAGCACGCCAGGGACAAAGGCGGCTGCTGGTTCGCCACGCACGAGCAGGTGGCGCGGTGGTGCAAGGGGCAGGCCGCGAAGCCGGCGGCGGCTGCAAGCTAGCCTAGCGCCGCCTGTATGATCTGCACCAGCCGGCCGGCAGCGGCGTCCCAGGTGAAGTGTCGCAGCCGGACCTGGCCCTGCCGGCGCAATTCGGCGGCCAAAGGCGGCGTATCGACCAGGCGGCCGACGATGTCGGCGATGTCCGCCGGGTCATGCGGGTCGAAATAGATGGCAGCCTCGCCGCAGACCTCCGGCAGGGATCCGGCTCGGGCGGCCGCGACCGGGCAGCCGCACGCCATGGCCTCCACCGCGGGCAGGCCGAAACCTTCGTATCGGGAGGGAAAGACGAAGCAGGCGGCTGATTCGTACAGCGCGCGGAGTTGCGCGTCATCCACCCGGCCAAGATAGATCGCAGGTTGCGGCAGGGAGGGCCGGCCCGCGGCGAACACTTTCGGGTCGAGTCCCCCCGTGATGGCCAGCTGCATGCTCCGTTCGGCCAGGCTGGCGGCGGTATGGGATAGCGCCGCGAGGTTCTTGTGCGGCGCCAGGCTGCCGACTGCGAGCACGTAGCGCCCGGCGATGAGGCCATGTGCCGCCAGGATACTGGTGTCGGCATCCACTCGCCGGATGTGTTCGCCGCCTTCCGGCATGATTTCGATCCCGCCGGGATCAACCTGAAGGTGCGCCGCCAGGTCTGCCCGGGCGAATTCCGACACGGTGACGATCTTGGCGCGCCTGGCCAGGCGCCGATGAAGGAAACGGTACCAGAGGCGGAACTGCCGACTGTAGGATTCGGGCGTGGAAAAAACCCCGGCATCGTGGATGACCACGATCTGACGCCTTTGTCGCAAGGGGCCGGTATTGCCCAGATTGACCAGCAGGCCGGCCTGCGTGCTGCGCGGAAGGTCCAGTTGCTCCCAGGCGTGGCCTTGGCGGCTGCCGACTGCCTGGCTGGCAAACCCGGGGAAGTCGATCCGCGTCGAGCTCCGCGGCGTCAGCAGCGTAGGGAGCGGAACCACTTCGCCCTGGCGGGCCGCGAGTGCCCGCATGAGTTCCAGCGAGAATCGCTGAACGCCGGTCAGCGACTGCGTTGCGAACCGGCCATTGACGTAGACCGCGCTAGCAAGCATGGGCGGACCGACCGATCGCGACCCATTCGGCACGCACCATGCGTCTGTTCATATAACCACAGAGCGTCCGGCAAATGACGCCTAGACCGAGCCCTTGCGCAGCAGGATCACCTCGACAGTCCTGAACAGGATGAGGATGTCCCGCCAAAGCGACCAATTCTTGACGTAGTATACGTCAAAGTCTATCCGCTCCCGGTACGAGGTGTTGCTGCGCCCACTGACCTGCCACAGTCCGGTCAAGCCCGGCTTGACTTTAAAGTAGTAGTTGATGTCACGCCCATACCGGGCAACTTCCGCGCGGACGATCGGCCGCGGCCCGACCAGGCTCATGTCGCCGCGGATCACGTTCAGCAGTTGCGGAAGCTCGTCAAGGCTGGTCACACGCAGGAATTTCCCGATGCGCGTGATACGGGGGTCATTCCGCAGCTTGTGGTTGGCCTTCCATTCGGCAGCGGCCGATGGGCTCTCTGCCAAGGTTTTGGCAAGTATCTCGTCGCCATTGACCAGCATCGTACGGAACTTGAGGCAGCTGAATTCCCGGCCGTGCTTGCCGACCCGCCGGTGCCCGAAGATGCACACCCCGCCATCGAGCGACACGAGGGCGGCAATGATCAGCAGGAGCGGCGAAATGAGAACCAGGATGACGAAGGCGACGGCCATGTCGAACACCGACTTCGCGGCGCGCCCCGCCGTCAGCGGTACACTCTGTTCGTCAGCGACCGTGGACGCGAGATTCGACATGATTAGTGCCCCTTGCTGAAGCTGGACGACCGCATTCCGGTTTTCGCCGCGATCCCGGCTTGGCCACTCGAACCGGTGCGGCCTTCCAGAGTACCCGAAGCCGGCTGGACCCGGGCGGCAGGCAATTCCGTCCCTGAAGATGTCATCACAATCTCCATTGGGATCGTGCGGCGGACACGATCCCTTCCAGTTGAGTGCGAAACGTGACGGTGGCGACAAACAGTCGGCTCATCATCGTGTAGCTTAAATTCCTTAAGCAGTTATGAACAACATGTTCATTCGCAAAGGGCACATCGAATAAAGCAAACCTCAACCAAAGTCTCAGTTTCGAAACTAGTTCTTATTAACGGCGTCGTGTTTGTCCAATTGTATTCACTATAATCGAACGCGCAGGCAGGTTGCGACGAACAAAGGAGACGCCAGCGAAATTGTGCATAGCAGCAATTTACGACCCGGGTCAACGTCGATGAAAAGTAAGCTCTGATCCCACGCGACCAGGGCTGGTAAAAATTCGTGCTAAAACAACGGGTTACACTGAAATCGAATGGTCATTACGGTACACGATCCTGTGAGCGCCCTGCCTTGGCCGTGCGTTCCCATTCGGTTCGGGTGAAATCGCGGTCTGGTATTTGCCCCGGCTAGGAGGTTATCAGCGTCGGCGGCACCAACTGGCTTGCTGCAAGGTTGCATGTGCCGATCGTCCCCTGGATGGTCGCCACAGGTGCGGCACCGGCGACGGTCATTGCACAGGGATCAAGTCATGGCGGCAATGGAGATCCAGATGACGGCGGATCCTGTGTTCACGCTGTCGGATGCGTACGATCCTGCATTGCGCGATGCCATCTACGACAATTTCATCGCCCATGCGGCAGCCAACGGCCTTCCAAGTGATTTCCGCCTCCTTGCCATCCGCCTGGAGAAGGATGGCGTCCTGCTCGGCGGGATGATGGGCCGGACCGGTCGCGGATGGCTGTCCGTCGACCTGCTGGCACTGCCGATCTCGGAACACGGCGCCGGTATTGGCACCCGGCTGATGGCCATGGCCGAGAGGGAGGCGGCACGTCGTGGTTGCCACGATGCGCTGCTCTATACCGCCAAGTTCCAGGCCCCCGGCTTCTACGAAAAGCTCGGCTACCAGGAGTTCGCACGATTGCCTCATGACAATCCCGAACTGACACGCATCTGGTTCCACAAGCGGTTGCCATGACGGTGCGCACCTTCGATGGGTCGCTATACCTCCTCGGCAGTATCTCCAGCCGTCGTCCCTGACAGGCCGACCACCCGGGTCTCACCGATCCCCAGTATCGTGAAGCCCGCCACTCCCGTGTCGGCCAGGGCGCGCGGCGGCGCATCGATCGGTTCGTCCGTCAGTTGGAACGTGCCGAAATGCATGCCGATCGACTGCCGTGCCCCCAAGTCACGATGCGCCTGCGCCGCCTCGGCCGGGTTCATATGGACCGGCGCCATCAGCCAACGCGGCTCGTATGCGCCGATCGGCAACAGCGCCAGGTCCGGAGCGCCAAGCCGGGCACTGATCTCGCCCCAATGCGGTCCCGCCCCGGAATCACCCGCAAACAGCACATGGCCATCCGGACCCTGGAAGGCGAAGCCGCACCAGAGTGTCCGGTTGCCGTCGGACAGGCCGCGCCGGGAGAAATGCCGCGCGGGCGTGGCGGTGATGCGTATCGGCCCTGCGGCCACGCTGTCCCACCAGTCCAGCGCGTCGACGGTCGTGAATCCTGCCTCCCGCAGGATGTCGCCATTGCCCGCGCTCGTGATGGCGCGCCCGGCGCCGTTCGCAGCCAGGCGGCGCAGCGACGGGAGGTCCATGTGGTCGTAATGGTTGTGCGACACGACGACCAGGTCGACCGGCGGCAATGCCTCCAGGCGGAGGCCCGGGGGGTGCGCCCGGCGCGGACCCGCCCAGCTCAGCGGGGAGCAGCGTTCGCTGAACACGGGATCGGTCAGCACGACGAGGCCGGGCAGGCGCATCAGGAAGGTGGCGTGGCCGATGAAGGTCAGCGCCGCGCCGCCCGGGGCCGCGACGTCCGGCGGCGCCGGGTAGTGCGGCAGGGGCGGCTGGACGCCCCAGGCTTTGCGGCCGCGGTCCATGCGCCAGCGCAGGATCTGCAACAGGCCGCGGCGATCCAGCCTTTCATCCGCCAGGCGAGGGTTGAAGAAGCGGCGGCCATCGAAATGGTCGGATGGCGCAGTCACTGGTTCGGCAGCTCGGCATGGATGTCCGTGCCGGTGGCATCCGGCGTGAAGTGCATCGTCACGTCCGCCTTTTTGGCGCAGGCGATGAGCGTCCACACCTCGGTCCACGGCAGTGGCGTGCTGCCGGGGGCCGGGAGCGTACCCGGCGGCTGCCCGTCCTGGCCCACGAAGCGGGTGTTCAGCACCCCGCCCTGGTCGCAGCCTGCCGGCATGTCACCCAATCCGGCAGCGGCGTATTGCACGCTGTCCTGCTGGAGCTGCGGGTCGGTGATGGTGGTGCCTGGCAGCAGCGGCCGGGTCTGCAACGTCCCGTTCGGCTGAACCAGGGTGAGCGCGTTCAGCATCCGGGTCGTGCCGCATCCAGTTTCCTGGATGGTTTCCTTCCACGCCCCGGCGGTGACATGGCCTGCAGCATTGGTCTGCACCGGGCCCAGGATGCCGATGTCGCCCGTCGTCATGTAGCTGGCGGACGGGCAGGTCGGCATTCCCGGACCGTCCACGGCATGTGCGGCTTGGAGCAGGGCGGCCCGATGGTCCGGCGTAACCAGGAGCGACTGCAACGCCGTCGGCACAGGCTGCGAGGCAGCCGGCACGATCGCCCCGGCGAAGGCGAGACAAAGGGTCGAAACCGCCAACAGCGTCGATAGGCACCCCGACCGCATCCAGTCTTCCCCCGTCCACCGTCGCCGCCAGGTTCCGCGGCGCATGACCGCTCCCACCTTGCTGCGATAGCATCTGCTTCGTAAACAAAGAGAGTGCAATGCCGGAGGCCGGGGCCGGTCAGGCCAGTTCGAGATCCTCGTCGGGAAGCTTGGCCAGGTTGACGCTGAGCCGGTTGAGCGCCGCGCGCAGGGAGCTCAGTTCCTCCTCCAGGAGGCCGGTGCGGCATTTCACGTGCGCCTGGGCCTGCAGCAAGCCATCCTGCAAGGCCCGCCCTTTATCCGAAATCCGGTTGTCGATGATGCGTTCGTCCGCGACACGGCGGGTCCGGTCAATGAAGCCGGCAGAGGCCAGCCGCTTCAGCATCGGCGTCAGCGTTCCCGCGTCCAGTTTCAGCGCCCTGGCCAGTTCACCGGATGTCATGCTCGGCCGTTCCAGCAGGGTTACCAGGACGAGGTATTGCGGATAGGTCAGCCCAAGCTCGCCCAAGGGGACGCGATAGCTGCGGGTGATGGCATTGGTCGCAGCATACAGCGCGAAGCAGAGCTGGTTATCAAGCCATAAGGGTTCATGGTCCGCCATGGCTCAACTCCCGCCCGAGTTCGAAGATAGTTGAGCGACAGCTGGATGACCACTGCCTTGCCGATCTTCACCCCTGGCATGCGGGATCGATCGGCAGGAACGCCTCGGCCGCCGGGATCGTCTGTATCGGGGTGTAGTAATCCCATGGCTGACTGCTTTCGGCAGCCGTCTTGACGCGATAGAGGGTCACGTCGTCCATCAAGCGGCCGTCCGCGCGCAGCGTGGCAGGGTGGCCGAAATAATCGACAGGGGCCGCGCGCATCGCCTTGTTCACGGCGACCGCCTCGACCGTGCCGGTTTGCTTCACGGCCTGGAGATAGTGCAGCACGGCGGCGTAGACGGATGCCTGCTCCTTGGTCGGCATGGCATGCCGCTCCGCCATGAACCGCTTGGCGAAGGCGCGGGATTGGTCGGACTGGTCCCAATAGAAGCCGGAGGTCAGCTCCAGCCCCTGCACGGTGGGCAGGCCCAGGGCGTGGATGTCGGTCAGGTAGATCAGGAAGCCGCCCAGGACCGGCTTGCCCGTCACGCCCAGGCCGAACTCGTGCGCCTGCTTGATCAGATCCACCAGGTCGCCGCCCACGGACGCGAAGGCCACCACGTCCGCGCCGGAGGCCTGGGCCTGCAGGATCTGCGAGGAGTAGTCGCTGGCGCCGATCGCGTGCTTCGCCTCGCCGAGCACCTTGCCGCCGCCCGCCGTCAGCACGGCGGTGGCGTCGCGTTGCAGGGCAGCTCCGAACGCCATGTCGACGGTGATGAAGAACCAGCTCTTGCCGCCATGCTCCAGCATGGCCCGGGCCGTCCCCGTGGTCAGCGCGTGGGTGTCGTCGGCCCAATGGCTGCTGACGGGAGAGCAGAGCTTGGCGGTGAATTCGCTGATCGCGGCGCCGGCGATCATGACGGTGCGGTTCTTCTCCCGCGCGAGCTGCTGGACGGCCAGTGCGATGGGCGTGACCGGCAGGTCCACCACCGCGCCCACGCCGTCGGTGTCGAACCAGCGCCGGGCGATGGTGGACGCGACGTCCGGCTTGTTCAGCGTGTCGCCATGGACGATCTCGATCGTGTGGCCGTCGATGCTGCCGCCGGCATCCGCCGCCGCCATGCGGGCCGCTGCGACGGAGCCGGCTCCCCCTGAATCGGCATACGGCCCGCTTTCATCCGACAGCACTCCCACGCGGATCGTATCGGGCAACTGCGCCAAGGCCGGCCCGGCGGCGCAGAGCAGAAGGCAGTGGAGCAGCAGGGTCTTCATGCACGCCTCCCGGATTGGCCATGATCGCGTTGCAAGCCGCGGCGGGCCGTCGTTCCATTTGGCCGGATCGTAGCGCATCCAGCGCTGGCTGCCGAGCCTACCAAGCGTGCCGCGCGCTTGCGTGGTTGACAGGGTGGGCGTGGTGGATGGCATCACGCATGGGGTAGACCATCGCTGCGGGCGGAGTTGGCGTGATGATCCGGGCATGAGTGCCATCCTTCGATTTTACCGACAGCTTGGCCCGGATGACCGCGGCCGCTCGCTTGCCGACATCCAGGCCTGGGACGACGGGCGGCTGGAGGCGGTGCACGACTACATCCAATGGCTGTTCCCCCTGCCGGACGCCAGCGCGTTCAACCCCGGCGCGCCGATCCTGAGCGATGAAGACATCGCCGCCTTCCGCAGCGATGCCGGATTGCGGCGCGCCCTTCTGGCATCCTTGGCCCGGATGCGCCGCTTCTACGGCCTTGCAGGCGACCCGGCGCGACAGGCGGCGTGGCTGACGCCCGGCGATCACAACATGCTCCGCCTGTCGCGCATCCTGCGCTGCCTGCACCTGCTCGGCCTGGAAGATGCGGCAGCCGCGCTGCTGAGGGAGCTCGAGGCGCTCTACCAGGCCGGTGCGGGCCGTGCGATCGGGCCGGTGACGCTCGGCTACTGGCGCCGGGCGGTGGCATGACCCCGGCACGGGCCCGCGCGGTCGCGCTGGTCGTGGCCGCCGCATTCTTCATGGAATTCCTCGACGGGACGGTCATTGCCACGGCGCTGCCGGCGATGGCGCGGGATTTCGGCCGCCCGGCCGTGTCTCTGTCGATCGGCATCAGCGCCTATCTGCTGTCGCTGGCCGTGTTCATCCCGCTCAGCGGCTGGATCGCGGACCGCTTCGGCACCCGTGACGTGTTCACCGCCGCGATCGCCGTGTTCACCGGCGCGTCCATGCTGTGCGGCCTGTGCGACGGCCTGTGGCCGTTCGTCGGCGTTCGCGTGCTGCAAGGGCTGGGCGGGGCCATGATGGTGCCGGTCGGCCGGCTGGCCGTGCTGCGCACGACGGAGAAGTCCGCCCTGTTGGGCGCGATCGCCTTGCTGACCTGGCCGGCCCTGGCGGCACCCGTGCTCGGGCCGCCGGTGGGTGGCCTGCTGACCACCTATGCGTCCTGGCGGTGGATCTTCTTCCTCAACGTGCCGGTGGGCCTGGTGGCGATCGCCCTGTCGCTGGCGCTGATGCCCAATCTACGGGAGGAGGCGCGCCGCCGCTTCGACGTCGCGGGATTCGTGCTGAGCGGGCTGTCGCTGTCCCTCCTGATGGAGGGCATGGAGCTGGTCAGCGGCGACGGCCTGCGCTGGACGGCGCCGCTGCTGCTCGTGGCCGGCATAGCGCTGGGCGCGGCGGCGGTGCGGCACGGATTGCGGACGAAGCAGCCGCTGCTGGACCTGGGCGTGATGCGCATCCCCACCTTCCGCGTGATCATGACCGGCGGCACGGTGTTCCGCGTCACCATCGGCACGGTGCCGTTCTTGTTGCCGCTGCTGTTCCAGATCGGGTTCGGGCTGGATGCGTTCCAATCCGGCATGCTGGTGCTGTCGACCTTCCTGGGCAATATCGGCATGAAGCCGTTCACCACCTGGGTGATGCGCCGGTGGGGGTTCCGCAGCACCGGCGTGGTGACCGGGCTGCTGGCCAGCGCGACGATGATCGCCTGCGCCGCGCTCACGCCGGCGACACCGTTGCCCATCCTGCTGGTTGTCCTGTTCGTGAGCGGGCTGACCCGGTCGATGCAGTTCACCGTGCTGAACACGCTGGGCTTCGCCGATGTTCCGTCCTCGCGGATGAGCGGGGCCTCCACCCTGTCCAGCGTGGCGCAGCAGATGTCGATCGGCATGGGCGTGGCGCTGGGTGCTGCGATGCTGCACCTGGTTACGCTGCCTCACGGCGGTCCGCCCGACCTGGCGGATTTCCACTTGGTCTTCATCGCCACCGGGCTCCTGATGCTGACCGGGCTACCATCCTTCCTGCGCCTGCCGTGGCATGCGGGCGCAAACGTGAGCGGCCACCGCCCGGCCTGACCGGTCAGGCCGGGCGACGGCCTTTCAGTGCGGCGCCGAGGGTTCCGTCATCCAGGACGTCCAGGGCGCCGCCGATCGGAACGCCGTGGCCGACACGCGAGACCGCGACCCCGGTGGGGCGGAGCCGCTCCGCCAGCCAATGCGCCGTGCTGGCGCCCTCGACCGTGGCGCCCAAGGCAAGGATCACCTCCGACACCCCGCCCCCGGCCACGCGGGCCAGCAACGGAGGGATGTTCAGGTCTTCCGGCCCGACCCCGCCCAGCGCCGAGAGGGTGCCGCCCAGCACATGGTACAAGCCGCGATGGACCGAGGCACGTTCCAAGGCCCAAAGGTCGCCGACACCCTCCACCACGCAGACCAGGCTGCGGTCCCTTCCCGTATCGGTGCAGATCGCGCAAGGATCGCGGCTGTCCAGATTGCCGCACTGGCTGCAAGGACCGACTGCCGCTGCCGCATCGTTCAGGGCGGCGGCGAGCGGGAGCATACGGGTCTGCGGATGCTGCAACAGGCGCAACACGGCGCGCCGGGCGCTGCGCGGCCCGAAGCCGGGAAGCTTGCCGAGCAGTCCGATCAGGCGGTCGATCTCCGGGGAATTCACCTTGGTGACATGGCGACGCCATCGCCACCGCGCCAGGTCGGCAGGCTCGCCGCCGCCCCGCACCATGCCGCCGCGGTGCGGACCGTCGCGATGTTGCAACTATCCACCCGCTTCCGAGTTGAGCGATGACAATCCCCAGGAGGGTTCATCATGTCACTGTCACGAATTCTGCTATTCGCCGTCACGGCCTGCGGACTAGCGGCATGCGCGTCAGCGCCGCCGAGTTCATTCTCGAACGCCGTGCGGACCGATAGCGGCATCAACGCGACGGGCGCGGCTGGCACCGCGGGCGGATCCGGCGCCGCCGCGCCGGGCGCGGGCTCGGTCACCACCACGCCAGTAAGGTAGGCGGGTCAACGACCGTCCGCTAGACCGAGAAGTATTTCGCCCGCGGGTTCAGGACGACGATGGCGCTTGTGCTCTGCTCGGGGTGCAACTGCCATTCGTCGCTGATCTCGATGCCGATGCGCTCGCCACCCAGCAGCGCGAGCAAAGCAGCCTGGTCCTCCAATTTCGGGCAGGCGGGATAACCGAAGCTGTAGCGGCTGCCGCGATAGGACTGGCCGAGCATCTTCTCCATGTCCCGGTCGTCCTCCGCCGCGAAACCGCATTCCGCACGGATGCGCTTATGCGTGTACTCCGCCATGGCCTCCGCCATCTCGACCGAGAGCCCGTGGAGATAGAGGTAGTCCTGGTAGCGGTTATCTTCGAACCACAGCCGGGCCGTGTCGGAAGCCTTCTGCCCGACCGTGACCACCTGGAGGCCGATAACGTCACGCTCGGCGTCGTCCACGTCGCGGAAGAAATCGGCGATGCACTCGCCGTCCTCCTTCGGCTGCCGCGGCAGGCTGAACCGGGCGCGTTCGGTCGTCCCGTCCTCGTCGAACACGATGAGGTCGTTGCCTTGCCCGGCAGCCTTCCAATAACCGTAGACGGCTTGCGGCCGCAGGGTCGCCTCGCTTTCGCATAGGGCGAACATCCGCTTCATGATCGGGCGAAGCTCCTGCTTTGCCCAACCCAGGAAGTCGTCCAGCGTGCGGCCCTGCTTGCGGAAGCCCCACTGGAATTGGTACAGGCTGCGCTCGTTCAGGAAGGGCAGCACGGCCTTGGGCGTGCTTTCCAGCACGCGCGCGCCCCAGAAGGGCGGCTGCACCGGCGGCACGTCCTTGGTCAGGCGTTGCCGGCGCTCCCGCACCACGGCCAGATCGACCGGGCGAAACGCAGCCTTGTCGGCCTGGCCCAGGGTACGGCTGGTGTTGCGGGCCTTGCCGACCCGCTTGGCCTGGATCGCGGCGAGGTAGTCGTCGAAGCCGTTGCCAGTGACCCGGTCCATCAGGTGCAACCCATCGAAAGCGTCGCGGGCATAGGCGACCCGGCCGCCGGCATAGGCGCGCACGCAATCATCCTCGACATAGTTCCGCGTCAGCGCCGCGCCGCCGAGCATCACGGGGATATCGAGCCCTTGCCGGGTCATCTCCTCCAAATTCTCGCGCATGACGACAGTGGATTTCACCAGCAGGCCGGACATGCCGATCGCGTGCGCCCGGTGCTCCTTGGCGGCGGCGACCATATCGGCCAGCGGCACCTTGATGCCGAGGTTGACCACGCGGTAGCCGTTGTTGGTCAGGATGATGTCGACCAGGTTCTTGCCGATGTCATGCACGTCGCCCTTCACGGTGGCGAGCACGATGGTGCCTTTTTCCTGGCCATCCACCCGTTCCATGTGGGGTTCGAGGTGCGCGACGGCCGCCTTCATGGTCTCGGCGGATTGCAGCACGAAGGGCAGCTGCATCTTGCCCGCGCCGAACAGCTCGCCCACCACCTTCATGCCGTCGAGCAGGATTTCGTTGATGATGGTCAGCGGCGGCAGCGTCTTCAGCGCCTCGTCCAGTTCGTCGCCCAGGCCCTTGCGGTCGCCATCGACGATGCGGTCCTTCAGCCGGCCCTGCACCGTGTCGGCGCGCACCTTCTTGGTGGCGTCGGCCAGCTTGCGGTCGGCGAAGATCTCCAGCAGCTTCTGCAACGGGTCGTAGCCCTCGCGGCGGCGGTCGAAGATCAGGTCCTCGCAGACCTGCACCTCCTCCGGCGCGATCAGGTGCAGCGGCCGGATCTTCGAGACGTGGACGATCGCCCCGGTCATGCCGGCCTTCACCGCATGGTCCAGGAACACGCTGTTCAGCACCGCGCGGGCGGCGGCGTTCAGGCCGAAGGAGATGTTGGACAGGCCCAGGATGATCTGGATGTCCGGATAGGCCCGGCTGATGGCGGCGATGCCCTCCAGCGTCCATTGCCCCAGCTTGCGGTCGTCCTCGTTGCCGGTGGCGATGGTGAAGGTCAGCGGGTCGATCATCAGGTCGCTCTGCGGCAGGCCGTGCCTGTCGCAGGCGAACTCCACCAGGCGGCGGGCGACCGCCAGCTTCTCCTCCGGCTGCTTGGCCATGCCCTTTTCGTCGATGGTCAGCGCGATGACGGCGGTGCCGAACTTCTTGGCCAGCACCAGGCGGTCGGTGGCCGCCTGCTCGCCATCCTCGAAGTTGATCGAGTTGATGATCGGCTTGCCGCCATGCAGCTTCAGCGCCGCCTCGATCACGTTGGTCTCGGTGCTGTCGATCACCAGCGGCGCGTTCACGCTGGAGGTGAAGCGGGTGATCACCTCGTTCATCTCCGACACCTCGTCGCGCCCGACGAAAGCGGTGCAGACGTCCAGGCTGTTGGAACCCTCGCCCACCTGCTCGCGGCCGACGGAGACGCAGCCGTCCCAATCGCCCTTCTCCTGCAACTCGCGCCACTTCTTCGAGCCGTTCGCGTTGCAGCGCTCGCCGATGGAGAAGTAGCTGTTCTCCTGCCGCAGCGGCGTCTGGCCGTACAGGCTGGCGACGGAGGGCACCCAGTGGTGGCTGCGCGTGGCAGGCGCCGGGCGATGGTCGCCGTGGCGGCGCAGCATTCCGTCCAATGCGGCGATGTGCTCGATGGAGGTGCCGCAGCAGCCGCCCACCAGGTTGAGGCCATCCTCCAAGACGAAGCGCTCCACCCAGCTCGCCATCTCCGGCGCGCCGAGCGGGTAGTGGGTGGCGCCGTTCACCAGTTCCGGCAGCCCGGCATTGGGCTGCACCGAGAGCAGGCCGGGCCAGTTGGCGGCCAGCCAGCGCACGTGCTCGCTCATCTCCTGCGGACCGGTGGCGCAGTTCAACCCCATCAGCGGCACGTCCAGCGCGTGGATGACGGTGGCGGCCGCGGCGATGTCGGGGCCGACCAGCAGGGTGCCCGTGGTCTCCACCGTGACCTGCACGAAGATGGGCGTATCGCTGCCGGCGGCGGCGCGGGCGAGCTTGGCGCCGTTCACCGCGGCCTTGATCTGCAACGTGTCCTGGCAGGTCTCGATCAGGATCGCGTCCACGCCGCCGTCGATCAGCCCGGCGCATTGCTGCGCCAGCGCCGCCTCCAGCGGGTCATAGGCGATGTTGCCGAGCGACGGCAGCTTCGTGCCCGGCCCCACCGAGCCCACGACCCAACGGTGCCGCCCGTCGCCGAAGCTGTCGGCCGCCTCGCGCGCCAGCTCGCCCGCCACCTTGTTGATCTCGTGCGTGCGGTCCTGCAGGTCGAACTCGGCCAGGGTGATCGGGCTGCCGCCGAAACTGTTAGTTTCCACCAAGTCGGCGCCGGCGGCGAAGTAGCCGCGGTGGATCTCCCGCACCATCTCCGGGCGGGACAGGTTCAGCACCTCCGTGCAGTTCTCCCGGTTCCAGTAGTCCTTCTCGACGTCCAGGGTCAGCGCCTGCACGCGGCTTCCCATGCCGCCGTCGCACAGCAGCACGCGGTCGCGCAGGGCGTCGAGCAGGTGGGGACGGGTCATGCGAATTCCTTCCGGGTCGGCACGTGTGAGGGTATAGCGGCCGGCTGCGGCGTCGCGGGCCAAAGGCGCACGGGCAGGGGACCCGGCACGGTGCAGGGAGTGCCGGGATCGAGACCGGCACCCTGCATCAGCGTAGCCAGGGCGGTGTCGTCGAAGCCCGGCCAGCGATGCGCCAGACGCTCCTTCAGTTCAGGGCGGTCATGCCGCACCAGGTCCACGACGAGGAGGAGGCCGCCGGGGCGCAACACGCGCGCGGCCTCGGCAAGCGCCGCAGACGGATCCTCGGCATAATGCAGCACCATTTGCAGCACCACTGTGTCGAATCCGCCGTCAGGCAGCGGCAGCCGATACATGTCCGCCTGGCGCACCGCGCAATGGGCAAGCTCCGGTTTCGACAGGCGGGACCGGGCGAGGGCCAGCATCGCCCGGCTGGCATCGATCCCCAGCCCCCGCTCCACCCGGGACGCCAGTCGCTCCAACAGCCGGCCAGTGCCGGTGCCGATGTCCAGCAACCGGCCTGCATGTTCCCCCACGGCCTCCAGGACCGCCTGTTCGATCGCCGCGACAGGGAGGGCAAGGGCATGCGCCTCGTCCCAATCGGCGCCCCGCTTGCGGAAGCTTTCCGAGGCGATGCGGGCGCGCTCGGCCAACACGCGGGCGGCCTGGCGCCGATCCGCCTCGAGCACCGGGTCGTCGGCCGGCAGACGCGCCAGCAAATCCCGGGTAAGGCCCGGATTGGGCGGCAAGGCAAACCATACATTGGCGCCCTCGCGCACGCGCTCCATCACGCCGGCTTCGACCAGGAGGCGAAGATGGCGGGAGAGCCGGGGTTGCGATTGGCCGAGTATCTCGGTGAACTCCATCACGCAGAACGCTCCCCGGGCTGCAAGGGCCAACAGGCGCAGGCGGGTGGGTTCGGCGCAAGCGCGGAGAGCGAGCAGGAGAGCGTCCATAGGGTTGATGTGACATAAAGATATCCTTATGTCTAGCTGCATGGTCCTGTTCGTTGATGCCCGCATCCCGGTCGTGTTCGGCGTCACGGCAGGTGAACGCGATGCGGTTCTGCGACCCACGGGTGAAACGGCCCATCCGGCGGGCTGCGCCTGTTGCGTCGCCCGCTCCCCGGATGCGGCCGGATTGGACAGGCTGTTCCTGGACCGTGTCCGCGGCACCATACCATGGTTCACCCGGGTGGTGGTGACGACCGAGGATGCGGGTTTGCGGAAGGCCGTGCAGACGGACCCGGTCTTGTCGGCACGGTTCCGCCTTGGTTGATGCTCCAGGCCGGCATCGGATACCGGAAGACATGTCCCACGCGCACGCCGTTGAACCCCCGATTGCCATTGCCGAGTTCGACGCCTTCCTTGAGGCACAGGTGGATGACGGGACGATTTGGGAATTGATCGACGGCCACATCCTGGCGATGACCTACCCGAATGCGACCCACGGACAGATCGCCCTCAACCTGGGGACATCGCTGAAGCCGATTGCCGAACCATTGGGATGCCGCGTCAACATCGGCGGCATGCGGGTTCAGGTCGCAAAGGACCTTGCTGGTATCGACAAGACGCTGCCGGACGTGACTGTCTGGTGCGGCGCTTCCAGCGGAGCGGAGACCTGGATCACTGACCCCACGGCGATCGTCGAAGTGTTGTCGCCTTCGAGCATGGATTTTGATCGTGGCGACAAGTTGCGGTTCTATAAATCCCTTGAGACATTGAAGGACGTCGTTGTCGTCTATCAGGATCAAGTAAGGGTCGAGCACTACCGCCGGGAGGGAGAGGGCTGGGTTATGGCTGTCCTGACGAGCCTGGCGTCATCCCTGCAAATGACCGGCCTCGCCTTCTCTATGACGCTAGACGCTGTTTACGCCGGAACGGCACTGCAACGCCCTGATTAAGGATCGTCGCCTTTACGATAAGGTGAAAACTCAGTCTCCAGCTCCTCCATCCCGGCCAAAACCGCCGCGCGTTCGCGTCGAAGGAAATCGTCCACTGCGCGGCTGAGTCCGGCGTGGCTCAGCCAATGCACGGAGTAGGTCGGCTTCGGCAGGTAGCCGCGCTGGATCTTGTGCTGGCCCTGCGCGCCGGCTTCCACCCGTGACAGGCCATGCTCGATCGCGAAATCGATCGCGCGGTAGTAGCACAATTCGAAGTGCAGGAACGGCCAGTCACCCTTGCAGCCCCAATTGCGGCCGTACAGGGCATCCCGCCCCATCAGGTTCAGCGCGCCGGCCACTGGCTCGCCGCCATGCTCCGCCAGCATCAGCACCACCCGGTCGCCCAGCCGCTCGCCCAGCATGCCGAAGAAGCGCTTGGTCAGGTAGGCGCTGCCCCATTTCCGGTCCACCGTGGATTGGTAGAAGCGGTAGAACGCGTCCCATTCCCGCCGCCCGATTTCCGGTCCGCGCAGCGTGCGGAACACCAGCCCGGCGCCGTTGGCGTCCCGGCGTTCCCGACGCAGCACCTTGCGCTTGCGCGAGGACAGGGCGCCCAGGAAATCGTCGAAGCTGTGATAGCCGCCATTCTCCCAGTGGTACTGCTGCCCCAGGCGCTGCAGCCAGCCGGCGCTGCCCAGCGCCTCGTACTCCGCCTCGGTGCAGAACGTCGCGTGCACGCCGGACAGCTTCAGCTCCCCGCAAGCCTGGATCAGCGCATGTCCCAGCGCTTCGGCCGGGACGTTGCCGCCGGGACGGCAGAGCAGGCGCGGTCCGGGGACCGGAGAGAACGGCACGGCGACCTGGAGCTTCGGATAGTAGTCGCCGCCCGCCTGCTCGAACGCGTTCGCCCAGCCATGGTCGAACACATATTCACCGTAGCTGTTGGATTTGGCATACATCGGCGCGGCGGCGAGAAGCTGGCCAGCCTCGTCCCGCAACGCGGCATGCTGCGGCAGCCAGCCGGTGCGCGGGCCGGCGGACCCGCTATCCTCAACCGCGGACAGGAAGGCGTGGCTGACGAAGGGATTCTCGTCCCCGGCGCAAGCGTCCCACTCCACCGGGTCGATGGACGCAATCGACGGATGCAGCGAAAGGGTCAGCCGGGGTGAGCCGTCGGGCATGGCCGAGCATATGGCGGGGCAGCACGGCCCTGCCAGCCCCGATTACCGGACGGCGAACATGCCCTCGACCTCGACTGCGGCATCCCCGGGCAGGGCCGGCACCCCGATGGTCGACCGCGCATGGCGGCCTGCCTCGCCGAACACCGCCACCGCCAGGTCCGACGCGCCGTTCATGACCAATGCGTGCTGGCTGAAACCCGCCGGGCTGGCGACGAAGCCGCCCAGCCGGACCACTTGCACGACCCGGTCGAGGTCCCCCTCGCAGGCGGCCCTCAGGTGCACCAGGACGTTGATGAAGCAGAGCCGCGCAGCGTCCTGCCCCTGCTCGACGGACAGGCCGTCCCCCACCTTGCCGGTCACGGCGATCTTGCCGTCCCGCGCGGGCACCTGGCCGGACACCACCACCAACCCGCCCGTGTGCACGAACGGCACGTAGTTGGCGATCGGGGCCATGGGCTGCGGCAGGGTGATGCCCAACTCCGCCAGACGGGCTTGCACGACGCCCATCAGCCGGCGACCAGACGCAGGGCGGCACGGGCGCGGCGGCGGGGCAGGTCAAGCGGCAGCAAGGGCGTCTCCTCGGGTTTCATCGGTGCCTCGGAATGGTCCGCCGGCACGATGCGGCCAAGATAGCTCGCGGCCAGCGAGCGCGCCACGTAGTCGGGAATGGAGCTGGCGTGGTCGACCCCCGGGTCGCCCTCCACCGCGCCGGCCGGGGCGAACCGGGCATGGGCCAGCGCGTCCACATAGGCGCCCAACGGCGTGCCATGTTGCAGCCCGACCGAGAGCGCCGTCGCGAGCGCGTCCGCCAGGCCCCGGACGGCAGCGCTCTCGCGGGGCACTGCCAGCCCGATCTCGCCGAGCCGGCCATCCGCATACTCGCCCGTGCGCAGGAAGACGCGGTGCCCGCCGACCGCGGCCTTCTGCGTATAGCCGCGGCGCCGGGCAGGCAGCTCTTCCCGCCGGGCATCGTTGGCCGGGGAGGGGGCGCAGCCCGGTCGCGGCGGCATGGCATGCAGCATCGGCGCGATGGCATCATGCATCGCGGCATGGTCGGCGGCGGTGGCCACCGGAATGACGGGCTCGCCGGCCAAGGCCGCGGCTAGGGCCGTGTCGTAGGACATGCCCCGTGCGCCCAGCCAGGCCCGGGTCGCGCGCGACAGCCCGCCAGGGCCGACGGCAGCGAAGGCGGGCGCGATGCCGCCCGTTTCCACGCCGAGCAGCGCGTCCGTCGCACCGGGCGCCAGGATCGCAGTGCCGGGGCGCACCCCGCCACTGCGCAGGGCCGCCATCCGGGCTACCGAGGCCGCCGCGGCGAGGCCCGGCACGGCACACCCTGCCGGGGGCGCAGGCCAGGAGGGGATCGCCGCCAGCAGATCCGGCTGCGGGCCGGCCAACACCGTATCCACCCGGCCCCGCAGCACGCCGGCAAGGCAGGCGGCGACGTCGCGTGCCGCCTTGCTGGCGTAATCCAGGCCCAATGCTGCGAGCAGGCCCGCGAGATCCGCTATGGCCACGGCATAGCGTGCCGCCTGCGGGGCCAGGAAAGCCAGCGCCTGCGCCGCGGTCGTCGCTGCTTCGGCAAACGCCTCGACGTCGAAGCCGGCTTCCGTGTCGTGGAATGCCGGCAGGTTCAACACGAAGCCCGGCACCTCGGCGGGCGTGCCGCGCCAGGTATCCTGCGTGGGGGCGCCGCGGCGCAGCAGCAGCAGGGCGTGCAGCCGGTCGGGTAAGCCCCCGATGCCGGCCTCCCTGGCGCGGGCGCCGAGCGGTATGATCCAGGATTGCGCCAGCGTGGGCAGCGAGACCCGGCCGGTGCCCGGCGCCAAGTCACAGATCGCGCTGGCCGCCGCCTCGTCCCAGGCGGCGGGAAGCCGAACAGGACGCGAGGGGGAGTCGGGATCGGCGGCGGCGTCCGTCTGCCGCAGCCGCACGCCTTGCCAAGTCCGGTCGGTTTTCATGGGGCCAGGTTAAACTGCTGCCCGGCGGCGGAAAAGGCGGATTTTGCGTATGCGCTGCCGTTGCACCACAAAATGCTGTGGGTAACGTGGCGTGGGCGACGCGTTGCAAGATGGCCGGGCGCAGTGGACCCACCCAGCGACGCTGCTATAAGCCTGGCATGACCCTGATGATGCGCCTCGTAACGTCCCTCACCGGCCGGATGGTCGGCCGCGATGCAGCCGGCAACATCTACTACGAAGCGAAGAAGATCGGCCGCGGCGACCTGCGACGGCGTCGATGGGTGATGTATGTCGGCGAGGTCGAAGCCAGCACCATCCCGCCGGAGTGGCATTCCTGGCTGCACTACACCACCGAGCAGCCGATCCCCGAGACGGTGCGCCGGGCCTGGCAGAAGCCGCACGAGCCGAACCTGACCGGCACGCCGCTCGGCTACCGGCCGCCGGGCAGCGATTATCTCGGCGGCCATCGGCCACCCGCGACCGGCGATTACGAATCCTGGACGCCGGGCAGCTGAATGGCCCGCCGCTCCATCACGGAAGTCGCCGCCGGGGCGGTCGTCCTGCTCGTGGCGGTGGGGTTCCTCGGTTACGCTATCGCCAACACCGGGCGCGGCGGGCTGGGCGGCTACAGCCTGCACGCGGCGTTCGACAACGTCGGCGGCATTTCCACGGGTGCGGACGTGCGCATCGCCGGGTTGAAGGTGGGAAGCGTCACCGGGCTCGCCATCGACCCCAAGAGCTATCAGGCGGTCGCGACCTTCACCGTGCAACGCGATATCAAGCTGTCGATGGACAGCAGCGCCAGCATCGCAACGGGCGGCTTGCTGGGTGGCAACTTCATCTCGCTGGCGACCGGGGGCGACGATAAGATGCTTGCGGATGGCGGCGTGATCACCGTGACGCAATCGGCCGTCAACCTGGAAGACCTGCTCGGCAAGTTCATCTTCAACGTTGGCAGCCTGGCGGATGCCGCGCAGAAGCAGATGGACACGATCAAGAAGGGCACGCCGTGAACCACACGGCGATGATCTGGCCGGGCGGCGACGGGCAGCCCGTGAGTTGCCGTGAAAAGCTCCGGACCTTGGCGGAAAACCATGCCGAGCTGCGGCAGGTCATGCAGGATGCGTTCGAAGACGCGGTGCTGATGGGGGTGGACGACGCTGCCATGCGACGCATCCTGGCCGAGATGGTGGCCGATCTGCGCAGCCCGAAGCAGGTGTGATGCGCGCGGCCTGGCTGGTTGCCGCGCTGCTGGCCAGCGCCCCGGCAGCAGGGCAGACTGCCGCCAAGCCCGATGCGCCGTCGCCCTCGGCGCCAGGCTCGTGGGTGCCGCGCGACACGGCCGAGCTGCTGGTGCTCGACAAGGTGAACGCGAAATCCTCGGCCCTGACGCTGAAGGTCGGCCAGGCCGCAGACAATGCCTCGCTGTCGATCGCCTTGCGGGCGTGTTCCGTCCGTCCGCCGGACCAGGCGCAGGATGCCGCCGCCTATCTGGATATCCGCGACAGCCGGCCCGGCGCACCCGGCTTCCACGGCTGGGTGTTCGCCAATGAACCGGCACTGAACATGCTGGAACATCCCGTCTACGACATCCGCCTCGTCGCCTGCCACTGATGCCCGACATGCTGCCGCCCTTCTCGCGGACCGCCTTGCTGCTGGACCTGGACGGCACGCTGCTGGATTTCGCCCCGACGCCGGACAGCGTGGTGGTGCCCGCCGGCCTGCCGCACACCCTGGCCCGGCTCTGCCGCAAGCTGGATGGCGCGCTGGCGGTCATCACCGGCCGCCCGGTGCACCAGATCGACGCGCTGCTCCCCGGCCTCATACCCGCCGTGGCTGGCGAGCACGGCGGCGCGCTCCGCCCGGCTCCAGATGCCCCATTGCAGCGCCAGGCCCTTCCCAGCGTGCCTCCGGACCTATTGGCGTCGGCGGAGAGGCTCGCGGCTGACCATCCCGGCGTGCTGGTGGAACACAAGGCGCGCGGCTTCGTGCTGCATTACCGGCTGGCGCCCCCGTCGGGACCGATGCTGCGCACCGGGCTGGACGCGCTGCTCGCGCGGCCCGGCGCCGAACGGTTCCAGCTTCTCGCGGCGCATATGGCCTGGGAAATACGGCCGATCGGGGCGGATAAGGGCCGGGCGGTCGAGATGGTGATGGCGCTGCCGAGCTTCCGTGGCCGCAAGCCCGTGTTCATCGGCGATGACGTGACGGACGAGGACGGCATGGTCGTCGCACGGCGCCTGGGTGGCGCCGGGTTGTTCGTCCCCGCCGTCTTCGGCACGCCGGCTGCCGTGCGCGACTGGCTGGCCCGGTGCACGGACGGCTGGGCGGCGCTGTAGCTTGGCCTTCCAGCCCGCTTGGGCTATCTGCCTGCCGCGATGACCGCGCCGGCCGGGCCGCTGGCCGGCTCTGGAAAGGATGCCCTCTGAGCCAGGACCTGAGCCTCGACGTGCAACAGGACGTGCCATCCCCGTTCCGGCACCGGCAATGGCTTGCCGGGCGCGACGTGCAGGCGGCCTTCGCGATGTGGAAACTCATCGCGACCCTGAGTTGGCTGGACATCAAGCTGCGGTATCGCGGCTCCATCCTCGGACCGTTCTGGGTGACGATGTCGACCGGCGTGATGGTGGGGGCGCTCGGGCTGGTCTACTCGACCTTGTTCGACCAGGACATGCACGACTACCTGCCCTACCTGGCGCTGTCGCTGGTGCTTTGGACCGCGCTGTCCCTGGTCGTCAGCGATGCCTGCACGACGTTCCTGAGCGCCGAGAACATGATCCGGTCCATGCGCATGCCGTTCAGCGTGCATGTGTGGCGGGTGCTGACGCGCAACGTGCTGCTGCTGCTCCACAACGTCGTCATCGTGCTCATCGTCTTCGCGATCTATGGCGTATGGCCTGGCTGGACCGGCCTATGGGCGCTCCCCGGCCTGCTGCTCTGGCTGCTGGACGGCCTGGCGGCCTGCATGCTGCTGGGAACGGTGTGCGCCCGGTTCCGCGACATCCCGCAAATCGTCGCCAGCATCATGCAGATCGCGTTCTATGCCACGCCGATCGTGTGGAAGGCGGCGCAGATCCGGCAGGGCGCCGAGTACATGCCGCTGAACCCGTTCTTCTCCATGCTGGAGATCGTGCGCGGACCGCTTTACGGCGTCGCGCCGGAGCGGATCGTGTGGGCCAGCGCGCTGATCTACAGCGGCATGCTCTGCGTGGCCGCGTGGCTGGTGTTCTCCCGCGTCCGCGGCCGGCTGGCCTTCTGGGTCTGAGGGGGCGCTGGCCGGGGATTGATCCGGTTCCGGCGCCGGCCGCTATACTGCGTCATGGACTTCACCGACGTGACCGTGCTCTGCATCGGCGACCTCATGCTCGACCGGTTCATGCATGGGACCATCGAGCGGATTTCGCCCGAGGCGCCGATCCCCGTCATCCATCTCACCCGCACGCAGGAAATGCTGGGGGGCGCCGGCAATGTCGGCCACAACGTCGCCACCCTCGGCGGCCGCGCGCTGCTGGTCGGGCTGGTGGGCCAGGACGCGCTGGCGGACACCATGCTTCGCCTGGCCGGGACCATCGGCCGGGTCGTGCCCTGCTTCGTGTCCACCGCCCTGCGGCCCACCATCTGCAAGACGCGCTTCGTCGCCGCCCAGCAGCAGGTGGTCCGCGCCGACGAGGAAAGCCGACTGCCGCTGCAGCCGCCGGAAGAGCGGGCGTTGCTGGCCATGGCGGACCGGATGCTGCCCGAAGCCTCGGCCGTGATCCTGTCCGATTACGGCAAGGGCGTGCTGAGCCCGGCCATCATCGGCCACGTCATCACCCAGGCCCGGGCGCGCGGGATACCGGTCTTCGTCGACCCCAAGACGGATGATTTCAGCGTGTATCCCGGCGTCACCTGCATCACGCCGAACACGCAGGAGTTGGGACTGGCCAGCGGCATGGCAGTGGACAGCGACGCGGCGGTGGAAGCCGCCGCGCGCAAGGTGCTGGCCGACGCCCGGGCGGCGGCGATCCTGGCCACCCGGTCCGAACGCGGCATGATGCTGGTCGAGGCGGACGGCCCGACCCATTCGGTCCCCGCCCGTGCGCGGGAGGTGTTCGACGTCTCCGGAGCCGGCGACACCGTGATCGCGGCCATGGCGCTCGCCCACGCCTCCGGCCTGTCCCTGCGGCAATCGATGCACATCGCCAACGCGGCTGCCGGCGTGGTCGTGAGCAAGCTCGGCACCGCGACCGCGACCGTGGACGAGGTGCTGCACGAGCTGAAGGGCAAGGAGGCCGATGACGGGGATCCGCTCGGGCTGCGGTCCCTGGCGGCGACGCAGGCGCTCGTGGCCCGCTGGAGAAGCCAGGGCCTGCGTGTCGGTTTCACCCGGGGCTGCTTCGATATCATCCAGCCCGCCCACGTCGCGCTGCTGAAGGCGGCGCGGGCGGGATGCGACCGGCTGGTGGTAGGCTTGGACGCCAACGGGGAGGCGGGCGAGCCGGACGGTGCCCCGCCCGTCAACGACCTGCACTCCCGCGCCCAGGTCATGGCGGCGATCGTCTATGTCGATTGCGTGGTCGGCGTGGATGGGCAGGCGGCAACCGACCTGGCCCGGCAGATCGGAGCCAACGCGCCGGGGCTGGACGGCGACCGGACCGGGCAGGGCGCGTGACGCCGCACGGCCCTTTCGGGATCAGCGCCGGCCCGGCCACGCGCGACGCCCAGGCGCGCTTCAGGCGCTGGATGTTCGACGACGCACTTCCCGTCTGGGCGCAGGTCGGACGCGACGCCCCCGGCCTGGGCTTTCGGGAGCACCTGACCTTGGGGGGGCGTGCAGCCGACATCCCGTTCAAGCGCATGCGGGTGCAGGCGCGCCAGATTTACGTCTTCTCGCACGCCGGCCTGCTCGGCTTCGCCGGTGGGATGGATCTGGCCGCCGATGCACTGCGGTTCATCACGGTGCACGGGTTGCGCGAGGACGGCGCCTGGGTGCGGACCCTGGATCGCCACGGCGGCGTGCTCGATCCCGCCGCCGATCTGTACGACATCGCCTTCGTGCTGTTCGCCCTCGCCTGGTTCGCGCGCGCCACCGGTGAGCGGGAGCCGCTGCGCCTGGCCCGGCGGACAATGCACTGGGTCCGGACCAACATGGCCGCGCCGCAGGGCGGCTACCACAATGCCATCCCGCCCGAGCCGGGCCACCGCCAGCAGAACCCGCATATGCACCTGCTGGAGGCGGCGCTGGCCTTGTACGAAACCAGCCAAGACGAGTGTTTCGCCGGGATGGCGCACGAACTGGTGACGCTGTTCCGCAGCCACTTCCATCATGCCGGAACCGGCACGGTGGGGGAGTTCTACGACGACATGCTGCGCCCGGCCGCGGCCGGGGCCGGAACCCATACCGAGCCCGGTCACCAATACGAATGGGCTTGGCTGCTCGACCGATACGCTCGTTTGCTCGGTGGCGAGGTCGAAGCCGAGATCGCCGGGCTCTATGGCTTCGCCGAGAGGTATGGCCGGCATCCGAACGGGTCGGTGGTGTTGGACGTGCTGGACCGCCACGGCACGACGCGGTCCGACACCGCCCGGCTATGGCCGCAGACCGAGGCGCTCAAGGCGCATGCCGCCATGGCGCGCCGCGGCCTGGCCGTGGCGCCACGGATCGAGGCCGGCCTGGCCACCGTGCTGGACCTGTACCTGAGCGGCTGCCCGCGCGGCATGTGGCGCGACCACCTTGCGCTGGTATCCGGCGAGAACCTCGCGACGAAGACGCCGGCCAGTTCGCTCTACCACCTGTTCACGGCCTTTGCCGAGTTGCAGGGCTTCGTCGGCAGGTAGGACTGGTCGAGGGGGCGGCCACTGCGCCGCCGTGTCACGCCAGGAACGAAAGCAGTTCCTCCAGCACCTGGTCCGGTGCCTCCTCCTGCAGGATGTGCCCGCATTCCAGCGGTCGGCCGCGCACGTCACGGGCCTTTTCCCGCCAGGTTTGCAGCACGTCGTAAAGCGCGCCCACGGTGCCCTTCGCGCCCCAAAGGGCGAGCAGCGGGATATCGATGCGACGTTCGCTGTCAGCCGCGTCGTGTTCCAGATCGATGGTGGCGGCGGCACGGTAGTCCTCGCAAATGGCGTGGCGGCATGCCGGGTCGCGGTAGCAGCGCAGATACTCTTGGAACAGCGCGTCGCTGGTGGCGCCCGGCGTCTTGCTCTGGCCGTCGATGTGGGTGCGCAGGAAGAACTCCGGGTCGGCATCGATCAGCCGTTCCGGCAGCGGGGCCGGCTGGATCAGGAAGAACCACCAGAAATACCGCGTGGCGAAGGCCTGGTCGGTGCGGGCATACATCGTCGCGGTGGGCGCGATGTCGAACAGGGCCACGCGCTCGACGGTGCCGGGATGGTCCAGCACCATGCGATGGGCGACCCGGCCGCCGCGGTCGTGGCCGACGACGGGGAAGCGGTCGAAGCCGAGGCTGCGCATCACCGCGACCTGGTCGGCCGCCATGGCCCGCTTGCTATAGTTCGCATGCCGCTCGCCGCCATCCGGCTTGGTGGAATCGCCGTAACCGCGCAGGTCCGGCGCCACCACGGTGAACCGCGCCGCCAGGTCGGGGGCGACCTTGTGCCAGGTCGCGTGGGTCTGCGGATGGCCGTGCAGCAACAACAGCGGCGGCCCGCTGCCGCCCGCTGCAACGTGGATGCGTGCCCCGGGTGTTTCCACCTCCAGGCTTCGGAAGCCGGGCAGGAAAGGCTCGTCGTGCATCACCGGATCCTCCATCGTCCCGGCGTTGCGGTGCTCTGCCGCCTCGGGGGAAACACGCCTCGGCCCAGGCGCCGATCTTAGCCCGCCGGGGCCAGCTTGTCCTGCGTCCTGGTCGCGAAATCGCCGGCGTCGTGACGCTCGTGCAATTGGCTGGCGGGCTCGCCCATGACGCGGTTGACCATGCGCCCGCGCTGGACGGCCGGCCGTGCGCCGATCTGGTCGGTCCAGCGCTGCACATGGGTGTAGTCCTGCACCTGCAGGAACATGCCCGAGGCGCCGTAGATCTGGCCCTTTGCCAGCGTGCCGTACCACGGCCAGACGGCAATGTCGGCGATCGAGTATTCCGGTCCGGCCAGGTACTCGCTTTCGGCAAGGCGCCGGTCCAGCACGTCGAGCTGGCGCTTCACCTCCATGGCGAACCGGTCGATGGCGTACTCGATCTTGGTCGGCGCGTAGGCGTAGAAATGGCCGAAGCCGCCGCCCAGGTAGGGTGCGCTGCCCATCTGCCAGAACAGCCATGACAGGCATTCGGCCCGCTTCGCCGGCTCGGTGGGGAGCAAGGCGCCGAATTTCTCCGCCAGATACATCAGGATGGACCCTGATTCGAACACGCGCACCGGGCTTGGCCCGCTGCGGTCCAGCAAGGCCGGGATCTTGGAATTCGGATTGACCGAGACGAAGCCGCTGCCGAACTGGTCGCCCTCGTTGATGCGGATCAGCCAGGCGTCGTACTCCGCGCCGCCATGGCCGAGCGCCAACAGCTCTTCCAGCATGACCGTCACCTTCACGCCGTTCGGCGTGCCGAGCGAGTAGAGTTGCAGCGGGTGGCGGCCGACCGGCAGCTCCTTGTCGTGCGTAGGGCCGGCGACCGGGCGGTTGATGGAGGCAAACCGGCCGCCACTGCCCTGCTTCCAGCTCCAGATGTCCGGCGGCGTATACTCGGACGACTCGCTCATGGCTCTGCTCCCACTCGGTGGCCAGCGGCCACGACATGCGATATCCAGGTAGGCGTTCGGGCTGCCCAGCGCCAGCCTTGGCCGCTTACACCGCAAGGTAGCGCTGGTAGGCCTCCTCGTCGGCACGCAAGGCCGCGATGCTGCCCGTCCAGACCACCTTGCCGCTTTCCAGCACCACCGCCTCGGTCGCCACGCGGGCGGCGAAATGGAGGTTCTGTTCGGCCAGCAGGATGCTCAACCCTTCCGCCTTCAGGGCCATGATCGCGGCCGCCATCTGTTCCACGATGACCGGCGCCAGGCCCTCGCTCGGTTCGTCCAGCAGCAGGAGCGACGGGTTGCCCATCAGCGTGCGCGCAATGGTGAGCATCTGCTGCTCCCCGCCGCTCATCCGGCCGCCCGGCCGCTCGCGCATCCGGCCCAGGTTCGGGAACAGGGCGAACAACCGCTCCGGCTGCCAGGGCAGCAGCCCTGGGCGGGCAGGCTGCCGGCCGACATCCAGGTTCTCCATCACGGTCAATTCGGAAAAGATGCGCCGCTCCTCCGGGACGTAGCCGAGCCCCAACCTGGCGCGGCGGAACGGGTCCATCTGCGCGATTTCGGCGCCGGCGAAGCGCACGCTGCCGCTCGCCGGGCGGACCAGGCCGATGATCGACTTCATCGCCGTGCTCTTGCCGGCGCCATTGCGCCCCAGCAGCACGACGACCGAGCCCGCGGCCACGTGGAAGCCGACATCGTGCAGGATATGCGCCTGGCCGTAGAAGCTGTTGACCGCCGCCACGTGCAGCATCAATGCCCCCCGCTGGTGTCGCCGCTGCCCAGGTAGATCTCCCGCACCCGGGCATCCGCCCGGATGGCGGGACCGTCCCCGGCGGCGATCAGCTCGCCGCGGGCCAGCACCACGATGCGGTCGGCCACGCCGAACACGACGTCCATGTCGTGCTCGGTGAACAACACCGCGAGGCCCCGCTCGGTCGCCAGGCGGCGCACCAACTGCATCAGCGCCACGCGCTCCCGCGGGGCCATGCCGGCTGTCGGCTCGTCCATGAGCAACAGCCGGGGCGAGCCGGCCAGGGCGACGGCCAGTTCCAGCCGCTTCAGATCGCCATAGGCCAGCACGCCGGCGGCCCGGGCGCCCTGCTCGGCCAGGCCGACCTGCGCCAGCAGGCCCTGCGCCTCGCCAGCCTCCAGGTTGCAGGCAGGGCGCCACCATCGCCGGGTCAGCCTGTGGTGCGCCATCAGGGCGAGCTGCACGTTCTCGCGCGCCGTCATCGAGGCGAAGGTCGCGGTGATCTGGAAGGTGCGTCCCACGCCGATGCGGCAGATGCGGCGCGGGCTCAGGCCGGCGATATCCTGGCCATCCAATCGCACGATCCCGGCATCCGGCCGCAACTGGCCGCCGACCATGTTGAAGCAGGTGGATTTACCGGCGCCGTTCGGCCCGATCAGCGCCAGCATCTCGCCCGCGGCGACCTCGAACGACACGCCGCTGACGGCCGCGACGCCGCCGAAGGCCTTGCGCAGCCCCGCGACGGCCAGGGCCGTCACGACGGACGGATCCGGCGCTGCACCGCGCCGGCGATGCCATCCGGGAAGACCAGCACCAGCAGCACGATCGCCGCGCCCAGCACCAGCCGCCACAGCGACGTCAGGCGCAGCAGCCCGTCGTACAGCCCGGTATAGGCCAGCGCGCCGACGATCGGGCCGGCCATGGTCTGCACGCCGCCCAGCAGCACCATCAGCAGCGCGTCCACCGAGCGCGGGATGCTGACGAAGCCCGGGAACACGCTGCCCTTGAGGTAGGTGAAGACCGCGCCGGAGAGCCCGGCCGAAGCGCCGGCGATGACGAAGGCGGCGAGGCGGATGCGCTGCGTGTCCAGCCCGATCGCCTCCGTCCGCAGCGCGGAATCCCGCGTCGCACGCAGCGCGTAGCCGAAGGGCGATGCCAGCACGCGTTGCAGCAGCACCGTGCCCACGGCGCAGAGCAGCAGCGCCACTAGGTAGTAGGCGATGGGCCCGGACGCCCAGCCCGGCGGCCACACGCCGAGGATGCCGTTATCCCCGCCCGTCACGCCCACCCATTGGAACGCCACCGCCCACACGATCTGCGCGAAGGCCAGCGTCAGCATGGCGAGGTAGACGCCGGACAGGCGGACCACCAGGGCGCCGAACACCGCCGCCGCGACGCCGGCCGCCAACGGCGCCAGCAGCAGGCCCAGCGGCATGGGCGCGCCCAGCATCCGGGTTGCCAGCCCGGCCGCATAGGCGCCGATGCCGAACCACGCGGCGTGGCCGAAGCTCGCCATGCCGCCCGGCCCCATGATGAAGTGCAGCGAGGCAGCGAACAGCACGGCCACCACCGCCTCGGTCAGGATGGACAACGCGTAGGGACCCACCACCAGCGGCGCCGCCAAGGCGAGCAGGACCAGTGCTCCCCAGCCCCACAGCGCACGCCGGCCGCGCGGGATGACCAGGACCGCCGTGCCGGACAGCGCGGCGTCGCGGATCGGCCGGCCCAGCAGGCCGTTGGGGCGCAGCACCAGGACGATGGCCATCACCGCGAACACCAGCACCAGGGTCGCCTTCGGCACCAGCGCGATGCCGAAGGCCTGCAACAGGCCGATCAGCAGGCTCGCCAGATAGGCGCCGGTCACGCTGCCCAGGCCGCCCACGACGACGACGACGAAGGCGTCGGTGATCACCGACAGGTCCATGCCGAGATTGGCCGACCCATCCGGCAGCGCCAGCACGCCGCCCAGCCCGGCCAGCCCGGCGCCCAGGGCGAACACGGAGGTGAACAGCACGCGCTGGTCCACACCCAAGGCGGCCACCATCTCCCGGTCCTGCGTCGCCGCACGTACCAGGCGGCCCCAGCGGGTGCGGGTGAACAGCAGCCAGAGGCAGGCCAGCACCAGCGGACCCAGCCCGATCAGCACCAGGTCATAGACCGGAAACCGCTCGCCTATCACGGGGACCCACGCCCGCAGCCAGGGCGGGCGGGAGATCGTGGCGTCGTCCGGTCCCCACAGCGCGAGCGTGATGTCCTGCACCATGAGCACGACACCGAAGGTCGCGAGCAACTGGAACAATTCCGGGGAGCGGTAGATCCGCCGCAGCAAGCCCATCTCCAGCAGCAGCCCGAGCGCCGCCAATGCCGCCGCCGTGCCCAGCACGCCGAGCACGAACCAGCCCGGCCCCCGTGGCAGCGCGGTCAGGATCGTCCATCCGACATAGGCACCGAGCATGTAGAGGCTGCCATGGGCGAAGTTCACGACGCGGGTGACGCCGAAGATCACCGTCAGCCCGGCGGCCACCAGGAACAGCGAGGACGCCGCCGTCAGCCCCGTCAGCAGATGGAGCAGCAGGAAGCTCATCGCGCCGGCGTCAGGCGCCGGGCCGCAGCTTGCGAACCTCCTCGTCCGACGGCTGTGCGGTGCTGCCGTCGACATAGCTCCAATCGACCATCACGCCGGCACCGCCCTTCAGCGCCGTCTTGCCGACGAAGGCGCCGAACGTGCTTTGCTGGTCCTGCGTCCGGTAGGTGGCCGGCCCGAACGGCGTCTCGAAGGTGACGCCGCGGAACCCGGCCTCGAGCGCCGGGGTCTCCATGCCGGCCGACTTCTTCAGCCCGGCCACGATGGACTGGATGAGCGCGTAGCCCACCACCGAGCCCATGCGCGGCGTGTCCTTGAAGCGCGCCTGGTAGGCTGCCTCGAACGTCTTGGCCGCCGGGGTGCCGATCTGCCCGACCGGGTAGCCGGTCACCAACCATCCCTCCGGGGTCTCGTCGCCGAGCGGCATCAGGTATTCCGGCTCCCCGGTCAGCACGCTGACGACGCTGCGCCCGTCGAACAGGCCGCGCGTGTTGCCCTGGCGGACGAAATTGGTCAGGTCCGGGCCGAAGGTGACGTTGAACAGGGCGTCCGGCTTGGTATCCGCCAAGGCCTGCACCGTGGCGCCGGCGTCGATCTTGCCGATGGCCGGCCATTGCTCCCCCACGAACTGCACGTCGGGGCGCGCTTTCTTCAGCAGGAGCTGGAACCACTTCACCGCGGACTGGCCGTACTCGTAGTTCGGCGCCACGGTGGCCCAGCGTTTGGCCGGCAGCTTCAACACCTCCGGCATCATCATCGCGACCTGCATGTAGGTCGATGGACGCAGCCGGAAGCAGGTCGGGTTGCCCTTGTCCCACACGAGCGCGTCGGTCAGCGGCTCCCCGGCGATGTACAGCTTGCCGTTGCGCGCCGCAAAGTCGCTCAGCGCCAGGCCGACATTGGACAGGAAGCCGCCGGCCAGCATGTCCACCTTGGAGTCGAGCAGCAGCTCACCCGCCAGTCGCGTCGCATTCGCCGGCTGCCCGGCATCGTCGCGGCTGATCACCTCCAGCTTGCGGCCGCCGACGCCGCCGGCCGCGTTCACCTCGTCGACGGCGAGCTGCCAGCCGTTGCGGTAGGGCAGGGTGAAGGCGGGCGCCGCGGTATAGCTGTTGATCTCGCCGATGCGGATCGTGCCGTCACCCTGGGCGCGAACGATCGCCGGGGCGACCAGGGCCGCAGCGCTGCCGCCCATCAGGAAGCGTTTGGTCAGCATCATTCTGGCAAGCCCCTACCGGTCGACTGGGTCGTTCGTATACATATAACATCCCGCGAGCCCCGAGGGTGTCAACCGAAACATTCCGGATGGCGGGCTACGGAGCGGCGTGCGCCGAGAGGGCGTCGCGCGCGGCCTGCAACGGCGTGTCGAAATCTGTCCACTCCGGCGCATCGGGCGCGAAGCGGGCACGAAGATAGCGGGCCAGCGAGTCCACCTGGCCATCGCTGAGCGTGTCGGCGAAGCCGGGCATGTTGCCGAGGTCGGGCCGGCTGACCGCCTGCACGCCGCCCAGCACCGAGCGGATCAGGTTGTTCGGGGTGGGGCTGTGCAGGTTGCTGTTAAGCGCCAGGGGAGGCAGGCGCGGTTCACCTTCGTGGCAGCTCGCACACGCCCCGGCATAGATCCGCGCCCCGGCGCCGGTCTCGGCCAAGGACCCGGCGCGTGCCTCGGCGCGGGCGGCGAGCGCCGCCTCGTCCGCGGGCGGGCCGGGCGGGGCGAAGGATGCGAGGTAGCCTGCCATGGCGCGGATGTCGGAGTCCGGCAGGGCGGAGAGCGAAGCCACCACGGCAGCCATCGGGCCGGCGGCCGGGCCGTGGAACGGCGACGCTCCGGTGCGCAGGTAGTCGAACAGGGCCGCCTCCGTCCAGGGAATCGGCGCGTGCGACAGTGCCGTCAGGGCCGGCGCCTCCCAGCCATCCGCGAACCCGCCCGCCAGATGCGCGGCCCCGGTCCGCTCGGCGCCGAGCGCGTTGCGGCCGGTGTGGCAGGCGCCGCAATGGCCGAGCCCCTCCACCAGGTAGGCGCCCCGGTTCCAGGATGCCGGCCGGGCGGCATCGGTCTGGTAGACGCCGGGACGCAGGAACAGGCTGTTCCAGCCGGCCAGCAGGGGGCGGATGTTGAACGGGAAGCGCAGCTTGGTCGCGGGTGGGCGGAGGGCGACCGCCGGCTGTGCCATGAGATAGGCGTAGAGCGCCTGCAGATCCGCGTCGCTGGCCTTGGTGAACGCGGTGTACGGATGGGCCGGATACAGCAGATGCCCGTCCCGGCTGGCGCCCTGCCGCATCGCCCGCTCGAAGGCCGGGTAGGACCAGCCGCCGATGCCGGCCGCCTCGTCCGGCGAGATGTTGGTGGACCACACGCGGCCGAACGGCGTGTCCAGCGCCAGGCCGCCGCCGAACCGCGCCGCATTGGCCGCGCTGTGGCAGACGGCGCATGCCCCTGCCGCCGCCACCAGCCGACCGCGTTCGATGGTGGCGGCGGAAAACACCGACGGGTCCGGGCGTGGGATCGGGGCGTAGGCCGGCCGCCACGGCAGCAGCAGCGCCGCCATGCCGGCCGCGCCGGCGAAGGCCGCGGCCAGGCCGCCGAACAGGCCGCGCCTACGCCGTTTCGACGCGGGCGCCGTCTCGCCGAACGCGGCGCGGAGGCGTTCGGGGGTGAACGGCAATTCCCGCAGGCGGATGCCGGTGGCGTCGAAGATGGCGTTGCCGATGGCCGCGGCGCTTGGCACGGAGGCCGACTCGCCCGCACCGAGGGCGGGCTGGTCCTGGCGCTGCATCATCACGACCTGGATCGCGGGAACCTGCGGAAAGGCCAGGATGGGGTAGCCGCCCCACTCGCGGCTGACCACGGCGGTGCTGTCGAAGGCGACCCGCTCCTTCAGCACGCGGCTGGTGGATTGGATCACGTTGCCATGCAGTTGGTGCTGCACACCCGCCGGGTTGATCATCAGCCCGGCATCCTGGCCCACCGTCACCTTCGTGACCGCGACCTCGCCGGTCTGCCGGTTCACCGAGACGTCGGCCACCCAGGCGGACCAGGCGGCAGCGGTGCCAGGGAAGCGGCCATGGACGTAGACGGCGTAGGCGAAGCCTCTGCCGTGCAGGAGGTCGCCCTCGCTGCCATGGCTGCCGGGCCCGGTGTGCGGCACCCATTGCGCCCGGTCCGCGACCGCACGGATGAGTGCGGCGCCGCGGGGATCGTCCAGGTAGCGGAGCCGGTACTCGATCGGGTCCGCCTCCGCCGCCGCGGCGCATTCGTCGATCCAGCTTTCATGGGCGAAGCTGTTGGGCAGGGCGGACACGCCCCGCAGCCAGGAGGCGCGGACGATCGGCGCCATGTCGTGCACCGTCACGCGCATGGCAGCGTAGCCGTAGGGCGGGATCGCCGTGCGGTCGCCCATCTCGGAGGCGGCGGCCACGGGCGGGATCGTGCCCGTCAACAGCAGCGCGAGGGTGGGCGCAGCGTTGGACGGATAGCGCGTGCTGAAATCGTATCCGACGACGCCGCCGGCAGCGTCCAGGCCGCCGGCCACGTCCATCACCTGCGCCGCACCCTTCGGCTCCCACGCGTGCTCCTGCTCGCGGGAAAGCTGCACCCGAACCGGGCGGCCGGTGGCGCGCGACAGCAGGGCCGCGTCCGCACCCACGTCGTCGGCGCAGTTCCGGCCGTAGCAGCCGGCGGCCTCGTGGCGGACGATCTCGATGCGGTCCTCCGGCAGCGCCAGCAGCAGGGCCAGGTCGGCCCGCAGGGGGTGCGGGTTCTGCGTGCCGGACCACAGCACCAGGCGATCGTCCCGGTACTCCGCGACCGAGCAGGACGGGCCGATCGATCCGTGCATCTGGTAAGGCCACAGATAGCTCCGGTGCATCGCCGTCGCGGCCCCGGCGATCGCGGCATCCACCTCCCCGCGGTCCAGCAGGATGCGCGGCGTGGACGGGTTGGCCCGCAGCGCCGCCTCCGGCTGGTTGAGGTCCGGTAGGGGCGGCGCCCCGCGCCAGGTGACCCGCAGCGCCGCCGCCGCCTGGACGGCATGCTCCTCCCGCTCCGCCACCACGCCCACGAAGTCGCGGATCACCACTACCGCCACGAGGCCGGGCACATGGCTGACCGAGTCCCGGTCCACCGCGACCAGGCTGGTCCCGACGAACGGGCCGCTATCGAGGCCGGCATAGGGGGGCCGGACGACGCGGCCATGCAGCATGCCGGGCAGGCGCACGTCGTGCACGTAGGTGAACTCGCCCGTGGCCTTGGCCGGGATGTCCAGCCGCGCCACGGACTGGCCCACCAGGCGGTATTCGTCCGGGCGTTTCACCGCCGCGTCCGGATCCAGTTCCAGCCGGTAGCGTTGGCCGGCCAGCAACTCGCCCAGTGTGACGTGGCGGTTGCTGCCGGGCTGGCGGACGATCCCGTCCTCGATGGCGAGGTCGGCCGCCGTCGTCTCCAGCCGCGCCGCCGCCTGGGCCAGCAGGAAGTGCCGCGCGGTGGCGGCAGCGCGGCGAAGCGGCACGGCAGTGACCTGGACGGTCTCGCTGGCGATGGTCGCACCCTGGTTCGGCGCGCGCGCCGTGTGCCCCAAGACCATCGTCACCTGGCCCAGCGGGACGTCCAGCTCCTCGGCGACGATCTGCGCCAGCGCGGTGCCGATCCCGGTGCCGAGGTCGACATGCCCGTTGAACGCGGTGACCGTGCCGTCCGCGGCGATGGCGACGAACACCGGCGCGTCGGCTCCGCCGCTGCGCAGCACCAGCAGGCTGTCGGGCGCGTCCAGCAGGGCGTCGAGCGGCAGCAGCGACAGGGCGGAGGGTCCCGTCACGGCGAGGCCGCACGCTGGACGGCGCGCAGGATTTCCACATGGGTGCCGCAGCGGCACAGGTTGAAGCGCAGAGCCTGCCGCACCTCCTCCTCGGAAGGTTTCGGATTGCGGGCGAGCAGCGCCGTGGTGGCGATGATCATGCCGTTGAGGCAGTAGCCGCATTGCGCCGCTTGCTCCGCGATGAAGGCAAGCTGCACCGGGTGCGGCCCCGCAGACGAGGCCAATCCCTCAAGCGTGGTCACCTGGCGTCCCTGCACCGCGCCGGCCGCCACCACGCAGGAGCGCGCGGCGACGCCGTCCACCAGCACCATGCACGCGCCGCATTCGCCCAGGCCGCAGCCGAATTTCGGTCCGTTCAGCCGCAGATCGTTGCGCAGCACGTAGACCAGTGGGGTGCTGGCGGCGATGTGGAGGACGTGCTCCGTGCCATTCACGGCCAGGCGCAGCGTCGGGCGCGCCACTCTGGCGCCTCCATCCCCGTGCGACGTCGTTGCTGGCATGACGATGACCACGCTCCCACAATCGACCAGGACGCTAGCGTTCGTATACAAACATACAAGCCCCCGTCTCTCGATGTCGTCCGGAACCCTTGACCCGCAGCCGACGCTCCGGGCACAGTATCATTCGTATACGAACATAATGGCAGGTCATCGCACCGCCACCCCAGCAGGCAGGAGGCCGGGAATGACGGAGCTGGCCGGTGCCGACGACAAGGTGCGCTGCGACGCGTGCCCGGTGATGTGCTATATCCGGCCGGGCCAGGCCGGCGCCTGCGACCGCTACGCCAACAGGGACGGTGAGTTGATCCGGGTGGATCCGCACGTCATCCTGCAGCAGGCGGTGGACCATGGCAGCCCGCTGGTGCCGTTCAGCGCCGCGGTGGAGTGGGATGGCAGCCTGTTGCACGAAGAGCAGGCTTTCGTGACCGCGATCGGCGCCGGCACGACCTATCCTGACTATAAGCCCGCGCCGTTCATCGTGGCGTCCCGGATCGACGGCCTGGACATGGTCACGGTGGTGACGGAGGGGATCTTCAGCTATTGCGGGGTGAAGCTGAAGATCGACACCGACCGCTTCCTGGGACCGGAACAGGCCGTGGTGCGCGCGGCCGGCGAACCGGTGGGCCACGTCACCACCAGCGAGTACGGCTCCCAAATGCTGTCGCTGGGCGGCGTGCACCATCTGACCGGCGGCTCCAAGAAGGAAGGCCGCGTGACCTGCGACACGCTGCTTGCCCTGTGCAACGGCGCGGCGGTGGAATTGGCGGTCGATGATGGCGCCAGCGTGCTGGTGCAGGCCGGACGGCCGCCGGTCGTCAACGGCCAGCAGGAGGACCGCATGCGGGTCGGCTGCGGCTCGGCTGCGATCGGCATGTTCGCCAAGCAGTGGGACGGCAAGGTGGACGAGGTGGTCGTAGTCGACGACCACATCACCGGCGTGCTGTCGGAACACCAGGCCGGCAAGCTGCTCGGCATCGCGGAGACGGGGGTGCGCATCAACGGACGCCGCTCCACGCCGGGCCGCTACTTCCAGGTTGCGGAGCCGGGGACGGGCTGGGGCGGCACCAACATCAGCGACCCGTTGTCGATCCTTGGCGCCTTCGACCCGAAGCGGGCGCGCCCAGGGCTGACGCTGCTGATGACGTCGACCACCGGGGAGAACCAGGGCTATTTCGTGCTGGACGAGGCCTTGCGTCCGGTCGAGCAGGAGATGCCGCCCGCGTTGCGCAATTCCGTGGAGCTGATCCGGGAAAATTGCGAGCCGGCCTTGTGCACTGTGCTGTTCGTCGGCGGGGCCGGCGGCTCGCTGCGCTCCGGCGTGACGCAGAACCCGGTGCGGCTGACCCGGTCGGTGAAGGACCGGCTTACCACCGTCACCTGCGGCGGCGCCCCGGTTTATATCTGGCCCGGCGGCGGCATCACCTTCATGGTCGACGTGACGCGCATGCCGCCGGGCAGCTTCGGCTACGTCCCGACGCCGGCATTGGTGGCGCCGATCGAGTTCACTCTGCGGCTGGCGGATTATGCCGCGCTCGGCGGCCATATGGACCATGTCCGCTCGCTTGCCGACATCGTCGGCGCGCGGCAGATCATGTCCGACCGCGATAATCCATGGCCGCTTTCCCCGGCAGGCGCGCCATGAGCGCCCGGATCCGCAAACTCGTCACGATGGTCGAAGAGGTGCGCGAGGAGATGGGGCGTCCGGTCGATCCGCCCGGCCGGCGTGCCGCCGCCATCGCGGTGATCCAGAACCCCTTCGCCGGCCGCTACGTGGAGGATTTGGCCGAGCTGGTGGCGATCGGGGAGGAGCTGGGCGCCTTGCTGGCGGAGCGGGCGGTGGCGGCGCTGGGCATTCCTGGCGCCTCCGCGGAGAGCTACGGCAAGGCCGCCCTGGTGGGTGAGAACGGCGAGTTGGAGCATGCCGCCGCGATCCTGCACCCGAAACTCGGCGCGCCCGTGCGCAGGGTGCTGGGAAAGGGCGCCGCGTTGATCCCGTCTGCCAAGAAGCGCGCCGGCCCCGGCGCCGCGATCGACATCCCGTTGGGCCACAAGGACGCCGCGTTCGTGCGCAGCCATTTCGACGCCATGGAAGTGCGCGTGACGGACGCCCCCCGGGCGAACGAGATCGTCGTGGCCGTGGCCGTCACGGCCTCCGGCCGGCCATTGCCCCGCATCGGGGGATTGCAGGCGACGGACGCGAAGGGTGAGGACGGGTTGCGTTGATTCGGCACACCGGGGCGCACGCTGCATGAGGCGCCCGGGCCGGAAGGCCTACCGGCTCGACGACCAGATCGGCTTCATCCTGCGCCAGGTGGCGCAACGCCATGCCGTGCTGTTTGCGGCCGGACTCGGCCCCGAGCTGACGCCGACGCAATGGGCGGCACTCGCCAAGCTGCACGAGGTCGGGCCGCTATCGCAGAACCTGCTGGGACGGCAAACCGCCATGGACGGCGCCACCATCAAGGGCGTCGTCGACCGGCTCGCCGTTCGCGGGCTGGTGAAGACCGAACCGGATGCCGAGGATGCACGCCGCCTGACGGTGGAGTTGACCGGGGATGGTGCAAGCCTGGTCGAGAAGCTTGTTCCGCGGGCCATGCGCGTCACGGACGAGACGCTTGCCCCGCTGCATGGGCAAGAACGCGACGCATTGCTGCTGCTGCTACAGCGGCTTCGCTGAGGGCGAACCGGGTCAGCGGGCGACGACCTCCGGCACCTTGTCGGCCGGCGGCGTGTTGCGGGAGCGGCCGATCCGCGGGACGCCGTCGATGACGACCATGCCGACACCCGGAAGGTCGCCTAGCGCCACGCATTCCAGCAGCGTGCGGCCTGCGGAGTGCTGTGCGCGATCGAGCAGCACGAAATCCGCCGCGCGGCCGATCGCGACCAGGCCGGTGTCCAGCGAGCGCATCCGCGCCGTATTACCCGTCGCGAAGCAGAAGGCGGTCTCGGGCGCGACCTCACCCAGGGAGGACAGCATGGCGATCATCCGCAGGATGCCGAGCGGTTGCACGCCGGAGCCCGCCGGCCCGTCCGTGCCGAGGATAACCCGGTTCAGGTCGCCCATCTCGCTGGCGGTGCGCAGCGTATAGAGCGCGGCGCGTTCATTGCCGTTATGCACCAGCTCGAGGCCGCGCTGGCACCCCTCGCAGATGCAGCGGATCTCGCGGTCCGGCAAGGCCGTGTGGCCGCCATTGATATGCCCGACCACGTCGGTGTCGGCCTCCAGCACCACGGCCGCGTCGATCAGGCCGGAGCCCGGGATGGATGGGCCGCCCGTGTGGATGGTGGATTGGATGCCGTATTTCCGCGCCCAGGCGACCATGCGCCGGGCGGTCGGACCGTCCTTCACGCCGCCCAGGCCGACCTCGCCCAGCAGCTTGACACCTGCCTGGGCCAAGTCCTGAAAGTCGGATTCCGTCATCTCCGGCTCGATCACCGGAGCGCCCGCATGGATCTTCATCCCGCCGGGCCGGAAGGCCGTGAAAGCCCGCTGCGCGAAGATCGCCATCGCCTTCAGCCCGACAACATCGCGTGGGCGACCCGGCGTGTGGACCTCGCCGGCGGAAATCATGGTGGTGACGCCGCCATGCAGCGTCGATTCGATCCAGTTGCTCTGCTGCTGCCGCGGCGTCCAATCGCCGGCGACCGGGTGGACGTGGCTGTCGATCAGCCCCGGGGCCAGGCCGCTGCCATGGGCGTCGATCTCGATATCGGCATGTGCGGTGTCGAGGTCGGCGGCGCGGCCGATCGCGGTGATGCGGCCGCCCACTGCGATGAGGGTGTCCGCATCCAGGATCGGTTGCGCGATGTCACCGGATAGCAGCAGGCCGATGTTGCGGATGACCAGCCGCGACTGCGGATCGGGCGTCGTGGTGGTGTCGTGGGCCATGATCGTCTCCGCGAAGCGTCATGCCGGATGCAGCAGCGCCATCTCGTTGCGGCCCTGTAGCAGCGCGGCTCATTCGTATGCAAACGAAATAGGCGGACTGTCAACGGGCGTGGTTGATCGTGTAGTCCGCCATGCCGGACCAGTCCTTGTGGCCCATGCCGGCCTCCACCGCCTCCGCCATGCGGGCGCGGACCGCATCCAGCATGGGGAGCCGCTTGCCGGTCTTCGCTGCGGCGTCGGTGGCGAGCCGCAGGTCCTTCAAGCCGAGTTGCATGCGGAAGCCAGCTTCGTAGTCACCCCGCGCGATCTTGCCGCTGTAGGTTTCGTAGGAACGGCCGGCGAAGAGCGTGCCGAGGATCAGCTCGAAGAAGGCGTCTGGTGCCACGTTGTTGCTGCCGGTGAGCACCACGGCCTCTGCCATGGCTTCGATTGCCATGGTGATCATCATGTTTCCAGCGATCTTCGCGGCATTGGCCTGCTTTGGATCGGCGCCCATGATCCAAACCTTCTTGCCGAGGATATCCAGCAGCGGGCGTACGATGTCGATCGCCGGCATCTCCCCCGCCACCATGATGTTGAGTTGTCCGGCCTCGGCCACGTCCGGGCGGCCGAACACCGGGGCGGATACGTAGCCCACGCCCGCGGCCTCGTGCGCTGCGGCAAGCTCGTCCGCGAAGTCGACCGAGATGGTGGATGTCACGACGTGGACGACGCCGGCGCGTGCCCGGCGCAGGACCTCGGCAGACAGCAGCACATTTCGGATGGCGGCATCGTCGGACAGCATGGTGAAGACGGCATGTGCCTGGAAGGCGTCTGCTGGAGCTGCAACGATCTCCACTCCCTCGATCACGTTGGCCGGGTCGGAGGAGCGGTTCCAGGCGCGGACCTGGTGGCCAGCCTTCACCAGGTTGCGTGCCATGGCGCGACCCATTTTGCCCAGCCCGATGAAGCCGACCTGCATTACAACTCTCCTTGTGCCATGCCGACCATGGATCCAGACGACATATGGACCGGTCGGTCTAGACATCAAGATGTCAGCAGCCGAACGGCATGGCTGCTGCAATCTCTCCGATCGACTTGTGTCCGATTTCACATCGACCATGTCGAACCCAAGGAAATCAGGAGGCCAGCATGCCGCGGACAGGTCGTCCACGTGAGTTCGATCTGGATGAGGCTGTCAGTCGGGCCATGGGATTGTTTTGGGAGCAGGGGTATGAAGCGACGTCGCTGGCCCGATTGAAGGCCACGATGGGGGACATCTCATCCGCGAGCTTCTACGCCGCGTTCGGCTCGAAGGAGGCGCTGTTCCGGTCCGCAGTGGACCGCTACCTCGCGACCCACGGCCAGGTGACCGCACCTTTGTTCGACAAGGCGCTGCCGCCGCGCGAAGCCATCGAGCGGGCGTTGCGCGGGTCCGCCCGCATGCAGGCCGATCCGTCTCACCCGCCGGGCTGCCTGATCGTCCTGTCCGCGATCACCTGCTCCCCCGAGAACCGGCACTTGCAGACCCGGCTAATGGAGGAACGGCAATGCAACCGCGCAGGCTTTCGCGCCTGCGTCCAACGGGGGGTTGCCACTGGTGACTTGCGGCCCACGACCGATGTGGCCGCACTTGCGTCGGTGTTCGAGACGTTCCTGGTCGGACTATCGCTGCAGATCCGGGATGCAGTCCCGTTCGCCACCCTCGACGCAAGCATCACGGAGATCATGCAAGTGTGGGACAACGCCGCCGCCGATCACGCGGATGCGTACCGGCCGTCCAGGCTCAGCGGAGGCGCCGGCGAGGCCTATGCAGGACCCGATCGAAGCTGATCCAAACAGTCTTCCGGAAGGCAGGTCGCCTCAGGAGGACCATGCCATCACGAGTTCACGAGTGATGGACTATTCTGCGCTATCAAGTCGCGCACGGCGTTCAGCAGCGCCGCGCGTCGCACCGGTTTGCGCAACACGCGGACCGTCTCCGGGAGTGCGGAGAGTGCGGCGTCGCCAATCTCGCCGCCGCTCAGGATCAGCATCGGGAGGGCAGGCATCTCGGCGGCCGCGCGGGCCAGAAACTCCGCCCCGGTCATGTCTGGCATGGCGTGGTCGCTCAGCACGGCAGCGTAGGGTTCGCGGTCATGCAACCGCATGAGTCCCTCGGTGCCGCTCTTCACGCTGACAACCTCGAACCCGCCGCTGGCCAGGATGGTCGAGAGTACCTTGAGCACGTCATGGTCGTCTTCGACCAGGAGGATCCGAGCGATCCTGCGATCGATGGTCACGTGGTCGAACTCGATTTCGTCCGCCAGCGGCGCGCCGGGCGCTGCGGCCGGCAGCCAAAGCTCCACTGTCGTGCCGGGCTGGTCCCCGTTGGACAGGATGCGGATGTCGCCGCCCGATTGGTGGCAGAACCCCTGCGCCGTCGAGAGGCCCAGGCCCGAGCCACTGCCGAAGGGCTTGGTAGTGAAAAACGGCTCGAAGGCGTGCGTGCGAGTCGTCTCGTCCATGCCCCGGCCGCTGTCTTGAACCGCCAGGATGACGTAGCGTCCCGGTGCAAGGCCGCCGAAGAGCCGGTCCTGCGGCCCTGCCGTCCTTCCCTCCAGGTGAAGCACGCCGCCATGCGGCATGGCGTCGCGTGCATTCAGCAGCAGGTTCAGCAGACAGGCTTCCACCTGGGTCGGATCGACGTGCAAATCCTCGATGGTGGGGTCGACCACGACGCGGCACTCCAGCGCTGGGTCGAACAACCTCGCGTCGGCCACCAGCTTGCGGATGTCGTTCAGCAGGAACGCGACGTTGACGCGGCGCGGCTGCAGCACCTGCTGGCGGGAGAAGGTGAGCAGCCGATGGGTGAGCTTGGCTCCATTGCCTGCGGCCTTGTGGGCAAGCAGGGCGATCTCCTTCGCCTCCGGTTCGTCCAGGTAATCGGCGGAGATGATCTCCAGGCTGGAGATGATCGTCTGCAGGTGATTGTTGAAATCATGCGCCACGCCCGCTGTCAGGCGGCTGACGGCCTCCATCTTGCCCGCGTGATAGCGCTCCGCCTCGCGGCGGCCGTGCTCGGCCAGTTCCATCTCGCGCCGCTCGGCCCGGAGCAGCCGCCGATGCTGCCGGCGCATCGCGCACAGCAGCAGGATGCTGACCAGCAGCAGGACGCATGAGAGGCCGATCATTGCCACCGACCCGCCCATCCTGTGTGCATGGGTCCGCCACTGCGGGCCAAAGCTGACAGTGGGTAAGTGTCCAAGTGACCGGCCTCCGGTAGCCCTGAGGACACACCACATAGCCTTGCAACCTGCGGTTGCGCAAGGTCGATTTGGCCAAATGCTAAAATGGTGAAGCAGTTCGACAGGAACGCGATGCTGTTTCGTCGAGGAATATTTACGTATTGCGACTCGATTGCGACCGGCCAGGCGACCCTGGCTAGGCTGACGCTGCCCGGCGGAACGCGTGACCGCAGGCGGCGATAGCGAGGCCGCCATCGCCGTCGCCGGCTGGGTTCAGTAATTCGGCCGGCAGCGGCCGAACCGGTCGATGTGCAGGCCGGGCGGGCAACCGCGGAAGATCGGCCGGCGGAAATTCGGCACGCAGCGGCCATAGGGGGTGCGGTGACCGCCGGGGCCGCAGCCGCCCTCGACCTGGACGATACCGTTCGATGGGGGAACCGCCTGCAAGGCGGGCATGGCCTCCGCCGTCATCATCGGTCCACACGTGGACGCGGCCAGTACGGCTGCCAACGTCAATTTTCTCATGATACTACTCCTTTTAGTTCACACGGCAGATGCAATTGACCACGGTATCGCGGCGGGATGAAGTCCTGAACGCAACAAAACGTTTCAGCTCCACATGCCTGGCCCCCACGGTGCCATCGAGCGGATCGGCGTCGCTTGGCCATGGCCATGCCGAACCGCACCCGAGACCCTGTGCTGGCCGTTTCGGATGAGCGGCACGCCAGCATCGGGCACGCACCGCCCGAAGAGCGGCTTGTGGTAGCCCGGCCCACACTCCCAACTCACGGCCATGGCGCCGTGCGGCAAATGCAGCAGCGGCATGCCGACCGCCAGCATCGCGGTTCGTCGCGCCCATTGCCCATGGTGCCGCCTCGCCATACTCTGTTCACGTATCAGCCCGGCCCGCCATCCGGGAAACGCCCGGAAGAAAGCGACAATGCCCGCCATCGCGACATCGAATGCGCCTTTATCGCGGCATGCCATGGCGTATGTCCTTGCGGGCGGCCGTGGCTCTCGCCTGCATGAGCTGACGGATTCACGCGCCAAACCCGCCGTGTATTTCGGCGGCAAGTCCCGCATCATCGATTTCGCGCTGTCCAATGCCCTGAACTCCGGAATCCGCCGCATCGGCGTCGCCACGCAGTACAAGGCACACTCGTTGATACGGCACTTACAACGGGGCTGGAATTTCTTCCGGCCGGAACGCAACGAGAGCTTCGACATCCTGCCGGCCAGCCAGCGCATCAGCGAAACCGCCTGGTATGCCGGAACCGCCGATGCCGTGTACCAGAACATCGACATCATCGAGAGCTATGCGCCGCAGCACATCGTGCTGCTCGCCGGCGACCACGTCTACAAGATGGACTACGAACCGATGCTGCAACAGCACGTGCAGTCCGGCGCGGACGTGACCATCGGCTGCATCGAGGTGCCGCGCATGGACGCCACCGGCTTCGGCGTCATGCACGTGGACACGGAGGATCGGCTGATCGCGTTCCTTGAGAAGCCCGCCGATCCCCCCGGCATACCCGACAAGCCGGACATGTCGCTCGCCTCGATGGGGATCTACGTGTTCGAGACGGGCTTCCTGTTCGACCAGCTCCGGCGCGATGCGGCGGACCCGCATTCGGCACGCGATTTCGGGCGGGACATCATTCCCTACATCGTGAAGCACGGCACCGCCGTGGCGCACCGGTTCGCCCGCTCCTGCGTGCGCTCGACCTTCGAGTCGGAGACGTACTGGCGCGACGTGGGCACGGTGGACGCCTACTGGGCCGCCAATATCGACCTGACGGATGTGGTTCCGGCCCTCGACCTCTACGACAATGACTGGCCGATCTGGACGTATGGCGAGATCACCCCGCCGGCCAAGTTCGTCCATAACGACGATGGGCGCCGGGGCACGGCCGTCGACTCCATGGTGTCGGGCGGCTGCATCGTGTCCGGCAGCCTGGTCTGCCGCTCCCTGCTGTGCACCGGCGTGCACGTCCACAGCTTCGGCCGGTTGGAAAACGCCGTCTTGATGCCCTACGTCGATGTCGGCCGCGGGGCGCGCCTCACCAACGTGGTGGTGGACCGCGGCGTCCGCATCCCGGACGGGCTGGTGGTCGGGGAGGATCCGGCCGCGGATGCGGCGCGCTTCCGCCGCAGCGCCAAGGGCATCTGCCTGGTCACCCAGCCGATGATCGACCAATTGGCGGGTTGATCGCCGGCATGAAGGTCCTTGCCGCTGCCAGCGAGGTGTTTCCGCTGGTGAAGACCGGCGGCCTTGCCGACGTCATGGGCGCGCTGCCGCGGGTTCTGGCCAAGCAGGGGCTGGAGGTCCGCGTCCTGGTGCCCGGCTACCCGGCCGTGCTGGCGGCGCTCACGGCTGCGGAGCCAGTGCATGCGATGGCCGCGCTGCATGGCGGCGCGGCACGGGTCTTGGCCGGCACGGCCGCCGGGTTGGACCTGTTCGTGCTGGATGCGCCGCATCTGTTCGATCGTCCGGGCAATCCGTATGCCGGGCCGGATGGCAGGGATTGGCCGGACAATCCGCAGCGCTTCGCGGCCCTGGCACGCGTCGCAGCGGATATCGGGCTGGGCGCCATCCCGGGCTGGGTGCCGCAGGCGGTGCATTGCCATGATTGGCAGGCGGGCCTCACCCCCGCCTACCTGGCCCTCGCAGGCGGCGCCCGGCCGCGCACGGTGATGACCATCCACAACCTGGCCTTCACCGGCCAGGTGCCGATGGCGCTGTGGCGCGACCTGGGCCTGCCACCCGAATCGCTCGGCACGGAAGGCGTCGAGTTCTATCAGGCGATCGGCTACATGAAGGCCGGCCTGTACTACGCCGACGCGATCACCACGGTCAGCCCGGGCTACGCCGCGGAGATCCAGACGCCGGAGTTCGGTTGCGGCTTCGATGGCCTGCTGCGGTCGCGCCGCGCGGTCCTGCACGGCATCCTGAACGGGCTGGACGAGACGGTGTGGAACCCCTGGACCGATCCGGCGGTGCCGGCCCGGTTCCGCAAGGGGCATCTGCGCGGCAAGGCGAAGTGCAAGGCCGCTCTGCAATCCAGCCTCGGCCTGGGCCAACAGCCGGGCGCGCCGCTGTTCGGCATCGTCAGCCGGCTGACGGGGCAGAAAGGCATGGACCTGGTGCTGGACGCATTGCAGGTCCTGTTGGACGGCGGCGGCCAACTGGCGGTGCTCGGCACCGGGGAGCCGGCGCTGCAGGATCGTTTCCGCACGGCCGCATCCGCCCACCCGGGCCAGGTGGCGACGTTCATCGGCTATGACGAGGCCATGTCGCACCGGTTGGTGGCAGGTGCGGATGTGCTGCTGGTGCCGAGCCGATTCGAGCCTTGCGGCCTCACCCAGATGATGGCGATGCGCTACGGCGCCCTGCCGGTGGTCAGCCGGGTCGGCGGCCTGGCGGATTCGGTGGTCGACGCCAACGAGGCGGCCTTGCGGGCCGGGGTGGCGACGGGCGTCGTGGCGGACGCTTCGCTGGCCGGGCTGGATCGTGCGCTGCGCCGCACCTTCGGGCTGTGGCGGGACCAGGCAGGCTGGGGACAGGCGCAGCGCGCCGGGATGTCCACGGATTCGGGCTGGGATGCAGCCGCGAGCCGGTATGCGCAGGTCCTCCGCGGCTAGGCCGTCGGATGTTGCCGCCGGCGGACCCAGGCGATAGGAACGCGCGACCGAGGAGAATACGATGTCGCAGAACCTGGGGACCATCGCGCCCGAACCCGCCCCAGTGGCGAAGGTGCCCGGCAACCTGTCCGAGCAGACTGTTCTGGCGGTGCAACACTGGACCGACCGGCTGTTCAGCCTGACCCTGACGCGCGATCCGAGTTTCCGGTTCGAAAACGGCCAGTTCGCCATGATCGGCCTGATGGTGGACGGCAAGCCGGTGCTGCGCGCCTACAGCATGGCCAGTCCGAACCATGCCGAGACGCTGGAGTTCCTCAGCATCAAGGTGCCGGACGGCCCGCTGACCTCCCGCCTGCAGCACGTGAAGGTGGGCGACACCGTGCTGGTGGGCCGCAAGCCGACCGGGACCTTGCTGCTGGACAACCTGTTGCCGGGCCGCACGCTGTACATGGTCGCGACCGGCACCGGACTGGCGCCGTTCCTCAGCCTGGTCGCCGACCCGGAACTATACGGGCGGTTCGATCACGTGGTGCTGACGCATACCTGCCGGCGCGCCGGCGAACTCGCCTACGCGGACCACCTGACGGAACACCTGCCGAACCACGAATTCCTCGGCGAGGACGTGAGTGCGAAGCTGATCTACTATCCGACCGTGACCCGCGAGCCATTCAGGCATCAGGGACGCATCACCGACCTGATCGAGTCCGGCAAGCTGTTCGCCGATACCGGCCTGCCTCCGCTCGATCCGGCGCAGGACCGGGTGATGATCTGCGGCAGCCAGCACATGCTGGACGATCTGAAGGCGATGCTGCTCCAGCGCGGCTTCGTCGAGGGCAACAACAGCAATCCAGGCGACTTCGTAATTGAAAAGGCGTTTGCCGAGCGCTGACACAAGCCGCCCGGCATGAGCGCGGCATTCGCCGCTTTCCTGCTGGGCTTTCCGGCGCTGTTCTCGATCGTCAACCCGGTCAGTGGCGCCTTCATCTTCCGCACCCGCACGGTCGAACGGCCGCACGCCGAGCGCATCCGGCTTGCGCGCCGGGTCGGGCTCTATGCCGCCCTGGTGATGCTGGTGGCGCTCTGGGCCGGGTCGTACGTGCTGGCGTTCTTCGGCATCACCCTGCCGGCACTGCGCTGCGCGGGCGGCATCGTGCTGGCCCTGTATGCCTGGGGTTCGCTGAACGCGCCTGAGCGCCGCGAGGCACGCAAGGCGGAGCAGGCCGAGGCGGCCTCCGGGCTGGAAGACGTGGCGTTCTACCCGTTGACGCTGCCGTTCACGACCGGGCCGGGGACGATTTCGGTGGCCGTGGCGTTGGGGTCGGCGCACCCGACCAGCGGCCTGGCCATCGTCCCGTTTTTCGTCGGCATGTCGGTGGCGGCCGGGGTCGTCGCCACCCTGGTCTGGGCGCTCTACAGCGCATCCGACCGGATCTCCAGCCTGGTCGGCCAGGTCGCCAGCCGTGCGATCACCCGCTTGTCGGCCTTCTTCCAGCTTTGCATCGGCGTGCAGATCCTGATCACCGGCGTGACCGAGATCCTGCAACCGCTACTGGCGCGCTGATCCCCGGCTGGTCGCGGACTTCAGAGGCCGCCGGCCGTGCCGGGCAAGTGGCCGGGTTTGCCGAACAACCAGCCTTGGCCGTATTCAACCCCCAGCTCGTTCATCATCTTGGCTTCGTCATCCTGCTCGATCGTCTCGGCGATCACCTTGGCGCCAACGAAATTCGCCAATTCGATCATCGACAGCAGAAACCCGTGCTCGCGCGCATTCTGCAACGCTCCGCGGACGTAGGCGCCGTCTAGCTTGACATAGTCGACTCGGAATTCCTTGAGGTAGCGGAAGGCTGCGGAACCGGCGCCGAAATCATCGATGCAGACCGGCGCCCCAACCGACCGCAACTCGTTGATGAAGGCGGACGCGCTGGCGATATCCTCGATATCGGCCGTCTCGGTCAGCTCGATGAGGATCTTCCCAGGCTCGACCCCGGAGCGCAGGACGTCCATCACGCGTTCCCGGAACGAGATGTTCTGCATCGACAGGCCGGATACGTTGACCGCGATGGCGATGCCGGGCGATGCGGCCTGGGCGGCGATGCCCTGCTGCATCACGGCCCAATCCAGCTCCTCCGACAACCCGACCGCTTCGGCGAAGGTCACGAAATCCTGCGTGGTCTGGATGGTGTGGCCCGGAGTGAAGATGGGCCGCAGCAGCGCCTCGTAATGGTGCACCGTGCGGTTGCCCAGATGCACGACGGGCTGGAACACCAGGCGGAACCGGTTTTCGGCCAATGCGGCGCGGACGGTGCGCGCCCGAAGCTGGGCGCTGGCGATGAACTCGGCCAGGCCGTTGGCGAACCCCGCCTCCGTGGTCGCCGTGGCGCCGCCGCTGGCGAAGCGGGCGAGGGCGAAGCGCAGTGCCCGCGCGGCCTGCGGCCCGGTGAGGCCGCCGCGATCCAGGCCCAGTTCGATGCCGTTCACCTTGGTGCGCGCCGTCGCGGGATGGGCGCGCAGCAGCATCTCCAACTCCGCGGCGACGGCGGACAGGTCGGGCGCCGTGTCGGCCAACAGGCCGTAACGACCGGATGAGATCTCCCCCGCGATGCTCCCGGGGCCGCCCAATCGACCTAGCACGTCCACGATCTCCGATTGCAGCGTTCGTTGCGCCTCCGTAGGCAGGTTTTCCCGTGCGACAGACCAGCCCTGCACTTCCAGCAGGCTGACGGCACCAGCGTCGTCGCCGCGCAGCCGCTGTTCCGCCAGGCGGCTGAACGACGCCGTATCCGCCGGGGCCGCTCCCGCCGGGGCGGGCAGGGCGGGCAGGCGGCCGACGGTGAAGCACAGCCGCCCGGTTCCGGATGGCATGGCGAGCCCGGACACGACCATGGGCGTGGCGGCAGCGTCCGAAAGGCGCAGGACGATGGGCGGAAGGCGGCCGCGCAGCGCGGTGGTGTAGAGTGCCAGGTCCAGGGCGGACTTGTCCGCGGCGGCGAACAATCGGTGCACCGACCGCCCGGTGAACTGCTCCGGCGCCACGCCGAACCGTGCCTTGAAGGCGCCCGCGGCGAAGCAGATCGTGCCATCGGCGGTGGCTTCGACCAGGAGGTCCGCTGCCGCGAAAGCGAATGCAAGGAAGCGGTCTTTCTGGGTCGGATTCGCTTTTGCGGATGTTTCGGCAAGGTGGGCGGACATTCACTACGCCTCGGTGGTGCCCCACCTTGAAGCCGCTGGGTTAAGCGGCCGTGAAGACCGCCTCGGCACCCCGGTGAGACGGCCTGGCGGCAGGTCGCGACGAAGGAGTCCGGCTGACGTTTACCCAGCAGTTCATCGATCGCCGGCCCTCAATTCATGAACAGCTTGCCCGGGTTCATGATGCCATGCGGGTCCAGGGCGGTTTTGACCGATTGCATGACGGCCAACGCTTCATGCCCGACTTCCTGCTCCAGGAATTCGCGCTTGCCGATGCCTATCCCGTGCTCGCCGCTGCAACTTCCTTCCAGCGACAACGCGCGGGCGACGATCTTGCGATCCAGCGCCCATGCCCGATCCAGCCCGCCCTCCTCCGGCGGCACCAGGATCACGGTGTGGAAATTGCCGTCGCCGACATGGCCCACGATCGGCGCCGACAGGCCGGAGGCCTCGATGTCTGTCTTGGCGCCCAGGATCAAGTCCGCCAGCCGGCTGACGGGAACGATCGCGTCCGTCGTGACGCCCTTGCAACCAGGCCGGGAGGCGAGGGCTGCCCAGTAGGCATCGTGGCGCGCCTGCCAGAGCTTGTTGCGCGCCCCGGCATCGGTGGCCCACCTGAAGCCCTGGGCGCCGTTATCGGCCGCGATCTCCTGTGTCAGCCCGGCCTGCTCCTTCACGCCGGCCGTGGTGCCGTCGAACTCGAAGAACAGGGTCGGTGCCGGCGAGAGGCCCTCCAGCTTGGAGAAGGCGATGCAGGCAGCCATCTGGACATCGTCCAGCAGTTCCATCCTGGCCACCGGAATGCCGGTGGCCAGGACCGTCATCACGGTGTCAACCGCCCCGGCCAGCGTCTCGAATTGGCACACCGCAGCGGATTGGGCTTCCGGGATGCCATGCAGGCGAAGCTGGATTTCGGTTATCACCCCGAGCGTGCCTTCCGAGCCGATGAACAGCCGCGTCAGGTCGTAGCCGGTGGACGCCTTGCGCACCCGCCCGCCGGTCTTCACCACGCGCCCGTCCGGCAGCACCACCGTCAGCCCAAGGACGTTGTCGCGGATGGTGCCGTAGCGGACGGCATTGGTGCCGCTGGCGCGGGTCGCGCACATGCCGCCGATGGTGCACTCGCTGCCGGGATCAACCGGGAAGAACAGGCCCTGATCCCGCAGGTGCGCGTTCAACTGCTGCCGCGTCACGCCCGCCTGGATGCGGCAATCCATGTCGGGGCCGTTGACCGACAGCACCTCCGTCATGCGGCTCAGATCCAGACTGATGCCGCCGCGCACCGGTGTCACGTGGCCCTCCAGCGACGTGCCGGCGCCGAACGGGACCACTGGCACGCGGTGGGCGTGGCAGAGGGACAGCAGCCGGGAGACCTCTTCGGTCGTCTGCAAGAACGCGACGCCATCCGGCATTACCGGCGGGTTGGTGTCCTCGCCGTGACTGTGCTGTTCGCGCAAGGCGGCGTTGGTGGTCAGCCGCTCGCCGAGAAATTCCTTCGCGAGGGTCAGCACGGCATCGACAGGTCTGGCCATGGTCACGTCTCCCTATCGCATGAGCCTAGCCTGCAAACCGGCAGGCGAGCTAGGCCGGTGCGCCAGGGTCAGCCCCGTCCGACGAACACGGCGGCGCGACCCGCATCACGCCTGCCGTGGCGGGCGGTCCGGGGCCGGATCGTCACCCTTGTCCAGTTCGTCCTGAACCGCGCGCACCTTCTGCACGGCCTCCGCGGCCGTGACCGGCCGACCTTCCGCCGCGATCATGCCACCAGCCAAGCTTGCCGCGGCGGTCTCGCGCTGCCCTTCCCGGCTCGCCTGTCCGCCTTCCAGCCGAGGGTCCCCGTGTTGTGTGCCATGGCTGGCCACCGATGGGTCGGCGACGTCATCGCCCGGCCGGGAGGCAGCCAAAAGCTCCTTCTGGAGCGCCTCCGCGACAGGGTCGCGCTGGAGGGCCAAATCGAGTTCCGTGGGGGTGAACCTGGCGCTTCTCCCGCTCGTCTCGGCTGCTGCATCCAGGTCCATGGCTGTCTCTCTTCGAACGCCGAAATCCCGATCATGGCAGGATGCACGTTAAGGATGCGATAACAAGGTCTTGTTTCCGTAACAGTCATCCCCGTCCGGCAGATCGTCGGGGCCGTTTGCCGCGCGGCCGGACAGCCCCGGCCGCGAGATCGCGTCGCCACGTTTGACCGTGCCGGACACTGCGCCTAATTCTGGCGGCAAAGCAGCGGGGCGTCCGGGACAATGGCAAACAAGATCAAGCAACTCTGGCAATCCGGCGCTGCCGCCGTGAATGGCTGGCTGGCCATCCCGAACGGGTTTTCCGCCGAGACCATGGCCCAGGCCGGCTGGGACAGCGTGACGGTGGATTTGCAGCATGGCGTGCAGGACTACATGTCGATGGTGCAGTGCTTCCAGGCGATGCAGGCCCATCCCGTGCTGCCGATGGTCCGCGTGCCGTGGAACGAGCCCGGCATCGTCGGCAAGGTGTTGGACGCCGGCGCCTATGGCGTCATCTGCCCGATGGTGAACACGGTCGAGGAGGCGAAGGCGTTCGTCTCATACTGCCGCTATCCCCCCGCTGGCGCCCGCTCCAACGGCCCGATCCGCGCCGGGATCTACGGGGTGGGAACCGGCTACCAGAAGACGGCCAACGAGGAGGTGCTCTGCATCCCCATGATCGAAACGGCGGAGGCGGTGTCGAACCTGGAGGCGATCCTGGATGTCCCGGGCGTCGACGCAGTGTATATCGGGCCGTCCGACCTCGGCTTCTCCATGGGGCTGGTGCCGATCCTCGACCGCGAGGAGCCGGAGGTGCTGAAGATTTACGACAGGATCGTCAGCGAGACGGCCAAGCGTGGGCTTGCGGCCTGCGTGCATTGCGGCAGCGCGGCCTATGCCAAGCGCGCAATCGGCATGGGGTTCAAGCTGGTGACGGTCAACAATGATAGCGGCCTGCTGCTGACCGCGGCGAAGCGGGCCGTGGCAGAGGTCCGCGGCAGGTGAGCGCGTTCATCCGCCTGCACGAGGGCGACGGGGTGGTCATCGCACGCACCACCCTGATGCCCGGCACGCAGGTCGCGCCGGGTGTCGTGACGACCGAGCGGATCCCGGCCGGGCATAAGGCCGCGGTGCGCGACCATGCGGCGGGGGAGTCGGTGCGCCGCTACGGCCAGGTGATCGGCATCGCCACGCGGCCGATCGCGGGCGGCAGCCATGTCCACACCCACAATATGGGCATGGGCGACTACGACCATGACTATGCCTGGGGCGTGGACAGCAAGCCGACGCCGCATGCGAACAGCCAGCGCAGCTTCCTCGGCATCCGCCGTCCGGATGGGCGGATTGCGACGCGCAACTACATCGGCATCCTGACCAGCGTGAACTGCTCGGCCCATGTGGCCGGGTTGGTGGCGGACCAGTTCCGCCGCAACCCTTTCACCGGCGCGGATCCGCTGGCCGAGTTCCCCCATGTCGATGGCGTGGTGGCGCTGACCCACAAGACCGGCTGCGGCATGACGGATGGCGAACCGCTGCGCCTGCTGCGCCGCACCTTGGGCGGCTATGCCAGGCACGTGAATTTCAGCCACGTCGTCGTGCTGGGCCTGGGCTGCGAGGTGAACCAGCTCGGCTCCATGATGAGCGAGATCGGGCTGGCCGACCGCGTGCGCAACATGGATATCCAGACCATGGGCGGCACCCGCAAGACGGTGGAGGCGGCGGTTGCCTTCGTGCGCGAGGTGTTGGCGGAGGCCGATGCCGTGCGTCGCGAGCCCTGTCCGGCCAGCGAGCTGACGGCGGCGCTGCAATGCGGCGGCAGCGACGGCTATTCCGGCGTGTCCGCCAACCCGGCCCTGGGAGTCGCCAGCGATTTGCTGGTGGCGCAAGGCGGCACGGTGATCCTGTCCGAGACGCCGGAAACCTACGGCGCCGAGCATTTGCTGACCCGCCGTGCCCGCTCCCGCGAGGTAGGCGAGAAGCTGGTCGGACTGATGCGGTGGTGGGAGGAGTATACCGCCCGCGAGGGTGCGGAGATGAACGCCAACCCCTCGCCCGGCAATAAGGCCGGCGGGCTGACCACCATCCTGGAGAAATCGCTCGGCGCCATGGCCAAGGCCGGCAGCACCGACATGGTCGAGGTATACCGCTATGCCGAGCCAGTGACGGCCAAGGGCTTCGTCTTCATGGACACGCCCGGCTACGATCCGGTGGCCGCGACCGGCCAGGTTGCCGGCGGCGCCAACCTGGTGTGCTTCACCACCGGCCGCGGCAGCGTGTTCGGCTGCAAGCCATCGCCGTCGATCAAGCTGGCCACCAACACGCCGATGTACACGCGCATGGCGGACGACATGGACATCAATTGCGGCACGATCCTGGACGGGAAGGAGAGCGTGCAGGAATGCGGCGCGCGTATCTTCGACACCATGCTGCGCGTAGCCAGCGGGGAGCGGTCCAAGAGCGAGGGTTTCGATGCCGGGAGCGCCGAGTTCGCCCCCTGGGTCATCGGCGCCACGATGTGACTTCGGCGGCCGGGCTTGCGCCGCGCCCGATCGCGCCGCCCGATGCCGACGGCTTCGCCGCCCTGGTAAGGCGGGCCTTCGCCGGTCTCGACGTGGCTCCGCCGCCCTCCGCGGCGCGACTGAGCGGAGACGACGTGCGGGCGCATATCGCGGCAGGCGGCGGGGGCGTGGTGGCCGGCATGGCGATGGCCGGCCTGCTTTGGGCGGAACGGGACGGCGGCCTCTACGTCAGCCGCGTCGCGGTCGATCCGGCGTGGCGCCGCCGGGGATTGGCCACGATCCTGTTGCAGGCGGCGGAGTCGGAGGCGACGCGGCGGGGTTTGCCACGCCTGTGGCTCTCCACGCGACTTGCCCTCGGCTGCAACGTTCGGCTCTTCAGCCAGCTCGGCTTCGTCGAAACCGCGCGCCACGCGCATGCGGGGTATGAGAAGCCCACTTTCCTGGACATGGCAAAGTGCGTCGGCCGTGAACCAACCGCCCCACCGGGCGTCTAGATCCGGTCATATCAGGACGTATCCGATGAAGAGATTGCTCGGGCTTGCCGGCGCGTTGCTCATGGCGAGCCTGCTTTCACTCGCCGCGCAGGCGCAGCCTTATGGCGCGCCGGGGTATCACCGCCTGCCGCCGCATAGGTATTACCACCGGCCTCTTTACCACCGTCCTCCCTTGCGTGCCTTGCGCCGCGACGACCGGCGTTAACCGTCACGGGGCGGCGTGTCGTGAAGCTGATCAGTTGGAACCTGCTTCGGCTTACCGGCGCCAGCCTGTCGGAGGTCGTCGACCTCGTGGACCGCGAGCGGCCTGACGTCCTGCTCATGCAAGAGGCAACGCATGACATCGACCCGCTGCCACAGCGGGTCGGGGGTGGCTACGCCCGCGTGCCGCTGCCGGGGCGAGTGCATGGGCTTGCGGTATGGATGCCTGGCGCTTTGCCGGCGCGGCCGATGGTGATGCCGCTGCCGTCCGGCACGATGGTGCATCGTGTCGCGCAGATCATCGACCTCGGGCCGTTCACCGTGGCGAACGTGCATCTTTCCCACGGCCAGTTGCTCAACCGCCGGCAGCTGCGGCGGATCGCCGCCAGGTTGCCGCACCATGCCGCGGTGGTGGGCGATTACAACTTGGTCGGGCCAGTGCTGTTGCCGGGCTTTCGCGACGTGGGGCCTCGCCGGGCAACGCACCGGATGAGCGACGTGCTGCCGTTGCGGCTCGATCGGTGCGTCGTGCGCGGCCTCGACTGTGAGGACGCGGCGGTGCTGCCACGCGGTGCCTCGGATCATCGACCGATCACGATCCGGCTGTCCGTGGCCGGGCCGTCAGAGGTACGGAAGCATCAAGCGCACCGCCGCGTCCCGTAGCCGGGCTGGAAGCGCGCGGGCATCAAGATCGGCCTCGGTCAGCGCCGGCCCCCTGCTTCGGTGCATCAGCTCGGCCAACATCGTTCCCAGCTCGCGGCTATAGATCTCCATGCAAAGCTCGAAATTCAGCCGGAACGAGCGCATGTCCCAATTGCTGCTGCCGATCAGGCACCATTCGCCGTCTACCACGACGATCTTGGAGTGACGGAACGGCGGTGGGCAACGCCAAATCCGCCCCCCGTCCGACAGGAGCGGACCGGTATTGGCATGCGTGGCCCAATCCACGAAGCGGTGGTCGCTTGTCTGCGGAATGACGATGTCGACGGACACCCCCCGGATGGTCGCCAGCGACAAGGCCGTGACCAGCCGCTCGTCCGGCAGGAAATACGGGGTCATGATGGCGATGCTCTCGCGTGCGCAGGCAACCGCCTGGAGCACTGCGAACTCGATCTTTTCCAGGTCTTCGTCCGGGCCGGAATCGATGACGCGCGCCAGCGCCTGGCCCGGGCCGTCAAGGTCGGGGAACCAGGCGTCGCCATCCAGATCCTCGTCCGTCGCGAAGGACCAGTCCTGCAGGAACGCCTCGGTAAGCTGGCACACCACCGGACCTTCGATCCGGAAATGCGTGTCCTGCACCGGTGTCGCCGGGTTGGTCGCCATGACGTTGTCGTCGGAGATGTTCATGCCGCCGGTAAAACCGACGCGGCCGTCCACGACGAGGATCTTCTTGTGCGACCGCAAGTTGAGGAACGGCATGCGCCAGGGCAGGGGCGAGTGCAGGAAGCGTGCGGCCGTGACGCCGCGGCGGGTCAGTTCGTGATAGGCGGGTGATCGCAGCCAGCCGCCACCGATCCCGTCGATCAGCACGCGCACCACCACGCCGCGCGCCTGGGCCTCGGCGAGGGCGGCGATGAACCGGCCGCCCCACATGTCGTTGCGGAAGATGTAGGACGACAGCCCGATGCTGCGTTTCGCGCCGGCAATCGCCTCCAGCATGGGCGGATAGCCTTCGTCGCCGTCGTGGTAGATCCGAATCGCGTTGCCGGACAAGGGAGGGCGGGCGGTGATGCGGCCGATGCCCCGTTGCAGCGGCTCCAGGTGGCCGTCATCGCCGGGCTGCGGCTGCGGCGGAAAGCTGCTTCCGCGCCGCCCCACCTGGGAGCGCAAGCGACGTGCCCGGCGCTGCACGCGATTGACGCCGAACACGAAGTACAAGATGCCGCCCGTGAAAGGTGCGAACCACGCCAGGCCGATCCAGCCGACGGCGGACGCCACCTCCTGCTTGCGCAACAGGACGTGCCAACTGACGCAGGCGGCAATCGCCAGGCCGACCGGAAACATCACGTCGGCCCGGATCAAATGGAGGGCCAGCCAGAACTCGGTCATGGGCCGAGGCTTAGCGTCTCATCCCGCGCGCTCCCAGGGGGGAGCGGGCATTTTGTCGCTGTCCGGGAAGGTCCGGCTACGCGGTCGCCTGGCGGCCCGGTTGGTCACCTTGCGGGATGGTTCACAGGGTCCAGCCGCCGTCGATGACCATGGCCTGGCCCGTGACGAACCGCGACTCGTCGCTCGCCAGGTAGACCGCCAGCGCCGCGATCTCCTGAGGCGTGCCGAGCCGGCCCATGGCCTGGCGGGCGACGAAGGCGGTGCGGGCCTGTTCCATGCCGCCGGCCGCCACGGCGTTGGCGGCGATGCGGTCGTCCAGGCTTGGTGTCTGGACCGTGCCGGGACAAATGGCGTTGCAGCGCACGCCGCGCGCCACCGTGTCCGCCGCGACGGACTTGGTCAACCCGATCACGGCGGCCTTGGTGGTGCCGTAGATGAAGCGGTTGGGGGCGCCCTTGATGGAAGACGCGCCGGACGACATGTTGATGATGGACCCGCCGCCCTCGGTCAGCATGCCGGGCAGGAAGGCGCGGATGGTGCGGAACATGGACCGCACGTTGAGTGCGAACGCGGCGTCCCACTCCTCCTCGGTGGCATCCAGGATCGAGCCCTGGTGCACGAAGCCGGCGCAGTTGAACAGGATGTCCACCCGCCCGGCATCCGCCGCGGCCCTGGCGATGTCCGCCGGGTCGGTGGCATCCAACCGGCCGGTTTGAATGCGCTCGCCTGCGATCTCCGCCAGCTTGGCGTCATTGACGTCGGTCGCGATCACGGTGGCGCCCTCGGCGGCGAAGGCGATCGCGGTGGCCCGGCCGATGCCCTGCGCGGCGGCGGTGACGAAGGCGGTTCTTCCAGCCAGCCGGTCCATGGTCTTTCCTTGCCTGTCCTCAGTGGTTGTGACGGGATTCGCCGCGTGTCTCGATGATGTCGAGATACAGGGTCGCCGTCTCCAGGCAGGCGCCGGTGCCTTGCTGCCCCACCATCGACCGGTAGATCTCCTCCCACGGCGTCTTGTTGTCGAGCTTGGGAGGTGTCCAGGCGGCACGGCGCGCGGCGAGTTCCGCCTCCGGGATCAGCACGTCGACCTTGCGGGTGTTCAGGTCGATGCGGATCGGATCGCCGGTCTGTAACAGGGCCAGGCCACCGCCGACCGCCGCCTCCGGGGAGATGTTCAGGATGGAGGGGCTGCCGCTGGTGCCGGATTGGCGGCCGTCGCCCATGGTGGGCAGCGTATCGATGCCGCGTTTCAGCAGCGCGGCCGGCGGCTGCATGTTCACCACCTCCGCACCGCCGGGATAGCCGATAGGCCCGCAATTGCGGATCACCAGCAGGGAATGCTCGTCCACCCCCAGGGCCGGATCCTCGATGCGGGCGTGGTAATCCTCCGGCCCTTCGAACACCACCGCCTTGCCCTCGAACACGTTGGGCCGCCCGGGGTGGGAGAGGAAGCGGCTGCGGAACGCCGGGTCGATCACGCTCGTCTTCATGACGGCGGATTCGAACAGGTTGCCGCTCATCACCACGTAGCCCGCTGCTGGCTTCATCGGGGCATCGTAGGCGCGGATCACCTCCCGGTCCGGCTGCGTCACGCCCGCTAGATCCTCCGCCAGCGTCCGGCCGGTGACGGTGCGTGCCTCCCCGTGCAGCCTGCCGGCCGCGAGCAGTTCGCGCATCACGCCCGGTACGCCGCCGGCGCGGTGGAAGCCCTCGCCCAGGAAGCGGCCGGCGGGTTGGCAATCCACCAGCAGCGGGATGTCGGCGCCCAGGCGCTGCCAGTCGTCCAGCGGGTGCTCCACGCCCATGTGCCGCGCGATGGCCACCATGTGGATCGGGCAATTGCTGCTGGCGCCCAGGGCGGCGGCGGCCACGACGACGTTCTCGAAGGCCTGCTTCGTCATGATGTCGGACGGGCGCAGGTTCTCATGCACCATCGCCACGATGCGCCGCCCGGTCTCGTATGCCATCCATGAGCGTTCACGGTATGGCGCCGGGATGGCGGCGCAGCCCGGCAGCGACATGCCCAGCGCCTCCGCCAGGCTGTTCATGCTGGTCGCGGTGCCCATGGTGTTGCAATGGCCGGGCGAGGGCGCCGAGCTGGCCACCATGTCCATGAACTGCGCATAGTCGATCTCGCCCTCGGCCAGCAGCTTGCGCGCCTCCCACACGATCGTGCCGGAGCCGGAGAGGCGGCCCTTCCACCACCCGTCCAGCATCGGGCCGCCGGACAGCACGATGGCGGGGATGTTCACCGTCGCCGCGCCCATCAGGCAAGCCGGGGTGGTCTTGTCGCACCCCGTGGTCAGCACGACCCCGTCAAGCGGGTAGCCGTGCAGCACTTCGACCAGGCCGAGATAGGCCAGGTTGCGGTCCAGCGCCGCCGTGGGCCGTTTCCCCGTCTCCTGGATCGGGTGCATCGGAAACTCCATCGGGATGCCGCCGGCATCGCGGATGCCGTCCCGCGTGCGCTTGGCCAGCTCGATGTGGTGCCGGTTGCAGGGGGAGAGGTCGTTGCCGGTCTGCGCGATGCCGATGATCGGCTTGCCGCCCTGGAGTTCTTCCCGGGTGATGCCGTAATTCATGTAGCGTTCGATGTAGAGCGCGGTCATGCCCGGGTCGTGCGGGTCGTCAAACCAGCGGCGGCTGCGCAGGCGGCGTGCGGCGCCGTTCGCCTGTCCGTTGGACTGGTCCATCAGAGTCCCCCTCCTGCACTTTTGCAGCCAAGCCTGTGCGCCGGTCGGCGGGGTGTCAACGCTCAAGCGGTTCGTGGGGCCTGTTCGGCCTGGCGCGCGCGCGTTCAATCATCCTCGGGCCGGATCACGTTCTGCGGGGCGTTGCCCAGCGCTGCCGCCATGGTTTCAGCCGATTTGACGCGGATGTCCCACTCGGCCTCCGGGGTCCAGAACGCCGAGTGCGGCGTCACGATCAGGCGACCGTCCAGCGCCGGGTCGCGGTCCCGGTAGGCGCGGAGCAGTGAGGGTAGCGGCTCGACCGGCGGTTCGACCGGCATCACGTCCAGCCCCGCCGCAGCCAGGTGGCCGGACCGCAGCGCCGCCTCCAGCGCATCGAAATCCATCGTCGGTCCCCGGGCCGTGTTCACCACCACGGCGCCCTTCGGCAGCATGGCGAATTGGGCGGCGCCCAGCACGCCCGCCGTGCTCCGCGTCAACGGAACGTGGACCGACAGGATGTTGGATTGCGCCAGCAACGCCTCCAGGCTGGCCGCGCGGCCGATGCCCAGCGCCAACTCGCTACCATTGGGCAGCTTCGGGTCGTAGAAGATCACGCGGAAGCCCAATGCCTTTGCCCGCAGCGCCGTGGCGGTGCCGATACGGCCCAGCCCGAGAATGCCGAAGACCTGGGTGCCGTAGCGGCGGATCGCCGGATCGCGGATCACCGACCAATCGGCGGCGGCGCTGCGTTGCCGCTCGTGGTGATGGATCAGGCCGCGGCACAGCGTCACCGCCAGCGCGATGGCGTGGTCCGCCACCTCCGTGGTGCCGTAATCCGGCACGTTGCACACCGTCACGCCATGCCGTGCAGCGGCGGCGCGGTCAATCCGGTCGTAGCCGACGCCCATCCGCACCACTGCCCGCAGCTTCGGGAAGCGGGCGAAATCGGCCTCGCCCAGCCAGAAGCGGAAGATCATCAGCCCGTCGGCAGTCTGGCAGTCCGCGTCCGAAAGATCCGCCAGTGTGCTCACGTCCCGCATGACGATGGCGGTGCCGGGCGCGAAGATCCGCTGCTCCTCCGTCGCATCGGAATACATCCGTTCGGGGTAGAGCACTGTCGTCATGGTCCGCGTTGCCTCCCAAGCGCCGGGCCGATCCTGCGCATCGCCCGGGGCTGGCGCAACCGGGGCCGGGCGGGCAGGCTTGCCCGCAAACGACGGAGGGCGGCGGGATGAACGGTGCGGAAAGCCTGGTGCAGACGTTGCTGGCCTGCGGGGTGGACACGGTGTTCGCCAATCCGGGAACCTCCGAGATGCACTTCGTCGCCGCGCTAGACCGTATCGCCGGCATGCGGTGCGTGCTGGGCCTGTTCGAAGGCGTCGTGACCGGCGCGGCGGACGGCTATGCCCGCATGGCCGACAAGCCGGCGGCCACCCTGCTGCATTGCGGCCCGGGCCTGGCGAACGGGCTGGCCAATTTGCACAATGCCCGGCGCGCCCGCGTGCCGATGGTCAACATCGTGGGCGACCAGGCGACGTTCCATCGCCCGCTGGACGCGCCGCTGACCGCCGATACGGAGGGCTGGGCGCGCCCGGTCTCCGGCTGGACTCGCACGGCCACCCACGCGGCGGGCCTAGGGGCCGATGCGGCACAGGCGGTGCAGGCGGCGCTGACCGCACCGGGCCAGATCGCCACCCTGATCCTGCCCTCCGACACGAGTTGGGACGAGGGCGGCGTCGTCGCGGCCAGGCTGGCGCCGCCGGCTGCCGCCCAGGCCGATGCGGGCACGGTCGAGGCCATTGCCCGCGTGCTGCGCTCCGGCGAGCCGGCCATGCTGATCATGTCGGGAGCGGCCTTGCGCACCGATGCCCTGGCCCTTGCCGGCGGCATCTGCGCCGCGATGGGCGCGCGGATGCTGGCGCAGACCTCGAATGCCCGGATGGAGCGTGGGGCAGGACGGCTGCCGATCGAGCGCGTGCCCTACCCGGTGGACCTCGCGATCAAGGCGCTGGCCGGGCTGAAGCACATCGTCCTGGTGGGCGCGGCCGCCCCGGTCGGGTTCTTCGCCTATCCCGGCAAGCCTGGCCGCATGTACCCCGACGACTGCACGATCCATGTCCTGGCGCGTCCGGACCAGGATGGCCCGGCGGCGTTGGCCGCGCTGGCGGAGGGGCTGGGTGCCTCGCGCGCCTTGGCGCCCTCGATCCAGCGGCCCGAGCGGGCGCGCGGTCCCGTGACCTCGGAAGCGATGGCGCAGAGCCTGGCCGCCTTGATGCCGGAGGGGGCGATCGTCGTGGATGAGAGCGTGACCTTCGGCCGCGGCCTGTTCCCGCTGACGCGGGGCGCCGCGCCGCATGACTGGCTGCAGCTCACGGGCGGCGCGATCGGCGACGGCCTGCCGCTTTCGACCGGGGCTGCGGTGGGTGCGCCGGGCCGCCGGGTGATCACGCTGCAGGCGGACGGATCGGCCATGTATACGCTGCAGGCGTTGTGGACACAGGCGCGCGAGACGCTGGATGTCACCACCGTCATCCTGTCCAACCGCAAATACGCCATCCTGCTGGGCGAACTGGCCAATGTCGGCGCGAATCCCGGCCGCACCGCGCTGGACATGCTGGACCTGGGCAATCCCGATCTGGATTGGTGCCGCATCGGCGAGGGGCTTGGGGTCGAAAGCGCCCGTGCGGAAACGATCGAGCAGTTCGGCGATCTGCTGGAGGCGGCCAATCGCCGCAGTGGCCCGTTCCTGATCGAGTTGATGACGTAGCATGCCCCCCTACCTAGAAGGTTGTTGCATTTCACGTAACTGGTCTATAAATTAACGATTGATTACCGCGGGCGATTACAGGGAGGCGGCTCTGTCCACGGACGACGATCACTCATCCAAGCTGACTCCGCGGGAGCAGCTTCGGCTCGCCAACATCCTCTCCCGCCTGGGCTCGCCCTATGACGGCGAGCGCGCCGCGGCGGCTTTGCTGGCCAGCGCGTTCATGGAGAGGCACGGGCTGGCCTGGTGCGACCTCATGCCTATGCGGCCGGCCGCACAGGAGCGTGGCACGCCATCGGCGGCCGCTCCGCCGCACGACCGCCGCCGTAATCCCGGGCGTGCTTGGCATGGCTACTGCCGCCGGCATTCTACGACCTCCGCCCACAGGCTGAGCTGCTTCGCCTGATCTGGCCGAGAAACTACTGGACAGCCTGGGATCGGCACCCTAGAACGCGCCCTGATCCGGAACGCGGGAGGCTCTGGGCGCATGGTCGCGCCCATGGAGCCGTTTGAACCGCGGTCCCTGGGCATTTGAAGGAGCCAGGGCGTGGCGAAGAAGATTGTCGGCTACATAAAGTTGCAAATTCCGGCCGGAAAGGCGAATCCGTCGCCGCCGGTGGGCCCGGCGCTCGGTCAGCGCGGCCTGAACATCATGGCGTTCTGCAAGGAGTTCAACGCGCTCACCCAGACGATGGAGCCTGGGATGCCGATTCCCGTGGTGATCACCGCCTTCGGCGACCGTACCTTTACCTTCATCACCAAGACGCCGCCGAACACCTATTTCCTGAAGAAGGCGGCCGGCATCACCAAGGGCACCACGACGCCGGGCAAGGGCGCCATGGTCGGCCGGGTGACGATGACGCAGCTGCGCGAAATCGCCGAGACGAAGATGAAGGACATGAATGCCAACGACATGGACGCTGCCGTGCGCATGTTGACCGGCTCTGCCCGATCGATGGGCCTCAGCGTGGTGGAGGGCTGACCCGATGGCACATGACAAGCGCCTCACCGCGGCCCGCGCCACGATCAACCGGGCGAAGCTGTATCCGTTGCCGGAGGCGATCGCGATCATCCGGAGCAACGCCAAGGCGAAGTTCGACGAGACGGTCGAGTTCTCGATGAACCTCGGCATCGATCCGCGCCATGCCGACCAGATGGTCCGCGGCATGGTGTCGCTGCCGAACGGCACGGGCAAGGTGTTGCGGGTCGGCGTGTTCGCCCGTCCAGCCAAGGCAGCCGAAGCGCTGGAGGCCGGTGCGGACGTGGTGGGCGCCGAAGACCTGGCCGAGAAGGTGCAGGCCGGCGACATCCAGTTCGATCGCTGCATCGCCACGCCCGACATGATGGCGCTGGTGGGCCGGCTGGGCAAGATCCTCGGCCCGCGTGGGCTGATGCCGAACCCGAAGCTCGGCACCGTGACCATGAACGTAAAGGATGCCGTGCTGGCGGCGAAGTCCGGCCAGGTGGAATTCCGCGCCGAGAAGGCCGGCATCATCCACGCCGGCGTGGGCAAGGCGAGCTTTGACGAGGCCAAGCTGGTCGAAAATATCCGCGCCCTGGTTGACGCGGTGCAGAAGGCCAAGCCGACCGGCGCCAAGGGCACATACCTGCAGAAAGCCGCCTTGTCCTCGACCATGGGACCCGGCATCCGGGTCGATGTGTCGAGCCTGGCTGGCTAGGGAAGTCGCCGGTCCTCCTTGGGCCGGCGGGCAGGCAAGGCTGCGGCCTTGCCGAACCTGTCCGAGATTGCACGTTCCCGCGAGGGATTAAAGGGCTTCGCCCCGCGCGCAGGAGACGGGAATGCCAGACGCCGATGGAATGATCGGGTGACGTTTGGCGGTTCCGGCTGGATGGACAGGCGAACCGGGGATGATCGCCTGAAGACGGCGGCCATTCCCAGAGGGCAACCTGGTCCCACGCGGTCCAAACGCGCGGGGCCACCGACGGAGAGCGGTATTGGACCGTACGGAGAAGCGGGAGTTCGTCTCCTCCCTCGCCGATGTGTTCGCACAGACGTCGATGGTGGTCGTCACCCAGAACAAGGGCATGACGGTCGCCGAAGTGACGGTGTTGCGTACGCGGATGCGTGCGGCGGGGGCGACCTTCAAGGTCGCGAAGAACCGGCTGGCCACCCTCGCCTTGGATGGGACCCGATTCGAGAGCATCAAGCCCATGCTGAAGGGACCGACCGCGCTTGCGTGGGCAGTCGACCCGGTAGCCGTGGCGAAGGTGGCTGTCGAGTTCGCCAGGACCAACGAGAAGCTCGTGATCATCGGTGGCGCCCTTGGCACCCAGACGCTGAATGCGGATGGGATCAAGGCACTGGCCGAATTGCCGAGCCTGGACGCGTTGCGCGGGAAGATCCTGGGGCTGCTCGCAGCCCCGGCGACTCGGATCGCGGGCGTGCTGCAGGCGCCGGCCGGGCAACTCGCGCGGGTCCTTGGGGCCTATGCCACGAAGGACGGCGATACGCCGGCCGAAGGCGCGGAAGCAGCTTAGAGCCTGTCACTCGGGCCCGAGACCCGCGAACAGGTCATCGGGCTTGCATGGAACCGATCAAACTATCATCTAGGGATTCGACACAATGGCTGACCTGACCAAGATCGTCGACGAGCTGTCCGCACTGACCGTGCTGGAAGCCGCCGAGCTGAGCAAGCTGCTGGAAGAGAAGTGGGGCGTGTCCGCCGCGGCGCCCGTCGCTGCGGCGGCCCCGGCCGCGGGTGGCGGCGCGCCAGCCGCCCCGGTGGAGGAGCAGACGGAGTTCACCGTCATCCTCGCCAAGGCCGGCGAGAAGAAGATCAACGTGATCAAGGAAGTTCGCGCGATTACGGCACTCGGGCTGAAGGAAGCCAAGGACCTGGTCGAGGGCGCGCCGAAGACCGTCAAGGAAGGCGTAAGCAAGGACGAAGCTGCGAAGCTGAAGAAGCAGCTAGAGGACCAGGGTGCCAGCGTCGAGATCAAGTAGCGTTTCGACCCTCGATGCCGGGCTGCTGCCCGGCGGCTGAGGCACTGGATTGGGCGGGCGGGAATCCAGGGCGGTTCCCGCCCATCCGCCGTTTTCGGCCACGGAGCGGCCGATCCAGCCGGTGCGGCGCGCCCGGTGACGATGTCATGCCGGGCGGTGTCCGGCCAAGATGCAAGGATTGGCATGAACGCGATCACGAAGTCCTTCACCAGCCAGAAGCGGATTCGCAAGAGCTTCGGCCGTATCCCCGAAGTGGCGCCGATGCCGAACCTGATCGACGTGCAGCGCTCCTCCTACGAGGCGTTCCTGCAGATGAACGTCATGCCGGACAGCCGGACCAATACCGGCTTGCAGGAAGTGTTCAAATCCGTGTTCCCGATCGACGATTTCGCGGGCCGCGGCCGGCTGGAGTTCGTCGATTACGAACTGGAAGAGCCGAAATACGACGTCGAGGAGTGCATCCAGCGCGGCATGACGTTTGCCGCGCCGTTGAAGGTCACGCTGCGATTGATCGTCTGGGACCTGGACGAGGATACCGGCGCCAAGTCGATCCGGGACATCAAGGAGCAGCCCGTCTACATGGGCGACATGCCCCTGATGACGGATAACGGCACCTTCATCATCAACGGCACCGAGCGCGTCATCGTTAGCCAAATGCACCGTTCGCCCGGTGTGTTCTTCGACCACGACAAGGGCAAGACGCATAGCAGCGGCAAGTTCCTGTTCACCGCGCGCGTGATCCCCTATCGCGGCAGCTGGCTCGACTTCGAGTTCGACAGCAAGGACCTCGTCTACGTCCGCATCGACCGCAAGCGGAAGCTGCCGGTCACCACGCTGCTCTATGCGCTGGACAGCGCTGCAACGGCGGAGTTGCGCGCGGCGCGGCTTGCCAAGGGTGAGACGATCGACATCCCGGAAATCCGCGGCATGGACGCGGAAGAAATGCTGACGGTCTTCTACGGCCAAGTTCCGTTCACCCGCACTGCCAAGGGCTGGGCCCGTCCGTTCGATCCTGAGGCGTATCGCGGCATCACGTTGGCCGAGGCATTGACCGATGCTGACACCGGCCAGGAAGTGGCTGCGGCCGGTGCCAAGCTGACGCAGCGGACCGCCCGCAAGATCGCCGAAAACACCAAGACCGTGCTGGTGGGCCGCGCCGACCTGCTTGGCCGCTTCGTCGCGGTCGATCTGGTGAACGAGGAGACGGGCGAGATCTTCGCCGATGCCGGCGAGGAACTGGTCGAGTCCCGTCTTGCCGCCATCGAGGAGGCCGGCATCACCACCCTGCCGACCCTGGCGATCGACCAGTCCAACGGGCCATGGGTCCGCAACACGCTGGCGGTCGACAAGAATGGCGGCCGCGAGGACGCGCTGACCGACATCTACCGCGTGATCCGCCCCGGCGAGCCGCCGACGCCGGAGACTGCCGAGACGCTGTTCCGCGGCCTGTTCTTCGACGAGAGCCGCTATGACCTGTCTGCGGTCGGCCGCGTGAAGATGAACATGCGGTTGGGCGAGGACGTGCCCGACACCGTGCGGACACTGCGCAAGGAGGACATCCTGCGCACCGTGAAGATCATGTGCGAGCTGAAAGACGGCCGTGGCACGATCGACGACATCGACAATCTCGGCAACCGCCGGGTGCGCTCGGTCGGCGAGTTGATGGAGAACCAATACCGTGTCGGGCTGCTCCGCATGGAGCGTGCCATCCGCGAGCGCATGGGGTCGGTCGACATCGACACGGTGATGCCGCACGACCTGATCAACGCCAAGCCGGCAGCGGCGGCGGTGCGGGAGTTCTTCGGCTCGTCGCAGCTCAGCCAGTTCATGGACCAGACCAACCCGCTGTCGGAAGTCACGCATAAGCGCCGCCTGTCCGCGCTTGGCCCGGGCGGGCTGACGCGCGAGCGCGCTGGCTTCGAGGTGCGCGACGTGCATCCGACGCATTACGGCCGCATCTGCCCGATCGAGACGCCGGAGGGGCCGAATATCGGGTTGATCAACTCGCTGGCGACCTACGCCAAGGTGAACAAGTATGGCTTCATCGAGACGCCATACCGCCTGGTGAAGGACGGCACCGTGCAGGACGGCTGGAAATACCTCTCCGCCATGGAGGAGGAGCGCTTGGTCGTGGCGCAGGCCGATGCACCGACCGACGATGTCGGCCATTTCAGCCAGGAACTGGTCTCCGTGCGCAATCGCGGCGACTTCCGCCTGGTAAAGCCGGAGGACGTGACGGCGGTGGACGTGTCGCCGCGCCAACTCGTGTCGGTCGCGGCGGCGCTCATCCCGTTCCTGGAGAACGACGACGCCAACCGCGCGTTGATGGGCTCCAACATGCAGCGCCAGGCGGTGCCGTTGATCCGCGCCGATGCGCCGCTGGTGGGCACGGGCATGGAGGCCGCCGTGGCCCGGGATTCGGGCGCCACGATCGTCGCCAAGCGGGCCGGCGTGGTGGACCAGATCGACGGCGCCCGCATCGTGGTGCGCGCCTCGGGCGAGGACGGCTCCACCTCCGGCGTCGACATCTACCGGCTGCGCAAATACATGCGCTCCAACCAGTCCACCTGCATCAACCAGCGTCCGCTGGTGCGTGTAGGCGACCGGGTGGCGAATGGCGACATCATCGCCGACGGCCCGAGCACGGAGCTGGGCGAGTTGGCGCTGGGCCGCAACGTGCTGGTCGCGTTCATGCCCTGGAACGGCTACAACTTCGAGGACTCCATCCTCATCAGCGAGCGGATCGCGCGCGACGACGTCTTCACCTCGATCCACATCGAGGAGTTCGAGGTCATGGCCCGCGACACCAAGCTGGGCCAGGAGGAGATCACCCGCGACATCCCGAACGTGGGCGAGGAGTCGCTGAAGAACCTGGACGAGGCAGGCATCGTCTATGTCGGCGCCGAGGTGAACCCGGGCGACATCCTGGTCGGCAAGGTGACGCCGAAGGGTGAAAGCCCGATGACGCCGGAGGAGAAGCTGCTGCGCGCAATCTTCGGCGAAAAGGCGTCGGACGTGCGCGACACCTCGCTGAAGCTGCCGCCGGGTGTCACGGGCACGATCGTGGACGTGCGCGTGTTCAGCCGCCGCGGCGTCGACAAGGACGAGCGCGCCATGGCGATCGAGCGTTCCGAGATCGAACGCCTGGCCAAGGACCGCGACGACGAGCGGGCGATCCAGGAGCGGTCGTTTCTGAACCGGTTGCAGGAGAAGCTGCTGGGGCACAAGGCGTCCGGCGGGTTCAAGGGCATCAAGGCCGGCACCGAGCTGACGACCGAGATCCTGTCCGAGCATCCCCGCGGATCCTGGCGCAACATCGCCGTGCAGGACGATGCGGTGATGGCCGAGGTCGAGACGCTGAAGCGCGAGTTCGACGTGGCTGTGGGCAAGATCACCGCCCGCTTCGACAGCAAGGTCGAGAAGCTGCAGCGCGGCGACGAGCTGCCGCCCGGCGTGATGAAGATGGTCAAGGTGTTCGTCGCGGTGAAGCGCAAGCTGCAGCCCGGCGACAAGATGGCCGGCCGCCACGGCAACAAGGGCGTGGTCTCCCGCGTGACGCCGCTGGAGGACATGCCGTTTCTGGAGGACGGCACGCCAGTCGACCTGGTGCTCAACCCGCTCGGCGTGCCGAGCCGGATGAACGTCGGGCAGATCCTGGAAACCCATCTTGGCTGGGCCTGTGCCAATCTGGGCCGTCAGGTGGGCGAGCTGGTTGAGGAATACCGCCGCACCGGGCAGCAGCGTCAGGCGCTGCTTGACCGCCTGAAGGACATCTACGGCCCGGAGGAGTTCGCCGAGCAGATCGAGCCGATGGGCAACGACCAACTCCTCGAGCTCTGCGACAACTTGAAGAAGGGCATCCCGATCGCGACGCCGGTGTTCGACGGCGCGCGGCAGACCGACATCGAGACCATGCTGACCATGGCGGGGCTCAACACCTCCGGCCAGGTCTATCTGACCGACGGCCGCAGCGGCGAGGTGTTCGAGCGCAAGGTCACGGTGGGCTATATCTACATGCTGAAGCTACACCACCTGGTGGACGACAAGATCCACGCCCGGTCGATTGGTCCGTACTCGCTGGTGACTCAGCAGCCGTTGGGCGGCAAGGCGCAGTTCGGCGGCCAGCGCTTCGGCGAGATGGAGGTGTGGGCGCTGGAGGCATATGGCGCAGCCTACACCTTGCAGGAGATGCTGACGGTGAAGTCGGACGACGTGTCCGGCCGCACCAAGGTTTACGAGGCGATCGTGCGCGAGCAGGACAATTTCGAGGCCGGCATCCCGGAAAGCTTCAACGTGCTGGTCAAGGAATTGAAGAGCCTCGGCTTGAACGTGGATTTGGATAGCGTTGGGTAAGGCGAGGGGCTTTGCCCCTCGTCCCTACCAGAGGACAGTCGTCCTCTGGATACCTGCGCATGGGTTGCCAAAGGACGACTATCCTTTGGCGGGTCCAGGGCGGCGCCCTGGACTTGCTGTCTCGTCTCTTAGGAGGTCGATATGAATGAACTGATGAAGATCCTCGGTCAGGGCGGCACGGCCGCGACCTTCGACCAGATCAAGATCCAGATGGCCTCCCCGGAGCAGATCCGCTCCTGGTCGTACGGCGAGATCAAGAAGCCGGAGACCATCAACTACCGCACGTTCAAGCCGGAGCGGGACGGGCTGTTCTGCGCCCGCATCTTCGGACCGATCAAGGATTACGAGTGCCTGTGCGGCAAGTACAAGCGGATGAAGTTCCGCGGCATCATCTGCGAGAAATGCGGCGTGGAGGTCACGCTGCAGAAGGTGCGGCGCGAGCGCATGGGGCATATCGAGCTCGCCTCGCCCGTCGCTCATATCTGGTTCCTCAAGAGCCTGCCCAGCCGCATCGGCCTCATGGTCGACCTGACGCTGAAGGAATTGGAGAAGATCCTCTATTTCGAGAGCTACGTCGTGCTCGATCCGGGCGCGACCGACCTCAAGCTGCACCAGCTGCTGTCCGAGGACATGCTGGAGGCCAAGCAAGACGAGTATGGCGATGATTTCCGCTATGGTATCGGCGCGGAAGCCATCAAGCAGATCTTGACCGGCATCGACATCCAGGCCGACAAGGTCCGCCTGCGCGCCGAGCTGAAGGAGACGACCAGCGAGGCCAAGCGCAAGAAGCTCGTCAAGCGCCTCAAGCTGATCGAGGCATTCGGCGAGAGTGGCGCCCAGCCGGCCTGGATGATCCTGGACGTGGTCCCGGTGATCCCGCCCGAGCTGCGTCCGCTGGTGCCGCTGGATGGGGGGCGGTTTGCTACCTCAGACCTGAACGACCTGTATCGTCGGGTGATCAACCGCAACAATCGGCTGAAGCGGCTGATTGAGCTGCGCGCGCCGGACATCATCGTGCGCAACGAGAAGCGCATGTTGCAGGAATCGGTGGACGCGCTGTTCGACAACGGCCGCCGCGGCCGGGCCATCACCGGTGCCAACAAGCGCCCGCTGAAGTCGCTGTCCGACATGCTGAAGGGCAAGCAGGGCCGCTTCCGGCAGAACCTGCTGGGCAAGCGCGTCGACTATTCCGGCCGGTCCGTGATCGTGGTGGGACCGGAGCTGAAGCTGCACCAATGCGGCCTGCCGAAGAAGATGGCCTTGGAGCTGTTCAAGCCGTTCATCTACTCCAAGCTGGAGAAATACGGCCACGCCACCACCATCAAGGCCGCCAAGCGGATGGTGGAAAAGGAGCGTCCGGAGGTTTGGGACATCCTGGAAGAGGTGATCCGCGAGCACCCGGTCATGCTGAACCGGGCGCCGACGCTGCATCGCCTTGGCATCCAGGCGTTCGAGCCGGTGCTGATTGAGGGCAAGGCGATCCAGTTGCACCCGCTGGTTTGCACCGCCTTCAATGCGGATTTCGACGGCGACCAGATGGCGGTGCACGTACCGCTGAGCCTGGAAGCGCAGTTGGAAGCGCGCGTGCTGATGATGTCGACCAACAACATCCTCAGCCCGGCGAACGGCAAGCCGATCATCGTGCCTAGCCAGGACATCGTGCTGGGTCTGTACTATCTGAGCCTGGAGACTGCGGCATTCCGCGAGACCAAGGACCAGGAGACGACGGCATTCGGCACCATCGGCGAAATCGAGTTCGCCCTTGCCGCCAAGGCCGTGCATTTGCACGACAAGATCCGCGCCCGCTACGAGACGGTGGATGCGGAGGGTGTGCGCATCCGCAGCATCGTCGTTACGACGCCGGGCCGCATGCTGATCGCGCAGATTCTGCCGAAGCACGTCAACGTGCCGTTTTCGCTGATCAATCGGCAGCTCACCAAGAAGAACGTCTCCGACGTGATCGACGCGGTGTATCGCCATTGCGGCCAAAAGGAGTGCGTGATCTTCGCCGACCGCCTGATGGGGCTGGGGTTCGGCCAGGCGGCGAAGGCTGGCCTGTCGTTCGGCAAGGACGACCTGATCATCCCCGACAACAAGTGGGAGCTGATCGGCAAGACCAAGGACGAGGTCAAGGAGTTCGAGCAGCAATACCAGGACGGGCTGATCACCGCGGGCGAGCGCTACAACAAGGTGGTGGATAGCTGGTCGCGCTGCACGGACGAGGTTGCCGGCGCGATGATGAAGGAGATCAGCAAGCAGGAGGTGGGCAAGCCCACCAACAGCGTGTGGATGATGTCGCATTCCGGCGCGCGCGGCTCGCCGGCCCAGATGCGCCAGTTGGCCGGCATGCGCGGCCTGATGGCCAAGCCCTCCGGCGAGATCATCGAGCAGCCGATCATCGCGAACTTCAAGGAAGGCCTCACCGTGCTGGAGTATTTCAACTCTACTCACGGCGCCCGCAAGGGATTGGCCGACACCGCGCTGAAGACCGCGAACTCCGGCTACCTGACCCGGCGATTGGTGGACGTGGCACAGGACTGCATCATCCATGAGGAGGATTGCGGCACCGAGCGTGGCCTGACGGTGAAGCCGGTCATGGATGGCGGCGAGGTGGTGGCCAGCCTGTCCGAACGGACCCTAGGCCGCACCACGGCAGAGGACGTGACCGACCCGCTCTCGGGTGCGGTGTTGGTGCCGAACAACACGCTGATCGAGGAGACGCAGGCCGAGCTGATCGAGAAAGCCGGCGTGGAGCAGGTGAAGATCCGCTCGGTGCTGACCTGCGAGGCAGCGGTGGGGGTGTGCGCGCATTGCTACGGGCGGGACCTGGCCCGTGGCACGCCCGTCAACATCGGCGAGGCGGTGGGCGTGATCGCTGCGCAGTCGATCGGCGAGCCGGGCACGCAGCTCACCATGCGCACCTTCCACATCGGCGGCGCGGCGCAACGCGGTGCCGAGGTCTCCAACGTGGAGGCCAGCCATGACGGCACCATCGTGGTGAAGAACCGCGTGGTGGTGGAGAACAGTGCGAAGATCCAGGTCGTGATGTCGCGCAACTGCGAGATCGTGCTGGCCGACGACAAGGGCCGCGAGCGTGCCCGGTTCCGCGTGCCCTACGGTGCCCGGTTGCTGTCGGATGACGGCCAGGCCGTCACCCGCGGGCAGAAGCTGGCGGAGTGGGACCCCTATACCCTGCCGATCATCACGGAGCGGGCTGGCACGGTCGAGTACCTCGACCTGCTGGATGGCGTGACGCTGATCGAGAAGGTGGACGAGGTCACCGGCCTCACCTCCCGCGTGGTGGTGGACTACAAGCAGATGACCAAGGGCGTCGATCTGCGTCCCCGCTTGCAGCTGAAGGACGAGAAGGGTGAGGTGCTCAAGCTGCCGAACGGCACGGAGGCGCGCTATTTCCTCAACCCGGATTCCATTCTGTCAGTGGATAACGGGGCGGTGGTGCATGCCGGCGACGTGCTGGCCCGCATCCCGCGCGAGGGCAGCAAGACGCGCGACATCACCGGCGGCCTGCCGCGCGTGGCGGAACTGTTCGAGGCAAGGCGTCCGAAGGACAACGCCGTCATCGCGGAGACGGATGGCCGGGTGGAGTTCGGCAAGGACTACAAGGCGAAACGCCGCATCATTGTAAAGAACGACGAGACCGGCGAGGAGACCGAGTACCTCATCACCAAAGGCAAGCACGTCTCGGTGCAGGAGGGCGACTTCGTCCGCCGCGGCGACCCGTTGGTGGACGGACCGCGGGTGCCGCACGACATCCTCAAGGTGCTGGGGGTGGAGGCGTTGTCCGACTACCTGGTCAACGAGATCCAGGACGTCTATCGCCTCCAGGGCGTGAAGATCAACGACAAGCATATCGAGGTGATCGTCCGCCAGATGCTGCAGAAGGTCGAGATCACCGATCCGGGCGATACGACGTTCCTCAGCGGCGAGCAGGTGGACCGGGTCGAGTTCGACGCGGAAAACGGCAAGCTGCAGAAGGACGACCGGATCGCGGTGGCGACCCCGGTGCTGCAGGGCATCACCAAGGCCAGCTTGCAAACCCACAGCTTCATCAGCGCCGCCTCCTTCCAGGAGACGACCCGGGTGCTCACCG
>CAXTJM010000006.1:0-176062 GCA_964244585.1 uncultured Acetobacteraceae bacterium | reverse complement strand
ACGTCGTGAGACAGTTCGGTCCCTATCTGCCGTGGGTGTTGGAGACTTGAGAGGATCTGTCCCTAGTACGAGAGGACCGGGATGGACGCACCTCTGGTGAACCGGTTGTCGCGCCAGCGGCACGGCCGGGTAGCTATGTGCGGACGGGATAACCGCTGAAAGCATCTAAGCGGGAAACCCACCTCAAAACCAGGTCTCCCCGAGGGCCGTGGTAGACCACCACGTTGATAGGCCAGATGTGGAAGTGCCGTAAGGCATGCAGCTAACTGGTCCTAATCGCCCAATAGGCTCCATACACCACCATGCACAGCAATCATCGCCCACCAAGGCTGTCAGCCACCACAAAGCCGGCAGCCATCCATCCAGCACACACAAACGCCGCACCAGAACCAAGTCCACACCAGAACAGTCGTCGCACGTCCAAAACCGACGAACGACAGCCGAACAGGTGCTTGGACGACCTGGTGGCCATGGCGGGGAGCCTACACCCGATCCCATCCCGAACTCGGACGTGAAAACCCCCAGCGCCTATGATACTGCACCTCAAGGTGCGGGAAAGTCGGTCGCCGCCAGGTCTTCCAAACACCGACCAAAGCGAACTTGCTCGCCAAACCGCCAAAGCGCGATCTGGACCAGCAAGCCGCTGGTAACGCGGGGTGGAGCAGCCCGGTAGCTCGTCAGGCTCATAACCTGAAGGTCACAGGTTCAAATCCTGTCCCCGCAACCATCATAACTCGCATATACATAGCAAGTCCTGACGTGGTGATCGTCCTGTTGGAATCCCCTGCTCCACCGGCCTGGACGAAACTTAGGATTGCCCACAACTCGCCTCGAAACTCGATGCGCAAGGCGCCGTCATAAGGGACAAAGCGAACTTCCTCGATCAAGTCTTGCACCATGGCACGGGCAGCGGTGCTGTCTGGCCCTCCCAATGCCTCGGTCAAGACGACCTTGTTCCGGTAAAGCACCGCCAGGTTTGGGAGCAGCCGGAGGGCAGGGGCTTGTGCCGTCGCGAGTTCCGCTTCCACGACTTGCCGCAGGTTACCCAGCGCCTGCATGCGATCTTGGATGGCGCCGATCGCAGTGCCATTGCAGCGTGTCCTCAGATGGCGGCGTAGCGGCTGTCGCCAACGCCCAAATCCGGCGGCACGGAGCCTATCTTGCTGTCTGCGGCAGCGACTGGCGTTCCCGATACGTGAGCGTCTTGTGCCGCCGCTGGCGCCGTGTCGAACCCGGAGCGAGATGGTGAGGACCGGGGCTAAACCCCGGCCTTTACTTCGCAAAGTCTTTCCCAGCACGTTGATTAGTCTCGCTGGATGCCTCCCGAAGCCATCACCGTGCCGTTGTTCACCGAGCGACCAGGCGACAGTTGTCCTTGAGCCCTATTTTGGCCCGGCTAGCAATGGCTCTTCCACGATGCCCGACTGCTTGTGCATCGTTACCGGAATAGACTTGGCAGCTGGCACGAAACTCCCTTGTGCATAGTGCCAGATCGGCATCAAGACATTTGCCTCCGGATAGTAGGCACCGATGCAGCCAACCGGGATGTCGTACGCCACCACTGCCAGGTCCTTCAGCTTGCGATCGACAGTGTCTCGATCTGACGACGTCCGCAGCGTGACCTTCTCGCCCGCTTGCACGCCCAACCGGTCCATGTCGGCACGGTTCATGAACACGATGTCCCGGGTGCCGTGTATGCCGCGGAAACGATCGGAGTAGCCATACACCGTGGTGTTGAACTGGTCGTTGGACCGCAACGTGATCAGCCGAAGCACGTCATGCCCGGCCTCCGGCATGTCCTTGTCCTCGTCCAAACCCTCCGGCGTGATGATGTTGGCCTTGCCGTTCTTCGTCTTCCAGACGCGTTGGCGGGCCGGAATCGGGCGGTGGAACCCGCCGGGTTTCCACATGCGCTCGTTGTAGCCGTGGAATATCTCCTTGTAGGTCTCGGCGATGGCGTCCCGGATCAGGGCGTAGTTGTCGATCCAGGCATCCCACGGCACCTTCGGGTTTGGGTCGAGCGAGGCTTTGGCCATTTCCGCGATCAGCCGGATTTCGCTGATCAGATGCGGCGACGCCGGGGTGCGCAGCCCGCGGCTAGCGTGGATGCACCCGGAGGTGTCCTCCATGGTGATCGCCTGCGGGCCGAGCGCCGTCCGGTCCACCTCGATGCGGCCGATCACGGGCAGGATGTAGCTGATCTCGCCGTGCACGAGGTGGCTGCGGTTCAGCTTGGTGGCGGCGTTGACGGTCAGGCGTATGCCCCGCCAGGCGGGCTCCATTTGCCCATGGTCCGGTATGGCGCGCACGAAGTTGCCGCCCAGCATGACGAAAGCGCGGATCTTGCCCTCGAGGATCTTCTCGCACGTCTCGACGGTGTTGAGGCCCTTCTCGCGCGGCGGCTCGAAGCCGAACTGGTCGCGCAGCATGTCCATCGGGACCAGCTCCGGTTTTTCGGTGATGCCGACAGTACGCTGCCCTTGCACGTTGGAGTGGCCGCGCACCGGGCAGACACCCGCGCCCTGCTTGCCGATGTTGCCGCGAAGCAGGAGCAGGTTCAGGAGCATCTGCACCGTTTCCACCCCGGCACGGTGCTGCGTCAGGCCCATGCCGTAGACCGCGATGGCGGCCTTCGCTTGGCTGTAAACCCGCGCCGTGGCCTCCATCTGCGCCCGGTGCAGCCCAGACCGCCGCTCCAACTCGTCCCAAGCCCACTCGCCGAGCCAGGCGGTGAATTCATCCAGGCCGTGCGTATGCTCAGCGATGAATGCCCGGTCGAGCAGGGCAGGGTCTCCTGCCGCCACGGCCGCTGCGTCGAACGCCACCAGCGCCTTGCAGATGCCCGTGAGCGCCGCGAGATCCCCACCCGCCTTAACCTGATTGTATTGCGAACTGATGCGGCTCTCATGGCCGGACAGCATTTCGGCCGGCGATTGCGGGTTGGTGAACCGCTCCAGACCGCGCTCGCGCAGCGGGTTGTAGGTGATGATCGGTACCCCCCGATTGCTCGCCTCCTGTAGCGGATGCAGCATGCGCGGGGCATTGCTCCCGGGATTCTGCCCGAAGAACAGGATACAGTCGGTATGGGCGAAGTCGTCCAACGTCACCGTGCCGACAGGCACGCCGATGCTGAGTGGCAGCGCCACGGACGTCGTCTCGTGGCACATGTTGGAGCTGTCGGGCAGGTTGTTGTTGCCGTACAGCCGAGCGAACAGTCCATAGAGGTAGCTGACCTCGTTGGAACAGCGGCCGGACGAGTAGAACACCGTCTCCCGCTTGTCCTCGACCGCCCGCAATTCGCGGCCGATCTCGGCGATCGCGTCGCCCCATGATACCGGGACGTATTTGTCGCTGGTCGCGTCGTAGCGCATGGGATGCGTGAGCCGCCCGGCCTGCTCGAGCCGGTACTCGTCCCAACCGAGCAACTCGGTCACGGTGTGCTCGGCAAAGAATGCAGGGGTGCAGCGTCGGGATGTGAGCTCCCAAGCAGTTGCCTTTGCGCCGTTCTCACAGAACTCGAACGGCAACGGGTTGGCGGGCTTGATCCAAGCGCAGCTCACGCACTGGAAGCCGTCCGGTTTGTTCTGCCGGGTCAATGCCAGGCCAGCACTGCCCAGCACCCCCTCGCGCCGAAGGATGTTGCCGAGCGATTTAGCCGAACCCCAACCGCCGGCCGGGCTCGTGTAAGGCGTGAACGATGCCTTGGATACCATGGTCCCACTCCCGGGTTATGCGCGCACTACGCCGGCCACGCCGATCGCGTTCCTTACGGGACGCAACCTTCACTGGCTTCCAGCACTAAGTGATCTGAGTATGTGCAGGAGCGCTTCGCGATGGTCGACCGACGGTACCTGCTCGAACAACCCCCTGCTCCGACCGGATTGCGGGCGGTGGTCAATCAGCAGGTCATACCGATCCTTGTAGATGCCATGGGCGCTGTCGAGGTGCGGCTAGAGGTGGTGGCCACGATCGTCCGCCGCGCGCCTGCGACATCGCTGCTCGTTGCAGCCGCGATCGGTGCTCTGCTTGCGCAAATGAAGCAATCCCACGCTACTTAGCAACGCACGACAGCTTTGGCGCAACTCAGTTCGCTTGTATCCGGACGTCCCACCGGCCCGGCTGACCGTCGCCTCGTCGACGACAAGGGTGCAGTCGCCCTGGATGGCCGGGTAGACGGGCTTGTCCGATCGTGGCTGCGGCTGGTTGGTCGAGGGAGAGGACTGACCGCCACGTTCACCGCGGCCAGCAGGCCGCCACCACGAAGATGATGGGTAGGACGAACATCACATCGATGAACGGGTTGACGTTGATTTCACGAGCCTCGGCGCGTTCCTGGTCGCCGTCATTGAACAACTGGCTGCGTTGCTCGCCCCAGCAGGCGGGAATGGCACCTACCAGGCTGAAGCAGGAAGATCTGGACCGTATCCCGGCTGGCTCGAACCCCGTCCTGCCCCCAGTCGGTCATAGGGCGCGGTCGGACTAGGCCGCCACGAGCCGCCAGACTGCGACGCCCGCCGCGTCGATCGTCGGCCGATCCGTTCTGAACGCACCGGCGTCGGCATCGCGGACGAAGCCGGCCAGGGCGCCGGAAAGCAGGGCGACCAGGATGTCGAGCGACAAATCCTTGCGGACAGCGCCGGCGCGGCGGGCGTCGGCGAGCTGGGTTCGGAGGACCGCTTGGGTTTGCTCGGTCGCGGCGCGGCTCTCGGCGTCGAGGTAGTCGGCGTGGTGGTGCAGTTCCAGGAAGCGGAACGCGGACCTGTTGGCCTGCGCCCAGGCAACGGACGCGCGCCAAAGGGCACGAGCCTGGTCACCTGGTGTCGCGTCCTGGTCGACCGCGACGGCCATGGCGGCCGCGAACGCCTGCTTGCGGTCGCGGTAGACCGCATTGACCAGCGCTTCCTTCGTCGGAAAATAGCGGTAGATCGTACCCACCCCGACGCCGGCGCGCTCGGCGATCTCCGGCACCCGCGTGCCGTGGAAGCCGCGCTCCGCGAACAGGGCGAGAGATGCGCCCATGATCGCGTCCTTGCGGTCGAACGGCTGGACGGGAGGGGCCGTCAATCGGAAGCCATCGCGGCGCCGGCGATCCGCGTGGAGAGCGAGAGCGGAAAGAGCCGCCCGAGGCTCGCGGTCATCGCGTTCAGCCGGCCGGCCACCGCCATGGGGCGGCCGGCGAGGCAGGCCCGGACGCCGATCTCGGCAACGGCCCGGCTCGTCATGACGCTCCGGCGCTGGAACCGGTTCAACGGCTGACGCGCGACGTCGAAGAACTCGGTCGCGGTCACGCCCGGGCATAAGGTGGTGCAGGTGACGCCGGAGCCGCGCAGCTCGTGGTTGAGGCCCATCCCGAAGGAGATGACCTGCGCCTTGCCGGCGCCATAGGCGGCGTACAGTGGCGTCGGCTGAAAGCCGGCGATGGACGCGACGTTCAGCACTCGGCCCCGGCGACGGGACCGCATGCCGGGCAGCGCCACATGCGTCAGATGCATCAGCGCGACGACGTCCACTTCCTGCATCCGGCGGACGGCATCCCAATCGGCTTCGGCGAACGGGCCATAGATGCCGAACCCGGCGTTGTTGACGAGGATGTCCGTTTTGGCGAGGTCAGCTTGCAAGGCCAGGCGCGCACTCTCGTCGGCGAGGTCGCTGCATCGGACGATGGCCTGGCCGGGCCCGATCTCGGCTGCCAGGCGTTCCAGCGCCTCGGCGCGCCGGGCCACGAGGATGACGCAGGCGCCCAGGCCTGCCAGGATGCGGGCGAGATCGGCGCCGATCCCGCTCGATGCGCCGGTGACGAGGGCTGTTTGGCCGTCAAGCCGTTCAAGTCGACGCTTTCCGGACATGGTCATGGCCTCGGTTGTGAATGAACGGTCATTCACAACGGCCAGCGTGGTGTGTCAATGGGGTGGAGGCGCTGCTGCGCCACTCTCTCGGGCGTCAGCCATGGGGTGCGGTTTCACTCGGATGCCGATGGACCAAGGCGGTGTCGGACCCGACCGGGTGCCCGGCGCGACCTCCCGCAGGACCGGTCGACGTCAAAACACCACGCGCTGCAGCCGGGCCGGCAGTGGTCCGCCCGGAGCCGGGGAGGCGGTGCCGCCGTCGCTGATCACGAAGGCAACGGAGCCGTATTCGCCGGGTCCTCGGCCCCAGGCGAGGCTGCACGGCCCGACTAGCGCCTCGGTGAACGGGTCCCCCACGACGCTCTGCGGAAAGCCGCTATTGTCGCCGGGATCGGTGGAGATCCGGTCGATGCTGTTCTGCCGGTGGGTGGCCAGGTAGATCACGGCGGCATCCTCGTCGATGCAGAAATCGTCACCCATGCGGCCCGCCACCACCAATTCGGGCGGGCCGGCCGGTTCGAGCGTTGCCGCATCCACCGGCACGCGCATGAGCAGCTTCTTCGCGGTTGCGGTGTAGTAAAGGTAGCGGCTGCGGGCGGCGTAGCGCACGCCGTTGACGCCGGGCTGCTCCGGCTTCAGCTTGCCCGGGAAGTAGCCCATGCTGTCGTGGGCCAGCCAGACCCGGGCGTGGACGAGGCGTCCGCCGGGCTGCACGTCCACCCGCCAGATCAGCCCGGCGAAACAATCGGCGACCAGCACAAGTCCCGGGGCGAGTAGGCAGCTGCCGTTCAGGCCGCGTGCCGTGTCCGGAAAGCGGAACACCTGTTCCGGCTCGACCCTCGACCCCGGTTGGTAGCCCCGCAGGTCCAGCCGGTGCAGGAAGGACTCGTGGGTGGTGTACAGGTTGGACGTGGACACCAGGAACAGGTCCGGCTCGATCTCGACGAGGCCTGTCGTCGGCTGGTCGAAGCGATGCAGCAGCACGGGCTCCACGGGAGCGTCCCCACGGGTTGGCGGCACGTAGAACAGCTCCCGCGCGTTCATCGACGTGACGAGCACGGAATTGTCGCTGCGGACGACCAGGTTCTCGAGGAACGACTTGACCGGGAACAGCGCCACTGTGGACAGCGTACCCTGCTTGGGCCGGCTTGGCCCGACCTGCGCCGGTGCCACGGGGGCAGGGATCTCGAACGTGTTCAGCAAGCCGCACACGATGTGGTAGCAGCCGGCCAGGAAGATGATGTCGACCAGGCCGCGCGGCCCGAACGCTGCCTCTGCCTCTCCGTAGAGCGCCGCATCGACCCGGTGGCTGGTGGACAGCAAGCGCGCGAAACGCGCCGCCAGCTTCTCCTGCGCGGTCAGCTCGTCCGGCACGCTGCCTGCTGCGAGAGCCTTGACGACGCTGTCCGGCAAGCCCGCCTTGGCTGCGACCGCCGCATGCGCGTAGATCTCGTAATCCGACCGCCAGGCCGCGCCGACCGCGAGGATGACGACCTGGCGCACCCGGGCATCGAGCGAGGTGTGCGCCTGCTCGGCCGCCTGTAGGTCCAGGAAGGCCGGCGTGATGGCGGGGCTGAGCAGCACCGGGTTGAACGGTCCGATCAGCCGGCCATCGTCCGTGCTGCTCTGGAAGCCGGACTCGTCGGCCCACTTGACCATCGTCTCGGCCAGCCGGGCATGGACCGCCTTCTGCTCGCCTCCCAGGCCAGCCGGATCGAGGAGCGGCAGGCGCCCACCCAGATGCGCGTCGTTCATGGTGCCGCCTATCCCTGCTCAAGACCGGTTGCGTTTGACGGGACGTCGTAGGCGGCCAGCGTCAGCGAGACGCCGGTGAACCAACCGATCAGCATCGTCACATCGACGATCCCGGCGTCCCCGAGCAAGGCCTTCGCACGGCGATACAGTCCCATGGGCACGACCCGCGGCGCGACCAGGGTCACCGCCAGCTCGTAGACCACCTGGGACCGGGGTTCCGCGAAGCCGGTCGGCAGCCCGGCGATCAGCGCCTCCACCTTGTCGGCCGGCAGGCCGCCCGCCTCCTCGGCGATCGTCTCGTGCTCGTAGTTGGAGTAGGCCGTGCGCCAGCGGCCGTTCACCACATTGGTGGCGATCTCGATTTCCGCCTTGGTGAGGGTGGAACGCGTCTGGAAATAGGCGCCGACCGGCACGACCGTCTCGGACAAGGCGGGATTGGCCAGCCAGATCTTGTGAGGGCCGGGCACCTGGCCGCGCAACCGCATCGTCGTGTCATAGGCGGCTCTCATCGCCGCCGGCATTTGGCGCAACGGCGTTTCATGGTAGCGGCCGAATGACCCGAAATCGGCTGGTTCCGTCACTGTCGCGCTCCATTCATTGTGCTGACATCATGAAAGGTAACACGGCAGGTGGACCTTTGCGCAAACGGCTCGGCACCGTCCACAGCCAGCAGGTCGCTGCGGCAGGTGGATCTGGCGGGCAAACGAATGTTCGTGTTGTTTCAGCCCGTGCGGGATCGCCGATGCGCCTCGGTGCCTTGATCATGATGTTCGGTTTCGGCCTGCTCGCTTTCGGTGGCCTCGCCCTCGATTTCCAATATGAAAGATCGAAGGACCAGCGCGTCGTCCAGATGGAGGCGCTGACGAAAGCGGCTCCCGGCGCTGCCGCTGCGCAGGGCGTGGTCGCAGCCGGACGTGATCCGTATCGGCTGCTTGACGGAGATGTCGGGTAGCCTCGGGGACACGGCCGGCGGGCCAGCGGCAAGCACAGCCGCCATGCCGCGTCATGCGCCATCCCGATCTCCGCTCATGCCTCTCGGAAAAGGGCCGCGCGCGCAAGCATTGCCGATAGCGCGACGACATCGTCCGGCAACACAGTCACTTGGCTGTCCACGACTGACGCCGCGACCTCGGCCAGATGGCCGAAGGCATCGCCTTTGGCCGCACCCACCATGATCGGCTGTCGCACGGCAGCCATTTTGGTCAGCAGGTCGTAGCGCCACACCGCCTGCCAGGCTGCCGAGTAAGTCTGACATTGTTGGAGGCACGGCAACACCCTGGCCGCCAGCGCCTCGGCCCCGATCGCGGGATCTGTCTCGAGCGCCGCCGCCTGGCGCCGATCGAACCACGGCCACCATATCTCCTGGTCGCGCAGATGGTGCCACACCCGCAGGAGATGCCCGCCATCCCACTCCGGCGCCGCATCCGGGGCGTAACGATCCACCAGGGTCTCCCGCATCGTGGTTGCAACGACCAGTGGCGTCGCCAACAGCAGGCCCGTCACCCGCTCCGGCGCCAGCAACGCCAACGCGACGGCGACGGTGCAGCCTCCGCGGTGGGCGTAGATGCGTACTCGCCCGATCCCGGCCTGGTCCAGGGCGAGCAGCAACTGCCGTGCCCAATCCTCGACTGACACGATCGGGCCCCGCGACTCGCCCAACCCAGCCAGGTCGAACGCGACCGCCGCACATGGCAAGGCCTCGAGGAGCGGTACGAGGGTTGCCGAGCCGCCCGGTACTTCCCCGATCAGCAACAGCGTCTCCGCCTCAATGGGTCCGTCGTTGCGCCGCACCAGCCATTGATGCCCCGCGACATCAACGAAGTCCGGAGTCGACCGCCCGGCCACGGGTACGCAGCCGGGCGCCCTGGGCACCGGACCATCACCGCGGCGACGATGCAGCAACGCCCGCTCCGCCACCGCAGCGGCCAACGGCTCCGATGGCAGCACCTCTCGCCAGGCACCCGCCGGTGCCCGGTCTCGCATGGCGTGGATCAAGTCGCTGGGCCGGGTGCCCAGGCAAACGGGCACAGAGATCCCCTCCAGCGCCGCGCGCCCATCATGCCGGAATGCCGCCGAGTAGCCGACGCGGTAGCCATCGCCCGCCTGCAACAACTCGATCACGCCCCGGTGGATGAATTCCAGTGCCGGCACGTCCCGCTTCGACCGGCTTGCGGCACGCCAGTCGAACCAGGGCCAGAACGCGTGCTGGTCGCGGTAGCGGAACCACGACCACAGCAGGTGGCCGCCATCCCAGCTTGGCTCCAGCTTCGGCAGGTATGCGTCGAGCATCTTCGCCCGCTCCTCCGCCGTCCAGATCGGGTAACCGTCCGTCAGCACCATCGTGCACCGGGCAGGATGCCGCCGGGCAAAATCCACGGCGATGGAGGCGCCCGTGTGCCGCCCGTATACCGCCGCGGGGCCGATGCCGAGCGCTGCGACCGTTGCGGCGAGCGCGTCGGCGTAGTCCTCGATCTCCGGCGCGCGGCCCAGCGCGAGAGGTTCGGACAGCCCATAGCCCGGGGTGTCGAACGCGATGGCGGTGAAGTCGCGCGCGAACACCTCCTGCGGCAGCCGCATCTCGCCGGACGACGTCGCCGACGCGTGCAGCAGCAGCACGGGCGGCCCGTCGCCCATGCGGGTGTAGTGGACGCGGCGTGGGCCGCCCGGACCCGCGACCGTCACGAAGTGCCGAGCCGGCGTTCGCATCAGGCCTCAGCCCGCATCGTGGCCCGGCAAGCCATCAGGGGTTGGATGCGGGTGCCGAACTGGTCCATGCCGGCGATGAAGTCGTCGAAGGTGAGCATGATTCCCGCGACGCCCGGCACCGTCGCCACCTCGTCCAGCAGGCGCGCGACCGTGGTGAACGAGCCGACAAGCGTGCCCATGTTGAAGTTCACGGCGGAAACCGGGTTGGTCATGCTCTTCGCGGTCGAGCTCGCATCCGCCTTCGTGTCGGCGGCAGCCTGCACCCCCATCCAGCTCAGCGCATCGAGATCCTTGCCGTCCTTGTAGAGTTCCCACTTCGCCTCGGCCGCCGCATCCGTCTCGTCGGCGATGACCATGAACAGCGCGTAGGCACCGACCTTGCGGCCGGTCTTTCCCGCCGCTTCGACCAGGCGCCCGACGCTGGAGGCCATCTTCGCCGGCGTGTTCACCCCTTCGCCCATGCAGAAGCTGTAGTCGGCGTGGGTGGCAGCGAATGTCATGCCGACGGCACTCTGCCCGGCTGCGACGACCTCGATCCTGCCGCGGGGCTGCGGGCTCAGGCGGCAATCCGTCATTTGGAAGAACGCACCCTTCAGGTCGCAATGCCCCGTCTCCCACAGGTCGCGCATGACCTGGACGTACTCGCCGCAATACTCGTAGCGGCGGTCGAAATGCGCCTTGCCCGGCCACATCCCCATCTGGCTGTACTCGGCCTCCTGCCAGCCGGACACGATGTTGATCCCGAACCGGCCCGGCGCCACCGCGTCGATGGTGGCGGCCATCCGCGCCGCCAGCGCCGGCGGCAAGGTCAGCACGGCCGACGACGCGAACAGCTTGATCCGCGTGGTCACTGCAGCGAGCGCCGCCATCAGCGTGAAGCTTTCCAGGCAGTGGTCCCAGAACTCGCTTTCGCCGCCGAAGCCACGCAGCTTGACCATGCTGAGCGCGAAATCCATGCCGTAACGCTCGGCCTTGAGCACCACGTCGCGGTTCAGCTCCCAGCTCGGCTTGTAGCGCGGGGAGGTTGTGGAGATCAGCCAGCCGTTGCTGCCGATCGGGATGAAGACGCCGATATCCATTGTGCCAGTCCTCCTAGAGTCCGAGCGCGCCCGGGTTGATGATGCCGTCCGGATCGAACTTCGTTTTCAAGGCAGCCAGCTTGGCCCGCAGGTCGGGCGCGACCGCATACGAGCGGCCGAGCTGGAAATGCGTGGCTCCGGCCGCGTCCAGGGCAGCCGTCAACCGCTGCCGCAAGTCCAGGGCCGCCTTGCGCGCGGCCGGGTTGGCGGGCCGGTCGCCGAAGGCGGCGACCTGGTCCGGCATCGCCTTGCGGCGCACCGCCGGGCCCAGCGCATCGGGCCAGAACAATTGCGGTTCGATCACCACCCGGTCTCCCATGAGCACGCCGAGGACGACGGCGCGGATACCGTGCCCGGCCATCTCAGGCGCGGACCGCGCCAGCTCCGCCTGCGCCGCCGCCAGCCCCGCCTCGCCCCCGGCCGCCGGGAACACGCCGTGGCACGGCAGCCAGGCCTCTCCGTCCGGCCCCAGCAGGGCCTTGATGCGGCGGAACGGCCTGGCCCGCGTCACCCGCGGGATCACGTCGGGGATGGCCTCACCGCCGGCGGCCGACGCCCGCTCCGTCACGTCTGCCCGCGCCGCCGCCACCTCCGCCGCGGTGCCGTCGAACGAGACGTGCAGCGACCATCGCAGATCGGCGACGAAGGCCTTGCCGGCCCGGGCCGTGCGCACCAGCCCGCCGAGCCGCGCCAGGAAACCGCTTCCCTGGCCGCCGCGCAGCAGGTCGCCCGCGATCTCCGCGCTCTCGATGACCGAGAAGCCGGTACGGGCCAGGTTCGCATGCGTGCCAGGGTCGAACACGTAGGCCTCGCCTAAGGCAGCTGTCCCGGCCAGGCTCGCCAGGACGCGGATGGCGGTCGGACCATCCCGGAAGTCGAAACTGGCGAAGCCGGTCTCGGCCGGGATGGCCATCGTGCGCAGCACCACGGCGGTGCGGATGCCGAACGCGCCGCAATCGCCCACCAGCGGCTGCGGTGCCGCCTTGCCGTCGAGGCGGTCCTCCGGGCCGAGCCGCACCGCCGCGCCGGTGCCCGTCACCAGCACGCCGCCGCACACCGTGCCGTCGCCCAGCGCGCCGTGCCCCGCATTGCCGAAAAACCCGCCATTTTGCGCCGCGCCGCCGCCCACCGTGGCGCCAAGACCCGAGAGCGGGCCGAAGCTGGGCACCCGCAGCCCGGCTGCCGCCAGCGTCTCGTGCAACGTCGCCCAGGTGACGCCGGCCCCGGCCTCCACCGTGCCGCCCGCCGCGTCGATCGCGATCGATTGCAGCCGCGAGACATCGACGATGGCGCCGCCATCGGGCCGGTAGCCCGCGGTGTAGGACCAGCCGCCGCCGCGCGGGAACAGCGCGATCGCATGGGCGCGCGCCACCCGCACCAGCCGCAGCACCTGGTCCTGGTCGGCGGGCAGCAGCACCACACCGGCAGGCCGCTCCGCTGCTCCGGACAAGTCGGCGGAGGCGACGGCGCATTCGGCCGGGTCGGTCACCGCGTCGATGCCCTCGGCACGGAACGGACCTGCCAGATCGGCGATGGCGGGCACGTCCATCAGGGGCGCTGCCGGAGTTCGGTCTTCAGCACCTTGCCCGCGGCGTTCCGCGGCAGGCTGTCGACGAAGGCCACGTGCCGCGGGACCTTGTAGCCCGCCAGGCTTTGCTTGCATGCCGCCAGCACGTCCGCCGGATCGATCGCCTCGCCGGGCCGCATCACCAGAAACGCCTTGCCGGTCTCGCCCCAATACGCGTCGGCCACGCCGACAACGGCCGCGTCGGCCACGCCGGGCAGGCGGAACAGCAGCTCCTCGACCTCGCGCGGGAACACGTTCACCCCGCCGGAGATGTACATGTCCTTCTTGCGGTCGACGATGTAGTAGCAGCCGTCCTCGTCTTCCCAGGCCAGGTCGCCAGCGGAGAACCAGCCGTCCCGCATGGCGGCCGCGGTCGCCTCCGGATTGTTCCAGTAGCCCAGGAACAGGCAGGGCGACGTGTTGAACAACTCGCCCACCTGGCCACGGACCACGGGCTGCCCCTGCTCGTCCAGCAGCTTGACCTGGTTCATGGTGAACGGGTGGCCCACGCATTGCGCCTTGCGGAGCTGGTCCTTGGGCCGCAGGTTGGTGACGACGCCGCCTTCGGTCGAGCCGTATAGCTCGTGCAGCAGGCCGTCGCCGAAATACTCGATGATCACCTCCTTGGTCCGCTGCGGCAGCGGCGCCGCGTTGGACATCAGCGCGCGCAGCGGGATGGCGCGGTAGCGGTCCAGCAGCGGCTTCTCCAGCGCGAAGATCGCGTTGAACAGCGTCGGCACCATGAACGTGCCGGTCGCGCCGTTCAGGCTCAGCGCGCGCAACGTCGCCTCCGGCTCGAAGCCCGGCAGGATTTCGCACGTCCCGCCGAAGAACACCGCCGCGTGGGCGAAGCTGTAGCCGGCGCCGTGGAACATCGGCGTGATCGCCAGGAAGCGGTCGTCCGGCCCGTAGCAGCCGTATTCCGACGCCATGCAGAACCCGACCTGGACGCGCGCGCGGTGCGGCAGCACGACGCCGCGCGGCTTGCCGGTGGTGCCGGAGGTGTAGGGGATGGAAAAGGCGTCCCACTCCTCCACCACGGGCAGCGCCGCCGGCCGGGCCTGCAGCAGCAGGTCCTCGTACTCCGGCCCGATGACGATGACCCGCTCGATGGCCGGGCAGTCGGCGGCCCGCAACAGCGGCTCCAGCGCAGCGGCGACGAAGACGACCCGGGCGCCGCAATCGTTCAGGATGTAGCCCAGCTCGGCCGCCGTCTGCTTGGGGTTGGGGGTCGCGACCGCCAGCCCCGCCTCTGCCAGCCCGTCCACGATCTCGATGTATTCCAGGCAGTTCGTCGCGACGATCGCGGCCCGGTCGCCCTTGGCCAGACCCAGCCCGGCCGCGAGCGAGGCCACCCTGTCGATGCGGTCGACGAGCTGGGCGTAGGTCAGGCTCCGGTCGCCGCAGATCAGCGCCGTCTTGCCCGGCCCGCGCGCCCGGTTGGCCCGGATGCCGGAGGCCATGGTCATCGGCCGGTAGGTGCCTGGCAGGCTCGCCGTGCGCATGGCTATGCCGCCGCCGCGGTGCCGGCACTCTCCGGCAGGCGGAACACCCGCAGCGCGTTCTCGCGCATCAGCTGCCGCATCGTCTGCGGCCGGAGCTTCAGCTCGTCGATCTCGCGCACGGCGCGTTCGGGATCGATCACCGGCCAATCGGTGCCGAACAACACCTTGTCCCGGCCGTAGCTGTCCAGGTAGCGCACGAGCTGCGACGGCCAATGCTTCGGCGCGTAGGCGTCTACGCCGATGAAGATGTTCTCGTGCTTCCAGGCCATGGCGATCATCTCGTCGGTCCACGGCACGCCGATATGGATGCCCAGCAGCTTCAGCTCCGGGAAATCGATCGCCACCTTGTCCAGGCAGATCGGGCGGCCGACGCTCGGCAGCCTGCGCTCGCGCGAATAGACCAGGTTCTGCCCGACCTGCATCATGATCGGGATGTCGAGCTCGCAGCACTTGGCGTAGTAAGGATAGTATTTGGCGTCGTCCGGTGCCAATCCGAACCAGTGCGGGTAGAGGTGCGCGCCGACGAAGCCATGCCGCTTCACGGCCGCCTCCAGGTCGCGGAGCCCCTGCATGCCGCGGAACGGGTCGACACCCGCCAGGCCGGAGAAGCGGTGCGGATGCGCCGAGCACACTTCGGCCACCCGGGCATACGGGATCTCGAAGGATCCGCGCACCGCCAGGTCACCGCATCGAACGGCGATCAGCAGCGAACGCGCGATGCCGGAGCGATCCATCTTGGCGAGGTAGTCTTCGATCTCGACGCCGTCCCGCATCGCGTCGGACATGCGGACCTGCGACTTGAAATCCGCGTCGAGCCCGGTCTGGTTGTTGCGGACCTCCTGAGGCGTGAAGAGGTTGCACACGATGTCGATCGATCCGGTCATCTGTCTTCTCCATTACCCGTATCATGCGAGCCGCACGGAACTCCGCCTGATCAGCTCGCCGCGCAGCGAGACGACCTCGTCGGGGATGGCGCTGTCCGCCAGGCGGGCGGCCAGGAGATCCAGCCCGCGGCCGATCATGGCCGCGATCGGCTGGCGGACGGTCGTGAGGCCGTAGCCCGGCCACGCGCCGGCCGCGATGCCGTCGAAGCCCACCACGGAGACGTCCTCCGGCACGCGCAGCCCGGCCGCGCGCACGGCGTCCATGACGCCGATCGCCATGATGTCGGCGACCGCGAAGACGCCGGCCGGCCTGCGCCGGGCAGGCATCTCGGCGATCGTCCGGCCCGCCGCGAAGCCGCCCCCGTAGGTCGACTGCCCTTCCAGGCACAGCGCCGTCACCCCGCCGTGCTCGGCCACCCGGCCGGCGAAGCCCCGCTCACGCTCCTGGCTGGTCGATGCCGTCGTGACGCCCCGCACGATCGCGAACGTGCGGTGCCCGGACTCGAGCAGTTCGGTTCCCAGGATCTGGCCGCCGCCGAAATTGTCGCAGGTGACGGCGCTGGCATGGATCTTCGGCACCCGGTTCACCATCACCACGGGCACCCGGTGCTCGGCGCAGATCTCCCCCGCGCGCGACGAGAGCTGCGCCGAGGTGATCAGGCAGCCATCGACCTGGTATTGCAGCAGCGCCTCGGCCGTGCGGTCTTCGAGCGGGCCGGGCCCGGCATGCAGCAACAGGAGGCGCAAGCCACGCTCGGCCGCTTGGGCGACCGCTTCCTCCAGCAGCTCGGAATAGAACGGGTTGCTGTTGGGGCCGAGCACGAAGCCGATCAGGCCGCTGCGCCCGCCCGATAAGGTCCGGGCCATGACGCTTGGTGTGTAGCCGGCGGCCACCGCAAGCGCCTCGATCCGCTTCTTGGTTTCGATGGAAATGCGCGGGTCGCCTTTGAGCGCGCGCGAAACGGTGGAGGCGGAAACCCCCGCCCGCCGCGCCAGGGTGACCACCGTCGCACGCTCCCGAGCGATATCCCCGTCTGCCATCGACGTTCCCGTTCCGCCTCGGACAACCTAAGTGCTAACGTGTGCACAAGGAAGAGGAAAATCATCAAGTCATCCAATGATAGGTTTGGCATTTTTTGCTTTACGCCGTCGTTCCGGCGCGCATAGGGTTGTGCTACCGTGTGCATGAACCCATCCACCATCGTCGAGAAGATCCTCTCCCGCCACGGCGGCGGGGCGGTGCGCGCGGGCGGGATCGCGACCGTGGTGCCCGACATCCTCATGCTCAACGACGTGTCCGGCCCGCTCGCCTTCGACCAGTTCGCCGCCATGGGCGCGACTGCCCCATTCGACGCGAGCCGCGTCGTCCTCGTCGCCGACCACTTCGCTCCCGCCAAGGACGTCACCACCGCCGAGGCGCTGCGATGCCTGCGCGAGTTCGCCCGCACCCACGCCATCTCCCACCTGTACGAACCCGGCCGTGGCGGGATCGAACACGCCCTGTTGGCTGAGCTGGGGCTCGTGGGCCACGGCACGGTCGTGTTCGGCGCCGACAGCCACACCTGCACGGCGGGCGCGTTCAACGCGCTCGGCATAGGGTTCGGCTCGACCGACCTTGCCGCCGCGCTTGCCACCGGCGCCCTCTGGATGCGCGTGCCGGACAGCATCCGCATCGACCTGGTCGGCGCGCCGGACCGGGCGGGCGGCGGCCGTTTCGTCACCGGCAAGGATGTCATCCTGGAGGTCATCCGCCGCATCGGCGTCGATGGCGCGCTGGATGCCGCGCTCGAGTTCGGGGGACCCGGCATGGCCGCGCTCTCGATCGACGAGCGCATGGCCATCGCCAACATGGCGGTGGAGGCCGGCGCCGACACCTGTGCCTTCGAAGGCGACGCACGGTCGATCGAGCACATGCGCCAACGCGGCATGGCGGCGTGCGCGCCGGTCCTGCCGGATCCGGGGGCCGAGTATCGCGCCCGGCTCACCGTCGACCTCTCCGTTCTCGAGCCGATGGTGGCACGGCCGCCCTCGCCAGGCGATGCCGTGCCCGTGTCGGCGCTGCGGGGGCAGCGTGTGGACCAGGTCTATGTCGGCAACTGTGCCAACGGCACCATCACCGACCTGCGGCAGGTCGCGGATGTCCTGCGCGGGCGGACGATCAGCCCCGATGTGAGGATGATCGTCGTGCCGGCGACCCAGGCGATCTGGCGGCAGGCGATGGCGGAAGGGCTGCTCGAGACGATCGCCGCGGCCGGCGCCGCCGTGTCCACCCCCACCTGCGGCGCCTGCTTCGGTGGCCACATGGGCATACTCGCGGCCGGCGAGACGGCGGTGGCGACCACCAACCGCAACTTCCGCGGACGCATGGGCGACCCGACCGCCGCCGTCTACCTCGCCAATGCCTGGGTCGCCGCCGCCGCGGCGGTCGCCGGCGAGATCGTGTCCCCGACGCTGGCCGAGGCCGACCTCCCGCGGGTCCACGCATGATCGCCGGCAGCGTCCACCGCCTGGGCGACGACGTCGACACCGACGCCATCCTCCCGGGCCGTTACCTCGCGCTGACGGATCCTGCCGCCCTTGCCGCGCATTGCCTGGAAGCGCTGGATCCCGGCTTCCGCGCCCGGGTCCGCACCGGCGACATCATCGCCGCCGGACGGAATTTCGGCACCGGATCCTCGCGCGAGCACGCCGTCATCGCGCTGAAGGCACTCGGCATCCGGGCGGTCATCGCCACCAGCGTTGCCCGCATCTTCTTCCGCAACGCCATCAACCTCGGCCTGGTCGTGCTGGTCTCGCCCGATGCGGAGCTGGCGGCGGGCGTCCAGGCCAGCATCGACGGCACGTGCATCACCCAGTCCGGCCGGACCTGGCATGCCGCCCCGCTGGGTGCGGAGGTCGCGGCCATCCTGGCTGCGGGCGGCCTGATGCCGAAGGTCCGGGCCGAACTCGCGGCACGCCGCACCACATACGGAGGAGCCGCCAATGGCTGATGCCCGCCTGCGCACCGCACTCAAGGACGGCCATTTCGTCGTGGCGCCCGGGATCTTCGACATGATCTCCGCCCGCCTGGCCGACGGCCTGGGCTTCGGTGCCCTGTATGCGACGGGCTTCGGCACGGTCGCCTCCCATCTGGGTCTCGCCGATGTGGGCCTTGCCACCTATTCCGACATGGTCAGCCGCGTCGGCGCCTTCGCCCGCATGTGCGGCACGCCGGTCATCGCCGATGCCGACACCGGGTATGGCGGCCTGCTCAACATCCGGCACACTGTCGCCGGCTACGAGGCCGCGGGGGTGACGGCGATCCAGATCGAGGACCAGGAGACGCCCAAGAAATGCGGCCATACTCCGGGCCGCCGGGTCATCCCGGCGCACGAGATGGCGCTGAAGATCGAGGTCGCGGTCGCCAGCCGCACGAACCCGGACTTCCTGATCGTCGCCCGGACCGACGCACGGACCGCGCTCGGCCTGGACGAGGCGATCGCGCGGGGGAAGCTGTACGCGAAAGCCGGGGCGGACATCGTGTTCGTGGAGAGCCCGGAAAGCGTGGACGAGATGGCCCGCATCGGCGGCGGGATCGATGCCCCGCTGCTGGCCAACATGGTCGAGGGCGGCCGCACGCCGATCCTGCCGGCGGCCCGGCTCCAGGCCCTGGGCTACGCCGTGGCCATCTATCCCGCCATCGGCTTCCTGGCGGTGTCGGCGGCGCTGGAACGCGTCTACGGCCATTTGCTGGCACAGGGCGACAGCACCGCCCTGCCAGGCTCCGAGAGCTACGGCTTCGACCGCATGTGCACGCTGATGGGCTTTCCGGACGCGTGGGCGTTCGAGCGGCATTGGGCAGACCGCGCCGCCTCGGACGGTGCCGCAGCGTGACGGACGAACTGGACATCTATCGCCGCCAAGGCTTCGCCCAGACCCTGGGCCTGGGCATCGCCCCCGCCTTGGTCGTCGTGGACTTCGTGGTCGGCTTTACCGACCCCGCCCATTTCGGCGGCGGCAACATACCCGACGCCATCGCGCGGACCGTGGGCCTGCTCGCCCTTGCCCGGCGGAACCGCTGGCCGGTGGCCCACACCCGCGTCGTCTACGCCGACGATGCCGCCGATGCCGGCGTGTTCGCGGCCAAGGTGCCTCCCCTGCTGACCCTCACGGAAACCAGCCCGCTCAGCCAGATCGTCCCCGCGCTGACGCCGGCGGCCGGCGAGCTGGTGATCCGCAAGCGCCAGGCCAGCGCGTTCTTCGACACCGGCCTGGCCGGCTGGCTGGCCCATCGCCGGGTGGACACGCTCCTCGTTGCCGGCTGCACCACCAGCGGCTGCGTGCGCGCGACGGTGGTCGACGCCTGCGCGCACGAGTTCAGGCCCGTCGTCATGGTGGATTGCGTGGGCGACCGCGCCATCGGCCCGCACGATTCGAGCCTGTTCGACATGGGCCAGAAATACGCCGACCTGATGCACCTCGCCGCCCTGGAAGCCAGGTTCGCCCGTCAATCCGCCGCATGAAGGAGCCGACGATGCTGAAGCGCCGCACCGCCCTTGGCCTTTTGGCAGGAACCGCCCTAGCCATGCCGCGGATTGCCCGCGCTGCCGACGACATCGTCGTCGGCGCCACCGTCCCGATCACCGGTCCGCTCGCCGGCTCCGGCCTGCAATACTACGACAGCTTGCAGATGGCGCAGGACGACATCAACGCCGCGGGTGGCATCAACGGCCGCAAGCTGAAGATCGTGTTCGAGGACACCCAGGCGTCCAATAGCGTCGCGGTCAACGCCTTCATCAAGCTGTCGCAGCAGCTGGACCCCGTCTTCGTCTTCCTCAGCAGCTACACCATCCAGAACCTTGCCGTGGAGCAGGCGGTGGCCAAGGCCGCGATCCCGACGGTCTATGCCGGCGGCGGCGTTGCGATCGCGGACAAGAAGAACCCCTGGATGTTCCGCATCCGGCCGCCGGACAACATGGCCGGCGACGCCACCGGCGAGGCGCTGGCCACGCGGATGAACGCCAAGGATGTGGGCATCCTTCAGGTCCAGGACGATTACGGCGCCGCCTCGGCCAACGCGATCGAGGCCGTTCTGGGCCGGGCCAATGTGAAGGTGGTCGGGCGCGAGACCTACGGCGCCCGCGACAACGACTTCTCCGCCCAGCTCCTGTCGCTGAAGAACAAGGGCGCCCAGGCGCTGGTCGCCATCTCCTACGTGCGCGACGGCGCCCTGGTCCTGACGCAGCGGCGGACGCTGGGCATCACCGCCCCGCTCATCGGCAACTCGTCTTTCGTCAACCCCGCCTTGCTGGACCTGGTCACCGCCGCCGATGTCGACGGCATCTATAGCATCATGGATGCCGTGATCGGCGACGCCCGCAGCCCGGCCAGCGGCGCATACGCGGCGAAGTTCCTGGACCGCTTCAAGATGCGCGCCGACCCGTTCGGCTCCTGCTACTACGACGCCGCGATGATCCTGGCCGATGGGCTGCGCAAGGTCGGCCCCGACAAGGCCAAGCTGCGGGACTACTTCGCCGCCCTGAAAGGGTATGACGGCGTCACCCGGACCTACACCACGGATGACCGCGGCGACATGGCGCACAGCGTGTCGCTTGCCGATTTCGCGCCGAACACCAGGGACATCAGGCTGGTCGCAACCTACCCCACCCATCCCGCTTGACGTGACGCAGTTCCTGCAACTCCTGGTCGGCGCGCTCTCGATCGGAAGCATCTACGCCGTGATCGCGCTTAGCTTCGAACTGGCCTACGAGGCGACGGGTGTCGTGAACTTCGCCACCGGCCAGCTCGTCGTCGTCGGGGCGCTGGTCGGGGCCTCCTCGCTCGCCTACACTCAGGCCGGCCTCGGCGTCTCCTACCTGGGCACGCTGGTGGTCATGGCGCTGGTGGGCATCGCCTTCTTCCTGACGGTGTTCCAGCCGCTCCGCGGCAAGCCGGCCGTCACCATCGTCATCGGCACGGTCGCGATCGGCATCTCCATCCAGAACGTATCCCAGCTGATATGGGGGCCGCTGCCGGCCCGCGTCGCCTCACCGGTCGGCGGCGGGCTGCTCCACTGGTCGGGCGCCGTCATCCCGTTGCACGCCGTCTTCGTCATCGCCGTGACCGCGGTGCTGATCGTCGGCGTCTATCTCCTGATGCACCGCACCTTCGTCGGGCGGCAGTTCCGGGCCCTGGCCCAGGATCCGGAGGCCGCGCGCCTCATGGGGATCCGCGTCACGTGGGTGTATTGCTTCACCTGGGTGCTCGTCGCGGCGCTTGCCGGCATTGCCGGCGTCCTGCTCTCGCCCATGTGGTTCATCGACGTCAACATGGGCGACACCCTGGCGCTGAAGGCGTTCGCCGCGGCCGTCATCGGCGGCTTCGGCAGCATCCCCGGTGCGATATGCGGCGGGATCCTGGTCGGGCTGTCGGAGATACTGGGCGCGAGCTACGTCTCGTCGGCCTACAAGGACGCCTTGGTCTTCCTGCTCATGATCGTCTTCCTGCTCTTCCGCCCCCAGGGCCTGTTCGGCGAGCGCATCGGGGACCGGGGATGAGGCCCGCGCCGGTATGGGCGGTCGCGCGTGCATTCCTGCTGCTGCTCGGCGGCCTGCTGGTGCTGTCGTTGCCATCCATCATGCCGACCTACGGCCTGCGCATCCTGGACCTGGCCGTCATCTCCGCCATCGCCGTGCTGGGCCTGGTGTTCGCGTTCGGGTGGACCGGGCTGATCCACTTGTCGCAGGCCGCCTTCGTCGGCGTCGGCGCCTACACCGCCGCCCTGCTGACGACCCGCGCCGGGTTCGGGTTCTGGTCGGCGCTTCCCGTCGCCATCCTGCTCGGCGCCGGGCTCAGCATGGCGGTGGGCGCGCCGATGCTCCGCCTGCGAGGACACTACCTTGCCTTGGCCACGGTTGGGCTGAACGTGACGACGGAGATCGTGGCCAAGAACTGGATCGGCCTGACCGGCGGCGACGATGGCGTCAGCGGCATCCCCGCCGTATCGGTCGGCAGCTTCACCTTCGATTCCGACCCGCGCTTCTACTACCTGGCGCTCGCCTTCCTCGTCGCGGGCAGCCTGGTCGCCGGCGCGGTCCGTGCCTCGCATTTCGGCCGCGACATGGTGGCCGTGCGCGACGACGAGATGGCGTGCCGTGCGGGCGGCGTCGACGTCGTCCGCACGAAGCTGCTGGCCTTCACCCTGTGCGGCGCATACGGCGCGGTCAGCGGCGCCCTGTATGCCCACTATGCCAACTACATCGCGCCCAGCGATTTCGACGGGGTGCGCGCGATCACCCTGTTGGTCATGCTGATCGTCGGCGGCGAGGTGTCGATCCCCGGGGCGATCGCCGGCTGCATCCTCGTGAGCTTCGCGCCGGAATGGCTGCGGTTCGTAGGGCAGGCCTATCTCACCGTGTTTGGCGCCGCAATCATCCTCGTGCTCGTCCTGCTGCCGTCCGGCCTGGCCGGGGCGGTCAACCAGATCAGGGTCCGGTATGCCCACCGCCACGCTTGAACACCAGGCCGCGTCCGTGTCGGCGCAGGACGACATCCTCGTCGTCTCCGGCTTGACAAGGACGTTCGGCGGCCTGAAGGCCGTCGACGCCGTCGACCTCGCTGTCGGTCGCGGCAAGGTGCGTGCCCTGATCGGCCCCAACGGCGCGGGCAAGAGCACGATGGTCAACATGCTGTCCGGCGCGACCCGGCCGTCATCCGGCCGCATCCGCCTGGACGACCGGGAGCTGTCGGGCTGCTCCGCCACCGTCGTCTCCCGCGCCGGGATGGTCCGCACGTTCCAGAACGGCCGGCTGTTCCACCGGCTTTCGGTGCTGGAGAACGTGCTCGTCGGCGCCGCCGCCCTCTATCGCAGCGGCTTGGTGCGGACCGTCCTGCGCACCCCCGGCTTCCGCGCCGAGGAGAGGAGGATGCGGGAGCAGGCCCACGCCCTGCTCGCCCGGCTCGGGATGGAGGCGGATAGCGGCCGCGCCGTCGGATCGCTGCCCTACGGCAAGCAGCGCAAGATCGAGATCGCGCGCGCCCTGATCGGCAACCCCAAGGTCCTGCTGCTCGACGAACCCGCCGCCGGCCTTAACTCCGGCGAGGTGGAGGGGCTCATCACCCTGGTGCACGACCTCCGCCGGGGTGGCCTCAGCATTCTGCTGATCGAGCACAACATGGGTCTGGTCATGCGGCTGGCGGACAGGATCACCGTGATCAATTTCGGCCAGGAGATCGCCGAGGGAACCCCTGCCGAAATCCGCAACGACGACTGGGTCATCGACGCCTATCTCGGCCGCAGGCGTGCCTATGCTCGCGTGTGACGGCCTCGACGTGGCCTACGGGCCCGTCATGGCGCTTCGCGGCGTCAGCCTGCGGGTCGATGCCGGCGAGTGCGTGGCCCTGCTGGGATCGAACGGCGCCGGCAAGACGACACTGCTCCGCGCCCTCTCCGGCCTGATCCGCCCCCGCGCCGGCGCCATCACCTTCGACGGCGCCCGCATGGCCGGGCTCTCGCCGGAACGGCGGGTGCGCGCCGGCCTGGCCCATGCGCCGGAGCGCCGCCGCATTTTCCCCGGCCTGACCGTGCTCGAGAACCTCGAGGTCGCAACCGCGGCGTGGAAGCGCCCGGGCCAATCCAGCGCGGCCGACCTCGATCGCGTCTATGCCCTGTTTCCCCGCCTCAGGGAGCGAACGGCGCAGTATGGCTGGTCGCTCTCGGGTGGCGAGCAGCAGATGCTCGCCGTCGGCCGCGCGCTCATGTCGCGGCCGAAGGTCCTGCTGCTGGACGAGCCCTCGCTCGGGTTGGCGCCGCTGATCGCCGAAGAGGTCTATGATCGCCTCGCCCTGATCGCCGAGACAGGCGTCACGATCCTTCTCGTCGAGCAGAACACCGCCATGGCGCTCTCGGTCGCCGGGCGCGCCTACCTGCTCGAGCACGGCGCCATCGTGCTCGAAGGACCGGCAAAGGATATGGCGGACCATCCGCGGATACGGGAGGCATACCTGGGAGCCTGATGGCGGCATCGCCTGCGCAAGGCTTGGCAGCCCGGCCTCAGAGACGCAGCCTCATCTGTTCGCGCGGACCGCCGCCGCCGCCGCGCCGGGCCCGTTCCTGCCGCGCGGTGAACAGCATGTCGGGGTTCTGGCCCCACTCCCCGCCCAGTATCCGGTCAAGCTGGGCATCGTCCAGTTCGTCCCAGCGCCGCCCGCGTAGCGCCCCGGTCGGTACTCGGACCAACAATGCCGGCTGCTCCGACCAGGCCAGCAATTGCGACACGCTCGCCTCGGCCAGCATGTCGCGCAGATGGTGCGCCGTCACATAGGCATCCGGCCCCGCCCGGTGCGCGGGTAGCCCGGTGGCGCGGTGCAGGCCGGGCGGCCGGCGCCAATAGCGCAGGCCCTGGTTGGAGTGGGACGGCGCGTCAGGCCACAGTCGCAACGCACATTTGTAGGTGCAGATCCAACGTGCCCGCCCCGTCAGCCGCGGCAGGCACCAACGCTTCTCGAATGCCGCGCGGTGCGCCGCCAGCGCGACCACACCTTCGCCCTGAAGGATTTCCGGCGCCAACGCGGTCCAGGCTGGCGCGCCCGCCACGTCCTCGTCGACGATGTGGTGCACGGCGGAGGTCACGGCCGAGATCGGGCAGCCCGGCTGAACCAGTCGCGACTCCGGGCCGCCACGCAACGCCCAGCGCCCGTCGGCATCCGGCGCCAGATCCTGCCAGCCCACCTCCACCACGCCGCCGTTGCGCAAACTGTCCCCGGTGGTTTCCAGGTCGATGACGCGCAGGCACGCCGCGGACGGTCCAGGCCGATCGGTCATGTCGCTCGTATGGTGTTCCGGCCATCCATGCGAAGCGCAAGCCGGTCCAGAAGGTCGTCTGATCGATCTCAACAGGCCAATCGTGTCTACCCGATCAAGCCAAGACTCAGTGCAGCGAGCCATCCATCGCCATCGCCTTGATCCGGTCGGCCGTCCGCATGGCGATCGAGGTGATGGTCAGATGCGGGTTAACACCGCCGACAGTGGGAAAAACCGACCCGTCGCATATCCAGAGGTTCGGGATGTCCCAGCTCCTACAATCCCTGTCCACGACGCTGGTCTCCCGATCGAAGCCCATGCGCGCGGTGCCGCCCAGATGGTTGGTGTCGTTCTCCTGACGGAACACATCGCGTGCGCCCGCCGCCTCCAGGCTGGTTTGCATTTGCCCCAGCGCGTGCTGGATCAACGCCTTGTCGTTGTCGCCCCAGCTGTAGGTCACGCGGGCGACGCGCAGGCCGTATTGGTCGAGGTCGTCGGCCAGGGTCACGCGGTTGCGCTCGTCGGGCAGCATTTCTCCCACCATCTTCAGTCCGACGCTATGGTTGTACTTCGCCATCTCGTCGCGCAGCGCCTGGCCCCACAGGCCGCGCGATCCGGTCTGGACGGTCACCCATTCGATCGGCAAGGGGCCCTGCGCCATCCAGCAATACCCGCCGGCGAAGTCCTTCTTGTCCTCGTAGTTCCAATGCTCGGTGAGGGAGAGCGAGGGCGGCCCTTTGTTCCAGCGCACCTCGTTGTCCATGGTGCCGAACACGGCCTGGTTGGACTGCGTCATCAGGTTCTTGCCGACCAGGCCGGACCCGTTGGCCAGCCCGTCCGGGTAGCGGTCGGTGGCGGAGGCGAGCAGCAGGCGCGGCGTCTCGATGGCGTAGCCGGACACCATCACGTTGCGGGCGCGCTGGACCCGCCATTTCCCCTCGCGCATGTAGTGCACGCCCGTGGCACGGCCGTCCTTCACCTCGATCCTGCCCACCATGGCCAGGTCACGGATCTCGGCGCCCGCCTTCAGCGCGCGGGGGATGAAGGTCACCAGCTGGCTCTGCTTGGCATTGGTGGAGCAGCCGAAGCGGCAGAACCCCCGGTACACGCATGGGTGGGACTTGCCGTGCGGGGCCGAGACGGTCGCCAGCGGGGTCGGGGTCCATCTGTAGCCCATGGCTTCCGCCCCGCGTCCCAGGATCTCCGCCGCGCCATTCAGCTCGTGCGAGCGGTATGGATAGCGGGGGCGCTTCGGCCCCCACGGGTAGCTCACCGGGCCGGAAATGCTCAACGCTCTCTCCGCCCGGCCGTAATAGTCCCACATCTCCCGCCAATCGAGTGGCCAATCCGCGCCATACCCCAGCGCGGTGCGGGATTTAAACCATTCGGGACGGAACCGCAGCGAGACCATGGCGAAGTGCACGGTGCTGCCGCCCACTGCCTTGCCGCTGTTCTTGCCGCCCATCACCATCGGGTTGGCGCCGTCCACGATGCGTTCATCCGTCCAGTAGAGCTTGTTCTGCTCCGTCTCGTCGGACGCGAAGTCTTCCAGCGGTCGGAAATATGGCCCGGCGTCGAAGCCGACGACGGAGAAGCCGCTTTCCGCCAACCCGGCGATCGCCGGGCCGCCACCGGCACCCGTGCCGACGACGACGAAATCGACTTCCTCGTCGTCGCGGAACTGCTTCATCGGCACCCAGCCGCCCACCGTGAACACGTCCGGCGCGCGGCCATCCACCGCGCGCGGCGAAGCGGTTGCATCCAGGGACGGGTTAGACGCCACGGGTGTTGTCCCGCAGCGCCTGGTCTTCCTGGCCGGGCTTGGCCTCCGCCGCCTCCCAGGGATCACGCCGGTCCAGCCCCATGCGGACGTACCCGCGCGGACTGGCCGGCCCGCCGAAGCCGAGTTCGTTCCAGGCCGTGGGATGGGCGTAGTAGGCATGGGTGATGTCGGCGATCACCCTGTGTTCGAAGAACTCCTTGCACGGCATGCCGCCCCAGGCCTCGCTCGTCAGCGAACCCTCCTGCATCTGCCTGATGAGGCAGTCTTGCCGGTCGGGTGGCAGATCGTGGAACCGCGCGCCATGCGCGCCCTGCGCCTCCTGGTCCAAGGCGGCCAGGCCGCGCTGCCATGCCTCGCCCTGAGGCGGCAGGCTGGCATAGCGGTAGCCGTCCAAGTGCTTCTCGGTGATCTTGGCGTCCACGTAGGCCGGCAGCGGCACTTTCGGGCGGCTGGTGGGCTGCGGCATCACGCGGTCGCACAGTGCGGTCAGGACCTGCCACTCCGCACCGTCGAAGAAGCGCGGCTCCCGTGGGACGGCCAGCCGCCTGGCGATCACCTCGCGGGTGATGGCATCCCAGGACGGGGTGTCCTGCTTGTTCAGCACGTCGTAGCCGGGATAGCGGTCAGTCATCGGGATGGTCCTCCAGCAGGCCGAGCGCGGCGAGGCCGGCAAGGGCCAGGCCGGTGAAGCTGGGCGGCGCCGGAATGGGCGGGCCGTTCAGCACGTTCTGGCTCCAGTTGCGCCAGCCGCCCATCTGCCGCGCCACGCCGCGGATGTGGAAGGCGGCGCCGACATATCCCATCACGGCCGTCACCCGCAGCCACCAGCGCAAGGCGGTGCGGCGTTGCCCGGTGCGGCCCAACGCGGCGGTGCCGAGCAGCGCCGCCGTGATGGGCGGAATGGCGATGGGCGCGTACATCGCCGGATTGTTGAAGGCGCCGCGGAAATGCAGCAGCCCGGCCTCTGCCACCGTGCCCAACAGCCCGGCACCCGCGGTCGCTGCCACGACGCGCCCCGCCGGCAACCCGAGGATGAATGGCGAAAGGCCGGGCCGCGTGTCGCGCACCCGTTCCGCCAGGAATCCCATTGCGCCGGACAGGCTGAGCGCCGCAGGTGCCCCGATGGGCGCGGAATAGAACAGGTTCTGCCAAGTGAACCCGCCCGGCTTCTTGCCGATGTTGAAGATGTGGAACGCCGTGCCGACGACGCCCGTCATCCCGGCCAGCGCATACATGGCGTCGCGCAGCCGATGTGGCACCGGCCGGCGATCGGCGTTGCCATGCACGCTCACGGCCAGCGACAGGCTGGCCGTGATCAGCGGGGTGAACATCGCCTTGTTGGCAAACGATCCGCGGTAGTGCTCGACGGCGCTGTCGGCCAACACGGAGGCGGCGAGCACGCCGGCAGCCCGGTTCAGCCGCCGCGCCGACCGCACGCTCGCCTTGGGGTCGAGCGGTGAGCGCGGTGGCGGCAGCAACGCCCGCGAAGGCGCCCGCTTTGGGATGGGACCGGTGAGCGCCATGGCCGCGAGCCCAAGCAGCGCCAGTGCCGAGGTGGCGACCGTGGTGGTGGTTCGTGTCGTCATCCTGCCCCCACTTCGAAGCGTTCGGCATCCTGTTGCTTGAGCCCCAGCCCCAGCCCGGCCTGCCGCCAGTCCGGTACGATATGCCTCTGTTCCGGCACGGGTGCGCCATCGAACAGCATGCGCTCGCTGCGGACGTGGTCGTCGAACCATCCCAGGTGACGGACGCGCGTTGCGGTGCAGCCGAAGCGCCAGCCCGGCGGATCCATTGCGTCACGCCCACCTATCACCCGGGCCAGCTTGCCAGTGATTACCTTGACGATCGCGGCATCGGCGCAAGCGTAGCCTGGCCCTTGGGAGCCGCCCGTAGCTGCCGTCACGACGATGATCGTGGTTCCGTCCCAGTGCGCCGTTCCGTCCGCCTCCGGCGCGTCCGTCGCGGTGGTGTTGGCCCGTGTGGACACGCCGCCGACGGCCGCTTCCGGCGGCATCGCTCAACCCTTGCCGGGCAGCACGCTGGCCAGGACCTGCTTGACGCTGTTCTTCACCACGCTGCCCAGCTCCGGCTCGCTGAGCATCATGGTGACGAAGTTCCTCGCATCCTTGAAGGTGATGTGCGGCGGCAGGGGCGGTACGTTCGGGTCGGCATAGACGTTCATGATCACCGGGCGGTCGGCATTGAACGCCTCGTCCCAGGCGGCGCCGAGCTGCTCCGGATCGCGTACCACGATGCCCTTCAGGCCGAGCAGTTCGGCGTAGGCGTGGTAGGCGAAATCGGGGATCGCCTGGGTGGATTCGGTCTTGCCCGTTCCGAGCTGCACCCGCTCCTCCCACGTCACCTGGTTGAGGTCCTGGTTGTTCAGCACCATCACGATCAGCTTCGGATTGGACCATTGCCGCCAGTATTTGGAGATCGTGATCATGACGTTGATGCCGTTCATCTGCATGGCGCCGTCACCGATGAAGGCGAGCACCACACGGTCCGGAAACGCCATCTTGGCCGCCATCGCGTAGGGAGTCGCGGCGCCCAGGGAGGCCAGGCTGCCGGACAGCGACCCCATCATGCCACGGCGCATCTTGATGTCGCGCCCGTACCAATTCGCCACCGAGCCGCTGTCGCCGGTCATGATCACGTTCTCGGGCAGCCGCTTGGAGCATTCCCAGAAGATGCGCTGCGGGTTGATCGGCTCGGCAGGCACCATCGCGCGTTCTTCCAAGGTGGACCACCACTTGTCCACGTCCTTGGCGATGTCCTTGCGCCACGGGCCGGGCTCTTTCTGCTCCAGCATCGGAAGCAGCGCGCGCAATGTGGCGGCGCTGTCCCCCATCAGGTTCACCTCCATCGGGTAGCGCAGCGACAGCCGGGTCGGGTCGACGTCGACCTGCACGCCGCGGGCGGTGCCGGGCTTCGGCAGGAATTCGCTGTATGGAAAGGAGGAGCCGACTACGAACAGCGTGTCGCAATCCTGCATCAGGTTCCAGGACGGCGCGGAGCCCAGCAGGCCGATGCCGCCGGTCACCCAAGGCAGGTCGTCCGGCAGCACCGCCTTGCCCAGCAGCGCCTTGGCACAGCCGGCCTGTAGGCGGTCGGCGATGGCGATGACCTCCTCCGTCGCGTTCAACGCGCCGGCGCCCACCAGCATGGCCACCTTCTTGCCGGCATTCAGCACGGCGGCGGCCTGGCGCAGCCCGTCCTCACCCGGCGTGTTCGCCATCGCCGGATAGCCCACGCCGGTGTGGGTGGTGCCGTGGACCACCGGCGGGTCGACATAGTCCAGCAGTTGCAGGTCGTTCGGGATGATCACGCAGGTGACGCTGCGGGTGGCGGCGGCGATGCGTACGGCGCGGTCGATCAGGTGGCGGATCTGCTCCGGCACCATGGCGGTGACCACGAACTCGCTCGCCACGTCCTTGAACGCGGATTGCAGGTCGATCTCCTGCTGGTAATGCGCCCCGATGGCAGTGCGAGCCTGCTGCCCCACGATCGCCACGACGGGTACGTGGTCCATCTTGGCATCGTATAGCCCGGTGATCAGATGGGTGGCGCCCGGCCCGGAGGTGGCGTAGCAAAGGCCCACCTGGCCGGTGAACTTGGCGTGCGCCGAGGCCATGAACGCGGCCATTTCCTCGTGGCGCACCTGGACATACTCGATGCCGTCCTTGGACTGGGCCTTTTCGAGCGCGACGTCCAATCCGCCGACCCCGTCGCCAGGATATCCGAACACGCGCTTGAGACCCCATTCGCTCAACCGATGCCAAACGAATTCGCTGACGGTCATGCTCATGCTGACTCTCCGGCCATTCCAACCTGCCGGCAGCACCGCGCCGGCCAAGGCACTTACGTGCGGGGTTGGAACGCGTTGCAACGGGTCCGATCTGTTTGTTGGGCGAAGGCCGGGCCTATCGGCAGCGCGGAGCAGGAAAGGTCAACGTCCATGAGCCAAATCGAGCTCGTGCTGGATGCCAAGGCGACTATCGGCGAGTCGCCGCTCTGGTCGCCGGCGGAGGGGGCGCTCTACTTCATCGACGTGAAAGCCCCGGCGTTGTTCCGGCTGCACCTGGCGAGCGGGCGGCAGGACCGCTGGGGCGTCACCTCCGACCTGGGCGCCTTCACCTTGCTGGCTGACGGGTCCGGCGCGCTGGTGGCGCTGCGGTCGGGCCTGGCGCGGCTGGATTTCGCCACCGGCGCGCTGGTCCCCGTGGTGTCCGCCCCATTCGACCCGGCCTTGTTCCGCTTCAACGAAGGCGGCTGCGACCCGGACGGCCGGTTCTGGGTCGGCGTGATGTTCGACCCTGCCGACCCGCAGAGCACGCCCCGGCCAAGTAGCCTGCACAGCTACACCACGGCGGAAGGGCTCCTGGCAGCGCCGGACGCCGCCGAACTGCACAACGGCATGGCCTGGTCGGCGGATGGCAGCCGCATGTTCCTGTCGCACAGCAATCACGGGCAGATCCACAGCTTCCGCTACAGCGACGGACGGCTCGGGCAGAAGACGCTGTTCGCCACCGTCCCTGGCCCGGACGGCCTTCCCGATGGCGCGGCGCTGGACTCCGAGGGCGGCTACTGGTGCGCGCTGCACGGCGGGGGAGCATTGCGGCGCTTCCACCCCGACGGCACGGTGGACCGCGACATCGCCCTCCCGGTCAGCCAGCCGACCATGTGCAGCTTCGCCGGACCCGGCATGGACGAGCTCTACGTCACCAGCGCCACCGACAAGCTGACGCCGACGCAACGAAGGGAGCAACCCCTCGCAGGCGCGTTGCTGCGACTGCGGCCCGGCGAACGGGGCGTGCCGCGACGCTGCACCCTGGCGTGAGCCAGCGGCGGCACCATCCCGCTCGCCCGCGCGGGGTGGGCATGACGCCTGCGGTGCGGAACCTTGCTGGCATGGGCCATGCATGACCGCCGGCAAGATCGACCCGTCCATGGCGCCCGGGCAGGGCTCGCGCCAGGACATGAACGGAGCCCGCCATGATCCGCTGCCTGCTTGCACTCGGTGCCCTGCTGCTTCCCCTGGCGGGCCACGCCCAGGCGTCGCTGGGGCTGCAGTCACCGGGAAAGCTGACCTATGGCACCGCCGCGACCTTCGCGCCGTTCGAGTTCCAGCGTGACGGCAAGCTCGTCGGCTTCGACATCGACTTCATCGACGCGGTCGCCAAGCACATGGCGCTGACACCGGTGGCGCTGAACGTCGACTTCGCCGGGTTGATCCCGGCGTTGCAGGGCAAGCGCATCGACATCATCAACAGCGGCATGTACATGAACGCGAAACGGGCCGAGCAGGTCGATTTCATACCGTACATGACCGTCGGCGACGAGATCGTGGTCCGCAGGGGCAACCCGCTGACCATCGCCTCGCGCGCCGACCTCTGCGGCCGCCGCATCGCCGTGACGCTTGGCGGGATCGAGGAGACCTATGCCCGGCAGGACGTCGACGCCTGCAAGGCCGCCGGCAAGCCGGAACCGGGCGTGCTGACGTTGCCGACCGCCCAGGACAGCGCGCTGTCGCTGCGGCAGGGGCGGGCGGACGCGCTGTTCAATTCCACTCCCGGCGCCTCGCAGATGGTGACGGAAATGCCGGACGTGTTCGAGATCGCCGGGCAACCGTTCGAGGCGAAGACGCAGATCGGCATCGCCGTGCGAAAGGGCGACGGCGCCATGAAGGACGCGGTCGAGGCCGGCGTGGAGGCGGCCGTGGCGGATGGCAGCTACAAGGCGCTGTTGGCCAAGTACAACTTGCCGGAGAGCGGCTCGATCTTCTGACGCGCGGATGGTCTCGCTCCCGCTCATCTGGGACTACGTGGTCAGCGCGCGCTTCTTCGACGCCGCATCGATGACACTCGCGATCAGCGGCGCCGCGCTTGCGGCGGGGCTGGTCGTCGGCCTGCTGGTCGCCATGCTGCAGGAATCGCGCACCTGGCCGCTGCGCGCCTGCGCGGTCGGCTACCTTTGGCTGTTTCGCGGCACGCCGGTGCTGTTCCAATTGATCTTCGTGTTCAACGTGCTGCCGTCCTTCGGCATCGTGCTGTCCGGCTTCACCTGCGCCACCCTGGCGCTGGGGCTGAACGAAGGCGCCTACATGACGGAGATCATGCGCTCCGGCATCCGCGCGGTCGGCCGGGGACAACGGATGGCGGCGCGGGCGCTCGGCATGGGTGAGGCGCAGGTGATGCGCTGGGTGGTGCTGCCGCAGGCGCTGCGCATCGTCATCCCGCCGATCGGCAACCAGTTCATCGGTATGCTGAAGCTGTCGGCGCTGGTCTCGGTGATCGCGGTGAACGAATTGCTGCTGGTGGCCAACCAGACCGCATCGGCCAATTTCCGCTACCTGGAAGCGTTGTCGGCGGCCGGATTGTACTACCTCGCGATGACGACCGTGCTGATGGCCGGCCAGTTCGCCGTGGAGCGGGCGCTGCACCGCCGGCGGCGCAGCGCGCGGGCCGGCATGACCGACACGATGCTGGCAGCCACCGCCGACGCGGGCCGCGTGCGCTGACCGCGCTGCTGGAAGCCACGGCGCTGTGGAAGCGCTTCGGCGCGCTGGATGTGCTGCGGGGCGCCAGCCTTTCGGTCGCGCGGGGCGAGTGCCTGGTGATGCTGGGTGCGTCCGGCTCCGGCAAGTCCACCCTGCTGCGCTGCCTCAACCTGCTGGAGCCGATCGGGTCCGGCCGCATCCTGTTCGGCGGCCAGGACATCGCTGCGGCGGGCGTGCAGGCGCCGCTGGTGCGCCGCCGCATCGGCATGGTGTTCCAGAACTTCGAGCTGTTCGCCCACCTTTCCGCCCTGGACAACGTGGCCCTCGCGCCGATGCGGGTGCGGGGGCAGCCGGCGCGGACCGCCCGTGCCGAGGCCCGGCGCCTGCTGGCCAAGGTGCACCTGCCCAGGCACGCCGACGCCTATCCGGACGAGCTGTCCGGCGGCCAGCAACAGCGCGTCGCGATCGCCCGCGCCCTGGCGATGCAGCCGGAGCTGATGCTGTACGACGAGCCGACCAGCGCGCTGGATCCGGAAACCGTGGGCGAGGTGCTGCAGGTCATGGCGGAACTGGCGGCGGAAGGCATGACCAGCATCGTCGTCACCCACGAGATCGGCTTTGCCCGGCGTGCTGCGGACCGGGTCGTCTTCATGGATGCCGGGCAGATCGTGCACGAGGCGCCCCCCGCCGCATTCTTCGACGGCGCGGTGCCGGACCGCATCGCGCGCTTCCTGGGCCGGATCGCGGCGTGATGCGCCGCGTCAGGCTCACCCGCATTGCCCTGTCCTATGCCGATGGCACCGTGCTGCATACCGCCGCGTCCGGGGCGGTGCCGGGGCTGGACGAACTGCGCCTGGTGGTCGAGGACGACGGCGCCGTGGCGGCATTGGGCGCCAGCCGGATGAACATCGCCTATTTGTCCGGCATCGCACCGGAGACGCTGGTGGCGCAATGCGTGGCCGCCGTCGCCGGGGTCGACTGGTCGCTGCCCTGGGTCGCGATCGTCGCCAGCCTGGATGCCGCCTGGCCCGCCCTGCCGCCACCGGCCCGCATGCTGGTCGAGATGGCGGCGGCGGATGGCGCCGCCCGGGCTGCCGGCCTCACCCTGACCGAGCATCTCCTAGGCTCGCGCGGCGTGTACGCGCCGACGCTGCCCACCAACCAGACGCTGTTCCGCAGCGACGACGCGACCCTGCTGGACCGCGCCGCCCGGTATGTCGCGCGCGGCTTCACCGAGTTGAAGCTGCGGGTGGGATTCGGCTCCTTTGCCGACGACCTGCGGCGCCTGCATCTGCTGCGCGCCCGGTTCGGCGAGCAGATCCAGCTTTGCGTCGACGCCAACGGAAGCTGGGCGGCGGCCGAGGCACCCGCCCGGCTTGCCGCGCTGGCGCCCCTGCGGCTGCGCTACGTCGAGCAACCAATCGCACCCGGCGACTGGGCGGCCCAGGCCGCGCTGTCCCGCGCCGCGCCGATGCCGCTGATGCTGGATGAAAGTCTCGCCAGCCTGGCCGACGTGTCGCAGATGGTGCAAACGGGTGCGGCGCCGCTGGCGCACCTCAAGCTGGCCAAGCTCGGCGGCCTGGACCGCCTGCTGACGGCCGGAGCCATGCTGCACGCCGCCGGAATTTCATTCATGGTCGGTCAGATGAACGAAGGCAGCGTCAGCACCCTGGCGGCGGCGCATGCGGCACGTGCGCTGGGGGCGGCGTTCCACGAGCTGTATGGCGCCGACGGGCTGGCCGACGATCCGGTCGGCCTGCTGCGCTATGACGGTGGATTGCTGCACCTGCCGGCGGGCCCTGGCCTGGGATTGTCCCGGCACGGCGAAGGCGGCGCGCTGCTCTGGGCTGCATGACGCGCGGCGCAGACTCGGCCTTCGCGGCCGCGGACCAAGCCGTCCGAATTGCCCGGGTGCGGTCCGTCATGACGGGGCGCGGGCTCGACGCCGCCGTGTTCACCGGCCCGGAGAACATCTTCTACCTGACGGGGCAGCAGACGCCGGGCTACTACACGTTCCAGTGCCTCATCCTGCCGGCAGAAGGGCCGCCCTTCTTCGTGCTGCGTGAACTCGAACTGCGCAATTTCCTCCGCAACACCGTCCTGGAGCGATACGAGACCTACGATGACGGCACGGCGCCGGCCGCGGTGTTGATCGGCGCGTTGCGCCGCATGGGCCTGGCCGGCAGGCGCGTCGCCATTGAGAAGGGCGGCTGGTTCCTGCCGATCTCGTTCTACGAGACGCTGCTCGCGGCATTCCCGGTGCTGGAGGATGTGACGGGCATCGTGGAAACCTTGCGCCGGGTGAAATCCCCCGCCGAGATCGCGGCACTGGAATCGAGCGCGCGGCAGGCCGATGCCGGCATCACGGCGGGGCTTGCCGCGATCCGGGTTGGCACGAGCGAAAACGACGTGGTGGCGGCGATGATGCAGGCCTCCTTCGCCGCCGGCGCCGAATACATGGGCATGGAGCCGCTTGTCGCGTCGGGACCGCGCGCTGGCGTGCCCCATGCGACCTGGCGTCGGCGGGTGCTGGAGCAGGGCGACAGCGTGTTCCTGGAGATGTCGGGCAGCCAGCATCGCTACCACGCCGGATTGATGCGGACGGCTTGGCTGGGGCCGCCGCCGCCGCTGGCGCGCGCGCTGGAGGCCGTGGTGCAGGAAGCGTTGGCGGCGGTTCTGGCCGCGATGCGGCCCGGCGCGACCTGTGCCGGAATGCACGACACGGCGCAGCGCGTGATCGACGCCGCCGGCATGACCGATCGCTTTCGCAAGCGCAGCGGCTATTCGCTCGGCATCGCCTTCGCACCCGATTGGGGCGAGTGGCAGGTGATGAGCCTGTTCGACGCCATGGACGTGACGCTGGAACCCGGGATGTGCTTCCACGTGCCGATCACCCTGCGCGAGTGGGGCGTGTTCACCATCGGATTGAGCGAGTCGGTGGTCGTGACTGAAACGGGCTGCCGCATCCTTGGAACCGTGCCGTGGGGTATCCGGGTCATCTGAGCGTGGCCGACGCCGATGGTGCATGACGGCCGGCATTGCCAAGTCGTCCGGTGCGGGTTGAGGATGGGGGCCGAGTTGATCGAGGGCGCCGGACGCGCAGGCCGCGCCCCAGCTGCGATCGACCGCGGAACCGATGAAGGATCATGCCGCTATGCCCTCCAACCCACCTGACCGGGACGCTTCCACGATCCTGATCGTCGGCGCGTCCCGTGGCCTGGGCCACGCCATGGCCGCCGAGTTCCTGACCAAGGGATGGCGCGTCGTCGGCACGGTCCGGGCCGGGAGCGGCCGCACCGGGTTGCACGATCTGGCGGACGCCGCCGAAGGCCGGCTGATGATCGAGACGCTCGACATCAACGAGCCGTCGCAGGTCGCGGCGCTTCAGGGGCGCCTGTCAGGCCGCATGTTCGACATCCTGTTCGTGAATGCCGGGACCACGACGCAGGAGGAGCACGTGAAGGTCGGGGAGGTGACCACAGACGAGTTCGTGCGCGTCATGGTCACGAACGCGTTGAGCCCGATGCGCGTCATCGAGGCGCTTCAGGCCTCGGTTCCGGCCACGGGCATGATCGGCGTCATGTCGTCCGGGCAGGGCAGCATCACCAACAACGTGACGGGGCTGCGCGAGGTCTACCGGAGCAGCAAGGCGGCCCTGAACCAATTCATGCGCAGCTACGCGGCCCGGCCATCCAACGCGTCGCGCGCGATGGTGCTGATGGCGCCCGGTTGGGTCCGCACCGAGTTGGGGGGGCCGGATGCGCGCCTCACCATCGAGGAAAGCGTGCCGAACCTGGTCAACGTGCTGCTCGCGACGCGCCAGGGCGCCGGCCTGCATTACCTTGATTACCTCGGCCGGGTTGTGCCCTGGTGAGACCTTCTGCGCCGCTGGCTCATAGCCGCCGGTCCCCGGCCGCGCCGTGCTGCCCATGCCTGGGGATGGTCGGCGCAGCGGCTCACGCCGTGCCGTAGGTGATCCCTAACTCGGCGAGGAACCGCCGGTAGGCCACGCCCATCCGGTCAGACCGGTGGTGCATCTCCTCGCGCAGATCCACCGGGATCCGCTCCGGGCGCTGCGTCTCCACGATGTCGCGATCCTGGCCGTACACGATGTCCTGCCGCGGCAGCATCTGCTCCAGGGTCATGTCGGGCGCGAAGTTGATCGCGAACAACACCCGGTTGATGCAATTCACCTCGTCCACCGGCTGCGAGGTGAAGAAGGTCGTGAAACGATCGTCCGGACCGCCGAGCGATGCCTTTTCCGGATCTTTGATAGTGACCCGCTTGGAGAAATACGCCACCAGCGGCCGGAACGCGGAATAGGAGTAGCCTGCCTGCACCGGCACGCCGCGGAAATCGCCGAACGGCTGGAACACGCTGATCTCGCTGGAATGCACGCCCGTCTCGGTCCGCTGCACCTCGTAATCCGGGATGATGTCGGGGCTGGTGGAAACTCCGTTCAGCCCGGCATGCACGAATGGGAAATGTGTCGCGTCCAGGAAGTTCTCCACGGAACGGAAGCCATTGGCCCGGTAAAGGTAAGGCCCGGCGAAGAAGGCGCGGAAGCCGGCGGCGTCCCGCTCGGGGAAGGCGGGCGGCTCGTGCGCGGGGGAGCCGAGCGTCGCCCAGACGAAACCATCCTGCTCCATCGTGCGCACCGGGAAGGCGCGGGCCTTGGGCGGGATCGGCTGCCCGGGGGCCACCGGGATCAAGACGCACTCCGCCGCGCCATTGTAGCGCCAGCCATGATAGGGGCACACCAGCGTGTCGTCGGCGATCCAGCCCTTCGACAGCCGCGCGCCGCGGTGGATGCACAGATCGTCCCAGATATGCGCCTCTCCGGCCGCGTCCCGCCAGCCCACCAGGTCCCGCTCCAGCAGCCGGGTCGAATACACCTGGCCCGGCACCAAGTCGGTCGAATAGGCGACCACGTGCCACTCGTTCAGCATGGCCGGGTCGCGGCAGAGCGGGCTGGCCGGGGTCGTCAGCGTGTCGAGCATGGGCACACTCCTCGTGCGGGATTCAGGCGGCTTCGGCAAGCGGCGCAGGCACGGCGGCAAGCGCGTCGTAATCGTACACCCAGTTGGCCTGGATGCCCGATTTATGCGGGTTCACCAGGCTGCGCAGGCGGTACGCCACGTCCCGCTTCAACAGGGCGAGCGGCGAGGCTAGGTGGTAGGTCCGTCCGCGCTCGCGGGATTCGAGCTGCACGCGGGCCGTGCGCGGACGGCGCAATTCCTCGTAGCGCGCCAGGCCCTGCTTCGGGTCGGCCTTATGCGCGTCCAGGGCGGCGGCGAGCACGTAGCCGTCTTCGATCGCCATCGCCGCACCCTGCGACAGGAAGGGCAGCATCGGATGCGCCGCGTCTCCCAGCAGCGTCGCCCGCCCGACCGACCAGGCTGGCATCGGGTCCCGGTCGAACAGCCCCCACTTGAACACGGCCGAGGCCTGCGAGAACAGGCGGACGAGCTTGTCGTTCCAACCCTGGTAGCCGGCCAGCAGCTCCTCCCGCGAGGAGGGGGCGTTCCAGGATTCTTCCACCCAGTCCGCCGTCTCGGACACGGCCACGATGTTCACCGCGCGGCCGCCCTGCACATAATAGGTGACAACGTGTCCGTGCGGTCCCATCCAGAACGAGCTGTCGGGCGAGACGAACTCCAGGGGCGGCGTGTCGAACGGCACCACGGCGCGCCAGCACATGTTGCCGGTGAAGCGCGGCGCCTGTTCGCCGAACAGTGTCCGGCGAATGGCGGAGTGGATGCCGTCCGCCCCCACGATCACATCCGCCTCGTACTCCGAGCCATCGGCGAAGCGGGCCGTGGCCGACCCGGTGCCCTGCACGATCCCGGTGCAGGCCATGCCAAGACGGGCGGTGCCGTCCGGCAAGCGCTCGGCCAGGATGCGGTGCAGGTCGGCCCGATGCGCGTGCAGGAAGGGTGCGTGGTACAGGCGTTCGCACTCGCCGGCGAGCGGAGTGCGGAACATCTCGCGGCCGCTGCGCCAGTTGCGGCCGACCAGCGCCTGCGGAGTGAAGCTGATGGCCTGCAGCGCCGGGAGCAGCCCCAACCCGCGCAACACCTTCGCCGCGTTCGGCGTGACCTGGATGCCGGCGCCCACTTCGCCGAACGCCTCGGCGCGCTCGAACACGGTGGCTTCCATGCCGCGCTGGCGCAGCGCCACCGCCAGCGCCAAGCCGCCGATACCGCCGCCGATAATGCCCACCCGCAATGACCGCACCATGGCTTCCTTCAATGCCGGAAGGATCGTATACGGATCGGGCGACCGAATGCAGCATATTTTTCCGGGTAATGCACGGGCAGGGTTGCGGCGGGAAGACTGCCTATAATGAAGGCGCTCACCGCCAGACCGCGTTGTGTTTCACCCATTGCCGTATACTATGCCGCGACAAACCCGGAGGCTCCGTGGGCACGTCCAGCTTGGCTCTACCCGAGCACCCGGCCATCCGGGAGCCGATCTACGAGCAAATCCTGCCGCAGCTCCGCGCCGATATCGTCGAGGGCCGATGGCTGCCCGGCCAGCGGCTGGCCGAGCCGGAGCTGTGCGAGGAGTTCGGGGTGTCCCGCACCCCGCTGCGGGACGTGCTGAAGCTGCTGGAGCGGGAGGGCCTGGTCCGGCTGGTGCCCCATGTCGGCGCCGTGGTGACCCCGATCGACCCGCCCGACCTGATCGAGAAGCTGGAGGTGCTGACCGGGCTGGAGCAGATGGCGGCTGCCAAGGTCGCCGCCCAGCAGGATCCGGCAGCCTTGCACGCACTGCGCTCCTTGGACGAGGCGATGCGGGACGCGGCCGTTGCCGGCAAGCTGCCGCGCTACAACGCGTTGAATGACGAGTTCCACCACGCCATTGTGCAGCACGCCGGCAATGCGACGCTGGCGCGGCTGCACGCGACGATGATGTGGCACGTCCACCGTGCGCGCCGCCGGGTGAACGAGCGGGGATTGTGGCCGCAGGCCTGCCGCAGCCACGGCCCCCTGATGCACTGCATCCTGGCCGGCGACGCCGATGGCGCCGCGCTGGCGGTTCGCCGCCACATGGACCAGGTGGCGCGCCGGATGCTCGCCACGTTGCACGACACGAACGCCGCCGCCTGAAGGGAGCCACGCCGATGGACCGCAACGCGTTGACCGAGATTTGCCTGCAGCAACTCACGCTTTCGGGCGTGCATGAGGGCGAGAAGGTGATCGTGCTCTCGCAGGGCAGCGACCGGCTGGACTACGCCGACGCCTTCCTGGCGGCCGGCCAGCGCCTGGGCGCGCGCATGTACCACCTGCGCCTGCCGGCACCGGTGCCCGGCAACGGCGCGTGGGCCGTCGGCGAGTCGGGCCTGGCCCATAACCCCGATGCGGTGGAGGCGCTGAAGCGCGCCGACATGGTGGTGGACCTGATCTTCCTGCTGTTCAGCGACGAACAGATGGCGATCCAGGCCGCCGGCGCCCGCGTGCTCACCGCCGTGGAGCCCGCGCCGCTGCTGGCACGGCTGATGCCCACGACGGAGCTGCGGGACCGCGTGGAGGCTGCCGCCGCCGTGCTGCGCCAGGCCAAGACGCTGCGCATCACCAGCCGGCACGGCACGGACGTCACCTACCGGCTGGGTGTCTACCCGACGGTCGACGAGTATGGCTACACGGACCAGCCCGGCCGCTGGGACCATTGGCCCGCCGCCTTCGTGTTCACCGGTGCCGCCGATGACGGGGTGGATGGCCGGATCGTGCTGGCGCCCGGCGACGTGCTGCTGCCGTTCAACACCTATGTCCGCGAGCCCGTCACCTATACGATCGAAAAGGGTTTCGTCCAGGACATCCGCGGCGGCCTGGAGGCCGAGTTGATCAAGTCCTACATGGCCGAATTCGACGACCCGCGCGGCTTCGGCATGTCCCATGTCGGCTGGGGCCTGGACCACCGGGCGCAGTGGCACGGGCTGACCCAGTTCCCCGGCGGAATGGGCATGGAGCTGCGCTCGTTCCATGGCAACGTCATGTTCTCCACCGGCCCGAACAACGAGTTGGGCGGACCCAACGACACGGCCTGCCATTTGGACATTCCCATGCGGAACTGCAGCCTGCTGCTGGACGACGAGCCCGTGGTGCTGGACGGCAAGGTCGTCGCCAAGGATCTGCAGAGAGCCGCCTGACCGTGCCGCCGCGCATGACCCGGCCCGTCCATGAGGTGAGGCTTTGAGCTACGATGTGATCGTCGTCGGCGTCGGCGGCATGGGAAGCGCCGCCTGCTGGCAGTTGGCCCGGCGCGGCCAGCGGGTGCTGGGGTTGGAGCGGTTCGACATCCCGCACGCCATGGGCTCCTCGCATGGCATCAGCCGCATCATACGCCTGCCATACTACGAAGACCCGGCCTACGTGCCGTTGCTGCACCGCGCCTACGAGCTATGGGCCGAGGCCGAGCGCGCCACCGGCGAGACCTTGCTGGTGACAACCGGGTCGATCGACGCCGGGCCGGAGGACGACGCGCTGTTCCAGGGCGCCCTCGCCTCCGCCCGGCTGCATGGCCTGTCGCACGAGGTGCTGTCGGGGGCCGAGGTCAACGCCCGCTTCCCAGGCTACCGGCTGCCCCCCTCCGCCCGCGCCGTGTTCCAGCCGCAAGGCGGCCTCATAGCCAGCGAACGTGCCATCGTCGCCCATGTCCGGGCGGCGCAGGAAGCGGGCGCGGTGATCCAGGCGCGCGAGCCGGTGCTGGACTGGGAGGTCCGGCCGTCGGGCAGCGTCGCCGTGCGGACGACCAAGGGCGTGTACGAGGCGGCCCGGCTGGTGCTGGCCGCCGGCCCCTGGATGGGCGAGCTGGCCGCGCCGCTGGCTGGCCGCGCCGTGCCGGAGCGGCAGGTGCTGGCCTGGCTGCAGCCGTTCCAGCCGGAGTTGTTCACCCCGGAGGCATTCCCGGTCTTCAACCTCCAGGTCGAGGAAGGCCGCTATTACGGCTTCCCGGTCTACGAGGTGCCGGGCTTCAAGTTCGGCCGCTACCACCACCTCGGCGAGGCCTCGCCCGCCGATGTCGTGCGGCGGGAGGTCGATGCCGCCGACGAGGCGTTGCTGCGGCAGTTCGGTGAACGCTACTTCCCTGCGGGCAGCGGCCCGACCATGGGGTTGCGGACCTGCCTGTTCACCAACACACCGGACGAGCATTTCGTGCTGGACCATCATCCAAGCTACCAGCAGGTGGTGCTGGTGTCGCCGTGCTCCGGCCATGGCTATAAATTCTGCAGCGTCATCGGCGAGATCGTGGCCGACCTGGCGACGGGCAACGGCGCCACGCGACACGAGATCGGTTTCCTGCGCCTGGATCGGCCGGGATTGGCGGCGGAGGCGCTCCCGGCCGCCGCGCAGTAGGCGAACCCGGCTATGCGACCTCTCCCGGCCGCCCGGCGCCCATGCAGGCACGTCGACGCCGCGGCGGGCGGCTGGCCCGACGAAAGTTGGGGCGTTGGCATGATGCTTGCCTCGTCGATTGCCGATCCCGCGGAACCGTCGGCAGATCCCTGCCCTGGCGGACGCGGCTGACCCGGTCGAGGAGGCACGATGAGCGTCACATCCGCCAGCGCTATCCCGGCCGCGTCACAGCCATCGAGACAGGCCGAACTGGTACGGCTCGACGCCATCCGTAAAAGCTACGGCCATCATGTCGTGCTCGACGACGTGAACCTGAAGCTCCGGGCTGGCGAGGTGATGGCCATCATCGGACCCAGCGGGTCCGGCAAGAGCACCTTGCTGCGCTGCGTGAACCTGCTGGAGCGCGCCACGTCGGGCCGCGTGACCCTGGCCGGTGTCGTGGTCGAGGCGGGCAGGCCCACGCCCCGCAAGGACCTGGTGCAGCTTCGCCGGGCCGTCGGCATGGTGTTCCAGTCCTTCAACCTGTTCCCGCACCTGACCGTGCTGCGCAACATCAGCCTGGCGCAGGAACGCACCATGGGGCGCAGCCGCGCGGAGGCGGAGGCGGTCGGCATGCAACTGCTCAGGCGGGTCGGGCTGGCGGACAAGGCCACCCAGTATCCGGCCCGCTGCTCCGGCGGCCAGCAGCAGCGCATCGCCATCGCCCGGGCCCTGGCGCTGGAGCCGCAGGTGATGCTGTTCGACGAGCCGACCTCCGCCCTCGACCCCGAACTCGGCCTCGAAGTGCTGGCCGTGATGCGGGAGCTGGCGGAGGGCGGGATGACGATGATCGTCGTCACGCACGAGATGCATTTCGCCGAAAACGTCTCCAACCGCGTGCTGGTCATGGCCGACGGCAAGATCGTCGAGGAGGGGCGCAGTGCGGACGTCATGCGCAACCCGCAGAGCGCGCGCGCCAGGCGTTTCCTGAGTGCGGTCAAAGACCGTTGACCATGCTGGCCAACCTTTCGACCGTGATGGTGGGGATCCCGTTCACCATCGCGCTGACGCTCGCCGCCTTCCTGCTGGGCGCCGTGCTCGGACTGCCGCTTTGCGCGATGCGGATGTCCCGCAACCGCTTCGTCGGCTTCCTCGGCACGGCGCTGATCCTGACGTTCAGGGCCATCCCGCCGATCGTCTGGCTGTTCATCATTTTCTTCGGCATCGGCTTCGGCTATCTCCAGCTCGACCCGTTCAGCTCGGCGGCGATCGGGCTCGGCCTGATCACGGCGGCCAACATGGCGGAGATCTACCGCGGCTCGCTCTCGGCGATCCATACCGGGCAGTGGGAAGCGTCCACCGTGCTGAACCTCTCCCCGCGGCACCGCTTCGTCGATGTGATCGCACCGCAGCTCATGCGCATCGCGCTGCCGTCCGCCACGACCTACGTGATCGGCCTGCTGAAGGACACTGCGGTCGCGTCGGCGATCGGCGTGCACGAGATCGCGTACGAGGCCTATCACCTGTCGCAGCAGACGTTCCGCGGGTTGGACATCTACGCGGCCGCCGGCCTGCTCTACATCGTCATCAGCCTCCCGATCGCCTGGCTGGCGCGCTGGACCGACACCAGGCTGCGCGCGGTGGTGGCACGGTGAGCGACGTGCTCGACTTCTGGGGCGAGTGGTTCCCCGACCTGCTCGGCGGCTTCGCCATCAGCCTGGAGGTGACGGCGGCCTGCCTGGTGCTGGGCATCCCGCTCGGCCTGCTGCTCGCACTGGCCATCCAGTCGAAAGCCGCCGCACTCCGCTGGACGGCGCTGGTCATCGTCGAGATCGGCCGCGGCACCCCCGCGCTCATCCTGCTGCAATTCGCCTATTTCGGCCTGCCGACGGCGGGGCTGACGCTGACCTCCTTCACGGCGGCCAGCCTTGCCCTGGCATGGTGCACCGGCGCCTACACCAGCGAGATCATCCGTGCCGGGCTGGAGGCGGTGCCGGCCGGCCAGCAGGAAGCCGCCCAGGTGATCGGCCTCACCCGGATCGATGCATTGCGCTACGTGATCCTGCCGCAGGGCCTGCGCGTGGCGGTTCCCGCGCTGTTGGGCTTCTCGATCATCATGTTGCAGGCCAGTTCGCTCTGCTTCACGATCGCGCTGCCGGAAATCGTCAGCCAGGCGTACATCGTCGGCTCGAACACGTTCCGCTATCTGCCCGTCTTCCTGCTGGCGGCGCTGATGTTCGCCGCGGTCTGCATTCCGGCGACCATCCTGGTCACCCTCCTCGAACGACGCCTCGGGCGGCATGCGGCCTGAGACGCGCGTGCACCTTCACCTGCAACCAAAGGGACAGCCTATGACCGTCAGATTCGCCGCACTTGCCGTCGCCTGCCTCCTCGCACCCAGCGGGATGGCACTGGCGCAAAGCTGCACGCCCACCCACAAGATCGACCAGGTAGTCACCGCCGGCAAGCTCACCGTAGCGATCTACGAGTACCCACCCTTCTCCGTGACGTCAGGCGGCGACATCGGCGGCGTCGACGGGGAGATGCTGAAATATATCGCCAAGGCGGCCTGCCTCACCCTTACCCCGGTGGTGGTCGACCCAGCCGCCACCATCCAGTACGTCATTAGCGGCAAGGCCGACATCGCCGGTGGCGACTGGTACCGCACGGCGGAGCGGGCGAAGGTGCTGGGCCTGTCCGCCCCGACCTATCTCGACCAGATGGGCATCTATTCCAAGGATGGCGCTTCCACCGTGGCGGCCATGATGGGCAAGCAGGTCGGCACCGTGTCCGGCTTCCTGTGGGTGACGGATTTGCAGAAGCTGCTCGGCACCAACCTCCATTTGTACCCGAACCCGGTCGCCCTCGCGCAGGACCTGCAGGCCGGCCGCATCCAGATCGGCGTCGACAGCTACGGCACCGGCGCCTACGCGCAGAAGCGGGGCGGCTACGCGGGCATCGTCATCAAGGTGGCGCAGCCGGACCCGCGCGTGCTGGCGTCGACCGACGCGTCGCAGGCCAACCTGCTCTACACGAAAGCCAACGCGTCCCTGGGCAGCGCGCTGGATGCCGATATCGCGGACATGCACAAGAACGGCGACATCGCGAAGTACCTGGGTTCGTTCGGCCTGGACCCGTCCGGGGCAGAAACCGGCGCGCCGCGCCTGCAGTAGACCGGGACGGCGCTACGTCTCCCTCTCCCTTTGGGAGAGGGCTTTTGAAGGCATGCTACGGCTCAGATGTCCTTGGCCAGGCGCAGCGCGTCGAACATGGCGGCGTGGATGTTGCGGCTGGCCACGGCATCCCCGAGGCGGAACACCTGGTACGTGCCGTCCCGGTTGGTCTGGATCGCCTGCGCCTGACCGCCGAGCAGGGCAGCATGGTCGACCGCGCCGCCGTTGCGTGAACCTGGCTTGAGCGCCTCGTACAGTTCGTCCTGCGGGACGGTACCGTGCTCGACCACCACCTGGTCGACCCGGCGCTCCTCCGATCCTGCGCCATAGTCGCTACCGAGCACCGCCACCAATTCGTTGCCCGCGCGGCGCACGGAAAGCAGGCGCGTGTTCATCGTCACCCGCACGCCCCGCCGGTGGAACACCCTGGCATAGGCCGCGTGGTTCAGGCCGCCCAGCTCGGGCGCCAGCATGCGCTCGGGCGTGACCAGCTCCACCTCCGCCCCCGCTTCCGCCAGCACTTCGGCCGCCTGCATGCCGGGATGGTTGCCGTTGTCGTCGAACACGAGCACCCGGCCGGCGCCGGACACGCCGCCGCCCACAACGTCCCAGCTCGATACGACGAGGTCATTGCCTTCCGCCAGGACATCCGTGTCCGGCGTGCCCCCCGTGGCGACGAACACCACATCCGGCTGCAACGCCAGCACGTCCTCCAGCCCGGCAAAGGTGTTGAAGTGCAGCGTGACGCCGAGCCGGGCGAGTTCGGCCAGCCGCCAGTCGACAATGCCGATCAACTCGCGCCGCCGCGGCGTGCGCGCGGCGAGCAGGACCTGGCCGCCGGCGCGGTCGGTCGCCTCCAACACCGTGACATCGTGGCCTCGCTCGGCCGCGACCCGGGCCGCCTCCAGCCCGGCAGGACCGGCCCCGACCACGACGACCCGCCGCGGCGGCCCGGCGCTGCGCGGCACGGCGTGCGGCATGCTGGCCTCGCGCCCGGTCGCCGGGTTGTGCACGCAGAGCGCCTCGTTGCCTTCGTAGATGCGGTCCAGGCAGTAGGTGGCGCCGACGCACGGGCGGATCAGCGCTTCCTGGCCGCTGGCGATCTTGCGGACGATATGCGGGTCGGCGATGTGGGCCCGGGTCATGCCGACCATGTCCAGCTTGCCCTCGGCAATGGCGTGCCGGGCCGTCGCCACGTCGTTGATGCGGGCGGCGTGGAACACGGGGAAGCGCGTCGCCGCGCGTATGTCGCCAGCGAAATCCAGGTGCTGCGCCGTACCCATGCCGTGGATCGGGATGACGTGCGACAGCGCGTTGTCGGTGTCCATGTGCCCGCGCACGATGTTGAGGAAATCCACCACGCCGCCCGCGGCGAAGCGCCGGGCGATCTCGATGCCGTCTTCCCGGCTGAGGCCGATATCCCAATCCTCGTCAGCCACCATGCGCACGCCGATCAGGAAACCCGGCCCCACCGCGTCCCGCATCGCCTGCAGCACGCGGACGGAGAACCGCATGCGGTTGTCCAGGCTGCCGCCATAGTCGTCGTCGCGCAGGTTGGTGGCCGGCGACCAGAACTGGTCCGGCAGGTGGCCGTAGGCGTCGATCTCGAACCCATCGAGCCCCGCCGCCTGGATGCGTTGCGCGGCGGCGGCATAGTCGGCGACGATGCGGTCGAGGTCCCAGGGCTCCGCCGCCTTCGGGAAGCCGCGATGCGCCGCCTCCCGCACCCGGGAGGGGGCCAGGATGGGCAGCCAGTCCGCCTTGTTCCAGGCCGTGCGCCGGCCGAGATGGGTGAGCTGGATCATCACCGCGGCGCCTTCGTCGTGGCAGTCATCCGCCAGGCGGCGCAGCCAGGGCACGATCTCGTCCTTGTAGGCCAGCAGGTTGCCGAACACCGGCGGGCTGTCGGGCGACACCACGGCCGAGCCGCCAATCATGGTCAGCGCGATGCCGCCGCGCGCCTTTTCCCGGTGGTACAGGCGATACCGGTCCTTCGGCATGCCGTCCTCCGAGTAGTACGGCTCGTGCGACGTGCTCATCAGCCGGTTGCGCAGCGTCAGGTGGCGCAGTGCGTAGGGCTGCAGCAGCGGGTCGCGGCTAGGCGGGGTGGCGACGTGCATCGTGCGTCCTCCGGACGGTGGCGGCGCAGGCGTTCCGGCGGTCGGCGCTGGGCGTGGTGCCGAACCGGCTGCGATAGGCGGCGCTGAAGCGGGAGGGCGTCGCGTAGCCGCAGGCGCTGGCAACCCCGGTCACCGGCATCGCCGTCTCCTGCAACAGCGTGCGGGCGCGGTCGAGCCGCAGCCCCGCGGCGTAGGCGGCCGGCGTCTGGCCGAGGTGTCGGCGGAACAGCCGCTCCAATTGGCGCGGCGTCACGCCGACCGTGCGGGCGACCGCACCCGTTTGCAGCGGCGTGGCGATGGAGGCCGCCATCACGCGCACCGCGTCACCGATCCTGCCCTGTTCCAAGGGGGCGGGCAGGGCGCGCTGGCGCTCCGTGCCTTGCCGCACGCGCTCGACCATGAATTGCGCCGCGACGGCGGACGCCAGCGCCGGTCCGAGCCGCGCCTCCACCATCGCGAGCATCAGGCTCAGCGGCGCCACGCCGCCGGTGCATGTCACCCGGTCCCGGTCCACGGCGTAGAGGTCACCGACGAAGTCGATGCCGGGGAACTCCTCCTCGATCGGCGCCAGGTCCTCCCAATGGATGGCGCAGCGCCGGCCGTGCAGCAGCCCCGCCTCCGCCAAGGCGAAGGCGCCGGTGCACAGGCTGCCGAGCGGCACGCCATCCCGCGCCAGCCGACGCAGGCCGGCCGTGACCCGCCGGTCCACCGCCTCGCGCACATCCACCCCGCCGCAGGCCAGCAACAGGCCCGGCCGCACCATGGATGCGAGCCGCTTGGTGGGCTGCATCGTCATGCCGTTGCTGGCGATGGCGGGCACGCCGTCCAGCGTGACCACCTGCCACTCGTACTGCGCCGTCCCGCTCAAGCGGTTGGCCATGCGCAGCACCTCGATCGCGTTGGCGCAGGCGATCATCGAATAGTCCGGCAGCGTCAGGAACGCGAACCGGTGCAGCGTGGCCAGGTCCAACGCTCAGCGGTCCACGACCAGGTCGCTGGCCGGCCGGGCGCAGCAGAGCAGGGTCATGCCCGCATCGACCTCCCGCTGCCGGATGCCGCCGCCGTGCCGCAGCTCGACCACGCCGGAGACCAGCCGGCTCTTGCAGGTGCCGCACACGCCCTTGTTGCAGGCGGAGGGCAGGCGGATCCCGGCCGCACGCGCCGCGGCCAGGATGGTGCTGCCGGACGGGCACGCCAGCGTGCGGCCGGACCGCGCGAACGCGACCGTGAAGCCTTGGCGGTCGTCCGTTGTCGTGGCTGCGGCCGGTTCGGGCGGCGTGATCGGCCCGTCGAAGGCGAAGCTCTCCTCGTGGTAGTGCGCGCGATCGAATCCGGCTGCGTCCAGCATGGCGCGGACCGCGGCCATGTACGGTGCCGGGCCGCAGCAGAATACGTCCCGCGACGGCAGGTCCGGGACAAGCGCCGACAGCATGGCGGGCGACAGGCGGCCGCGCAGACCGTCCCACCCGGCACCGGCCGGAACGCCCTCCACGATGCTCGCGCGCGCGAACCCGGGACGACGGGACATGGCGGCCAGCTCGTCGGCGAACACCAGGTCGGCCGGGCTGCGCGCGCTATGCACGAACAGCACGTCGGCGTCGCTGCCGAGGTCGTGCAGGGTGCGGGCCATGCTCATCAGCGGCGTGATGCCCGAGCCGGCCGACAGCAACAGGTAGCGGCCGCCCGGCGCAGGCGTGAAGGTGAACTCGCCATGCGGCCCGCTGGCGGATACCCGCATGCCGGGCCGCATGGCGTCGTGCAGCCAGCCGGACCCGGCGCCCTGCGGCGTGCGCTTGGCCGTGACCTCGATGCGGTGCGGCCGGGTCGGGGGGGAGGCGATGGTGTAGCAGCGCTGCACGCCGGCCGCCGCCAGCTCGAACGTCATGAACTGGCCCGGCATGAACCGGAACAGGCGCGGCTCCGCGGCGGCGAAGACGAAGGTCGCCACGTCATGCGTCTCCGGGCGCACCGCCACGCAGACCAGGTGCTCGTCCTGCGCCGTGTCCCAAACCGGTGGCAGCGCCGCGCTCACTCGCGCAGGCCGGCGGTCAGGCGTTGCAGGTACCATTCGCAGAACTGTTCGACCAGGCCCTCCGTGTGCGGCGAGTAGGGCCCCGGCTGGTAGGCGGGGCTGCGGATGCCGGACTGGGTGATGCCGACCAGCTCGGCATCCTGCCGGTTGGTGGCCTCCCACACCGCCGTCAGGTTGGCCAGGTCGTAGTCCACCCCTTCCACCGCGTCCTTGTGCACCAGCCACGTGGTCCGCAGCAGCGTGCGGTCCGGCCCAAGCGGCAGGGCGCAGAAGGTGACGGCGTGGTCGGCCATGAAATGATGCCAGGAGTTCGGCTGCGTCCAGAAGCTCAACCCGCCCAGCTTGGCCTCCGCCAGCCCGCCGAGCAGGCGCTTGCAGGCGGCGCGGGTATCGGCGGTGTGGCTCTCGCCCGCCTGGTCCAGCGGCAGCCGCTCGGTCCGGAAGCCGGTGGCGCGGCCGGTCAGGCGTTCGACGCGCCGGGACGGAAGCCCGGACCGCTCCCAGCGCGTATGCATCTCCTCCACGAGGCCGTCATAGCGGGCGGCCTGGGCCAATTCGCCCTCGTCCATGGCGCCGGGTGCGAAGCCGAAGCCGTAGGCGAAGAGCGGAACCGTGAGTTCCGGATGGTTGCCCGCGCAGTGGTAGCATTCGCGGTTGTTCTCCATCGTCAGCTTCCAGTTGCCGGCCTCGACCAGGTCGATCTGGCGGGCGATCTTTGCGTCGGGGATGGCGTGCGGCCGAAGGTACGGTTCCATCACGGTCGCCATGTCCTCGATATCGTCGGGCGGCCGGTCGGCGAGGCAGATGAACAGCAGCCCGGCCACCGAGCGCAGCGCGATCGGCTTCAGCCCGCGGCACGACCCGTCGAAATCCTCCCCCATGTGATCGGCAAACAGCAACCGGCCATCCAGCCCGTAGGTCCAGGTGTGATAGCGGCAGACCAGGTTGCCGACCTGGCCCTTGCCGTCCGGCACCAGCTGCGCCCCGCGGTGCCGGCACACATTGTGGAAGGCGCGGACGGCGCCGTCATCGTCGCGCAGGATCAGCACCGGCGCGTCCCCGAGCCGCAGCGCCATGACGTCACCGGGCTGCGGCACGTCCGGCTCTTGCCCGATGAAGATCCAGTGGCGGGCGAAGATTAGATCCAGGTCGGCGCGGTACACCGCCTCGTCCCGGTAGAACGGCGCCTCGAGGCTGTGCCCGGGGATCCGTCGCAACAGCAGGCTTGGTAGGATGTCCGCCATGGGTCGCCTCGCACTGCCCGGCAGAACTATGGCACCTCGGGCTGCGTCTGGCTAATCGTGCTACGACCTGGACTGTCCGATTTCGGACTTGGTTGTCTGCCAGTGGGCGTCCCTATGCCGCTTCGGCCAGCACCGGCCTGGGCAGGATGACGGCGTCCGAATCGTAGCGGACGCCGGCGCGCAGGCAGAAGGCTGGCCGCAACAGCCGCTCGGCGGTGACCACCGTGTCCTCGTTGTCCTGCAGGCGGAAGCGCCCCCGCTCGTCCGTCAGGACGGAGATGTCGGCCTCCACACCCGGCTGCAGCGTGCCGATCTCTCCCTCCATCCGCAGCATGGCGGCGCAATGGCTGGTCACCATCGGTACCACCTGCTCCAGCGTCAGGCCCAGCGCCAGCATGCTGGTCATGGCGGAGGCGAGGGAGAAGTTCTGCTTGCCGGCGAACAGATGCATCTCCTCCGTGTCCGGATGCTCGTCCGGCGTGCCGCGCGGCTTGGGCAGCGTGGTGTTGTAGCCGTGCATGTCGGCGCCCAGCGTATCGGGAACGATCCCGGCCTCCAGCACCAGCCGCGCCATCTTGAACGAGAAATGCGACCCGTGTCCGACATCGGTCTTCAGCCCGCGCGCCAGCGCTTCCTTGACGACGGGGTGCAAGCGGCCGTGCTTGTCGACGAAGCCGCCGGGATGGCGCGTGAAGGGATGGGCGAGGATGTCGCCGGGCTGCATGATCTCGATCATGTCGGGCAGGATCGCATCGGGGTCGTAACTCTCGGTGCCGTCCGGCAACGGCCAGAGTTGCCCGAAATGGATGTACAGCGGCCGGTTGACCCCGCGGGCGATCATGGCGGCCTTGCGCATGGCGTCATCGCCCCAGCGGGTGAAGCCGCCGATCTCCGCATGGCCCTTCACGCCGCGCACCAGGTCCGCGTTCTCCGTGGCGACACGCACCGTGTCGTCGACGGCGATGCAGTCGGGTCGATACAGCTCGGGGTAGTAATGCCCTTCGAGCCCGCCGACCATGTAGGCGGAGATGAAGGCCAGCACCCGCGTGGCGCTCGGCTTGGCGGCGTATTCCCGGAAGCCCGGGAAGGTCAGCACGGAGGGGCCGCCCTGGTCGACCACGGTGGTCACCCCGGAGCGGACGCCCACCATGTCCGCCTCCAACCCGAACCGTCCGCTGACGTAGCGGTAGACATGCGCGTGGGTGTCGATCATGCCCGGCAGCACCAGCTTTCCCCTGACGTCCACCACCTCCCGCACGGGGCCGGGCAGGGATGGCGCCACCGCGGCAATGCGCCCGCGCCGCACCGCCACGTCCATGATGCCATCGACGCCGGAGGCTGGATCGATCACCCGGCCGCCCCGTAGGATCATGTCGAACGGTTCTGCTGCAATCTGGTCCATGACGGCCTCCGCCTGTGCCCCGTCATACTGCCGACCGACTCTCGGCCCTGGCAAGGATTTCGGCCCGGGCGGACGCCGATGCACCGGGCGATGCGACGCCTGGATGGCACGGCGGTTGCGTGATCGGCCTCATGGGGGCCGAATTTTCATGAGGGCGGAACCGCTTGCAGCGCCGGGCTCCCCGTGACGCCGCTGCCGCCGGAGCGCCTGTACCTTCCCTTCGACGCCGGCCCGTTCCGGATGGCGATGGCCTTGCGGGGCCGTGCTACCGATGCGCTGGTCGAGATCGATGAGCGCTACCCGGCTGAGATGGCGGAACGGCGTGGCCTGATGGCCAACCGCCACGCGGAGGTCTTCGCCGTCCGCCCCGGGTCCGAGGCAGCCCGCACGGAGGTGCTTGCCGTACTCGCCGCATTGCTGGCGCGATGCCATCCGGACTGGTTCACCCGCGACGGGGCGATGCTGCACAACCGGTTGACCGGCGAGCGCTGGAACGTTGACGATCCCCCGCATGACCCGTTGGAACTCGCCGGCCGCCTGGTACAGGAGGATCTATGCCTGATCGACCCCGCCGGCGCGGCGCCCGTGCTGAGCGCCGCCATCCTATGCGCCCCCAGCCGCTGGCGTCTGGGCGAGAAGATCGGCCGTCCGCTTGCCGAGGTGCATGGCCCGGTCCCGCTCTATGCGCACCGCCTCTCCGACGCGGTCGACCGTTTCATGGCCGCCCTGCGTCCGGGCAAGCTCGCGGAGCGGCTGAATTGGAGCCTGCTGGATGACGACGCGCTGTTCCAGCCGCATGGCAAGCGCCAGCGTGGACATGACCCGTCCATCACACCGGAGAACGTGCCGAACCGGCTCTTCCTGCGGGTCGAGCGGCAAGCCTTGATGCGGCTGCCCGCCAGCGGATCCGTATTGTTCGCGATCCACGTGCACAACTATCCACTCACCCGCATCCTGTCGGTGCCCGGCGCGGCGCGGGACCTGGCGTCGGCCGTGCGGGCGATGCCGGACGCACTCGGCGCCTACAAAGGCCTGCCCGCATTCCGGGACGCGCTGTTGGCGTGCTTGGCGCGGCAAGATTGAGTGACTTCGCCGGTTCGCGGGATCGTTAGAAGGCCAGAGGCCTCCGACCCGCCAGGCTTGCTTTTCGCCCGGCCAGCGATGATGTGGCAAGGCGGATAAGGAGGCTTGCGCGTGATAGAGGTCGAGACAGCCATTGTCGGTGGTGGCCAAGCCGGTGTTCGGCTCGCGCGGGCCTTGGCGCATGCCGGCAAGTCGGTGCTGTTGGAACGCGAACATCTTGGTGGTTCGTGCGTGCATTTCGGATGCACGCCGTCCAAGGCGCTCATCGCATCCGCCCGGCTCGCCGCCTGACCGATCTGGCAAGTGCCGGACTGACACGACCCGTGCAACACGAAGGAGCACCACCATGATCAAGACCGATGCAGTTACCATTGTCGGCCTCGTCGCCGCCCTCGCCATCGCCGGCTTCGTGGCAGCCGCAGCGGCCCCGGCGACGCCCGAACTGAAGCAAGTGGCCAGCTTTCCACACCAGGTTACCGGCGTGAGCGTATCGCCGGCCGGGCGTATTTTCGTGAGCTTCCCGCGTTGGACGGACGACGCCCCCGTGTCGGTGGCGGAGATCCTGCCCGGCGGCACGCTGAAGCCGTATCCGGATGCGGCATGGAACAGTTGGCGCAACGCACGCGCCGACGAGATGTCCGTCGGCGACCATTTCGTTTGCGTGCAGTCGGTCGTGGCCGACACCCACGGCGCCCTGTGGGTGCTCGACCCGGGGGCGCCCGGCAATGAGAAGATCCTGCCCGGTGCGCCCAAGCTGGTCCGCATCGACCTCGCGACGAATGCCGTCACCAAGGTCATCAAGTTCCCGGACACCGTGGCCCGACAGGGCACCTACCTGAACGACATCCGGTTCAGCCCGGACGGCAAGACCGGATACATCACCAATTCGGGCACCAGCGGCGCGATCATCGTCGTGGACCTGCAGGCGGGCACGGCGTTTCGCGCCCTGGACGGCCATGCGAGCACCCAGATCGAGAAAGACGTCACCGTCAAGGTGGACGGCAAGCCCCTGGTCCGGCCCGACGGTCGCCAGCCCTCCTTCGCCGCCGACGGCATCGCCCTGTCGAACGACGGGCAGACGCTCTACTGGCAGGCGCTCACCGGCCGCACCCTCTACTCGATCGCGACGGCCAAGCTCGCCGCGGGAACGCCGGAGCCGGAGATAGAGGCCGCCGTGCAGAAAGCCGGCACCACGAACGTGGCCGACGGCCTTTGGATGAGCAAGGCCGGTGACCTATACGTCACGTCCCCCGGAACGAACGCCGTGAACCGCTTCCACGACGGCAAGGTCGAAACCGCGGTGACGGACAAGCGGCTACGCTGGCCGGACACGATGTCGGAAGGTCCGGACGGCACCCTCTACGTCACGGCGTCCCACATCCAGGACACCAGCTGGTTCAAGCCCGGCGCACCTGCCTCCGTGCCGACCGCACTGTTCTCGTTCAAACCGGCACGTTGAACACCGGGACCACGCCACCGGGCGTCATGACCAGGAGTGGTCCGGCACTCGGACCGCCATACCAGGCCATGTCTCCGGACCGGTGGATCCCGGCGTTACGGATGGGTGTAGGACAGGCCTATGATGCCGCACCCGGCCAGCACGAACCCGATGATCTCCTTGGCGACTGCGTCACGGTCGAACGGCGCATCGGAAGACAGGTCGAGCATCACCCGTGTCTGCAGGGCGTAGTCGGCGTAGGTCTGCGTCATGCTCCAGATATGGACCAGGAGCAGGCGGGCATCCAACGGCCGCATCTTTCCCTGCGCGATCCACGTGTTGATCGTGTCGATCTTCTCCGTCGTCCATTTCCTGGCATGCGGCCAGAATGCCTGGAGGTTCGACCCGCCATCCAGCACCTCGCGCGTGAAGATACGCGAGATTTCCGGGTGATCGAACGCGTGCTCCAGCTTCAACCGGATATACCTTGACAGCACGTTGGCGGGATCGCTGTCGGGGCCATCGAACGAGAACACGACCTTCCAGTCGTACAGCACCTGCAGCAGGAGTTCCTCGTACAGCTCCTCCTTGCCGACGATGTAGTAATGGAGCTGCGCCTTGGTCAGCCCGGCCCGGGCGGCGATCGCCTGTGTCGAAGTACCGTGCAGGCCATGGAGGCTGAATTCCGCGATCGCCGCGGTCCGGATGGCGGCAAGGATGCGTTCGCGGCCTGGCCGCGCACGCGAGAGCGGGCCGTCCGGCGCCGGCATGCGCATGCCGGACCGCGACGGCTCTGCCGGCACTATGGCGTCTCGCGTCTTCAAGGTCGGCAAACCCCCTCTGGCTTTCCACTGACAGACAAGCCCCACCCTGCCAGATGCGAGGACGACCACCTTAGCGTCAAGCGGCGCAATGCCCGCGAAAGAGGCGATCGCTGACCCGAAACCTAGCATCGGCAAGGTCGTCGTCGCGTCCCTCCACGGCCGGGTCGGGCAGGATGAGGAAAGGCCGGCGTTTGCCTTGGCACGGGCATTGCTAACTCCACCATGAAATCTGACCATTTGGTCAGATTAAGCAGCGGGATGTTCAGCAATGCGCCGGAGCCGCCTTCGTGCCTGTCTCGCCGCCGCCCTGTTGCTGGCGCCGCTGCGCCATGCAGTGGCCAACGAGCCGTTCACCTTCGTCACGAACTGGTATGCGCAGGCCGAGCATGGCGGGTACTACCAGGCCGTGGCCGAGGGCATCTACCAGCGGCATGGCCTGGACGTGACGATCCGGATGGGCGGCCCGCAGGTCAACATCATCCAATTGATGGCCGCCGGGCAGGCGGACTGCGTCATGGGTTCGAGCGACATCCAGGTCATGCAGGCCCGCGCCGGGGGCGTTCCGATCACGGGCGTCGCCGCCTTCTTCCAGAAGGATCCCACGGTCTTGGTCGCGCACGAGGACGTAAAATCGCTCGACGACCTCAAAGGCAAGACCATCCTCATCAGCTCGGCTTCGAACCGGACGTTCTGGCCGTGGCTAAAGGCCAAGTACGGGCTGACCGACGGACAAACCCGTCCATACACGTTCAACATCCAACCCTTCGTGGCCGACCAGAACACGGTGCAGCAGGGCTATCTCACCTCGGAGCCCTATTCCATCGCCAAGGCGGGCGTGAAGGACACCGTGCTGTTGCTCAGCGATTACGGGTATCCTGCGTATTCCAACTTCGTGTCCTGCATGGAGGCGACCCTGCACTCCCGCCGCGCGCAAGTCGCGGCCTTCATCGAGGCGTCGGCAGAGGGCTGGAAAAGCTACCTGGCCAACCCGGCACCGGGAAATGTCTTGATCAAGGCGGACAACCCGAAGATGAGCGACGAGCAGCTCGCCTACGGCCTGGCCAAGCTGAAGGAGGCTGGCATGGTCGGCGGCGGCGATGCCGCGTCGATGGGTATCGGCATCATCACGGATGCGCGTGAGAAGGCGACGTACGATTTCCTTGTCGAGGGCGGGCTGCTCGACCCGGGCAAGCTGGACGTCCATGCCGCCTACGACATGAATTTCGTGCGCAGCATCAAGATCCTGCCGTGATCGGCTGGAGAACGTCATGGATCACGGCATGCCCGATATCCTAGCCACGGCGCAGCCTCGCCTGGTTCCGGCCATCGAGGCGCTGTCCGCCGAGATGACCTATCCGGACGGCACCCAGGCCTTGCTGCCGGTGGATCTGAGCATCGCCGAGGGGGAGTTCGTGTCCCTGCTCGGGCCGTCCGGCTGCGGCAAGAGCACGCTGCTCAAGATGGTCGCCGGCCTGCTGGAACCCAGCGATGGCAAGCTGCTGGTCTGGCGCAAGCCGGTGCAGCGCCTGGCCGAGGGCGGGCGCAAGCTGGCGTTCGTGTTCCAATCGCCGACGCTCATGCCCTGGGCGGCGGTGGCAACAAACGTGCGGCTGCCACTCGACCTTGCCGGGGTACCGCGCCGGGAGGCCGACCGCAGGGTGGCCGAGGCGCTGCGCCTGGTCGGGCTGGACCGTTTCGCCGGACGGCTGCCGCGGGCGCTTTCGGGGGGCATGCAGATGCGCGCCTCCATCGCCCGCGCGCTGGTGACGGCACCCGACCTGTTGCTGATGGACGAGCCGTTCGGCGCCCTGGACGAGATTACCCGGCACCGGCTCGACACCGAGCTGCTGTCGCTGTGGAGCGCAAGGAAGCTGACGGTTGTCTTCGTGACGCACTCGATCCACGAGGCGGTGTTCCTGTCCACCCGGGTTATCATGATGGCCGCGCGCCCCGGCCGCGTGGTGGACGACATCCACATCGACGAACCATACCCCCGCGATCCGGACTTCATCGTCTCCCCCCGTTTCGCGGCCCATGCGAAGCGGCTGCAGGATAGCCTGCTGCGCGCGAGCGCCGGGCCGGACGAGGCGGACGCGCGGTGAGCGCCATGCTGTCCCCGGCCCGCGCGACGGCGCGCACCCGCCGCGTGCCCTTGCTGCTGCGCCCGCAGGTCCAGCAGGTCGCATTGCCCGTGTCGGTCGGGATCGTCCTTCTCGTGGTATGGCAGGGGATCGTGACGGCGCTGCATGTCCCGCCCTATTTGGTGCCGTCGCCCTGGCTGATGGTCCGCACGCTCGCGACGGACTGGCACGTGCTGGGACTGGCCCTGCTGTCGACGCTGCGGGTGACGCTGCTGGCCTTCGCCCTCGCGACGCTGCTCGGCGTCGGCATCTCGTTCCTGTTCGTGCAAAGCCGGTTGATCGAGACGGCGCTGTTCCCCTTCGCGGTGCTGCTCCAGGTCACGCCGATCGTGGCGGTGGCGCCGCTGATCATCATCTGGGTGAAGAACCCCATGGCCGCCATGGTGGTCTGTGCGGCGCTCGTGGCGCTGTTCCCGATCATCAGCAACACCACGCTCGGGCTGCGCAGCATCGATCCGGATCTGCGCAACTACTTCGTGCTGAACCGCGCCACGCGGTGGCAACAACTCGTCAGGCTGCGCATCCCTGGCGCGCTGCCCTATTTCTTCGCCGGGCTCAGGATCTCCAGCGGCTTGGCCCTGATCGGCGCCGTGGTGGCGGAGTTCGTCGCCGGCACCGGCGGCACCGGCGCCGGGCTCGCGTACGAGATCCTGCAGGCGGGATTCCAGCTCGACATCGCGCGCATGTTCGCCGCCCTGCTGCTGATCTCGCTGGCCGGGGTCGGCCTGTTCAGCCTCATGGCCTGGCTGAGCAAGCGCGTGCTCGGCTCCTGGCACTCCAGCGATTTCTGATGGGATGACCCGATGACAGCATTCGCCCCCACGTTCGCCGGTGCCGTGGCCGACATGCAGGCCCGCTTGCCGGACCTGGACTGGATCACCGATGCCGGCCGTCTGCGTCGCCTGTCGAGCGATTTCTCCTGGTTCAGCCCGGTGCTCAAGCGCCTGCTCGCCGGCAAGCAGGCGGATGCCGTGGTGCGGCCGCGGACCGAGGCGGACATCCGCGCGGTGGTCGCCGCCTGCGCCGTGGCGCGCGTGCCCTTGACCCTGCGCGGCAGCGGCACCGGCAATTACGGCCAGACCACGCCGTTGCTGGGCGGCATCGTCCTCGACATGACGGCCTACAATGCCGTGCAATGGGTGCGGCCGGGCATCGCGCGCGGTCAGGCCGGGCTGCGCCTCGCCGAGCTCGAGGCGGCCACCAAGCCGACGGGGCAGGAGCTGCGTTGCATGCCCTCCACCTACCGGAGCGCGACGCTGGGTGGCCTGTTCGGCGGCGGCTTCGGCGGCATCGGATCGATCAACTACGGCCCGCTCGCGGCACCCGGCAACGTGCTCGGAGTCCGCGCGATGACGGTGGAGCCGGAGCCGCAGGTCGTCGAGCTACGTGGTGCCGAGGCGCTGCGCATGCACCATCTCTGGGGCACCAACGGCGTGGTGCTGGAACTGGAGCTGGGCCTCGCCCCCGCGCATCCTTGGCTGGAAACCCTGGTCGCGTTCGAGCAGTTCGGCCCGGCGCTGGCCTTCGCCGATGCGCTGGCGCACGCGCCTGGGATCATCAAGCGGGAGGTGGCGTTCTTCGCCAGCCCCATCCCGGACCACCTGCGCCCGCTGGAAGCGCACTTGACGCCCGGCTGCCACGTCGTGCTGTCGCTGGTGGCGGAGTCGTCCGAGGACGCCTTGCGGCAGCTCGCCACCCGACATGGTGGCACGCTCGCCTATCGCCAGACCGCGGACGAGGTGGCGGCGAGCAACCGCACCCTGATGGAGTTCACCTGGAACCACACCACGCTGCACGCCCTGCGGACCGACCCCAAGCTCACCTACCTGCAAAGCGTGTTCGCCGCCCCCTCGCACGTGGCGGACATCACCGCGATGGAGGCGTTGCTGGGCGGCGAGGTGATGATGCATGTCGAGTTCCTGCGCAGCATGGACGGGCTGGTGCAGTGCAGCGGTTTGCAGCTCGTGCGCTTCACCACGGAGGAGCGGCTGAACGAGATCATCGCCATCCATCGCGCCCGCGGCGTGCGCATCAACAACCCGCACGTCAACATCATCGAGGACGGCAAGGCCGGTGGGGACCTGCCGCCCGAGATCCTCGCGATGAAGGCGCGTTTCGATCCCTTCGGCCTGCTCAACCCCGGCAAGCTGCGCGCCAGCTTCGCGGCGGCGGCGTGATCCGCCAGGGCCCCAGCCCGGCGAACGCGTGGGACGTCTCGGCCGACGAGGCCGTGCTGGTGCGGCAAGCGCCGGCACCCCGCCCGGCCCGCTTTGCCGCACGGCCCAAGGCGTTGACGATCGACCTGGCGCGAACCGCCCTGGTCGTCGTCGACATGCAGAACGATTTTTGCCACGGGCAGGGCTGGCTGGCGTCGATCGGCGTCGATATCGAGCCCTGCCGGGAGCCGATCGCACCATTGGCCACGCTGCTGCCCCGGCTTCGCACGGCCAGCGTGCCGATCGTCTGGCTGAACTGGGGAACGCGGCCGGATCGGCTGAACCTCTCTCCCGCCCTGCTGCACGTCTATGACGGCACGGGCGCCGGCACCGGGCTGGGCCGGCCCTTGGCCGGCACCGGGTCACCGGTGTTGCAGGCCGGGTCGCCCTCTGCCGCGCTGGTGGACGAACTGGTTGCCGAACCCGGCGACATCCACGTCGACAAGCACCGCATGAGCGGCTTCTGGGACACGCCGCTCGACTCGATCCTGCGCAATCTCGGTGTCACCACCTTGCTGTTCGCGGGCGTGAACCTGGACCAGTGCGTCCTGCACACGATGGCCGATGCCAACTTCCTCGGCTACGACACGGCCCTGCTTGAGGATTGTGCGGCCACCAGCAACCCGGATTTCTGCCGCCAGGCCACCATCCTGAACATCCACCAGATCTTCGGCTTCACCCTGCTCTCAACCGACCTGATCGAGGCGCTTCCCATATGACGCCAGCATCGCCTGCCGTGCCGGTCTCTGCCATGAGGTCCCCCGTCATCGCCCGGCGAGCCTCGACGCTCCAGGCGTTCCGCATCGCCGAGGGCGATACCAACTACTTCGCCTGCCTGTTCGACCCGCTGGCCGATGGCGTCAGCTTCACCATGGTGGTCGAGATCTTCGAGCCGGGCGGGGCGACGCCGCCCAACATGCATTCCGTCGCCGAGGAGTGCTTCTTCGTGCTCGCCGGGACCGGCGTCGCGGAATGCGACGGCGCCGCCATGCCGATCGGCCCTGGCGACAGCTTCACGCTGCGGCCGGGCTCGGAGCACAAGGTGACCAACACCGGCGAGGGCAAGCTCTACTGCCTCACCTTCATGACGCCCAACGAGGGCTTCGCCGAGCTGATCCGCGGCGGCACGCCCGTTACGCTGGATGCGGCGGACCTGGCGGTGATCAGCGGCCGCGCCTGACATGGTGCCCGCCTCCCGCTTCTGGGCCGATCTGTGCTGGACGGATTTTCGCAGCTTGCCGCCAGAGACGGTGGCGGTGCTGCCGATCGCGGCGATCGAGCAGCACGGGCCGCACCTGCCCGTGTCCGTCGATACGGCAATCAACCAGGGGATCGTGGCGGCCATGCTGGCGATGTTGCCGGACACCGCCCCCGTGCTGGTGCTGCCGACGCAGGCGATCGGCTGTTCGGTCGAGCACGTCCGCTTTCCCGGCACCCTGACCGCCACGCCGGAAACGCTGATCGCATTGTGGACCGAGATCGGCCAGAGCGTCGCCCGGGCCGGTATCCGCCGGCTGCTGCTGCTGAACAGCCATGGCGGCCAGCCGCAGATCGCAGACATCGTCTGCCGCCGGCTGCGGGGTGCCGGCCTGTTCGCCGCCACCTGCATGTGGAGCCGCCTGGGCCGCCCGGACGGCGTCGAGCTGACGCAGGAGGAGGCGCGGCACGGCATCCATGGCGGCCTGGTCGAGACCTCCGTGATGCTGCATCTCTGCCCCGAGCTGGTGCGGATGCGGGAGGCGCGCTGGTTCCGTTCCCGGTGGCTCGAACACGAGGCCGAGGGGATGCGGCTGATGCCCGAGGGGGTCACCGGGTTCGGCTGGGAGACGCAGGACCTGAATGCCGACGGTGCGTTGGGCGATGCCGCGGCGGCGACGCCCGCACTGGGTGCCCGCTTCGTCGCGACCGCCGCCGGGCACCTGGCCCGGTTGGTCCAGGACATGGCCGCGCTCGACCTCGCGGCCTGGTTGGTCGACGCACCGGCATGACCCTGCCGGTGCAGGGGCCGGAGACGGCTTCGATGACGACGTGCGATGGAACGCGGCTCGACGCGGATGTCTGGCGTCCGGATGTCCCCGGGGCGTTTCCGGTGCTGCTGATGCGCCAGCCCTACGGTCGGCGCATCGCCTCCACGCTGGTTTACGCGCACCCCGCTTGGTATGCCGCGCACGGCTATATCGTGGTCATCCAGGACGTGCGGGGCACCGGCAGCAGCGAGGGGAGCTTCCGCCTGTTCCTGGACGAGGAGGCGGACGGCGTGCAGGCCGTGGACTGGGCTGCATCGCTGCCCGGCGCGTCGGGCCGGATCGGCATGTACGGGTTCTCCTACCAGGCGGTGACGCAGTTCCTGGCGCTGGCGGGCGGTGCGAAGGTGCATGCCCTGGCCCCCGCCATGGCCGGGTGGGACATGCGGTCCGACTGGGCCTGGGAGGGTGGCGCCTTCGCCTTCTCGGCCGGGTTGGGCTGGGGGGCGCAGATGGGCTGGATCAAGGCGTGCCACGATGGCGACACCCAGGCCGCTGCCGCCTTTCAGGCGATGGCGCGCGCCCTGCCGCTGCAGACCGCAGACCGCGCCATGCCCGCCGCCATGCAACGTCATGCCCGGCTGAGCCACTACGCCGACTGGATTTCGCACCCTGGGGCCGGTCCTTATTGGGACGGCTTCGCACCCCGCGCCCGGCTTGCCGGGAAGGCTGTCACGGTGCCGATGCTGCATATCGGCGGCTGGTACGACCAGATGCTGATGGGCACGCTGGACGGCTATGAGGCGATTCGCAGCGACGTGCCCGGCCAAGCGCTGGTGGTGGGGCCCTGGACGCACCAGCCGTGGGGCCGCCGGGTTGGCGCGGTCGATTTCGGCGCGGCGGCGGTCTCGCCGATCGACGGGATGCAGGTCGCGTTCTTCGATCGCCACCTCAAGGGCATCGGGGATCCGCCGCCGTCCCTCCGCCTGTTCGATCTGGGAACGCACGCCTGGACGGAGGCGGCGGCATGGCCTCCCGCGCAGACCTCGTCCTGGTATCTGGGCGGCACTGGGCTTGCAGCCGCAACCACGACCGACGGGACGCTGCGGCAGGACCAGGCGGCCGAAGGAACCGAGCGTTGGGTGCACGACCCCTGGCGTCCCGTGCCGTCGCACGGCGGCCACAACGCCCAGCCGGGCGGCATGCAGGATCGCGCCGCAGTGGACGACCGCGCCGACGTCGCCTGCTTCACCTCCACGCCCCTTGCGTCGTCGCTGGCGATCTGCGGGCGTGTGGCGGCCGAGCTCTGGGTTGCGGCGGACCGGAGCAGCTTCGACGTGTCGGCCGTGCTGGCGATGGTGGACCCGCAGGGCCGGAGCTGGAACCTGACCCAGGGCCATGCCCGCTTCGACCGCCCGGGTGCGGGGCCATGCCGGGTGGCGATGCGGGCGACGATGACGACCGTGCCTGCGGGCCATGCGCTGCGCCTGTCCCTTGCGGCGACCAGCTTTCCCGCCTTCGCTGTCAATCCCGGCACGGGCGCCACGCCCGTCGCCACGCGCGCGGAGGAGGAACAGGTGATCGTCATGACGCTGCGCCACGGTGGCACCGCACCGTCGCGCCTGATGCTGCCGGTTTGCCAGGCGGGACAGGGCTAGTGTCCGCAAATGCGTTCCTGTGCCTGCCGGACACCGACCGGTATCGCCTGGCGCGATGCACGGTGCCCGGCGGCTTCCTCGACCCGCCGGCAACGGCCGACCAGGTCGTGGATGTGGAGGTGCATGGCGACCGTATCCGCTCGGTTTCGCCGGCGGGGCATGCGGCGTCCGCACTGCCCGGCATCGATTGCCGTGGCAGTCTGCTCTGGCCGGCCTTCGTCGACATGCACACCCATCTCGATAAGGGGCATACCGTGCCGCGCGCGCCGAACCCGGACGGCACCTGGAAAGCGGCGCTGGCGACCGTGGCGACCGATCGCGCCGCCCGCTGGACGTCGGACGACGTCGAACGCAGGGCCGAGTTCGGCTTGGCCTGCGCCTACGCCCACGGCACGCGGGCGATGCGGACCCATATCGACACGGTCCGGCCGCAGGGCGCGATCTCCTGGCCGGTGCTGGCCCGCCTGCGGCAGCGCTGGTCGTCGCGCGTCGCGCTGCAGCTGGCCGCCCTGGTCTCGATCGACGTCCTCAGCGGACCGGAAGGACAGGGTATCGCCGACCTGGTGGCCTCGCATGGCGGATTGCTGGGGTGCAGCGTGGCCCGCCATCCGGAGATTGACCCCGCACTCGACCGCGTCTTCGATTTGGCCCGCGACCGCGGCCTCGACCTCGATTTCCACGCCGACGAGACGGACGACCCCGCCGCGCGATCACTCGGTGCCATCGCGGCCGCGACCCTCCGGCACGGCTATGAGGGGCGGGTCACGTGCGGCCATGTGTGTTCCCTGGCGTTGCAGCCCGATGCCGCCGCGACCATCGCGCTGGTGGCGCGGGCCGGTGTGGCGATCGTCAGCCTGCCCATGTGCAACCTGTACCTGCAGGATCGCGTGCCCGACCGGACGCCGCGCTGGCGAGGCATCACGCTGCTGCACGAACTGGCGTCGGCGGGGGTGCGGGTCTGCCTCGCCAGCGACAACACCCGCGATCCGTTCCATGCCTACGGCGACGGCGACATGCTGGAGGTGTTCCGCGAAGGGGTGAGGATCGGGCAACTCGATCATTCGGGGTTCGATTGGCGGACGGTCGTGGTAACGATGCCGGCCGCCGTCATGGGGATCGCCCCGGGCCGGATCGCCGCAGCGCAGCCCGCCGAGATGATCCTGTTCCGTGCCCGGACGTCGAACGAACTGCTCGCTCGATCGCAATCCGACCGCCTCGTGATCCGCGGCGGCCGGGCTATTACGGCGGAGCTTCCAGATTACGCCATGCTCGATGAGCCATACAGTCGTGAAGGGAGGCTTTCCCAACGGACCCTTGAGTCCTAAGCCGTGCTGCACCGGCGCTTCCAGGCAAGGCTCACGGCCGCCATCCTGTCAGCGCGTCACGCTGGACAACACCGTCCGCCAGATGCAGGAGTAAACTGTCGCGATAATAAGTATCGCAGTTCTGAACAGGTGATCCCGCCATGTCCGTCGACGTCAAATACCGCACGACCGCATCCGCCACGGGCGGTCGCGATGGCCAGGCCAGTACTCAGGAAGGCAACTTCTCGGTCAAGCTTTCGACGCCCAAGGAGCTTGGCGGCGCCGGCGGCGACGGCGCCAACCCCGAGCAGCTCTTTGCCGCGGGCTACTCCGCCTGCTTCATCGGCGCCCTCAAGGTGGCCGGACAGCAGCTCAAGCTCCAGGTTCCGGCCGACACCAAGGTCACCGCCGTCGTGGGCATCGGTCCGCGATCCGAGGGGGGCTTCGGCATCACCGCCGATCTGAGCGTTGTCCTGCCGGGTGTCGACCGTGCGGACGCCGAGAAGCTGGTCGAGACCGCACATCAGATTTGCCCCTACTCGAACGCCACGCGGGGCAATGTGGACGTCGGCCTCACCGTCGCCTGAACATCCCTGGCCAAGTCCTCTCCCGATTGCGGGAGCGGCCTTGGCCCAGGCAGCCTGAGGGCGCACGGACTGCTCAGTGCGTGTCCCGGGCGGAGGCCCCCACCGGGCCGAACCCGCTGCAGTTCTCCGCGTCCCGGCTGCGGAGCAGGGCATGGTTGTATTGCTTCGGCAACACGTCGTAGGGCGCGTTCCGGCCCAAGGCCAAGGCGGCGTAGAGTGGCCAGTGCGGGTTGGCGATCATGGGGCGGCCGACCATCAGCACGTCCACCTTCTCGTCGCGGATAATGCGGTCGGCGTAGGCAGGGTCGCCGGTGTTCCAGCTGACCGCCGTCGGCATGCCGGTCTCGGTGCGGATGCGGGTGGCGGTCGGCACCATGAAGCCACGGTCGGTCCAAGGCACTTCGCTGCCAGCGTCGGTGTTCATGCCCATGCTGATGTCCACCAGGTCCAGCCCGTGCTCGGCCATGGTCTTCACCAGCCAGATGGTGTCCTCGACCGAGTGGGTTTCCATGCCGTAGTCGATGGCGCCCACCCGCATGGTCAGCGGCAGGCGTTCCGGCCACACGGCGCGCACGGCGTCGAACGCCTCCACCAGGAAGCGGGCGCGGTTCTCCAGGCTGCCGCCGTACTCGTCATCGCGCGTGTTGGCGACGGGGGACAGGAAGCTCGCCCCCAGGAAGCCGTGGGCGTAGTGCATTTCCACCCACTCGAACCCGGCCTCAAGCGCCCGTTCCGCGCCGCGGGCGAAATCACCGACGAGGCGGGCGATGTCCTCCCTGGTCGCGTATTTGCCCCCGCGCGGGAAACGCTTGCCGCCATACGGCGTATCCGTCGGGCCGATCGCTTCCCACGCCTCCGGATGGTCGTCGGGCAGCTGGTAGTAGCCCTCCCAAGGCGTGGTCATGCCGCCCTTGCGCCCGGTATGGCCGAGTTGCACGCCGGGCACGGCGCCCATGGACCTGATGAAGTCCGCCACGCGGCGCAGCGCGGGAATCTGCTCATCGGACCAGATGCCGGCGCAGGTGGGCGTCATGCGGCCTTCCGGCGACACGGCCAGCTGCTCCATCACCACCAGACCGGCGCCCCCGGCGGCTCGCGCGCCCAGATGCATCAGGTGCCAGTCGGTCAGCACGCCATCCTGGTTGTCGCATGAATACATCGTCATCGGCGAGACGGCGACGCGGTTGCGAAGGGTGACGTCCTTCAGGCGGAACTCGGAAAACAGGTCGGGCATGTCAATGCACCTCGGCGGCAGGAAGGATGGCGGTTGTAGGGGAGTCGGGCGCGGTCACATGGTGGCAGGCGGTCGAGTGGCCCGGCGCGAAGCGGCGCATCGGCGGCGTTTCGGCTGCACACACCGCCGTCGCCCTGGGGCACCGGGTGCGGAAGCGGCAGCCGGATGGCGGGTCGAGCGGCGACGGCAAGTCGCCCTCCAGCGGCAGGCGGGTGCGGCGGTGGCTGGCGCGGGTGGTGGGCACCGCCGACAGCAACGCCTCGGTGTAGGGGTGCAGCGGCCCTGACCACAGGGAAGCGGCCGGCCCGACCTCCACGATCCGGCCGAGATACATGACGGCGATCCGGTCGGCGACGTGCCGGACGACGGACAGGTCGTGCGAGATGAACAGGTAGGCCAGACCCATCTCGTCCCGCAGCTCCGCTAGCAGGTTGAGCACCTGGGCGCGCACCGACACGTCCAGCGCCGACACGGGTTCGTCGCAGATCACCAGCTTGGGCGACAGGGCGAGGGCCCGGGCGATGCCGATGCGCTGCCGTTGTCCGCCGGAGAACTCATGCGGCAGCCGCGCACCCTGCTCCGGGCGCAGCCCCACACGCCGCATCAACGCCGCCACCCGGGCACGGCGCTCGGACCGGCCGCCGGTCCGGTGCACCAGCATCGGCTCCTCCAGGATGCGTGCCACGGTGGAGCGCGGGTTCAGCGAGGCGAACGGGTCCTGGAAGATCATCTGGATGTCCCGCCGCAGCGGGCGCATCCGACCCGGCCCCAAATGGGAGATGTCGGTTCCCATCAGCTGCACGGTCCCGGCATCGGGCTCGTACAGCCGCACCAGCGTCTTGCCGAGCGTGCTCTTGCCGCAGCCGGATTCGCCGACCAGGCCAAGCGTCTCGCCAGGCGCCACCTCCAGCGTCACCCCGTCCAGCGCGTGCACGGTGCCAGCCGGGGTGCGGAAATGCTTGGTGAGGTCCTCGACCTGGAGCAGATGCGGCGTCATGCCGCGCCCTCCAGCGCCGGCACGGAGTGCCGGGCGTAGCACGCCACCAGCCCGCCATGCCGGGGCAGCAGTGCCGGCGGCGCCGTGTCGCAGCACGGCATGAACTCGGGGCAGCGCGGGGCGAAGCGGCAGCCCGGGGGCATGGCGTCCAGTGCCGGCACCATGCCGGGTATCTCCTTCAGCCGCGGCCGATCGCGCCCGACCAGGGTATCGCCGGGCTCGATCTCAGGGCTGGCGGCGAGCAGGCCGCGCGTATAGGGGTGCTGCGGGTCCGCGAACAGGCGCGCGGTGGCGCCCTCCTCGATCTTGCGGCCGGCATACATCACCGCCACGCGGTCCGCGGTTTCCGCCACCACGCCGAGGTCGTGGGTGATCAGCAGGATCGCCGTGCCGAACCGCTGCCGTATGGAAAGCAGCAGCTCCAGCACCTGCGCCTGCACCGTGACGTCCAATGCCGTGGTGGGCTCGTCGGCGATCAGCAGGCGCGGCTCGCAGGCGACGGCCATGGCGATCATCACCCGCTGCCGCATGCCGCCCGACAGCCGGTGCGGGTGATCCAGCACGCGCCGCTGCGAGTCGGGCACGCGCACCAGCTCCAGCAGCTCGGCGGCGCGGGTTGCGGCCTGGCGCCGGGTCATGCCGCGATGCTGCACCAGCACCTCGCCGATCTGCTCGCCCACGGTCAGCGCCGGGTTCAGCGAGGTCATCGGCTCCTGGAACACCATGCCGATGCGGTCGCCGCGCAGCGCCCGCATGTCCCGCGGCGGCAGGCCGACCAGTTCGCGCCCTTCGAAGCGGATGCTGCCGCCAACGATGCGGCCCGGCGGGTTGGGCACCAGGCCCAGGATGGAGAAGGCGGTGACGGACTTGCCGCAGCCGCTCTCGCCCACCACCGCCAACACCTCGCCGGCCTCGATCGAGAGGCTGACCCCGTCCACCGCCTTCAGCACGGTGCGGCGGGAGAAGAAATGCGTCTGCAGGTCGGTGATCTCCAGCAGCGCCACCTCAGCGGTTCCGCAGCCGGGGATTGAGCGCGTCGTTCAGCCCCTCGCCGATGAGGTTGAAGCTGACCACTGTCAGCAGGATGGCCGCACCCGGCAGCGCCGCGATGTACCAGGCGGTGCGCAGCGCATCCCGGCCGGCGCCGATGATGGTGCCCCAGCTCATCAGGTTCGGGTCGCCCAGGCCCAGGAAGGCGAGGCTCGCCTCCAGCAGAATCGCCGTCGCCACCATCAGGGAGGAGCTGACGATGATCGGCCCCATGGCGTTGGGCAGGATCTGCGTCAGCATGATGCGGATGTCGCCCATGCCCAGCACGATGCCGGCCTGCACGAACTCCCGTCCGCGCAGCGCCATGAACTCCGCCCGTGTCAGGCGGGCCACACCGGGCCAGGACACCATGGCGATGGCCAGCACGATGGTCTTGGCGGAGGGCGTGAGGATGGCGACCAGCACGATGGCGAGGATGAAGGGCGGCACGGTCTGGAACAGCTCGGTCACGCGCATCAGCACGTCGTCGACCCAGCCGCGATAGTAGCCGGCCAGCCCCCCCACGGCGACGCCGACCACCAGCGCGGCCGCCGTGGCGGAGAAGCCGAACAGCAGCGAGACGCGGGCGCCATGGAACAGCCCGCTCATCAGGTCGCGGCCCAGCAGGTCGGAGCCGAGCGGATACTCCCCGTCCTGCCCCGGCCAAAGCAGCGGCTGGGCGACCATGTCCCAGGGGTCGTCGGGGAACAGGATATCGGCGAACCCGGCCATCGCCAGGATGAGCAGCAGCACCACCAGGCCGGCAACGGCGGCGCGGTTGCGGGCGTAGCGGCGGCAGAACTGGGCGAAGGCGCGCATCAGGCGAGCTCGATCCGTGGGTCGAGCCAGGCATAGGCCAGGTCCACCAGGATGTTCGCCGCCACCACGATGACCGAGCAGATCAGCAGGATGCCCAGCAGCAGGTTGAGGTCCCGGCTCAGCACCGCCTCGAAGGCCAGGCGGCCGATGCCGGGCCAGGCGAACACCGTCTCCACCAGCACCGACCCGCCGAGCAACGTGCCGACCTGCAGGCCCAGCATCGTCACCATCGGCAGCATGGCATTGCGCACCACGTGCTTGACCGTGATGAGCCCCTCCGGCAGCCCCTTGGCCCGCGCCGTGGTGACGTAGTCCTGGTTGAATACCTCGAGCATCGAGGCGCGCATCAACCGGGCATAGAGGGCGAGGAAGAACAGCGCCAGCGTGACGAGCGGCATCAGCAGATGCACCGCCACATCCCACGCCGCGCGCACGCCGGTGTAGCCTGCGCCCACCGTGGTCAGCCCGCCGGTGGGCAGCACGCCGAGATGCACGGCGAACACGATGATGAGCCCAAGCCCGATCAGGAAGATGGGCGTCGCGTAGAACAGCAGGGCGACGACCGAAATCAGGTTGTCCACCCAGCTGTTGACCCGGCGGGACGCCGTTACGCCCAGCGCGGTGCCGGCGATGAAGGCCAGGCCCAACGCCCCGGTCATCAGCAGCAACGTCGCCGGCATGCGCGACAGGATCATGCTCAACACGCTCTCGTTGTTGCGGAACGAGAATCCCAGGTCGAGCTGCAGCAGTCGCCACACGTAGTTCAGCAGCTGCATCCAGTCAGGCTGGTCCAGCCCGAACTGGCTCTTGAGCGCCGCCACATATTCCGGCGTGGCGGACCCGGCTTCTCCCGCCAGCACGTCCGCCGCGTCGCCGGGTGCCAGCTTCAGCAGGATGAAGTTGCACACCGCGATCGCCAGCAGCAGGGGTATCGATTTCAGCACCCGACGCGCGACATGGCGCAGCCGCGGGACGCGCCTCTCCGCCATCAGCCCGCCAGCCACGCGGTGGAGAAGTTGCTGCCGATCAGCCCGTCAGCCGAGATGGTGTGGTTGCGCACCCGGCGGTTGGCGACGGTGACGAACCGCATCTCCATCAGCGGCACGACCGAAAGGTCCGTCATCACCCGGCGTTGCAGGTCGGCGTAGTCGTCCCAACGCTTCCTGGGGTCGTTCTGCGTCTGCGCGTCCTCAAAATCATGGTCCACCGCCGGGTCGGCATAGCCGGTCGGGTTGACGAAGGGCACGCCCTTCTGCGCCGCCTTGGACCAGTACATGCGTTGGATGCCGGCGCTCGGGTCCGGGAAGGCGCCGTTATACATGCTGGTCGATTCGAACTCGTACTCGCCATAGATGCGGCGGACGTAGGACGGCAGGTCGCTGGTGCGGATCTCCACGTCGATGCCGATGCGCCCGAGCTGCTGCTTGATGAACTCCGCCGTGCGGGTGAACTCGGCGCCGCCCGGGTAAGCATCCGTCTGCATCTTGAACCGCTTGCCGTCGGCACCCCGCTTCAGCCCCGCCTCGTCCAGCAGGGCCTCTGCCTTCTTGGGGTCGTATGGATAGGCCGGCACGCCATCGGTGGTGTACCAGGCCTTCACCACGCTGGGGATCGGGCCGGTCGCGGCCTTGCCGAAGCCGAACCACACCGTCTTGGTCAGCACGTCGCGGTTGATGGCGTAGGCGATGGCCTGCCGCACTGCCGGGTTCGACAGCGGGGCCTTGCGGATGTTGAGCTGCAACAGCAACACCGGCGCCATGTAGTCGTAGCCGTCGGTGGTGGCGACCAGGTCCTTCCCCGCGGTCAGCCGCGCCATGTCGGACAGCGGCACCGGGGTCAGGCAGCCGATCTGCGCCTCGCCGGATTCCAGCGCCGCGGTGCGGGATCCGGCATCGGCGATGAAGCGGAACACGATCCGGTCGAGATACGGCTTGCCGGCGTCCCAGTAGTCCGGATTGCGCTCCAGGATCATGTGGTCGCCGCGCACCCATTCCTTGAAGCGGAACGGGCCGGTGCCGATCGGTGCGGTCGCCGCCCTGTTGGACAGCAGGTCGGTGCCGTCGAACACGTGCTTCGGGATGATCGGCGATTCGTAGCCGCTCCAGACCGTCGCCAGCTGCGGCGAGGCCGCGGACAGGTGGAAGATCGCTGTGTAGGCATCCGGCGTCTCGACCTCCGTCACCTTCTGGAAGCTCTGCCGCCCGCGTGCGTGCCGGGCCTTCCAGACGCTCAGGGAGTAAGCGACGTCGGCGGAGGTGAAGTCCTGCCCGTCATGCCACTTCACGCCCTGGCGCAAATGGAAGGTGTAGCTGAGCCCGTCCGCCGCCACCTCCCACCGCTCGGCCAGCAGCGGGTGCGGCTTCATGTCCAGGTCGTACCACAGCAGCCCCTCGGTCATCTTGGTGGTGACCACCGCCATCTGCAGCGTCGGGTCCACCGCCGACAGCAGGTAGGGCGGCTCCGGATACATCACGACCGTCAGCGTGCCGCCGCGGACCGGCGGGTCTTCGGCGTGGGCGGGAACAGCCAGCCCGGCAAGGGCGGCGGAACCGAGGAGATGGCGTCGGGTGAGGGTCATGGGATATCCTGGAAGGGTCGAGCAGCGGGCACAGTCCGGCGGATCGCGGTGGACGGGTCCAGCGGTTCCACCCGGGTGACCAGGGTGTGGCTTTGCCGGCCATGCGCATGCCGGGTGTTCCAGATGCTCAGGGAAAAGGCGACCCCGGCGGCGGCGAAGTCCTGCCCGTCAGGCCACTTCAGGGCGGGATCGATCGCCGAGGGCAGGCAATACGGTTCCGGATAGGTCAGCGCCGTCAGCGTGCCGCCGCGTGCCGGCGCCTCATCCGCAACGCGGGCAGCCGATGGCACTGCAACGGCGCCCGGCACCATCGCGCGACGTTTGAGCGCGGCCGGCTTGCCGAATCGGTCGCTCTTGGAACAATACAGCACACACCCCCTGCGCCTCGCAGTTGCGGATGCCGTGTAGACTGACTGCCCCGGAAACGGCCCCACCAAACCAGGGACGTCTTGTTGGATACCGTATACGGAATGACGGAAATTCGTGTCAACGGGCCTATCTGGTTCGCACCGCATTCGTATCGATGCCGGACGGCGCTGCTGGCGGAAGGGCGGGCTGACATGGTGGGTAGCGGCCGCGGCGTCCTGAACCACCGGCACTGTGAGGCCGGGGAACAGGTGACAATCTGGAAGGTGCGGCGGATCCCGCTGGCGGCGCGGCGGCTGCCCGGTGATGGCCGCACCGCGGAGATGGATACTGCCCGAACTCGGCGCCACCACGCCGGACAACACGTTGATCATCCTGGTCTTGCCGCCGCCGTTCGGCCCGATCAACGCGGTGACGCAGCCCTCGTCTGGAACGATCGCCATGATGGCGATCACCACCACGCCATAGGAAGAACCCGCCCGTAAGCCCCGCCAGCACGCCGCTGAGCGCCAGCTCCCGGCGGCCGGATGAACTGCCCACGCTTCGAGCAAGACTGTAGACCGAGACGATATCGGCCATTCGCGGGGTGCTGGACAGGCGACGCTGCCCGTGGCGGGTGGCGTGGCACGCAGAATGCTTCCGCGCAGCCATGCCCACATCGACGACCACCGCCGGCCCATGTGGCTTCCATGGCCGCCGTGCCGCGGGTCATTCTGACGACGCCCCTGCCTTTCCCGACCCAAGCCGCCGAGACGATCCGAAGGAGACGCGATGAAGAACGGCCACATGAAGCTCGGCATCATGCCGGAGGGTGCAGGCCGCACCGGGTCGGACTGGTTGCACCCCGCAATGCCGCCCTATCCCGGCACCAACTTCGAGAAGCACAAGGAGCAGGCGCTGATCGGCGAAGAGTTCAAGGCGGATTTCTTCTTCGTCGCCGACACGCTGTGGGCCGACGAGGGTTCGCCGCCGCATCGGCTCGACCGGTTCGAGGCGACGACCCTGCTCGCCGCCATCGCGGCCGTCACCACGCAGATCGGCCTGGTCGGCACCATGTCGACCACCTTCTGCGAACCGTTCAACATCGCCCGTCAGATCCTGTCGCTGGATCACATCAGCGACGGCCGCGCCGGCTGGAACCTGGTCACGACCGATCCCAAGGGCTCGTCCGACAATTACGGCCGTTTCCACGCCATCTCGCACCGGGAGCGCTACGAGATCGGGGAGGAGGCCTACCGCGTCGTGACCGGGCTGTGGGACAGCTTTGAGGACGACGCACTGCCGCAGGACAAGGAGAAGGGACTCTTCCTGAACCCGGAGAAGCTCCATACGCTAAATCACAAGGGGAAGTACTTCGAGGCGAAGGGTCCCCTCAACCTCCATCGGTCGCGGCAGGGACGGCCGATCGTGTTCACGGCGACGGCGTCCGACGAAGGCGTGGCGTTCGCGGCGCGCCTCGTCGACTGCGTGTTCACGCCGGGCGCCTACGGCATTGGCGTCAACCAGGAGTTCTATCGCAAGCTGAAGGCCAAGGCGGTCGAGTACGGCCGGGATCCGGACTCGATTGCGATACTTCCGAGTTGCGCACCCCTGATCGCGCCGACGCGGGAGGCTGCCCAGGCGATCCAGGCCGCGCGCCGGACGCAGATCGGGTTGCAGGGCGCGATCAAGTACCTCAGCGGCTCGTTCCACGGGTTCGATCTCCGGAGCTACGGCCTGGACGACCCGTTCCCGCTCAGTGCCATCGAGAGCGTCGCCGAAGGGTTCAAAGGCGACATGACGCGGATGCTTCGCGTCGCGCGCGACGAGGCGCTCACGGTCAGGCAGTTCGTGATGCGCTTCGGATTCCCCAAGGACAGCTACGTGGGCACCGCCGAGGACGTGGCCGACGAGATGCAGGCGTGGTTCGACGGGGGAGCATGCGACGGCTTCATGCTGGTGGAGTCGCAGCCGGGCCAGCTTCGCTTGTTTGCCGATTCCGTCGCGCCGATCCTGAGGGAACGGGGGCTGCTGCGGACGGAGTACCCGGGTACGACGCTGCGGGAAAACCTGGGATTATCCAAGCCTGGCCACCTGTTTGCTGGCGAGCAATCCCGTCGCGAACGTGCGTGAGGAGGTCGTTGGCGCCGAGCCGATAGTCGAGATCGCGCAAATGGCGGCTGAGGGCCGGTGCTCAGGGCTTCCACCGCTTGTCTCAAGCCGCGACGTGGTGACCGGCCGTCGCAGATCGTGACGCTCGACCGGCACGACCTCACCGTACGCTGCGCCAACATCGCACGACAGCGATCACGACGGGCACCACGCCGAGCGCGCACAAGGCGAACCATCCGCCCGATGACCAGCAGACGCCGACCAGGACCGACATCACCGCGCCGCCGAAAAACATGGCGACCTGGTAGACGGCGTTCAAACGTGTCCGAGTTCCAGCGTCGAGACCATAGAGGATGGTACGGTTCGAGATGTCCACGATGGTCGCGCCAATGTCCAGGACGATGAGGCCCACTGCCATCCCGGCCAGATGTCCCTTGAAGACCGCCAACAGGACCCACGCGATCACCATCCCGGCGAGCGCCATCCGCCGGGTAGCGTGCGGTCCAGATCGATCGACGGCTCGTCCGAACATCGGCGCGGCGCTTGCCGCGGCCGCTGCGAGGAGCGCGACCATGCCGATGGCTTGCGGTGTCCAGCCGAACGCCGGGCTTTGCAGATAGAGCGTCACTCCCAGCCAGAATACGATGAAGGAGCCGTAGCTGAGAGCGACGCACAATGCGGCGGCGCGGAGTTCAGGGACGGTGCGAAGCAAATGCACCAGCGAGCCGACAAGGGCGCGGTAGGGCACTCTGCGTGGAGACGGCATCGCCGCCTCGGGCCTGACGAGGCGAATGAGGAAGACCAGCTCAATCGTCATCATGGCGGCAGCGATCCAGTAGACCGCACGCCAGCCGAGATGCGTTCCGATAACGCCTGATGCGGTCCGAGCGAGCAGGATTCCGATGATGATGCCACGTGTCAGCATTCCCGTGACATGGCCGAGCCGCGAAGCCGGTACACGCAGGCTGACATAGGGCGGCAGGACATAGGGTGCGATGCCGAACAAGCCGATCAACAGGGATGCCGCCGCGACCGTCAGGGCCGAGCGGCTCGTGGCGAACAGGACGAGCGCTGCGATCTGGATCGGTATGACCGTTAGGAGCAGCCTGCGCGCCGAGATGATGTCCCCGAGCGGCAACAGGAATGCCAGCCCGCACGCCAGACCGATCTGGCTCAGGCCAGGCAGGATCCCGACGAGGTCGCTGGAGATGGCAAGCGCCCCGCCCACCTCAACGAGCAGCGGCTGAATGTAGTAAGCGTTCGCCACGGCGATTGCCGATGCGACCGCCAGCAGGCCGACGGCGCGATCGCTGAGGGCTGTCGCGCCGTTCACCTGCAAGCCTGGCCTTCGGTTGCCGCCATCAAAGCTTCTTGCTCCGGAGCCAGCTGCGGATGGCCTGGATGTGTTCCGCCTTGCATTCCAGCGGCAGCCAATGCCCGGCGGGCATACTCGTCACGGTAAGGTCTGCGCAGGCCGCGCGCATCGGGTCGCCTTGGCGATGTCCGGTGATGCTGCAGATCCCATCCAAGTCGCCGTTGACGAACAGCACGGGCTGCGACAGGCGGCCGCCATCGGGTGCCTCGCGAGCGTAGGCGATGTTGGCGTCATCGTTCAGGTACCACGCGCAGATGGGGCGGAAGCCACGAGCCTTGAACGCCTGTACCAGCACGTCGAAGTCCGCCGGCGGCCAGAGAGCCGGGTCAGCTTGCGTCGGCGGGGCGCGGTGCGCGGCGCCGAAGCGCCCTCCGTTGCGCGTGACCACCGCAGTCGGCCAGACCTTGCCCATGGCAGCGGGGCTGCCTGGTCGAAAGACCGACGCCAGCGTTGCACCCTGGTCTGCGTCGAGGTCGGCGACCGCCGTCTCGAAGTGCGTCGTATAGTAGCGGTAGTAGTCCCATTGGCCATCCGGATACCGGTCAGCCGGGTAGAGCGTTCGATCGACCAGCGGGACGAGGGTGGGCAGGGCGTTCGCGTCGGGAAAATACGCCAACGAGGTCAGCACGACGCCACGGCTGCGCTTGGGCTCGTGCGCGGCCAACGCACCGGCCACAACACTGCCCCAGTCGTGACCGACCCAGATCGCAGGCTTGCCGCCCAGGTGGTCATGGAGCTCCGCCATGTCTGCCACGACTTCCTTGATGGTGTAGGCTTCGTTGGCGGCAGGCGCGGAGGAGCCGCCGTAGCCGCGCAGATCGGGCGCGACGCAGTGCCAGCCGTCGGCGGCGAAGGCGTCCATCTGGGCGTGCCACATCAAGCCAATGCTCGGCCAGCCGTGCAGGAAGATCATCAGCGGTCCGTCGGCCGGTCCGCATTCGATGTAGTGCGTTGTCTGGCGCGCCGTGCCGACAGTGCGCGAAGCCAGCGTGGAGGAGGGCATTGCGGCTGTCATGGTCGAATACCATGCAGCGGGGGCCAGTGTTCCGCGCCGGTTCGGGCGGCATTCACCGTGGCGCCATTCGCCTTCCTGCACGAATGCTGCATCGGACTCGGACCTTTGACGGAATGGTATTGGATCGCGGGCATCCGCAATGGTAGGCCGAACGGATGCTTGCCATCAGCGCGACAATCGCGCATGAAGTCTGAAGCAAAACTTCAAAGCGCATGACGTGCGACAGAAAAACACCCTCGAAGGCGTGGCCGTGTTCGTCGCTGTGGCCGAAGCCGGCAGCTTTTCCGAAGCAGCCAGGCGTCTCGGCATCTCGCCATCCGCGGCCAGCCAGGCGATCCGCAGTCTCGAGGAGCGGCTCGGTACGCCGCTTCTGCGCCGCTCGACCCGCAGCGTGGGTTTGACGGACGTAGGCACCGACTATCTGCTCGCGGCGGCCCCGGCCCTGTCGCAGTTGCGGCGAGCCGCGGAGGAGGCAGCGGGGCGGGGCGGACGGCCAGCCGGCCCTTTGCGCCTCACCATGCCGCGCGCGCCGTTCGACCTGCTCATTGCTGCGGCATTGGCGGCTTTCCAGGACACCTATCCTGACGTGGAGCTCGAGATCGCGGTTGAAGCGCGCATGATCGACATCGTCAAACAGGGCTTCGACGCAGGATTGCGCTATGGTGATTTCCTCGAGAAGGACATGGTGGCCGTACCGGTCGCGCCCAGCTCAGAAGCGGTTCTCGTCGCTTCACCTGCCTACCTTCATGCCCGATCGATGCCGAATCTCCCAGCCGATCTGCTCAATCACCGTGCCGTGGTGTGCCGCAGTCAGGTTACCGGCTTGATCAAGCCATGGATCCTGCGATCCGCCGGCGAGACCGTACAGATCGCCCCGCCAGCGGCAACGATCGTTCACGATCTCGCCTCCCAGATCGAGCTGACCGTGAGGGGGCTCGGAATTGTCAGCGCGCCGACTGCGAGCGTGTCCGACCTCCTCGAGGCTGGAAAGTTGTCACGGCTCCTGCCCACATGGTCTTCCCCGCTGGAGGCGCTTTACCTCTACTTTCCCAGCCGTCGTCACCAGTCAGCGGCATTGCGCGCGTTCGTCGCGTTTCTGAAGGGCCGCTCCTATCTACCCCTCCACCTGCGTAACGGGCACTCCGGAAACGTCGATGTGCCGCATGGATCCCTACCGCATCCGGCAACGAATTTGCGATCCGGCCCCCATCTGATCAGCCTAGAGGTTGGAGAACGACCGGCACCATGAGCCTGGAGGCGGCCGAGCATAGCCATCTGCGCTTTGACTTCGAAACAGCATAGTGGGCAGCGATGTCTACCCGTAGAAGGCGCCCGCCGACATCCGCTATCTGCAAGCTGGCCGAGGCCCCGAATAGGGCCACCATGCCGCCTTGCCGTTCGTGGGCCGCCACAGCCGACAGGAGCCGGGGATAAAGCAACCTGCCAAGACCCGCCATCGGCACGCTACGCCGCCTGCCGCGGTCGAAACGATGCCTGCCTGGAAGCGGATCCTCTGGGCGGCCTTTTTCATGGCGGGCGGCGGCGGGGCCGCGGTCTGGGGCATCTACGACGTCGTGGCATGGATCGGCTCCATGCACCACGGCGACGGGGTGATCGAGACCGAGAACTTCATGTTGGGACTTCCCCTGCTCGGGGGTGGCTTGTGCGCGATCGGCCCGGAACTCATCTTCCCCCGGGCGGTGGCGGCGTGGTCCGACCGTGCCAAGACGCGGATGGCGGGCGTCGCGCTCGGCTCCATCCTGGCCGGGATCGTGCTCGTGCTCCTGGGGCAGCCCGGCATCAGCGTCACCATGGACATGGAAGGCTACCACGCCTGCGATGTTCGCGGCCGCGGGCGCTTTGTTGCCGTAACCTGGGCCCGTGGTGATGCTTTGTGCCACAGCATGGACCCGAGCCGATGAAGCCTGGACGCTCAGCCACGGCCCTCTCGGTTCCGGCGGCTTTCGGGATCCACGCCAGGCAGCCACGTGGCCCGACCTGTCGTCGTGGCGCGCGACACTCTGCGCGCCAAGCCGGCCTGCCGGATCAGTCAGTAACCGGCCCGCGCTGCCAGGCATCGGCGCCGCTTTTCCATGACGACATCGGCCCGCTCGTCGCCGTCCTGGCCGGCCGCTATACTTCGTATCGATGGATCGCTACATCGCCGGAGCGGTTGTAGGCTGGCCGGGAGGGCTATCTGGGGAATCCGTCATGCGTGTCGCTGCCATCCTGCTCGCCGCCACCGCGCTTGCCACCCCCGTCCATGCGGCCGACCTGATCCTGAAGCGCGTCATGCTGTCCTCCGCCGGTGTCGGCTACTTCGAATACGAAGCAGCCGTGGATGGTCCGGCGACCCTCGGCCTGGATGTCCAGCTGGACCAGGTGGACGATGTGCTGAAATCCCTGGTCGTTTTCGATGACGCGGGCGGCGTGGGTGGGATCGAACTTCCAGGCAGGGATGAAACCCATGCCGCATTCGGCGACGTCCCGTTCGGACAGGATGGCCTGGCCTCTCCGCTCGCCTTCCTCAACAGCCTGCAAGGTGTCGAAGTCAATGTCGCCGGCCCGCGTCCCATGACCGGGCGCATCCTCAATGCCGAGCTGGTGCAGGATACGCCGGTCCAGCCGAACGCGCCGACCCCCTCCCGCACCCGCGTCAGCGTGCTGACCGTGGACGGGTTGAAACAGTTCGTCCTCGAGGACAGCGAGGCCGTCCAGGTCACCGACCCGGCGCTTCGCGAACGCATCGCCCGCGCCCTGGCCGCCGCCCGCCACGAGACTGCGCAGGACGCCCGCCACATCACCATCCATGCCAGCGGGCCGGGCCCGCGCATCGTCCACGTGAGCTACGTCGCCGTCGCCCCGCTCTGGAAGGCGTCCTACCGCCTGGTGCTGCCCGCCGCGGATGCGGATCCGGCCGCGAAGGCCAGGCTGCAAGGTTGGGCCACGCTGGAAAACGCCACGGGCACGGCATGGTCCGGCGTCGCGCTCTCCGTCCAGTACGGCAACCCGGTGACGTTCCACCAGGCAATCTACCGCTCCTACTTCGTGTCCCGTCCGGATGTGCCGGTAGAGGTCCTCGGCCGGCTCCTGCCCGACATCGACAGCCGCGCCCACCCGGCCATGGATGTCGTCCCGGCCCCGCCGCCGCCTGCTCCGGCAGCGATCAGCCGTGCCGCACCTCTGATGGCGCAGAAGGCTCAGGCCCCAATTGGGGGCATGGCGCCCCCGGCCGAAGCCGCTTCCGTGGCCGAAGCGGCGCAGGAGACGGTATTCACCATGTCCTCGCCCGTGATCCTGGCCGCCGGGCACAGCGCCTCCGTCCCCATCCTCGACAGCGAATTGCCTGCCAGCCGGATCGCGTTGGCAATCGAGGATCAATCTCACCCGCTTGCCGCGATCCGCCTTGCCAACGCATCCGGTGCGAGCCTGCCTGCCGGCGTGCTGACGCTGTATGACATGACGGCCAGTGCACCCTATGCCGGCGACGCCCGGCTCGGCGGCATTCCCGCGGGCGAAAGCCGCCTGATCTCCTACGCCCAGGACCTCCGCACGACCGCCGAGTGGCAGCACGACGAGGAAGTGACGGTCGCCGGGCTGACGGTCGCGTCCGGCGTGCTGACCGTGGACGAACGCACCCGCAGCCTCGTGCACGTGACGCTGACTGGTTCCGCGCTCGAATCCAGGCACGTCTTGCTGGAGCTACCGAAGCTCCCCGGCGGCACGATCGCCGATGGCTTTGCCAAGCCCACCGAGGAAACCGCATCCGCCTGGCGCTTTGCCGCCGACCTCAAACCCGGCGAGGTCAAGCGGCTCACGTTTGCCACGGACCGCAACGACCAGCAGACGATCACCATACTGGATGACGAAGATGCCGTTGCCGCCGTGCTCGATCTTCGTGGAGCCAGCGACGCGGCCCGCGCCGCCCTGAAGCGCATCACCGACCTGCGGGCCCAGGAGGCTGCCCGCACGGCGGACCGTGATGCGCTAGGCACCCAGCAAGAGGCAGTGGACACCGATGAGCAGCGCGTGCGCAGCAACCTGGCCGCAGTCAGCGCCGGAGACGCCATCCGTGCGCGGCTGCTCCGCCAGCTCGATGCGGACGAAACCCGGCACGCCCAGTTGGATACCGCCCTCACCGCCGCCAACGCCGCCATCACCGCCGCCCACACGGTGCTCTTGAACGCCGTCTCTACCTTGCGGCTCTGAGCACCGGCCTAGGTCATCACGTTCAGAGAAGGGTCGGCGATTCAGCCAACTCGGCTGATCCTTGGACGGGCCTTTATCCACTTGGCCAAGGCATGGCGATGATGGGAGGCCGCGCATGCGCCCGGCAGGACTTGAACCCGCGACCAAGCCGTTATGAGCGGCCCGCTCTAACCAACTGAGCTACAGGCGCACACGCCGCCATTCCATGCCCCGCCGCACCCTGTCTTGGCAAGGTTCGGCCCCGTCGCTAGGGTCCGGCCAGTTTCGAACCCGGGGAACACCATGGACGTCGCCAAGATCGCTATCGGCAAGGAGCCTCCGCACGACATCAACGTCGTGATCGAGATCCCCCAGGGTTCGGCGGTGAAGTACGAGGTCGACAAGGAGAGCGGCGCTCTGTTCGTCGATCGCTTCCTGTTCACGCCGATGGCCTATCCCGCCGCCTACGGCTTCATTCCCGGCACGCTGGCCGATGACGGAGACCCGGCGGACGCCCTGGTGCTGACACCGACCGACGTCGTGCCGGGCGCGGTCATCCGGGCGCGGCCGATCGGCATGCTCCAGATGGCGGACGAGAGCGGACAGGATGAGAAGATCATCTGCGTCCCGCACGACAAGATTCATCCGCTTTACAAGACCGTCCACGCGATCGAGGATCTGCCGGAAATCACCCGCAAGGCGATCGAGCATTTCTTCACCCGCTACAAGGACCTCGAGCCGGGCAAGTGGGTGAAGGTCACCGGCTGGGCCGACAAGGCCGCGGCCGAAGCGGTGATCGTGAAGGCGATCGCCGCCGCCAAGTAGCGGCATGGTCCGGCGCCAGCTCTGCTTGCAGGGGGCAGCCCTGCTCGTGGTGTTGGCCGCCTGCACCGTCCGGCAGCAAGCCCGCGGCTTGAATGCCTGCCGCCAGCTGTCGACCAGTCCTGCCCCGACCGGTTTGCAGTTGCAGGACTGCCTGGATTCGCTACCGCCCGGAGCGACCCTTGCCTTGCCGCCCATCCGCTTCGTGGTCATGCAGCCCCTGGTGCTCCGACGCCGGGTGACGCTCACCACGGCCGGCGCGAGCGGCGGCCGATGCGGCGAGGATGGGGCAGGATGCGCGATCCTAGCCTTGCGCCTCGCCCCCTCCGCCGACCCGGCGCAGCGGGCCGTCACGGTGGCAGGCTCCGGCAGCCGGCTGGATCACCTCGTGATCGAGGGCGGCAAGGCAGACCCGGCGCGCGACGACGCCGCGGCCTGCAACGGGATCGGCCGAGCCTCCATGGGCGGTCTCGCCATCACCGGCCGCGAGGTCACGATCACCGGCACGGTGGTGCGCGACGTCGCATGCTACAGCGCCGTGGTGGCGGATCCAGGGGCGGACGGCCTCCGGTTCGAGGACAATGCCGTGCTGGACAACGGCACGCATGACCGCCATGCCATGTGGGCGGACGGGTTGACGCTGATCGACGGCGCCAACGATGTCGTCCGGCACAATCTGTTCCGCGACAACACGGACGTGCAGCTCGTGCTGGGTGGATGCCTACGCTGCACCGTATCCGGCAACCGCCTGGAAGAAACCACCCGACCAGGCGCCGGGGCGTTTGCTGGCCTGCTGATCCACGGATGGCCGCATACCAGCGGCGACTATGCCGGCACCACCATTTCAGGCAACGCCATCGATTGCGGGCCGGCCCGTGCGTGCGGCTTCGGTCTCGGGGTGGGCGGCCGCGCCTGGTATGCCTCCCCCACCTCGGGCGGGCTGGTCGCTGAGAACGCCGTCAGCCGGGCCCAGGTGGGCATCGACGTGGACGGCGTGAGCGGCCGCGTCGCCATGCGCGACAATCGGGTGATCGAGTCGGGCGGCATGGTGGCGTCGCATTGCGGCGAGTGGCTGGCCGGTGCGGTGAACATTGCGCCGGATTCGCGCCGCTTCGTGGACGCGACGGCCGGGACCGGCCTTGCTGCCGAGGCCGTGACCAGCCGCAGCTTCGCCGGCTGCATCCCCGGGACCTGACCGGGTCTGCTACTCCCGGCGTTGCTGCGCGACCCCGGCCGTCATTTCCGCGGCCGCGCCGCCGCGGGAGGCAAAGGCAGGGCCGTGGTCGCCTTCACCCGCTCCATGCTCATCCGGCTGCTGACGTTCTTCGGGCTCACCGCGGCGATCAGGCGCTTGTAGAATGCATCGTAGGCATGCAGGTCTGCCGTCACCACGCGCAGCATGTAGTCCACGTCGCCTGCCATGCGGTGGGCCTCCATCACCTCCGGCATGGTGGAAATCGCCGCGGCGAACCGTTCCAGCCAGGCAGGGGAGTGGTCCCCCGCCTCGATGGCGACGAACACGGTCAGCCCCAGGCCCACCCGATCCGGGTTCACCAGCGCCACGCGGCGTTCGATCGTGCCGTCTGCTTCCAGCCGCTGGATGCGCTTCCAGCAGGGGGTTGCGGACAGGCTCACCTGCTCGGCCAACTGGGCGATCGACAGCGTGCAATCCTGCTGCAGCAGGGTGAGAAGCGTCCGGTCGGTCCGGTCCATGGCAGGCTGCCTCAGCCTCGCAGGAACGGGTTGCTGGCCCGCTCGGCGCCAATCGAGGAGCCGGGGCCGTGGCCGCACAGGAACACCATGTCATCGCCCAGCGGAAGCAGCTTTGCCTGGATGGAGGCGATCAGGTCCTGCGCGTTGCCATACGGGAAATCCGTGCGCCCGACGGAGCCGCAGAACAGCACGTCCCCCACCAGGGCGAAGCGCGCCGCGGCGTTGACGAACACGAGGTGGCCCGGCGTGTGGCCGGGGCAGTGCAGCACGTCGAAGGACGATCCGCCGAGGTCCAGCGTGTCGCCCTCATGCAGCCAGCGGTCCGGCGTCACATTGCGTGCATCCGGCAAGCCCATGGCGCGGCCCTGCTCGGCCAGCCCGTCCAGCAGGAAGCGGTCGCGTTCGTCCGGCCCCTCGATGGGAACGCCACCCAGCGCATCCTTCAGCTCGGCCGCGCCGGCGGCGTGGTCGATATGGCCATGCGTGAGCGCGATCCGTTCCACCAGGACGCCAAGCCGCCCGACCTCCGCCAGGATGCGCGGCACCTCGCCGCCCGGGTCGATCACGGCGCCCTTCATGGTGTCCTCGTCCCAAAGGATGGAGCAGTTCTGCTGGAACGGGGTGACGGGGAGGACGGCGATCTTCATGATGAACTCCAAGGCAGCCGGATGGCAGCGTAGCCGCCAAACGGGATCAGCCCAAAAGGCTTCCGCCAGCGGCAAAGCGGTCGCGGGACCAGGCGAAGGTGAGTTCGTGCTTGTTGTGCAGCAGGTGCATCAGTCGGCCGCCGGGAATGGCGGCGAAGGCGTCCGTCGCCGCGTGGTCGGTCTCGCCCTGCAGCTTCACGCTGCACACGATGCGGCGGACCAGGCCAGACGCGACCCAGCGCTGCACCAGGGCCAGCAGGGGGGCGGGATAGGCGATGACGTCGCTGAACAGCCAATCAGCCGGCGTGGGTTCGACGGCGAAGGCGCTGCCTTCCTGCCATCGCACCCCCGGCAAGGCGGCGACCGCCGGGTCCAAGGGCGCGCGGTCGATAGCCGTGACCTTTGCTCCGAGCCGCGCCAACGCCCAGCTCCAGCCACCGGGGGAGGCGCCGAGATCGAGGCAGGTCTCGCCAGGCTGCGGCCAGGCGCCGAGGCGGGTGCAGGCCTCCCATAGTTTCAGGTAGGCCCGGGATGGCGGTCCGGCCCGGTCCTCGACGAACCGCGCCTCGCCATTCGGAAACGGGCTGGTCTTGCTCGCGCTGGCCAGCAGCCGCTCCGGCGCCAGCAGCGTCCAGGCCCCGAGATGAGCGGTCGGCGCCGGTTCGGGAAACACCAGCGGGCGGGCGCGGACGGGTGGCAGGCGTGCGGCGACCAGGGCGGAGCGGCGGTGATGGCCGCAGGCATAGCCCGCCCAGTTCCGCTGGATCGCGCGCAACGCATCCGCCGCTGCCTTGACCGAGGGGGCGGGCAGTTCCAACGGCGCGGTCCAGACGTCCAGCGCCCAGGCGCTCGGCTGCGGCGGGTCTTGCGACAAGGCCAGCCGGCCGTGCCACGCCGTGACCGCCACCCCGCTCCGCGTCAACTCCTGCGCCAACACGGCTTCGAACCCCTCGGCGGCCAGATAGGCGCTACCGATCACGCCGAAGCGCCGAAGCAGCCAGCAGCAGCCAGCCCAGCATCAACAGGATGCCGCCAACGGGCGCGACGGCGTCCAGCGAAACCCCGGCGAGGCCGAAGGCATAGACCGCGCTGCAGAACAGCACCGTGCCCAAAGCGAATGCCGCCCCGGCGCAGTGCGCCAGCCCACCGCGCCGCTCTGCCCAGACGCCGCAGGCCACCAGCGCGAGCGCGTGCCAGCCCTGGATCTGGATGCCGCTATCCACCACGTGCAGCGCGGCGGGCGACAGCCCGGCCATGGCATGGGCCGCCGCCGCAGCCATCCCGACCGCGGCGGCCCCGAACACGCCGCCCAACCCGATCCAAAGCCTGTACACCCGCCATAATCCCCTAAACCGTAGTTCCGCCCGGCCCGGACCCGCGATACCATCCGCCGCGATGCCGCGCGGTGGAGACCTTTTCCCGGAGATCGGGCCGTTCGAGACCGGCTACATGCCCGTCTCCGGCGGCCACGTCATGTATTGGGAGCAAGTGGGACATCCGCGAGGCCAGCCGGTGCTGTTCCTGCATGGCGGCCCCGGCGCGGGCGCCGGCGCCGTGCACCGCCGGTTCTTCGACCCGGCGTTCTGGCGCGTTGTGCTGTTCGACCAGCGCGGCGCCGGCAGGTCCCGCCCGCTCGGCAGCCTGGTGGCGAACACGACGGCCGATCTGGTGGAGGATATCGAGCAGCTCCGCCGCCATCTCGGGCTGGACCGCTGGCTGCTGTTCGGCGGCTCCTGGGGATCGACCCTGGCGCTTGCCTATGCCCAGGCGCATCCAAGCCGCGTGGCTGGGCTGGTGCTGCGCGGCGTCTTTTTGGGCCGCCGGGTGGAGGTCGACTGGTTCCTGCACGGCCTGGGTGCGATCTTCCCCGATGCGCACGCCCTATTCGTGCAATACCTGCCGGAGCACGAGCGCAGCGACATCCTCGGGTCCTATCTGCGCCGGCTGAACCATCCCGATCCGGCGATCCACATGTCCGCGGCCCGCGCCTGGTCGGTATACGAGGGATCCTGCTCCACCTTGCTGCCCAGCCCGGACACGGTGGCCTCCTTCGCGCAAGACCGCACGGCCTTGGGCCTGGCACGGATTGAAGCGTATTACTTCGCGCACGACCTGTTCCTGCCGCCGGAGGGGCTGCTCGGCCACATGCACCGGATCGGCCATTTGCCGGCCGAGATCGTGCAGGGTCGCTATGACATGGTGTGTCCCGCGCGCACGGCCTTCGAATTGGCTGCGGCATGGCCCGCGGCCCGGCTGACGGTCATCCCGGACGCCGGGCACTCCGCGCTGGAGCCTGGCATCCGCAGGTCGCTGGTGGCGGCGGTGGAGCGTTTCCGCCATGCGCGATGAACGTGACGCAATGGTGAACGATTCACGCCGTTTGGCGTTGGGCAGGCTCATACCCTGCTATTTTGGAGTGTTTGCCCATGATCCGTTCCGCCCGCTGGCTGTTCGCCGCCGCGCTGCTGCCGCTCGCCGCCTGCGCCAGCAATTCCCCGCCGCCGGTCGCCGCCGCCGCGCCGCCGCCGCCCGCTTTGGCTGCCGCCGACCAAACCTTCGTGATGATGGCGGCCGGCAGTGACGCCGGCGAAGTGCAGGAAGGCCAACTTGCCGCAACCAAGGCACGCTCCGCCCGCGTCAAGGCTTTCGCATCCAGGATGGTGGATGCCCATACCAAGACCACCCAGCAGCTGATGACAATCGCGCAGAGCAAGGGGGTCACGCCGGACGCCACGCCGCCCGCGATGGCGCAGGACCAGATGACGGCGCTGACCGCAGCCCGCCCCGCCGCGTTCGATCGGCTTTACCTGCACGATCAGGTAGTCGACCATATGGCCACCGTAAAGGCCTACCAGGATGAGATTGCCAACGGCCAGGACGCCGACCTGAAGGCTTTCGCCACCTCCACCCTGCCGATCATCCAGCAGCATCTGAAGATGGCTCGCCAGCTCGGTGGGCACGCCTAGACCGCACGCGCGGCAGCGGCGGTGGGGGGCAGGAGCGATCCTGCCCCCCATTTGTATTTGAGTAAGCCACGCCACGAGCTTCGGCCGGGTTGCACTTGCGGGCAAGGCGCCGAGGCCTGCCGTGTTCACCATCATCGCGGTCAGGGCAATCGTGACGACCTCCCACACCCCTCGTGATGCCGCTTTCTGGCTCTGATCCACGGATGGTACAGAGACGGGGCTGAGATTTTGCCGACCGAAACCAAGCCTGCGCAGCAACGCTCCGTCGCCTAGGATGCGAGGGCAGCCTCGACGCCGGCAGCCAGTTCGAACAGCGTCCGGTCGGCCATCGGCTGCCCCATCAGCATCAGCCCGGCCGGTGGCTCGCCCGCTTGGTGGCACGGCAGGCTGATCGCACATCGGTCGAGGAAATTGCCGATCGCGGTGTTGCGCAGCATCAATGCGTTGGTGCGGAGATAGGCGCCTTCATCGGCCTCCAGCGCGGCGATCGCGGCAGGGATCGTCGGCACTGTCGGCATGACGACCGCATCGAACGGCGCCGTGGCCGCCACCATTTCCTCGCCGATGGCGCGGCGGGCGGACAGGGCGTCCAGGTAGTCCGCGGCGGAGGCGGCGGCGCCCCCCTGGATACGCGCCCGTACCCGGGGATCGTACCGGTCGGCCCCGCTGGCCAGCACGTGGCGGTGCCAGGCATAGGCCTCGCAAGCGGCCAGGCTGGCCCGGGCCGTCGCTGCCCCAATCCGGTCCAAGCCGGCGAAATGCACCTGTTCGACGATGGCGCCGGCCGTGGATAGCATGCTCAGGGCGCGATCGAACGCGGCGGCGGTGGGGGCATCCATGCCGTCCGTCACGATACGGTCCGGTATGGCCAGCCGTATTCCGGCGAGAGGACGGATGCGGGGCGGGGCAGGGGGTTCGCCGGCCAGCACTGCGTCCACGACCGCGCAGCAGCCGACGCTGTTGGCCAGCGGCCCCACCGAATCCAGGCTGAACGACAGCGGCACGACGCCGGTGAGCGGCACCCGACGCGCGGTCGGCTTGTAGCCCACGACGCCGCAGAGTGCGGCCGGCACGCGGCAGGAGCCGCCGGTGTCGGTGCCGAGTGCGGCGAACGCCATGCCGTCCGCGACCGACACCGCCGCGCCCGAGGAGCTGCCGCCCGGGATGCGCCGGGTCGCCCGGTCCCACGGGCTGGCCGGCGTGCCGTAATGCGGATTGATGCCCAGGCCGGAAAACGCGAACTCCGTCATGTTGGTCCGGCCGACCGGGACGAACCCGGCCGCCAGCATGCGTGCGACCACCGGGGCGTGCGCGGTGGCCGGGGCCATGTCCTTGAGCACGACGGAGCCGGCGGTGGAGACCTCCCCCGCCACGTCGAACAGGTCCTTCAGGCTGACCGGGATGCCCGCGAACCGTCCGGCGCCACGGCCGTGGCGCCGCATCGCGTCCGCCGCATCGGCCTGGGCGCGGGCGGCCTCGGCATGCACGGTGATGAAGGTCCGGCCTCCCTCGCCCGCCGGGTCGGCGATGCTTGCCAGGCATCGTTCCACCAGCGCGCGGCTGGTGGTGCGCCCGGCCTCCAGCGCCGCCGCCAACTCGGTCAAGGTCTGCATGGGTCGTGCCTCGGTTGCGCGGCATCATGGCCTAACAGCGTGCCAGGCCGCTAGTCTGTGCCGGCCGCCGGTCGGAACGGCGACGGCAAGGAGCGGGTCGCATGGTGCGGTGGATGACGGCGGGGCTGCTGCTGTTGGCGGGCTGCGTGCCGAGGCCGGCCGCTATCGTCGACCTGAACGACGGCTACACCCACATCGCCGCGGGCGGAACGTTCGATTGCGACGACCGCCCCGTTGCGGTCGACGGCAGCCACCAGGATGTGGTCCTGCAAACCGGCTGCCGGCAAGTCCGGGTCAGCGGCTCGCATGACGACCTGATCGTCTATGTCGAGCCGGGGGCCTCGATCGAAGTCACCGGGGTGCTCGACCGGGTGATCTACCGGCTGGTGCGACGGGGCGCCCCGCCGCAATGGATCGACCGCGGCTACTACGGCAATGCCTTGCTGCGGAACTCGCGCGCGTCCTGGGAGCAGGATCACGACTGGTATCAGGAGCAGCATTGAGGCCGGGCAGCGCCTCTGGCCTGCACGGGGTGCCCTCCCTATAACGCGCCCATGATCCTGGTCACCGGCGGCGCCGGCTTCATCGGCTCCAACCTGAGCGCCGCTTTGGTCGAGGCGGGCCACGAGGTCGCCATCGTCGATTGGCTGGGCTCGGAGGGCAAGTGGCGCAACCTGGCCGGCCACCCGCCCGCGCGGCTGGTGACACCGGATGCGTTGGAGCGTTTCCTCGCCGCGGCGCCGCCGATCGACATGGTGTTCCATCTCGGCGCGGTCAGCGCCACCACCGCCGTCGACGGCGACCTGGCCTGGACCACCAACGTGGAGCTGTCCACGATGCTGTGGGATTGGTGCGCGGCCCATCGGGTCCGGTTCGCCTATGCCTCCTCCGCCGCGACGTACGGCGACGGGTCTGCCGGGTTCGATGACGACATCGAGGCGCTGCACACGCTGAAGCCGCGCAACCTGTACGGCTGGACCAAGCACGTCTTCGACCTGCGGGTCGCCCAGACGTTGCGCCACGGGCCGTCGCAGCCGCCGCAATGGGCCGGGCTCAAATTCTTCAACGTCTACGGCCCCAACGAATACCACAAGGGCGCGATGATCTCCGTCGTGAAGGTCAAGCATGACGAAGTGCGGGCCGGGCGACCTCCCCGGCTGTTCCGCTCCACCCAGCCGGGCTTGGCGGACGGGCAGCAGGTGCGGGATTTCATCTGGGTCGGGGACGTGGTGGACGTCATGCTCTGGCTGCTCGCCTCGCCCGGCGTGAGCGGCCTGTTCAATCTCGGCACCGGCACGGCGCGGTCCTATCGGCATCTGGCCGAAGCCGTGTGCCGGACGGCCGGCGTGCCGGAGCAGGTCGAGTTCGTCGATATGCCGGCCGCCCTGCGCGGCGGCTACCAATCCTTCACCCAGGCGAAGACCGACCGGTTGCGGGCGGCAGGCTATGACGGCCAGTTCACTACATTGGAGGCAGGCGTGCGAAAATACATCGTGGACTATCTGGAGATGCCGGATCCGTATCGTTGATCCCCGTTCTGCTGTTTCCGCAGTTCGACCCGGTCCTGGTGCAGGTCGGGCCGCTGGCCATCCGCTGGTACGCGCTGGCCTATATCGGCAGCCTGCTGCTGGGCTGGCGCATCATGCGCCGCCTGGTGCAGCGCACGCCCATCGTCGCCACGCCCTTGCAGACGGACGATTTCCTCACCTGGGCCACGCTGGGCGTCGTGTTGGGCGGCCGGCTCGGCTACGTGCTGTTCTACCAGCCCACCCGCTTCCTGGCGGAGCCGCTCTCCATCTTCGCCGTCTGGGAAGGCGGGATGAGCTTCCATGGCGGCACGCTGGGGGTGGTCGTGGCGCTCGTGCTGTACTGCCGCCAGCAGAACATCGCGCTGCTGGGGTTTGCCGACCGGTTGGCTGTCGTCACGCCGATCGGCCTCGGCCTCGGCCGGCTGGCCAACTTCATCAACGGTGAGCTCTGGGGCCGCCCCGCGCCGGACTGGCTGCCCTGGGCGATGATCTTCCCCAATGGGGGCCCGGTGCCGCGTCACCCCAGCCAGATCTACCAGGCGCTGATGGAGGGATTGCTGCTGTTCGTCGTGCTGTGGCTGCTGGCCCGGCGGGAGGCCGTGCGGATGCGGTTCGGCCTGCTGACGGGCGTGTTCCTGGTCGGCTACGCCATCGCGCGCAGCGTCGGGGAGCTGTTCCGCCAGCCGGATGCCTTCCTGGGCTATTTGTATGACGGCGCGACGATGGGGCAGTTGCTCTCGCTCCCGATGCTCGTGGCTGGCCTGGCCTTGATCGTGTTCGCCCGGCCGCGTGCAGCCGTTGCAGCGTAATGGAGCGGTTGGACGCGTTCATGGCCCGTGCCAACGCGCTGTATTACGCCACGCACGACCCGTTCGCCGATTTCACCACTTCGCCGGAGATCAGCCAGGCGTTCGGCGAGGTGCTGGGCGCCTGGGCTGCCGTGACCTGGGACGGGCTGGGCCGGCCCGATCCCGTCATGTTCGCCGAGGCAGGTCCCGGCCGGGGCACGCTGATGGCGGACGCCCTTCGCGCAATTGCCCGGGTGGCCCCTGCGTTCCGGGCTGCCCTGCGGCTGCATCTGGTGGAGACATCGCCCCGGCTAAGGGCGATCCAGGCAGCCGCCTTGCCGGATGCGGCATGGCATGACCGGTTGGAACATGTTCCGTCCGGTCCGATGATCCTGCTGGCCAATGAATTCCTCGACGCGCTGCCGATCCGGCAGTTCGTGCGCCGCGGCCTGAGTTGGGCGGAGCGGTACGTGAGCGACGGCCTGTTCGTCGATCAGCCATGCCCGGACCTGCCGGGCGACCTGCCGGAGGATAGCATCGTGGAGCAACGCGATCCGGCGCTTGCGCACCATGTCGGCGACCGGCTGCGTGCCGCGCCGGGCGCGGCCCTGTTCCTTGATTACGGCCCCATGGCCAGCGGCCCCGGCGACAGCCTGCAGGCGTTGCGCGACGGCCAGCCCGCCGATCCGCTGGCGGGGCCCGGCGGCGCCGACCTGACCGCCCACGTGGATTTCGCCGCTTTCGCCCGCGACTCGGGCCTGCCTGCTTACGGTCCGCTGCCGCAGGGCAAGTTCCTCGCGCGTCTGGGCCTGTTCGCCCGCGTCGACCGCCTGGCGCGAACCCTGCCGCCACGCCAAGGCCTGCGCATGACCGAGGCCGGCCGCCGGCTGGCCGAGCCGGACCGCATGGGGGCGCTGTTCAAGGCCTTGGCGTTGACGTCACCCGGTGCCCCCGTTCCAGCGGGGTTCGAAGAATGACGCCCCACCTCCGCGCGGACGGGCTCGTGGCGCCCCATGGTTTCTTCACGCGCCAAGGCGGAGTGTCCACCGGGCCGTTCGCAAGCCTCAATTGCAGCCTGTCGGGCGCCGATGATCCGCAGGCGGTGGCGGAGAACCGGCGTCGGGTCGCCACCGCGGTGGGCGTCGAGCAGTTGGTCGGGTTGACTCAGGTACACGGCCCGGACGTGGTGGTGGTGGTCGAGCCGTGGCAGCCTGGCCATGGGCCTCGGGCCGACGCGATGGTGACGCGCCGTCCCGGCCTGGGGCTCGCGATCGTCACCGCCGATTGCGCCCCCGTCCTGTTCGCCGCGCCGGGCCAGGTCGGCGCGGCGCATGCCGGCTGGCGGGGTGCGGTGTCCGGCGTGTTGGAGGCGGTGGTGGCGGCGATGGGCGGGCGGGACGTGCATGCCGCGGTCGGGCCATGCATCGGTCCCGGGTCGTACGAGGTGGCGGCTGACCTGCGCGACGCGGTGCTGGCCCGGGACCGGGACCATGCGCGTTTCTTCGCCACCGGACGGCCGGGCCGCTGGCTGTTCGATCTGCCGGGATATTGCGCCTGCCGCCTGCGCGCCGCTGGCGCCAGCGTGACCGTGCTGGGCGCGGACACCCTGGCCGACGAGGCACGGTTCTTCAGCCATCGCCGCCGCACGCTTGCCGGCGGCGGCGCCATCGGCCATCAGGTGTCCGTCATCGCATGCCCTACATCCCTCTCGCCGTGATGCTGTTTCTTATCCTGCTCGTGTTGTTCGGCTGTGTGCTCAACTAGGTCGCGATACCTGCTGCGGGCGGCGACGGCCGGGGCGCTGCTGCTCGTCGCGGGGTGCGGCGACCTGCCGCAGCCTTTCCTCGGCCGGCCGGGCGCCACCGCCCTGCGCCTGGCCCGGCCGCCGCCCTCCCGCCTCGCGATCCCGCTGCCGACCGCCTCCCTGCTCACCGACAACGCCGCCCAGGTCTGGTCCAAATCCCTGGCCGACGCGCTGGTGGCGCAGGAGCTGCCGGCGCAGGCGACCGAGGCGGCCCGGGGCGACTGGCGCCTGGTGCTGTCGGCGGACATGGAGAACGGGCAGGTGGTGCCGACCTACACCGTGACCGACCCTCGTGGTGTGCCACAGGGCGCCAGCCAAGGGCCGCCTGTCCCGCCGGGCGATTGGGCCGCCGGCCAGCCGGACACGCTGAAGCAAGCGGCCGAGACCGAGGCGCCCAAGGTCATCGCCCTGCTGAACGGCATCGAGGCGCGGCGGCAGATGAGCGACCCGCACAGCCTGCTGAACCGGCCGCCCGTGCTGTACTTCAAGGGTGTCACCGGCGCGCCCGGCGACGGCGACACGTCGCTGACGCGGCTGATGACGACCCGCCTGCCCAATCTGGGCGACGTGGTGCAGGACAACGCCAAAGGCGCCGACTTCACGGTGGTCGGCGAGGTGAAGACCGCGGCGGAGGCGAACAAGACCACGCGCATCGAACTGCAATGGATCGTCACGGACGACCAAGGGCGGGAGCGCGGCCGGGTGGTGCAGTTGAACGAGGTGCCGGCGGGCTCGCTGGATAGCTATTGGGGCGAGGTCGCCGTGGTGGTCGCCAACGAGGCTGCCGGCGGGGTGCACGAGCTGGTGGTGCAGGCGAGCGGGCGCAGTTCAAAGGCCACGCCGGCACCCGGCACGAATCCCGGGGTCGTTCCGGCGAGTTGATGACAGACCGGTGACGCGTTGCTAGAACCCGGCACGCTGCGAAACCGGGACTGCCCCATCAATGAAGATCGTCGCCTGCAACAGCAACCGGCCGCTTGCCGAGGCGGTGGCCACCAGCCTCGGCATCGCATTGACCCGCGCCTCGATCCGCCGGTTCGCCGACATGGAGGTGTTCGTGGAAATCCACGAGAACGTCCGCGGCGAGGACGTGTTCGTCCTGCAATCGACCTCCTATCCGGCCAATGACAACCTGATGGAGCTGCTCATCACGCTGGACGCGCTGCGCCGCTCCAGCGCGCGGCGGGTGACGGCGGTGGTGCCGTATTTCGGCTACGCCCGGCAGGACCGCAAGACCTCGTCGCGATCCCCGATCAGCGCCAAGCTGGTGGCCAACCTGATCACGGAGGCGGGTGCCAACCGCGTGCTGACGCTGGACCTGCATGCCGGCCAGATCCAGGGGTTCTTCGACATCCCCGTGGACAATCTCTACGCCGCGCCGCTGTTCACCTCCGATATCCAGCAACGCTTCGCCGGGCGGGAGGTGATGATCGTCTCGCCGGATGTCGGCGGCGTGCTGCGGGCGCGCAACCTCGCCTCCCGTTTGAATTGCGACCTGGCGATCATCGACAAGCGGCGCGAGCGCGCCGGCGTGTCAGAGGTGATGAACATCATCGGCGACGTGGCCGGACTGGACTGCATCCTGGTGGACGACATCTGCGATTCGGGCGGCACGCTGTGCAACGCGGCGGTGGCGCTGATGGCCGAGGGCGCCCGCTCCGTCAGCGTCTACGTCACCCATGGCGTGCTGTCGGGCGGCGCGGTCGCCCGCATCGCCGCGTCGCCGATCGAGATGCTGACCATCACCGACAGCATAGAGCCGACCGAGGCCGTGCGCAGCGCGCCCAACCTGCGCACCTTCACCATCGCCCCGCTGCTGTCGGAGGCGATGCGGCGGATCAACGACGAGAGCAGCGTCAGCTCGCTGTTCGACTGACAGGAAGGAAGCACGGGATGAAGCTGTACTACTCGCCGGGCGCCTGCTCGCTCGGTATCCACGTCCTGCTGGAGGAGGTCGGCACGCCGTACGAGGTCGAGCAGGTCAACGTCAACAAGGGGGAGCAGTTCGGCCCGGCCTTCGTCGCTGTCAGTGCCAAGTCCAAGGTGCCGGTGCTCTTGCGGGATGATGGCTCGCTGCTGACCGAATATGGTGCGATCGCCACATGGCTGGGCCGCACCAATCCATCCGCCCACCTGATCCCGGCCGACCCGGATGCCGAGGCGCGGGCCGTCGAGGCGATGGAGTACCTGGTGGCGACCGTCCACATGCAGGGGTTCACCCGCATCGCGCGTCCCGGCAATTTCTCCGCCAACGAGGCCGATGCCGACGCGATCCGCGCCCGCGGCCGCGACATCTACGCCAAGGGCCTGGGCATCCTGGACCAGTCCTTGGCTGGCCGCGACTGGATCGCCGGGGACTACTCGATGGCGGATGCCACGCTGTTCTATGTGGCGCGGTGGTCGGTGCGGGCCGAGGTGGCGCTGCCGCCCAACGTCGCCGCCCACCTCGCCCGCATGAAGGACCGCCCGGCCGTGCAGCGCACGATGGCGGCCGAGGGGCTGGCGGCCTGAGCGCGCTTCCCGCCCGCGCGTTCTGGTTCCTGCGCCACGGCGAGACGGACTGGAACGTGGAGGGCCGCAGCCAAGGCCGCACGGACATCCCGCTGAATCCGACCGGGCTGGCGCAGGCCGCCGCGGCGGCACAGGTGCTGCGGCGCCGCGGCATCGCCAGCATCGTGGCATCGCCGCTGTCCCGCGCCCGGGTCACGGCGGAGGCGGTGGGCGAGGTGCTGGGCCTGCCGGTGTCGTTCCGGGACGACCTGCAGGAGGTGTGCTTCGGCGTGCACGAGGGCACGTTGCAGCATGCCGCCTGGTTCAACGACTGGGTCGCCGGCGTGTCGACGCCGGAAGGCGCCGAAAGCTTCGACGTGCTCCGCGCCCGGGCCGTGTCCGCCGTGGCGGCGGCGCTGTCGCATCCGGCGCCTGTGCTGGTCGTGGCGCACGGCGCGTTCTTTCGCGCGCTGCGGGGGGAGATGGGCCTGGCGGCCGACGTGCGTACGCCCAACGCGCTGCCCATCTTCTGCGAGCCGGGCACGCCATGGGTGCTGACCGCCGCGACCTGAGGATGGGTCGGTTCGCGCGCCATGGGACGGCCGCGGTGCTCGCCGGGGTAGTGGCGACGGCCTGCGTCTTCCATGTCCAGCTGTTCAACGGGTTCGCGACGGTGTTCAACGACCCGTAGGACGGCCGGATCGAAGTCGCCATCCTGGAGCATTGGTGGAACGCCCTCCGCCTGATGGAGCCCTGGCGGGCGCCGCTCTGGTTCAGCCCGTCCCCGGACGGCCTCGGGTACAACGATGGCTACCTGATGTTCGGCCTCGTCCACGCGCTGTTCCGGTGGGGCGGCGTCGACCCGTTCATGTCGGCCGAGCTGGTCACCCTCGTGCTCCGGGCAGTCGGCTTCCCGGGCTTCCTGCTGCTTGCCCGGCACGTCATGCGCCTCCGGTTTTGGCCCGCCCTGGCCGGGGCGGCGGTGTTCACGATGGCCAACAACGCCGTCATGCAGATCGACCATGCGCAGCTGGTGACGGTGTCGCTGGCCCCCTGGCTGTGGTGGCTGCTCGGGCGCTTCTGGCACGCGCTCGAGGTGGAGCGGCGGGGCGCGTCGCTCGCCTGGGGCATTGCGATGGCCGCACTGCTGTCCGCCTGGCTGATGACGGCGTTCTACACGCTTTGGTTCACCGCCTTCTTCCTTTGCATACTGGGCGCGATCGGCGCCGCCGGGGTCGCACGGCAGATGCCGCGCCTCGTCGCCTGGCCGGTGGCGGCGTCGCTGGTGGCGCTCGCCGCCGGAACGGTTCCGTTCTTGCTGACCTACCTGCCTACCCGGCACGAGACCGGCGGCCACCAGTTCGACGAGGTGCTGGGTTTCGCGCCGCAGCTGTGGGATTACGTCGATCTGGGCGCAGGCAACCTGCTGTGGGGGCAGCTTGCCGGGGCGGCGCGGCTGTCCCTCGGATGGACAATGGCGGGCGTCGCCGAACACGTCGTCGGATGGCCCCCGGTGCTGCTCGCCACGGCCGTCGCGGGGGCCTTGACCGCATTGCGGCGGCGGCGGTGGTTCTGGGTGGCCCTCGCGGCGGCGACGGTCCTCGCGGTCCTCTTGCCCGTGGCATGGGGCAGCCAGCGCTGGACCGCGTGGCGCCTGGTGTACGCGCTGGTGCCGGGGGCCAGCGCCATCCGCAGCACGACGCGGTTTGCGCTCGTGCTGACGCTGCCGGTGACGCTGCTGGCGGCCTACGCCCTGGATACCGTGCGCGCACCGTTCGCGCTGCTGGCCGGATTGGCGGCGGTGCTGGTGCTGGAGGAGGTCAACGTCACCCGCAAGGCCGAATGGCCGCGGGCACGCTACGTTGCCGAACTGGACATCGCCCCGCCGCCAGCCGGGCAGTGCAGCCGCTTCATCGTCCAGGAGCCGCGCGATCCAAATGCGCCGCAGCCGTCCATCCTCATGAACACGGAAGCGATGCTCGTGGCCGAACGCGTGCACCTGCCCACGTTGAACGGACATGCTTCCTTTCACCCCAAATACGAGGACCTTTCATACACCCACGAGGCGGAGTACGAGGCCCGCATGGCGACGGTGGCCATGCGGGCCGGGGTGACCCGGGACCTATGCAAGCTTGACCTCCGGTCCGGTGACTGGTCCCGCTTCACCATGCCTGATGCAGGCGCGCCCCTGCTCGGCCAACCGTACCGGCTGACGGACAACGCCGCCGAAGGCTTCATACTCGGACGGGGATGGTCCCACCCGGACGTGGAGGGCCGATGGACCGACGGCCCGACGGCCGTGCTCCTCTTCCGTAACCCGATACCGGACCGTCCATTGCGGCTGACCTTGCGGGTGACGGGATATCCTCCCGCAAGCCCGCGAGCGGCGACATTGAGCTATGACGGCCTGGATGTCGCCACCTGGTATCCGGGCAGCCAGCCGCGCGCCATGGTCGCGGAACTGCCGCCCATGCCGGACGGGGTGCATAGCGTGACGCTGCGCATCAACGCGCCGCGGACGCCGGCCGAACTCGGGCTCGGACCAGACCGGCGCCAGTTGGGGTTGTTCGTCGAGCAGGCCGAGCTGTCCGACCCGGGCCGCTGAACCGCTTCAGATCGTGCCCACCGTCCGGATCCGCGCACGCGGGAAGATTTCGGCCTGTGCCAGCACCGGGGTGGAGGGGCGGATGCGCTCCACCACCGCCCGCAGATGCGCCCGGATGCCGCCGGACGAGAGCAGCACCGGCATCTCGCCGATCGCCTGCGCCGCGTCGAAGGAGGCGCGCAGCCGGCCCATGAACTCCCCCAGCTTGGACGGCGCCATGGCGAGCTGCCGGTCCTCCGGCGGACCCACCAGGCTTTCGGCGAAGGCCAGCTCCCATTCCGGCGACAGCGTCACCAGCGGGATGTAGCCGGCCGGGCCGGTGTGGCTGTCGCTGATCTGCCGTGCCAGGCGGCCGCGGACATGCGCCACGATCATGCCGGCCGGGCGGGAATGGCCGCCGCACGCCTCGGCAATGCCCTCCAGCACCGTCGGCAGGTCCCGGATCGACACGCGCTCGGCCAGCAGCGCCTGCAACACGCGCTGCACGCCGCCCACGCTGATCTGCGACGGCACCAGGTCGGCCACCAGCTTCTGCTGCTCGCGCGGCAACTCGTCCAGCAGCTTCTGCGTCTCGGCGTAGGAGAGCAGTTCGGCCATGCTGTCCCGCACCACCTCCGTGATGTGCGTGGTGAGCACGGAGGGCGGGTCTACCACGGTGCAGCCGCGCGCCATCGCCTCGTCCCGCCGCGCCGGTTCGACCCAGAGCGCGGGTAGGCCGAAGGTGGGCTCGGTGGTGCGCTCGCCGGGGAAGGGTGGGGTGCCGCCATTCGGGTCCATGACCAGCAGCTGGGTCGGGCGCAACTCCCCGCGGCCGGCCTCGATCTCCTTGATCCGGATCGAGTAGATGTCCGCGCCCAATTGCACGTTGTCCTGGATGCGCACCGGCGGCAGCACGAAGCCCATCTCCGCCGCGATCGCCCGGCGCAATCCCTTGATCTGCTCGGTCAGCCGCGGGGCATCGCCGCCGGCCAGGGACAACAGCCCGTATCCCAGTTCCAACCGGATCATGTCCATGCGCAGCGCGTCCGCGATCGGCGGCTCGCCGGACGGGATGGGCGCCACGGGTGGGGCGTCGTCCGCGGATTTGGCGGGCGGATGCTTCCACCGCATCCAGGCGCCGCCCCCCGCCAGGCCGGACAGCACCAGGAAGGGCAGCATGGGCAGGCCGGGCATCAGCCCGAGCACGGCCGCGGCGCCGGCCGCCATGGCCAGCGGCTTGGGGCTGCCGCCCAACTGGCGGACCAGGATGATGTCGGCCGCGCCGTCCATGCCGCCCTTGGTCACCACGATGCCCGCCGCGGTGGACACCAGCAGCGCCGGGATCTGTGACACCAGCCCATCGCCGACCGACAGGGTGGTGAAGGTGGCAGCCGCGTCGGCGAACGGCATGCCATGGCGGATCAGCCCGATGGCGAAGCCGCCGAACACGTTGATGCAGGTGATCAGCAGCCCGGCGATGGCGTCGCCGCGGACGAATTTCGCCGCACCGTCCATGGCGCCGTAGAAGCCGCTTTCCTCCTCCAGCTCCTTGCGCCGCACGCGCGCCTTGGCCTCGTTGATCATGCCGGCGGACAGGTCGGCGTCGATGGCCATCTGCTTGCCGGGCATGGCGTCCAGGCTGAACCGCGCCGCCACTTCGGCGATGCGGCCCGAGCCCTTGGTGATGACCATGAAGTTCACCACCAGCAGGATGGCGAACAGGATGACGCCGATGACGACGTCGCCGCCCATCAGGAAGCCGCCGAACGCGGCCACCACATGGCCGGCCGCCAGCGAACCCTCGCTGCCATGGCTGAGGATCAGCCGCGTCGTCGCCACGTTGAGCGAGAGGCGCAGCAGCGTGGTGAGCAGGAGCAGCGTCGGGAACGAGGTGAAGTCCAGCGGCCGCTTCAGGAACAGCGCCACCATGAGCACGAGCACGGAGGCGGTGATGGAGATCGCCAGGCCCATGTCCAGCAGGACGGTGGGCAGCGGGATGACCAGCACGGCCAGCAGCATGACCATGCCGAAGGCCAGGCCTACGTCGGTGCCGGGAGAGTATTTCTTCGCAAGGGCCTGGAACTGGGCGAGCATCGGGTGCCCTAGGACCGTCCGGTTGCCTTGGATCCTCTCCCTTTGGGAGAGGGCAGGGTGAGGGCCACCCAGGCCGACCAGGAGCGGCCAGTGGCGGCGCCCTCACCCCGACCCTTTCCCAGAGGGAGAGGGAGAAGAGGCGGATCGATCGTCACGCCGCCATGCCCGGCGGCGTGACGTCCAGCCCGGCGGCCGAGTAGTCGCGCAGCTTGTTGCGCAAGGCGCGGATCGAGATGCCGAGGATGGTCGCCGCGTGCGTGCGGTTGCCCAGCGTGTGGGTCAATGTCTGGAGGATCAGGTCGCGCTCCACGTCGTCCATCGTGCGGCCGACCAGGCCGGCTACGCCGCCCGGCGTCGCGGCGGTGCTGGCGGGCGCGGCGGACGCGCCGGCCAGTTCCACCGCGTCCACCTCGTCGCCCGTCGACAGCAGCACGGCGCGGTGGATGGTGTTCTCCAACTCCCGCACGTTGCCGCGCCAGCCATGCCCGGCCAGGCGCGCGTGGGCCAGCGAGGCAATCGGCCGGTGGGCCAGCCCGTTCACCTCGGCATAGTGGCGTGCGTAATGGTCCGCCAGCGGCCCGATATCGCCCGGCCGTTCCCGCAGCGCGGGAATGCGCAGGCTGACGACGTTCAAGCGGAAATACAAATCCTCGCGGAAGCGGCCGGCCGCGCAATCGGCCAGCAGGTCGCGGTTGCTGGTGGCCAGGATGCGGACGTTCACCCGCACGGGCCCGGCGCCGCCCACGCGGTCGATCTCCCGCTCCTGGATCGCGCGCAGCAGCTTGGCCTGCAACCGCACATCCATCTCGCTGATCTCGTCCAGCAGCAGGGTGCCGTTGTCGGCCGCCTCGAACTTGCCGATCCGGCGGGCCGCAGCGCCGCTGAACGCCCCGCGCTCGTGGCCGAACATCTCGGATTCCAGCAGGTTTTCCGGAATGGCGGCGCAGTTCAGCGCAATAAACGGACCGTTGGCGCGGCGCGACTTGCGGTGAATGTGCCGCGCCAGCACCTCCTTGCCGGTGCCGCTTTCGCCGGTGACCAGCACGGAGGCCTCCGCCCCCGCCACCTGTTCGGCCCGGCGCAGGCACGCCAGCATGGCCGGGTCGCGCGCGATCAGAGTGTGGCTGTCGCCGCTGGCGGCCTGCAGGATCGCAGCGATCAGGTCCGGGTCGGGCGGCAGCGGCAGGAATTCCCGCGCGCCTTCGCGGATAGCCCGCACGGCGGCCGGCGCATCCGAATCCAGGCCGCAGGCCACCACCGGGAGGGCCATCCGTTCCGCGGAGAGCGAGCGCACCAGCGCGCCGATATCGTGGCTGATCTCGCACAGCACTAGGTCGACCCGCGCATCCAGCCGCAGCCGGGCGAGCGCGGGCTCGACCCCGTCCACCTGCTCCAGCTTGGCGCCCCGGGCGATGGCCATGCGGGCTGCCTTCGCCAGCTCACCCGACAGCGCGCCGATGAGGAGGACCCTCATGCCACTATGACTCATGCCGCATCCTCACGAACGGTCCGCCTTCACGATCTCCGTCATCGTCACGCCCAGGCGGTTATCGTCCACCATCACGACCTCGCCGCGCGCGACCAGCCGGTTGTTGACGTAGATGTCGATCGCCTCGCCCAGTTTGCGGTCCAGTTCGACCACCGCGCCGCGTCCGAGCTTCAGCAGCTGGCTCACCTGCATGGTGGCCTTGCCGAGCACGGCGCTGACGGTGACCGGGATATCGTAGACCGCCTCCAGATCCCGGATCGCCCGGGCCGTCGTGCCCCCGGTGTTCGACTCCGACAATTCCATCAGGTCCATTGTGTCAGGCATCCGCGATCTCCCGTTGCAGCAGGCCGAGCGAGGCCAGCGCGTCTTCGACAATCTGCCGGGCCTTCCCGGCATTGCGCGTCACCGAGCCGTCGGCCCAGCTTATCCGCGCATCGCCCGGCGCCACGGCCTCGGTCGGCAGCAGGTGCACCCGCTCCGCCAACTCGAAATCCATGTCCGCCATCTCGGCCTGCATGCCCGGCAGCATGTGCGGGTGGACGCGCACCACGATCTTCGGCTCGTCGACCAGGCCGGGCAGCACGGCGCGCGACAACGCGCGCAACTCGGCGGCACCATGGCGTTCGCACAGCGCGGGCAGGCAGGCGAGCAGCGTGCTCAGCATGCATTTCGCGACGCTCTCCGCAGCCTCCATGGCGGCGGCATGGGCGCCGGCGCGACCGTCCGCGATGCCTGCGGCGAGCAGGCCGATCATCCGCGTGCGCGATGCCGCCAGCCCGTGTTCCGCCTCGATGCGGCCGGCGGTGCGGGATTCCGCCCGGGCCGCCTCCAGCTCCGCGGCGCTGAACGTCGGCTCGATCACCTCGGGCTCGGGGAGCGGAGTCTCCTCCGGGCTGGGCAGCGCCTGGCCGTCATCGTCGAAATCCTCGGCGTAAAGCACCCCGAGCAAACCGGCATGGTGGGGGCGGAAATCGGGCGCTGCCATGTCAGTACACCAGTTCCTCGTCCTTGCCTTCGCCGATCTCGATCGTCCCGGCGGCCGCCAGCTCCTTGGCCAATATGACGATGGCTGCCTGCGCGTCGTCCACGTCGCGCAGCTTCACCGGACCCAGGCCCTCGATGTCGTCGCGGAGCATCTTGGCCGCGCGTTCGGACAGGTTCTTGAAGAACAGGTCGCGCAGCCCCTCGGACGCGCCCTTCAGCGCCAGCGGCAGCTTGTCCTTCTCCACCGCGCGCAGCAGTCCTTGCACGGCGACCGGCGACAGCCGTCCCAAGTCGTCGAAGGTGAACATCAGCGCCTTGATGCGGTCGGCCGATTCGCGGTTGCGTTCCTCCAGGGCCGCGACGAAGCGGGTCTCGCTGGCGCGGTCCAGGTTGTTGAAGATTTCGGCCATCATCTCGTGCGCGTCACGGCGGGTGGAGCGGGCCAGGTTGGACATGAACTCCGCCCGCAGCGTGCGCTCCACGCCGGCCAGCACGTCCTTCTGCACGCTCTCCATCCGCAGCATGCGCATCACCACCTCGATGGAAAAGCTGTCGGGCAGCAGCGTCAGCACGCGGGCGGCGTGGTCGGGCCGGACCTTGGACAGCACGACCGCGACGGTCTGCGGATATTCGTTCTTCAGGTAGTTGGCGAGCACCGCCTCGTGCACGTTGCCCAGCTTGTCCCACATGGTGCGGCCGGCCGGGCCGCGGATCTCGTCCATAATCTGCGCGGCCCGGTCGCGCGGCAGCGCGCGCTGCAGCAACCGCTCGGTGCTCTCGTAGCTGCCGACCAGGTGGCCCATGCCGCCCATGCTCTCGCCGAACTCGACGCAGAGGCGTTCCACCATCTCGGCGCGCACGCTGCCGAGCTGGGACATGGCGGCCGAGACCTCCTTGATCTCGTCCTCGTGCATCATGCCGAATAGGCGGGCGGATTGTTCCTCCCCCAGAGCCAGCATCAGCACGGCTGCCTTCTGCGCGCCGGTAAAGCTGCCATCCTCGCTCGTGGCACGCATGGTTCAGGTCGCCTCCTTCACCATCCAGCCGCGCATGACGGCCAGGCTTTCTTCCGGGTGCTTCTCCACCAGGTCGGCGACGTTGCGCAGCGAGGAGGCACGCAGCGCACCCTCGACGTTGCCGAGCATCACCATGCTCTCATCCTCCTGCCCGCCGCCCGCGCCCCTGTTGCCTCCCGGTCCGGCCAATGCCAGCGTGCCGCCGCCGCCCGCCACGCTCACCGCCTGGCCGTTCGGGCCCGTCAGGGTCAGCCCGCCGGCGCCCCCCGCGGCGGCACCCGCCGCATCGGCCAATGCCGGGGCGTTCGTGGTCAGCCGCAGGACCATGGGCCGCAGCACGAACAGCAGCGCCAGCAGGGCGACGATGGCCAGTACGGCGGTCTGACCCAGCTTCATCAGGTCCGACTTGTCGATCGGCAGCCCGAACAGCGCGGGTTTTGCCACATCGGCAGGGGCATCGGCGTCGACGAAGCGCAGGCTCACCACCTCCACCTTGTCGCCGCGCTTTTCGTCGAACCCGACGGCGCTGCGCGCCAGGGATGCGATGCGGCCCAGCTCGTCCGGCGTGCGGTCCTGCCAGGTGGTGTTGCCGTCCGCCCCTTTCACCGGGACCTGGTCCACCATCACCGCGAGGCTGACGCGGCTGACCAACGGCTGGTCCCGCACCACCGTGCGCACCGTCTTGCCGATCTCGTAATTGGTGGTCTCCTCGGAGCGCTGCTCCTGGCTGCCCGCCGGGTTGCTGCCGGCATCGGCGTTCGGCAGGTTGTTGGCGACACTGACGTTGCTGGGCGCCGTCTCCGTGGTCTTGTTGGTGGACGTGTTGTTCTGCGTCGACCGCTCGACCTTTCCGTCGGGATCGAATTTTTCCTGCGTTTCGTGGATCTGGTCGTAATTCATTTCGACCGCCGTCTCCACGCGCACCCGGCCCGGACCCAGGCTGCGCTCCAGCATGTCCTCCACCGCCCGCGACAGCCGCTGCTCGGTCGAGATCCGCAATTCGGCGGCATACCCGCCGGCCGCCCCGGTCTGCGCATCCCCGGCCCGGGCCAGCAGGTTGCCGCGGCTGTCGATGATGCCGATGTTCTGCGGCCGCAGTCCCGGCACCGCCGACGAGACCAGGCTCAGCACCGCCTGCACGCCCTCGCGGTCCAGGCGCGCGGCCCCCGCCATGGTCAGCACGACGCTGGCCTGCGCCTCCTGCCGGTCGCGCGAAAACGGCTCGCGCTTCGGCATCACCAGGTGCACGCGCGCGCCCCGCACGCCGGAGATCATGCGGATGGACCGCACGAGTTCACCCTCCAGGGCGCGGGTCTGGTTGATCGCCTGCTGAAATTGGCTTGCCGTCAGGCTGTCGCCGCGGTCGAAGATCTCGTAGCCGATGGACCCGCCGGAGGGCAGGCCCTCCTTCGCCAGCAGCAGCCGGGCGCGGGAGACCTCGGAGGAGGGGACGGAGATGCGGCTGCCGTCGGGGCCGACCTCATGCGCGATGTGCGCCTTGTCGAGCTGGTCGGCCACCTGCGCCGCTTCGCGCAGATCCATGTCGGCGTAGAGCAGCGCCATATGGTCGCCGCCGCCGCCGCGCAGGGTCAGGAACGCAAGGATCAGCAGCATCGCGCCGGCAACAGCCGCCATCGCGATCAATCGGCCGACGCCCAGCGCCTTGAAGCCTTCCAGCAATGCTGCCATGCGATCGAGCCCACCTGCCCCGACGGCGTTTTGCCGCGGGACGAAATTGCGCCGCCCAGCCTTACCGCCGTGTTAACGGCCGGCAGAAATTGCCGGGCGGCTAGCTGCCGGAGGCGACGGACTGCACCTTGCTGAAGTCGACGGACAGGCCGCCCACCTGCAGCGTCACCGCGCCGTTGGTGTTGGTCACGCCCGTCGCCGTGCCGGTGACGGTGAACGGAACCGCAGCGGTGGTGCCGCCGGAGCCCGTCCCGGTGATGGCCACGTTGTAGGCGCCGTCCGCCAGCGTCGTGCCCGAGCTGTCCTTGCCGTCCCAGGTGAAGGTGTTCGACCCGGCGGTCGAGGTTTCCGCGACCTCTCGCACCTTCACGCCGGCGCTGTTGGTGATGCTGATATCCACGGGTTCGGCCGTGCTGGTGGTGAAGTTCACCTGCCCGGTGCCGTTCTGCAGCGCGATCTGCGAGCTGGCGACGGTGACCGACTTGCCGACCACGCCGGTCGCCTGGATCACCTCGCTGCCCTGCGTGGCCTGGATCAGGCTGGTGAGGCTGGTGTTGGTGGTGATCTGCTGCTCCACGCTGCTGAACTGGACCAGTTCGGAGGTGAAGGTGTTGCTGTCCATCGGGCTGGACGGGTCCTGGTTCTGCAATTGGGTGAGCAGCAGGTTCAGAAAGTTGGTGAAGTTGCTGCTGAGCGAGGTCAGCGCATTCGTCGTGGAGGAACTGGCGGACGTCGTGGCCGTGCTGGCCGAACTGGTGGCGGTGGTCGAGGTCGATGCGAGGGCGGAAAGGCTACCGGACATGATACGAACTCCTTTAGGCAGTGATGTCGACGCCGGCGCGCAGCCAGGCGGTCGAGGGCGTGGATGACGGGGCGGGGTCGGGGTAGCTGCTTCGGTCCTGGCGCCAGGCGCCACCCTGCTGGCCGCCGCCGGAATTGCCGTTGCCCATGAAGCCGCTGCCGGAGCCGCGATCCGAGGAGGCGCTGCTGCCGGCGTCGGGCGTGGACAGGGAGAAGTTCACGCTTCGGCCGTCCTGCGCCAGTCCGGCTTGATCAAGGGTCCGATGCAGCGCTGCCTGGTCGGCGATCAGCAGGCGCAGGGTGTCCGGGTGTTCTGCCGCGACATGCACGGTCGAACTGCCGTCCGCGCCGCGGTCGATGCGGACTTGCACTTGCCCAAGCTCGCCAGGGTCCAGGCGCAGCGTCACGCTGCTGCCGGACGCCGCCTGGGTCAGATGGACCAGCGCGGCCGCGACCTGGCGGATGGGTGGGGCGCCACCGGCCGCCGCCGGTGCTGCCGCCGCTTCGGGGGAAACGGCTGTGGGCGTGCCCTGGGCCAGCGGCGTGGCGGCCGTGTTCGGCTGCGCTGCCATGGAGGGGCTCGGGTCGGTGCTGGCCGTGGCGCCAACGGCCGATGGGGTGGCCGCCACCAGGGAGCCCTGCACGGTGCTGTCCAGGATCGGATGCGCCGGCATCGGGAGTGCGGCGAGGCCAGGTGCCTGGGCCGACACGGCGCTCGGTCGCGCGACCGGCGCGAATGTGGCCGCGGAAATCGTACTTGACTGGCGGGGCGGTCCGCTCGCATGCGGCATCTGCCCTGGTTCGGCCGGCAACGCGATGGGGTTCGTGGCGCCCGTCTCCGCCTTGGCCGCAAGCTGGAGGATGGACGTGGCCCTGCGCGCCACCCCCGAGACGGGGGCCGCGGCAGTGTTGGCGGAGGCGGTGCCGGCCGTCCTGGCGTCCTGCGTTGCCGCAGCAGCCGCCGCCTGCGGTGTCGGCAGTGCGGTGGCGGCCAAGTTTCCCGGAAGCGCGCTTGCCGCCGCGGCGGTCCCAGCGACGGCGACGGGCATGGGGGCGTCGGCTTCGGCCGCCACCCCGGAACTGGCCAGGCCAGCGGTCGACGGCACGATCGCGGGTTGCACCGCCTGGGCCGGATCGACACTCGCCGCGGTCGCGTTCGTGTCCGGCGCGGCGGCCGCCACGCTGGAGATGGCCGTGACGGTCGCTGGCAGGACGGTGGTTTGTGCAGCGGCAACCAGCGCGACCGCCGCCGTCGCCGGCGTGACTGCGATCGGGAGGGCTGGCGTTTGGACGACGCCAGGTGCGACGTCAGGTGCGACGTCGGGGAGCTCACCGGCGCCGGACGCGGAGGATCCCGGAGCGCTTGCGGCCTGCTTAGGCCGGACCTTGGCACTGTCGCCTGTACTGGTGAACAACGGCACGCTCTCGGGCGATGGCTGGGCAGCGGATTGCGGGCTGGAGGCGGTCGGATCGGGGGGCTTTGCCAGCGGCGCGCCCTGGATATCCGGCATCGCCGAGTGGACAGTGTCGAGCAATGCGGCGAACGGATTGCCGTTCGCGGCCGATTGGGCGGCCGAGGACGGCGACGCCGCTGCTTGCGGGGCCGTCGCTTGCCGGGGAGACGGGGGATGTATGGTGCTCGTCATCGCGTCCGACGAGCGCAAATGCCGTGCCAAGCCGAAACCCTTGCAAGAGTGCGGCGAGGCGTGGCAACCCGGCAGATCCTGCCGGGCGCAGCATGCCGGGTGGTGCGACGACAGCCTACCGCGATGGCGATTTCAAAGGACAATTGCTGGGATTCCGCCGAAATCGCGGTGGCACACTTCCTGCGGTCAGGGTGCTGCATCTGATTCGTGCCCGGTTGGCACATAATGGAGACCTGTCATGTCATCCCTCTTCGGCGCACTGACGACCGCGGTCAGCGGGCTCAGCGCACAATCCTCGGCGTTCAGCAACATCAGCGACAACGTCGCGAACAGCCAGACGACCGGCTACAAGCGAACCGACACGAGCTTCGCGGACTATCTGACGACGAGCACGCAGGCCACGAACGATTCGGGCTTCGTCAGCACCACGCCCGATTACCGCAATGACGTTCAGGGCGCCATTTCGTCCTCCGACAACACCACGGCGCTCGCGATTTCAGGTGCGGGTTTCTTCCAGGTGACCCAGGCATCGACCAATACGACGAGCAGCGAGGTTCTCGGCACCGCGACGCAGTACACGCGGGACGGCAATTTCTCGGTCGACAAGAACGGCTATCTCGTGAACGATTCAGGCGAAGCCCTGAACGGTTGGCTTGCCGACCCGACGACGGGCATCGTGAACCAGACCGTCGTGCAGCCGATCAAGATCAACACGAACTCCTATCCGCCAGTGGCAACCGCCAACGTGGACCTGTCGGCGAACTTGCCGGCCACGCCCACTGCCACGACGCCGATCACGTCTCAGGTGAACGTCTATGACGCGAAAGGTACGTTGCACACCGTCAACCTGGCCTGGACGCAGAATGCGACCGACGATTGGACCGTTGCCGTCACCGCTCCGGACGCCTCCACGTCGAACGTGGGCACCGCCGAGGTGCAGTTCGGCGCCACCTCGGGTAACAGCGTGTCGTCCGGGACGGTGGGCAGCCTGACCAACACGACGGGCAACGTCACCGGCACGACCTATTCGTCGGGCGGGGCTGCCACGTTGAGCTTCGGGCTCGATTTCGGCGAAGGGACGCAGACCGTCAACCTGGATCTCGGAACCTTCGGCGGCAGCAGCGGCCTGACCCAGTTCGCCGGCACCAGCTACACGCTCAACTCCGTCAGCCAGGACGGCACGGCGCCTGGCTCGTTCAGCGGCGTCACCACGCAGGCGAACGGCGACATCGTCGCCAACTACGATAACGGCAAGTCCACCACGGTCGCGCAGGTACCGCTTACCACGTTCGCCAATCCGGACGCCCTGCAGAAGAAGGACGGCCAGTCCTATACCGCCACGACGCAGTCGGGTGGAGCGCAGACGAAGTCGGCCACGACGGGCGGCGCCGGATCGCTGGTCACGCAATCGCTCGAGGGATCGAATACCGACATCGCGACCGAGTTCACCAAGCTGATCGTCGCCCAGCAGGCCTACTCCGCCAACACCAAGGTGGTCACCACGGCCAACGACATGCTGCAGCAGACGATCGACATGAAGCAATAGCGGGTTAGGCCAAGCCCATGAGCCTCGACCTCGGCATCAGCGCTGCCTCGACCGGCCTGACGAGTATCAACCGTCAATTGGCGGTGATCTCGCAGAACGTCGCCAATGCGGGCACGCCGGGCTACTCCCGCGAGGTGGTGGCCAATACCGAGCTGACGGCAGGCGGCGTCGGCTATGGCGTGCGGACCGGCGTGGCCACGCGGGAGACGGATGCGGCCCTGCAGAACGCCTTGAACCAGCAGAACGCGGATGTGTCCGGGCTTCAGGTGCAGTCCGACGCCCTGGCGTCCGTGGACGCTGCCCAGGGTGCCACCGCCGCCGGGAACGACCTCGCGAGCCGGCTGGGTGCGTTGACCGACGCCTTCACCACCTTGGGCGCGGACCCGTCGAACCAGGCCCAGCAGGCGGCCGTCGTTTCGGCGGCCGGCACGCTGGCCAGTGGCATCCGCACCCAGGCAGACGCCTACTCCGATGCCCGGCAGAACGCGCAGGACGGCTTGGTCACCGACGTGACCGCATTGAACACCGCCGTGACCACGATCGGCGCCTTGTCGGACAAGATCATCGCCGCCCAGGCCAGCGGCGCCAGCACCGCCGATCTCGAGGCGCAGCGCGACGCGCAGGAACAGACGGCCGCGCAACTCGGTGGACTGCGCTTCCTGCCCGATGCCAATGGCGACGTGACGGCGGTCTCGGGCGGCCTGCTGGTGAACACCCGGGCCACGACGGGCCCGTTCAGCATCGCCAGCGCCGCGCTCAGCACCGGCGCCAGCGCCCCGCCCTTGCTGCTGTCCGGTCATGACGTCACCACCGGCATTGGCGGCGGCAGCATCGCGGCCCGGCTGGCGTTGCGTGACACGACATTGCCGCAGGCGCAGGCCGGGTTGGACGAATTCGCCCAGACCCTTGCCACACGGTTGAACAACCAGGGCCTCAACCTGTTCACCGACCCGGCCGGCAACCCACCCGCAACGGGCGGCACGCCGGTGCAGGCCGGCTATGTCGGGTTCAGCAGCGAGGTGCAGGTCAACCCATCCGTTACGGCCACCCCGAGCCTGGTGCGCGACGGAACGCAGGATGTCGCCGCTGGGACGGGGGGCGCCAGCGCCTTCACCGTCAATCCGTCGAGCGGCCCGGCGGGCAGCACGACGCTGATCAATCGCGTCCTGCTGTACGGGTTCGGTGCGCAGGCGCAGGACGGCACGGACCAGCCGGCGATGAATACCACAGGGCTGGGGGCCGGTGGCACGCTCGCCTTGCCGTATGTGCCGGGCGGCACGCTCGCCAGCTTCGCCGCCAACCTGGTCAGCACCCAGGCCCGCGCAGCCGGCTCGGCGAGCGATGCCTTGTCCAGTGCGACCGCCCTGCAATCGACCCTGCAAAGCAAGTTGCAGGGTGAGACGGGCGTGTCGATCGATACGGAGTTGTCCAACATGGTCGTGCTGCAGAACGCGTATGGTGCGAATGCCAAGATCATCACCGCGGCGCAGTCGATGTGGACCACCCTGCTGAACGCGGTGACGCCGTGAACGTCGGCGACTATGGCACGCTGGGCAACGCCATCTACGCCAGCACCGGCATCAAGTCGCAGCTCAACACGCTCAGCGCGCAGATTTCCAGCGGCCACGTGGCGGATAGCTATGCCGGCCTGGGGGCTGCGGCGCAGGTCCCGGTCGACCTGCAGCCGCAGATCGCGCATCTCAGCGCCCAATCATCCGCGATCGACGCGGTAACCGGCCAGTTGAGCATCACCCAATCCGCGTTGACGCAGATCACCGGAATCGCAAGCACCTTCAACGCGCAGCTCGCAAGCCTGAACAACGTCGCGCCGGCGCAGATCGACAGCGTCGCAGCCGATGCGCGCTCCGCTTTGCAGCAGGTGGCCGCGCTGCTGGACAGCACGGATGGCGGCAACTACGTGTTTGCCGGAACGGACAGCGCCACCCCCCCCGTGCCGAATCCGGACCAGATCCTGTCGTCCGGCTTCTACACTCAGATCGCCGCCGCAGTGTCGGGCCTGTCGGCGAACGGCGCCGCCGCGACCGCCGCCAGCACCTTGGCGATCGCGTCGTCCGATACCACCGGGACCACGCCGTTCGCCGGGCCACCGGGGCAGGCCGCAACGCTGCAACTGGGGTCGGGCGCCCCGGTGCAGGTGGGTGTGCTGGCCAACGCCAACACGCTCGCCGTGTCGACGGGACCCTCCACCACCGGGTCCTACACGCGCGACATCCTGCGCGGCCTGGCGACCTTGGCGAACTTGTCCAGCAGCCAGGCGAACGACCCGGGCTTCGTCGGCCTCGTGGAGGACACCCGGACCAGCCTGTCCGGCGCGATCACCGCGATCGGCAGCGAGGCCGGGACACTTGGCAACATCCAAACGTCGCTGGCAGGTGTACAAAGTGCAAACAGCGCCACCAGCACTGTGTTGACGGCCCAGGTCTCCAATGCCGACGACGTGGACATGGCCAAGACGGTCGCCACCCTGTCGCAGGTCCAGACCCAGCTCAGCGCCAGCTACAAGCTGATCTCGGAAATCGGCAAGCTCTCCCTGGTGGATTATCTCTGATCGATTCACTCCCGGTTAATGCCTCCCGCCCATACTGGGGCAAGCCCACGAAAAACGTGGGGCATGTTTCAACGTCAGGACCAACAAGGTAAGAAACCATGTCCCTCAACTCGGTTAACACCAACACCGCTGCCTTCGTGGCGCTCCAGTCCCTCAACCAGACCAGCTCCGCATTGCAGACGGCGCAGAAGGAAATCTCCACCGGCTATCGCGTCAACGACGCGACGGACGATGGCGGCGCGTTCGCCGTCGCGCAGAAGGTCCGCTCGGACGTCAGCGCGCTCACCAGCGTGAACCAGCAGCTCGGCAACGCGCAGGGCCTGGTCACCACGACGGTGTCCTCGCTGACGAGCATCTCGAACTCGTTCACCGATGCCAAGGCGCTCCTGGTCAAGATCGCCGACGACAGCATCTCCGACGACCAGCGCGACCAGTACATCACGTCGTTCAAGACGCTGGTGTCGGGTGTGGCCGACGACGTCGACGGGTCGACCTATAACGGGCAGACCCTGCTGGGCGCTGCATCCGGTTCCGTTGCCGGCACCTCCAAGACGGTGATCAGCAACGAATCCGGCGCCGTTTCGACGATCAGCTCCGAGGATAACCATGACACGGCCAACTCGCTTGCGGCGCTGATCGGCGGCTCGTTCTCCCGCAGCTCCACCGGGGTGGATACCTTCTCCGGCACGGGGTTCACCTCGGCGTCCGATGCACAGACTGCGGCTGCCGCGGCCCTCGTCACGGGCGCCGGGTTCGACACCGCGCAGACGTCGCTGGCGAACCAGCTCAACCAGGCTGGCGCGGATTCCAACTATCTGAACAGCCAGGTCACGTTCAACAGCAACAAGATCGACAGCCTCAACTCGGGCCTCGGTGCGTTGGTGGACGCGGACCTGTCGAAGGAATCGGCGGTGCTCCAGTCGCTGCAGATCAAGCAGCAATTGGGCACGCAGGCGCTTTCGATCGCCAACCAAGCCCCGCAGAGCCTACTCAGCCTGTTCAAGTAACCGGCCGATCCCGGGGGCGGCCTTGCCGCCGCCTCCGGTGCCTGCCCCGCAAGTCTCTTTGCAGGATGCCCAATGTCCAACCTAGTACTCGAATTGCGTCCGGGCGAGGTGATGATCGTCAACGGGGCGCCGATCCGCTTCCGCACGAAGTCCCGCCTCGAACTGACGGCCCATGCGCGCTTTCTGTTCGGCAAGCAGATCATGCAGCCGGACCAGGCCGACAGCCCGGCGCGCCGCATCTACTTCGCGCTGCAATCCGCCTATATTGGCGTCGACGAGGAGCGCCCCCGCGGCCTGGCATCGGCACGCGTGCTGATCACGGCGTTCAAGGGGGCCACATCCTCCGCCCTGGCCTGCGAAATCCTGGATCGCGCGCTGGCCGCCGCCGAAGCGGACGATTGCTATGGCGCGCTCAAACTGGCCCGTCGGATCATCCGGCACGAGGACACCGTTCTTGGACGGGACAGGGCCGAACCGTCGGCGGCCATGCAAGCCGCGGAGTAAGGAACCACCCATGTCCGCCTACATGCAGGCCACCCGGGCATATCGGACCTCGTCGGAAAGCCGCAGCTTGCGCGCCCAGGAGGCCGATATCTTCCATCGCGCCAATGGGGCACTGCGGACGGCGCTCAACGGCACCGAGATCGACCGCGTCCGGGCGGTGGCCGACAACCGCCGGCTGTGGTTGACCGTGCTGGGCCTGGTGCAGGATCCGGAGAACCAACTGCCGGTCTCGGTTCGCGTCTCGCTTGTCTCCGTCGGCCGGTCGGTGCAGCGTGAAATGGATGCTGCGTCGCCCGACCTGGATTTCCTGATCGCGGTGAACGAGAACGTGTCGGCCGGGCTGTCCGGTCGCTAGCCATGAGCGGGTCGATCGGCGGTCTCGGCAATTTGGTGCTGTCGCTGTTCAACACGGCCGACAGCAGCTCGGGCGTGTCGGGCCTGTTGTCGACCATCAATGGCGGCGGCACGACCAGCAGCAACGTCAACCCGGTGACGGCGCTGCAGACGGCCGAGGCCAACAGCACGAAGGACATCGCGCAAACGGCTGCCGACCCGTCCGTCGCACGGGATATCGCGACCTTCCGCAGCAAGGTCGCCTCGGCCACGAGCCCCGCCCAGTTGCTCAGCGACCCCACGGTGCTGACGGTGTTGCTGACCGCGAACGGGCTCGGCGACCAGGCGCAGTATCCTGCCCTGGCGCAGAAGGCGCTGCTGTCGGATACGACGAATAGCAATTCGCTGGCCGACACGCTGGCCGACACCACCTGGAAGTCCGTCGCATCGACCTACGACTTCGCCAACAAGGGCCTGTCCGTCATCCAGAACCCCAAGGTGCTGGACACCATCGCCAACGGCTATGCCGAGGTCACCTGGCGCAACTCGCTGGACGCCACCACGCCCGGCCTGTCGGAGGCGCTGACCTTCAAGGACGAGGCGTCCACCATCACCTCGGTGGACCAGATCCTGGGCGACTCGACCCTGCGCACGGTTGTCACGACGGCGCTGGGCATTCCGGAGCAGATCGCGTACCAGGATATCGGCGCGCAGGAGCAGGCGATCAGCTCCAAGCTGGATATCACCCGGTTCAAGGACCCGAAATTCGTCGAATCCTTCACGACGCAGTATCTGATCGCAGCGGGCAACGCGGCGAGCAGCAGCAGCGGTTCCAGCACCAGCCTGGACGCCCTGGCCTATTCGGCACGGGGCCTGGTGGTTTAGCGCTGCCCGCCCTTGACCGGGACCGCCGGACAGGGAGGATCGGCCTGTCCGTCCCGGAGTCACGACCTTGGCCACGCACCGCATCCCCGCGACCCCCGAAACCATCCGCTGGGGGATCTTCGACGCCGGCTTCCCGCCGCTGCTGACAGTCGCGTCGGGGGACACCGTGGTGCTGGAATGCCTGTCCGGCACGCCGGACATGCTGCCGCCGGCCAGCATGGGCTTCAACGTGCCGCCTGGCCTGGGCGCGATCCACGCCGCCAATCCCCCGCGCCTGGCCGGGCACATCCTGACCGGCCCGGTCGGCATTGCCGGCGCCGAGCCCGGCGACACGCTGGAGGTGCGGATCGAGGCGATCGAGCTGGGCGCCGACTGGGGATATTGCGGCTTCCGCCCGCTCGCCGGCACCCTGCCGGAGGATTTCCCCGAGCGGTTCGTCAGCCACATCGCCGTCGACCAGGCCCGCCGTGTCGGGACGCTGCCTTGGGGGACCGAACTGGCGCTGTCGCCGTTCTTCGGCGTGATGGGGGTGGCGCCGCCGCCGAACTACGGCGCGATCTCCACCAAGGAGCCGCGCGAGCATGGCGGCAACCTCGACAACAAGGAACTGGGGGCCGGCGCTACGCTGTTCCTGCCAGTGTGGGTGCCCGGCGCCAACTTCTCCGCTGGCGACGGCCACGGCGTGCAGGGTGACGGCGAGGTCTGCATCAATGCGCTTGAGACCTGCCTGACGGGCACGTTCACCCTCATCCTGCATAAGCAGCAGGGGCTGAGCTACCCGCGCGGCGAGACGGCGACGCATTACATCAGCATGGGCATGAACGAGGACCTGGACCTCGCGATGAAGCAGGCCCTGCGGCAGATGATCGCGTTCATCTGCGGACACACGGACCTGTCGCGGGAACAGGCCTATGCCTTCTGTTCACTGGCCGTCGATTTCCGGGTGACGCAGACGGTCAATGGCGAAAAGGGCGTGCACGGCATGCTGCGCAAGGGGATCCTGTTTTAGGCTGGTGCTCCAGCAGCTAGGTCTAGTGGTCGAACCGAAGTTACCCACAACTTTATGTGTCGGTGTGGCTGGTGTGCGGGGTTGCAGAGCGCTACCGTATGTTGCGGTCGGCACACGGAAGGGCACCAGCCATGGATTGGACGGACGAGATCATCGACCGGCTGAAGACACTCTGGGCCGAGGGTGTGTCGACGGCCGAAATCGGCCGGCGCATCGGCGTGTCCAAGAACGCGGTGGTCGGCAAGGCGCATCGTCTGTTGCTGGCGGCCCGTCCCTCTCCGATCCGCCGGGGCGTGCCGATCGCGCCGCCCAAGCGCGCCGCCGCGAGGCGGGTGGTCGGCCCGACGCTGCCGGCCCTGGCGCCTGCCCCTGTCGAGCGCGAGCGCGAGCGCGTGCCCCCGCCGGCGGCTGTGGCGAGCCCGCCGCCTAGCCTGCGGGCCGTGCATCGCGCCCCCGGCGGCCGTTTGATGGCCTGTTGCTGGCCGATCGGCGAACCCGGCACGCGGTCCTTCCGGTTCTGCGGCGACGAGTCGCTTCCGGGCAAGCCCTATTGCCCGACCCATGCCTCGCTGGCGTACGTGAAGGTGCGGGATCGGCGGGAAGAGGCCGCCTAGGCGGCCGGCACCGGGCAACGACGGGCCTTGAACCCACACCGACTGCCTTGTAGCTAGGCAGTATGACCATCCGACTCAACACGACCATGGCCGCGCCGCGGCGCCAGGCAGCGGCCCTCGATGCCGACGCGGTACGATCCGCCTATCGAAGATGGGCGTCGGTCTACGACATGCTGTTTGGCGGCATCTCCGCCCCGGGCCGCCGCCGCGCGGTCGCGGCTGTCAATGCGTTGCCTGGCCGTGACGTGTTGGAGGTGGGGGTTGGAACCGGGCTCGCCTTGCCCCACTACACCCCGCACAAGCGGGTGACGGGGATAGACCTCTCGGACGACATGCTGGCACGCGCGCGCACCCGCGTCGATCGGGAGGCGCTGGCCAACGTGGTGGCCCTGCACGAGCAGGATGCCGAGGCGACCGGCTTCGCGGACGGCCAATTCGACATCGCCGTCGCCATGTTCGTCGCCTCCGTCGTGCCGAACCCCCGCCGACTGCTGGCCGAGATGCGGCGGGTGGTGAAGCCCGGCGGCACGTTGCTGTTCGTCAACCACTTCGCCGCCACGGGCGGGCCGCGGTTGGCCGTGGAACGCGCCATGGCACCCGCCGGCCGGGCGCTGGGCTGGCATCCGGACTTCAAGACCGAGGCATTGTTGCCACCGGAGGATGTGTTGCGCGCAATCACCACGTCGGTCCCGCCGGTTGGGCTTTTCACCCTCGTTCACCTCCCCAACTAAGCATCGTTGCCGACGCGACCTTGATCTGCGGCGAGGGGTCGGATAGGTCCGTTCCACTGACGCGCGTGTGGGGATATTGAGGCAGATGAAGCATTTCCGGCGGCTGTTGACGCTTCCTGCCTTGGCTGTTGCCTCGTTCGTCGGCGCCTGCCCGGCCTGGGCGCAGACGCCGAGCCCGTGGGCCATCGGGATGCAGACCTCGCACTCCCCGGTCGAGAGCGGCATTCAGAGCCTGCACACGCTGGTCAACGTGCTGATGATTCTCGTCGTGATCTTCGTTGCCGTGCTGCTGGGCCTGGTCATCTGGAAGTTCAACAACAAGCGCCACCCGGTCGCCAGCCGCACCAGCCACAACACCATCCTGGAAGTCGCCTGGACCGTGCTGCCCGTGCTGATCCTGGTCGTGATCGCCATCCCGTCGTTCAAGCTGGTGTATTTCGAGGACCGCGTCCGCGATGCCGACCTGACGATCAAGGTGACGGGCCACCAGTGGTATTGGGAATACGGCTATCCCGACAGCGCCAATATCCATTTCGACAGCTACATGGTCGCCGATGAGGACATAAAGCCGGGTCAGATCCGCCGGCTGTCCGTGGACAACCCGCTGGTGGTCCCGGCGGGCAAGAACATCCGCATCCTGACCACGGGGGCGGATGTCATCCACAGTTTCTTCATTCCGTCGCTGGGCGTGCAGCGTTATGCCATTCCCGGCCGGACGATCGAGACCTGGATGAAGATCGACCAGCCGGGTGATTACTACGGCGAATGTAACCAGATCTGCGGCACCAACCACAGCGCCATGCCGATCCACGTGCAGGCCGTGACGGATGCGGACTACAAGACGTGGCTGGACCAGGCGAAGACCAAGTTCGCCAGCGACGATGGCCCAGGCACCAAGCACTATGCGGCACTTGCCGCACGGTAATTTCGGCGGCGCAGGAGAGTCCGGACGATGTCGGCCACTACCCACGATCACGCGCATGACGATCACCATGGCCACGCGCCTGGGTTCGTGCACCGCTGGCTGTTCTCCACCAATCACAAGGACATCGGCACGCTCTATCTGATCTTCGCCGTCACGGCAGGGATCGTGGGCGGGATCCTGTCGATGATCATGCGCGCCCAGCTTGCCGCGCCCGGCAACCACATCGTCGAGACCGGGCAGCAATGGAACACGCTGGTCACCGCCCATGGCCTGATCATGATCTTCTTCACGGTCATGCCGGCCATGATCGGCGGCTTCGGCAACTGGTTCGTGCCCTTGATGATCGGCGCGCCGGACATGGCGTTCCCGCGACTGAACAACATCTCGTTCTGGCTGCTTGTCCCCGCCTTCCTCCTGGTCATGGCCGGGCTGCTGACAGGCCAGGGCGCCGGGTCGGGTTGGACCCTGTACACGCCGCTATCGGCGCAGCAGGACATCTCGATGGACTACACGTTGTTCGCCCTCCACCTGGCGGGCATTTCGTCCCTGCTGGGGGCGATCAACTTCATCACGACCATCTTCAACATGCGCACCCCTGGCATGACGCTGCACAAGATGCCGCTGTTCGTGTGGTCCATGCTGGTGACGGCGTTCCTGCTGTTGTTGGCCATCCCGGTATTGGCGGGCGCCATCACCATGCTGATCACGGACCGCAATTTCGGCACGTCGTTCTTCGACCCCAAGGGCGGCGGCGACCCGGTGTTGTTCCAGCATTTGTTCTGGTTCTTCGGGCACCCCGAGGTCTACATCATGATCCTGCCGGGCTTTGGCATGATCAGCCACATCATCTCGACCTTCTCGAAGAAGCCGGTGTTCGGGTACCTCGGCATGGCCTACGCGATGGTTGCGATCGGCGTGGTCGGGTTCGTGGTATGGGCGCACCACATGTTCGTCTCCGGCATCAGCGTGGACACGCGGGCCTACTTCATGGCGGCGACCATGATCATCGCGGTGCCGACGGGCATCAAGATCTTCTCCTGGATCGCCACCATGTGGGGCGGCTCGATCGAGATGAACACGCCGATGCTGTGGGCGGTGGGGTTCATCTTCCTGTTCACCGTCGGCGGCGTGACCGGCGTGGTGCTGTCCAATGCCGGCATCGACCAGATCCTGCACAACAGTTACTATGTTGTTGCCCATTTCCACTATGTGCTGTCACTGGGGGCGGTGTTCTCGATCTTTGCCGGCTTCTACTATTGGATCGGCAAGATGAGCGGCCATCAGTATCCCGAGTTCTGGGGCAAGGTGCATTTCTGGGTCACGTTCGTCGGCGTGAACCTGACCTTCTTTCCGATGCATTTCCTCGGGCTCAACGGCATGCCCCGCCGTTATCCGGACTATCCCAACGCCTTCGCTGGTTGGAACCACATCGCCTCGCTGGGCGCCTATATCGGCGGCTTCTCGGTGCTGATCTTCCTGTTCGTCGTCTTCAAGACATTCACCTCCAAGGTGAAGCTGGCAGACAACTACTGGGGCGAGGGCGCCACGACGTTGGAGTGGACGGTAACGTCGCCGCCGCCGTTCCACACCTTCGAAGAACTGCCGCGAGTGCGATGAGCGACGCCACGGCCCTTGTTGACCGGCCTTTCGTTCCAGTCGTGTATGCGGCCGGGGCGGAATGGCGGGACTGGTTATCGCTGCTCAAGCCCCGGGTCGTGTCGCTCGTGGTATTGACCGGGATCGTTGGGATGACGGTGGCACCTGGCCATCTGCATCCGGTCCTGGCGGTCACCGCCGTGTTGTGCATCGCTGTTGGCGCTGGCGCCTCGGGTGCCATCAACATGTGGTTTGACCGCGACATCGACGCGATCATGACCCGGACCCAGCGGCGGCCGATCCCTTCGGGGAAGATCTCGCCTGGCGAGGCGCTGTCTTTCGGCGTGGTGCTCGCCGTCGCGTCCGTGTTGACGCTGGCGCTGGCAACCAACCTGGCGGCAGGTGCTTGGCTCGCTGCGTCGATCGCGTTCTACGTGTTCGTCTATACGATGTGGCTGAAGCGTCGGACGCCGCAGAACATCGTCATCGGCGGCGCGGCGGGCGCCTTTCCGCCGATCATCGGCTGGGTCGCGGTCACTGGCGACGTGGGCGCGATGCCGGCTTTGCTGTTCGCCATCGTGTTCCTTTGGACCCCGCCGCATTTCTGGTCGCTGGCCCTGTATGCCTGCAAGGATTACGGACGGGCCGGCGTGCCGATGCTGCCTGTCGTCGCCGGCGCCCGGCATACGCGGCTGCAGATCCTGCTTTACACCTTGGTGTTGACGCCGGTTTCGCTCCTGCCCTGGTTGCTTGGCTATGCCGGCGCCGTCTACGGGCTCACGGCTGCCGTGCTCGGCATCGGCTTCATCCTGAGCGCAGCCCTGGTGTGGCGTGACAGACAGGATGCCGACGGCCTCAGCCTGACCAAGGACGCTCCGGCGCGGGCGGCGTTCCGCTTCTCGCTTGCCTACCTGGCGATCCTGTTCGCGGCAGTTGCGGTCGACCATTTCATTGCCGGATGATTTTCCGCCGCCATTGTCCCCCGCCCAGGCAGCAGAACTCCGGCGGCGTCAGCGCGGGCGTAATATCGCCCTGCTCATCGTTCTGCTCGCGGTTGTCGCCCTGTTCTACGCCATCTCGATCGTCAAGTTGAGTGGCGGGTCATGACGCGGAACACGGTCATCGGGGGTGCTGCGGCCGTGTTCATAGCGGGCATGGTCGGTCTGTCCTTCGCCTCGGTTCCGCTCTACCGGATGTTCTGTGCCGTCACCGGCTATGACGGAACACCGCAGATCGGCCCGGCCGCGCCGACCACCCGGGTGGAACGGTCCATCACCATCGCAATGAACGCCGACACCAGCCCCCAGCTCCCTTGGGCGTTCGGCCCGGAGCAGCGCAGCGTCACCATGAAGCTGGGCGAAGAACAACTCGCCTTCTATGACGGCAAGAACCTGTCGGATCACACCATCACCGGGCATGCGCTGTATAACGTCACGCCGGACGTGGTGGGCCGCTACTTCCACAAGACAGAATGCTTCTGCTTCACGTCACAAACACTCGCCGCGGGCGAGAAGGTCCAGTTTCCGGTGACGTTCTGGGTCGACCCCGCCATCCTGCAGGACCCCGAGACGCGGGATGTGCACACGATCACCCTGTCGTACACTTTCTTCCCCTCCCTGGAAGAGGCGGCAAGGGTTGGCGCGCTGGCGAAGGCTGGACCGCACACGGGCAACACCGGACAGCCCCGCATTCTCGAGCAAGGCGCTGCCGGGGGATGACGCGCCGTGCTGCACGCTCTATTCTTGCCGTAACACGCCGCCCAACCCGATAGGTCTGTTCCATGGACACTCACGCCGCCACCGTGCCCGTCGCCTCATCCGGGTTGAAACAGCCCTATCATCTGGTGAATCCGAGCCCCTGGCCGCTCACTGGCTCGCTGGGCGCCGGGTTGACCGTCGTCGGGATCATCCACGCTGCCCATTACGGCACCTACACCTGGTTGACCCTGGGGCTGGTCGTCGTGCTGGGCACCATGGCCATGTGGTGGCGTGACGTTCTGTCGGAGAGCCGGACTCCCGGCCTGCATTCGGCGGTCGTGCGGCTTGGCCTGCGCTACGGCATGACGCTGTTCATCGCCAGCGAGGTCATGTTCTTCGTCGGGTTCTTCTGGGCGTTCTTCCACTTTGCCCTTTTCCCGGAGCATGTGCTCGACGTCACCGGCCCGGCGATCTGGCCTCCGGCGGGGATCGAGACGTTCGATCCGTTCAACCTGCCGTTCCTCAACACCATGATCCTGCTGCTGTCGGGCTGCACCGTGACCTGGGCGCATCATGCGTTGATCGAGAACGATCGCCGGCACTTGGTCATGGCGCTTGGCATCACCGTCCTGCTTGGGATGTCGTTCACCTGCTTCCAGGCGCTGGAGTATTCGGATGCGCCGTTCAAGTTCAGCGGCGGCGGCGTGTATCCTGCCGTGTTCTTTCTCGCCACCGGATTTCATGGGTTCCACGTCATCGTCGGCACGTGCTTCCTGGTAGTCTGCTGGTTCCGCTCGCGGGCCGGGCAGTTCACCCCACAGCGCCATTTCGGCTTCGAGGCCGCGGCCTGGTACTGGCATTTCGTCGACGTGGTGTGGCTGTTCCTGTTCGTCGCAGTCTATTGGTGGGGCGCCGGCGTCACGGTCGCGGAGTAGCGTGACCGGCGCACTCCCGCCCAGCCTGCTCCGCACGTCGCTGCTGTGCCGCTGCCCGCGCTGCGGGGAGGCAGGTATCTTCACCGGGATGTTAACGGTGCGGGACCGCTGTCCGGTCTGCAAACTGAACCTGGCGGCGGCCGATACCGGAGACGGAGCGGCGGCATTCATCATCCTGATCGAAGGTGCCGTGCTCGTCGCCTTGGCCTTCTGGGTCGAGTTCCGGTTCAATCCACCACTCTGGGTTCACGCGATCCTCTGGCCGGCTCTGGCGATACCGGCCACCATCCTCATGATGCGCCCCATCAAGGCATTTCTGGTAGCTCAGCAATATCGCAACCGCCCGGGAGAGATGGGGGCCGAATGAGCGCCTTGTCCGTGCCGGTCCGCCGCTCCCGCGCTCGTGCCTTGGTCGCTCCCACGATTGCGACCGCGGTGATGCTGGCGATGCTGCTGGCGTTGGGCCTGTGGCAACTTCACCGTCGCACCTGGAAGCTCGCCATCCTGGCGGACATCGACCGCGCGGAGGCATCCGCCCCGATCCCGTTGCCGGCCCATCCGCTCGCCTTCACCAAGGTCAGCGTGACGGGCCATCTGCGGAGCGACCTTTCCGCATGCTATGGCGTGGACGTCCGCGACGTTGCGGGCGGAACCGCGATCGGGGCGCAACTCGTCCAACCGTTGGAACGGCCGGGCCAGGAGCCGGTGTTGATCGACCGCGGCTGGGTGCGGGAGGGCCAAGGCGACATCCCCGGCGGCAACGTCACCATCGTCGGCTACGTCCGCGAGCCGGCCAGCCCGACCATGTTCACCCCGGCCGACGATCTTGCCACGCGGCATTTCTACACGCTCGATCCAGCCAGGATCGGCGCCTCCCTCGGACTGGCCCATGTCGCGCCCTTCACCGTGGTGGCCATGGGCGATGGCGGCGTGCCGGAACCCGCCAGCGCCCTGCCGCGGCCGCCCAACGACCACCTGAACTACGCCTTGACCTGGTTCGCGCTGGCGCTGTCGCTGGTGGCGGTCTTCATCGCCTATGTGCGCAAGCTGTTGCGCGGATGAACGCTGTGCCCGGCGTCGCCTATGCCCGCCTGCAGGATCGCTTCACGCGCCTCGCCACGCTGAACGAGGCGACAGCCATGCTGGGCTGGGATGCCGCGGCGATGATGCCGGAAGGCGGGGCGGCAGCGCGGGGTGACCAACTGGCCGTGCTCGCAGGCCTCGCGCATGGGCAATTGACGGCCCCCGCCCTCGCCGATGACCTTGCCGAGGCAGCCGCGCCGGGGGACCCGTGGCAGCAGGCCAACCTCCGCCTGATGCGCCATGCCCATACCCGCGCCACGGCCTTGCCAGCCGATCTGGTCGAAGCCGCCGCCCGCGCCAATAGCGTGTGCGAGACAGTGTGGCGGCAGGCGCGTCGCGCGGCGGATTTCGCCATGGTCGCCCCCTATCTGGCGGAGGTCGTCCGGCTGACCCGGCATGCGGCCGATGCCTTGGCTCCCGCGCTCGGCCTGCTGCCGTATGATGCCTTGATGGACGGCTATCAGTTCGGCATCACCGCGGCGGATGTGGCACCGGTGTTCGCCCGGTATGAGGCCTTCCTGCGAGACGCCCTGCCGCGCGCGCAGGAGCGTCAGGCCCGCTCGCCCGCCCCGCTGCCGCTCACGGGCCACTTCCCGGCCGATCGGCAGGAGGCGCTGTGCCGCCGGCTGTCGCAGCGCGCCGGGCTGGAGTTCACGCATGCGCGGCTGGACCGGTCCACCCATCCGTTCTGCGGCGGCACGCCTACCGACGTGCGCATCACCACCCGCTACGACGAGGCGGATCCGGCGCAGGCGATCATGGGCGTGCTGCATGAGACCGGCCACGCCCTGTATGAGCGCGGCCTGCCCGCCGGCCACGCGCGCCAGCCCGTCGGGGAAGCGGCCGGTATGGCGATGCACGAGAGCCAGTCGCTGATCGTGGAGATGCAGGCCTGCCGCTCCGACGCCTACCTCGCTTGGCTCGGCGCGGAACTGCATGCCGGGTTCGGCGGCGACCCGGCGCCCTACATGCCGGCGAACCTGGCCCGGTTGTGGCGCCGGGTGCAGCCCGGCTTCATCCGGGTCGACGCGGACGAGATGACGTACCCCGCCCATGTCATCCTGCGCTTCCGGCTGGAGCAGGCTTTGGTCGGTGGCACGCTGGACGTGGCGGAGCTTCCGGCGGCCTGGAACGCCGGCATGGGCGAGCTGCTCGGCATCGTGCCGCCGGACGACATGAAGGGCTGCCTGCAGGATATCCACTGGTACGACGGCGGGTTCGGCTACTTCCCGTGCTACACCCTGGGGGCGATGGCGGCCGCGCAACTGATGGCTGCGGCGCGCCATGCGGTGCCGGACGTCGACGCCGCCCTTGCACGGGGGGAGCATGCGCCCCTGCTGGCGTGGCTGCGGACCAATGTCCACGGGCAGGGCAGCCGGCTCGGCTTCAACGACCTGTTGCGCGCAGCGACCGGCAAGCCGCTCGACCCGGCGGATTTCGAGGCGCATCTGACGGCCCGCTACTTGACGGCGGGTTAAGCCGGCAAGGGAGCGTTAACCCGGCTGCGGCATGGTCGCCGCCGAGATGACAGCCACGCCTTCCTTTCTCATGCCACCTACGCTTCGTTCGGTCCTGTGGGACTTGCGGCGGGCACGCGATGGTGCGGCAGCGTTGGAATTCGCGCTCGTCTGCATGCCCTTCACCATGCTGCTGATCGGCATCGTGTCGTTCGCCTACGTGTTCTATCTGCAGTTCGCGCTGGATTACTCGCTCCAGCAGGCCGTCCGGCAGATCCAGATCGGCAATGTCGCCGGCAGTACCTCTGTCGGCACGTTCACCGCCAACGTGTTCTGCCCGGTCTTCTCGCAATTCGCCCCGTGCGCCGGGGTGTTGATCTCGGTCCAACCGGTCTTGGATTACTGGAGCACCTACGCGATCGTCTCCAGCCCCTTGCAGCCGACGGCGTTCTGCACGGGACTGCCCGGGACGCTGATGTATGCGCGGGCGAGCTACGCTGCACCGGTGTGGGCCAGCTTCATGGTGTCCACGCTCGCCGCCAGCCCGGCGTCCACCGGGCAGAACATCGTCTCCGGGGCAGCCTTCGCCAACGAGAATCCATCGGGTCTCACGGCTGGGACGAAGGGTGGATGCTAGCCCTGCTACGAAGCCGCCGTGGCTTGGCGGGGTTGGAGTTCGCGATCGTCGCGCCATTCCTGGTCCTGCTGCTGCTCGGCATGGTGGACCTCGCGCGCGCCATGACCATGGCCCGGCGCCTGTCCGTGGCCGCCGACACCGTCGCGACCATCGCCACCACCCAGGCGGTGCAGGCCACCAGCCTGAACGTGCTGAGCGCGTCCCAGGCGTTTGCCGCCACGACTGCCCCGTTCGCCATCTTTCCAACCTGGCTGTCGTCACAGACCAGCGTAGGAAACAGCTTTTCCATCACGTTGAGCGAGGTGAACTTCGCCGCAAGCCCGAAGGGCTGCACGACCGGCTGCATGTATGTCGCCACTGTGGGCTGGAGCGTGGCGAACGCCTCCGGCCAGACGCGGTTGCGGTCATGCGGCACGCTCGGCTCGGTGGCGAACGGCTCGGCAAACAGCCTGACAACGCTGCCAGCCGGGAATTTTGGCGCCACTTCGGTCCTGGTTGCCGACGTTTCGCAGATCTTCGTGCCGCTTTTCACCAGCGTGTTCCTGGGCAACGTGACGATGCAGCGATCGGCGTACGTCTCCCCTCGCATCAACAACGTGGTCACTTTGCTGCCCGGCTTCTCCGGTCCGTCCGTGATCTGTCCGGCAGTTGCGTCATGAGGCATTTGCGGCAGCGCTTCGCCCGGTGGCGGGACAGGCGCGGCAACGTGGCGTTGATGACGGCGCTGCTGGCCGTTCCGTTGGTCGGCATGGGCGCCTTGGCGGTCGATGTCGGGGGGGCCGCCTCCGCCCGCGCCAGCCTGGACGCTGCAGCGGATTCAGCGGCTCTCATCGCGACGACTGTCGCGTCCAACCAGTATCAGGCCGGCATCGCCAATCCGACCGCCGCGGCGCAATCCGCCGCCGTCCAGCGCTTCAATGCCCAGGCCGGCACGATCGGCAGCGTCACGGTCGGCACGGTCAACGTCGCGGTCAAACAATCCGGCACGACGTTCACCTCGAATGTGAGCTACACCGGTGCCTACCAGACTGCCATGGCGGCTGTGGTCGGGATCACGAGCATTCCGCTTGGCGGAGCTTCCGCCTCGAGCATGTCGATCAACCCGTATGTCGACATCCAGGTGCTGATGGATGTGTCGGCGTCCATGCTGATCGCGGCGACCGCCACCGACATCGCCAACATGCAAACGCTCACGACGAACTTCAAACCGACCGCGGGGGAGGTCGTGCCGGACAATGCGGGGGCCGCCTGCGCGTTCGCCTGTCATTGGAACACGCTCGGCACTGATTACCTGGCGCTGGCCCAGAAAAGCGGGGTCACGTTGCGGATCGACGTGCTGCGTTCCGCGGTCGCCAACATGATCACCAACATCGCGGCGCTCAACAAGCAGGCGGGCTTCCGCCTGGGGCTGACGACGTTCGCCCAAACCTTCACGCAGATCTACCCGATGACCTCGAACATCTCGGGTGCGAGCGCGGCACTCACGTCGATCGCCCCGGACATCAACCTTTGCACCAGCAACTGCCCGGAGACCTATTTCTCCAGCGCCATGGCCAGCCTCGGGACGATCATCGGCACCTCCGGCAACGGCGCAAGCCAGGCGACGTCCCAGAAATTCCTGTTCATCGTCACCGATGGCCTGGTCGACCAGTACACCGGCAACGCCCGCGTCATCAGCCCGATCAGCCCGAGCGACTGCGCGGCCATCAAGGCGCAGGGCGTACAGATCATGACGCTCTACACGCCCTATCTGGAGCTGACCAATAACGGCTTCTGGTACAGCTATGTCAGGCCATACCAGGAGCCCTGGGATTCGGAAACGCCGCCGCAGCCGGACCAGATCCAGCAGGCGATGTCGGCCTGTGCCTCAACGCCGGCCTTGGCCTTCGTCGCCAGCAACTCCGCCCAGATCGACGCGCAGCTTCAGACGATGCTGGCCACCGTGCTGCAAACTTCCGGGCACTTCACTCGGTAGCGATCACCGCCGGCTTGCCGTCCCGCAGCCCGATGATGTCCAGCGGCGTGTGCGGGTGGTTGTGGTCGTCCGGTGCGTAGCTGCCGCCCAGCAGGGAGGGCATGGTGGTGGTTTTCAACGCCGCCTCGATGGCGTCCGGCGTATCGGTTCCGGCACGGCGGATGGCATCCACGGCCAATAGCACCGCCTCGTAAACGAAAAAGGAGCGCTGGGTCGGCACCAGCCCGGTATGCGCCTGGTAGGCAGCCACGAAACGCTGCACCGCCGGCAGCGGCGACAGCGGCGTGAACACCGCCACGGTGGTGGCCTTGGCCAGGCGCTCCGCCGGGATCAGCGCCAGCGCCGCACCCAAGTCGATCCGCCCGGTGATCGGCGCATCCCAGCCGGAGGCGGCATAGGCGCGGTAGAACGCGCCCGAGGACGGGCCAAGCACGCTCAGCACGCGGTCGGGCGCCATCGCCTTCAGGTCGGACACGATCGCCGTCATGTCCTTCGTGTCGGGTGGCACGACGACCGTGCCGACGACCTTGAGGCCCAGTTCACCCGCCACGCGGCCGAAGCCGGTCGCGTTGGCGCGGCTGAACCCGTTATCGTCCGCCAGGATCGCGATGCTCGTGACACCCTGCGCCTTCAGGTAAGTCAGCAGGCCGTGCGCGATGTCGATTTCGGAGGGGATCGTCTTCCATGCATAGGCATTGCCCCCGGCGCCGGACGCATCGACGAAATCCTGCCCGGCGGAGGTCGCGATGATCAGCGGCACCTTCGCGGCCGCGACCACCGGCATGATCGCGTGGGTCACGGGGGTGCAGAGCGCACCGATCAGGACCGGCACATGCTCCTGCTCGATCAGCCGCTTGGTGGCCGGCACGCCGATATCCGGTTTGCAGGCGTTGTCGCCGTAGAATGCCTCGACCGGGCGGCCCAGCACGCCGCCGGCCTGGTTCACCTGGTCCAGCGCGAGTTGGGCGCCGTACTGCTCCGACTGGCCGCGGTCGGCGAAGGGGCCGGAGAGGATGGTGGTGATGCCGATGCGCACCGGCTCCGCAGCCTGGGCTGCGGTGGCAAGCAGGGAGGTGGCCAGCAAGGCGGCAAGTCGGGTCATGGTCGATCCTGTAACGTCGCCCTCGTCTAGCATGGGGCGGGCCGTCCATGAACCCTCGCCCTGGGCGCCGTCTACCCCTACTGTGCCGCCATGCGCTATGTTTCAACCCGTGGGCACGCGCCCGCGCGCGATTTCGCCGGCGTGCTGCTGGCCGGGCTGGCAGAGGATGGCGGCCTGTTCGTCCCCGACACCTGGCCCGGTTGGTCCCATGCCGACCTGCGGGCGCTGCGCGGCCTGCCATATGCGGAACTCGCGGCCCGAGTGATGCAGCCGTTCGTGGGTGACTGCGTGCCGTTTGGCACGCTCCAGTCCATCTGCCACGAGGCCTATGCCGGGTTCGCCCACCCGGCGGTGGCGCCGCTGGTGCAGCTCGATACCAGCCTATGGTCGCTGGAGCTGTTCCACGGCCCAACGCTCGCCTTCAAGGACATGGCGATGCAGGTGCTCGGCCGCCTGTTCGACCACGTGCTGGCCGCGCGGGGGGAGCGCGTGACCATCATCGGCGCCACCAGCGGCGACACCGGCTCGGCCGCGATCGAGGCCTGCCGCGGCCGCAGCCGCATCGACATCGCTATCCTGCACCCGAGCGGCCGCACCAGCGAGGTGCAGCGGCGGCAGATGACCACGGTCGCCGCCGCCAACGTGGCCAATATCGCGGTGGCGGGCAGCTTCGACGATTGCCAGGACTTGGTAAAGGCGATGTTCGCCGACGCCCCGTTCCGCCGCGACCTTCATCTGTCCGCAGTCAACTCCATCAACTGGGCGCGAATTGCCGCGCAGATCCCGTACTATGTCGCCGCCGCCCTGGCGCTGGGCGCGCCGGAGCGGGAGGTCGCGTTCAGCGTGCCCACCGGCAATTTCGGCAACGTGCTGGCAGCCTGGGCGGCGCGGCGCATGGGCCTGCCCATCGCCCGCCTGGTGGTCGCCAGCAACCGCAACGACATCCTCACCCGCTTCCTGGCCGGCAACGACATGAGCATGGCGCAAGTGGAGCCCAGCCTGTCGCCATCGATGGACATCCAGGTCAGCTCCAATTTCGAGCGGCTGCTGTTCGAGTTGCTGGACCGCGACCCTGCCGCGACGGAAGCCGCCATGGCCGGGTTCCGCCGCACCGGCCGCATGGACGTGCCCCATGCCGCCTGGCAGCGCGCGACCACGCTGATGCACGGGTTCCGGCTGGACGACGAGGGCACGCTGGCCGAGATCGGCCGGCTCGACGCGGAATGCCGCTACCTGGCCGACCCGCATTCCGCCATCGGCATCGCCGCCGCCCGCGCCTTGCCATGCGCCCACCACCTGCCGACCGTCGCCGTGGCCACGGCGCACCCGGCGAAGTTCCCCGATGCGATGGAACGGGCCACCGGCCGCCGGCCGGCGCTGCCAAAGCACCTGGCCGACCTATATCAACGACCGGAACACTTCACCTCCGCCCCCAACGACCTCGACGCGATCGAGGCGCAGGTCCGGGCCTTCGCACACAGGAACGCCGCATGAGCATTCGAGTCTCCCGCCTGCCATCCGGACTGACCGTGGTGACGGAGCAGATGGACCGGGTCGAGACCGTCTCCCTCGGCGCCTATGTCGCGGCCGGCACCCGCAACGAGACGGAGGCGGAGAACGGCGCCAGCCATTTCCTGGAGCACATGGCGTTCAAGGGCACGGAGCGCCGCTCCGCCAGCGCCATCGCGGAGGCGATCGAGGATGTCGGCGGCCACATCAACGCCTACACCGCGCGCGAGCAGACGGCCTATTACGTCAAGCTGCTGAAGGAGGACCTGGCGCTCGGCGCCGACATTATCGGCGATATCCTGACGCACAGCACCTTCGCACCCGAGGAGTTGGAGCGCGAGCGCGGCGTGATCCTGCAGGAGATCGGCCAGGCCAACGACACGCCGGACGACATCGTGTTCGACCACTTCCAGGAAACCGCCTATCCCGACCAGCCGATGGGGCGGCCGACGCTCGGCCGGGAGGACGGCATCAAGGGCATGGCGCGGGAGATGCTGACCGGCTACATGCGCCGCCACTACACCACCGCCAACACGGTGGTGGCGGCGGCCGGCGCGCTGGACCACGAGCGCGTGCTGGCGCTGGCGTCCGAGCATTTCGCCGACCTGCCCCGGGCGGCGACGCCGCAGCCATTGCCCGGTGTGTACGATGGCGGCGAGTTCCGCGAGGGGCGCGACCTGGACCAGGTCCACATCGTGCTGGGCTTCCCGGCCATGGCGTATGGCGACCCGGATTTCTACCCGTCCATGCTGCTCTCCACCCTGCTCGGCGGCGGCATGTCGTCCCGCCTGTTCCAGGAAATCCGCGAACGACGGGGCCTGGTGTATTCCATCTACTCCTTCACCGCCCCGGCCTTGGACGGCGGCCTGTTCGGCATCTATGCCGGCACCGGTGAGGACGAGGCGAAGGAGCTGGTGCCGGTGACGCTGGAGGAATTGCGCCGGGTGCAGCAGGACGCCAACGAGGACGAGCTGCGGCGGGCCCGTGCGCAGGTGAAGGCGTCGCTGCTGATGTCGCTGGAATCCACCGGCAGCCGCTGCGAGCAGCTTGCCCGGCAAATCCAGGTGTTCGGCCGCATCATCCCCGTGGCCGAGACGGTGGCCAAGATCGAGGCAGTGAGCCTGCACGACATCCGCCGCGCCGCCGCCCGGATCTTCCGCGCCAAGCCGACGCTGGCTGCCCTGGGTCCGACCGACCATGTGCCGCATTTGACCGCCATCGCGGACCGGCTTGCGGCATGAGCCGGCTGGACCTTTTGACCGAACTGCTCGACCGTGCCCGGTCCGCCGGCGCGGATACCGCCGAGGCCGCCGTGTCCGGCTCGACCTCGCTGTCGATTTCCCGCCGCCTGGGACAGACCGAGCACCTCGAGCGTTCGGAGCGCCGCGGACTGGAGTTGACCGTCTTCGTCGGCAAGCGCAGCGCCTCGGTCTCGTCCACCGAACTGGCTCCGTCGGGCTTCGCGGCCTTGGCGGAACGGGCGGTCGCGATGGCGAAAGTCGTGCCGGAGGATCCTTATGGCGGCCTGGCGGAGGCGGCTCATGCCGTGGATGCCGCTCCGCTGGAACTCGCGGACTCGGTCGAGCCGTCCGTGGCAGCGCTGACCGTCCGGGCCGCCGCCGCCGAGGATGCCGCGCGTGCCGTGCCCGGCATCACCAATTCCGAGGGCGGAGAGGCGGGGTTCGGCCGCTACGAATTCCTGCTCGCCACCACCGCCGGGTTCAGCGGCGGCTATGCCCGTACCAGCCATTCCGTCAGCGCCACCGCCCTGGCTGGCGAGGGCACGGGGATGCAGCGCGACTACGACTACCACTCCGCCACCTTCCTCGCCGATCTCGACGATGCGGCGACGATCGGGCGCAGCGCGGCGCATCGCGCCATCGCCCGGCTGAACCCGACCCGGCCGGCCACGGCCAAGCTGCCCGTGGTGTTCGACCCGCGCGTGGCCGGCAGCCTGATCGGCCATTTCGCGGGCGCCATCAGCGGCACCGCCATCGCGCGCGGGACGTCCTTCCTGAAGGACAGCCTGGGCAAGCAGATATTCGCCTCCGGCATCCAGATCTGCGACGAGCCCCGCCGCCTTCGTGGCCCCCGCTCGCGCCCGTTCGACGGGGAGGGCGTGCCGACGTCCAATTCCGTGCTGATCGAGGATGGGGTGCTGACCACCTGGCTGCTGGACAGCCGCGCCGCCCGGCAGTTGGGCCTGAAGGCCAAGGGCTCCCCTGGCCTGACCAACGCCTACATCGCCGCGGGCAAGGCAAGCCCGGCCGACCTGATGGCCGATATCGTCGAGGGCCTCTACATCACGGAGCTGATGGGCATGGGCGTGAACGGGCTGACCGGCGATTACAGCCGCGGCGCCGCCGGCTTCATGATCCGGCAGGGTGTCCTGGCGGAGCCGGTGGCCGAGATCACCATTGCCGGCAATCTGAAGGACATGTTCCTCAACATGACCCCGGCGAACGACCTGCGCTTCCGTCGGGCAGTGGATGCGCCGACGATACGGATCGACGGCATGACGATGGCTGGGGCCTGACGCGTGCGGCCGGGCTGGCTCCTGCCCCGTTGGATCAGGCCCTGCCGCCGCCCGGATGCGTGAGGGCGAGCTTGCGGGCCTGCGGCCACACCTTGCGCAGCGCGGCCAAGGCTGCCTGTTCCGCAACGGCGGGGGAGGGGGCGCAGGCCTGGCACAGCGCCAGGCAGATGGCGGCGGCCGGGGCCGGGTTTTCCGATGGCAGGGCGATGACGAACGAGAAGCATCCCCGTTGAAGTTGCGACCCGCACCGGTCGCACGGCAGCGAGTTGGTGCGGAGTGCGGCCTCGAACCGTTGGCCATAGGCGCCGATGACCGCCAACGTGGACGCCGCGCCGGCCTGCCCGTCCACGGCGGCGGCGATGAGCCTGGGCAGGTCACCATGCGACAGTATCTCGAGCGTGAAGACGCCGCTTGCCGCTATGGCGATGTCGCGCGGATCAGTCATTCTTTTCCGATCGGCTGAGTGGAGGCCGCGTCAGATCGGATCGGCGTTGACCCAGGCGACGGACGGCATCGATTGATAACGCCGCGACGTATGTTTCGCCAGGGAGGTTCTCACGCCCCTCGGACGGATCGCGTCGGCTTCAGTAAGCCAGCAGGTTGTCGCGGAACAGCGCGTGCTCGTAGCGCGTCCGCACCACGCCCAGCCGCTGCAGCTCCGGCACCAGGCCATCGGTGATCTCGGTGACGTAGCGCCGGGTCAGTTCGCCGTTCATGATCAGGAAGCCGTCGCCGCCGATCTCGTCCATCATCTCCGACATCCGGGCGGCGATTTCGGCCGCGGTGCCGTTCAGGTCCAGATCCGCGGTCTGCCGGCCGGACCCGGCGATCTCGCGCAGCGTGCGCCCGGCATAGGCCGCCGCCAGCGTCCGGTGGCCGTTGGAATCCAGCTCCGGTAAGGGCTCGTCCAACTCGAACTTGGAGAAATCGATCCCGGTCAGCCGGGACGAGGAGGCGAGATGCCACTCGATGAACGCCGCGGCGTCGGCCTTCTGCGCCACCCGGCGGGCCTGCGCGGAGTCGTGGAACTCGTCGACGATGGGAGCGATCAGGAACAGGATCTTCACGCTGTCCGGGTCGCGGCCCCAGGAGGCGGCTTGCGCGCGGATGTCTTCGCGGAACGCCTTCATGCCCGCCACGCTGGCCGCCGAACCGATGATGGTGTCGGCCCATCGCGCGGCGAAGCTGCGCCCGCGCGGCGACCCGCCGGCCTGGCAGATCACCGGATGGCCCTGCGGCGAACGAGGGGCGGACAGCGGCCCGCGGGTGCTGAAATACTTGCCCTCGTAATGCACCGGATGAACCTTCGCCGGATCGGCGAAGATCGCGTTCTCCCGGTCGATGACCATTGCGTCCGGCTCCCATGAATCCCACAGCCGTGTCACCGCCTCGCAATACTCGTCGGCCATTTCATAGCGTTCGTCGTGCTTGTACTGGCCCTTCAGGCCGTAATTCTGCGCCCCGCCATCGTTGCTGCCGGTGACCAGGTTCCAGCCGGCGCGGCCGCCGCTGACATGGTCCAGCGTGTTGGTCAGCCGGGCCAGCAGGAAGGGATGATATTCGAAGGTGGCAAGCGTGGTGACGATGCCGAGATGCTTGGTGGCCGCGATCATGTACGGCGCGAGCACCGCCGGGTCCAGCTTCGGCGCATCGACGGCGAGCCGCACGTAGGTCTCGTGCGAGTTCTTGAAGGTGTAGGGTATGTTCGAGGAATCCTCGATCATGATGTAGTCGAAGCAGGCGCGTTCCATGGCGCGCGCCAGGTCGACGAACAGGTCCGGCTTCACCCAGTCCTGCGGGTTCGGACCACCCCAGGGCAGTCGCCACGCCTTGGGGCCGTATCCCCGGGACACGAACCAGGCTAGGTGAAACGGTGTCTTCGCCATTGCGGGCTCCTCGTCCAGGGAACAGCCGCGGGCGATGCAAGACTGGTGCCCCTGCGGCAGGCGCTGCGGCCATCCGCCGCGATTTGCGCGCGGGCGCGCCGCACCCCTGGGCCGGCACGGCGGTTCGGTGTAGCGATCCTGCCTCGCCAGGAGGAGTGTCGAAGCTGACCGAGCTCAACGGGGATGCCGTCTCCGCGCCGGGATTGCTGGGCAACCCGTTCGCCGTGCTGGGCGCCACGCCGCGCACCCGGCTTGCCGAGTTGTTCGAGTTGGCGGACACGCCCGCCGCCACCGCCGCGGCCCGCGCATTGTCGGTGCCGCGCAGCCGTTTGGCGGCGGAGGCCTCGTTCCTGCCGGGTGCGGCGGAGGCGGCGCCCGGCATCCTTGCGGCACTGCACGCCGGGCGACGGGTGGACCCGGTCGGCCTGCCGCCGCTGGCTATGGCCAACCTGCGGGCACATCTTTGTGCAGCCGGCCTGGCGACGCCGGATGATGTGGCCGGGCTGGCCCACGCCATGCCGGCAGGCGCCGACCCGGTGCTGGTGGCGGCGATCGATGCCGACCGGGCGCTCGCCGGCATACCGCCCTGCCAGCCTGCGGCCCTGGCGGCGGAGATCGAGGCCCTGACGGATGCGCACGCCGCCGCCCTCGTCACCGCCTGCATGGCAGCGGCCGACCCGGCAGGGCGCCTGGCCGACTTGCTGGCGGGCCCGACCCGGCCGTCCCCGATCCTGCGCCGCGCGGCCGCCTCCTGGACGCGCCGGACCGCCGCGGAGCTGGGGAGCCTGGACGCCACCGCGAACGCGGCGGTGTCGGCCTGGCAGGCCCGCCCGGACGCGGACACCCTGCTGGCGCTGGAGGCGGCAATCCGCGGCTGGGCGGCGCTGAGCCGGCCGCAGCGCCTGGTGGATGCCGGCGCCGCGCTGGACCATGCGCCGACCGTGCGTGCCCTAGCCCCCTGGCGGCAGGCCATCCGCCACGTCGCGCATGCCCGGCAGGATGCCGCGGCGCTGCCGGCGGCGCGGCTGCTGGCAGCCCTGTTCGACGATCTGCCGGGCCAGGCCGCGTCCCTGGCGCAGGAGGCGCGCACCATCGCCGGCCTGGGCGAGGCGCAGGCGCTTGCACCGCATCTGGCGCGGTTGAACGAACTGGTGGCGCGGCTGTCCGCCGACCCGGCGCTGCTCCGGGCGGGGTTGGCCACCCGTCCATTCGGCCCCGGCGCGCGGAAGGATGCCGGCGCGCTATGGGCTGCGTTCCAAGCTGCGGCATCGGCCAGCCTGGCCTCGGACGCCGCCTGGGACGCGGTGACGCCGCTGGCGCGGTTGCTGGACATCCCCAATCGCGCCGGGGGAGCGGCTGCGGCGGCCGCGTTGTTCGCCGGCCTGCTCGCGCGGGCGGCGGCGGAGGGCCGCACCGGGTTGGCGGCACGGCTGCGCACCGATCTGCGCGCGCACCAGGCCGCCGCGGCCTTGCAGCTCTACGCCCGCCGGACCCGCAAGCGGTGGCTGCCGTGGTGGCTGGCACCGCTGCGGCGCCGGAGCGTGCTGGTTGCGATCGACCGCGCCCTGCTGGTGGTGGACGACCCGGCGGACCGCCGCAGGCTCGAAACCCACCGGGCCGCCCTGCGCCGCCGCGGCAGGCTGTTCTGGGTGACCGCGAGCCTGCTGCTGGCCGTTGCCGGACTCTGTGCCGGGGTCGGCGAACTCGATGCCCGGTATGCGGCGACCGCGCCGTATCGGCAGCACGCGCCCGTCTCGCTGGCCGCGCCTGCCTCCCTGCCGCCCGTCTTGCCGTCCGTCTTGCCGCCGCCACCGCCGCCGCCGGACCTTGGCCCGCGGCTGGCGGCCTTTCCCGTCCGTCCGGGGGAGCACCCGCCGGATCCGGGCAGCCACACGCTGACGGTGGCGGATCTGCGCTGGTGCCTGGCGAACGGCGCGCGCCTGCATGCGGCGAACCGTGCCGCCAAGCCGGACGACCAGCTCGGCCTGGGTATGCTGACGCTCCAGCTCGCCCAGCGTTGCGACGGCAAGGCGGCACGACGCCTGGACCGCGACACCGTCCAGGCGGATGTTGACGGCGATCGCGACCGCTTGCGGTACGAAGGGGAAGCCATGCTGGGAAATCCGCCGAAGTGAGCGCCGACGCGACCGTGCCGCGGGACACGCTGCTGCTGCTCGCGGCCGAATGGTGGAAGGCCAACCGCCGCCTGCTGCGGCTGGCGGCCGAGGCGGCGCCTGGCCGGCTGGACCGGGAACGCGCCCAAGCCGCCTATGCCACCCGCCGGATCGAGGCGGCGCTGGCGGCGTCGGGGTTGCGCCTGGCCGACCATACGGGGCAATCCTACTCGCCGGGCCTGCCCGCCGAGCCGGTGAACCCGGAGGATTTCGAAACCGAGGAGGGGCTGGAAGTGGCGGATACGATCGAGCCGACCGTGCTGGAGCACGGCCGCATCCTCCAGCGCGGCAAGGTGGTGCTGCGCCGGGCCCCGGGGGGCTGAGCCGTGCAGGTCGGCATCGATCTCGGCACCTCCAACAGCTCGGTCGCCGGCTACCGCGATGGCCGGCCGCGGCTGTTCCGCACCCCGGAGGGAACGGAGGTCATGCCCTCCGTCATCCACATCGACCGGCGCGGCAACCGCACGGTCGGGGTGCGGGCCTATGACCAGGCGATCCTGTCGCCGGAGAACGTGGCGCAGGGCTTCAAGCGGATGATGGGCACGGCGACGCCGCTGCGCTTCGCCGCGTCCGGACAGGAGATGTCGCCCGAGGCATGCAGCGCCGAGCTGCTGCGCACCCTGGTCGGCTATGCCCTGGTGGAGACCGGCGAGGCGGCGGTGGACGGCGCCGTCGTCACCATCCCCGCCGCGTTCAACCAGTTGCAGAGCGAGGCGACGCTGGCGGCGGCGGGTGAGGCGGGGCTGGACCGGGTCGCCCTGCTGCAGGAGCCGGTGGCTGCGGCGCTGGCGGCCATGGCCGCCTCCAGCGAGCGCAGCGGCCAGTTCCTGATCTACGATCTGGGCGGCGGCACGTTCGACCTGGCCCTGGTGCAGGCTGCCGCGGGCACCGTCAACGTGGTGGCGCATGAGGGCGTCAACATGCTGGGCGGCCGCGACATCGACCGGATGATCCTGCAGGACGTGGTCTATCCGTGGCTGCGGCAGACCTTCCAACTGCCGGACGGGTTCGGCGCCGACCGGCGCTACGACCGCCTGGCCCGCGTGGCGCGGCTGGCGGCGGAACGGGCGAAGGTGGAGCTGTCGACCCGGACCGAAACCTCCGTCAGCGCGTCCGACGACATGGTCCGCCTGGAGGATGAGCGCGGCGAGCCGATCTACCTGGACGCGCCGCTGACGCGCGCCCGGCTGGAGCAGATGATCGAGCCGATCGTCGGCCGCACCGCCGAGTTGTCCCGCGCCATCGTGGAGAATGCGGGCTACGCGCTGGGCGACATCAGCCGCGTGGTGCTGATCGGCGGCCCGACCAAGATGCCGCTGCTGCGGGCGCGGATCGGCGCCGAACTGGGCCTGCCGGTGGAGGATCCCGGCCGCGTCGACCCGATGACGGCGGTGGCCGTGGGCGCGGCGATCTACAGCGACAGCCGCGACTGGTCCGGCACGGTCAGCGCCCCCAAGCCGCGGCGCGCGGCGGCCGAGGCGACGGGCGGCGAAGTGGCGATCGGCTACGATTACGACGCGCGCACGGCCGCGTCCTCCGCCAGGCTGCGCATCGTGCGCCGCACCGGGCCCGAGGGGGTCGCCGTGCAGGTCGAGAGCGCGCTCGGCTGGAGCAGCGGGCGCGTGGCGCTGGACAGCCCGGCCGAGTTGCAGTTGCCGCTGCCCGACATGGGCGCCAACCGGTTTCGCGCCGTGGTGTTCGACCCGGCGGGCCGCCTGGTGCCGGGCGCCGGGCAGGAATGGGCGATCGAACGCGCGTCGGCCGCCAGTGCGGGCATTCCCGTGTCGCAGACCATCGGCGTGAAGGTGCAGGACGATGCCGGCCGCAACACCATCGCGCCGCTGGTGCCCAAGGGTGCCCTGCTGCCACAGTCGGGCACTGCGCGCTTCCGCGCTGCCCAGCTCCTGCGCGCCGGCGGCGGCGGGGTGCTGCGGCTGGAGCTGTTCCAGGTCAGCGACCAGGCCGTGCTCGACCCGGAGCTCAACCTCGGCATCGGCGAGTTCCGCATCCGCGGCACCGACCTGCCGGAGGGCATGTCGGTCCGCCGCGGCACGGAGCTGACGGTGCATTGGGCGATCAACGAGGGCCAGACCATCCAGGCCGAGGTGGAGATCGCCGATCTCGGCCAGACGTTCGACGAGGCGAATTTCTACGACTGGCAGGCCGGCCTGAACTCGTTCGAAGGCGAGGATGGCGCCCGGCTGGCGTGCACCATGCTGGACGGCGCCGAGGAGGAGCTGGACGAGGCCGCGAGCCTGCTGCCGCTTGCCGCCCGCACCACGATCCCGGCCTTGCGGGCCCGGCTGGACGCGGCCCGCCGGGCCTCGGACGGAACGGCGGAGCCGGACGCCCGGCGGGGTGCGTCGGAGGAGGCGCGGCTGGTCCGCCAGGCCGTCGCCACGCTCTGCAACCGTCCGGAAGTGCGGGCCGCGCTGCTGCGGCGGGACCTCAACGCCCAACTCCGCTTCTTCGACCGCGACATCCGCCCGGCCGCGCCGCAGGCGGCCGTGGCGCGCGCGGACCAGCTCGCCACCAGCGTGCGGGCGGAGCTGGAGGGCGGCACCCCGGACGGCTTCACGGTGGCCGACAGCCTGATCCGCGAGATCAACACGCTGTACTGGGGCGAGGGGATGCGCCTGCCGGGCTTCTGCGCGATGTATTGGCGCTGGGCGCGGGCGGAACGCCACCTGATGCGTGACAAGGAACGGTTCGACACGGTGCTGGAGGTTGGCGACCGCCAGCTTGCGGCCGGCGACATGGACGGGTTGCGCGACAGCCTGCGCGCCATGTGGAACAACAAGGTGACCTCGGGCCGGCGCAGCGACGTCTCCGCGCCTGCCGACGTGCTGCGGCAGTGAGCGCCTTCCCATGGCTGCCGATCGGTACCGCCCTGCCGGACGGCACGGCGTCCGGCCGCCTGCTGGCGGATGGCCGGGCCTGGCAACTCTGCGACAGCGGGCATGGCGGTACCGTGCTGCTGCTGCAGGCCGGTGCGGGGCCGGCCTGGTGGGCGGCGGAGCTGGACCGGCTGGCCGAGCGCGTGGGACCGCTGCCTGCGCTGGGGGACCTGCTGTGCCTGCCATGCGCCCGCGACGCGCGCCCCGGCACGGTGAGCAGCCTGGCATTGCGCAACCCGCCCGTGGACAAGGCCGAAGCCGTGCCGCTGGTGCAGGCCGTGCTCGCCATGGCGGCGAGGCAGCCCGGCGCGGGCTGGGTGTCCGCCTTGTTCCTGCCCGGCCCCGGCTTCGCGCTCGCCACGGCCGAGGCCAAGCCGGGCGAGGACCGGCGCGCCGCACTGCTGGCTGCCCTGTCCGGCGGCATTGGCCTGGACACGATGTCGCCGGCTGGGCTGGTGCAGCTCAACGGCCGGCTGGACCTCGCATCCGCACGGGCGGCCATGGAGTTGCTGGCGGAGGCCCCGGTCGCGGCCGCAACCGCCGCGCCGGACGCCTTCATGCTGCCGGGCCAGCCGGCGCTGGAAACGCTGCTGCGCGAGCAGGTGCTGGACGTGCTGCACCGGCCGGCGGAGTATGCCCGGCTGGGCGTGTCATGGCCGGGTGGCGTGCTGCTGGCCGGGCCGCCGGGCTGCGGCAAGAGCTTCGCCGCTTCCCGCCTGGCCGGCTTCCTCGGCTGGAAGCTGCACGAGGTCTCGGTGGCCGGGGTGGGCAGCATGTGGCTGCACGAAACGCCGCGGCAGCTCGCGCGCGCCTTCGCCCAGGCCGCCGCATCGGCCCCCGGCGTCATCCTGCTGGAGGAGCTGGATGCGCTCGGCCGCAAGCGGGATGGCGATCACGGGCCAGGGGTCGAGGAGGTCAACACGCTGCTGCGGGAGGTGGAAACCGCCGCGAAGCGCCGCCTGCTGGTGATCGGCACCACCAACCGGCTGGACTCGATCGATCGCGCCTTGTTGCGGCGGGGCCGGTTCGATCTGGTGTTCACGATGGACTACGCCGACGCGGCGGGTGCCGCGGCCATCCTGCAGGCGCTGCTGGACGGGCGGCCGCACGCGCCGGGGATGGATGTGGCGGCGGCCGGCCGCCGGCTGGCCCGGCGGCCGGCGAGTGACTTGGCCTGGGTGGTGGACCAGGCGGCGCGGTTGGCGGTGCGCGCCGGGCGGTCTGCGATCGACGACCTTCTGCTTGCCCGCGCCGCCGCCGACCTGCCAGGCCGCGGCGAGTAGGCAGCCATGGCCCGTGCCTTCAGCGCGCTTCCGGCCCGGGCGCTGCGCGGCCGGCCGCCCGGGTCCGGGTTGGCGAGCGCCTGGGCCATTCTGGGATTGCTGATGTTCGGCGGGATCCTCAGCCTCATGCTGGTGTACCTGCCGCCGGGCCTGCTAACCGATTGGCAGGTTCGGGGCACCGCGCTCGCGTTGCGGGACGGCGTGGTCTCGGACAGCGATTGCTCTGGCCACGACGCGATCGAGATCTGCGGCATGACCGTGACGGCGCCGGTCGGCAGTGGGATGGTGCGGCGCACCGTGCACTACATGTTCCTGTCCGCGGCGGAAGGGCCCATCGACGTCCAGGTCGTGGCCGACCCGGCCCGGCCAGACTGGCTCACCACCGACCTGGGCTTGGACATGTTCTGGAACCGCCTTGCCAGCCTGGTGGCCGGGACGCTCGCCGTCGGCGTCATGCTGGCCGCAGGGGCATGGGCAGCGATGCGCAGCCATCGCCGGCACCGCATTTGGCGGCAAGCCGACGCGCTGCCCGTGACACTGCGGCTGGTGGCCCGGCAACGTGTCCGCAGCGCCGAGATCTGGACGGTGCGGAGCGAGGACGGCGAGACCGCGCGCTGGCCGGTACCGCGCAAGTCGGCGCCGTTCACGCTCGGTTCGGCCGGCGAAATCCTCGGGCTGCAGCAAGCCGGCAGCAGCGCCATCATGCCGCTGGACGACAAGCTGCGCTGGGTGGACCTCACCGCGGCGGAGCGCGCGGTCGTGCTGGGGCCGCCGGGCCGGTAATGCCTTGGCAGTCAGCGGGCTTGCTCGTTTGCCGTGAAGTTGGCGGCGATGTCCCGCCCGGTGGCGATCCATAGCTCGGGCCTGGACTGCGCGTAGGTCAGGAACTCGCGCAACAGGCGCAACCGCATCGGCCGGCCGCTGACCTGGGGGTGCAGCACGGTGGTGGCCATCGCACCCCAATCGATCACCTCGTCCAGCTCATCCCGCCATATCGACAGCACATGCTCCTTCGGGAAGATCGGGCGCGGGCTGAAGCGGGCGGAGAGGCCGTGCATCCAATCGTCGTAGCTGGAGGTGACCGGCAACTCGATCATGCCGGGACTGCCATCCGCCAGAATCTGGCGGTAGGGCCGCACATCGTCGCGCCAGGAACTGGAATACACCATGCCACGGCCGGCCAGGCTCGCGCGCAATTCCTCGCAGCTTTCGCCGTAGGGAGCGCGGTAGCCGATGGGCACCACGCCCAGCACCCGCTTCAGCGCATCGAAGCCCATCTCGATCTCGTCCCGGATCTCCGGCGTGCCCGGGTCCGGCAGGAGATGGTAATAGCCGTGATGGCCGATCTCGTGTCCGCCGCGCAGGATCGCCTCGGCCATGGCGGGGTGCGCGTCGACCGCCCAGCCGGTCACGAAGAAGGTCGCCTTGAGGCCGAGCTGGTCCAACAGCTCCAGCAGCTTCGGCGTGCCCACGCGGGCCTCGTAGCCGCCGAAGGACATCGTCACCAGCCGCTCGGCATGGCTAGGGTCCTTGCTGGTCCAGGCGGCTTCGGCGTCCACGTCGAAGGACAGGAACAAGGCGGCACGCTTGCCGTGCGGCCAGGGGAATGCCGGGGCGGGCGGGGCCATGTTGGCGGGACGGAGGGGCACGGCGGCCCAGGCGTTGTCGGCGGGCATGATCAGCACCTTTCAGGATGGCGCGCTTGGCGGGAGAGCGGCGGAGAGGAAGGCGCGGGTGCGTTCTTCCCTGGGGTTGCCCAGCATGTCTGCGGCGAACCCTGCCTCGACGATGCTGCCATGGTCCATGAAGACCACGCGGTCTGCGACCTCGCGGGCAAACCCCAGCTCGTGCGTGACCACGATCATGGTCATGCCGCTGCGCGCCAGCTCCTGCATCACCGCCAACACTTCGCCCACCAGCTCGGGGTCCAGGGCGCTGGTCGGCTCGTCGAACAGCATCAGCTCCGGCTTCATCGCCAGGGCGCGGGCGATCGCGACGCGCTGCTGCTGCCCGCCCGAGAGCTGCGCGGGGTAGGACCCGGCCTTGCTGGCCAGGCCGACGCGCTCCAGCAGCGACCGGGCCGCCCGTTCGGCTTCGGCCCGGCGCTGGCGCAGCACCTGGACCGGACCCTCCATGATGTTCTGCAGCGCCGTCATGTGCGGGAACAGGTTGAAGCGCTGGAACACCATGCCGGTGCGCAGGCGCTGCCGCGCGACCTCACCCGCGGTCAGCCGGTGCACGACGCCCTTCACGACGCGGCGCCCGATCAGCTCGCCGCCGATCCAGATGGCGCCGGCATCGATCTCGACCAGTTGGTTGAGGCAGCGCAGCAGCGTGGTCTTGCCCGAGCCGGAGGCGCCAATGATGCACGCCACCTCGCCCGCCCGCACGTCCAGCGTGACGCCGTCCAACGCCGTGAAGCTGCCGAAATGCTTGCGCACGCCGCGCACGGCGACCAGGGGGTGGTCGGGCACGGGCGCGGTCATCCGCGCTCAGCCATGCCGCGCGCGAAGCGGCGTCGCGGCAGCGCCCAGGGTGAGCATTGCCAGCAGGGCATTGGCGAGGGAGCGCGCCGCCATCTCGAGAAACAGGTCGAACTTCTCGACCAGGAAACCGAAGGCCATGACCGCGATGGCAGTCCGCACCCAGGCGAGGTAGGTCCGCTCGTTGGCGGCATGGTCGGAATAGCGGCTGATCATCGCGGCAGCCGACCACCGGAGCCGCGGACGCGCAAGGCGGGACTCATCGCCGCGCCAGATCGGTGTCAGCATGAGGATGCGTTAGACCGATCGATGCGGCCGGTGCAGTGTCCGGCCCGCAAAAGGACATCCGCACATGGCCATCGCTGCCGTCGCCCAGACGCCGATCCGCACCCATCAAGCCAGGTCTCGCGGCGGCGCGGCGCACAGGTTGCGCCAGGCGGGCGGGGGCCTCCTCCCCGGTGTGCTGCTGTGCATCGGCATCACCGCGCTCTCGTTCGTGCTGGAGCGGATCGAAGCCCGACTCACGGGCCGGGCCTGGCTGGAGGCGCTGGTCCTGGCCATCCTGGTCGGAACCGGCATCCGCACCGCCTGGACACCAGGACGGCGCTGGGCGGGCGGCATCGGCTTCAGCGCCAAGATGCTGCTGGAGATCGCGGTGGTTATGCTCGGCGCCTCCGTCAGCGCCAGGACCGTGCTGGCTGCGGGCCCGGGCCTGTTGCTGGGCATCGCCGCCGTGGTGGTGACGGCGATCGGCGCCAGCTACGGCATGGGACGGCTGCTTGGCCTGCCGCACCGGATGGCGACGCTGATCGCCTGCGGCAATTCGATCTGCGGCAACTCCGCCATCGCAGCCGTTGCCCCGGTGATCGGCGCCGATGGCGCGGACGTGGCTGCCTCCATCGCCTTCACGGCAGTGCTCGGCGTCGCCGTGGTGCTGGCGCTGCCGCTAACTGTGCCGCTGCTCCATCTCACCGGCTTGCAGTACGGCGCGCTGGCCGGGCTGACGGTTTACGCCGTGCCGCAGGTCCTTGCGGCGACGGCGCCGGTCGGGGCCGTCGCCGTGCAACTCGGCACGCTGGTCAAGCTGGTGCGCGTTCTGATGCTCGGCCCCGTCGTGCTCGGCCTGTCGCTGCTGACCCGCCGGCTGCGTGACGAGACGGACGAGGCGGCGCCGCACGTGACGGCGGGCGACCGGCCCGTCCCCGGCCGGCTGCCGCTGCACAAGCTGGTGCCCTGGTTCATCATCGGCTTCCTGGTGCTCGCCGGACTGCGCTCTGCCGGCGTCGTGCCCCAGGTGGCGCTCGCGCCCGCGGCGTGGGTCGCCAATTTGCTCACCGTGATCTCCATGGCCGCGCTCGGCCTGGGCACCGATTTGCGCGTGGTGGCGCGCGCCGGCGGCCGGGTGACCGCGGCGGTGACGCTCTCGCTGCTGGTGCTTGGGGCGATCAGCCTGGGCCTGATCCGCATGCTGGGCGTTTGAGCGCGCGGGCACGGCCCACCGGTCGCTACCAGCTCGTTCGCCTGTTCCGGTGTCGTGCCGCCTGGCAGGCTAGCCCGGCAAGCACGCCCATAGTCCGGTGCCCAGCACGGCCAAGGCTCCACCTAAGGCGATCCAGCAGCCGATGATCTCGTCCCGGATCGCTTCAGGCCCGTCAATGTTCATGGCTGCCCGCGGCTGGTCGAATCCACGCGTGGCATATTGTGCTAATGTTGCGGTGTAATCTTCATCAGCGTTTAATGCTAATTTTGACAAAGTGAAACTCCAAACTTGCAAATGCCTGATATGACGCCCAACCGTGATTTAGGTCGCCAAGCGTGACTTGACTGAGGTTAATTTATTCACTTTTGTTGAATAAACTGCTCGATCGTTAGTAACTTGTTTGTAGCTTCGACTTAGTGTGTTACACAGTGTCACGTGATCTTCCAGTCTCAAGAAAGATCACTTCCGCTCGATGTCGATACACTTCATCGCAGCGCGAATCTCTGTTCGCCGACGGGAAAGAGGTGCCGGGTCAGAAGGCATACCGCATCGCGCCGCCATCGACCGGGATGGTGGCGCCGGTAACGTAGCTCGCCTGCGCCGAGGCAAGAAACGCGATCACGCACGCCGCCTCCTCGGGTTCACCGAAGCGACCTGCGGGGATGTTGCGCTGGATGAACTCGCGTCGGGACTCCGCGGTCGGGTGCAGCCGCTCCAATATCTGCCTGGAGTTAATGCGGCCCGGCGCCACGCAGTTCACCGTGACGCCACGTGCCGCGTAGGTTGCGGCGGCGGCCTTGGACCAGCTTTCCAACGCTGCCTTCGCCGGGCTGGCGGCATTGATCGCCTTGCCCAGGACCGCACCGGTGACGCTGATCACCCGGCCCCACCCGCGGGCCGCCATCGCCGGGATCAGGCACTCGCCCAGCTGCCTGGCGGACACGAAGTTCAGGTGGAGCGCCTCGGCCCAGACGACCGGGTCGTCGGGCACCGGCATGGGGCGGGAACCCCCGGCGTTGTTGACCAGCACGTCGACCTGACCGGCGACCGACAGGGCTGTCGCCGCCAGCCGCTCCGCCGCACCATCCTCGGTGAAATCGGCGTCCAGCAGCACCGGGGCAGGGCCGCCGGTGGCCTGGATCGCGGCCGGCAACGTGGCCAGCCCCTCCAGGCTGCGCGCCGTGGCGAGCACGTGCGCGCCCTCCATCGCCAGCGCGACGGCGGTGGCGCGGCCGATCCCGGTGCTGGCCCCCGTGACCAGACAGACGCGGCCGTGCAGCTTCAGGTCCACCACATCACTCCTTTGGCCAATCGGCGGCGGACATGCGCCTGCCGTCCCGCGACGAGGCCAGGGCCGCGTCGACCAGGCGGGCCAGCCGAACCGCGTGCGGGAAGCCGGGCGCGGTCCGCGTGCCCCGGGCGATGTCGTCGCGCAGGCTGGCGTAGATGGCCGCGACGTTGGCGGCACCCTCGGCCAGGCCGGAGTCCGCGGCACCCGACTCATCCGGCGAACCGTTCAGCGACAGGGTGAGCCGGCCCGCCTGGAAACCGCGCATGGCGCCTCCTGCCAAGGCAAGGACGCCGCTTTCCCCGACGATCTCCATCTCGAACGGCGTGCCGGCCGGTCGCCCGCCGATCACGTCGATCGAAGCTGCCGCACCACTGGCGAGGCGTGCCTGCACCAGCAGATGATCCGAGGTCCGGCGTTGCTGCGGGGCGCCATCGCCGATCCGGATCATCGGATATTGCGTGGCGGCAAGGGCGGAGACGTTGTGGATTTCACCCAGCACGGCAATGACCAGGTCCAGCGTGTGAGCGCCCTGGATGGTCACCAGGTTCACGCCGGTGTCCGGCGACTCGGTATAGGCCTCCGCCGGCTGGGTCCTGGGTCCGAAGCCGATGGTCGGCGAGTAGACCCGCACCGCCAGCGGTCGCCCGATGGCGCCCGAGGAGATCAGGCTGCGGGCACGCCCGACCGCCGGGTTGCCCCGAGCCTGCAGTCCGATGGCGGCGTGGACCCCCGCCTGCTGTTGCGCGGCCGCGAGCTCCTGGCTTTCCGCCACGCCCAGCCCGAGCGGATACTCGGAGTAGACGTGCTTGCCGGCCGCCAATGCCTGGGTGATCAGCGCGTGATGCGTGGGCAGCGTCGTCGCGACGGTGACCAGGTCGATGTCGGGGTCGCGGATTAGGGTGGCGGCATCGCCATAGGCCTTCGGCACCCCGAACGCCGCCGCGGCCGCCTCTGCCGCCTTCCGTCCCTTGTTCGCGACGGCGACGAGTTCCAGCCCGTCCAAGTGCTGGACAGCGGGGACGTGAGATTCCCTGGCCCAGCCGCGCTCGGCATTCGCTCCAATGATGCCAACCTTCAGTGTCTTCATGGTGGTCATGGCTCCCCTTGTCCGCGACGCCTGCCTGCCTTGGCAGCGAGCGCCTGCTCAGGCAGTGCAGTTGGCCGGCCTTGCCCGAAGATGAAAGCTCTGCATCCTCTCATGACAGCAGTGAGGCCAGCCTCATCCATGACGCTTCCCAGCCTGGCCTCGCTTCAGGTGTTCCTGTCGGTCGCCAAACACCTGAGCTTCCGCAGGGCCGCCGTTGAACAAGGCGTCAGCGCCTCCGCGCTCAGCCATGCCATCCGCGGGCTTGAGCAAAATCTGGGCATACGGCTGTTCAACCGGACCAACCGCAGCATCGCCTTGACGGCGGCAGGCGAGTTCCTCCGTGGCCGTGCCGCAGCCGCGGTATCGGACCTCGAACATACGATGTCCGAAATCGGCACGTTCCGGGCACGTCCCCGCGGCACGCTGCGCCTGAACGTGCCGCGCACTGCCGCCGACCTGGTGATCAGGCCGCTAATGTCCCGGTTTCTGCTCGCCTACCCCGAGATCAAGCTGGATGTGGTCAGCGATGACGGGATGGTCGACATCGTGGCGCAGGGGTTCGACGCGGGAATCAGGGCGGGCCAGCACCTGGCGCAGGACATGATTTCCATCCCCGTCGGGCCGGCGCTGCGTTTCGCCGTCGTGGGATCGCCGGGCTACTTCGCCACGCGGCCGAAACCGGCCCATCCCAATGACCTGCTGGACCATGCCTGCATCGACCGCCGCTATCCAAGCGGCGCGCCCTATGCCTGGACCTTCGGCCACGGCCCGGACGCCATCGATGTCGAGGTCAACGGTCCGGTGGTGCTCGACGACCGCGCCCTGATCGTCGCTGCGGCGTTGGACGGCATCGGCCTCGCGCACATCCACGAAGGTCTGGTCACGGAGCACATCGCCAGCGGGGCGCTGGTGCGCGTGCTGGATGGCTGGTGCCCGAAGCTGCCGACGTTCTTCCTCTACTACCCAGGCCGGCGCCACGTGCCGCCGCCGCTACGCGCCTTCATCGATATGGCGCGCCACAACGAACCCATGTCGGTCAACGGCATGGATTGACCCCGAGCAAGCGTTGCGCGGTCACGCTCAAGCCGACAAATTGTTACCGACGTCGTCCCTGAAATGACCCTGGCGGGTCCATGGTCGCGGCGTCATCCCTTGCGCCGTGTCCGGGAGGCACGGTCAGGGAGTGTCGGTCCACCGCTTCCCGGGAGCTTCGCCGGTGGAATGGTCCGGGGCTGCGCTGCCTTCTTGGCCGCTTTGCCGATGCTTGCCGGACCTGGCTTCGCATCGCCCGGCGACACCGCACCCAAGCTTTTCCTGAGTGCGGCCATCAGGTCCACGACGTTGCCGGTCTGCACGGCCGCAGGTTTTGCCGCGGCCATGCCTTGCCCTTCAAGCTTGGCGTCGATGATGGCCCGCAGCCTTGTTTCATAGCGGTCCTCCACGTCCGCCGGATCGTACGTGCCAAGCTGGCGCCCGATGAGCTGCTTGGCCAGGCCGACCATCTCGGGATCCGGCGCGTGGGACAGCGCGTGGCCGAAGATCTCGCTTGCCGGGTTCAGGTCGCGCTCCTCGAGCAGGGTGTGCACGGTCAGGCCGCCATCCGTCGGGGTGACCAGCACCGCGCGCTCGCGCCGTGCCATCGTGATGCGCGACAACGCCACGCGCCCGGTGTCGATGATAGCCTGCCGGAGAACGCTGTACACGTCATCCGACGCATCGCCGTCCGGCGCCATGTAGTAGCTGTTGTCATAGTAGACCGGATCGATGCTGCCGGTCTCGACGAACTTGTCGACCTTCATCACGGTCGAGGTTTCAGTCCGGGCAGCGTCGAAATCCTCGTCGTCCATCAGGAGGTAGCGGTGTTTCTCGAACTCGTAGCCCTTCACCAGGTCGGAGCGCCGCAGTTCGTCGCCCGTTTCCGAATCGAGCGTGACCATGCGCACGCGATTGCCGGTCGCCGGGTTGATGAGGTGGAAGTTGAGAGCCTCGCGCGAATGGCGTGCCGTAAAGAGGGCGACCGGGCAGGACACGAGCGCCAGGCGTAGATGGCCGCGCCAGATGGGACGTTGGGCCATCAGAACGCGCCTTCGGAAGGGCCGGCATCATCATGGGTCATGCCGCTCCAAGCCGGGCAGATGGCGCGGGTTGAGCCTCCTGGCCGCGGGAGCGCGGGCGTCTGTGGAGAGTCGAGTCGAGCATGGGCGCGCAACGATTTCATGTCGTTCAGTTTGCACCGCCGGCACGATACCATTCTCTTTCCAACACGATCTCGCGAGGCGCGGAGCGCGATGGCCAAGACGCTGCAGCGACTCCGTGCTACGCCCCGATGGCGGCGACGGTGACTGGAGGGATGGACGGCATGACGCAAAAGGCGGTTTGCAGACTCCTCCTGGGGATGCTGGCAATGGGCGTGGGAGGATGTGCGCTCGGCTCCGGCATCGTGCCCATCGGCCCTGACACGTATGTCCTGTCGGAGATGCGCGCGCCGGTCCGCGGCGGCGGTGCGGAAGCGCAGCGTGTGGTCCTGGCGGAGGCCAGCGGGTTTTGCCAGCAGCAGGGGCGTGCAATCGTACTGTTGGATCTCCGCCCCGATGGCGATCCCCGCACGCAGTACTGGCCCACTGCGTTCGACGCTACGTTCCGATGCAGTGCGGTCGGTGGCGGCTCTCCCGCAGCCGGTCTCGGCGTGCCACCGGGCTGACTCTTGCGGCCGGCGAGGAACCCACCCTGCTGCCCTAGCCCAATGCCGGCTCCCGATGGAAGACGATCCGCCCTTTGCCCGCCCGCTTCGCTGCGTAGAGCGCGGCGTCCGCCTTGTTGAGCACCAGATCGAGCTGGCGATCATCCTCCGGCCAGCCGGCACCGCCGAGGCTGAGGCCGATCACGATCGTCTCCCCGCCGATTTCGTAAGGCTCGGTCACCCGCGACCAGAGGCGCTGGCCGGTTTCCAGGGCAAGCCGGTCGCCGAGGCCAAGGGGTGCGTGCAGCACGACCACGAACTCGTCGCCACCGATGCGGGCGACGGCATCGCGTGACCGGACGGAGGATTGCAGGCGGCGTGCGACCTCCTGCAACAGGTCGTCACCCGCGCCGTGACCCCGCGTATCGTTGACCTGCTTGAAGCCGTCCAGGTCGCCTACGAGCACGAGCAGGCCGGATGGCTCGGTGCGGGCCTGCGCCAGCGCCAGGGACAGCCAGGATTGCAGCCCGGCACGGTTCAACAATCCGGTCAGCGCGTCATGCTGGGTGGCACTCTGCAATTCGTCGAGTTTGACCTGCTTGGAGGTCAGCGTCGCGACCATGGCCCGCAGAGAGGCGGAGAGCGTCTCGACCTCGGTCGAACCATACAGGATCGGCAACTCCACCACCTCGCCGCGCCGCAGGCCATCGGCAGCGGCCGCGATCTGACGCAAGGGCCGGGTGAGCAGCCCGGCGATGATCCAGCCGACGATCGCCACGATCAGGGACAGCAGGCACCCTGTGGCGAGGATGGCGAGCCGCAACTCCTGGGCGGGTGCGAACGCGGTATCCTCGGCTTCGCGCACCAGGACAGTCCACCGCATCGGGATGCTCCCCGGGCCGGTGAACTGGCGGTCGCCGGCGGCGAAGTTCACGCCGGTTATGTAGGCCTTCCTGTCCAGCCACACCGCGCTGGACCAGCCGAAAATGCCGACGCGCGCCCGGTTCATCTCCGGCAGCATGAGCCGACGCCCGACCAGTTCGGCCGGCCCGACCAACACCGTGTCGTAGCTCGACACGACGACGGTCTGGCGATGGGTCTTGCCGTCCTCGTCCGGCGTCACCAGCGTGCTGATGCTGTCGCGCATCCACTCCCAGCTCAGTTGGGCTACGATCACGCCCACTGCGGTGCCGTTGCCGGACCGGATGGGGCGGCTGATGTTGATCTGCCGCTGGCGTTCCAGCGGTGGCTGCTCCGTGTCGCCGGGGCGTACGATGCGCAACGGATCGCCGGCGCTGTTGGGCCGGCCACGCAGTTGGTCGCGCAGGTCATAGAGCGAGTTCAGGTCGGGGCCGGCCAGGGCGCCGTCGGTGGCAGCGACGACGTTGCCCTGCAAATCCGTCACGGCGAGCCACAGGAAGTCGGGATCGTTGCGTCGCAGGCTGTCCAGTACGGCCTGCACGGCCGCCGGGTCCCGCAGGTTTCGCATCGGATCCAGGCCGCCCAGCAAGGCAAGGTCGCGGGACCGGTCGGCCATTTCCTGGTTCAGGCGGTCGGCGATGCGCTGGGCGTCGACAGCAAGAGACTGGCCGATGCGTTCGCGCAACTGGTCGACCGAGTGCTGCCCAACCACGCCGCCAAACACGCCGGCGACGATGAAGACGAGTGGCGCGAGCACGAATGCAAACCGCGTACGCAGGCTGACGCGTGGGACGAACCGCATCATGTGCCAAGTCGCCGCGACGCTGCACGCCTGTCTTGGGTTTCACCCGTGCGCCGGGGCAATGTAAACTCCAAGATCCGGTCGTTGCGACGGTGATGCTATGCCATCCTACTCCATCGCGCGAGATGCGGCCATCTACGCTGAAGCGGCCAGCTGGTCACGGATGGCACGGCCGGAAGCCAGCGCGGCCCGAAACAAGCTGTCATTCAATGGCATGTCTCAGCACACGCACCAACCCGGCCGTCCAGCCGTCATTGCTGTCGGCGCAGCTTCAGGCCGCGCGGCTCAGCTCCGCTCTCGCACATGCGCCGGAAGCGACCGGACGCATAGCAGGCGTGGAGCTATCCCGACGAGGCTGAGCCGATCCCCACCATGTGCCGCCAGGTGACCCCAGTTCAAACCGGCCCGGAGGCGTCAAGCCACGGTGAGCGCATGCGTGACGATGGGTGCATCCTCTTCCGCGACGGAAAAGCTCGGCTCCGCCGCCGTCGGGTCACGCATCATGTAACCACGGCCCCAGACCGTCCCGATAAGGTTGCCGGCACCGGCACTGGCGAGCTTCTTGCGCAACTTGCAGATGAAGACGTCGATGATCTTCATCTCAGGCTCATCCATCCCGCCATACAGATGGTTGAGGAACGCCTCCTTCGTCAGGACCATGCCCTTGCGCAGGACCAGCAGTTCCAGAATGGAGTATTCCTTGCCCGTGAGATGGACCTGCGTGCCACCGACCAGGACTTCGCGGCTGTCGAGGTTCAACTGCAGCGAACCGACGCGAAGAGTGGGCTGGCTGTAGCCCTTGCTGCGACGAACCACCGCCTGCATGCGGGCGACGAGTTCGGCCTTGTCGAACGGCTTGGAGATGAAGTCGTCGGCGCCCATGCCGAAGCCCTTCACCTTCGCCCCGGGCCGCGACAGGCCCGACAGGATCAGCACCGGGGTCTCCATCCGCGCGCTGCGCATCCGGCGGACCACCTCGTATCCCTCCATGTCCGGAAGCATAAGGTCCAGCACGACAATGTCGTAGTCGTAGTGTTTGACCAACTCGAGCGCTTCCTCGCCCGTGTCCGTCGTGTCGACGATCAAACCACCCGACCTCAACATCAGGGTGATGCCCCGTGCCGCGGTCACGTCATCCTCTACAAGCAGAACACGCATGAGTTGCACCCCGACATCGTTAACTCCACAATACCACCTTAGCGTGTAAAACGCTACGATATTTTCACCTTTAGCGTGTAGAAAATCATGATGGAGCTTAATGCACAGCTGCCGACCTGCCGCACACCCTACAGCCTGCTCATAAAAGTGGTAATGTTGCACTAAATGCTACAAGCTGGATTCATCGACCGACTGGAACAGGCGTGGTCCGCCGCGACCGTGACATGTGCCGCCGTAGCCCAGGGCCGCGTCTCCGCCGTCTCGGGGCTAGCGGTCGAGATCATCGGACTCGGGGCGCTGCTCAGCGTGGGGGACCGGGTTATGCTGGTGGCGCGCGACGGCCGCGAGGTTGCGGCGGAGATCCTCGGCTTCCGGGGGACGGCCGCACGGGCCCTGGCATTTGCCGCCCTGGACGGGATCGGCCCCGGCAGCGTCGCCCGCACCGCGATCCGCATCGGCGGCTCCGCAAGCTCCACTGCGGTCCTCGCACCGTGCGACGCCTGGCTGGGGCGGGTGATCGATCCGCTTGGTAACCCGCTGGACGGCCGCGGCGCGCTGCCACGGGGCGACTGTCCCCTGGCGGTGCGCGCAGGGCCGCCGGACGCCACCACGCGCGCCCGCCTGGGGGACCGGCTCGACCTTGGTGTCACCGCGCTCAATGTGTTCACCACCTGCCGGTCCGGCCAGCGGCTGGGGCTGTTCGCCGGGTCCGGCGTCGGCAAATCCACCCTGCTCGCCATGCTGGCCCGGCACACGGCCTGCGACGTGGCCGTGCTCGCGCTGGTGGGCGAACGGGGGCGCGAGGTGCGCGAGTTCCTGGAGGACGACCTGGGTCCGGACGGCCTTGCCCGTTCGGTCGTGATCACCGCCACCTCGGACGCGCCGCCTTTGCTGCGGCGGGAGGCTGCATATGCCGCCATGACGGTGGCCGAGCATTTCCGCGACCAGGGCAAGTCCGTCCTCCTCCTCATGGACAGCGTCACCCGGTTCTGCCTGGCCTTGCGGGAGATCGGCCTGTCCGTCGGGGAGCCGCCGGCCACCCGCGGCTACCCGCCCAGCGTCTTCGCCGAACTGCCGCGCCTGCTCGAACGGGCCGGCCCCGGGCCGGAGCGCGAGGGTGGCGCGGGGCAGATCACCGCCCTGTTCACGGTCCTGGTCGAAGGCGACGACCACAACGAACCGATCGCGGACGCGGTCCGCGGCATCCTGGACGGCCATGTCGTGCTGGATCGCCGCATCGGCGAGGCCGGGCGCTACCCGGCGGTCGACGTGCTGCGCTCGCTTTCCCGCTCGGTGCCGGGCTGCCTGCAGCCCTCCGAGCGGGAGGCGGTCCGCCGCGCCCGCTCCCTGCTCGCCACCTATGCCGAAGTGGCCGACCTCGTGCGGCTGGGCGCCTACAAGCCGGGCGCCGACCCGAGCGTAGACGAGGCGGTCGTGCTGGCGCCGCGGATCGAACGCGCGCTGCACCAGGACCGCACGCAAGCCAACAGCCTGGCCGCAAGCTTTGCCGCCCTAGCCGCTGCCATGGAGGGACCAGCCCATGTCTGACCCGCTCGACACCGTGTTGCGGCTACGCCGCCTGACGGTCGACGACGCCCGGCGCGAACTGACCGCGCTGCTGCAAGCCGAGGATCGGGCCCGATCATCGGCGGACCTGGCCGAGGCGCTGATCGCCCAGGAAGGTGAGGCCGCGGCGAGCCTGGCTGCCGGCGACGATGCGGTGGAGGCCTATGCGGCCTGGCTGCCGGTCGGCCGCGCCCATGCGATGGCGACCCGCGCCGCACAGGAAAAGGCACGCTGCGACGTGTCGGTGGCCCGGGCCGCGCTCGCCGCCGCACGGGCCGCCGCGGAATGCGCCCAGGAACTCCTGGCCCGGCGTGCCGCGGAGCGGGCGCGGGATGCCGACCGCCGCAGCCAGGCGGTCATGGACGAAGCTGCTACCCGGCGCGCGTTCTACGGTTGACCCGCGAGTGCCAGCCCGGGCGCCGAGGCTGACACGGTCGTCCGCCGGGGCTGCCCGGCCGTTCGGGGCACGGGCCGCTTCCAATCGTCTCCGATGATATAGTACAGGGTGTGAAAGGGCACTTGAACCCCTTCAGGCAAAAGACGCCTGGCGCCGCACAGGCATCAGAGGAGGCTTACCGTGAACGTGACGCTCAGGCCGGGCACGCCGCTGCAGACCGCCATGCCGCAAGGCTACATGACCGGCTTCGGCAACGGGTTCGAGACCGAGGCGCTGCCCGGTGCGCTGCCCGTCGGCCGGAACTCGCCACAGCGCTGCCCCTACGGCCTGTATGCCGAGCAGATCAGCGGCTCTCCCTTCACGGCGCCCCGGGCCACCAACGAACGGAGCTGGCTGTATCGCATCCGGCCGACGGTGCAGCATTGGGGCCGGTTCACCAAGGCGGATGCGCGGCTGTGGCGCACGGCGCCGTGCCCCGAATACGAGATGCCGATTGCCCCGCTGCGCTGGAGCCCCATCGCGTTGCCGGGCGAAAGCCTGTCCTTCATCGAGGGTATCCGCACGATCACCACCGCCGGCGACGCGGGCAGCCATGCCGGCATGGCGGCGCATGTCTACCTCGCCACCCGATCCATGCAGGACGAGTATTTCTACAACGCCGACGGCGAGATGCTGATCGTGCTGCAGCAGGGCGCGCTGCATCTGCGCACCGAGTTCGGCGTGATCGACGCCGTGCCCGGCGAGGTGGTGGTGATCCCGCGCGGCGTGAAGATCAGCGTCGGGCTGCCGGACGGCGCCGCCCGCGGCTACATCTGCGAGAACTACGGCGGAGCGCTCGCCCTGCCGGAGCGCGGCCCGATCGGCGCCAACTGCCTGGCCAACCCGCGTGATTTCCAGACGCCACATGCCGCCTACGAGGACCGGGACGCCGCGTCGCTCATGACCGTGAAATGGGGCGGCTCGCTGTGGGTGACCGAGCTGGCGCATAGCCCGTTGGACGTAGTGGCGTGGCACGGCAACTATGCGCCGTACAAGTACGACCTCGGCCGCTTCTCGCCGGTGGGGCCGGTGCTGTTCGACCATGCCGACCCGTCGATCTTCACCGTCATGACCGCGCCCTCCGAGACGCCCGGCACGGCCAACATCGATTTCGTGATCTTCTCGGACCGGTGGCTGGTGGCGGAGAACACGTTCCGTCCGCCCTGGTACCACATGAACATCATGAGCGAGTTCATGGGCCTGGTCCACGGCGTGTACGACGCCAAGACCGGCGGCGGCTTCGCGCCCGGCGGGATCAGCCTGCACAATTCCATGCTGCCGCACGGGCCGGACATGGCGGCGTTCGAAGCCGCCAGCAACGTCGCGCTGGCGCCGCACAAGCTGGCGGGCACGCTCGCCTTCATGTTCGAAAGCCGTCTCCCGCAGCGCGTTACGGCCTATGCCGCCGGGCTGGCCGAGCTGCAGCAGGACTACATGGCCTGCTGGGGCGACCTGAAGACGCATTTCGATCCCACCCGGCCGTGACCCCGGCGTGATGGCCGAGGCACGGGTCGTGATCGTGACGGGCGGCGCGACGGGGATCGGCGCCGCCTGCGTGGAGCATTTCATCGCCCAGGGTTGGGCGGTCGTGGTCAACTTCTTCCTGCCGGAGCAGGCGGAGGCCGCGGCCGCCCTGGTGGGGCGGGCGGAGGCTGCCGGACCGGGCGGGCTCGCGGTGCAGGGCGACGTCACCCGGGACGAGGATTGCCGCCGGATCGCCGCGTCGGCATGGCAGCGGTTCGGGCGCCTCGATGGCCTGGTCAGCAGCGCCGGCATCACGCGGATGGTGCCCCATGCCGACCTGGACGGGCTGACGTTGCAGGACTTCCAGCAGACGACGGCCGTCAACACGGCCGGGCCGTTCCAGATGGCGCGGGCTTGCGCCCCGGGCCTGGCGGCGGGCGAAGGGGGCGCCATCGTCATCATCTCGTCGTACGGCGCCATCTACGGGACGGGGTCTTCCATCGCCTACGCCGCCTCCAAGGGGGCGACGAATACGCTGACTATGTCATTGGCGCGGGTGCTGGCCCCGAAGATCAGGGTCAACGCCGTCTGCCCGGCGCTGGTCGCGGACGGGTTCGTGCAGCGCCTGGCGCCGGACGTGTTCGAGGCCCGGTCGGAGATCCAGGTCGCCCGCGCGCCGTTGCAGAAGGTCGGCAAGGCGTCCGACGTCGCCGCCGACGTCTACTGGCTCGTTGCCGGCGCCGCGCTGATGACGGGAAGCGTGCTCCAGCTGGATTGCGGCCTTCACCTCAACGGCGACGGGTAGCCGCGCGGCATCTTCAGTGCGTGACGGCGCCGAGATGCGCCGGGCCAACCAGCCGCGCGTATTTCGACAGGGTGGGCGGCAATCCCGTTTGCACCCTGGCCGACCAGGACGATCGCCGCCGGGCGAACTCATCCTCGGGCACCAGCAATTCGATGGTCCGCGCCGCCGCATCGATCCGGACGATGTCTCCCTCGCAGACCATCGCCAGGGGACCGCCCTCGAATGCTTCCGGCCCGACATGGCCGATGCACATGCCGCGCGTGGCGCCGGAGAAGCGGCCATCCGTGAGCAGCGCGACGCTTTCGCCCATGCCCTGCCCATAGATCAGCGCCGTCACGCCAAGCATCTCGCGCATGCCCGGGCCGCCGCGCGGCCCCTCGTTGCGGATGACGATCACGTCCCCGGCGGCGTAGCGGCGCGCGCGGACGGCCTCGACGGCGGCCTCCTCGCCTTCGAACACGCGGGCCGGCCCCTCGTGCACGAGCCGCTTGAGCCCGGCGACCTTCAGCATCGCCCCATCCGGCGCCAGGTTGCCGCGCAGCACGACCACGCCGCCGGTGGGGCTGATCGGGGCGGCGGCGCGGCGCACGACCTCGCCATCCGGCGCCCACGCCCCGGTGGCGATCTCGCCGATGGTCCGGCCGTCGACAGTGGGGCATTCCCCATGCAGCACCCCGGCCTCCGCCATGGCGCGCAGCACCGTGGGCACGCCCCCGGCCTCGTGCAGGTCGCGCGCCCAGAACCGGCCGCCCGGCTTCAGGTCGGCCAGGAGCGGGGTGCGGTCGAACACCGCGCCGACCTCGGCCATGGTGAACCGCAGCCCGGCCTCGTGCGCGATCGCCGGCAGGTGCAGCGCCGCGTTGGTCGAACCGCCGGTGGCGGCAACCGCCGCCGCCGCGTTCTCCAGACTGCGCAGCGTCACCAGGTCGCGCGGGCGCGGGCCGCCATCGCGGATCAGGCGGCCCAGCACCCGGCCGGCCTGCTGCCCCAGCACACGGCGTTCGGAATGCACCGCCGGCAGCATGGCGCTGTACGGCAGGGCAAGCCCCATCGCCTCCGCCACCATCGCCATGGTGTTGGCGGTGAACTGCCCGGCGCAGGACCCTACGGTCGGCACGCCGGCATGTTCCAGCTCCGTCAGTTCGGCCACGCTTATCTCTCCGGCGTAGACCTTGCCGACGCCCTCGTAGACGTCGACGATCGCGATATCCTTGCCCCGCCAGCGCCCGGGCAGCGCGGCCCCGCCATAGACGAACACCGCGGGCCGATTCAGCCGCACCATGGCCATCATGATGCCGGGCAGCGTCTTGTCGCAGGCCGCAAAGCCGATCAGCCCGTCATAGCCATGCGCCATCGTCACCGCCTCGATGGAGTCGGCGATGATCTCGCGCGACACCAGGCTGAAGCGCATGCCGGGATGGTTCATGGACATACTGTCCGCCACCGTGATGGTGGAGAACTCGAAGGGCGTGATCCCGGCCGCCCGCAGCCCGTCACAGGCGGCCGCGACCTGCGGCGTCAGCGACATCGAGCAGGGCGTGACCGACCCGCCGGTGGACACCACCCCGGCGAAGGGCTGTGCGATGGCAGCCTCGTCATGCCCCATGGCACGAAGGAAGGCCCGGTGCGGCGCCCGGTCCAGCCCGTCCACGATCGTCCGGGACGGCAATGCGCCCGTGTCGGCCCGCATGGCCATCCTCGTCAGCTCCTGACCATGGGGCATCCGCCATCGGCGATCGGGCGGTAAGCCTTGTCGGCCGGGATCGTGGCCAGGATCTTGTAGAAATCCCAATCCCCCGAACTCTCCTGCGGCGACTTGGTGACGAACAGGTAGACGTCCTGCATCTTGCGCCCGTCCGCGCGGATGCTGCCCTTGCCATAGATCGGGTCGTCCGTCGGCATCGCCTTCATCGCCGCGACCACGGCCCGGCCATCCGCCACGTCCGCCCCGGCGGCGACCGCCTTGATCAGGTGCTGGGCTGCCGAATACATGCCCGCCTGCATGTCGTTCGGCATGGTGCGCTTCGGGCTGCGGGCGTTGTAGCGGCGGGAGAAGGCGCGCGTCGCCTCGTTGTAATCCCAGTAGAACGGGGTCACGCCCAGCACGCCCTGCGCCACCTGCAATCCGACGCCCTTGGTGACGTTGATGTTGTAGACGCAGCCCGCCACCTTCATCGACCGCGTCAGCCCGAACTCGGCCGCCTGCTTCAACGACGTGGTCATGTCGTCGCCGGAGTTGTTCAACGCCAGCACCTGCGCCCCGGAGGACTGTGCCTGCAGCAAGTAGGAACTGAAGTCGCTGGTGGGAAACGGCGCCTTCGTCCCGCCCACCACAGTGCCGCCGGCGGCGATCACCGCCTGGGTGATGTTGCGGTCCAGGTCGGCGCCGAACGTGTAATCGGCCGCCAGGGTGAACCAGGTCTTGCCGCCCGCCTCCGTGACCGCCTGGCCCAGCGCGTGGCTGGTCTCCCAGGTGTCGAAATCCCAATGCAGGATGTTGGGCGAGCAGCGCGGCCCGGTGAGGTCGGCCGTGCCGGCGCCCAGGCCGATGAACACGCGGTTGCGATCGGTGGCGAGCTGGGCCACGCCCAGCGCGATAGAGGAGTTGGGCACGTCCATGATCACCTGCACGCCGTCCTGGTCGAACCAGCGCCGGGCGATGGCCATGCCGGTGTCGGGCTTGTTCTGGTGGTCGGCGAACACGACCTCGATCGCCCGCGACCCGGCATGGCTGCCGGCATCCTCGACCGCCATCTGCGCCGCGAGCAGGGAGCCGGGTCCCTGGTAGTCGGCGAACACGCCACTCATGTCGTTCAGCACGCCGATCTTCAGCGGGGCCTCCGCTGCCCGGGCGCGGCTGGCGACACAAGCCGCGGCTGCCCCGATCAAGACGGTCCTGCGTTTCATGGCTGCTTCCCTTGTTGTTCTCGTCTTCGGACCCTGCCCAATCCGACTTCGTCAGGCTAGACCCGCCCGCGCCAGCCTGCCATCCGCCGAAGCGCGGAAGCCCGGCGGATATGGCTGGTAGGGCATGGGTGAGCATCGCAAGGCAGAAGTGCCCGTAGCCGATAGCCATGCATGTGTGGAATAGACGTGGCGAACGGCCTGGATCGGCTGTCGATCGGATCGAGTGTGCACGTGGACGGGATTGGGGTGGCAGCATGGCGATGATCCGCGTCGCGGCCTTGTCCGCGATCCTCCTGGCGGCGGCCGGAGCGGCCCCTGCGCCGGTGCCGGTCTACAAGGAGTTCGGCGACTGGGTCGTTGCCTGCGACAACGTCCGGAGCTGCACGGCCCACGCCGTGCCCGACCCTGGCGGCGCGGCCGATATCGATGCCGCGCAGAAGGATGCCACGCTGTGGCTCACCTGGGACGCAGGGCGTGACGCCCTGCCGAGCGTGCAGTTCGGTGGCGACCGGCCGGGCCTGCCTGTCGGCACGTCGGTCGACGGCCAGGCCGTGCCCGGCCTGACGTGGACGGCCAGCGGCCCTGCGACCGCCGGAACTGCGACCGTGACCGGCAGCAAGGCGACGGACCTGCTCCGGCAGATACGCGACGGACGCACACTCACGCTGACGCCGCCGGGCGGCCCGGTCTCGATCTCGCTGCAGGGGTTGGCAGCCTCGTTGCTGCTGTTCGACGATGTCCAGGGGCGGATCGGCACCGTCACGGCGCTGGCCCGCCCCGGTCCGCTTGGCGCCGACACGGTGCCCGCCGCCCCGGCCCTGCCGCTGGTGCGCGCCGCGCATGCTGCGCCGCCTTTGCGCAACAGAGGCGTCTTCGCAGCTGCGGTGCGCCGGTCCCAGGCCGCAGCCTTGAAGGCGCATGATTGCGACACCGGCGTGGCCGACGACGACGAGGCCGACCCGCTCGATGACGGCGAGGCACTGGTGATCCTGGTGTGCAACCGGGCTGCCTACCAGGAGGACAGCCTGGTCTTCCGTGCTCCCAGGACGGCGCCGGCCAAAGCGTGGCTGGTGCACCTGCCGACCCCGCCCGGCGCGCCCAGGGCGGCCAAGGACAGCGATGCCGACTTGATCACGGGCACAAGCTACGATCCGGCCAAGGCGGAGCTGAGCGAATTCGCGAAAGCCCGCGGCGTCGGGGATTGCGGCATTTCGGCTACCTGGACCTTCGACGGAGGCGGCTTCCAGCCATCCGCCTACGCGTCGCAGGATCGCTGCGGCGGCCAGCCCGGCGAATGGCCGATGCTCTTCCGAACACGCCGCGCTCCCTGAACCCGCACCTCACCCTGCGGCCGTCGGCGGCGAGCAGACACTTCCTGGTCACATATCTGCGACCTGCGACTGTTTTTGCATCCAAATGACGGCCGTCGCCGTGGTGTGGCCGCGGCGACGTGGTTTTCGCAGCGTCTCTAAGTCACAGACAGGGCGCAGAAAAACCCGCCGCCAGACCCTGCTATAGTGCAGATCTACGGGCGGAATAGTCAAAAACTGCCGGCCAGCCCAGTCCGAATATTGAGCTTTGTAATCCGCTGCATTGGGAACGCGGCAGGCCGGCCGGCGTATGGTCGCCACCGGACGATCGTGTCCGGAAGCATTCGGGAGTGCCAGATGGATAACGACCGTGTCGAGGGCATCGGCAAGAAGATCACGGGGTCCGTCAAGGAAGCCGCCGGCAAGGTGACGGGCGACGCGAAGCTGCAGGCCGAAGGCACCGCTGAGAAGGCGACGGGAACCGCGCAGAACGCAGTCGGCGGCGCCAAGGATACCCTACGCGACGCCGTGAAGAAGTAGGCGGAATGGCCCGTGGTCCTCTCACCGAGATGAAGGATGCCGGGCTGCCACAGACTGCCTCCGAGGAACGCCAGACGCTCCTGCTTCATGCCGAAACTGCCGCGGTCACCAAGCGGGTGCGCCGCACCGTCGTCCGCGCCGCCCGCACGACCGTCGAACGTACGGTGGCGGTCGATGAGGAAGTCGCGCAGGAGAGCGTGGTCGTGGAGCGGGTGGCCATCGGGCGGATTGTGGAAGAGGTACCGCCCGTCCGACAGGAGGGCGACGTGACGATCCTGCCGGTGATCGAGGAGGAACTCGTCATCGTTCGGCGCCTCGTCCTCAAGGAAGAGGTCCACATGCGCCGGGTGCGGACGACGCAACGCCACATCGAGACGGTGACGTTGCGTGAACAGAAGGTGACCGTGACCAGAACTGACGTCACGGACTGACAACGGCGGCCGTGTCGCGGCCGACGAACGATTAGAAGGAGAATTCTACCATGGCCGACGAGACCATTGTTGCCGTCTATGATACCCACGCCCACGCCGAACTGGCTTCCGCCGACCTGCTGCAGGCCGGTGTCCCGCAAAGCGCCATCAGCGTCCAGGCGAATGCCACAGGCGCGGGTGCGACGACGACGGGCGCGCCCCGGGAGGAAGGCTTCTGGTCCAGCCTGTTCGGCGGCTCACCCGACCACGACACTGCCGTCTACGAGCGCAGCGTGGCGGGCGGTTCGACCGTGCTCACGGTCAAGGCGCCGGATGCCCACGTCACCCGGGTCATGGAGATCCTGGAAAGCCATAAGCCGATCGACATCGACGAGCGTGCGACGAGCTATGGCATGAATGCCGTCCCGGCCGCGGCCGTTCCGATGGCAGCAACGGCCACCGCCACCCGCAGCGATGCCGGCGTCAGCAATGGCGTGATGCAGCTCTCCGAGGAGAACCTCGCAGTTGGCAAGCGCTTGGTGAACCGCGGCGGCACGCGCATTCGCCGCTTCGTAGTCGAGACGCCAGTCGAGGAAAGTGTGAGCCTGCACAGTGAGAAGGTCACGCTGGACCGTCGCCCGGTCACCGACGGACGGCCGACCGCTGACAGCTTCAGCGACAAGACCATCGAGATGACGGAGACGGCCGAGGAGGCGGTCGTGTCCAAGACCGCGCGCGTCTACGAGGAAGTTGGCTTGCGCAAGGAAGCGGCCGATCGGGTCGAGACCGTCCGCGACAGCGTCCGCAAGGAAGAGGTGAAGGTCGAGCAGATCCCCGGCACAACCACGACCACGACCACGACCACACCCGCCGGCACGCTCGATCCGCGCGCGCCGAAGATCTAGCCCCGGCGCCCGGCACACTTGTGCCGGGCGTTCCACCTGTCTCCAGGAGATCCAGCATGTCGATCATCGGTTGGCTCATCCTCGGCCTCGTCGCCGGGTTCATCGCGAGCAAGCTCGTCAACAAGACGGGCGAAGGGTTGGTGCTGGATATCGTGCTCGGCATCGTCGGTGCCGTCGTGGGCGGCTTCCTGTTCAGCTTCTTCGGGGCGTCTCCCGTGACGGGCGTGAACATCTACAGCATGGTCGTCGCGGTCATCGGTGCCGTGGTCGTGCTGGTCATCTACCACGCCATCACGGGCCGCAGCCGTACCATCACCTGAACGCCTACAATCAACAGGAGAGATCAACATGGGATTACTCGATTCGGTTCTCGGCGGCTTGATGGGCGGCGCCGGTGGTGGTGCCAGCCCCATGCAAGGCGTGCTCATGAACATGCTCGGCGGCGGCCAGGCCCAGCAGGGCGCCATGGGCCAGCAGGGCATGGGCCAACAGGGAATGCAGACGCCTGGGATGGGCGGCATGGCTGGCGGCCTCGGCGGCCTGATTTCCGCCTTCGAGGGGGCCGGCCTAGGCCATATCGCGCAGTCATGGGTCGGAAACGGGCCGAACCAGGCGGTCTCGCCGCAGCAGTTGCAGAGCGTGTTCGGAGACCAGCAGGTGCAGAGCATGGCCAGCCAGTCCGGCATGGCGCCGAACGATTTCCTGTCCCAGCTGAGCCAGCATTTGCCGAACGCGGTCCATGGCATGACGCCGGACGGCCGCATGCCGGACGAAGGCACGATGTCGGTTTGAAGGAGCAGACGATGGTTGATGAGAACAGGGTCGAAGGTGCCGCCAAGACCATCGGCGGCAAGGTCCAGGGCGCGGTCGGCGGCATGATGGGCGACGCGGGCGTGCAGGCCAAGGGCAAGCTGAACCAGGCGGCTGGTTCAGCGCAGGACGCGTTCGGGTTGGTCATGGATAGTGCGAGCGGGTGGGGCGGCAACGTCGCCGACATGGCTAAGGAGAAGCCGGTTACCGCCTTGCTGGTCGCGCTTTCGCTTGGGTTCGTCCTGCGTGCATTGACGCATACGAGTCGCCGATGACGTCGGGCCTGGGCGCAGGCTGGCGGGGGCGGGCGGCTGCCGTGCTCGTCGCCACGTCGATGGTCGCGACGCCGTTCCTGTCCGCTCCGGCCAAGGCCGACAACCAGATGGGATACCAGCTCCTGTCGCCGCAGGATGCCGCCGGTCTGCCCCGTAACAGGGGCTCCCTCGGCATGGACATAGAGCGGGCGCAGCAGATCACCGATGGCGGGATGACGTTCGACATCATTCGCGTGAAACAGGTCCGCCGCGGCTCGCCTGGCGCGCAGGCCGGGTTCGGCTCTGGCGACCAGATCATCGCCGTCGATGGCCGGGTGTTTCCAAGCCTTGCCGCCTTTGCCGCCTATGTCGGCTCGATGCAGCCCGGTGCCACTGTCAACGTGGACTACATTCCCGCCAATGGCGGCCCGGCGCAGGCACAACGGGTGGCGGTGACGGTCGGTGCGGCCGGCAGCCCGGCGCAGGCAGCCCAGCAGGCTCCCGCCCAGGGCGGGATGTCGACCGGCACGAAGGTGGCGATTGGGGTTGGTGCGGCAGCACTGCTGGGATGTTACGAGATGGGGTGCTTCTCCAAGCGTCGCCCTCCCCAGCCGGTGAACGGCGCCGTCGGATACCAACAACCCCAGGGTCAGCCGCAAACTCCCTACCAATCGCAGGGCGGCTTCAACCAGCAGCCGGGCCTGCAGCGCTGACTTTTGCGACCCGGTGGCCAGGCAGACGATGCGGGTCACCGGGCAGCGTTGGTCATCGTGATCCTGGCGCATCGGTACAGACAGCGAGTGCCGCTCATGGCGGAACTGCGGATTGGAGGGCGGCGATCGCTGGCTGAGTGCGGTCCCGTGCGGATGGTATAGGCAGACCAACCAACGGGATGCGCTCGACGATGGACGACACGCCGATCCTGCCTGCCCATATTGAAGACACGCTCCAGGCGATTGCGAAGCTGCACGCCGAGCACCGCCTGAGCGCCGGGCGGCTGCAACGCCTGGTGGAGCGACTTACCGACTGGATCGGCCGGCCGCTCTTCATCGCCGCGCTGTCGGTCACCGTGTCGGTCTGGGTCGGCGGGAACCTGGCCTCCGAGTCGCTGGGCATCGGCTCATGGGACCCGGCCCCGTTCAGTTGGCTGCAGGGTGGCCTGGGATTGCTGGCGCTTTATGTCACCGTGCTCATCCTCACCACGCAGCGGCGGGAGGACCAGCTGGCGGGCTACCGCGAGCAACTGACCTTGGAACTGGCCATTCTCGGCGAGCAGAAATCGGCGAAGATCATCGCGTTGCTGGAAGAGATGCGGCGGGACAGCCCCACGCTGCGCAACCGCGTCGACGAAGAGGCGGCCGCCATGGCCGTTGCCGCCGACCCCCAGGCAGTGCTGGACGCGATCAAGGAGAACGAAGGCGCCCCGCTCGCCGCCGAGCTATTGCCTCCCGCGCAGGACGAACCGGATGCGCCGGCAGTCGAGCGGGGCTATCCCGACGCGCCGGCCGAGTGATGCCTAACCAGGCCGTGCCGACGACTGAAAATCAGCCTGTCAAAAGGACGTCCATGCCCGACCAGCCCAATCCTGCGCCACCACCGAAGGCCATCGCCCAGGCGCCTGCGCCCGATCCCTCGCGGGTCATGCTGCTGTTCGTCCTGATCGTGGCAACGCTCTATTTCGGCAAGGAAGTGCTGGTCCCGGTCGTGCTGGCCCTGCTGCTGGCGTTCATCATCGCGCCGCTGGTCGACCTGCTCCGCCGCATCCACCTTGGCCGAGTACCTTCCGTCCTGCTCGCCGTCGTCGTCGCGCTGGGCGTCGTGCTGGCCATCGGCGGCGTCATTGGCACGCAGGTCGCCGAACTGAGCACAGACATCCCGAAATACGTCGGAACAGTGGAAGCCAAGGTGGCCAGCGTGCGCGAGTATACCGTGGGGCGGTTGTCCCACCTGGCCGACAGCGTCGGCGCGCACCTTCCAGCGGCGACCGCAGGCGGCAGCGCCCCGTCTCACCAGCCCGGGCAGCCCCAGGCCGCGCAGATCCAGCCCGGTCCGGCAGCGGAGCCGGCATCGTCCAGCCCGATGGCTTTGGCGGAGCGTTACCTGTCGCCGGTCCTGTCCCCGCTGGCCACGTTCGGGATCGTCTTCGTCGTCACGGTGTTCGCCCTGCTCCAGCGCGAGGATTTGCGGGACCGGCTGATCCGGCTGGTCGGCTCCGACGATTTACACCGCACCACCCTGGCCATCGACGACGGCGGCCGGCGGCTTAGCCGCTATTTCCTGACCCAGCTGAGCGTGAACACCGTCTTCGGCGTGGTCATCGGCATCGGCCTCCTCCTCATCGGCGTGCCCAACCCGGTGCTCTGGGGCATCCTCTCGGGGCTGCTGCGCTTCGTGCCATATGTCGGCTCGTTCATTTCCGCCGTGCTGCCAATGGCGCTGGCCGCGGCCGTCGAACCCGGGTGGTCCATGGTGCTGTGGACCCTGGGGCTTTACGTGGTGGTCGAGGGATTGACCGGGCAGGTGATCGAACCGCTGCTGTATGGCCACAGCACGGGGCTGTCGCCGTTCTCCGTAGTGGTCGCCGCGATCTTCTGGTCATGGTTGTGGGGTCCGATCGGGCTGATCCTCTCCACCCCGCTTACGCTTTGCCTGGTGGTGATGGGCCGCCACGCGAAGCGGCTGGAGTTCCTCGACGTCATGCTGGGCGATCGCCCGGCTTTGACGCCGGTCGAGAGTTTCTACCAGCGCATCCTGGCCGGTGACGCGGACGAGGCGCAGGACCATGCCGAGGTTCTGCTGAAGGAGCGGTCGCTGTCGACCTACTACGACGAGGTCGTGCTCAAGAGCCTGCAACTGGCTGCCAACGATGCGGAACGGGGGGTGCTGAACCACGAGAAGCTCGACCGCATCAAGGCCGCCGTCAAGGTCGTGGTCGCAAGCCTGGACAGCCACGGCGATCAGGACCCACCGCCGCGCAACGGTGACAAGGATGCAGTCGGCCCCACGGAGGCAGAGGAGGACCTTCCCCGCAATCCGCACCCGGCAGACGTCGATCCGCCCGACAGCGTGCCGCCGGGATGGCGCGGACCATCGGCGGTGCTGTGCATCGCCGGGCGCGGACCGTTGGACGAGGCGGCTGCGACGATGCTGCGGCAATTGCTTGGCAAGCACGGCCTGCATGCCCGCCTGGTCGAGTATGGCGATGTGTCGCGCGAGGCCATCGAGCGTCTGGACGTGTCGGGCGTGGCCATGGCCTGCGTGTCCTACCTGGACATCAGTGGCAGCCCGGCGCATCTGCGCTACCTGATGCGCCGGCTGCGCCAGAAGCTGCCCAAGGGCGCACCCATCCTGGTCGGCCTGTGGCCCTCCGAGGACTCGACCCTCAAGGACAAGGCGGTGCAGCGTGAGATCGGCGCCGACTACTTCACCAGTTCGCTGGGGGAGGCGGTCACGGCCTGCGTCGGCGCGGCGCAGGACGCAGCGGACCAGGCGCCTGCATCGACGCCGATCCGCGCCTCGCTCCCATCATAGGTGGTTCGTCGCCGGTCGTTATGGCCGGTCGCCTATGGGGTCATGCGGGCCTGGTTGCCGCGACACGGCGCTCGATCCGCATGTGCCGCTCCAGCGCGCGCACGCCGAGGCTCGCCGGATAGCTGATCGCCAGGTAGATCAGGAATATGAAGCTGTAGATTTGCAGGTAGCGGAAATTCTCGGCCGCCAGCAATTGCCCGCGAAACAGCAATTCGCCGATGGATATGGTCGAGACCAGGGCGGTGTCCTTGAACAGGGAAATGAAGTAGCCGCCGATCGGCGGAATGACGATCCGCAACGCCTGCGGCAGGATGACGTGCGGCATGTACACCCGCGGCCGCATGCCCAGCGCGCGCGCCGCCTCCCACTGGCCGTGGTCCACCGCGACGATGCCGGCGCGGATCACCTCGCTGAGGTAGGCGCCGTAATTGATGCCCAGCCCGAGTATGCCCGCTGCCAGCGCCGGCATGCGGATGCCGAAGAATGGGAAGACGTAGAAGATGTAGAACAACTGCAGCAGCAGCGGCGACCCGCGGATGACCTCGACGAACACCGCCGCCGGCACGGCCAGCAAGCGCGGGCGCGGGTTCAGCCGCGCCAGCGCCAGCACCAGCCCGATCGCCAGGGCCAGCGCCATGCCGGTGAAGGTCAACAGGACGGTGAGCTGCAACCCGTCCCGGAGGTCGGGCCACCATTCGAGGTACTCGGCGAACGCGCTCATCGCACGGGCTTCGCCGAGCCTGGCGGCGTCACGGCTTCAGGAAGAAATCCGTCGGCGTCAGGCCCCATTTCTGGAACAGCCTGGCAGCCGTGCCGTCGGCCTGCATCGCCGCAAAGTCCTTGTCGAAGGCGGCGATGAATTTGGGACTGCTGTCCTTCAGCACGCCGAAGGCGCAGATCGTGTCGGGCTTGTCCTCCGGCACGTAGTCGCCGACGAGTTCGAAGCCGAGCGCCGGATTCTGCTGCAGCGCGTAGGCGGAGAGGGTGGAGTCGACCACCGCCGCGTCGATGCGGCCGGTGGACAGGTCGGCGAAGGCGTTCTGGATCGTGGGATATAGATGGAGGTCCAGCGGCTTGTCGGCCGGGCAGGCGGCTGCCGCTTTCTTCAGCATGTCGACATACACGGTGCCCTCGTACGTGCCCGCAGCGGCGCCGCAGAGATCGGCGATCTTGTGCAGGTGTTTCGGATTGCCCTTCGCGACGTCGAACGATTCCGGGTTGAAGAACACCCCGTCGGTGAAGTCCATGATCTTGGCGCGGGCCGGGCGGACATACATCGCATCCCCCATCAGCTCGATGCGTCCGCTCTGCACGGCGGGTATCAGGCTGGCGAAGGGCATCGCCACCACCTCGAGCCTGGCATCCACGCCCTCGCGCCTGAGCACCTCGCGCAGGATGTCCGGCAGCACGCCGGCGGCCTCCTTGGTCTTGGAGTCGATGTAGGATAGCGGTGCGTCGTTGGAGGTGCCGATGGTGAGCACGTGGCTGCTGCGGGCGGAATCCAGCAGGTCCGCGGCGCGGGCGGCGCCGGCGTTCAACGCGCCCGCGGCCAGCAGGGCCCCGCTCGCCAAAACGATCCTCAGTCGTGTCATTGCATCGGCTCCCGGTTGATACATCAGGGATGCAATCGGAATGCCGCGGGTAACCCAACGCGGCCCGGATCAGCGCCCGGCCCGTGTCTTCAATGCCCGGGCCACACGCAGACGATGTGGTCCGGATCGGTCCAGTGGCGGCCCCGGCTCCGTCGTTCCACCCGGTCGAGGTAATCGGCCCACACCCGGCGTTCGTAGTCCTGCGTCGCCGCCGGTGGCCCGCGTCCTGCGACGCGGGCGGCGGCCAGTTCGGTGGGGCCGAACTGGTAGGCCGCCAGCCCATCCTGCAGCCCGAACTGCCTGGCCATGACGGACAGCGAATAGGTGCCGGCCCGGATGTTGTCGCGGGGAAGGTACGGGTCCGCGCCGCCGCCGATGCGATGCCGGATCAGCGCGTAGATGGGAGGAGGAATTTGCATCAGGCCGATCTCGCCGGCCAGTGATCGCATCGGATGGCCGTTGAGCCACTGGCACCCGCGGCTCTCCGCCATCATCACGGCGTAGACCAACGGCTCCGGCACGGCGAACTCGGCCGCGGAGGCGCGTACGAACGGGCCCCATGGATCGTCCCGCGGCCCCGGCGGCGCATAGCGTGCAACCAACTCCGGCGCCGGTTGCGGGATGCCGCCGGCAGGGCCGGCACAGGCAGCCAGCAGGCAAAGCGCGCCCCAGGGCAGCGCCAGCCCCGCCGCACGCAGCGCCTAGGCCGCCTGCAGTTCCAGCGCCGGCACCAGCCGGTCGGTGCAGAGCAGGCTGACCATGCGGTTCTCGACCGTCAGCAGGCCCTGCACGTAGCAACTGGCCATGCCGGACGCGATGGCCGGGGTCGGCTGGATCATCTGGTCCGAAATGGTGAGGATGTCGGATACGGCGCTCACCAGAAGCCCCACGGTGTGCACCCCGATCTGCGCCACGATGATGACGTGCTGCGCCGATGGATCGGCGGCACCGAGGCCCAGCCGCTCGGACAGGTCGACGATCGGCAGGACGGCGCCGCGCAGGTTGACGACGCCGCGAACATAGGCCGGCGCGTGCGGCATCGGTGTTTCCGCCACCCAGCCCCGGATTTCGCGTACGATCATGATGTCGACGCAGAATTCCTGCGCGCCGACGCGAAACGAAAGCAGTTCGCGGTCGTGAGCCTGGGAGGAAGCCTCGGTCATCGTGTTGCCCTGCCGTGAAAGACCCGTTCAGGCAGTATGGCGCGAGCTTGCGAACGACCGGTTAACCTCGCGGCAGCCGCCGCTGCTCAGGCCAAGGTTTCGAACAGGCGGAGCAGCAGGGTGGCTCGCGGCACCAGCGACGACACGATGAGCTGCTCCTGATGCGTGTGCGCGCCCTGGCCGTCCACGCCCAGCCCGTCCAGCGTGGGCACGCCCATCGCGGCGGTGAAGTTGCCGTCGCTGCCGCCGCCGGTCGCGAGGTCCCGCAGGTCGATGCCAAGTTCTGCCGCCAACCCGCGTGCGTGTTCGAACAACTGGGCGATCCCGTCGGACTTGGTGAAGGCCGGGCGGTTCATGCCGCCGCTGACGGCCAGCATCACGTCCGGATCGTAGGGGCGGATCGCGCGCAGCCGGGCCATGGCGGCCTCTCCGGTCACGGCGTCGGGCAGGCGCATGTCGATCTCCGCACGGGCTTGCGCCGCCACCACGTTGGCACGGGTGCCGCCGCTCATCACGCCGACATTCACCGTCAGGCCAGTGGCGGGGTCGCTCATCGCCTCGATGTCGACGATCTGCCGGGCGAGTTCCTTGATCGCGCTGCGGCCGTCGCCGTGGCGGGTGCCGGAATGCGCCGCCCGCCCGGTGACGTGCAGGTCGAACCGTGCCACGCCCTTGCGCGCCGTCACCACCCGGCCGCCCTCCCGCGCCGGCTCGGTCACCAGCACGAAGCGGGCGCGGCCTGCCTCCTGCTCGATGAGCGCGCGGGAGGTGGGGCTGCCCACCTCCTCATCGGCCACGAAAAGCTGGCGGATCGGCAAGGGCGTTGTCCGGCCGGTTCGGATCAGATGGCGCAGCGCGGCCAGGGCCAGCAGGGCGCCGCCCTTCATGTCGTAGATGCCCGGTCCGTAGGCGAGGTCGCCCTCCGCCCGGTAGGGTGCCGGGCCGCCCAGCGTGCCCGTAGGATGCACGGTATCGAGGTGGCTGAGCACGAGGATGCCGGGCGCGTCCTCCGCACCCCAGGGCGAGGTGACCAGGACATGGTCGCCGAACCCGTCCGTCCCGGGGATGCGGGCCAGGCGTCCGCCGGCCGCCGTCGCGTCCGCCGCCACCTTGTCGGCCATCCGGTTGACGGACGCCGCGTCGTCGGTCGGGCTCTCGATCTCCACCCAGGAGCGGATCTCCTGCAACAGCGCCTCGGCGGTGAAGGGCGGAACGTTGGATCGTGTCATGTCTGTCCTGGTTTACGGCGCTAGTCGGGCGACGCCCGACGGGTCATGCCGCAGACCGCGAAATACCGGTCTGGCGGGGCGGCTACTCCACGGGGAAATCGGTGATGTCGCATAGGTTGAGGCGGCGGCGCTCCAGCGGCGGTCCGTCATCGAACACCAGCCGCACATCCCAGGTGCACTGGCCCGAGGGCAGGTGGATCACGCGGTAGCTGTCCGTGTCGATCGTGGCGTCGCCCAGCCGGTCCTCCCCCCAGCCCGCACTGCCGGACAGGCGGGCATAGACCTCGTCCACCTCGCGCTGGCCGCGGTTGACGATCCGGAAGGACGGATCGTGCGCCGGGTTGCCGGCCGGCGCGCCCGCCGGGGCGCCGAAGCTGATATTGTCCACCCCGCAGGTGTTGACGCGGCGGCGCTCGTCGGCATGTCCGTCCTCGTAGACGATCCGGAGGTCGAACACGCAATTGCCGTCCGCCAGCATCCGGATTGCCGCGTTCGCGCCCGGCGGGACCTGGTCGTCGCCCAGCCGGTCGGCGCCCCAACCGCGGGCGCTGACCGGGCTGGCATAGACCTCGTTGATGGTCTGGCCGGAGCGGTTGACCAGGTAGAAGGACGGGTTCGGCGCATCCGCCCGGCCGGCGCCGGGCGCCAGCGCAGCGGTCATCACGAAAGCGGCGAGCAGCGGGCGCAGCGGGACCATGGCGGCTTCCTTCTGGAAGCCGGATGTTAGGTCGATCCACGGCGCCAGTGAAGCGATGGCCGCGGCACGCCGGCCGCGGTGGCCAGGTAGCCCACAAAGGCGAGCCAGGCGAGTTGCGGCGGCACCACCATCGCCACCCAAAGCGGCTTCCAGGGCGGCGCCGCGGCGAGGAACAGCCCGCAGCAGACTCCCCCCCAGGCGGCGAAGCCCCAATGCACCAGCGTGACCCGCAGGGCGGGCATGCCGCTGCGATGGGCGAGTTGATACAAATGGCCGCGATGCGCCTGCGCCAGCCGCTCGCCGGCCAGGAAGCGGCGCAGCAGGGTGAACGCCACGTCGAACAGCACCCCCGCCAGCAGCATCGGCACCAGCGCCACCGACAGCTCGACGGCCTCGAACCGGCCCGCCGCCACCGCCAGCACCGCGAGCAGGAAGCCGCAGAACTGGCTGCCGACATCGCCCATGAAGATGCGGGCATGCGGGAAGTTGAACGGCAGGAAACCCAGCAGGCCCGCCAGCAGGATGAGTGCCGTGAAATAGAGGAAGGCGGCCCCCAGCCATGCGCCGACCGCCGCCAGCACCAGGCAGGCGATGGCCGACACGCCGGAGGCCAGCCCGTTCAGCCCGTCGATGAAGTTCATCGCGTTGGTCGCCGCCACGATCCAGGCCAGCGTCAGCAAGGGACCGAACCAGCCAAGCTCGACCGTGCCGAGCCACGGCAGGCGCAGGAACGGCAGGCTCAGACCGCTGCCGACCGCCAGCAGCGCCGCCGCGACCTGCGCCAGCAGCTTCACCGCGGCCGGCCAGGAGAGGACATCGTCCAGGTAGGCGACGACCGCGATCCCCAGCGCGGCCAGCATCACGCCGCGGAAGTACGGGTCGGCGATGCGGCCGAAGGACGCATAGCGGTAGAGCACGACGATCCCCACCAGGAAGGCGAACACGATGCCGACCCCGCCGCCCTTCGGGGTCGGGCGGCTATGGCTGCTGCGCTCGCCCGGCGTGTCGAGCGTGCCGACATGCGTCATGCCCCAGACGATGCCCGCCGACAGCAGGGCCAGGCAGGCGCAGAAGCCGAGATGGGTGGCGAAGGCGGCAGCGGTCACGGACGCTCCAGACGCGGGGGACTGACCAGGCGGGCCGCCTGCGCTATAGGGGGGGCGGCATGGCCTCGCAACGCTCCGCCTTTCGCATCCTGATGAACGTGTCGCTGGACGGCGCGCTCGCCGCCATGGCCGCCGTGGTCGCGCGCTGGGTGGCGGACCCGGGTGGCGGGCTGCTGCACCCGCTGTGGTTCCTGGGCGGCGGCGCCATCACCCTGCTGGTGGGGGGGCTGCCCTTCCACCTGTCACAGCAATATTGGCGGTTCTCCGCCATGGAAGACCTGGTCGGCGTCGCCGGCAGCAGCATCGTCAGTGCCGCGCTGTTCTCGCTGGTCTGGACGGTCACCGGCTACCCGCTGCCGACCCCGACCTTCCCCATCGTGCACGCGCTGACGCTGGCGGCCTTCCTGGGCGCGCCGCGCGTGGTCTACCGTCTGGCCAAGGCGCGGCCGCGCGGCGCCGCCGGGGAGGCGGTGCAGGCCGTGCTGCTGGTGGGCGCCGGGGAAGGCGCCGACAGCTTCCTGCGCGCCCTGGCCGGGGAGCGCCGGCCCGGTCTGCGGGTGCTCGGCCTGCTGGCGCTTGGCCGCAACCAGACCGGGCGGCGGATGCAGGGCCATGCCATCCTGGGCGGCGTGTCCGAATTGCGGCGCGTGCTGGACCGGCTGGGCGGCCAGGGACGGTTGCCGGACGCGCTGGTGGTGACGGAGCCGCGGCTCGCCGGGTCGCGCATGGCCTACCTGCTGGAGGAGGCGCAGCGGCAGGGCATCCCCGTCCGCCAGGCCCCCCGCCCGACCGAGCTGCGGGAGGCGCAGGGCATCGCGCTGAAGCCGGTCGCGCTGGAGGACCTGTTGAACCGTCCGCAGGTGCGCCTGGACCGCGACGGCATGGACCGGCTGGTGCGGGGGCGCCGGGTGCTGGTGACGGGCGCGGGCGGGACCATCGGGTCCGAACTGGCTCGGCAGGTGGCGGCCCTGGCGCCCGCGGCGCTGACCCTGCTGGACAATGGCGAGTTCGCGCTGTGGCAGATCGACCTCGAACTCGGTGAGACCCACCCGTCGCTGGCCCGGCACCCGGTGATCGCCGACGTGCGGGACGAGGCGCGGGTGCGCGCCGCCTTCGCCGAGGCCCGGCCGGAGCTGGTCTTCCACGCTGCGGCGCTGAAGCACGTGCCGATGGTGGAGGCCAATCCGGGCGAGGGCCTGCTGACCAATGCCGGGGGCACGCGCGTGGTGGTGGACGCCGCCTCCGCCTGCGGCGCCGCGGCGACGGTGCTGATCTCCACGGACAAGGCGGTGAACCCCAGCAGCCTCATGGGCGCCAGCAAGCGCCTGGCGGAGATGTACTGCCAGGCCTTGGACGACCATGCGCGGGACCATGGCGGCATGCGCTGCGTGACGGTTCGGTTCGGCAACGTGCTGGGCTCGACCGGCAGCGTGGTGCCGCTGTTCCGCCGCCAACTGGCGCGCGGCGGCCCGCTGACGGTGACGCACCCGGACATGCAGCGCTACTTCATGACCGTGCGCGAGGCCGTCGGGCTGGTGTTGCAGGCGACGCTGGTGGGCGTGGAGGAAGGTGCGCCCGATGGCGGCATCTTCGTGCTGGACATGGGCAAGCCGGTGAAGATCGTGGACCTGGCCCGCCAGATGATCCGCTTGGCCGGCCTGCGCCCCGACCTGGACGTGCCGATCCGGTTCACCGGCCTGCGGCCCGGCGAGAAGCTGTTCGAGGAATTGTTCCACGGCGAGGAACCGCCGGCGCCGACCGGGCATCCTGGCCTGCTGATGGCGACGCCGCGCACAGGCGATGTCGCGGCCGTGCGCCGGGCGATCGCGGAGATCGCCGCCGCCTGCCAGGCCGGGCAGGTCGCCAGCGCGCTTGCCATGCTCGGCCGCATGGTGCCGGAGTTCGACCATGCCATAGGCGTGCCAGCCGCCGAAGCCATCAGGAGCCCTGCGTGATCCCATTCCTCGACCTCAAGGCGCAACAGGCCCGCATCGAGCCGGAGCTGCGGCGGCGGCTGGAGGCGGTGCTGGGCCATTGCCAGTTTATCCTCGGTCCGGAAGTGGCGGAGCTGGAGGGCCGGCTGGCGGCCTATTGTGGCGCCGCGCATTGCGTCAGCGTCAGTTCCGGTACGGACGCGTTGCAGATCGCGATGATGGCGGAGGGGATCGGCCGCGGCGACGCGGTGTTCCTGCCGGCCTTCACCTACACCGCGACGGCCGAGGTGCCGCTGGTGCTGGGCGCCACGCCGG
>CAXTJM010000005.1:0-214305 GCA_964244585.1 uncultured Acetobacteraceae bacterium | reverse complement strand
ACCCTTCCGAGCCGCAACAAATCACACCCGAGTCAACGCTCACGCTCAGCGGTATGAATATCTCCTGCGGTTGGACTTGGCCAATTTACAGATCTAGCTCAGAATGCTCCACTTATTCCATGCCGCACGCTCATTGCCAAGGTGACGGTCATTAGCCGGCAAGCCTGTGACATGGCTTACAGCTTGTGTAAAATTCCGAAACTCAGGACTTTCGGAAAAGGGTGACCGCATCGCCAGGCCGAAATAGGTCAGCAGCATTGTCCGCTTTGGTGATGATCGCCAGCCAGCTTTTCCTCATTCCCGAGCCATCCCGCCCAGTCGCAAACTGTGGACCAGCAAAAGGAGCTGTCCCGCGTTCGCCTTGGATGATCCCAGGTCCCGCAATGGTGCCCGATAAACCATCTTCGAGGATCAACGCTGTGCCCCTCCCGGTAATTTTAAAGACGCTCCTCACCTGTGCATTGCAGATCGCAATCCTGTTCGGTTCCTCCATGTGACAGTGCTCCCTCCCTTGAGCAGGGAAGAGAAGGGAACGCACAAAATTGCTCAACTCAAGACTTTCGGAAGCGCAAAATAGTGATCAATAATAAAGCTTTCTGCGTTCCGAAAGATAGAGCCAAATGTGCGCCGTCCACGACACCCTTCCTTCGCGCCCAACGTCGATGTGCTCTCTGCTCAACCCGTAGACTGTCTCACCCCAGATACGCTTCCCGCACGGCGTCGCTCTCCATCAGCGCCGGACCGGCGCCGGACAGCACCACCTCGCCGGATTGCAGCACGTAGGCGGTCTGCGCGATCTCCAGCGCCATGAAGGCGTTCTGTTCCACCAGCAGCACCGTCACGCCCAGCCGGTTGATCGCGACGATGGTGTCGAACACCTGGTCCACGAAGCGCGGCGCCAGGCCCATGGACGGCTCGTCCATCAGCAGCAGGCGCGGCTTGGACATCATGGCCCGGCCCATGGCCAGCATCTGCTGTTCCCCGCCCGACAGCGTGCCGGCAAGCTGCGTCATGCGCTCGCTCAGCCGCGGGAAGATGGCCAGCACCTGATCCAAATCGGCCGCCAGTTCGGCCCGGCCGGAGCGCCGGCGATAGGCGCCCATGCCCAGGTTCTCCCGCACCGTCAGCCGGCTGAACACCCGGCGGCCCTCCGGCACCTGCACCAGGCCCAGCGGCACCAGGTCATGCGCGGGGATGCCGGTGATGTCGCGGCCGTCCAGCATCACGCGGCCGCGCACCAGGGTCCGCAGCCCGCAGATCGCGTTCAGCGTCGTCGTCTTGCCGGCCCCGTTGGCGCCGACCATGGCGCAGATGGTGCCCGCCTGCACCGCCAGCGACACGCCCCGCAGCGCGCGGATGTTGCCGTAGGAGACGTTCAGGTCCTCCGCCGTCAAGGACATCATGGCAGCAGGCCCGGGCTCATGCGCTGCGGTCCAGCGCGTCCATGCCGTGCTTGGCCGCGCGGGCGCCAAGATAGGCGGCGATCACCGTCGGATCGTTGCGGATTTCCGCCGCGGTGCCCTCGGCGATGCAGGCGCCGTGGTCCAGCACGCTGATCCGTTCGGAAATGCCCATCACCACGCGCATCTGGTGCTCGATCAGCAGCACCGTCAATCCATGCACGTCGCGCAGGCTGCGGATCAGCTCCATCATGGCGTGGCTTTCCACCGGGTTCATCCCGGCGGCCGGCTCGTCCAGCAGCAGCAGCACCGGGTCGATCGCCATGGCGCGGGCGATCTCCAGCCGGCGCTGGTCGCCATAGGGCAGATGGCGCGCCAGCCGGTCGCCGCGTCCGCCGAGGCCGAGCGCCTGCAGCAACTCGTTGGCGCGCGCCGTGGTGGCGCGCACCGTCCGGCGATGCGCGGGGGTGGAGAACAGCGCGCCCAACAGGGATTCCGGCCGCTTGGCGTCCACCCCCACCATGATGTTCTCCAGCGCGGTCAGGTCGGGGAACAGGCGGATGTTCTGGTAGGTGCGCGCCACGCCATGGGCCGCCACCAAATCGGGCCGCAGCCCGTCGATGCGTTCGCCCCGCAGGCGGATTTCGCCCGCGCTGGGCGCCACGAACGAGGTCAGGCAATTGAACAGCGTCGTCTTGCCGGCGCCGTTCGGCCCGATGATGCTGTGGATCGACGCCGGCGGGATGGCCAGGCTGACATTGTCGATCGCCAGCAGCCCGCCGAACCGCTTGCTGATCCCGCTTGCCTCCAACAGCAGGGTCATGGCACTTCCCGGTGCCGGATGGCCTTGGGGCTCAACCCGTCCGGCTTCAGCCGCACGACGGCGATGATCACCACGCCGTAGATCAGGTAGCGGTATTCGCCCAGGTCGCGCAGCACCTCCGGCCCGCCGATCAGCGCCGCGGCGCCGATGATGACGCCGGGCAGGCTGCCGATGCCACCCACCACCAGCACGGCCAGCACGTTGATCGACACCAGGAGCTGGAAGCTCTGCGGGAACACCGAGCCGACCATGGCCGCGAAGATGCCGCCCGCCAGGCCCGCGAACGCCGCGCCCATGGTGTAGGCGGACAGCTTCACCCGCACCAGCTGGATGCCGAGCGCCTGCGCCACGTCCTCGTCCTCCCGCACCGCCAGCCACCGCCGGCCCAGCCCGGAATGTTGCAGCCGCCAGGCGAAATAGCCGGCGACGGCCGTGAAGGCGGCGGTCAGGTAGAACAGCGCGGTCGGCGAGCCGAGCACGAGGCCGAACAGCACCGGCTTGGGGATGTTGACGATGCCCTGCGCGCCGCCCAGCAGCGGCTTGAGCATGTCGGACAGCACCAGGACGCGGATGATCTCGCCCAGCCCGAGCGTCGCGATCGCCAGGTAGTCGCCGCGCACCCGCAGCACCGGCAAGCCGAACAGGAACCCGGCCAAGGCCGCGAACAGCACGGAGAAGGGCAGCGCGGCGAAGAAGCCGAGATGGGCCGGCACCGCCGCCGTGTCCGTGGTCAGGATCGCCAGGCTGTAGGCGCCGACGGCGAAGAACGCGACGAAGCCCAGGTCCACCAGGCCGGCCAATCCCAGCTCGATGTTCAGCCCCAGCCCCATCAGCGTGTACAGGCAGACCAGCATCATGACCTGCGCCACGAAATCGTTGGTCAACGCCGGCAGCGCCAGCACCAGCAGCAGGATGAGCAGCCCGGCGGCGGAGCGGACCCGCACGGGCAGGGCGGCGAAGCGGCGGGCGCCGGGCCGCGCCGCCAGCAGCGCCCCGATCGCTGCCGCGCACACCGCTCCCGCGGGCAGCAGGCCCTGGTAGCTGAATGCCCACACCTCCACCCCGCCGAACCCGGACAACAGGCTGCTCAGCAACTGGCGCAGCAACCCGGCGAACACCACGCCGCCCAGCAGCCCGAGCACCAGCCGCCGGACGACGCCCGGCACCCGCACCAGCGCGGCACCAAGGGCGGATGCCGCGGCGCCGGAGGCGGCAAGCATCAAGGCGGCCGGCTGCTCCGCCAGGCCGAAGCCGGTGCGGTTCAGCGTCAGCGGCGTCAAGGCGACGAACATCCAGCGCAAATTGGCCACGCGCGCGCCCTCCACCAACAGGGCCAGAATGCCGCCGGCCAAGGCGCCCGCCACCAGCGCCGCCGCGACGGCGCCCCAGCCGGGACTGCGCCGTGCCAGCAAGGCGCCGCCGCCCAGCGCGATGGCCAGCAGCATGGCGTGGCCGATATCCAGCACGCCCACCACCAGCCAACGGTCGGAGAACTGGCCGAACAGGCCGATCAGGATGATGAAGCCGCACCACCCGGCGATGCCGAGCCCCGCGTTGATCACCGGGCGCACCGGCACCGCCAGGCGGGCCGGTGCGAGCGCCGCAGCGGCGCTCATGCGCGTGCCGTGGACAACCGCTCACCCAGCAGGCCGCGCGGGCGGAAGATCAGCACCATCACCAGCATGGTGTAGGCGATCGCGTCCCGCAGCTGGTACGGCGAGTCGACGCCCAGCCCCTCCAGGAACAGTGCCGGCCCCAGGCTCTCCACCAGGCCCAGGGCGAAGCCGCCCAGCATCGCGCCGGGTATGTTGCCGATCCCGCCCAGCACGGCGGCGCCGAACCCCTTCACGCCCAGGAAGAAGCCCATGAAGAAGGAAATCTGCTTGTAGACCAGGCCGTAGAGCAGCCCCGCGATCCCCGCCATCGCCCCGCCGAGGATGAAGGTGAAGACGATCACCCGGTCGACATCGATGCCCATCAGCGTCGCCGCGTCCTTGTCCTCCGCCACGGCGCGCATGGCGGTGCCGATCCGCGTCCGCATCACGATCAGCGTCAGCGCGATCATCGTCAGCAGCGCCGCCAGCACCACCACGACCTGCGAGCGCGGCACGGAAAAACCGGCAAAGGTGATGAGGCCGTCGATCGCCGGCATCGACGGAAATGACTTGTTCTGCGCACCGAACATCCCGCGTGCCGAATATTCCAGCACGAAGGAGAGGCCGAGCGTGCTGATCAGCGGCGCCAGGGAGCGGCCGCGGCGGAACGGCCGGTAGGCGATCCGCTCGGCCAACACCGCCACCGCGCCGGACACGGCGACGCACGCGACCACGGCCAGGCCGAAGCTGAGCGCCGGCTGGCTTTGCAGCAGCCCGCTGCGGTTGCATGCCAGCAGGGTGAAGCAGCTCGCATAGGCGCCGACCATGAAGACGTCGCCATGGGCGAAGTTCACCATGCGCAGGATGCCGTAGACCATCGTGTAGCCTAGGGCGATCAGCGCGTAGATCGCCCCGATGGTCAGCCCGAAGGCCAGGAAGGAGAACCAATCCTCCTGGCCGTAGCGCGGGTGCAGCAGCCCTGCCACGAACCCCGTGCCGACGACGGCGACCACCAGCAGGCGAAGGGCAAGCAGGAACCACTCCACGCCGGTCGCCCGGCGCAGCCAGTCCCGCAACCGGGCGCTCATAGCCTACGGGTAGATACGCTTCGGGTTGGTCCCGAGCTTGAAGTCCGCCGGGTCGCCCGAGACGTATTCGAACACGGCGAAGTTGGAGGCGCCGCAATCGCCGTTGGCGTCGCAGGTCAGCTTGCCGCTGATGCCGTCCAGGTCCTTGGTGTGGATCAGGGCGTCGCGCAGGGCCTTGCGGCCGATATAGGTGGTGCCGTCGGGGGTCGTCTTGGCCACCGCCTCGACCGCCTTCATCATGGCGAGTGCCGCGTCGTAGCCGTTGGCGTGGAAGCCGCTGATCGGGTCCTCGCCGAATTTCGCCTTGTACTTGGCCAGGAACTCGCCGTAGCGCGGCCCCATCAGCTTGGGGTCGTTGTCGATGCCGGTCATCCGGTATCCGATCGCGGCGCTCCCGGCGGCTTCCAGGAAGGCCGGCGCCAGCACGGCGTCGGTGCCGAGCACGGGCGTCTTGGCCAGGACGGGGATCTCCTTGATCTGCCGCACCAGGTAGGCGGAGGCCCCGACGAAGATCGGCGCGAACAGCAATTGCGGCTTGGAGGTGCCGATCCGCGTCAGCACCGGGCGCAGGTCGGTGTCGGAGGGGGAGATCGCCTCGGCCGCCACGATCGTGCCGCCTGCCGCCTTGAACTGCGCGGCGAAGGTGTCGGCCAATTGCTGCGCGTACAGGCTGCCGTCATGCATGGTGGCCGCCTGGGTGACGCCGATGCTCTTGGTGTATTTCACCGCGGCCCCGGCGGCGTTCAGGTCGTTGTAGACGAACCGCACGATGCCCTGCAGGCCGACGGGGCGGTCCGGCGCAGTCAGCGGCGGCGCGGTCGCACTGGTCAGCGCCATCGGCATGCCGGCATTCCACAGGATCGGCGCGCCGCCGCGTGCCTCGGACGAGCAGGACGTGCCGATCACGCCCACGATCTGCTTGTTGGACGCCAGCCGCGTGGCGCCGGTCTGGCCGCCTTCGACGCTGCACTGCCCGTCCTCCGGGTCATAGGCGATCGGATGGCCGACCAGCATGTCCTTGCTGTCGTCGAAGGCGATCTGCGCCCCGCGGGAGGCATCGACACCCAGCGACAGGTCCGGTCCCGACAGCACGAGCAGGCCGCCGATCTGGATCGGCTGGCCCTTCGGGATGCTGACGACGCCGATGTCGTCGCTCACCGGCCCCACCGTCTCGGCACGGGACGGACCTGTCCCGAACACCGCCGAGGCGAGGGCGGTGCATAGCAGCAGCGAGCGAACGTTACCCAGCGCCTGGCTTATTATCACGGTGGCTCCTTACCCATCGGCATTGCGTCACGCCTCGGTCTGCAAGAGGCGTGCCGTACCCGGGTGGCATGGTGCATGCTTCGTGGCCAGCCGTCGCACGAGGATGTCCGCATGGCCGCAGACCCGTTTCACCTTGCCTGGTTCCTGCAAGGGTCCAGCATCCAGGCCTGGGGCGAGCAATGGAGCGGCAACATCAGCGATGACTGGATGTCGGCCGACATGTTCCTGGACCTGGCGCGGTCCATCGAACGCGCGTGCTTCGACTACCTGCTGATCGAGGATTCGATCTATATCGGGCAGAACTGGCAGGATTCGCGCGACATCTTCCTCAAGAACGGCATGTCCGTGCCGCGGCAGGAACCGTCCGTCGTCGCGTCGCTGATGATGGCGGCGACGTCCCGCCTGGGCATCGTGCCGACGCTGTCCACCTTCGCGTACCACCCGTACCTGACGGCCCGCATCGTCGGAACGCTGGACCAGGTCTCCGGCGGCCGGGCGGGATGGAACATGGTGACGGGCAGCTCCGACCTGTCGGGACAGAATTTCGGGCTGGAGCGGCTGCCGGAGCACGACACACGCTACGACATGGCGGCCGAGTACATCGACGTGGTGACCAGGCTGTGGGATTCGTGGGAGCCGGGTGCCATCGTGGCCGACCGTGCCACGGGCACCCTGATCGACCCTGCCAAGGTGCACACCATCGACCACCGGGGCGAGTACTACGCCAGCCGCGGCCCGCTGAACTCCGGCCCGTGCCCGCAGGGACGCCCGGTGATCGCGCAGGCCGGCGGGTCTGCCAAGGGCCGGGCGATCGCGGCGCAATACGCCGACACCATCGTGGCCCATCCGAAGGGCACCGCCGCGATGAAGGCGTACCGGGACGACGTTCACGCGCGGATGCGCGCGGCCGGGCGCGATCCGCGGACGTGCAAGGTGCTGTTCATGGCGACCCCGATCCTGGCGAACACGGACGAGGAGGCGCAGGCCCGCGCCGCCCTGCGGAGCGTGGCGACGACCGAGGACATCCATCGCCGGCTGGCGCAGATGGGCTGGACCACGAACATCGACTTTTCCGGCTACGACCTGGACGCGCCGGTCGGCGAACTGACCACCAACGGACACCAGTCAAGCCTGGCGAATTTCCTGCAGAAGGCCGGCGGCCGCACGCTGCGGGAGGCGATCCTGGCCTACACCAGCGGCGGCGGCAGCGTGGACCTGGTCGGCACGCCGGAGACGGTGGCCGCCCAGATGGACGAGGCGATGCAGGAGGTCGGCGGCGACGGCTTCCTGCTGGTGCTGCCGAACGTCAGCCGCAAGACGGTGGTGGAGGTCACCGACGGGCTGGTGCCGGCATTGCAGCAGCGCGGCCTGGTGCGCCGCAGCTACGCGCATAGGCAGTTCCGCGACAACCTGCTGGAATTTTGACGCGCCAGGCGCGATTGGGTCGGCCATGAACATCGTCATCATCGGCGCCGGCGCCATGGGCGGCCTGTTCGGCGGCTTGCTGGCCGAGAGCGGCGCGGCGGTGCGCCTGGTCGACGTCGCCGGGCCGCATCTTTCAGCCTTGAGGGCGGACGGCCTGCGCCTGCGCACCGATGCCGGCGAGCGTGTGATCCCCGTCCAGGCCGGAACGGCAGACAGCTTCACCACCCCGTGCGACCTGGCGATCATCTTCACCAAGGGGCCGCATACCCGGGCGGCGATCCGGGCTGCGGCCCATCTCCTCCCGCGCTCCAGTTGGATCGTGACGGTGCAGAACGGTCTCGGCAACGACGCGGTGATCCGCGAGGCGACGCAGGCCGGCGTGATCACCGGGATGACGAGTTGGCCAGCGGATTTGGCCGCGCCGGGCTTCGTCACGTCGCACGGCCGCGGCTCCGTCCGGATCTGGAGTGGCGCGGACGGCGCAGGCGCCGCCTTGCGGTCGATCGCCTCCGTGCTGGGCAAGGCCGGGCTGGACTGCATCGTCGACCCCATGGTCGAGGTCGCGGTCTGGGAGAAACTGGCCTTCAACGCCGCCATGAACTCCGTCGCCGCAGTCACGCGGCTGAATGTGGGGCCGATCGCGGACCATCCCTCGGGGCGTGCCCTGGTGGCGTCGATCGTGGCGGAAACGCTCGCCGTCGCCACGGCGCGCGGGTTGGCGGTTGATCCGGGCCGCGTCCATGCAGCGCTGGCGGCAGCATTCGCCGGTCATCGCGACCACAAGCCGTCGATGCTGCAGGACGTGCTGGCGGGGCGGGTGACGGAGATCGAGACCATCAACGGCGCGGTGGTGTCGGCGGCGCTTGCCCAGGGGCTGGACGTGCCGGTGACGCGGACGCTGTGCGAACTCGTCCGGCTCACCACCGCGCCGGTATCCGCATGATCGGGTGTCGCCCGTTCAACCGCACCACAGCTCCATCCGGATGAGGTGCGGCCTTGGGCAGGGGCCGGTGGGACGCGGCAAGGCCGCTCCAGGGCGCCAGAAGCCAAGGTGGCGTTGGATGTTCACCATTTCGGAATCGATCACCGGCAAGGGATTGCCGTCGCCGTAGGTCGTGGCGCTGCGGTAGCGCAGGACCTGCTTGTAGCCGGTCGGGGCGAAGGTGTTGACCGATACCCAGAAGCCGAAGGGTGCGTTTTCGGTCGGCTCGGCCGAGATGATGTCTCCCGCCAAGGGTCCGGCGGCGATCTGACGCACCTCCTGGTTGTTGTTCGTTCCCGTCGAGTGCCGGTAGACCTGCACGAAGCGGTCGGCGGCAGCGTCGTAGGCCAGCGCCTGGGTGAGGACGAGCTGGTCCCCGTCACCGCTATGCAGGCTGGCTGTCACCACGAGCAGGACGGGTCGGCCGGACGTGCCGTGGGAACGAACGACCCGCGCCTCGTTCAGGTAATGCGGTTCCGAGAATTGGGGATCGTCGGAGGCGGCCTGCAATCCGCCCTGCAAGTGCGGGTCGCAGGGTCCAGACGCGGCATTGGCGAGGCAGAGGTCGACCTTGCCGGGCACCTGGTCGTCGCCCGCCCCGAAAGGGTCGGCGATCGAGGGGCCTTGGGAGGCGGTGAACCGCCACGCGGAGCGCGTCCCGAACGTCTGGGACAGGTCGATGGACGCGATCACGGTCGAAGCCGGTGCCCCGGCGGCAAGTGCCGAACGGGCGATGACCACGGTCCATAGCAGGGCCAAACGCGTCCATTGCATCGGCTTCGTCCTTCTTGTCCGCTTGGCGATCGCGTGGGAGCGGGATGCGGGCACGTCGATTCTGCGCAAAAATGGCAGCGGCCCGTCGCTCATGTTCCGCGATTGCGGTCGCAATCGACGGCGCCGGCTGCGCCGGTCTGCAGGTGGGCCGGAACGTCGTAGCTGTCCAGCAGCCGGTCGACCACGTCGTGCAAGCCTTGCCAGTCGGCGTGGGTGTAGCTGTAGTTGCGCACCACGAACGAGGCGCCCGCGTAGAACTTCTCGTATTGCTGGTGCCGGCCCGCGAACTCGGACCCGACCAGCTCCCACGCCAGCTTGAAGAGCTTCATGCGGTCCAGCGCGCCCAACTGCGGTGTTGCCCAATAGGTTTCGAATGTCTGCCGCAGCGCCGGGTCACGCAGCACGGAGATGTCGGCCGGCATCTGGAACACGCTGCCGCCGCACAGCTCCCGCAGCTGGTCGATGATCGCGGAATTGCTCTCCGTGCACCAATTCAGCGCCGCGTAGACGAAGCGGCGGTTCGGGCACAGCGAGCCGGCGGTCGGGAAGGGTTCGGCGGCTTGCAACTGCCCGGCGATCAATCCGGACAGCGTCGCCTCCAACGCGGCCAGCCGGCCCAGCGTCTCCCGCACCGCAGGCACTTGGTCGGCGCCGGAGGCCTGGGCGATGCGGCTGGCCAGGCCGACGATCAACTGCAGCTTCGACAGGTAGCGGATGTTCGACTGGTGGTTGCCGTAGGCGTGGCCGGCGGTCTGGATGTAGATGTTGCGTGCGAGCACCGCGTCGTTATGGACGAAGACCCGCTGCCACGGCACCTTCACCTCGTCGCAGAGCAGCATGCTGTCGGTCTCGTCGAAGCGGTAGGCCAGCGGATTTTCAAACTCGGCCTGCGCAGCCCGTTCGAACGGCTTGCGCGACCACAACGACAAGCCCGGCGCATTGCATCGCACCGCGCAGGTGATCGACTGCGCCAACTGGTCGGCCGCGAGGGGCACCAGGTTGCCGATCCAGACCTCGTTCGCCAGCACCGCACCGGTCGCCAGCATCTTCATGCCCGAAATGACGACGCCGTCCTCGTCCTCCCGCACGACGTGCAGGGTGGGGACGGGAATGTTGTTCTTCTGGTAGAAATCCGGGTTTCGGGCAGCCTGTGGCGGCACGACGGCATAGGCGGCGTAGATGTCGTTGTCGCGCATCTGGCGGTAATAGGCCATGAGGTTGTCGCCATACTGCCCGAACACCTCCGGGCGCAGAGACATGCCGGTGACGAAGCTCGTCACGTGGTCCGGAGAGCGGCCCAGCAGGCCGTAGCTGAGATCGGCGATGCGCTTGTGCGCGGCATGGCGTTTCAGCAGGTCCGCCTGGGTCCGGGCCGGAAGGAAATAGGCGCTGTAGCGGGCGCCGTCCTGCTCGTAGGTCATCACGTCGCGGTTCGCGGGGTCCGCCTTCATGTCGTAGATCGCGGCGATCGAGCGGGCGGCGTTGCGGAACGCCGGGTGGGTGGTCACGTCGTCGATGCGCTGGTCGCCCACGTAGACGACGCGTCCGTCGCGCAGGCTTTCGAGATGCTGGGCGCCGGTCTTCAACATTGGCGGGGCTCCACCGTAGGACGCGCCGGCCTGCAGGTCGGCTTAAGCAATTCGGCCACGCAGCCTTAGCGCTGCGCCTCTTTCACCATGTTGCGTGCGATGACGATTTGCTGGATCTGGGTCGTGCCCTCGTACAGCCGGAACAGGCGCACGTCGCGGTAGAACCGTTCGATGGGGTAATCGCTGACATAGCCGGCGCCGCCATGGATCTGCACGCAACGATCCGCGACCCTGCCGCACATCTCGGTCGCGAACATCTTCGCGCACGAGGCTTCCGTCGTGATGGTCGCGCCTTCGTCGCGTTTGCGTGCGGCATCGAGTACCATGCAGCGCGCCGCGTAGATTTCCGCCTTGCTGTCCGCAAGCATGGCCTGGATGAGCTGGAACTCGGCGACCGGCTTGCCGAATTGCTTGCGGTCCATGGCGTAGCGGAGCGCATCGTCGAGCATCCGTTCGGCTGCCCCGACGCTGAGCGCCGCGATGTGCAGCCGTCCCTTGTCCAGCACACGCATGGCTGTCTTGAACCCGACCCCTTCCTCGGCGCCGATGAGTTGCTCGGTTGGAACGCGCACGTTGTCGAAGATCACGTCGCAGGTATGGGCGCCCCGCTGCCCCATCTTCTTGTCGGGCTTGCCCAGGGAGACGCCGGGCGTATCCCGCTCGACGATGAAGGCGCTGATGCCGCCGGCACCCTTGATCGCCGGGTTCGTCCGCGCCATCACCGTGAAGATGCCGGCATGCGGCGCGTTGGTGATGTAGCGTTTCGTGCCGTTGATGACGTAGTGGTTGCCGTCCATTACCGCCTGCGTCTTCAGCGATGCGGCATCCGAGCCGGCATCGGGTTCGGTCAGGCAAAACGAGCCGATCAGTTCGCCACTCGCCAGCCTTGGCAGGTACTTGGCCTTCTGCCCCTCCGTCCCGTCCAGCATGATGCCGATCGATCCGATGCCGTTGTTGGTCCCGATGTAGGAACGGAAGGCGGGCGAGGTGCGGCCCAGCTCGAAGGCGATGCCGACCTCCTCCTCCATCGTCACGGCCAGGCCGCCGTACTCTTCGGGGATGGTCAACCCGAACAGGCCGAGCTCACGCATCTTCTCGATGATGTCGGCGGGAATGTCGTCGGTTTCGGCCACCTCGTGCTCGCGCGGGATGAGCGTGTCGTTCACGAACCGGCGGATCGAGCCGAGGATACCCGCCAGGGTTTCCGCATCACGGATCATACGTCCCTCCTCACAAGCTGGATCGCCCCTGGGCCGTCCGGTGGGCGTCGGGTCCGGACATCGCCGCGTGCTCCGTGCACCGGACGTGGCCCGCTACGCACACAGCGCGTGGCGGACCGCGCGGGCATCGGCCACGGCACGGTCCACCCACGGGCCGGCGGCGTCGACAGACGGGGCCAGGTCGAACGCGCCCGACAGGTCGATGCCGGCCTGGATCACGGCGGGATCGCGCGTGAGCACCCCTTGCAGCGAGTCCCTGCCGCGGCGCACCTCGGCCGCCGCGTGCTCCACCAGCCCGTGCGCCGCCTCGCGCCCCATGACGTGCCCCAACCGGGCCGCCGCGGCATCGGCGAACAGCAGGCCCCTGGTGATGTCGATGTTCGCGCGCATGCGCCCGGCATCCACCTCCAAGCCCTGGGCCAGGCTTCGGCCCTCCCGCAAGGCGCCGGATGCCAGGCCGAACAGGGTCGGCAGCGCATGCCATTCCGCATGCCAAAGGCCCGCCGGCCGCTCATGCGCCGCCGCCATCGCCGTGAGCAGGGCGGCGGCATGGCCGGGGGCTGCGGCGTGGGCGGCCAGGATCACGGTGGAGCAGACGGGATTGCGCTTGTGCGGCATGGCGGAGGAGCCGCCGCGGCCGGGCACGTAGGGCTCCGCGACCTCGCCGAGTTCGGTCGAGGCGAGGCTCGCGACATCGGTCGCCATCTTGGCCAACGCACCGATGAGCTGCGCCAGCCAGCCACCCGCCTCGGCCATGCGGGCCCGGCGCACGTGCCAGGCGATCGGGGCGGCGTCCAGGCCGAGGTCCCGGGCAAACGCCGCCAGCACGGCGGGCCCTGCCTCGCCCAGGCCGGACAAGGTGCCGACCGGGCCGGCCAGGGACGCGGCCAGCAGCCGCCCGCGCAGGCGGGGCAAGCCGGCTGCGACCTCCGCCACCCCCGCCAGCCAGACCGCCGCCTTGTAGCCAAAGCTGAGCGGGGCGGCATGCTGGCCGTAGGTTCGTCCGACGCAGGGCGTGCCGGCATGCGCCAGCGCCAGCGTGCAAAGCCCATCCAGGGTCGCGGCCAACTCCGCCTCGATCAGGCGCAGGCCATCCCGCATCTGCAGGACCAGCGCGGTGTCCAGGATGTCCTGGGTGGTGGCGCCCTTGTGGAAGGCGCGCTCCATCTCCGGCGGCAGCCTGGCCTGCACGGCCTTCACGAAGGGAATCGTCGGGACGCCCGCCACGGCCGTGCTGCGGCCCAGCGCCGCCGCATCCAGCGCCGCCGGGCGCAGCGCCGCCACCGCCTCCGCCAACCCGGCAGGGGCTAGGCCGAGCGAGGCCTCCGCCCGTGCCAGCGCCGCCTCGGCGGCCAGCATCGCGGCCAGCCGCGCCTCGTCGGAAAAACACGCCCGCATATCGTCGGTCGCGAAGAGCGGGCCGAGGAGGGCGGAATCAAGGGCGGAAAAGGTCATGCCTGCTCCGGTCGGTCGGGGATTGCGGCGCAGCATTGCCGGCGGGCCGACGGCCGGCAAGTGCGCCGCCTCGCCGCCTGCGGACGAACGCGATATGGAACGGCCATGCCACACGCCTCTCCCCGCTCGGCCGGCGACACCCTGGCGGCGGTTCGTGCCCGGCGGCCGCTGGTGCATTGCCTGACCAGTCCAGTGGCAGCGAACCTCACCGCCAACGCCCTGCTCTGCCTCGGGGCGTCGCCGCTCATGGCGGAGGCGGTGGCGGAGATGGGCGCCGTGGCGCAGGCGGCGGACGCCGTGCTGGTCAATCTCGGCATGCAAACGCCGGCGCGGCTGGAGGCAGCCCATGCCGCGACCGGCCTTGCCCGGCGAACCGGCGTGCCCTGGGTGCTGGACCCGGTGGCCGCTGGGGCGATCCCGGCGCGAAGCCAGGCCGCCCGGGCGCTGCTGCCGGCTGGGCCGCACCTGATCAAGGGCAACGCATCGGAAATCCTGGCGATGGCGCAGGCCGGCGTGGCGGGCCGCGGGACCGATGCGGTGCATGACCCGGCGGACGCGCTGGAGCCTGCCCGCCACCTGGCGCGCGAGCTTGGCACCGTCGTGGCCATCACGGGCGCCGTCGATCGGGTGACGGATGGCGGCCGGACTGTCGCCGTCCACCACGGCCATGCCCTGATGGCGCAGGTGAGCGGCATGGGCTGCGTCGCCGGTGCCCTCGCCGCCGCCTGCCTGGCCGTCGAGCCGGATCCGCTGCTGGCGACCCTGCACGCGCTTATCCTGCTCGGCCTGGCCGGGCAGGTGGCGGCCAGGTCTGCCACCGGTCCGGGATCGTTCGTGCCGGCGATCCTGGACGCGTTGCACGGCCTGGATTCGGACGCCGACGCGTTGCGGGCGTAACCCGGCCGTTATTCGCCGGCAGCGGCGGCAATGGCGGTCAGGTTGGACGGGTCTTCCTCGATCTCGCCGTTCAGCGCCGCGCGCAGCCGGTTACGGTCCAGCTCGCCCTCCAGGGCCGCCATCACCACGGTGGCCACCGCGTTGCCGATCATGTTCACCAAGGCCCGCGCCTCGCTCATGAAGCGGTCGATGCCGAGGATCAGCGCCATGCCCGCGAGCGGGATGGAAGGCACCACGCCCAGCGTCGCCACCAGCGCGATGAAGCCGGCCCCCGTCACGCCGCTGGCGCCCTTGGAGGTGAGGATCGCCACGGCGAACAGGGCGATCTGCTGCTCGAAGGAGAGCGGCGTGTTGGTCGCCTGGGCCACGAACAGCGCGGCCAGCGTCATGTAGATGCTGGTGCCGTCCGTGTTGAAGATGTAGCCGGTCGGCACGACCAGGCCGACGACGGGGCGCGAGCAACCCGCGCGTTCCAGCTTCTCCATCAGCGACGGCAACGCCGGGTCGGAGGAGGAGGTGCCGAGCGTCAGCAGGATTTCCGCCTTGATGTAGTTCAGCAGCTTGAAGATGTTGAACCCGGCGACCGCGGAGATGATCCCGAGGATGCCGACCACGAAGATGATGCTGGTCAGGTAGAACACGCCCACCAGCTTCAGCAACGGTCCGAGCGACCAGATGCCATAGCGGCCGACGGTGAACGCCATCGCGCCGAACGCCCCGAAGGGCGCCAGGCGCATCAGCAGGTTGACCACGGCGAAGACCACCCCGGTGGCGCTGTCGATCGCGTTGCGCATCGGGCGGGCGCGTTCCCCCAGCACGGAGACGGCGTAGCCGAACAGGATCGACACCAGCACCACCGGCAGGATGTCGCCCTTGGCGAACGCGTCGATGAAGGTGTTGGGAATGATGTTGAGCAGGAAGTCGGCGATGCTCTGGTGCTGCGCCGCGCCGGCATATTGGGCGATGGCCTTGCTGTCGAGCTTGGACGGGTCCGCGTTGAAGCCCGCGCCTGGCTGCAGGATGTTGCCGACCGCCATGCCCAGGAACAGGGCGAAGGTGGAGACGATCTCGAAATACAGCAGCGCCTTGCCACCGACCCGGCCCACCTTCTTCATGCTGCCCATGGAGGAGATGCCGGACACCACGGTGCAGAACACCACCAGCGCGATCATCATCTTGATCAGCTTGATGAAGCCGTCGCCGAGCGGCTTCATCTCGATCGCGAAGTCAGGAAAGAAATTGCCGACGACCACCGCGAGCACGATGCCCACCAACACCTGGGCGTAGAGTGAGCGATAGAACGGCGTCTTCGCCGTGGGCAGCATCGCGCCGTGGGCCATGGTCTTCCTTCCTCCCTGGCAGCGGACCACTCTTCCGGAGGGTCTCGGCCATTGCAGACCGGCCTATAGCGGGATCGGCGCGGGATCGAAACCGCTTTGTGCGCAGGCTATTTGATCGGCGGCGCCGGCAGCACGGACTCGCCCGGCTCCATGACGAACACGTAGTCGAAGCTGTACCACGGCCCGGTCACGTCCGCCGCCGGCGCGCCACCATCCTGGTGAAGCTGGTAATCCCCGATCAGCGTGCGCGTGACGCCGAACACCACGTCGCTGTCCAGATGCTCGTCGTCATCGACGAAGACCTGCGTGATCAGCGTCTTGAAGCCCGGCGTGTGCGCCAGGATGTGCAGATGCGCCGGGCGGTAGGGATGACGGTTCTGCGCCCGCAGCATGTCGCCCACCGGGCCGTCGGTCGGCACCGGATAGCCGGCGGGCCGTACCGAGCGGAAGGAGAAGCGGCCCTGCGCATCGGTGTGGAAAACGCCGCGCAGGTTCATCGGCGCCTGCTCCGGATCCTGGTTCTCGTAGAAGCCGCGCGGCGAGGAGTGCCAGATATGGACCTCCACCCCCGCCAGCGGGGTGCCCGCCGGGTCGGTGATGCGGCAGGTGGCGAACAGCGGCGGCCCGTCGGTCTCGGAGCGGACGATGCTGTCGCCGTTGGCGGTCTGCGGCGCGCCCAGGCGCCAGAACGGACCCAGCAGGGCGGACGCGTTCTCCGTGGCGCCATGGTCCCCGTTGTTCAGCAGGCAGACCAGCGTGGAGACGCCGATCGCATCGGAGAACAGGATGCCCTCGTTATGCAGGTCGTGCGTGGCCTGGCCGATCCGGTTGAGGATGGACACGCCCAGCTCCCACTCCTGCTCGGTGAGCCTGGTCTCGCGGACGAAGGCATGCATGTGCCGCACGAACGACGCCATGACCTGCTGCAGCCGCGGGTTGGTGGCGCCCGCCATGGCCTGCAGCACGGCGTCGGTGACCTGGGCCTGGTTGTCGATGATCATGCGTGCGCTCCTCCGGGCAGCTGATGCATGCCAAGGGTATTGGCATGAACGCGGCCGTCCGCAAGCCGGCCAGGCTGCGGCAGTTGCTCGCCTGTGTGAAGCCCTGCCGACGCCCGGCACCGATCCTGCTGCCAGGACGGGAGAGGCCGCCTAGATCCGGTCCAGGGCGTAGCGAACCTCGCAGTATTGCGACGATACGGTCACGTCCAGGTGGCTGCCGCTGATCTGGCCCTCGATCGTGCCGCGCCCGTCGCCGCCATGGATGCTGCCATCGGGTCCCGCGACGGCCGCCAGCGCGTAGGATGCCGTCGGGCCGCGGTAGTTGAGCGAGAGCGCATTGCCCTCGATCGTCACGATCCGCGATCCGCTGCGTGGGCAGCCGCGGATCGTCGCCCGGGTCAGCCGGGCGATGCCGCGGTAGCGGCCGTCAATCCCGTCCGGCGCCGCCGGCGTCGGCGCGGCGGCCTGTCGGACGGCTGGCGCTGCGCAGGCCGTGAGCGCTGCGGCGGACATCATGGCAAGCCAGGGACGGGGCAAGCCTGGGCTCAGCCGACGAGTTCGGCATCGGTGAAGAAGAACGCGATCTCTTCCTTCGCGGCCTCCGGCGAGTCGGAGCCATGGACCGTGTTCGCCTCGATATCCTCGGCGAACAGGGCGCGAACGGTGCCGGGCTCGGCCTTCTTCGGATCGGTGGCGCCCATGGTCCTGCGGTTGAGCGCGATGGCGTCCTCGCCCTCCAGCACCTGCACGACCACCGGGCCGGAGGTCATGAAGCCGACCAGCCCGGCGAAGAACGGACGCTCCTTGTGGACGCCATAGAACTGCTCGGCCTGCGGCTTGCTCATGCGGATGCGCTTCTGCGCCACCACCCGCAGCCCGGCGCCTTCCAGCGTGGCGAGCACCTTGCCGGTGATGTTCCGCCGCGTCGCGTCCGGCTTGATGATGGAAAACGTGCGCTCCAGCGCCATGACAGCCCGCCTTGGTTGACTCCGGCGGCTTTAACCGACCGACAGGGCACTCGCAAGGCCGGAACCGGCCGGCCGCGGAGCACGTTGCCAATCCAAAGGGCGGGAGTGCTGCGAATGGCGGATCGGGCAGGCAATGGCATCATGGGCGGGCTGGTCCGCGGCGCAATCGCGGGGGCGGCTGGGGTCTGGGCGCTGCATGAGGTCGACAAATACCTCGTCGCCCGTGAGAGCCTGGCAACGAAGCGGGCCACGGTGGCCGCCCGGCCGGACGGCCTGGACCCGGCCCATATCGTGGCGCACCGCGCCACCAGGGCGATCGGGGCGGAGCTGGCGCATCCCGAGCAGAACACCGTGGGGCTGGCAGTCAAATACGCGATCGGCATCGCTCCGGCCGCCTTGCTCGGCGTGTTGCGCGACCGGCTGGTCGGGCTGACTGCCGGCCGCGGCTTCGCGTTCGGCGTGACCACCTGGGCCATCGAGGACGAGTGGGCGACGTCACGCATGGGCCTGGCCGGCCCGCCCTCCCGCTATCCCTGGCAAGTGCATGGCCGCGGCTTCATCGGGCACGTCGTCTACGGCCTGACCGTGGATGCGGTGCTCCGCGTGTTGAAAGGTCCGCCTCGCTGAGGCTCAGTGCCCTCTAGAAGGCGATTGTTTGAGGTTGCTCGACCTCAAACGATCGCCATCGCCAGCGAAGCCGGAAATGACAACCTTTCAGCGGGCACGGAACTGCCGGTGGCATGCCCCGCAGGCTGCGCCCATCTCCTTGAATTCCGCGGCGAAGCCGGCCTTGTCGTCGGCCTGCGCCAGGGTGACCATCTTATCGGCGGCTGCTGACAGATCCGCCGATATCTTCACGAAATTGTCCCGGTCGGACCAGATCTCCGGCTTTGCCTTGGTGTTGTGACCCGTCTCCGTGCCGACCGGGAACATCCCGGGGATCGCATGCCCCCAATTCGATATGCCTTTGGCCCCGTCCGCGAGCGGCTTGACCGATCCGCCATCGTCGATGGTCGCCTTCATGGCCACCAGGGTGCCCTGCACCAGGTCGAACCCGGCCTGCCGGCCGACGATGATATCGTCCGGGTTGTCCGCTGCGTTGGCCAGGCCGGTAATGCCGAATGCGAGAGCCAAGCTGCCGACGATCAAAGCCTTCATGCGTGTTAATCCCTTCAAGCGTCCTCACCATAATGTGTCATTTGTTCCAACGCCGCGCCAGGACGAAAGCGGGTTGGAGGTGGGTCTCGACGCAGGCTCCTCGCTGACGCTCGCCACGGCTTCATGAACCTACCTTGCCGCCGTTAACTCGTTCTTAAAGCGGCCCGTTCATCAATGCGTGGGTGCGTCAGCAAATGGCCGATCGCCTTGGACCTGAACTCGCGGCTGGAGGCCCCCTTGATGCAAGGCTTGCTGACACTGACGATCGCCAAGAAGATCTACGCGCTCATCGCTGCGATCTTCCTCCTGGTGATCGCGGTATCCGGCTCGCTCATCTGGGTGTCGCGCGATATCGGCGCGCATTACTCCGGGTTGGTGAACCGCGATACGGTCGGCTTGGTCGAGATGATGCGCATACGGGGCGACCTGCAGAATTACAGCCGACAGGTGAATGAGATCCTGCTGGTGAACGATCCGCCAGCCGGCCTCGACGCGCTCGAGAAATCGCTGGGCGAGCTCACCGACCGGATCAACCAGAGCGTCAAGCTTGCCGACGCAAACGGCAGCGCCACGACCAAGGACGCGTTGGCGGCCGTCGCCGCCGGCCTTCCTCTCGTGCAGCAGGCCGCGACGGAGACGCTTGCGGTCAAACGGGTCGGTCTGCCGGATAACGACGACGAGGCAAGGTCGGCGTGGGGCGGTCCGACCGGGCGGCCGCTGATCGTCAGACTCTACAATGAGATCGCGGAGACGGCGGACGCCGAACTCCAGCGGTTGCACGCTGTCTCCGCCTCCTACTCCGTTCGCACGGAGCAGACTGCGACCGTCGCGATGGCCCTGATCGCCGCGGGATTGCTCACCTCCGCCCTGATCGCCTTCGCGGTGACGACGCGCGGGATCGCCCGGCCGCTTGCCGCGCTGGGTCGGACGATGCAGCGCCTGGCGAACCACGACCTTGCCGTCGACGTGGGCGGCACGCGGCGCCGGGATGAGATCGGCGCCATGGCCAGGGCGGTCCAGGTTTTCAAGGATGATGCCAGCCGCACCGCAGCGCTGGAGCGCGATCAGGCCGAGGCACGGACGCGCAGGGCTGCCGAAGACGAGCGGGTGAGGGAGGAAGCAACCCGGGCCGCAGCCGCGCAGGCCGCAGCCTTGGTGGTGGGCTCGATCGGCAAGGGGCTGGAGCACCTGGCGGCCGGCGACCTCACCTACCGGTTGGACACGGTGCTGCCGCCCGCCTACGAGCAGTTGCGTGCCGACCTGAACAGCGCCATGGGCCAGATGCACGAGTTGATCGGCAGCATCGTCGGCAATACCGCAGGTATCCAGTCCGGCACCGACGAAATCGCCAATGCGGCGGACGACCTGCACAAGCGGACGGAAAAGCAGGCGGCCAGCCTGGAAGAGACGGCAGCGGCCCTGGATGAGATCACGGCCACGGTGCGCAAGACGGCGGCCGGGGCAAGCCAGGCCCGCGAGATCGTGTCTCGGACCAAGGCGGATGCCGAGCATTCCGGCGAAATCTTGCAGAGCACGGTGACGGCCATGGGTGAAATCGAGAAATCGGCCCAACAGATCGGCCAGATCATCGGCATCATCAACGAGATTTCGTTCCAAACCAATCTGCTCGCCCTGAATGCGGGCGTTGAGGCCGCCCGGGCCGGCGATGCGGGGCGCGGCTTCGCCGTGGTCGCCAGCGAAGTGCGGGCCTTGGCGCAGCGATCCTCCGAGGCGTCCAAAGAGATCAAGAACCTCATCTCCGCCTCCGCACGGCATATCGCCTCGGGCGTGACGCTGGTGAACGAGACGGGCGAGGCGGTGACGCGCATCGCCCGGCAGGTGGCCGACATTGACGACGTGGTATGCGAGATCGCAGCCTCGACGCAGGAGCAGGCGACCGGGTTGGCCGAAGTGAACACGTCCGTCAATCAGATGGACCAGGTCACCCAGCAGAACGCCGCCATGGTGGAACAGAGTACTGCCGCGAGCCACGCACTGGCCGAAGAAGCCGGAGCCTTGGTGCGCCTGACCAACCGCTTCCAACTCGAGGCGGCAGCGACCTGACGTCCTGGACGGCGCCGCAGCGTCAGGCCGGCCGCTCTCTGGCCGCGACGCCATCCGCGGGCTAGATCGTCGGCATGAGCCTGCTCATCGTCGAAGACGCCTCCCTGCGCATGGCTGGCCGGCCCTTGCTGGACCAAGCATCGTTGCGCGTGGATGCGGGACGCCGCATCGGGCTCGTCGGGCGCAACGGCGCGGGCAAGTCCACCTTGCTGCGCGCCATCGCGGGAGAAGTGGCGCTGGATGGCGGGTCCATCCACCTGGCCGCCGGTGCCCGCATGGCGCAGGTCCGGCAGGAGGCGCCGTCCGGCCCTGCCACGCTGCTGGACACGGTGCTGGAGGGCGACCCGGAGCGGTTGGCCCTGCTGGCGGAGGCGGACACCGCGCCCGCATCCCGGCTGGCGGAGGTCCATGAGCGGCTGCGCGCCATCGGGGCCGAGGCCGCCCCGTCGCGTGCCGCCGCCATCCTCGCCGGGCTCGGCTTCGACACCGCCGCGCAGGCCCGCGCGGTCGCCGAATTCAGCGGCGGCTGGCGCATGCGCGTGGCATTGGCCACGGCGCTGTTCGCGGCGCCCGACCTGTTGCTGCTGGATGAGCCGACCAACCACCTCGATCTGGAGGCGACGATGTGGCTGGAAGGCTGGATCGCCCGCTTTCCCGGCGCCTGCCTGATCGTCAGCCACGATCGCGGCCTGCTGGACCGGGCGGTGGAGGCGATCGCGCATCTGGACCAGCGCCGGCTGTCGCTCACGCCCGGCGGGTACGCCGAGTTCGTCCGCATCCGCACCGAGCAGGCCATGCAGCAGGCCCGCGCTGCCGAACGCATCGCGGCCCAACGCGCGCACATGCAGGCCTTCGTGGACCGGTTCCGCGCCCAGGCCACCAAGGCGAGGCAGGCGCAATCCCGCCTCAAGGCGCTGGAGCGGCTGCCCGTGATCGACAGCGTGGTGGAGGACACGGCCACGCGCTTCGCCTTCCCGGAACCTCAGCGGCTCGCCCCGCCTGTCCTGCAGCTCGACCGGGTGGATGCCGGGTATGACGGTCGCGTGGTGCTGCGCGGTGTGAACCTGCGCGTGGACATGGAGGACCGGATCGCCCTGCTCGGCGCCAACGGCAACGGCAAGAGCACGCTGGCCAAGCTGCTCGCCGGGCGGCTGGCACCGTTGGGCGGGGAGGTCCGCCGCAATCCAAAGCTGCGCGTCGGCTATTTCGCGCAGCATCAGGCGGAGGAGCTGGTTGCCGGGGAGACGCCGGTCGATCACATGGCGCGCGCCATGCCCCGGGCGCTGCCGCCGGCCGTGCGGGCGCAACTGGCGCGGTTCGGCCTGGATGCGGATCGTGCCGAAACACCGACGGCGCAGCTTTCGGGTGGCGAGCGGGCGCGGCTGTTGCTGGCGCTGGCCACGCGGGACGCCCCGCAATTGTTGATCCTGGACGAGCCGACCAACCACCTGGACATCGACGCCCGCGACGCCTTGGTCCGCGCCTTGGCCGAATTCGGCGGGGCGGTGCTGCTCATCACCCACGATCCGCATCTGGTGGAACTGGTGGCCGACCGGCTGTGGCTGGTCGCGGACGGGACGGCCAAGGCGTATGACGGCGACCTGGACGATTACCGCGGCCTGCTGGTGGAACAGGCACGCCCGGTGCGCGCGGAGGCCCCCACCCGCCGGGACGACCGCAGGGACCGGGCGCAGGCGCGCGTCCAGTCGGCGCCGCTGCGCAAGCAGGCCAAGGACGCGGAAGCTGCGCTGGCCCGCCTGTCCGCGGAACGCGCCAGCCTGGAGGCCAGGCTGGCCGACCCAGCGATGTATGCCCCCGGCCGTGCGGGGGAGGTCACCGCCGCCAACACCCGCCTCGCCGCGATCGCACGCGAGACGGAGGGGGCGGAGACCGCCTGGCTGGAGGCGGAGGAGGCGCTGGCCCAGGCCTGCTAGCCGGGCCGTTGCCGTCGGGCCGGACCCGTATAGGATGTCCGGCATGGCCGACGCCCCCTGCATGAGCAGCACCGAGATCCTGGAGCGCCTGGTGGCGTTCGACACCACGTCCCGCAACTCGAACCTGCCCTTGATCGAGTGGGTGCGGGCCTATCTGGACCAACACGGCGTCCCATGCCGGCTGAGCCACGACGCCACCGCCGAGCGGGCCAACCTGCACGCGGTGATCGGCCCCGGCGGCCCGGGCGGCCTCGCCTTGTCCGGGCATGTCGACACCGTGCCGGTCGACGGCCAGGCCTGGAGCGGCGACCCGTTCCGCCTGCGTGCAAGGGACGGACGGCTGTTTGCCCGCGGGGCGGCCGACATGAAGGGCTTCGTCGCCTGCTGCCTGGCCGCCGTGCCGCGCTTCCAGGCGGCCCAACTCCGCCGCCCGATCCACCTGTTCATCTCCTATGACGAGGAGGTGGATTGCGGCGGCGCCCGCCGGCTGGTCGTCGATCTCGCGGAGTCGGGCCAAATGCCGACGCTCTGCATCGTGGGGGAGCCCACCAGCATGCATCCGGTGCTGGGCCATAAGGGACGGCTAGCCGCCAACGTTTCAGTGCGCGGGCTGGCCGGCCATTCCTCCGTTCCGGCCCGCGGGGTGAACGCGGTGCACGCCGCAGCCGAAGCGGTGGCATGGATCGCCGCCGAACAGCGCCGCATCGCCGCCGAAGGTCCGTTCGCCTCCGGGTTCGAACCGCCCCACACCACCGTACATGTCGGGATGCTGTCCGGCGGCACCATCCTGAACATCATACCCGAGCGCGCGAGCTTCCGCATGGAGTGGCGCATGGTGCCGGGCGACGACCAGCAGGCGGCGTTGGAGCGGCTGCGGGCCCATGTGACCGCTGCCATCGAGCCAGCCATGCACGCGGTGGACCCGGCAACCGGCTTCACGTTCACGGTCACCGATTGGCTGCCAGGCTTGTCGCTCGACCCGGACCATGCGTTGGCGGGGATGGTGCGCCAGCTCACCGGTTCCAACAGCGCCGGCTTTGTCAGCTATGGCACGGAGGCTGGGATCTACCAGGAGGCCGGCATTGCCTCCATCGTTTGCGGGCCCGGCGACATCGCCCAGGCGCATACGGCCGACGAGTGGATCGCCGCCAGCCAGCTCGATGCCTGCGACGCCTTCCTCGCGCGCCTGGCGATCCAGCAGGCCGCATGACGCAGGCGGCGGCCCCGGGCATGCTGCCGCAGTTCGCGATCGAGGTCTCTGCGCCGGACCTCTCGCCCTGGCTGGCCGGCAACACCGGGGTGCCCGGCTTCACGACCTTGGACTCCGGCCGGCCGGGGGCGCACGTCGCGGTCACGGCGCTGATGCACGGCAACGAACTGGCCGGCGCCATCGTGCTGGACCAGGTGCTGCGCTCCCGCGTCACCCCATGCTCGGGCCGGTTGACCCTCGGCTTCGCCAACCTGGCGGCGTTCGAGCGCTTCGACCCGGCGCGGCCCACCGCATCCCGTTTCGTCGACGAGGATCTGAACCGGCTCTGGGATCCGGCGGTGCTGGACGGCCTGCGCCGGTCGAGCGAACTGGATCGCGCGCGCGCCATGCGTCCCTTGATCGACCAGGCCGACGTGTTGCTGGACCTCCATTCCATGCTGTGGCCGTCCGAACCGCTGATCCTGAGCGGCCCCACGACGAAAGGCCGGGAGTTGGGGTGCGCGGCAGGCACGCCGGGCCTGGTGGTCGCCGATAGCGGCCATGTCAGCGGACCCCGGCTGATCGACTACCCCAGGTTCACCGGCCCGGGCGCCGCGACCGCGATCCTGGTCGAGTCGGGGCAGCACTGGAAGCAGCGGTCCGTGGAGTGTGCCCGGCGGTGCCTGGACGGCGTGCTCCACTGCACGGGCGTGCTGCCCGGGCCACCGCCCCCGACCCGCGGCCGCATCGCCGAAGTCACGGTCGCCGTGACCGCGACCACGTCGGCGTTCGCCTTCGTGCGCGAGTTCTCCGGCGGCCAGGTGATCCCGCAGCGCAATACCCTGATCGCGCTGGACGGGCTGACGGAGATCCGCACCCCCTACGACGACTGCATGCTGGTGATGCCCAGCCTGCGCCCCAGCCGCGGCCATACCGCCGTGCGGCTGGCCCGGTTCGTATGACTGGCGCCCAGCTGCGTGCCGCACCATGTTGCTGCAACGCAGTAAGGAGCGGCACCGTGCCCCTGAGTTCGCCTGTTGCCCGTCGTGAGGCACTGCACACCCGGCGCATCGAACTCCAGGGCTACAGCCGGGAGGATGGTCTGTTCGACATCGAAGCCCGGCTGACCGACACCAAGAGCTACGGCTTCGCCACGGACGATCGTCCCTGGATCGATCCCGGCGAGCCGCTGCACGGCATGTCCATGCGGATGACCGTCGACGAGGATATGATGATCGTCGGGTTCGAGGCGTCGACCGATTACAGCCCCTACCGCATCTGCCCGGAGATCGCGCCCAACTACGCCAAGCTGGTCGGCATCCAGATCGGCCGCGGCTTCATGCGGGCCGTGGCGGAGCGGGTCGGCGGCGTCCATGGCTGCACCCACCTGCGCGAGCTGCTGCAGCCGATGGCGACGGTGGCGTTCCAGACGCTCTACCCGGTGCGGGCCCGGCGCAACCGGGAGGCAGCGGGTCGCAAGCCGCCTTTGCTCAATACCTGCTACGCGTTCCGCGACGATGGCCCGATCGTGCAGCGGAAATGGCCCGGGTATGCCGTCGGTGCCGGCGAGCCGGCCAGCGCCGTGCCGTGATGGCAGAGGCATCCGACGTGGTCGTGGTCGGTGGCGGCACGGCCGGGTGCATCGTCGCCGCCCGCCTGTCGGAAGATCCGTCCCTCCGGGTGACCTTGCTGGAGGCCGGACCGCCGGATCGCGACATCTGGATCCACATCCCGGCCGGTTATGCCAGGCTGTCGAAGTCCAGGCGCTACGATTGGGGCTACGCCACCGAACCCGAACCCGAGTTGAACGGCCGCAGCATCGCCTGGCCGCGCGGCCGTGTGCTGGGCGGCTCCGGCTCCGTCAACGGGCTGGTCTTCCTCCGCGGCTCCCCGCACGACTACGACCGTTGGGCGCAGGCCGGGGCGCGTGGCTGGGCGTGGGACGACGTGCTGCCGGTGTTCCGCCGCCTGGAGGATTGGGCAGGGCCACCCGGCGAGACGCGCGGCCAGGGCGGCCCCGTGCCGGTCAGCGAGCCGCGGGCGCTGTCCGTGGGTGCGGCGGCCTTCATCGCGGCCTGCCGCCAGGCGGGCTATCCGCTGCACCGCGACGTCAATGACGGCGCGATCGAGGGTGCGTCGCCCGTGCAGATGAACGTCCGGCACGGTCGCCGCATCAGCACCGCCCGAGCCTACCTGCACCCGGCACGCGGCCGCCCGAACCTGCGCATCGTCACCGGAGCGTCCGCCCGGCGCGTCGTGGTGGCGCAGGGCCGTGCCACGGGGGTCGAGGCGGATACCCCGGCAGGCCGCCAGGTGTTCACCGCAGCGCGGGAGGTGGTGCTGTGCGGCGGCGCGATCGCCTCGCCGCACCTGCTCATGCTCTCGGGGATCGGCGACGGCGCGGCCCTGGCCGCCCTGGGCATCACGCCGGTGCTGCACCGGCCCGGCGTGGGGCAGAACCTGCAGGATCACCTGATCGCCCGGCTCAGCTATCGAACCAAGCCGGCCGGCACGCTGAACGAGATCACTGCCCGGCGCCTGCGCATGGCGGCGATGGCATTGCACTATGCCGTCAGGCGCGGCGGACCGATGGCGGTGGGTGCGACGGAGGCGACCCTGTTCGCGCGCGCGACCCCGGGGGCGGAGGAGGCGGAACTGCAATACCAGTTCATCAATTTCAGCCTGGTGCCGGAAGGCGGCTACGTGCTGCCGAAGCATCCGGGAGTGATGATGAACTGGAACCAGTGCCGGCCGGACAGCCGCGGCACGCTCGCGCTGCGCAGCGCGGATCCGGCGGACCGCCCGGTGATCCACGCCAACTATCTCAGCGCGCCGGCGGACCAGCACGCCATGGTGGCCGGCGCGCGCATCGGCCTGCGGATCGGCCGCACGGCGCCGTTCGCCGACCTGGTCGAGCAGCAGCTACAGCCGGAGCCGGGCTGCGACAGCGACGAGGCGCTGCTGGCGTTCATCCGGCAGACTGCCGCCACCGTGTACCATCCTTGCGGGACGTGCCGGATGGGCAGCGACGATGCCGCGGTGCTGGACCCGCAATTGCGCGTCCAAGGGATAGGCGGACTGCGGGTGGCGGACGCCTCGGCCATGCCGCTGGTGCCGTCCACCAACATCCAGCCCGCCGTCATGATGATCGCGGAACGGGCGGCGGGCTTCCTGCGCGCCGCCTAGCGCTCAGGGACGGAACGCGCCGCCGCCCTCGTCCGGCCCATAGAGTTCGTTCGCCGCATGTTGGGTCGCCACGTTCGCCATCTGGATGTAGGGCAGGTTGGCAAGGACCTGGACCGTCTTGGCGCCGCCGGCGGGAAAGGCCGGGTTGTCGAGCGCCGCCGCCGCGGCACCCGGGTTGCCGGTGGCCAGGTCGTTGCGCGCGGCGAGCAGACTGTCCACCACGAGCTGGGACGGGGCGGTTGGCGCGATCCCCACGGCGGCGCGGGTGTCCCTGCGTGCCTGCAACAGTTCCAGCTGGGTGGTGGCGCCGATGTTGGCCCAGCGCGGACTGGTGTTGAGTTCGCCCGCGACATAGTCCATCGCCAGCACGGCTTCGGCGCCCGCGACCGGGTTGCCGTATGTCCGCGCCGCGTCCGCGAACGCATACTGCGCGTATTGCGTGGCCGGTATGTCCTGGTCCAACGGGCCGAACACGCCAGGGGGCAAGCGCGCCGTGTCGGGCGGCGGCGGCAATGGACCGCACGCGGCGACGGTCGTGGCGAGCAGGATGGCGGCAAGAAGCGGACGCATGGTGACTCCCGGGCCGGCGCTCAGCGCACCGGGGTGAGCCCGGCGCGATAGCGTCCGCCCAGCTCGACATAATGCGCCGCCGTGCGATCCCAACCCGCACGCTCGTCCGCCGACATCACCCGCAGCAGGCGGGCAGGGGCGCCGGCCCATAATTCGTTCGGGCCGATCGTCTTGCCCGGCGTCAACAGGCCGCCGGCCGCCAGCATGCCGCCCTCCCGGATGGTCGCGCCGTCCAGCACCGTGGCGCCCATGCCGACGAAGGCGCGATCCTCCAGCGTGCAGGCATGAACGATGCAGGCATGGCCGATCGTCACGTGCCTGCCGATCAGGCAGGGGAACCTGCCGGCGCTGACGTGAACGATGGTGCCGTCCTGGATGTTGGTGCCGTCGCCGACGCGGATGTGGTTCGTGTCGCCCCGCAACACGCAGTGCCACCAGACCCCCACGGCGGCGCCCAGCACCACGTCGCCGATCACGCTCGCGGTCGGCGCCACCCAGGCATCGGGCGCCACGTGCGGCGCCACGCCGTCAAGCGCCCAAAGCGGGCCGCCCTCAGGCAAGCTCCACCTCCCGCACGGCATCCAGCCCCAGCATCAGCCGCATGTTCTGCACCGCGGCGCCCGAGGCGCCCTTGCCTAGATTGTCCAGCCGGGCCACCAGAACCGCATGGCCATGGCCCGGGTAGGCGTAGACGCGAAGCTCCATGCCGTCCGTGTCGTTCAGCGCCTCCGGCTCCAACTTGCCGCCGGCCTCGGCGAGGGGCACCCGGATGGCCGGCGCGTGATGGTAATACGCGGCCAGCGTGCCGGCGATGTCCTGCCCGGACGGGCGGCCCGGCAACGTGTCCAAATGCAACGGGACGGAGACGAGCATGCCCTGGCGGAAATGGCCGACGGCGGGCACGAAGATCGGGCGCCGGGTGAGCAGGGCATAGCGTTGCAGCTCCGGCACGTGCTTGTGCTCCATGCCGAGGGCATACAGCTCGAAGGCCGGGCCGCCGCTCGCCTCATGCGCCTCGATCATGCCGCGGCCGCCGCCGGAGTAGCCGCTGACGGCGTTGACGCAGACCGGGTAGTCCGACGGCAGCATCCCGGCCGCGACCAGCGGGCGCAGCAGGGTGATGGCCCCGGTCGGATAGCATCCCGGATTGGCGACGCGGGCCGCCCGGGCGATGCGGTCGGCCTGCCCGGCCTCCAGCTCCGGCACGCCATAGACCCAGTCCGGGTCCACGCGGTGGGCGGTGCTGGCGTCCAGCAGCTTCGGCGCGTCGCTGCCGAGGGCGGCGGCGAGGGCAGTGGATTCCCGGGCCGCGTCGTCATGCAGGCAGAGGATCGCGAGGTCGACCTGCGCCATCATGTCCTGCCGGGCGGAAGGATCCTTGCGATGCGCCGGGTCGATCGATCGGACCGCGACGCCGGGCACGTCGCGCAGGCGCTCGCGGATGCCCAGCCCGGTGGTTCCTGCCTCGCCGTCGATGAACACGCTGTAGGTCATGCGCTTGCCTCCGAGGCCGATGGTGACGGTGTTTGCCCGTCTGGCGCAAGGGAGGCGACGGAATGGCTGCCCCTGCCGATGTGCTCAGAACAGGACGGTGGTCCGCAGCGTGAACGCGGCGGCGTTGCCGACGCGCTTGCCGGTGACCAGCGGGTCCGCGATGCCGCCGCCGGGCGTCCAGAAATACTGGGCGCTGGGCTGCACCGACAACCATGGCGCCGGAACGAGCTGGTAGGTCAGTTCGATGAAGCTCTCGCTGGAGCGCACCGGGTGCGATCCGTTCAGGCCGGCAAAGTCCTGGTCCAACTGGATCGCACTGGAGCCGATCTTGGTCAGTCCATAGCCGATGCCGAGGGTATCCTTGTCCCGGCCCGGCAACGGGGCCTTGAGCGTCAGGCCGGCATAGAGGCTGAGGCTCGCCAGGTTGCGGTCTCCGGGCGCGCCGACGGCGCTGGCGAACACGCCGAGGGCCTGCGCAGCGTCTGAGTCGGGGCGCCACAGCACCTGGTCCGCCACGGTGTAGATGGCCCAGTCACCGCGGCGGAACCGCGGCTGTCCACTGCTTGCCGGGTCGGCCAGTGAAAGTCCGGCCGCGTCGAAGCGCTGGTCCGGGAAGCGCCCGGTGTCGTACCAGCCGCCCAGCTTGTAAGTGCCGGGCAGGCCGTGCGCGACCGCCTTGCCGTCCGCACCGGTGGTGGGCGCGTTCAGCATGTACTGCGCCTCGGCAATGGCCAGGGCGCCGGTGCGCAGGTTGAACCGGCTGCCGGACTGGGACGCCCCGCGGGTCTGCGGGTCGTCCAGGAACGGGCCGCCGGGCGGGTTGTCGTCGAACACGCCCGCCAACAGGGTCAGCTCGTCCAGCGGTTGCGCGCGCAGCCGGGCTCCGAGGGATGCCAGCGGATAGGCCGGCCCGCCGCCGTACTGGTCCAGCGACGGCACGGCGGGATAGCCGAAGGCGCCGTTGACGAACAACGACGCCCCGGTGCTCACGATGAACTCGTTGTCCAGCGATTGCTGCCCGAGCTTGATGTCCAGTTTGCCGTTCAGCAGGGTCTGCTGGTACCAAGCCTCCCACAGCCGGGTGGAGCGTTGCGCCTCCGTGCCGCTCTCGGTCTGCAGCACCAGCAGGTTGTCCACGCTCAGATCCCGGCCGCGGATCTGCAGGGCGCTGACGTTGAGGATGCCGCCCTCCCAGCCGAACGCCTTCCCCGTGTCGACGCCCAGGCTGAGCGTGGTGAGCCCCTTGTAATCGGCCCCCTGGCGGATGCCGCCGCGCACGTTGCCGGATACCTCGTCGACCTCTTGGATGCCGAGGCTCACGCCATGCATGGCGAGGGCGGTGCGGCCGCCGTACAAATCCCCCAGCAAGGTGGTTTGACTGTCGCTGAACAGGGTCGCGGCCCATCCCGGCTGGCCCGGCGAGGGGATTGCTGCCGGACCGGACTGGTCGGCCGAGCCGGATACCGGGTTGTGCGCCGGGCCGGGGCCGCCCGGCGTCACCTGATTTTCGGCCGGCGGCGCTGCCTGGCCCAGCGCGGCCGGGGGAGTTGCGGCGAGCATGGCACATGCCAGGAAGCAGGCGGCCAGCCTGCGCTTCATCATCACGGTCAACGGCATCGGCAAACGGCCTCGATCACGGTCAGTGGCAGCGTCACGCGTATGGCACATATTGCCGTGCCGTTCGTGACATCTGTCGGACCGCCGCCACACGGCAGCCGGGCTTGGGCCGCTCCGCGCCATCGTGCACAAACACGGACGAACGACGGAGGATGGCTTCGTGGCACTTGCTCTACCAGGCTGGGCCGACACCGCTCCCGCGTTGAGCCTGCGCGGGCTGGGATCGTTCTTCATCGGCGGCCAAACGACCGAGACGGAGGGAGCGCCGGTCGAGCAGCACGTCCTCGCACGCAACGGGGTACCGGTGCGCATCGACCCCAACGGCACGACGTCGCTGGGGCAGATGTACGTGCAGTACGCCATCCCCGCAGCCGCGGCGCGACCGCCCGTGCTGTTCTGGCATGGCGGCTCGTTGACGGGCGTGACCTGGGAGACCACGCCCGATGGCCGCGAGGGCTGGTTCACCCGGTTCCTGCGCCTTGGCTGGCCTTGCTACAACGTCGATGCGGTGGAGCGGGGCCGGTCCGGCTGGGCGCCGCGCGACCCGCATTTCGCGGCGCCCGCGATGCTGCGCACGTTGCAGGACAGTTTCACCCAGTTCCGCATCGGCCGCCCCGTGCGCGACGGCAGCCTCGCCAGCCTGGAGGCTGCGGCCTACCCGAACTGCCGCTTTCCGCTGGACGCGTTCGGCGCGTTCATGCGCCAGGTCGTACCCCGCTGGTCCACGACCGACGCACTGGCGGTGGACGCATATTGCAGGCTGTTGGAACAGGTCGGCCCGGCGGTCATCGTGGCGCATTCCCAGGGCGGCGCCTTCGCCTTCCAGGCGGCGGAGCGCTGCCCCCACCAGGTGGCCGCCATCGTCGCCATCGAACCGGCGCAGGGCGGCGCGGGCGACGGGGCGGCGCTGGCCGGCATTCCCGTGCTCGCCGTCTATGGCGACCATCTCGGCCTGGACGCACGCTGGCCCACCATCCGGGCCCGCACGGACGGCTATTTCGCCTCGGCCCGGGCAGCCGGCGCCACGGTCGAGGTGCTGGACTTGCCCCTGAGGGGCATCTACGGCAACTCCCACATGCTGATGATGGAGCGCAACAATGCCGAAATCGCGTTGCTGATCCATGATTGGCTGCGGCAGCGTCGGCAAATAATTGCGTTAGCACGCCGATAAAGCTGCCGCTGAAGACAACGGCCTAGGGCTTGTTCGACGCCGCCACTTGGAGCGTTTAACGTCGAAGCCCTAGGGACGCGACTGCCTGCCAGGCCCGCTCAAGAGGATCCCAGTCATGACTGAAGCCCCGCTCATGGAACGCCAGGTCATCCGCAAGCTGGCGATCCGGCTGATGCCCTTCGTGACCGTGGGCTACTTCCTGGCCTCGCTCGACCGGGTGAATGTCGGCTTCGCGGCGTTGCAGATGAACAAGGATATCGGCCTGGGCTCGGCAGCGTTCGGCTTCGGCGCCGGGCTGTTCTTCGTCGCCTACTGCCTGTTCGCGGTGCCCTGCAACATGATGATGGTGCGGATCGGGGCACGGCGCTGGCTGTCCTTCGTGATGATCGCCTGGGGCGTGATCTCCGCCAGCATGGTATTCGTGGCCGGCGCCAACTCCTTCTACGCGCTGCGCTTCCTGCTCGGCATCGCGGAGGCCGGGTTCTTCCCCGGCGTCATCTATTTCCTGACCCTGTGGTTCCCGGCGCATCACCGCAGCCGCATGGTGGCGATCCTGATGATGGCGCTGCCGGTGTCGAGCGTGCTCGGCTCGCCGCTTTCCGCCTCGCTGCTGCTGACGGATGGCTGGCTGGGGATTCGCGGCTGGCACTGGCTGTTCATCATCGAGGGGTTGCCGGCCGTGCTGATGGGCATCGGCTGCGCGCTGGTGCTGCCGCGCTCGATCCGCACCGCCCGCTTCCTGGATGACGGGCAGAAGGCATGGCTGGAGGCGGAGATCGCCGGCAAGACGCAGGAGGGCACGATCGCCGGGTCGCTGTCGTTCTGGCAGGTGATGGGCAACAAATACGTGCTGCTGTTGACGCTGGTCTATATCGGCGGCACGTCGGTGACCAACGCGCTGGCGTTGTGGCAGCCGCAGATCATCAAGGCGTACGACCTGACCACGATGCAGGTCGGGTTGCTGAACTCGGTGCCCTTCGCCATCGCCAGCGTTGCGATGTACCTGTGGGCCGCGCACTCGGACCGCACGGGCGAACGCACGCTGCACACGGCGCTGCCGCTGGGCCTCGCCACGCTCGGACTGGTCTGCACCATGCTGGTGCACTCACTGGCGCCGATGATCGTGGTGCTGTGCGTCGTCATCATGTCGGCCTCCATGATCAAGGGGCCGTTCTGGGCGCTGGCGACCGAGATGCTGCCCGCGGGCATCTCCGCTCTGGCGATCGGGCAGATCAACTCGCTGAACAATCTGGGGGTATTCGGTGCGACCTACGCGATCGGTGCGATCCGCGAGGCGACCGGCAGCTTCACCTTCGCAATGCTCCCCTTCGTCGCCGTGTGCGGCATCGCCGGGCTGGTGGCGCTGTGGATCGGCCGGGCGCGGCTGCGGGAGGCTGCGGCGGCGGGGACGCGGGGGCAGAGCCTCGGGACGGCGGACTGACCGCGGGCGCTATCCCAGCCATTGCGGGTTGTGCACCGTGCCGTCGAAATGGGTGGATGTCTTGTAGCGCTCGGTCTTGCCGCCCTTGGCAAGATCGGCCGTCTTGGCAAGGAGGTCGGCCCGCTTCTGCGCGGTGAACGGCTGGAACGTCCGAACCGCCTCTAGTGCCTGCACAAGGACCGGCATGCTGTCGATCCCGGTGATCTGGATGCTGACCGGCAGGCTCATCGGATACTGCAGCATGTCCAGCGGCGACATCGATTTCGAGTCGACGATGAAGGTGTCGCCAAACGCCTTCATCCCCATCACGGCTGTGCCATGCGCCAGCGCCACCGGCAGCACGCCTTGCTCGAAACTGTCGTAATGCGCGTCCATTACGTTCAGCGGCATCTGCACCGTGTCGAAGTGGAAGCCATGGGCATCGGCCACGTCGAACATGTGCTTGTGGATCGCCGGACTCTTGTGACCGGTGAAGCCGATATAGCGGAGCTTGCCTTGCTCCCGGGCACGCAACACCGCCTCCAACGCGCCGCCGGCCGCGAACACGCGTTCGGGGTCGTCCATCCGGATAATCTCGTGAAACTGCAGCAGGTCGACATGGTCGGTCTGCAACCGGCCCAACGACTCCTCCAGCTGCCGCATCGCCGCCGCCGCGGTCCGCCCGTCGATCTTGGTCATGAGGAAGGCCCGGTCACGCCATCTGCCGGCCAGCGCACGGCCCAGGCGAATCTCGCTCTCGCCGCCATTGTAGTCCCAGCAATTGTCGCAGAAGTTGATCCCGGCATCGAGGCCGGCATGGACGATCCGCACCGCCTCCTCGGCGGTGGCGCCGCCAGGCTTGGCGAGGTGGAAGCCACCCATGCCAACCAGCGACACGAGCTCTCCGGTGCGTCCCAGGGGACGGTATTTCATCTCGGGGTGCTGCGCGATCTTCGACGTTACCGGCCCCGTGGGCTTGGCCTGGCCGCCCTGGCTGGTCTGCCCGACGGGATCGAGCGGGGCCGCCGCGCCTACCACCGCAGCCGCAACGCCCAAGGCGGTGGCCTTGACGAAATCACGCCGTTCCATGCTGCTCTTCCCCCTGCCGTCCCAGCACCCGCAAGGCGGCACATGCTGCGCCATAGCCATTGTCGATGTTCACGGTCACGATGCCGGGCGCGCAACTCGCCAGGATCGCGTTCAGCGCCGCATGTCCGCCGGCCGCCACTCCGTAGCCAACCGAGGTCGGCACGGCGATCACCACGCCGCCCACCAGCCCGCCGATCACGCTGGGCAGCGCCGCATCCATGCCGGCGGCGACGATCACCAGCCGCATGGCCCGCAAATCCTCCACCCGGCGCAGCAACCGCCACAGCCCGGCCACCCCGACATCGGCGATCAACTCGGCGCGGCGCCCCTGGAACGCCAGCGTCCGCACCGCCTCCAGCGCCACCGGCACGTCCGAGGTCCCAGCCGTCACCACGGCGACCTCCGCCGCGCCCGTGACGGGCTGCGGCGCCCCGAAGAACGCGGTTTGGGACACCGAATCGTAGTCCAGCGCCTCCTGCTGCCCCGCCGGCAGCGCCGCGAAGCGCTGCGGATCCAGCCGGGTCAGCAGCATCGGCGTGCGCAGGCTCCGCAGGATGTCGGCGATCTGCGCGGCAGACTTGCCGGCGCAGAACATCGCCTCACCGAACCCCAAGCGCGCGCTGCGCGCCTCGTCCAGCACGAATTCGGGCTGCGTCACGCCGGAGCCCCGAGGAAGGCGCTGCCGGTCCGGTAGGGCGCGAACTCGATCGGCTTCCGCACCCCCGCACCCTCCGCCATCGCCTGCAGCTCGGCCCGCAATGCCGGCTGCACGGCTTGGCTGCGTGCCAGCGCGGCTTCGTCCAGCTCGATCACCACGGCAGCGGCCCGCACCCGGCAGCGCACGGTTCGCGGCGACACCCACCCTCCGACCAGTTTCTCGGCCTGATGCACCATTGCCAGCACTGCCGCCTCGATGCGGATCCCCGTCTCGACCCGGCTGGACAGGCAGGGCGCCGATGGCAGGTCGGACAATGCGCCCAACCCCAGCTCGACCGCCAGCGCCCGTACGGTCCGCTTGTCGATCGCCGCCTCCACGAACGGGTGACGCACGGCATGGCGACGCGCCGCCTCCAGCCCCGGCCGGTACTCGCCGAGATCGTCGAGGTTGGTGCCGGACACGATCTGATGCGTCGTGCGTCCCGCCACCGCGCCATACAGGTTGGTTTTGCAGAAGAAGCAGCGATTGACCGGGTTGGCGCGATAGGCCGGGTCGGCGAACTCCCCGGCATCGAACACGTCCAGCCGCCATCCCTCCGCCGCCGCCAGCGACCGGGTCCGCGCCGTCGCCTCCGCCGGTACCGCCGGGGAGACGGCATGGTGCATCGTCACCGCGCCCGGCAGGCGTCGATGGGCCGCCGTCGCCAGGGTGAGGCTGTCGATGCCGCCGCTCACCGCGACCGCAACAGGGCCGGTCGTCGCCAGGGCGGCATGCAGCCGGTCCGCCGGGCTCATGGTCCGGGCGGCTCCTGGCCATGAGGCGCGGCGGCCGCCTGCCGTTCGGCCTGTTGCCGGATGTGGATCCGGGCGGCGTGGCTGGCGACATCGCGCAGGTGGTCCGACTCCGCCTTGCCGGTGAGCACGCCGTCCGGCCGCTCCACCAGCTTGGTCGTGACCGCTTGGCCAGCGACCTCACAGGTGGCGAACCGCCGGGCCAGCGCGCGGCCCTGCACGAGATGGGTGCGCAGGCCGATCGTCGTGGTCTCCTGGAAGCAGAGGCGCACGACGTCGTCGAGCAGGTCCGGCCGGGTGAGTACCTGCACGTGCACCGCCAAGCGCGATTTCTTGCCGAAGGCCGGCATCTGCACGACGTCGTGCACCCCGGGCGCCGCCCGCACGCGGTCCAGCCCCAGCGCCAGGTCTTCGCCCGATTGGTCGTCCACCTCGAAACTGATCACCGCAAGCTCCCGATGCCCATCCCGTGCCGCCGCCGTGTCCGTGTCGAACACCAGCGCGCGCAGGCAGTTGCTGGTCCCTGGCAGCCGCCTTGTGCCGAAACCGTAGCCGGACAGGCGCAACGTGCCGCCCGCTGCACCACCCGCGTGGCAGCCGAGATAGTGCAGGATTGCCGCCCCGGTCGGCGTCACCCGTTCGCCGTCGATCCCGTCGTCATGCAGGTTAAATCCCTTCAGCAGCAGCGCCGTGGCGGGCGCGGGGACCGGCATGAGCCCATGCGCCGTGCGCACCGTGCCGCCGCCGAGCGGGACGGCCGCGATCGTCCACCGCGCCGGCCCGATCGCCGCGATGATCGCCGCCGCTGCCACGATGTCGGCGATGGAATCGACCGCCCCCACCTCGTGGAACGCGACCGCGTCGGGCGATACGCCGTGCACCCGGCCCTCCGCCTCCGCGAGCACGGCGAAGATCCCGATGGCATGGTCCCGCACTGCCGGGGGCAGGCCGGCCTGCAGCAGCGAAGCCCGGATGTCGCTCCAATGCCGGTGGCCGTGACGGTGCGTGTGCTCGTCATGCGCATGATCGCCATTCCCGGACACGGCGTCGCCTGGCACCGCGTCGACCACGAAACGCGACCCGGTGAGGGTTCCGTCATCATGCGCCACGATCCGGCACGCGGTTCCCGCTGCCATCCGGGCGGCCGCGGTCACCGCCTCCTGATGCTCCGGAAAGGCGTCCAGCAGGCAGGCGACGAACATGTCGCCTGCCGCGCCGCCCAATGGATGCAGATGGATATGCCGCATGACGCCTATTCCATCGTCGGCGCCAGGTCCTGCACCGACTCCACGTCCTCGCCGAGCCAACTCGAATTCTTCGCCGTCCCGTCGAAGGTGGCGCTCGTCTTGAACAGCTCGTACTTGCCCTCCACCGCGTAGGGGCGGCTGCGTGACAGCAGCTCGGCCACTGCCGCCTTGTCCATCGGTTCGAAGGTCCGTGCCGCCTGGAACGCCTGGTCCAGGTCCTTTTGGCTCTCGATGCCGGTGATCACGACCGATGTCGGCAGGTTGAGCGAGTAGTGCAGGTATTCCAACGGCCGTATGGGGGCGTCGCTCTTCAGCAGCACGCTGTCGGCAAACGTCTTCATTCCCAGCACTGCAATGCCGTGTTCCACCAGGTAGGGCAGCACCAGATGGGCGAAGCTGCGGAAATGCGCGTCCATCACGTTCAGGGGCATCTGCACGGCGTCGAAGTGGAAGCCGCGCTCCGCCGCCACTGCCAGCATCTGCAGGTGGATGCGCGGGTCCTTGTGCCCGGTGAACCCGATATAGCGCAGCTTGCCGGCCTGCCGGGCGTCGACGAACGCCTCCATCGCACCGCCTTCGGCGAACACGCGGTCCGGATCGTCGTAGCGCAGGATCTCGTGATGCTGCACCAGGTCGATGCGGTCGGTGCGCAGCCGCTTCAGCGATGTGTCGATCTGGTCGGCCGCCTCCTTCTTGGTCCGGCCGTCCATCTTGGACATCAGGAACACGCGATCGCGATACCCGCCCTGATCCAGCGCCGCGCCCATCCGCAGCTCCGACCGGCCCTTGTTGTAATCCCAGCAATTATCCATGAAGGTGATGCCGCGATCGACGCCCTCGTGGACCAATCGCGTCGCTTCGGCATCGCTGACCGCCTGCTTGCCCAGGTGGAATCCGCCCATGCCGATGGCGGAGATCATCTCCTGCGTGCGGCCGAACCGGCGATACAGCATGTCGCCCCGCCGTTCCCCCGGATCGGTCACAAAGGGCAGGGCGGCTGGATCGTCGATCCGGCTGGCCGGCAAGGCCGTGCGGGTCATCCCTCCATCCGGCTGGACGGCGCTGTCGTGCTGCATGGACCGGGTTCCTGTTCGTGGCCGTGGCCTGGCCTCGCCTCAACGCAGCGGCGCGCGGCTTGGTGCAGGCGAGCCGCAATTTTAGGCGATTATGTAGTTGACAAACACGACGGCTAGGATAGGATTTCGGTCGAGGAGCCGAGCCGATGTCCCACCTGTCCGCCCCGCACTTTCACGACGAAGCCGCCGCCTTCGCGTTTCTTGAGGACGCGCTGTGGCCGCATGGTCCGGTGTGCCCGCGCTGCGGCGGTTTGGACCGGATCACGGCGGTTAAGGGCGGCCGGGCTGGCCTGCGTCGCTGCGGCCCGTGCAAGCGTCAGTTCACCGTCACCGTGGGCACGGTTTTCGAGTCCAGCCACGTTAAGCTGAACCTGTGGCTGCAAGCGGCCTATCTGCTGTGCAGCAGCAAGAAGGGGATCAGCAGCCACCAACTCATGCGTATCCTGGGCGTCCAGTATAAGACTGCTTGGTTTATGACGCACCGGCTGCGCGAGGCGATGGCGACCGGCAGCCTGCCGCCGATGGGTGGTGAGGGCTCCACGGTCGAAATCGATGAGACCTACATCGGCACGAAGCATGCGAAGCCGGAAGGTGCGCGCGGGTACGCCCACAAGAACGCGGTTCTGACGTTGGTAGAGCGCGGTGGCTCCGCTCGTTCATTCCATGTGGATGGCACTAAGGCATCTGACCTGCTGCCGATCATCAAGGCGAATGTCCTGCCGGGCACGGCGGTTATGACGGACGAAGCGGGCCAATACGCCCACCTGTCCAAGCTGTTCGCCAGCCATGGTTTTACCCGCCATGGCCAGGGCGAGTATGTGCGTGGCGACGTCCACACGAACACGGTGGAGGGCTTCTACAGCGTGTTCAAGCGGGGCATGAAGGGCGTGTATCAGCACTGCGCGTCTAAGCACCTGCATCGTTTTACCTGGCCGAGTTCGACTTCCGCTACAGCAACCGGGTCAAGCTGGGCGTGAACGATCAGGCGCGTACGCTAACGGCGCTGCGTGGCGCAGTCGGCAAGCGACTAACCTACCGACAGCCTTACCGCATCTAGCGTGTCGAGCTAGGCTCGACATACCAAATACGGGTGTCGAGCTTAGCTCGGCACCCCCTCATTCGGCGGGGCCCACGTGGATTTCCGGCAGACTGAACTTCTCTTTGACGACATGATCGCTCCAAGCGACAACTTGGCACTATGGACGCCAAGAGAGATTTGGGTGCGACTTAATCAACGTTTGATGGCGTATTTCGCTGAGGGGCGACGCATTGACTATAAAGGAAGTCGGAAGATAGACTTCGAGGACTTTGCTACCTATCTGAGCACATTTTCGAATACTGTTGACGGCGGCGTCATAGTATTTGGCGCCAGCAGTGAGGGAGTCGCCGAGGGCTGTGCTCGTCTAAGCCCTGGAGTCCTAAACCGGGTTGAGAGTTGCCACGTTGGGCTTTGTCCGCAGTCCAAACCTGAGTATAGACGGTTTCCCGTTATTGTGGACAATAAAACGGACTTCTGCGTAGCCGTCTATATTCCTTACGTCGGAAAACTTGTTGAGACGAACAAGGGCGACGCTTACATTCGGTATGCTGACCGCCGGCATAAGATGAGCGATGAAGAAAAACGTGATTTCCGGTCCACGCGGCAAGAGCGCTCGTTCGAATTGGATATAGCTCACCACGACTATCCAGGCGACTTTGACATGCAGATCGTACAAGATTTCTGCGATGCATTTAGATCGAGAGAAAGCCGGTTTGAATGGACCAATGAGGATGTGCTTGAAGATCGCCATCTTGGCGGTCGCTATCGCGGAAGGTTCGTGCCCTTCAACAACTTGGTTCTACTTGCCGGACGCGACCCCCGCCGAGACATCGCCGGGTGCAGAGTCAGAGTGCAGCGTTTCGCCGGGATAAACGAAGGTATCGGCGGAGGAGAAGAAGAGTATAATCCAATTCGGGACAAATATCTTGAGGGAAACATTGTCAAAATACTCAAGGAAGCCGACCTTTTTATTACTGAGACTATTTATCCAGTAACGTGGTTAGACAAGACAGGGCGATTCGTCACCACGCCTGAATATCCAAAGTGGGCATGGTTTGAGGCTCTCGTGAATGCATTGGTTCACAGATCGTACAGCTTTAGCGGAAGTGAGATAACTATTAAGTTCTTTCCCGATAGAGCCGAGATTGAAAGCCCTGGCGGATTTGTTCCGCCTGTTACTGAGCGCACAATCTATCATGCTCGAGCTGCGCGCAACCTGCACATGATGGATGCTTTACGCTATTTGGGCTACGTCCAGATGGCCAGAGAGGGCGCTAAGCGTATCCGGGCATCAATGATGGAATGGGGATTACCGGAGCCAGTGTTCAGACAAGAGTCGCTCCACGGTGTCGTTGTTAGAGTGACACTGTGGAATGACCACCAAACCCGCAAGCGGGCGACCGATCGAGACGTTGCATCGTTTGTGGGTGTTGATGTTTGGAAAAAGCTGCAAGAGCACGAAGTTAAAATCGTGGCTTTTGCCTTTAGGAACAAAGTTGTGCAGGTTTCTGAGGCCTCTCGTCTAACTGGCAGAACTTGGCATACAAGCAAAAAAGACCTCAGTAGGCTTGTTCGCACTGGCCTTCTGACGTTTGTGCCCGGCGAATACGAACGCGATCCAAAGGCTCACTACCAGATCAAAGAAGAAGAAGATGACCGATAAAGCCAAGGTTGGAAACCAGCGTGACCGCTTCATCGAAGCCGCCCGCGAGCTAGGCGCCGATGAGGACGAAGCCACGTTCAAGGCCAAGCTGGGCGCGATCGCCCGGCAGAAGGTGAAGGACGTGCCGCAAGAGAAATTGGAGGAGAAATAGTGCCCGAGTTCATTGCCGAACGCAGCAGCAGCTCAACAAGAGCGCTTCAGGCATACCTTGTCCTAATAAGTTCGGCGTGGAACCGTCAAACTATAACTTACGGCATCATCTCTCAAAACCACATGCAGTTCGGCAATGGAGGAATCCTTGCATGTCCGCTCGGGTGCATATTGGGCTGGTGTTACGAGCAGGGCTTGCCGCCACTGACTGCTCTTGTAGTGAACGATATCACGGGCCTGCCCGGTGACGGCTTTGGGGTCGTCGATGGCGAAGATTATCCGGCTGCGCTGCAACACGTTTTCAGGTTCAATTGGTTTTCAATATTTCCGCCGGAATTGGCTGCTTTGGACGCCGCCGGATCGCGCGCAGCCGCTGGTACATTGCGACCCCCGGCTAAAAGATTGTATTCCTAAATCGACGCAGTGTTCGTCAACTACATAATCCCCCAATTTTACGCCACCTGGCGCCGCGCTGCACGCGCGGGTGCGACACCCCGCCGGCATGGTGGTAGCCTCCCAGCCCAGGGCGAAGCGCCCCCGCCGGAGACCGCGACCCATGCCGACCCAGCTTCGAACGGCCATCCGCACTGCCGTCGAGGCGGCCGTCGAGCTGATCGCGGCGTGCAACCGCAAGTGGCTGCCGCGGACCGGGACCCCTTACGTGGTCGGCATCCACAGGCCGATGCAATCCGAGTTGACGCTTGAGCACCTCCCCGTCACCGGGTCGATCCCGGCAGGGTTGAACGGCCGCTACCTCAAGATGGGCGCGAACCCGGTCAATCCCGATGCCGCGGGGCATCACTGGTTCCTCGGCGACGGAATGGTGCACGGCATCGCCATCCGGGACGGGCGGGTCCTGTGGTACCGCAACCGCTGGATACGGTCCCGCCTGGCAGCCGCGGCGCTGGGCCGGGCCGCGGCGCCCGGTCCGCGGCGGGGCCGCAACGACACCGTCAACACCAACGTGGTCGACATCGGCGGCCGGGTCTTCGCCGTCGTGGAGGCGGGCAGTTTCCCTGTCGAGCTGTCCGCCACCTTGGAGGAGCAGTGCTACAATCCGTTCGACGGGACGCTCGGCGGCTCCTTCACCGGGCATCCGCACCGTGATCCGGTGACCGGGGAGTACCACGCCATCGCCTATGACGGCCGCGTGTGGGACGCGGTGCGCCATGTGGTCGTCTCGGCAACCGGCCAGGTGGTCCGCGACGTGCCGGTCGCCGTGCAGCATGGCCCCTGCATCCACGACAGTGCCTTCACGGCGCGGTTCGCCATCATTCTCGACCTTCCCGTCACCTTCTCCATGCGGGCCGTGCTGCGCGGCCACGTGTTCCCGTTCCGCTGGAACCGGGCGCATCGTGCCCGGGTGGGCCTGCTGCCGCGACACGGCAGCGCCGCCGATATCATCTGGTGCGACGTCGAGCCGTGCTTCGTCTTCCACGTGGCGAACGCCTACGACGACGCGGATGGCCGGGTCGTCCTGGACGTGATCGCCTATGCCACGATGTTCGACTCGGATGCGAGCGGGCTCGACGCGTTGGGCCGGTTCGAGCACTGGGTGGTCGATCCCGCGACGCGGCGCATCGGCCGGCGCGTGCTCGATCCGACGCCGCAGGAGTTTCCCCGCATTGACGAGCGCCGCTTCGGCCAGGACTATCGATTCGTCTACACGGTCTCCGTCCCGCCGGACGGCAACCCGCAGCTCGCGGGTGCGACGCGGTTGTACAAGCACGACCTGGCGACCGGCTGCCGCCTCACGCACGATCTTGGCGAAGGCCGGGTTCCCGGCGAGTTCATCTTCGTCCCGGCGGGCGTTGATGCGGCGGAGGACCAGGGCTGGCTGCTCGGCCTGGTGATCAACACCGCGGACGAGACCACCGATTTCGTGATCCTCGATGCCGGATGCTTCGAAGCGGCCCCGATCGCCACCGTCCGGCTGCCGCACCGCATCCCGCCGGGCTTCCACGGCAACTGGTTTGCAGGCGCGTGACCGCTGCGCGGTCCGCCGTTGACCTGGCCGGCCCCGCCGCCCACCCTCACGGCCGGTAAAAGCCGGGAGGACACCCAATGAAGACGTTCGGCATTCGGCAGCATCGCCATGGCGGGCCGGAAGAGCTGGTCTGGGAGGAATACGACCTGCCCGACCCGGGCCCCGGACAGGTCCTCCTGCGTCATACCGCGGTCGGGCTGAACTTCATCGACGTCTACCAGCGCACCGGGCTGTATCCGCAGGCGATGCCGTTCATCCCCGGGTCCGAGGCCGCCGGCGTGGTCGAGGCAGTCGGGCCGGGCGTCACGCTGCTCGGCGTGGGTGACCGCGTGGCCTATGCCGGTTCGGTCGGAGCGTATTCGGAACGCCGCGTGATCGCCGCCGACCGCGTGGTCAAGCTGGCGGCCGGGATCGATGACCGGACCGCCGCGGCCATGATGCTGCAGGGCATGACGGTGCAGTACCTCATCCGACGGACCTATCGCGTGCAGCCCGGCGACACGATCCTGATCCATGCGGCAGCCGGCGGCATCGGGTTGATCCTGTGCCAGTGGGCGGCGTCGCTGGGCGCCTCCGTGATCGGCACCGTGTCTTCCCGCGAGAAGGCCGAACTGGCGCGGGCGCATGGCTGTGGCCGCCCGGTGGTCAGCGGGGAGGAGGATTTCGTCGCCGTGGCGAAGGACCTGACGGGCGGCGCGGGTTTGCCGGTGGTCTATGACAGCGTCGGCCGCGACACCTTCTTCAAGTCGCTGGATTGCCTGCGTCCGCTTGGCACGCTGGTGCTGTTCGGCCAATCGTCCGGCGCCGTGGCGCCGATCGACCCCAACATCCTCGCCCGCGGGTCCTATTTCCTGACCCGGCCGTCGCTGGGCGCCTTCGTCGCGTCGCGCGCCGACCTGGAAAGCACGGCGGCGGACCTCTTCTCCGTCGTCGCGTCCGGCGCGGTGAAGATCGTCGTCAACCAGACCTATCCACTTCGCGATGCGGCGCGGGCGCATGTGGATCTGGAGGCGAGACGCACCACGGGATCGACCGTCCTGACGGTTTGAGCGGGGCTGCGGGATGTCGGAGCCGCGGGTCAAGGCAAAGCTTTGGGTGCAGATGGCCCTGCGCCTGGGCGAATCCGCCGCCCGGCCCGGCATGGTGATCCGCAGCGGCGACGCCGATGCGGGGGGCATCCTGGTCGTCCTGCGCGGCAGGCAGGGCCTCGTCGTCCTCTCGCAGGTGCGGGCCGGCGAAGGAGAGGCTGCGTGGCTGCGCGGCACCGGTGCGCAACCGGTGGATGACGAGACCGCGGATAGCTACGTGGCGCGCCAGGTCCGCTTCGACCCCGACCTCTGGGTCGTAGAATTCGAGGCGCCGGACTACCTCCCGCCCTTCAGTGGGAAGATCATTCAGTAACGGTTGCGTGGGCAGCGATCACTGTTGCTTGATTGCGTCGGTCTCTGTGGCGTGAAAGCCACATGGGCGGGGAAACAGCCACACTCCCCCTCCCGCTGCCGCGATCCAGTGGTATTGTGCGTTTACCGAGAGCCCAGGGGACGAGTCCCGACCCATCAGGCAGCCTGGCTGCGTGTCGAGCGCAGATTTGTTATGAGGAGAGAAAGAATGAAGCTCCGCAATGCGCTTCTGGCAGCCACCGTTTTGGCCTTGCCGGTCGCGGTACACGCCCAGCCCGTCGATGGGCTCTATATCGGCGCTGGCGCCGGTGGGAACATCCTGCAGAACGAGACCGTCAAGCGCATCTCGAATGGGCCGGCCAATCTGGGCCATGGCAGCGACTACAAGTTCAACGCCGGTCCCGTCGTGGTCGGCAGCGTCGGCTACGGCCTCGGCAACGGCCTGCGCTTCGAGTTGCAGGGCGCGTTCTACGACAACAAGATCAACCGGCTGGCCAATGGCGGCGCGGGTGGCGGCCGTCAGACGTCGGCCGGCGGCGACGAATACAAGGAAGGCGTGTTCGCGAACGCCTTGTATGACATCCCGCTCAACTCGTTCGGGTTCAACTCACCGATCTTCCCGTATGTCGGCGCCGGCGTGGGCTACGTCCACAACCAGTTCAACAACGGCCACATCGCCGAGGCGACCAACGGCGTCGTGACGCAATACCTGCGCAGCACGGGCCAGAACGACAATCTGGGCGTGCAGGGCATCGTCGGCTTCTCCTTCCCGGTTTACGACTACGTGCCGGGCCTGGCGTTCACGGCGGAATACCGCTTCCTGAGCGAGATCGGCGGGCGGTCCTACAAGGACCAATACTTCGCCCCGCGCGTTGCGATCGGCACGAAGCAGAAGTTCGCCACCGACGACTTCAACCACAGCTTCCTGCTGGGCGTTCGCTACGCCTTCAACACGCCGACCCCTGCCCCGGTCGTTGCGCCGGCTCCGGTGCCGGCACAGCAGCCGGCCCGCACCTACCTGGTGTTCTTCGATTGGGATCGTGCCGACCTGACCGACCGCGCCCGGCAGATCGTCTCCGAGGCGGCCCAGGCCAGCACCCGCGTGCAGTACACGCGGATCGAAGTGCAGGGCAACGCCGACCGCTCCGGCACGCCGGCCTACAACCAGCGCCTGTCGCTGCGTCGTGCGCAGACCGTTGCCGCCGAGCTGGTGCGTGACGGCGTGCCCCGCGCCGCCATCGACATCCAGGCCTTCGGTGACACGCGTCCGCTGGTCCCGACCGCGCCGGGCGTGCGGGAGCCGCAGAACCGCCGCGTCGCGATCATCCTGCGCTGATCGACTGAGCCCTCCCTCGCGATGGAGTGCTAGAGAGCTCCATCTTGAGGTCCACCACGGGAAGCCGGTCCAGTCATCTGGCCGGCTTCTTGTCTTTCGGCCTGGACGTGAGGCGGCTGTCATGGCTGGTCTTGCGTAAGCTTCTTCGTCGGTCCGCCGATCCCGATCGGACCGATGTCGTCCTAGGAGAGTGTCTATGGTCTGCCTCCGTAGCGTGCTGCTGACAGCGACGATCCTCGCCGCTCCGAGCGTCGTGCTCGCGCAGCCTATCCAGGGCCTCTACATCGGCGCCGGCGCGGGCGGAAACTACCTCCAGCAGGAGCGTGTCCTCGCCTCGCCGGGCCTGGGCCTGCGTGCCAAGGACCTCGCCACGGATATCGGCGGCGCCGGGGTGGGAAGCATCGGCTGGGGGTTCGGCAACGGTCTTCGGCTGGAGGTCGAGGGTGACGTCCGGCATGACCGGGTCAGGCAGATCAACGGGTTCACCGCGGCGGTCGGCCCCACTGCCTCCGGTGGCGACCAGTATGCCTTCGGCGGCATGGTCAATGCCTTGTTCGACCTCGATATCGGCTTCAACTGGCTGTATCCATATTTTGGCCTCGGCGCCGGGCTGGCGGACAGCCACCTCGACGCGGTCCACTCGTACGGCGTGCCAGGCCCGGTCAGGCTGGCCGCCAATGGCTGGTCGACCAACTTCGCCTACCAGGGCATCTTCGGCCTGGCCTTTCCGCTCGCCGCCGTGCCGGGGCTGTCGCTCACCGCCGAATACCGTTTCTACGGCGTGCTCGATGCGCCATCGTTCCATGCCAGCGACAACGTCGCGGTGCAGGCCGGAAATGGTCCGGTGCATGCCGGCCGGGGCAATTTCAACCTGAACAGCGACTATAACCACAGCCTGCTGCTGGGCGTGCGGTATGCCTTCGACACCGCGCCACCTGCCGCACCGGCACCGCAGGCCGCGCCGCAACCACCGGTCACCCCGGCGCGAACCTACCTCGTGTTCTTCGATTGGGACCGTTCCGACCTGACCGACCGTGCCCGGCAGATCGTGGCCGAAGCGGCGCAGGCCAGCACGCACGTGCAGACGACGCGCATCGAAGTGCAGGGCAATGCCGACCGCTCCGGCACCCCAGCCTACAACCAGGGGCTTTCGTTACGGCGGGCGCAAACGGTGGCAGCGGAACTCGTCCGCGTCGGCGTGCCCAGGACGCAGATCGATATCCAGGCGTTCGGCGATACGCGTCCGCTGGTGCAGACCGCGCCGGGCGTGCGCGAGCCGCAGAACCGTCGCGTCGCGATTATCCTGCACTGAGCATCCGGACAGGTTTGCGACCAAAAAAGGCACCCGCGGGTGCCTTTTCCTTGACCTCCGAGGCTTGGTCCTACCGCACGCGGGTCTTGCCCGGCACGGCGGCGCTGGCCTGCCGAATCGCTGCATGGCCGCTCCGCTCCGGCGCGGTGCAGGCCACGAGCGCGATCGGCTGCGCGACCGTCTTGCCAGATGCGTAGTCGCTCAGTTCGCCGGTGGTATGAAGCTTCATCACCTCGTCGAACATCGAGACGTTCTGGTTGCAGAACTCCGTGCCCGACTTCAGGCCGTTCTGCGATTGGCTGTTGGCGAGCGAGGTGATGTAGTCGTCATGCTCCGCTTGCGCGCGCCTGCCGAAACTCCGGCTGAAATACGCGCTCAGCACTTTTTCCTGGGCGAGCAAGTTCGGGCGGTAGCGCAGGATGAACGCGTTGTAGCGTTCGGTCGCCTCGCACGTGATGGCCGTCACCATCAACTGGCTCTTGAGCCCGGCGACATCGAACGCCGTCTTGTCGGCGGGCCGGGCGCAGCCTTGCGCGAAGGCCGTCTGGCTTGCCAGCAACCCGGCTGCCACCAGGCTTGAGAGCAGGATACGCATGGTTTTCTCCGGCGACAGGGGATTGTTCAAAGCGTTTTTGTTCGATGTCGATCTGAACCGCTGTCTGAGCTAAACCGGCTATTGCACGGACATGCAATAAAAATTCACGGGTTCGTGAGCTATGCCGGGGCGTTGTGGCAGGGCTGCCGCATATCGCCTCCGGCCCGCGGTTTGCATTGCGCCGCCTGGCAGGCTCGACCATCATGACCATCATGACACGTTCGCCCGACCCGTTCGCCAGCTACGACGCGAACGGCTATTTCTGTGAGCTGACCGCGCGGGACGGAGATGGCGGAGCGATCGGCCGCGTCCGCGACCGTGTCTCTGCCATCGGCTTGGAGATCCTGCGCGCCCGCGCCGCCGGGGCGGAACACGATCTCATCAACCTCGGCATCACCTTCACGGTGTATTCCGAGGCGGAGGCGATCGACCGCATCCTGCCGTTCGACTGCCTGCCGCGGATCATAACTTCATCGGAATGGAAGCACATCGAGGCCGGGGTCAAGCAGCGCGTGCGGGCCTTGAACAGCTTCCTGCACGACATCTACCACGACCGCCGCATCCTGCGCGAAGGCGTGATCCCAGCCGCGCTGGTGCTGGGCAACCCCAACTACCGGCCGGAGATGGAAGGCTTTCCGATCCGCTTCGGCACCTATGTCCATATCTGCGGCATCGACATCGTGCGGGACCGGCAGGGCATGTTCTGTGTGTTGGAGGACAATGCCCGCACGCCATCCGGGGTCTCCTACGTGGTGGAGAACCGGCATCTGATGCGCCGCACCTTTCCCGACCTCATGGCCGGGATGCTGCTGCACCCGGTCGACGATTACGGGCGCCGGCTGCGTGCCGCCATGGGAGAGATCGCACCCGAAAGCGTGGCCGATCCGCAGATCGTGCTGCTGTCGCCCGGCATCTACAATTCGGCCTATTTCGAGCATGTCTTCCTGGCGCGCGAGATGGGGGTCCCCCTGGTGGAGGGGGCCGACCTGCTCGTCGAGGCGGAGCGCGTCTTCATGCGCACCACCAATGGCCTGCGGCCCGTGCACACCATCTACCGCCGCATCAGCGACGAGTTCCTGGACCCTACGGTGTTCCGCGCCGACAGCATGCTCGGCGTGCCCGGGTTGATCGGCGCGTGGCGGGCCGGCAACGTGACGTTGGCGAACGCGGTCGGCACCGGGGTCGCGGACGACAAGGCGGTCTACGCGTACATGCCGCGCATCATCCGCTTCTACCTGGGGGAAGACGCAATCCTGCCGAACGTCGAGACCCATATCTGCGGGGAAGCCGAGGGACTGGCCTTCACCCTCGCGAACCTCGAAAAGCTGGTGGTCAAGCCGGTCGGCGAATCGGGCGGGTACGGCATCACGATCGGCCCACGGTCAAGCGCGGCCGAGTTGGAAGCCGCGCGGGCGGCCTTGGTGGCAGATCCGTCGAATTGGATCAGCCAGCCGCTGATCGACCTGTCGGTCGCCCCGACGCTGACGCCGGGCGGGCTGCGCCCACGCCACCTCGATCTCCGGCCCTTCGCCATCACCGGGCGCGACACATGGGTGCTGCCCGGCGGCCTGTCGCGCGTCGCGATGAAAGAGGGCAGCCTGATCGTGAACTCATCCCAGGGCGGCGGTTCGAAGGACACCTGGGTGCTCGCCGAACCATGAGCGGCGTCCTGCTTGCCCGCTATGCCGAGGGCCTGTTCTGGATGGCCCGCTACGTGGAGCGGGTGGAGAACCTCGCCCGCCTGCTCGACGTGACGCAGACGTTCGAAAGCCCGGGGCGGGAGGACGAGGCGTGGAGCGCCTTGCTCCGGATCAACGCCGACGGGGCACGCTACCGCGAGGCCGGCGGGACGCTGGATCCGGAGGGGATCAAGCGCTTCTACCTGCTGGACCGCACGAACCACACTTCGGTCCCTGCCTCGATCGAGGCGGCACGGACCAATGCGCGCACGCTGCGCCCGCTCATCAGCACCGAGATGTGGATGCAGATGAACGTGTTCCATCGCGACGTGCTGGCGATCGAGGCGGACCAGTTGACCGGCGATCACCTCACCCGGCTCTGCGCCCGCCTGAAGGAGGGTGTCCAGGCGCATACCGGCATTACCGAGGGCACGTTCTTCCGCGACCAAGGATGGAATTTCTACATGCTTGGCCGGCTGATCGAGCGGGCCGACCAGACCACCCGGCTGCTGGACATCAAATACCACCTCCTGCACGTGCAGAGCGGGGAGGAGCGGCGCCTGGCTGACTTGACGCAATGGGGCGGCATGCTGCGGGCCGCTGCCGGGTACCATGCCTTCCGCCGGGTCGCCCCGGCCGGGTTCGAACCGGCGGACGTCGTGACGTTCCTGCTCTCGGACCGCTCTTTCCCGCGCAGCGTCTCACTCTGCGTCAGCCAGGTCGAATGGCACCTGATGCAGTTGCGCAGCCGCTACAATCTGCGCGGCACCGTGGCCGCGCTGGAGCGGATCGAGGAGGTGCGGGCCGCGTTGGCGTCGAATTCCGCCAGCCAGCTCATCACGGACGGCTTGCACGATTTCCTGGACGCCCTGCAGCGTGACCTGATCCTGTTGGCGGGCGAGATCGGCTTCGCATTCTTCCGCGACTGGCGACCGGAACCGCACAAACCCGAGCTGTCTGGCAGCCGCGTGCAGTCCAATGCCGGACAGTTCAGCGCTACGGTGTCTGCCCCGTAACGGCCTCCAGCGCTTCGCTCATCGTGGCGAAGCGGCCGATGTCGCGCCCGTCACGGGCGCGCCAGACGCTGATCGCCCGGCCTTGGCGTACCGCGCCCCAGGTCGCCCAGCGGTCATCGGCGGCGTAGATGCTTGCAAACTCGCCGATCTCAGGCGGATCATCGTGCCGCCGCTTGTGGATCGCGAGGCGAAGGCTATGGTTTCGAGCCTCCAGGCGAGCCAGCGCCATACGGTCGGCGGTCGTGAACCGGTTATCCGGGTACCGGAAGGCGAAGATTTCGGCAGTTGATGCAGGACGATCATCGGACATCGAGCAGCCACCCAGCGACGGAGACGGACTTCTTCCAGACCCGGTAGATCACATGGACGTGATGGCTTCAAATTCTTTGTCACCGAACTGGCATAAGGTAATGTTATGCTCAGCCAATCCGTAGCTGCCGGTGTGCTGGATATATCCTATGAGGAGTCCGGCTCATCGACCGGGATGCCGGTCGTGCTGCTGCATGGCTTCCCATACGACGTGCGGGCCTATGATGGGGTCGTTCCATCCCTGGTCTCGGCGGGCTACCGTGTCATCGTCCCGTTCCTCCGCGGCTATGGCGCCACCAGGTTCCGGTCGCCAGACACGGTGCGGTCCGGCGAACAGGCGGTTCTCGGAACCGATCTGCTGGCGCTGATGGATGCGCTCGCGCTGCCGCAGGCGATGTTGGCGGGGTATGATTGGGGCGGCCGCGCGGCCTGCGTCGTCGCCGCGCTCTGGCCGGAGCGGGTGCGCGGCCTCGTCAGCTGCGGCGGCTACAACATCCAGGACATAGCGGCTGCGGCGAAGCCTGCTCCGCCTGACGACGAGCATCGGCTTTGGTATCAGTACTACTTCCACAGCGACCGCGGCCAGGCCGGGTTGGTCGCCGACCGCCGGGCGGTGTGCCGGCTGCTGTGGCAGCTTTGGTCGCCGACGTGGCGCTTCGACGAGGCGAGCTTCGCCCGCAGTGCCGAGGCGTTCGACAACCCGGATTTCGTCCCGGTCGTGATCCACTCCTACCGCCACCGCTTCGGGCTCGTGCCCGGCGACCCGGCGGCACTGGCGGTGGAACACCGGTTGGCGGCGCAGCCCCCCATCACCGTGCCGACCATCGTGCTGCACGGCGCCGATGACGGTGTTTCCCCGCCGGGGCGATCGGCAGGGGCGGCGAAGCATTTCACCGGCGGCTACGAGCGCCGGGTGCTGCCCGGGACCGGCCACAACCTGCCGCAGGAAGCCCCCGACGCCGTCGTTGCGGCGATCCGCTCCCTTGCAGGGGGCGTTTCGACGTAGCCGCGGTTCAGCCGATCTCCTCGTACCACGTCCGGCCGTCCCGTTCGATCAATGCGATGGCGGAGCTGGGTCCCCAGCTTCCGGCCGCATATAGCCGGGGCGGCTCGCGGGATTCGTTCCAGGCTTCGATGATGGGCTCGACCCAACTCCAGGCCTCCTCCACCTCGTCCCGCCGCATGAACAAGGTCGGGTTGCCGCGCACGCTGTCCATCAGCAGCCGCTCGTAAGCATCCGGGTAGCGCGTCGCGAACGCTTTCTCGAAGCTGATGTCGAGTTGTGTCGGGCTGAGATGCAGGCCGCCGGGCTCCGGGCTCTTGGTCATCAGCTCCAGCTTCATGCCCTCTTCAGGTTGCAACCGGATGATGAGCTTGTTGGGTGCCAGGTTGGCGGATTCCCGCGAGAACACGCTGAACGGGGCGCTGCGAAACTGCACCACGATTTCGCTGACCTTCTGCGGCAGCCGCTTGCCGCTGCGCAGGTAGAATGGGACGTTGTGCCAACGCCAGTTCTGGATTTCCGCCTTCAGCGCCACGAACGTCTCGGTTCGGCTGCTGCGGCCCTCGCCCAGATCGGCCAGGTAGCCCGCCACCGCCTTGCCGTCCACGGCGCCCTGGCTGTACTGCCCGCGGACCGTGACATGGGCGACCTCGTGCGGGGCGATCGGCTTCAGGGACCGCAGGACCTTCAGCTTCTCGTCCCGCACGGCATCCGCCTCCAGGCTGGTCGGCGGCTCCATGGCAAGCAGGCAGAGCAGCTGCATCAGGTGGTTCTGCACCATGTCGCGCAGGGCGCCGGAATGGTCGTAATAGTCGCCGCGGCCCTCCACCCCCACCGTCTCGCCGACGGTGATCTGCACGTGGTCGATCACGTCGGCGTTCCACAGCCGCTCGAACACCACATTGGCGAAGCGCAGCGCCAGCAGGTTTTGCACCGTCTCCTTGCCCAGGTAGTGGTCGATGCGGAAGGTCTGCGCCTCGGTGAACACCTCGCCCACCACATCGTTGATCTCCCGTGCGGAGGCGAGGTCGTGGCCGATCGGCTTCTCCAGCACGACGCGGCTGTTCTGCGTCACCAGCCCGACCGCCCGCAGGTTCTTGCAGATCGGGCCGTAGAGGTCGGGCGAGGTCGCCAGGTAGAACACGCGGATGCGGTCCGGCTCCTGGTTGAGCAGCCCTGCCAGCGCCTCCAGCCCGCCATCCTTCGCGGCGTCGCCGCGGGCGTAGCGCACCAGGCCGGTGAACTTGTCGGCCAGGCCCGGCTCCAGATCCGCTTTGGCGACGTGCTTGCCGATGGCGTCGCGCGCCCGCGCCTGGAAGCTGGCATCGTCGAATTCCGACCGCGCGGCGCCGATGATGCGTGCGCTCTCCGGGATCTGGCCGTCGCGCAGCCGGTAGTACAAGGCGGGTAGCAGCTTGCGCAGGGTCAAATCCCCGGTTGCGCCGAATACGATGCAATCGAACGGATCGACCGGCTTGATCGCCATTGTGAACGCCTTTGCTCTGCTATGCCGCAATGTGCGGGCAACACGGCGCGTCGTCCATCCATTCCCCCGGCCGCCCGGCGGATTTGGCGGCGCTGCCGAACGCTCTATGCTGCATTTGCACAGCGGCACGGGACGGGTCGGATGATCGAGGCAACCTTGATTGCGGGCGACGGCATTGGGCCGGAGGTTGTGGACGCCACGGTGAGGGTGCTGGACGCGCTCGGCGCTCCCTTCGCCTGGGACCGGCAGCCCGGTGGCATGGAGGCGGTAGCCATTGCCGGCGACCCGTTGCCGCCGGCCACGCTGGACAGCATCCGCCGTACCCGCCTGGCGCTGAAAGGCCCGCTGACCACCCCCGTGGGGGGCGGGTTCCGCTCCGTCAACGTGCGGCTGCGGGAGGAATTCCACCTTTACGCCAATGTCCGCCCGGCGCGCACATTGATCCCCGGCGGCCGCTACGACGACATCGACATGGTCATCGTGCGCGAGAATCTGGAGGGCTTCTACGTCGCCTTCGAGCACTACATCCCGGTCGGCGACGACAATCACGGCGTGGCCATCTCGTCCGGCGTCAACACGCGCGCCGGGGCGCAGCGGATCCTGCGCTACGCCTTCGAATACGCGGTGCGGAACGGGCGCAAGAAGGTGACGGCCGTGCACAAGGCCAACGTGCTGAAGGCCTTGACCGGGCTCTTCCTGGAAGAGGCGCGCACCATGGCCAAGGAATACGAAGGCCGCGTGGTGCTGGACGACCGCATCGTGGATGCCTGCGCCATGCAGCTCGTGCTCAACCCGTGGCAGTTCGACGTGATCGTCACCACCAACCTGTTCGGCGACATCCTGTCGGACGAGGCGGCCGGGCTGGTCGGCGGCCTCGGCATGGCGCCGGGCGCCAATATCGGCACCTCCGCCGCGATCTTCGAGGCCGTGCACGGCTCGGCGCCGGACATTGCCGGCAAGGGGATCGCCAACCCCACCTCCCTGCTGCTGGCGGCGGCCCTGATGCTGGAGCATGTCGGCCTGGTGCAGGAGAAGCAGCGCCTGGAGGCGGCGGTGTCGGCAGTGCTGAACCAGGATGGCATCCGCACCGGCGACCTCGGCGGCTCGGCGAACACCAAGGCCTTCACGGACGCGGTCATCCGGCGCCTCGCGGCTTAGCAGGCATGGCGATCACGCGGGCCGACCTGGCGGCGCTGGACCGGGCCGATCCGCTGGCGGCGTTCCGGCAGGACTTCGTCATGCCGGACGGCATCGTCTACCTGGACGGCAACTCGCTGGGACCACTGCCGGCAGCCACGCCAGCCCGGGTCGCCGCGGTCGTGGCGCAGGAATGGGGCGAGGGGCTGATCCGATCGTGGAACGATGCCGGGTGGATCGGCCTGCCGGAGCGGGTCGGCGACAAGATCGGCCGGTTGCTGGGCGCCCCGCCCGGCTGCGTCATCGCGGCGGACTCCACCTCCGTCAATGTGTTCAAGGCGCTGGGCGTGGCGCTGCGTCTTCGGCCCGACCGCCGCGTGATCGTGTCCGAGGCGGGAAATTTCCCGACCGATCTCTATATCGCGGAGGGCTTGATCGCGCTGCTGGGGCAGCAGCACGAATTGCGGCTGGTCGAGCCGGGTACAATCGCGTTCGCGCTCGGCCCGGACGTCGCGGTGCTGATGCTGACCCATGTCGACTACCGCACCGGCGCCATGCACGACATGGCGGCGCTGACGGCGGCGGCCCACGCGGCCGGCGCCCTCACGCTCTGGGACCTGGCGCACTCGGCCGGTGCGGTCCCGGTGGACCTCGCCGCCGCCGATGCCGACCTGGCCGTGGGCTGCGGCTACAAGTTCCTCAATGGCGGCCCGGGCGCACCGGCCTTCCTCTACGTCGCCGGGCGGTTGCAGGCAGAGGCGCGCTATCCGCTCACCGGGTGGCTGGGCCATGCCGAGCCGTTCGGGTTCCACGGCAGCTACCGTCCCGCGCCCGGCATCGCCCGCGCCACGGTTGGAACGCCCTCCATCATCGCCATGGCCGCGCTGGAGGTGGGGGTGGACCTCGCCCTGCGCGCGCCTATGGCGGCGGTGCGGGCCAAGTCGCTGCACCAGGCCGCCCTGTTGATGGCGCTGGTGGCCCAGGCCTGCCCGGATGCCGGGCTGGAGCAGGCCACCCCCACCGAGCCGGGCGCGCGCGGCAGCCAGGTTTCGTTCCGCCATCCGGAGGCGTACGCCATCATGCAGGCGCTGATCGGCCGCGGCGTCATCGGCGATTTCCGCACGCCCGACATCATCCGGCTCGGCATCACGCCGCTGTATCTTCGCTACGTCGATTTGTGGGAGGCCGCCCTCGCGCTCCAGGACGTGATGGCCACGCGCGCCTGGGACGACCCGCGCTTCCGCACCCGCAACCGCGTGACCTGACGCCTATTGAGCGATGGCGCCGCCGGTGACACTCTCCGCCGCCGTGCGGAGCCCCCGGATGCCATTGCCGACGAGAACGCTGCTCGCTGCCACGCTCGCCCTCACCGCCACGCCCGCCATGGCGCAGCATTGGGCCACCGTGTGGACCGGGTCGGACCAGGGACCGTACCCGTCGGGCAACCCCTCCGCCCAGCCGGACCTGTCCTTCGCCTTTCCCCATCCGGAGACCGGCTCGCACGAGCAGAGCTTCCGGCTGATCATCAAGCCGGACGTGTGGTCGCATCAGGTTCGGTTCCGCTTCTCCAATGCGTTCGGCACCAAGCCGGTGACGTTCGACACCGTGTTCGCCGGCCTGCAGATGAGCGGGGCGGCGGTGGCGCCCGGCACCAACCGGCCGGTCACGTTCGCGGGCAAGAAGACCGTCACCGTGGCGCCCGGAGCACAGCTCTGGTCCGACGCGGTCACCCTGCCGTTCGTCCGCGACCCGGCGGCCCCGGACCTGGCGGGCCGCAAGCTTGCCGTGACGTTCCACATTCCGGGCGATAGCGGGCCGATGACCTGGCACGCCAAGGCGATGACCACCTCGTACGTCACGGCCCCCGACGCGGGCGCCATCGGGGAACTGGAGGATGACAGCGCCTATCCGAACAGTACCACGTCCTGGTACTTCCTGGATGCGGCGGATGCCGCCCTGACGGCCGATACGCGCGTGATCGTGTGCTTCGGCGACAGCATCACGGACGGCACGGCGTCCACCCTGAACGGGGATGACCGCTGGCCGGACGTCCTGTCCCGTCGCCTGCACGCGGTGGCCGGGCAGCGCGTCTCCGTCGTCGACGCCGGGATCGGCGGCAACCAGGTGGCGGGTCCGGCCGAGTACGGCCCGGACAAGCCGTTTTCCGGCGGCCCGTCCGCGGCCGCACGGCTGGACCGCGACCTGCTGGGCCTGTCCGGCGTCACCGACGTGATCTGGCTGGAGGGGATCAACGACCTCGGTGCGGCCAACGCCCCGCCGGGCAATGTGGCCAGCGCGATACGGGGGGTGATCGACCGCATCCGGGCCAAGATCAAGGGCGCCAAGCTGCTGGGCGGCACGCTCACCAGCAGCCGCGGCAGCACCAATCCCGGCTACGGCACGGCCGACACCGACAACCGGCGCCACGCATTGAACGACATGATCCGCAAGCCGGGGCTGTTCGACGCGGTGGTCGATTTCGATGCTGCCACCATCGACCCGCGCACGGGGGAGCTGCGGCCGGACTTCGTGCCGCCATCCACGACGGGCGGCGTGGGCGACAAGCTGCATCCGAACCGGGCGGGCTACCTGGCGATGGGCAATGCGATCGAGCTGCGCCTGCTGTCGCCCGCGCCGCTCCGCCCGCCGGCCAGGCCCCGGCCGGCCCCCGCACCGGACGCGGGGGAGGCGGCGCCGCAATGAGCGCGTACGACGACTATGCCGGCCGCAGCGAGACTCGGACCGACACGGTGTGGCCGCATCTGGTACACGGCCTGGCCGCAACGTTGGACGTGGACCGTCCCGACCGGGTCCTGCCGCCGCTATGGCATTGGATGTTGTTCGCGGACTGGGTACCGGCCAGCGGCCTGGGACCGGACGGGCATCCGAAACGCGGCGGTTTCCTGCCGCCGGTCCATGACCTGCCGCGGCGCATGTGGGCGGGCGGGCGACTGCAATTCCATGCGCCGCTGCATGTCGGCGAGGTGGCGACCCGCACCAGCACGATCCTCTCCGTCGCGGAAAAGGAGGGCGGGTCCGGACGCCTGGTGTTCGTGACCGTGCGTCACGAGATCGACGGCCCGACCGGCCGGGCGATCACGGAGGAGCAGGATATCGTCTACCGCGGCGCGGAGGGTGAGGCGGTGAAGCCGGGCGATCCGGCTCCGCCGGTCGACGCCGCCGCAGCGCGCGAGGTCCGTCCCGACCCGGTTCTGCTGTTCCGCTACTCCGCGCTGACGGGGAACGGCCACCGCATCCACTACGATGCGGATTACGTGCGCCAGGAAGAGGGCTATCCCGGGCTGGTCGTGCACGGGCCGTTGCAGGCCACCTGGATGGCGATGCTGGCGGCCGGGCTGGCGCCGCTGCGCCGCTTCGCCTTCCGCGGCAGGCGGCCGGCCTTTGTCGGCACCCCGCTCCAGATCGAGGCGTGGCGGGTAGCGGATGGCCACCGCCTGCGCACCCGGGACGCGACGGGCGCCGTCTGCATGACCGCCGAAGCCGGAGAGTGAATGTGGCCTTCCTGACCGAGCCGGTGCCCCAGCGCGGCGTACTGCACCCGGTGCGCCCTGGGATCGGCCGCATCGTCGCGGACAATCCGGGCCGCATGACCTATCACGGCACCAACACCTACCTGATCGAGGATGCCGACGGCGTCACCGTGCTGGACCCCGGCCCGGACCAGCCCGCCCATGTGGCGGACATCCTGCGGCTCTCGCCCGGTCCGATCGTGCGTATCCTGCTGAGCCACACGCATCGCGACCATCTGGGCGCCCTGGCGGGGCTGAAGGCGGAAACCGATGCGCCGGTCCATGGCTGGCATCGCAGCGATACCGAGGGCTTCACCCCCGATTTCCCGATCCATGACGGCGACGTGGTGGCGGGGATGCAGGCCCTGTTCACGCCGGGCCATGCCGCGGACCACGTGTGCTTCGCCCGGCCCGACGGGATCCTGTTCAGCGCGGACCATGTGATGAGCTGGTCGTCCAGCGTCGTCAGCCCGCCCGGCGGCGACATGGCGGCTTATTTCAGCAGCCTGCAGCGACTGTTGGATCGGCCGTCGGACACGCTGTACCTGCCTGGCCATGGTCCGCCGATGCCCGACCCGCATCCTTATGTCGCGGCCCTGCTGGACCACCGGGTCGGCCGCGAGCAGGCCATCGCCAAGGCATTGCTGGACGGGCCGCGCAGCACGATGGGATTGGTGGACGCGCTGTATTCCAAGATCGATCCCATCCTGAAGATGGCTGCCGAGCGCAACGTGTTGGCGCACCTGCTCAAGCTGGAACGGGAGGGCCGCGTCGCCAAGCGCGCCGACGAGTGGCGCACGGCCTGAGCGATGACCCGCTGCTTGCCGCGAACCGCACCTTCTACGACGGGTTATGGGCCGCCGCCCGGCTGATCGGGCCGGAGCGGTTCAACACCTGGCCGCTGGTCCAGGCGCTTTGCCGGCCCGGCACGCGTTGCCTGGAACTCGGCGCCGGATTGCGGCCGCGCCTGCCGATCCCCGGCACCGTGTTCGTCGACATCAGCCTCGTGGCATTGCGCCCGTTGCGTGCCGGTGGCGGCCGGCCTGCCGCCGGGCTGGCCGCCGCCTTGCCGTTTGCCGGGGGCAGCTTCGACGTGGTGGGCGCGCTGGACGTCGTGGAGCACGTGGCCGACGACGCCGCCGCCTTTGCCGAACTGTCGCGCGTGGCGGCGCCCGGTGCGGGGCTCCTGCTCTCCGTGCCCTTGCACCAGACCGCCTGGACCGCCTTCGACGAGGCGGTGGGCCATCACCGCCGCTACGACCCCGCGGCGCTGGTGACGCTGCTCGGCACGCATGGCTTCACGGTGGAGCGCAGTGCCCCGGCCGGCATGCTGCCGCGGTCATCCCGGCTGCTCGACGTGGGTATCTGGTTCCTGCGCCATCAGCCGGACCGCGCGATGTGGTGGTACAACCAGGTGTTCATGCCCCTGGGCCTGCGCCGCGCACCGCCGCTGGTGCTGCAGGACGGGCTGCCGGACCTGACCGGCCTGGCCGGCGTGCTGCTGCTCTGCCGCAAGGCGGGACCGGCCGCCGTATGACCCGGCGCTAGGGCACGAGGTGCAGATCGTCCGGCGCCTGCGGCGGCAGCTTGATCGCCAGCACCTTCAACTCGCCGTCGCTGATGACCGAGCCGGCATGCACCGTGCCCTTCGGGATGACGATGAGGTCGCCGGGATGGATCTGCCGCTGCTGGTCGCCCAGCCAGAACGTGCCGCTGCCGGAGATGACGTACTGGAACTCGTTGGCATCGGCGTGGGTGTGCTTCGGCACGTTGCCGGTCTGCACGGCCATCGTGCCCGTCGGCTGCACCACCAGCGTGCGCGACCGCAGCGTGCCCAGGCCGGGGATGATATTGCCCAGTTCGGCATCGGTGATCGCCGCCAGGTCGATGACCTGCGGCTGGAGCACCGGCGCTTGCGCGCGCGCCGGCGGCGTCGTGCGGGCCGCCAGCAGCCCGGCCAGGAACGCAGCCGGCACGGTCGCGGCCAGGATGACGCGGCGCAGTGTGACCTTCGGCATCGTCGCCTCCCAGACCCTCGCGCGGGCGGTTGTTTCGTTGCGCCGGACTATCGGGTAAGCTGGCCAACCCGGCAAGACCCGACGCCGCCGGAGGGAGGGAGATGCATGACCATGCCGACGCTGCCCTTCGGCATCACCGTCTGCGGACTCGAGGAACTGGACGGACACGCCACGCTGGGCGCTAGCCATGTCCTGTCCATCCTCGACCCCGAGTTTCCCGTACCCGAGGCCTTCGGAACGTTCGGCGAGCACGTGAAGCTGGAGCTGCGGTTCGACGACATCATCGAGGACACGCCTGGCCAGCGGGCGCCCGATGCGGAGGACGTCCGCCGCATCCTCGCCTTCGGCCGTGACCTGCTGGCCGAACCCGCGGCGTCGGCCCGTCTGCTGGTGCATTGCCATGCCGGAATTTCGCGATCCACCGCCTCCATGGCGCTGATCCTCGCCCAGGCCCTGCCGGACCAGCCAGCCGCGACGATCCTTGGGATGGTCCACGAGATCCGCGAGAAGGCCTGGCCGAACCTGCGGCTGATCGAACTCGGCGATGCCCTGTTGCAGCGCGGCGGCACGCTGGTCGCGGCCGCGCACGCCCTCTACAAGCTGCAACTGGAGCGGCGTCCCCATTTGGCCGAGTTCATGGAGAATGGCGGGCGCGGACGGGAGGTCGCAGCGGCCCGGCGCTGAGCGCTATACCCCCGCCCGATGCGCCACGCCGGGCATGACGCTCCGCTCTGCCGCACCTGGTGACGTGCGGATCAGGAGGGTCAGCACGGCGCTGACCACCAGGGACCCGGCCATCAGCAGATAGGACAGGCCAGGCCCGCTGGTCGCCGCATTCAGCCAGCCGACCGCGAAGCTGCCCAGAAACGATCCCAGGGCACCGCAGCCATTCACCAAGGCGATCGCCGCCCCCGAGACGTTGCGCGGCAACAATTCGGCGATCCATGCGAAGAAAGGTCCATAGGGCGCGTACATGGCACCGCCCGCGACCACCAACAGCGCGAAGCCGAGCCAGAACTTGTCGCCGCCGAGCAGGTAGGACGCGTAGAAGGCGACCGCGCCCAGCACGAGAAATGGCCAGACCAGGCCGCGGCGGTTGCCGATCCGGTCGGACAGGGCCGACGCCCCCATCATCAGCACCGCTGCCAGCAGGTATGGTGCGGCCGACAGCCAGCCGATTTCCACGATGCCGCGGCCGCCGCTCGCGGTCAGCATCGATGGCAGCCACAGCACGAAGCCGTAGACCCCGATGCTCCAGGTGAAATACTGCGCGGCCAACAGTTGGACGGTGCGGGACTGGAACGCCTCGCCGTAATTACGGACCGGCGGGATGCCGCGCTGCTCCTCGGCCAGGATCCGCTCCAGCCGGTCCCGGCCGTGGGGGGCAAGCCAGCGCGCCTGCGACGGCGTGTCGTCCACCAGGAGCCAGAACACCACTGCCCACAGGATCGGCGGGGCGCCTTCGATGATGAACATGCCGCGCCAGCCCACCACCTGCACCAGATAGCCGGAGACGACCGACATCCACAGCACCGTCACCGGGTTGCCGAGGATGAGGAAGGTGTTGGCCCGCGACCGCTCGGGCTTGGTGAACCAGTGGCTCAGCAGGATGAGCATGCCGGGCAACGACACGCTCTCCATCACGCCGAGTAGGAAGCGGTCGACGTAGAGCGCATAGATGTTGCTGACCAACCCGGTCGCGGTCGCCAGGCCGCCCCACAGTACCAGGCTGGCGCAGACGATCCGCTTGGCGCTGCGCCGTTCGGCATAGATCGCGGCCGGGATCTGGAAGAAGAAATAGCCGAGGAAGAACAGCGCGCCGAGCAGCGACCCGGCGCTGGCGGTGATGCCCAGGTCGTGGACCATGCCGCCGGCGGCGCCGAAGCTGTAATTGGCCCGGTCCACGTAGGCCAGGCTGTATGTGACGAACGCGATCGGGATCAGCCGCGCCCAACGGCCGCCCACGTCAACCTGCTCCGCCATGTCCGCCTCCGCCCCCGAGCGAAGCTCCTTACACAGGGCTGGCCAGATCGTCACCTTGAACCCGGTGCGCCGCAGATCAGGCGGCTTGCGGCCGGGAGCCGAGCCCGAGCAGCCGGTCCGCTCGATGCCGTTTTGCCGGTCGATTGACGTTGTCAGGCTACCTGACTAAACGCCCTTGCCAGATGGCGCAAGGCGATGCGAACACGCCGCTGCCGCATGGGGAGGCGTCGATGATTGCTGTCTTACCGCTGCCGCGCCTGGTTTTCGGCGCCGGGGCGCTTTCGTCGGTGGGAGATGAGCTGGCGTGGCTGGGGGTGCGGCGACCGTTGCTGCTCAGCGACCGGGGGTTGGAACGGGCGGGCGCCGTTGCGACGGCCCTGCGGGCGCTCCCCGAAACCAGCGTGCCGTTCCTGGACGTGCCGGAGAACCCGACGCTTGCCGGCGCCGATGCCGCCTTTGCCGCCTATCGCGCGGCCGGGTGCGACGGGATCGTCGCGGTGGGAGGCGGCTCGGTGCTGGATACCGCCAAGTTCGTTGCCGCGCTCGCCGGGGGCGGCCTTGCCCGCGCTATGGACATGCAAGGCAAGCCCCAGCGCGTGTCCGCGGTGGTCCCGCTCGTCGCCGTGCCCACCACGGTGGGGACCGGCAGCGAAAGCTCCCCCGTCGCGGCGCTGCACGACGACCCGCACAGCCACGCCGTGGGAACGCGCAGCCCGCTTCTGGTGCCCCGCGTGGCGATCTGCGACCCGGACCTCGCCCGCACGCTGCCGCGGCGGCTGGTCGCGGCGACCGGCATCGACGCCATGTCGCACTGCATCGAGGGGTATTTCTCCGAGCCCGCCAACCCGATCGTCGACGCGCTGGCGCTGGACGGCCTCGCCCGCGCCCATGCCGACATCGTGGCCGCCGTCGAGCCCGGCGGCGATGCGGCCCGGACCTCCCTCATGGCCGCCGCCTTCGCCGGCGGGGCGGCGATCCACAAGGGCCTGGGACCCGCCCACGCGATCGCGCTGGCGTGCGGCGACCAGGACCTGCATCACGGCATGCTGGTTGCCGCGGCCCTGCCGCTGACCGTGGCGCTGGTCGCGCCGCATGCCCCCGCCAAGGCGGCGCGGGTGGCCGCCGCGCTGGGCCTCGGCGACCCCGGCGGCATCCCGGATGCGCTCCGGGCGCTGAACCGCAGCCTGGGCCTGCCTGCCAGCTACCGCGAAGCGGGCTACCGCGTGGAGTCGGTCGAAGCGCTGGTCGACGGCATGGTCGCAAGCCCCTTCAACCGGGCGAGCCCCTACGTGCCGAGCTGGGACGAGTATCGCGTCATGGCCGCTACGCTGCTAGCCTGATACGGGACCGGTCCGGCTCCGGCCGGGTGGCTGGATGCGATGCCGGGCACGTCCATGGCGGCAGGGGAGGTCGGCAGTGCCCACGCAGAACGCCGCATGGCGGACCCGCAATATGGGGAGCCTGCTGTTGTCGGCGACCGACGTGTTCCTGCGCGAGAAGCTGGGCGTAGTCCATGCGGGCGGCTTCGCGGCGGTGACCGAGGCGCACATGGCGCTGGTCCAGAACCTGGACCTGCACGGAACGCGCCTGACCGAGATCGCAGTGCGGGCAGGGGTGACGAAGCAGAGCATGATGGAGCTGGTCGACAAGGCCGAGCGGCTCGCCATCGTGGAGCGGCGCGCCGACCCGGACGATCGAAGGGCCAAGATGGTCATATTCATGCCCGCCGGGTTACGCATGCTCGCGCGGTTGCGGCAGGGTGTCGCCGTGGCGGAGCGGCGCGTGGCCGCCGTGATGGGCGCCGCCTTCGTGGCCAGGATGAAGCAGGGCCTTGCCGCCTATGCCGCAGTCCCGGCCGCTGGCGACGCGGTGTCGGATGATGACACCAGATGGCGCACCCGCAACGCCGGCCGCATGCTGGCTGCGGCAGCCCAGATTTTCGTTCGTGACGTGTTGCGCGCGGTGCACGAGGGCGGGTTCACGTCGGTGACGGAGATGCATCTGCGGCTGTTCCGTCACCTTGACCGAAGCGGCACGCGCCCGACCGAAATCGCCGCGCGGGCGGGAACGACCAAGCAGGCGATGGCGGAGCAGCTCGGCAGGGCCGAGGCGCTGGGCCTCGTCGCGCGGCAGCCCGATCCGCAAGACCGGCGCGCCAAGGTCGTCGTCTTTACCACCGAGGGACTCGGATTGTTGCAGCAGGTTCGCGCCGGGATCGAGGTGGCGGAACGGCGCATGGCCCACGTCGTCGGCGAAGCGCTGCTTGCCGAATTGCTGGTGCAACTGGCGGCGTATGTGGCCAGCGTCGGACGGGCGAGGGAACCGGTCGCAATGGGCGCGACCAGGTAGCGATCGGATTGCAAGGGCCAGCACGGGTGATGTCGCACCGCACGCCGGGTACCGCCCGGCCACTCGACTGCGCGCGACGCACATGCCGGGTCGTCGCGCTGCTCGCCTGCTGTTTCGCCGTGCCTGGACCGGCAGCGCGTGCGGCCGGGTGCGAGTATGACCTGGGGGATGTCGCCTCCGCCCCGCGCTTCCAGGATTACCCAGCCCGTCCTTTGCACCGTGCGAAGCCGGCCGCGCCGGTGCTCGCGACCCGTGACGCGCGGCTGTTCCGCACCGTGATCCAGCAGGCAGCCGCGAGCGGGCCGAATTTCGCCGGCAGCTTCACCGTGGCGGTTTGGGGCTGCGGTGCGGCATGCACGGATTTCGCGATCGTCGACGCCCGGTCCGGGCGCGTGGTCTTCGACGATGCCCTGCGGGACATCGCCGGCATCCATGTGTCCGCCAAGACCCCAGACGGCGTGGAACCCGCCTACTACAGCCTGCGGTTCCGGCCGGACAGCCGCCTGCTGGTCCTCCTCGGCGCACCTGGCGAACAGGAGGCGCGCGACGGGATCGGCTTCTACGAATGGACTGGCGCGAAGTTGAACCTGCTGCGCTTCGTGTCCCGCAGTGACCTGTGCAAGGCGGCCGCCCCGCATACCGCTCCCTGACCGAGATCCAAGTGAAAGGCCTGTTCAGTCGATCGCCTGGCGAGATGGGGAGATGAGCGGGCGCACCGCGCCGCGGCTGCCACGGGGACGAGGCATACGGGTCTTCGCACTGGCAACCATGATGCTATGCGGCGTCGCTGCCTCTGCAACGCGGGCCGAGCCGGTGCTGTGGGCCTGGGAGCGGGCGGACGTCCTGGAGGGCCTTCCGCCGCGCTACGGCGTTGCCGTGGTTGCCGGCTTCATCCGTCTGCAAGGCGGGACCGTGATAGTGGCCAGGGGCCGGCGGTTTCCGCTGCTGCTGGAGGCGAGGGCCGTGCCGCCGGTCGGGGTCGTCCACATCGAGATCGACCAACGCCAGCCGCTCCTCTGGACGGACGCGCTGCGGACGCAGGTCGTCGGCGCGGCGCTCGCCTTCGCACAGCCGTACCAGGCCGTGCAGATCGATATGGAGGTGCGGGAAAGCCAGCGCGACGCCCTGCTGGACGTGCTGCGCGGCATGCGCGCCAGGCTGCCGCCGGGTACGCCATTGTCCATGACCGCGCTGGCATCCTGGTGCGACACCGAGCATTGGCTGGCGGGCGCCCCGGTGGACGAGATCGTGCCCATGCTGTTCCGCATGGGCCCGGACGGATTGCGCCTGCAGGCCAAGCTGGCGGCTGGCGGCGACTTCAACGAACCCCGGTGCCGCACGGCGCTCGGCATATCGACCGATGCGCCCGTGGCGATCCCGCCGGGGCGCCGCGTCTACGTCTTCAATCCCCGCGCCTGGGATGCGGCTGCGATACAGGCGTTCGAGCACAAGGACATCCGATGACCCGTTACTTGCTTCGCGGTGGGCTTGCGGCGCTTGCACTGGCCGCTGCCGCCGTTCCCGGCGCGGCCTCCACCGATGGCTCGACCGGCAACTGGGCCCTGAACGAGTTCGGCGGCACCCCGGCGGAGCGCCAGATGCTCTATGGCGGCACGCCCGGCGTGCTGATGGGCACGTCGCCGGCCAGCCTGCTCCTCATCGGGTGGCGCCGCCTGCACGGGCAGACGGTCGGCACGCCGGCCGGGGAGGCGCTGGCGGTGCCGTGCTGCGGCTCGGGCACGTCATCGGACGCGACGATGCAGTGGCTGACGCTTCGCAAGACCGTGCCCGGCGTGGCGCCGCTCGACGCCTTCCTGCCGACCGAGCGCGCCGGCCCCAACTACACGAGCGCGCCGAACTGCCTGGACGACACCTTTGCCAACGCCACCCGCACGTTGCAGAGCCGGCTTGCGAGCTACGGCGCCGCGTCACCGGATGTGCAGTTCTGGATCACGGCGCAGGATGCCGTGTTCGCCGCCTGCGCCGAGCCGGTCGCGAGTCTGCCGGCCCTGCCGGACGCGGCGCCGGACTGGCTGCGGGCGGACTACCGGTACCAGTCGGCGGCGCTGTCATTCTATGACGGTGCGTTCGAGGCGGCGGCGGCGGCCTTCGCGGCGATCGCGCAGGACGCGGCATCTCCCTGGCACGACATCGCGCCTTACCTGCGCGTGCGATCGCTCCTTCGCAAGGCGCTGGCCTCCAAGGCGCAGCCCGACTTCGCCGCCGCCCGCGACGCGGCGCGGGCGATCGGGTCGGCCGCGCCGCTCCAGGGCGCCGCCGGGAAGCTGGCAGGCATGGCGGAGCTGCACGCCGACCCGGCGGTTGCGAGCGCCCGCCTCGTCACGGCCCTGTCGGCGCCCGCGCTTTCGGACCAGGCCGCCGCCGACTTCAAGGATCTGCAATCGATCGGCAGCGGTGCGGCGCCGGATCTGCTGGACTGGATCGGCACCATCAAGACCGGGGCGGCGGCTCCCCCGGTGCCGCCGCCCGACAGGCCTACCAAGCTGGACGCGGCGAAATTGGCCGAGACGCAGCGCGTCGCCGCGCTGGCCCATGCGCGCGACCGCTATGGGGCCACGCGCGACGTCGCCTGGCTGCTGGCGGCCCTGGCGCTCATGCAGCCCGACGATGCGGCCGACACGGCCTTCATGGCCGACGCGGCAGCCGTGGACCCGCAGGCGCCGGCCTACCTGACAGCGCTGTACCACCGGGTTCGCCTGCTGAACGGCACCGCCGATGCCGCGACGCTGCGGCCCCTGCTGGATGCGGTGCTGGCCCGCAACGACCTCACCACGACCACGCGCAACCTCTTCCTGGCCGAGCGGCTGCAATTCGCCACCAACCTGGCGGAGACGGCGGCATACGCGCTCCGGCTGCGGCAATGCACGAAGGATGGCGATGGCTGCGATGGCGGCGCGTGGGGGTTCGATGGACAAGGGCCAGGATTGTTCGACGGCGGCAAAGGCGTGGGGGACGACGCCCGCTACCTGATCGACCGCATGGCCCTTGCGACGCGGGTGGCGCTGGGCGGGGACCCATCCCTGCCGGCGCCCATCCGCATGGACATCGCCCTGACGAGTTTCGCCCGTGCCGTGTTGCTGCATGACGACGCCACGGCCGACGCGCTGGCCACGTCGCTGCAACGCCTGCTGCCCGCCATGGCGGCCGACTTCGCCGCCATCCCGAAGGCGCGGCCCGGCGCGGACAAGACGTTCGCCGAGTATTTCGTGTTCGCCAAGATCCCCGGGCTGCGGGCGGACCTGCTCGATTACACGCGGCCGGCCGGGACCGTGGAGGGCTTCGAAGGCAGCTGGCCGAACTGGGTCGTGCTGGCCCGGCCGGACCCGAACGCCATCCCGCCGGGCCCGGCGCTGTACGACAATGCGGGCTACCAGGTGCTGGACGTGCCGGCCGGCACCGATCTGGGAGACGGGCATCACCGGATCCCCGACGCGGTCTGCGACGGCATGTGCGGCGCCGGCGGCTTCGTGCCGCGCCTGCCGGCCTTCCTGGCCGACACCGCGGCGAAGGCGACGGCGGAACGGCGCTTCCTGCCGCCGCCCGGCAAGTATGGCGATGCCGGAACCATACCTTTCGCCCGCGCGGAAGCCTTTCCCAGCGACGTGGCCGCGCCGGTCCTGGCACAGGCTGCCCCGCCGGGGGCGAGCTACGTCTGGGATGTCGTGCTGGACTACGCCGCCAGGCATCCGCAAGATCCGAGGTCTCCGGAGGCGCTGCACTGGCTGATCCATATCGGCCATTACGGGCAGGGCCACGACCACTCCGGACGGCGTGCGTTCATGCTGCTGAAAAGCCGCTATCCGGACAGCGCCTGGGCGAAGCAGAACCCGTTCTACTACGATTGAAGGTCGTGCCGCTGCCGTCCTGTCATGGGCGAGGGGCGGGTCCGACGGCGCAGACGACATCCAGGAAGCGCCGCAGCACGGTCGAACTTTCGTCCTTGCGGCTGTACGACACGATGCGGAAGTTCTGTCCCTGATGTTCGAACACCGCGGTCTCGTCGAACCCGGGCTCGCCGCGCACGATCACGAACCGGGCCTCCCGGGTGCCAGGCGAGACCAAATGGGCAAGCATGGCGGAGCCGACGCGCACGCCCCCCTGCGAGATGGCGTCGCGGCGCAGCTTGCGGCGCAGGCCCAATGCCATGGCAGCCAGGATGACGGCGACGAGGCCGACCCACGTCCAGAGACTCAACGTCCCGGCCTGGCGGCGAGGCTCGGATGCCCGTGCGTCACGTCAAACAGGTCAGAGGGCCTGGGCGGTCGGCCGGAACAGGACCTCGTTGAGGTCGACTCGGGCGGCTGGTGGCGAAAGGGGGCATCAGGCCGGCATTGTTGACGATCACGTCGATGCGTCCATGCGCGGCGACGCCCGGGAAGCGCCTGGCCTCGCATCCGCGTCGAGTGGCTTAGGACGGTGTAGGCTTCCGGCGTTCCCGGGCTTTGCGATAGGGTCAGGCCCGCGGCCGGAGATGATGAGGCGCCGCCGGGATGGGGCGGCAAGCCGGAAAGGCAGGATGAGGATGAAACTCGACGAAGCCGACCGCCCGCTGCGGGTGGGCGAGGGCCGGATCAGCGGCTATCTCTCGATCGCGTTGGGCACGCTGAGCGTGCTGGCGGTGCTATGCTTCATGTTCCCGGATTACCTGACCACACCGTCGCTGCGGGCTGGCTACGACCTGTCCCTGCTGCGCAAGCTGCTTGCGGCGGGGATGGTGTTCTCGGTCGGATTCGGCCTGCTGACCTTCGGCCTGAACCGACAGAAGCGGCTCGGCGCGCTGGGCATCGTGCTGACGCTGGTCGCGATTTACCTGGGCGGCAGCTCCGTGCAGGTGGGTCCACGGTACGACGCACCCGGCTATATCGGGCTCGACTGGTTCATCCTGGACCTGTTGGCCTCGGCGGCGACATTCATCGCGCTGGAAAAGATCGTGCCGCACGAGCGGAGCCAACCGATCCTGCGGCCGGGCTTCTGGCATGACGGGCGGTATTTCATCTTCAACCACCTGGCCATCGGCATCTTCCTGTTCATCAGTGTCCGGGCCATGCCGTCGCTGTTCTCCTGGACGGTCAATGCCGGGCTGCAAGGATGGTTCAGGTCGCTGCCCGGGGTGGTGCAGTTCATCGTGGTGCTGGTGACCGCCGACCTGATGGAATACGCGACGCACCGGGCGATGCACGAGGTGCCGGCCCTGTGGCGGTTCCACGCCGTTCACCACAGCGTGGAGCGGATGGACTGGATGGCCGGGTCGCGGCTGCACGTCCTGGAGCCTCTGGCGACGCGGGCGGTGGTGATGCTGCCGGCCTTCGTGCTGGGCGCCGGCAACACGCCGCTGCTCTGCTACATCGTGTGGGCGGGGTTCCAGGCCGGGCTGGTCCACTCGAATTTCGGGCTGGAGTTCGGGCCGCTGAAATACCTGGTGGCGACGCCGCTGTTCCATCATTGGCACCATGGCAGCGACACGGAGGCGATCGACATCAACTATGCCGCGCACCTGCCGATCATCGACCGATTGTTCGGCACCTACCACATGCCACGCGACCGGTGGCCCACGCGGTACGGCGTGGTGGGCGATCTGCTGCCGAAGGGGCTCGTGCGTCAATTCCTGTATCCGTTTCGGCGCAAGGCGGCTGCGCCCCCGCCGGTATAACGGGCAGGGCGCTCATCCCCCGAGGCTTGCCAGGGCGTTCCGCAGGTTGCGGCGCGCTGCCGCGTCGTATCGCAGGTGGAACCTGTCGGTCTGGAACAGGCGCGGCCGATCCAGCACGTCGCGGATGAAGCCGGCACGCCCGATACGGAAACGATGTGATCCGTGCACCGGGATGTACTCTGCCGCGATCCCGCGCTCATAGTCGAGGAACGCCGCCGGATCGGCGCCCAGCACCGCCATGTCGAGGTCGAGGAACAGGGCCATGTCGCCGTAGAGCTCCGCAGGCAGGCCGGTGGGGAGCGAGTGGCTGGCCGTGCCGCGGATCAGCGTTTCGGCCTGCGACAGCATGGCCGGGTCGGCCAGGCCGTCCAGTTCGGCCCGGAGCAGGGCGGCGCTCCTGGCTTCGTTGTCGGTCGCGGCCGGATCGTAGATCGCATCGTGGTACCAGATGGCCAATTCGACGGCGGCGATGTGGGTGACGGCGGCGCCGAGCCCGCGCAGGTCCACCAGCATCGCGTCGACATGAGCCTGGGTGTGATAGGCCCGGTGCGGCTCGGCATAGCGGCGGCGCAGCCCGGAAAGCCGGCGGCTAACCTCGTCGAACATCGTGGGTCACAGCGGCGCGCGGAGCACCACCCGCAGGCCGGGCCGGTTGTCTTCCTGTGCGAGGTGGCCGCCAATCTGCGACAGCAGACCATCGATCATCCGCGAACCGAAGCCACGACGTGGCGACAGCTTGCCGGAGCCTCGATCCGCCACGGACAGGACGACCTCGCCGCGTTCCTCCGACAGCGTCACCGCGATCGGGCCGGGCCGGCCATCGTAGGCGTATTTGTTGACGTTGATGAACAGCTCCGTCAGCACCAGGCCGAGCGTCACGGCACGATCCGTCAGGATGAGCACCGGGGACAGGTCCATGGAAATCTGCGCCGCCCATTCCTGGCCCATCGAAGCGATCGTATCGGCACAAAGCTCCTCGATATAGCGCGCACCGTCCACGGCCCGCGTGTCGCTGCCGGAGTAGAGGCGGCGGTGCACCAGGGCGACCGCCGTGATCCTGCGCCGTGCCTCCCCCAAGGTGTCGCGAACCTCCTGGTTCTCGGAGGAGCGTGCCTGCAGCATCAGGAAGCCCGAGACGAGCTGGAGGCTGTTCTGCACCCGGTGGTTCACCTCGCCGATCAAGTAGTCCTTCTGCTCGACGAGCCGGGTCTGTTCCTGCAGCGACCGTGTCAGCTGTCCGTTCAGCTCCTTCACCAGCCGGGTCTGCCGCATGTCGAGCAGCGCGGTCCGCAACCGCCTGGCGGCCTCCGCCTCCGCCAGCGACCAGGGGCGCGCACGTCCGCGGACCGTCTCCTCCCATGCCTCGAACGAGGCGCGGGGGCTGAGCGGCGCCTCCGGCGCCGCGGCGGCCGCCTTGTGCGGATTGCCCGCCCAGTTCACCACCTCGACCTGTTCCGCCCGGAACCAGATCAGCAGCCAAGGCTCTTCCGCCGACAGGACCAGCGACAGGATTCCGCTGCCGGAGCCCGGGAAGTCCAAGGCGGCTGGGTAGCTTTCGGAAAGGGTCGCGGACGCGAACACCGGCTCCCCCGGCCGCTGGAGCAGCCAGGCCGCCATCGCGTGGATGTCGGCGGCCGGGGGGCGAACCCCGCTTGCCACCAGCTCCCCACCGCGGATGACGGCGACGCCGTCGGCGTCCATCATCTTGAACAGCTCGGCAAGATGGTTGCCCAGCGCCTCGTCCAGGGTTCCCTCCCGCGACAGCAGCCGGATGACATCGTCCTCGACGGTCCGGAAGCGGATGCGCTGGCGATAGGCATCCGCCTCCTCGCGTGCCTTGATCTGCCGCGCGAGGCTGCCAGCCATGGTGCGGCCGGCGGCGCGCACATCGTAGGGAAGCATGCGCGGCGTCTCATGATGGCAGGCGATCAGCCCCCATAGGATGCCATCCCGCACGATGGAGATCGATGCCGATGCCCGCACCCCCATGTTGTGCAGGTATTGCAGGTGGATGGGCGACACGCTGCGCAGGGTGCTGTCGCTGAGGTCCAGCGGATCGATCCCGTCCCAACCCGGCTGTAGCGGGGCGGGCCGGTAGGTCGCGTCCGGAATCACCCGGACCAGGTTGCGGACGTAGAGGGCGCGCGCCTGCTTCGGGATGTCGGAGGCGGGGAAATGATGGTTCAGGAAGGAGTGGGTGCCGGGACGGCGCGACTCCGCCAGGACCCGGCCCGCTTCGGTCTCGCCGAAGCGGTAGACCATCACCCGGTCGAACCCGGTCAGCTCCCGGAACAGGATGGCAGCCTGCTCGCAGAGCGCCTGGAGGGAGGCGGCCCGCTCGAAGGCGGCGGCTGCCGCTTCCAGGCGGCTGAGCATCGCCAGCGCGGATTCGGGGACGGGCGACGGCGGTTCCAGCTCCAGGCAGACCATGCCGCCGCTGAGGAAGCCGCTCAGGTCGAAGGCTTCGCCGGCGGCCGTCGTGATCTGGCCGACGAAGCATGACGCGGTGGGCTGCGCCCCCACCAGGGAGGTCGCCCGGGCGGCGGCGTCCGCCCCGATCACAGCGGCAAGGGGCACGCCGACCGGCTGGGCCACGCCCAGCCGCGCCACGTCGCCGGCGACGTGGCGCATGACGGCCGTCGCCGCATCCGCCACCAGCAAGAGGCCGTGCGGCTGGATCGAACCGGGGATGTGGATCGGTTCCGCATCGCAGGCGGCCATCGCGGCCGAGACGTGGATGTTCATGCCGTGATCCTGGCCTGGAGGCAGGCCTTGGCAAAGGCATAGCCCTTGCGTGCCCCGGCAACTGCCAGGACGAGCGCGGCGGGATCACCCACCAGTTCACGCTCCAGCAGCTCCGTCGTGCCACGCCATACCTGGCCGACCCGGTCGCCATGCGGGTTCAGGAAGCCGAGCCCGGCCGTGTCGACGCCGTCGCGCTGCAATTCGCGCAGGATCACGCGGCCACCCAGCGCAGAGCCTTGCATGACATAGTAGAAGCCCAGGATCTCGGCCTGGCTGGTCATGGCCGGCACGGCAGGCTCGTCCCGGTCGAGGGCCGCCGCCGCGCCCTGCGCATGATGGAACGGCACCAGACCGTCGATGCTTGCCAGCCATGGCTCCATTGCCTCGGCCGCCCGCAGCATCATGATGCGGTATCCCTCGACCAGCGCATGCCGATCCGGCGGCGAATGCAGCCGTGCCACGACCTGAAGGTCTTGCTCGAGCGCGTCGTGGAGCGGCCCTGTCTCTGCACGCAGGTGGCAGAGCGCCGAGCTGTGTAATGCGGCCATCTTCAGAGTGTAAATTTCCTGGGCGTTGCCGCCAACCCGCCACGATGGCACGTTCATATGGACCGGGACGCCGTTAATCCCGCGTTACACGGCGCGGCAGCTTCCTGGCACCTGCGGCCGAGCAGCCGTGGAGGCAAATGGCTAAATGGCACTTCACTGTGTCTCACCAGTCATACTGTTGCGCTAAGGCCACGTCGTCGAAGATAAGGGTGTCGGACGACCTGCCCAGCTCCGGCTGGGCTTCCACGTGCTGCAATAACCCATGGTAAGCTTGGTCACTAGACCGTCAGCGGGTGTTGTTCGTGAGCCAGCCCTTTTCAAAGATCGTGCCGCAATCAGGATATCGTTTCCTCGTCTTCGGCATGTTGCTCTGCGGCCTCGCCGCCTGTTCGCCGGGCCGTAACCTGCCACCGCTGCCGGACCAGCAGACCCAGTCCACCGCGGCCTATCGCATCGGCGGCGGAGACCAGATCCGCCTGATCACCTTTGGCGAAGACCAGCTGACCGGCGAGTTCCGGGTCAACGACGATGGGACGATCGCGCTGCCGTTGATCGGCTTCGTCCAGGTCCAAGGCCTGACGGTGCAGCAAGTCTCCAAGAAGATCGAGGATGAGCTGACCCGGCGCAAGCTGTTCCGGCAGCCGAGCGTATCCGCTGAGATATCGATCTATCGGCCCTTCTTCATCCTCGGCGAGGTCAACAAGCCGGGCGAGTACCCGTTCCAGCCAGGAATGACCGTTTTGTCGACGGTCAGCGTGGCCGGCGGCTTCACCTACCGCGCGGTTGACGACTATGCATCGGTCATCCGCTCGATCAACGGCAAGGAAGTCGAGGGCAAGGTCGGTCGGCAGACCCCGATCCAGCCAGGGGACGTGATCACCATCTTCGAACGTCGCTTCTAGCAGGCGTCGGCCTTGTCACAGCTTGCCCGGCCTGCTCGTTGCAAGGCGGTGGACCAGACCGGCCACGTGCGCCCGGCCCTGGCCAGGGCCGTACTGGTCGCGGCGCTTTGGTTCGCAGGGCACGCGCGATCCCAGGCGCAGATCATCGACAACTACTTTCCGTCGGGCGTGGCGGGGTTCGGTGACGCGCCGGGCGTCACGGTGCTCACGCGGCTTCGTCCCGACCTTGATCCAGGCGGCATCGACCTGGATGGCTTCACCATACGGCCGAACCTCTCACAGGGCTTCGCGTTCGACAGCAACGTCCTGGGATTGCCGCAACAGAAAGGCAGCGCCTTCGTGTCGACCGCGGGCGGGGTTCAAGCGACCTCCAACTGGGGACGCGACGCCCTGGCTGCCGTGGCGACGTTCGACAACAGCGCCTACATCCAGCAGTCGAACCAGTCCCGCTTCAACGATACCCTTTCGCTTGGTGGCCGGTATGATGTCGGGGCGCAGGACCACCTCGACGTGGGTCTGTCCCACCTTGACCTGCACGAAGACCGTACCGGCTTGGATGTCATCGCGTCGGACAAGCCCGTCGCCTACCAGGTCAACGATTTCCGGCTAAGCTACTTCTATGTTCCTTCACGCCTGTCGTTCCAGCCGAACGTGGACGTGTCGACCTATGATTACGCAAGCACCACACTCGGCGGCGTTGCCGTCAGCAACCGCTATCTCGACCGGACCCAGCTGCAATACGGCGTCATCTCCCGGTACGAGTTGGCGCCGTTGCGGCAGGTCGTGCTCGACGTGCATGGCAACAACCTGATTTTCTCGTCGCCGCAGGTCGGCCAGCCAAAGCGGGACAGCTCGGGCGGCTCAGTGCTGTTCGGCATCGATTACGTGGCGAGCGGCGTTTGGCGGTATCGTCTGCTGGGGGGCTACCAGGTCCGGCAGTTCGTTTCCTCCGCATTCAAGACCCATTCCGCTCCCATCCTCGAGGCCGATGCCGTGTGGGCGCCGACCGGGCTGACCACACTGGAGTTCACCGCGAGCCGGCGCATCGAGGCGGCTACCGACGAGGAGGTGGTAGGCTTTACCTATACCCAGGCGCATCTTCGGGTGGAGCACGAGTACCTGCGCAACGTGCTGCTGGTCGCGGGGGCCGGGATCGAGCGGGCCGACTTCCTGCAAGGTGGCGGACAGCAGACCTTGTTGACCGGCCAGGCGGAGGTGGACTGGTTCCTGAACCGCAACCTCAAGGTGGTCGCAGCCTACAACTTCTCCGACTCGCAATCGCAGCGCCAGAACAATTACCGCCGCCACGTTGTCGAGTTGAGGACGCAACTGGCGTTCTAGCGAGAGCCCCGGCGTGACGGGAGTGCCGCTGTCAGCATCGCGGTCCGGCAAGCCTTGCGTCCGTGCCCCGAGAGGCTGAGGCAAACGCGCGCGCAGGCGACCCATAGCGATAGGCGAGACGAAGCAAGAATTGTCTCGCAAAATTAGACGGTCTTTAAGGTTGCTCCGGCATCGTGGCGTGGTTCCTATCACAGCCAGATCGAGCAGTCCCGATGAGCACTTCTCCTCTCCGCGCCTCCGCCTTCCTGTCGTCGGTCGGCGTCGACACGCACATCGCCTACACTGACGGCGGCTACGCCAACATCAAGAATGTCGCGGCCGACCTGTCGTATCTCGGGATCACCAATGTCCGCGACGGCATCTCCAACGGGCAGAATGGGTCCGCGCCGTTGTCGAGCTACATCGCGCTGGCGCAGGACGGCATCAAGTTTACCTTCCAGATATCCGCGACCATCGGCATGACGACGGCTGATCTCACGGCGCAGCTCGCCCTGATCGCGAAGGTCAATGCGGCCGTGCCCGGCAGCGTCGTCGCCGTGGAAGGGGCGAACGAGATCAACAACTTCGCCTTCAGCTACAATGGGGTCAGCGGCTTGCAGGGGGCGACCAACCTGCAGAAGGACCTGTATGCCGCGGTGCATTCCAACGCCGGGCTCAGCGGCGTTGCAGTCGACTACTTCACCGGGTACGCCGCCGGCAGCATAGCCGCCGGAGCGAACCCGGCGACCACGGCCGGACTGGCCGATTACGATACGCAGCATCCCTATCCCAATTTCGGGCAGGCTCCCGCGGCTTGGGTCAATCCGGCCCAGGCGCTCAGCAACGAGACCGGCGCCACCGGGCCGGCCGTCTACACCGAGACGGGCTACAGCAGCAATGGCGGCACGGCGGGTGCGGTGAACGCCGACGTCCAGGCGAAGTATACGCTGGACCTGTTGATGGACACTGCCAAGGACGGCGTCTCCCGGACCTACCTCTACCAGTTGATGGACGCCTACAAGGCCGGTTCGGTGCAGGGCGACGATGGGACGGGATTGTTCGACTCCAACAACCTGTCCAAGAGCGCCGCAACGGCGATCCACGACCTGACGACCATCCTGGCGGATACCGGCAGCACGGCCAGCACGTTCACCCCGACCACCCTGTCGTACTCCCTGACCAACCTGCCCACCACCGGCAACAGCCTGGAGATGGAGAAGTCGAACGGCGCGTACGACATCGCCGTCTGGAACGAGCCGCAGATCTGGAACGAGGCGACCGGGACCGAGATCAACGCCGCTGCCACTACGGTCACGCTGCAGCTGGGCGCCTCGTATGCAAACGTCGAGGTGTTCGATCCGCTCAGCTCCTCCTCGCCGATCCAGACGCTGAAGAACGTGAGTTCGGTCCAGCTCAGCATCACCGATCATCCGTTGATCGTCGAGGTGGAACCGGGCCTGGCCACCAGCGTGGCGGCGATGGCGACGGCGACGCCGACCGTCACACCGGTCGCGGCGGCGACACCCGCCACGGCCGCTGCGTCGACGGTCACGACCGCCACGACGCCGGCCGCGTCAGTCAAGGTCATCAACGAGACGGCTGGGCAGACCGTTGCGACGAACGCGAGCCAGACATCCTTGGTGCAGATGGGGTCCGGGACGGAGATCGTCCAATCCTATGGCAACGACACCATCAGCGCCGGGTCCGGAGCCGGGACGATCTATGGCAACAACAACATCCACTTCATCACGGCCAATGGCGGCGGAGCAGGCTCCGCAACCCGCTTCATCATGAACGAGGGGCAGGTGAACCTGAACGCCGGCACGGATTTCGTGTCCACCTACACAGGCGGCCTGGACGTCGCCGGCGGCTCGGGAACGGCGCAGGTCCTGCTTTATGCGGGTGGCAACACGGTGTCGGGCGGCAGCGGAACGCTGGCCATCTCCGCGGCAGGCCACGGCAACAACATGTTCGAGGTCACGAACGGCAAGGCGGGCGGGACGCTCAACATCACCGGCTTCAACAGCAGCACAGACTTGCTGGACCTCAGCGGCTATGCGACGACGGCAAGCAAGGTCATCGGCGGGGCCGTCAACAGCTCGGCGGGACTCAGCCTGTCGCTCAGCGATGGCACGCATGTCAACCTGTTGGGCGTGCACAGCCTGCAGGCAAACAGCATCCACGTCTGATCGGGCGATCCGCTGCCGCTTCCTCTGCCGTCACTACCCCCTGTCGTCCCTTCATCGGGGTCGACAGGGCGACGATGGGCCTGCCTTCGGGCAGGACCATTCCAGCAACCCGGCACCGTCATGGCCATCGTGGCTATGCAATCGGCCTACCGGAGCCGCCCGCGACCGCGTTGTCGACGATGCTTTGCATCTGCGCCAGGAACGTTTCACACGAGAACCGTAGCGCGTTCGCCCGGCACAGTTCGGGGGCGATACCGTCCCGGTTTGCTTCGAAGGACCTGACTGCCGCCATGATCGATGCCGCGGTCTGCTCTTCGAACAGAAGCCCCGTTCGGGTCGCTTCCGACCGTGTATCGACGATGTCGCGGGCGCCACCTCGGCCATAGGCGATGAGCGGCGTACCGCAGGCCTGGGCTTCCACCAAGCCGATGCCGAAATCCTCCTCGGCGGCGAATACGAAGGCGCGGGCCTGTTGCAGCATTGCAATGAGCACCTCCTGCGGTTGCGGCGGCAGCAGGGTTATGTTGGGTGCGCCCGCGGCAAGCCGCCGTATCTTCTCTTCTTCCGAGCCGCTGCCGACGACGGTCAGGTCACAATCCGGCATCGCGCGAAACGCTTCGACGACCAAGTCCACCCGTTTATAAGGAACGAAGCGGGATGCCACGAGGTAGCTTTTGCGTGGTCCAGTTGCGAGGGTGAATCTTTCGGTGTCGACCGGCGGATGCAGGACAACCGCGTCGCGCCGATAGACCTTGCGGATCCGCTGGGCGATGTAGTTGGAATTGGCGACGAAGACGTCGACGCCATGCGCGGTGCGGACGTCCCACATCCGTAACTTGTGCAGCAGATAGCGTGCGTACACTCCCTTCAACCCGCGGCCCATCCCTCCCCGTGCGAGGTAATCAGCCTGGAGGTCCCAGGCGTAGCGCATGGGGGAATGGACGTAGCTTACATGGACCTGGTTGGGGCCCGTGATAACGCCCTTCGCGACAGCATGGCTGCTGGAGATGATGAGGTCATAGCTTGCCATCGAAAACTGTTCGACGGCGATCGGCATCAGGGCAAGATAGTTGCGGAACCACCGGCGCGCAAAGGGAAGCCGCTGGATGAAGGAGGTCCGGACCTTCTTGCCTGCCAGCATTTGGCGATCTGCGGGGGGCATGAAATCGACCAAGGCGAATACGTCAGCTGCCGGATAAAGCTTAATGAGCTGCTCAAGTACCCGTTCTGACCCGGCATAACTCTCAAGCCATTCGTGGACAAGTGCGACTTTCACCGTTTCGATCCGGTAACAATCAAGACTGTCTACTCCAAATTCAGGTGCCGGATCACGGCGATTGTAGTTCCACCTACCCTATAATCCCGGTGGTGCCTATCAGGATAAACATCGGTGTGGCACCCGTTGAGACCGGCCGGGCCGGGCGAGTTCATGGCGCGCTTCGATCCCGGTCAGGTCCGTACCGATCTGCGGGCCGACATGAAGGGCCGTTCCACGAAAACGTAGAACACAGCTCCGACGGCGATGGCGGTGGGCAGCAGAACGCAGAACCACGCTCCCCAGATCAGGAACGGGTTGGCGAAATGGAGATGCGACAGCAGCTTGTCCGCGACCCCTTGCATGACCACGACATGGGTCAAGTAGATCGAGTAGCACATCGTCCCGACGAGACAGATCCACGGATAGCCGAACACAAGCCGGCCGAGACGGCCGCGCATCGCGCCGAGGAAAATAGCAGCGATGCCCAACAGGATTCCCGTGTCGACCGCGATGTTGGGCCAACCCGCGGCAGGGGTGGCGTCCACGGACGTGAGCACCTCCCCCAAGCCCAGGAGCAAGACAAGTCCTGTCAGGAGCAGGATATCGTAGCCGGCACGCTGGCGGCCGCCCAATTGTAGGGTACGGCTCAGGTCGAACTCGGCGGCCAGCGCCCCTGCGGTGAACAGGTACATATGGGTGAACAATCCCGACCGGAACCGCTCGTCCATGGGGTAGTACAGCTTGATGAGGCCGGGCAGGATGACGAACACGGCCAATGCCACCCAAAGTGCGGCCACGCGGCGCCTCGGACTGAGCCGAGACAGCACCATCCATAGCAGTGGCGAGAGCAAATAGAACTGGATTTCGATCTCGAGCGACCACATTGGCGGGTTGAGGCGCGGTGCAGCGCCGAAAAGCAGGCCATGCATGTAGAAGAGACTTGCCAGGAAGCTTGACGTCAGGGACGTCGTGCTCTCGGCAGCCGTGGGTGCGCTGGCCGGCTTGTAGCCTGCGAGAAAAAGGATGGCGAAGCAGATCAACACGATGATCACGTATGGTGGATAGATCCGCCTGGCGCGCCGCCTGTAGAAATCCAGTATCGCGACCGGCCGGCCGCGACGCACGAGGAACAACTGGGTGATGACGTAGGCGCTGATGAAGAAGAAGAAATCGACGCCGATCTCACCGTGCGGGACGTAGTTGTACAGGGTGGCAACCGGGATGCCGAACTGCGACAGCTGATCGGCATGCCGGGCGGCTCGCAGCGAGGCGTGCCAGACCATGACGAGGATGATCGACAGGAAGCGGAGGCCGTCGATCTGTGGAATATAGTCGATGCCGCCCGCCGGGCGTCCAATCAGAGCGGGGATGTCCCTGAAGCGCACCAGACCACGCAGCCAAGGCGCGCCCTTCGTGTCGGAGGCGGCGTCGCTGCTCGGCACGCTCATCCGCCGGAGGACGTGTCAGGTGCCGGAGTGGCGGGTATCGATCCGATTCCAGGCGACGGCGCGGGGGATGACTGCGCGCCGGCTGCGGACCGGATCGCATTGCGGCACTGCAGCCGAAGGCTCGTCCAGCTTTGCTTGAGACAGGCGATCTCGACGGAGCTGCCGGTCATGGTCGTTCCGCAGCGCTCCGTGTAATCCTGCTGGCATACCGCCGCTAGTTGACGCCGTGTGACGGTCTGCACCCCGTCCTGCGTCTGAGCGTAGCCGGGACCGGACAGGATCGCGAACACCGCGACGACACCAAGACTTCGCAGCGATGGCATCATCGACCCAACACCATGCTGTGGTAGGCGGGTATTTTTCGAACGGTTTCCGAGTGCATCGCCCTGACCTGTGCCCGGGCAAGTACTCCCACCAGCAACCCCAGCAGGGCGTAGAACACGAGTGCGCCGATACCCGGCGCGGAGAGCAACGCCGCTACCAGATGGCCGAGCAGCCCCGCGGCAGTGCCGCTCATGGCAAGCCGTTCCCCTTCGTCCACCAGGTAGCGGCGGGATTGCACGATGGCCCGCCGCAGGCTCACGATAAAGCCGAGGAAGAGCGCCGTGCCAACCAGTCCAACGGTCGAAAGTAGCCCTGGGATAAGGCTGGATGATCGGTTGCTCCCCCAGCCGACGCCGAGGCCGAAGGTTTGGACGACGAGAGCCAGGCTGTCGGTATCGGTAGTGGTCCGTTGATCGAAGGAGTCCGAATCGCTCTTGTTGGCCGTCTGCGCGATCACGATGCCGATCGACGTGATGATCTTCGGCGCGACGATCGGAACGGCGATCGCGGCCAGGACGCCCACGAGCAGGACGGGATACAGCATGGCTCTGAACCGGCGTGATACTTCGGCGGTGGCGCTGGTCATCAGGTATCCGATGATGAAGATGAGACCGACCGCCACTGCAGCGATGCCTGTGGTGGAGGTCGAAATCAGGATGCCGACCATCGATGTCACGAGACATACGACCACCATCGGACGCCGGCATCCATGCAATACCAGCCAGAACGTGGCGTACATGATGCCGAGCAGGAAGGAGGCCATCGCCGCCGGCTCGGTAAACGGGCCGTTCACGCGCGGGACACCAGCGAAGCTTTGATCCTGCAAGATCGTCCAGCCAGGATTGGAGTAGAAGAAATCCGACGGAAACGGCACCCCGGCGAGTTTGCTGGCGAGTTGCCAGAATGCGATCATGACGGTCAGCAAACCACAGGAGAGATAGATGTAAAGCAACGAGATCGGCTTCATCGGTCTGGAGGAAACCATGAGCGCTACGGCGAAGGCGGCCGAAACGTCGATGATCAGGTAGATCGACTGGGTCACCGCGCCGAAATCGAGCGTCAGCGGCGTGGCATCTCCGCCGAGCCCGTCGGCTTTCTGGGAATGTACCAAGACGGTGCCGGCGAAAAGTTTTGGCAACAGGATGGCGCCGAGGATTGCGTAAAGCAGCAGCAGCAGCAGCGGCATCATGATGCGCGTCACCTGGGGCAGGGCAACAAAACGTCCCCCGACCAGCCAAACGACGGCAAGGTTGGTGCAAAGTATGACTGTTGGGACCAGCGCGGGTTGCAAACCCAGACTGCCGAACACGATCGATGCTGCTGCCTCGAATGCCCCGGGCAGGATCATCAGCACGACCTGGACCCGGGGCGACATGAAGAACAATAGCGAAAGTGGCAGAAGGATCGCGCCAAGTTCGGTGATGTGCACCCGGGTCTCCCCCTGTCCTGGCTGAACCGATTAGCGGCGGGCCGTCCGATACTGCCGGTAGGCAAATGATCGCGTATCCTCCGACCGCGAGAGCTTCTCCAGCGAAACACCGTTCAGCACGGTTCCTTCGAGCTTTGCGCCGTAGAGGCGGAGCATCTCCAGGGCTTCGCGGACGACCTGTTTGGGGGACTTCACCCAACGCACCACGAGCAACGTGGCATCTGCGATGCTCGCCAACACGCAAGCATCGGCGAAGAGCAGCACGGGCGGCGAGTCGAGGATGACGAGGTCGAAGGCGTTGCGGGCCTGTTGCAGCATTTCGCGCATCGCCGGGGATGACAGGACATCCTTCTGCCGGTCGCCGTCGGAGGCGATAACCACCACGCTCAAGGGGATCTTGGGGTCCCGGTAGCAGTTCTGCTCCGCGGCGCCTGGCTCCAAGATACTGTTCAGCACCGGTGCATTGCTGATGCCGAACATCTTGGCCAAGGCCGGACGTCTTTGGTCGCAATCGATCAGCAACGTGCGGCGCCCGGCAGCTGCCGCCTCTCGTGCCAGGGTGACGGCAGTGAACGTCTTGCCCTCGCCCGGAAGCGCCGAGGTGATCAGGACCACCTTGGGTGCGGACGACGACCGCCCGCGGTCGAGCATGTTGCGCACCAGCGCGACCGAGTCACGGAAGGTGCGCCGCTCCTTGGTGCTGCGCAGCCAGCGTGACCGCGTGGGGATCGAACCAAGGCAGAGCAGGCCCGTGCTCATCACCAACTGCGAAGAGGTGCGGAACCCGGGGCTGGAGCGATCCCGCAGGAACGCGACGGCCACGCCGAGAATGACCGAGATAAGCCCGGCCAGCGCGACGAGCTGCTTCTTGGAAGGCGGTGCCGTAGCGATCGGAACCGCACTCGGAGCCGTCAATTGAGCATCGGGCTGCTGCAAGCCGACTTCGTTGGAGGTCTTCTCGAACCAATTCAGGTACGAAACATAGATGGATTGCGCGGCCGAGGCTTCGTTCTGTAGCTGCGCGAGCTTGACCTCCGTCTGTCCTTCCGCCGTGACGTTGCTCTTCAACCCGTCAAGCTGGGCTTGCAGGTACGTCTCCCGTGCCCGGGCCGACCTTGCATCTGCGGCGATGCTGTCGACGATGTTGCGGACCTCTATGTTGATGTGAGCCTGCATGTCGTCGCGCTGCTTGCGGAGCGATTGCAGACCCGGGTCGAGATCCGATCGGGTGCTGGCGAGCGAGGCGTAGCGGCCACCGATATCGGCAAGTTGGGCGTGAAGCGTCGTGATGAGGGGGGAGGCCACCACCTCAGGGATGTTGTCGAGCGACACGCCTGCCTTCTGCGCCGCACGGACCTGCGCCAGGCTCGCTTCCTTCTGCGCGCGAATGGCCGTCGCAGCCGCCAGTTGCGTGTTGATCTGGGACATTTGCTGTCCGGCGACCGTCACATTGCCCGCCGCCGTGCTCCCGGCACGGTCTTCGACCAAACCGTTCGCCGCGCGGAAATCCTGCACGCCCTTGTTCGCCTTCGCGACATTGGCGGCGAGTACCACCAGGCGATCGTTGAACCAGGAGTTCGCCTGCTGGATCGCGTCTGTCTTCACCTTGCGGGTGAAATTGATGTAGGCGTTGGCATAGCTGTTGGCGAGAGCCGCGCTGAGGTTGGCGTCCGTCGTGGTCGCGTTCACCGAGACGACGAACGACCGCCCATCGTTGACGAACGTCAGCTTGTCGATCAGAAGCTCCGTCGCGAGGCTTTCCTGTCCTTCGGCGTCGGCATCGAAGCGACGCGGCAGATCGAGGGCGTCACGAATCTCGTTGACGACCGAACTGACCATCCCGGGCCGCTTGAAGATGACGTCGGAAAATTCCTTCTGGTGTATCAGATCGAGTTGACGGACGACGGACAAGGCTATCGCGCGCGACTTCATCAAATCGATCTGGGTGCGGATCGCTACCAGATCGGTCGGCGTCTTCGTATCGTCGGCGTTGCTGTCCGTTCCGATGCTGTGCGTCGCCTCGATCAGTACGAGGGCGCTTGCCGTATAGCGATCCGGAAGCTTGAAGAGGATGAAGCTGCTGACGGGGACGAACACGACCAACGCCACGAGCAGCACGAGAGCCTTGTTGCGCCAAAGTATCGAGAACAGGCGCCCGGGCGAGAACAGCCCCTCTTCGGCGGGGCTGATAAATGTCGGATCCGCCAGAACGCTTATACCAGACCGTACCGGAGTCGTCTCAACAAGGTCCACGCCTCAACTCTCCAACTTGCGGTAGCATTAGGTCATCGGACCAGAACCGCTACACGCTTCGATCACGAAATATATACACGTTTCGAACGACATACCATCATAACATGCGACACCGGCTGTGTTGCCGCCCTGTTCAGCAATACGCCCGGCACGTGCCGGCCGCCATCGTCTATGTAGACCGTGCCTCTACGGTCCGCTTCTCGAACCGGATCAATCGACGGGCTGGCTGCTCAACGAAATGATACGCCGCCATGGCGGCCAATACCAGCATCGTCATAGTAATTATGACGCTCAGTGGAAATCGCAGATCGGCCGGCAGGTCGATCAGCCGTTCGCACGTATCGAACAAAATTCGGAAATGCGGATGCAGCAGGTAGATCGCATACGAGTAGACGCCGAGGTTATGGACGAGCCTGTTGCCAAACAACATCTCCAGTTCAGCGTTGCCCGTGCTGAGGCTGAGGATGAGCGGCGGCATGAAGGCCAAGACGTAGAGGTCGTTGCCACGCCCGGCCATGAGAAGCAGGATGACGGCCAGGATCGTCACACCAACCAGCGGCCGACCCGCCAGGCGGAACAGGGCGGGCGCGGAAAAGCAGCGGTACACGACGACGCCTGCGGAAAAGCCGGCCAGGCATCGAAGGATCGGCCCGACGCTGCTATAGTGCCACACATCCATCAGGCCGCGTCGGTTACGGGCGGTTTCTCCCAGCATCTCGTCCGACATCTGGCTCACCAGCAGGATTAGAAGAGCAGCCGCCGCAAACAGGGTGGCCGCATAGCGCCACGATTTCCCGAGGGCGATCACCGCGATCAGCGGGAACGCCAGGTAGGCTATGAACTCGACGCTGATCGACCAGCATGGCTCGTCCAGGCTCAGTGCAAGGCCGAGGTTCTGCACCAGCGCGAGGTTGGCAAGCAGGATGAACTCGACATCCTGCAGCCGCGGAACGCGGCTGACCCCGCTCACGAGAAGAACAAACGACACCAGTGTCATGAGTGCATATAAAGGATAAATCCTTGCGATACGCGCCCATAGGAACTGCCGGAAATGCGTAAGACTGAATCCGGTCGCGAACGTCCGCCCATAGGTGAGCGCCATGACGAAGCCGCTGAGTACGAAGAACAGGTCGACGAAGAGATAGCCGTTCCCGACTATGGTGTTGATTGGATTGTTGCTGTTCGGCCTGCCGAATAAATGATACGACGCCACGCCGAGCGCGGCGACGCCGCGTACTCCGGTCAGGCTGCGAATTTCACCGCCACGGGTGGTGGGCCGCGCCGGTACTCGGTTGATCATAGCCGACTCGCTGACATCGTGGTTGGTAACGGTCGTGCCTCGTCGCCGCGACCCGTCTGTCGATCTCCCTGCATCCTAGGGCGCATTCCGGGTGAGAGGGCGCCGCCTCAACACGAGTGCCCCGTATCCTCGGATAGCCAGGCGCTCCTCCTCGGACAGGCCCATCCGCCAAAGCACGACGGCCAGCAGGACCGGCACCGTGGCCGTCGCGCACACGCGGTCCAACCCGGCCGGAACGGCAAGCGGCACCAGCATGAGGATGCAGGCGATGCTGACCACGAGGATCAACGTGTGGACGGCGGCCTTGCCCGACGGGTAGTGGCGTGCGGCGATCAGCAGGCGGGCCAGGCAGTCCAACGCCACCCGGACGGCCCAGGCATAGGCGGCCCCCTGGATGCCGAACAGGGTGATCAGGCCGACGAAGCATGGCACGTAGATCAGGACCTCGGCAAAGGACAGCTTGGCGTTGAGGTCGGGCCGGCCGATGCCGTCGATCAGTCCTGCCGGCAATTGAGCCATGCAGGTGAACAGCACCCCAACGGCCAGGGTCTGCAGCACGTCGCCGGCGTGGTCGGAGAACTCCGCCCCCAGCCACAGCTGCAACAGCCAGGGACCAAAGGCCGTGGCGAGCAGGCACGGCACGTAGACCAGCCCCAGTATGGACAGGCCACAACGGCGGAACAGATTGCCGGCCCCCAGTGGATTGCCCCGCAAGGAGGCCGTCAAGGCCGGGAACGCCGTGTTCATGACCGCGATGGGGATCACCCAGATGCGCACGACCAGGTCATAGGGCGTGGAATAATACGCCGACGCCACGACGGAAAGCATCGATGCGATGATGAACCGGTCGAGGTATAGCAGCATCGGCTGCACCAGGTTCGACACCATCATCCAGCCGCCGAGGCTCAGCACCGGGCGAACCGCGACCATGCGGAACGACGCTGTGCGCAGCGACGGCATGGCGCGGAACGCCAGGATCCAATAGGCGATGGTCATCACCACCCGGCACGCCACCAGGACCGCGATCACCGCGGCCAGGGAATCGAAGACCATCAGGATGAGCAACGGTCCGATATAGTAGAAGGCCATGATGGGGATGTTGATGAGGTTGGCAGCCTGGAAGCGCTGGAACGCGGCCATGATGCCCCACAGCGCCGCGTTCAGGATGACCAGCGGCACCGAAAGGCTGAGCACGTACAGCGAGAACACCACCTGCTCGCGCAAGGACGGTGCGATGGTCAGGACGTCATAGGCCAGCCAGTGGGCGCACGCCGCCATAGCCACGCCGCCGCCCACGCCGAGCAGCGTGATGATGACGATGCCGGTCCACGCCGCGTCAGCGGCATCGTCCGGCCGGCCCGCCCCGATCGCGTCGGCAACCGAGCGGGTGATCGCGCGGCCGATGCCAAAGTCGAAGATGCCGAAGATGCCGACCATGCTGAGTGCCAGCGTGAAGATGCCCCAGCGTGCCAGACCCAGCTCGTGCACCAGCGGAGGCGTCGCCAGAACGGCGATGATGAGCGGCCCGATGCGGCCGATGCCGTTCCAGATCGTTCCCATCGCGACAGTCCGGCCTGACGAAAGCCGGCGCTGGGTGTCTGTCGCGTCGTTCACTTGCCGTGCAGCCCCTGCATTTGGATCGCTCAAGCCCGCACCTTCGAATACCCTTTGACTGGCTACAGTTAAAGATTCTTTTATGCGTGCGGCCCGACAGCGATCTGCCGTGGTCTCGATCCGCGCGTTGAACCGAAACGGGCTTTGCCCGCTGACCAGCTTTCATGATGCGACTGCAGGCTGGATCGTGCTATCTAGTTGGTCGGCAGGGTGCGTGGCAATCGGCAAGGCGGACGGCCGCCGGATAGCCGGGTGCCGTCGGCTCAGCCGGACGGATCGTGTCCGACAAAGCTCGCCAAACAGGCCGAGGCATGGGGCCTTGCCCGACATGGTCGTCTTAACCTCAAATTCAGCGGATAAATCGATAAGCATGCGCAAGGCCCACCGGCCGCGCGCTGCACGAGGGACATGACAGTTGACCATTGCCGAGGCCGCGCACACCGAGTTGGGGATTACGCCGGGCACCATTCGTGGCGGCCGGAGCGAGGTGGATCCGTCGCAGATGCGGCTGCTCGCCGTCGCCGCGGCGGCGCGCCATCACGGGTTCGAACTCGACCGCGCCCAGTACCACCTGGATGTCGGCGACACGGTGCCATCGCCGCTGTCCCTGGTGAAATGGGTGCGCGAGCAGGGGCTGGTCGCCAAGGCCACCCGGCTGGCCTGGCCGCAGTTGATCCGCCTGACGGACCCGGCGCGCACCGGCCAGGTCTCCCCGGTCGTGCTGCTGTTCTCCGACGGGACGGCGGGCGTGCTGGTCGGCTCCGACACGGTGCGCAACATCGTCTGGATCCGCGATCCGAGCTCGCTTGGGCGGGACGCCATCGCGGTGGACCGGCTGCGGCTGTCGCAACTCTGGTCCGGGGAGGCCATCCTGGTCCGCCGTGCGCGGTCGCAATCCGATGCCGAGCGGCCCTTCTCCCTGGCCTGGGTCATGCGGCTGCTGCTGGGCCAGCGCAACCTTATGAAGGATGTCGGCATCGCCTCGCTGACGCTGTCCGTCCTGACGATCGTTCCGCCGCTTCTGGTCATGTCGGTGATCGACCGGGTGGTCGGCCATCACAGCCTCTCGACGCTCATCCTGCTGGCGACGATCCTGGGCATCGCGGCCATCTACGAAACCCTGCTGGGATATGGCCGCCGCGAACTGATCCAGGTGATCTCGACCCGGATCGACACCCAACTCCAGCTCCATGTCTTCAGCCGCCTGCTGTCCTTGCCGCTGGATTTCTTCGAGCGCACCCAGGCCGGGCAGACCACGTTCCGCCTCATGCAAGTGTTCAAGGTGCGCGAGTTCGTCACCGGCAAACTGATGGGCACCTTCCTGGATTCCATGACGCTGGTCTTCCTGCTGCCCTTCCTGTTCTGGCTCAACGTCACGCTGGCGTGGCTGATCGTCGCGGCAGCAGGCTTCATCGCCGCCATCATCATGATCTTCCTGAAGCCGATCGGCCGGCTGATCGCCAGGACCCAGGCTGCCGAATCCGCCAAGAGCAGCGTGCTGGTGGAGAGCGTGCAGGGGATCCGCACCCTCAAGACGCTGGCGCTGGAGCCGCAGCGGAAATCCGAATGGGACGAGCGGGTGGCAATGGCGGGGGAGCTGCGGCTGCGCGCCGGCCGGCTGGCCAATTGGCCGCAGACGCTGATCACGCCGGTCGAGGTGTTCATCAATCGCGGGGTGCTGATGGTGGGCGCCTACCTGGCGCTCGACCCGTCCTCCAGCGTCGGGGTGGGCGCCCTGGTCGCCTTCATGATGCTGGGCTCGCGCGTCACCCAGCCGCTGGTGGGCCTTGCCCGGCTGATCGAGGATTTCCAGGAGGTCCGCGCCGCCGTCAGCGAGGTCGGCTCCGTGTTGAACAACCAGCAGGAGCAGCAGAGCGGGGCAGGGTTGCGGCCGGATTTCACGGGGGAGGTCTCCTTCGACGGCCTGACCTTCACCTATCCCACGGGCAAGACCCCGGCCCTGGACATGGTCAGCTTCAGCATACCGGCCGGCACCATGCTGGGCGTGGTCGGGCGGTCCGGATCGGGCAAGTCGACCTTGACGCGGCTGTTGCAGGGGGTGAACCGCGACTATAGCGGTTTCCTCAAGATCGACGGGGCGGAGCTGCGGGAGATCAACCTGGCGCATCTCCGCCGCTCGTTCGGCGTGGTGCTGCAGGACAATTTCCTGTTCCGCGGCACCGTGCGGGACAACATCGCCGCCGGGCGCGCCGGGTTGACGATCGAGGACGTGGTCCGCGCGGCGCGGCTGGCAGGGGCGGAGGAATTCATCGAGCGGCTGCCCCAGGGATATGACACCTGGATCGAGGAAGGCTCCGCCAACATCTCGGGCGGGCAAAAGCAGCGCCTGGCGATCGCCCGCGCCCTGATCACGGATCCCCGGATCCTGATCCTGGACGAGGCCACCAGCGCGCTGGACCCGGAAAGCGAGGCGCTGGTGAACGCCAACCTCACCCGGATCGGCCGCAACCGCACGATGGTGATCGTGTCGCACCGCCTGGCCTCCCTGGTGGAATGCGACCAGATCCTGGTGATGGACAAGGGCAAGGTGGTGGACATCGCGCCGCACGCGGTCCTGGTCGAACGCTGCGCGATCTACCGCACGCTGTGGCGGCAGCAGAACCGGCACGTCGAGCCGGCCGCGTCCCGCGCCGCCCTCTTGGCGCCGTTGACGGTCCAGGCATGATGCGGCCAGCCACCATGGTGGCGGTCGATCCGCCGACGAGAAAGGGAGGCGCATCGTGAGCCTGACCACCGCCGACACCCGGCTCACCCGGTCGCAATCGTCGCAGATGCCGGCCTTGCTGGAGTTCTATTCGCCGTCCGCCGTGCTGCTCGACATGCGGCCGAAGGCGCCGGCGCGCGGCGTGATCTGGACGGTGGCGAGCCTGTTCGCGGCCTGTGCCGCCGCGGCCGGGCTGATCCCGGTCGACAAGGTGGTGACGGCGCCGGGCAAGGTGGTCGCGACGCAGAGCACGATCGTGGTGCAGCCGCTCGAAACCTCGATCGTGCGCGAGCTCGCGGTGCAGGAGGGACAGGTCGTGCACAAGGGCGATCTGCTTGCCCGGCTCGACCCGACCTTCACGACGTCCGACAAGACGATGAACACGCGCCAGGTCGCCAGCCTGCGGGCCGAGGTGGAGCGGCTGCGCGCGGAAAGCACCGGGGCTGACTACCTGCCGTCCACCATGGACGACGCCGCACAGGTGCAGCAGGCGATCTTCGCCCAGCGCAAGGCCGAGCGGATGTTCCGGCTGGAAAACTACCAGCAGAAGATCGACGGGCTGCTGGCGACCTTGGCGAAGTCGATGAGCGACGTGCAATCCTACACCGAGCGCACGCAGGTCGCGGCGACGGTCGAAGGCAAGCGGGCGGAGCTGGAGCGGCTGGGGATCGGCAGCCAGCTCACCCGGCTCCAGGCCACCGACCAGCGGATGACCATGCAGTCCGATCTGCAGAACGCACAGCACACCGCCAAGTCGGCGGCCGGCGACCTGGCCGCCATGCGCGCCGACGCGGCGGCTTATGACCAGGACTGGCACGCCAAGGTCTCCCAGGCGTTGCTGGACCAGGGCCGCAAGCTCGACGAGGCGCAGGGCAACCTCGCCAAGGCCAGCCTGAAGTCGCAACTGGTGGAGATCCGGGCCGACCAGGACGCCGTGGTGTTCAGCCGCGCCCCGGTGTCGGTCGGTTCCGTGCTGCAATCGGGCGACCAGTTGCTCAAGCTGGTGCCGCTGGACGTGCCGCTCGAGGTCGATGCGTCGGTGGCCGGCAGCGATGCCGGCTTCGTGCATGTCGGCGACGCGGTGACGGTCAAGTTCGACACCTTCCCGTTCGCCCAGTACGGAGCCGCAACGGGTACGGTGCGGGTGGTCAGCCCGGACAGCTTCACCAGCCAGCAGCAGCCCGAGCAGATGGTGCGCGGCAGCCAGCCGGCCGGACAGGCCCCGCCGCAGGGAGAGAGCTTCTACCGGGTCAAGGTCACCATCGACTCGGTCAACCTGCATGACACCCCGGCAGGCTTCCGCCTGGCGCAAGGCATGCCGGTCACGGCCGATGTCATGGTCGGCAAGCGCACCGTGCTGAGCTACATCTTCAGTCGTGCCCTGCCGGTGGCGATGGATGCCATGCGGGAGCCGTAACGGGCAGGCCTCGCCCGTCCTGGTCCCGTCGTGCGACGCGCCCCGGTCGCCCCTATCGGCTGCAAGGGGAGGCGCTGCCCGCCGTCGCCAGTGCAGTCAGGCGCATGGTTTGCCTGACACAGCAATGACATTTCGCCAGCAGGTGCGGCAGGGTCGTCCGTGGCGATGATGTGTCTCGACACGCGACAATTCCGGCCGTGAAGGTTGAGGGCGTGCGGTTTTGCCGTGGCTGGGTTAAACATACGCATGCAAGCGACAATGGCGTCGGGATTTGTATTATTTGTCTCAAACGCTCTCCGCGATCGAGCGGCCTTCGCGATTTTAGTTGTCGTTGCTCTGCTTTCTCGTCGTGCCGCCGGCATGTGCCTGTTGGACGCGGGCCGGGGCGGCGCGTCCGGGCGCCTGCAGGCCGCCTACCTGTCCCGATTCCATTTGCTCGGCCATACGCCGGGTGCGCTGCCACGATGACCGGCCTCGATGGGAGCGCCGCTCTGTTGGCTTGGCGGTCGGTGGCTGGACGTCGGCAGGCCGAGTTGCTCGTTACGGACTCGCCCATGTTCGTCGGCTTGGATCCGGGCGCCCGCCTCGTTCCAGGTGATGCGCCATGATCGCCGCCGGGGCCGCCGCCGGGGGGCTGGCTTGCAGCGTGGTCGTCATCAACCATAATTACGGGCGCTTCCTCGACCAGTCTGTGCAAAGCGCGCTGGCGCAATTATCCGGCCGGGTCGAGGTGGTCGTGGTTGACGACGCCTCGACCGACGACAGCCGCCAACGCATCGCCGAATTGCCCGGTGCCGTCGTCAGGGTCCTGCTCGATGTCTCGGGCGGTCATGTCCGTGCGCTGAACGCCGGCTTCGCCGCGAGCAGCGGCGACGTGGTCGCGTTCCTGGACGCCGATGACTGGCTGGAACCCGACTGCCTCGACGTGGTCCTGGCGGCATGGCAGCCAGATGTCTCGAAAGTGCAGTTTCGCCTGACGACGGTGGATCGCGACGGGGTCGATCAGGGAATGCCGTTCCCGTTTTTCTCTGCCAGCCTCGATCCGGATGAAGTCTTGCGACGATCCTTGGCGACGGGCTACTACCCGTGGTCGGTTTCCTCCGGGAACGCCTATGGCCGGCGTTACTTGGAACAGGTCCTGCCAATTCCGGCCGAACGCATCTTCAAGTCGCCAGACGGGTATCTGAACAAGATGGCGCCGCTATTTGGCCGCGTCGTGTCGCTGCCGCGGGCAATGGCGAATTATCGCGTGCATGGCAGCAATGCATGGGCACAGGCGCGCGACAACGTAAACCTGGCTTCTCTGACCCGCGCCGTCCGTTTCGATGCCGTGCTGCACGGGGCATTCGTCGAAGTCGCGGCGGCTTCGGGCTATTCGGTCGTGCCGTATGCCGACCTGCCCGTGCCGCAACTGGTCGAATACCGGCTGCTATCGCTGCGGTTGGCCCCGGCGGATCATCCGATCGCGCGGGACTCGCGCACCGGGCTGACGATGCTCGGGGTGAGGGCTGCCTTCGTCGCCCCGGATGTCAGCCGCATGGGACGCCTGTTATGGGCCGCTTGGTTTCTCCTCCTGGGCATCGCCCCTGCCGGGGTCGTCGCCAAGCTCTTCCTACGCGGCCGTGGGCAAACCTCGCGGTCGAAGTTGTTTCGGTATTTAATTCATTTCGCGAAGGGCAGCCGGGCCGTGGCCGGATCGAAATGAGTGTTGAAAATGCCCGGCCCACCGGGTCGCCGCTGGTAGGACAAGCGGCACGTCCCCAAGCGATCATCTGACTGGTTAGCGTAGGAATGGTTCGCTGGAAATGAGATTTTCGCTCATAACTGCGACGCTTGGACGGCGGGCAGAACTACATTGCCTGTTCGAATCGCTGGCAGCGCAGAGCTGTCATGATTTCGAGCTCGTCGTCGTCGACCAGAACACCGACGACCGGCTGGCGGCGGTGGTCGCGGCCTTTTCCGACAAGATCGCCATTCGGCATGTCAGGACCGAGTTGCGCGGCCTGTCCCGTGCCCGGAACGCCGGGCTGGCGGGTTGCACGGGGGAGATCATCGGCTTTCCCGATGACGATTGCGTCTATCCCCCCGATGTACTGCAGTTCGTATCGAACCAGTTCGCCGCCGATGCCTCGCTGGAGTTGCTGTCAGGCCCGGCGATCTCTCCCAACGGCATCAGAGGGTCTGGCCGATGGACCAAGACGGACGGCGCCATTTCGCTGGCCAACGTCTGGACGAGCGTCATCGCCTTCAACTTCTTCATCCGGCGCGATCGGCTGCAGCAGATCAGCGGTTTCGACGAATCGCTGGGCGTGGGGGCCGCCTTCGGGTCCGCGGAAGAGACCGACCTGGCGATCCGCGCCATCAAGCTCGGCGGAAAGGCGTATTACAATACGCGATTGAACGTCATCCATCCGGAGAAACAGCTCACGCCGGAAGCCACTTCGCGTGCCTATGATTACGGCACCGGGCTCGGCCGCGTCCTGCGGCGGCATGGCCCACCGCTGCCAGTGACCCTGTCGTTCTTTCTACGGCCGCTCGGCGGCGTCGTCGTGAACTTGGCGCGGTATCGTCTGTTCGCCGCCCGCTACTATTGGAAGACGTTGCGGGGACGGATCAGCGGCTTCATGGCGGATTGAGCCATGTTGCGCGCGAGGGTCGCCAACCGGCGCGGCAGGATCGGCAGCAGGGCGCTAGCACGATCCTTGCTATGCCAGCCGTCGAAGGTTGCAGCGGGGAACGCGTCCTGTGACGATGAGCATGGCGCCCGGGAGGATGGAGGCGGTCGGGCAGGACGCGGTGCAGCAGACGCCGAAATTGATGGCGTTGGGCATCAGCAAGCGCTACGGCGAGGTCGTCGCCTTGCAGCCGAGCGACCTGACGGTCGGGCACGGCGAATTCCTCACCATCCTCGGCCCGTCCGGCTCCGGCAAGACGACGCTGCTGCAAGTGATTTGCGGCCTGGTCGAGCCGACGTCCGGACGCCTGCTGATCGACGGCGCGGACCGGACGAACACGCCCGTGCATCAACGCCGCATGGGCGTCGTGTTCCAGAACTATGCCCTGTTCCCCCACATGACCGTGGAGGAAAACGTGGCCTTCGCGTTGGACGTGCGCAAGATCAAGGGCGCCGACCTGCGCCGCCGCGTGGCGGATGCACTGGACATGGTGGGTTTGTCTCCGCTGCGGACCCGCTTCCCGCGTGAGTTGTCCGGCGGCCAGCAGCAGCGCGTGGCGCTGGCCCGGTGCTTCGTATACCAGCCCTCGCTCATCCTCATGGATGAGCCGCTCGGCGCGCTCGACCGCAAGCTGCGCGAGACGATGCAGATCGAGATCAAGCGGCTGCATCGGCAAACCGGCGCGACGATCCTGTTCGTCACCCACGACCAGGACGAGGCGCTCGCCCTGTCCGACCGCATCTGCCTGATGAACTGCGCGCGGGTCGAGCAGATCGGCACGCCGGCGGACATCTACGAGCGGCCGCAGACCCTGTTCGCCGCCGGGTTCATCGGAATTTCCAACGTGCTGCCGGGCCGCATCGCCGCCTGCGGCAGCCGGATCGAGACCGCCGACGGATCGTTCCCGCTGCCGCCCGACGGGTCGGGCCGATCGCCTGGCAGCCAGGCCGCCCTGCTGATCCGTCCCGAGCACATGACGCTCGACGTGGCGCCGGCCGGGCTCACCGGCACGGTCGTGGAAATCGTCTATGCCGGGGCGGATGCGCGGCTGCTGGTGGCCCTGGGCTCCGGCGTCGTGGTGACGGTCCGCCGGCCTCCGGTTCCTGGGCCGGTCTTGGGCGACACGGTCGCGGTGGCGTGGGCCCCGGATCGCGTCCGGGTGTTACCGATGTGAGGGAGTGGGACGCATGGGCAGGATGACGATATCGCGCCGCAACGCGATCAAGGCCGCCGCGATCAGCCTGGCGGCACCGGCGGTTTGGAGCGGACGGGCATTCGGCGCCGACCAGATCACGGTTGCCGACGTGGGCGGGGCGCCGGCCGCCGCCATCCGCAAGGCGTTCTACGACCCGTTCGAAAAGGACACCGGCATCCGGGTCGTCAACGTCGCGCACGAATCGGACCCGATCACGCAGTTCAAGCTGCTCGTCGATACGCGGAGCTATATCTGGGACCTGTGCATGGTGACGCCGGCCATGGTGGCCTACCTGACCAAGCCGAAGGACTACCTGGACCCGCTCGACATCGCGGCCGACGAGGTCACGACGCTGGTGCCCGGCATGCTGAGGCCCAACTGGTTCGGGTTCTCCGTGTTCTGCACCATCCTGGCCTACCGGGCCGACCGGTTTCCCAATGGCGGCCCGAACGGCTGGGCGGATTATTGGAACGTGGCGAAATTCCCGGGCCGCCGCGGCTTGTACAAAGGCGTCACGGGCATGCTGGAAGGCGCGCTGATGGCGGACGGGGTGCCCGCCAGCCAGCTCTACCCGATCGACGTGGACCGGGCGTTCAAGATGCTCGACCGCATCAAGCCGGCGATCAAGGTCTGGTGGACCAGCGGGGCGCAGAACACCCAGATCCTGCAAAACGGCGAAGTGGACCTCACCGACACCTGGGGCGGCCGGGCCTATGCGGCGATCGAGGGCGGCGCCCCGGTCAAGATGGTGTGGACGCAAGGCCTGTATTCGACCGACGGGTGGTCCATCCCCAAAGGCACGCCGCGGGCCGATCTGGCGCGCAAGTTCGTGCGCTACTGCATGAAGCCGGAGCAGCAGGCCGTCTACTCCAACACGGTGGCGAACGCGCCGACCAACCAGAAGGCCTACGACTTCATCTCCCCGGAACGCGCCAAGCTGCTCGCCACCTCGCCGGAGAACATCAAGGGGCTGGTGCCCTCGGACGATCTCTGGTGGGCAGCCAACCGCGACAAGATACAGGAGCGCTTCCAGGACTGGCTGCTGGGCTGACGCGATGACCACGCCCCGGCAGATGCACCTGTCGTTCTCCGCCCATCTGACCGGGGCGCATCCGGCCGGATGGATGCACCCGAGCACCCAGCTCGACGCCGACACCGATATCGCGGCCTACATCTCCCTCGCGCAATTGGCCGAGCTTGGGCGGTTCGACATGTTCTTCATCGCCGATACCCCGGCCGCGCGCACCACCAACCTGCACGCCTGGAGCCGCTTCCCACTGTTCATGAACGTGCTGGAGCCGGTGACCGCGCTGGCCGCCATCGCGGGCGCCACGCGGTTCATCGGGCTGGGCGGCACTGCCAGCACCAGCTTCAGCGAGCCCTACAACATCGCGCGGCAATTCGCCTCCCTGGACCATATCAGCCGCGGGCGGGCGGCGTGGAACGTGGTCACCTCCGCCAACGACTTCGCGGCGCGCAATTTCGGCCACGCCAAGCTGGCGCCGCATGCCGACCGGTATGCCCGGGCGCGCGAGTTCGTGGCCGTCACCACGGCGCTGTGGGACAGCTGGGAGGACGACGCCTTCATCCGTGACCGCGAGCAGGGCGTGTTCTTCGACCCGGCGAAGCTGCACGCGGTGCATCACCATGGGCCGCATTTCACCGTGGACGGCGCGCTGAACATCGCCCGCACGCCGCAGGGCCGCCCCGTCATCATCCAGGCCGGCGCGTCCGACACCGGCCGGGCGTTGGCGGCGGAGACGGCGGAGGTCGTGTTCGGCTCCGCGGTCGATGTCGAGGCCGGCCGCGCCTACTATGCCGACCTGAAGGGCCGCATGCCGGGCTTCGGTCGCCATCCGGACGCGCTGAAGCTGCTGGCCGGCATGCCGGTCGTGGTGGGCGAAAGCATGCAGGAGGCGGAGGACAAGCATGCCGAGTTGCAGGCCATGGTCCACCCCGATGTCGGCCGCATGCGCCTGTCGATGGACCTGGAAACCGACCTGTCCGGGCTGCCGTTGGACGAGCCGGTGCCGGAGGACCTGATCCCCGCCACCTCCAACTTCCACAAGGGCTACTTCAACGAGATCGCCCGCATGATCCGGCAGGAGCGGCCGACCCTGCGCCAGCTCTACATGCGCTACGAACGGGGCACCCGGTCGGTCCGCGGCACGCCGCAGCACGTGGCCGACGTGATGGAGGAATGGTTCACCACCGGGGCGGCCGACGGGTTCATGTTCATCCTGCATTTGCAGCCGAAGGGTCTGGAAGACCTGGTGCATCGCGTCGTGCCGGAATTGCAGCGCCGCGGCCTGTTCCGGCGCGAATACCAGGGGACCACCTTGCGCGACCATCTGGGGCTGCACCGGCCAGCCAACCGGCATGTGGCGGAGCACGCGGCATGACCGCCGGGCGGCAGATGGCGCTGGCGCTGCTGGCGTCCGGCACCGGGTCCCACGTCGCGTCCTGGCTGCATCCGGCGACGACGCCCACCGGGGGCACCGATATGGGCCATTACCGCCGCCTGGCGCAGGTGGCGGAGGAGGGCAAGTTCGACCTGATCTTCATCGCCGACACGCCGGCGGCGCGGACCGAGATGCTGCAAGCCTACGCGCGTTTCCCGCTGTTCATGAACGTGTTCGAGCCGGTGACGCTGCTTTCCGCCCTGGCCGGCGCCACCAGCCGGATCGGGTTGGGCGGCACCGTCAGCACCAGCTTCAGCGAGCCGTACAACGTGGCGCGGCAATTCGCCTCGCTGGACCATATCAGCGGCGGCCGGGCCGGGTGGAACGTCGTCACCTCCGCCAACGATTTCGCCGCCCGCAATTTCGGCCACGCCGCGCTGGCGCCGCACGCCGACCGCTACGCCCGGGCGCAGGAATTCGTCTCGGTGGTGCAGGCGCTGTGGGATAGCTGGGAGGACGACGCCTTCATCCGCGACCGCGGGCAGGGGCTGTTCTTCGACCCGGCCAAGCAGCACGCGGTGCATCACAAGGGGCCACATTTCGCGGTGGACGGCGCGCTGAACATCGAACGCGCCCCGCAAGGCCAGCCCGTCATCATCCAGGCCGGCGCCTCGGAGACCGGCAAGGAGTTCGCGGCCGAGACGGCGGAGGTGGTGTTCGCCTCCAACACCGCCATCGACCGGTCCCGTGCCTTCTACGCGGATCTGAAGGGGCGCATGGCGAAATACGGCCGCCCGCCGGACGCGCTGAAGGTCCTGGCCGGGCTGCCGGTGATCGTCGGCGAGACGGATGCGCAGGCCGCGGACAAATACGCGGCCCTGCAAGGCCTGATCCACCCGGATGTCGGCCGGCTGCGCCTGGGCATGGACCTGGAAGTGGACCTGTCCGACCTGCCGCTGGACGAGCCGATCCCGGAGGATCGCATTCCCCGCACGGCGAACCTGCACAAGATGTATTTCGACCGCATCGTCGAGATGATCCGCACGGAGCGGCTGACCCTGCGGCAGCTCTACATGCGCTACGAGCGCGGCAACAAGACCCTGTGCGGCTCCGTCGCCACCATCGCCGACCACATGCAGGCCTGGCTGGAAGCGGGCGCCTGCGACGGCTTCATGCTGACCTTCCCGACGCTGCCGGACGGGTTGGAGGCGTTCGTCGCCGCCGTCGTGCCGGAGCTGCAGCGGCGCGGCGTGTTCCGCCAGGACTATGCCGGCACGACCTTGCGCGACCATCTCGGCCTGGCACGGCCCGCCAACCGCCATGCGGGGCGGGCGCGTGCCGCTGAGTAGCCCGCGCAGGCTGGGGCCGCTGTGGCTGACGGCGCCGGGCCTGCTGTTCCTGCTGGTGTTCCTGCTGCTGCCGTGCCTGCGCCTGCTTTCGTTGAGCGTGGAGGACGGGCAGACCGGCGCGTTCTCCCTGGCCGCGTTCCACCGGGTGTTCGGCGTCCCCGTCTACATCCGGGTGCTGAGCGGCACCTTCCTGATCGCCGTCGAGACGACGCTGCTTTGCCTCGTGCTCGGCTATCCGCTGGCCTATTGGTTGTCCCGGCAGAGCGCCCGCTGGCGGCCAATGCTGACGCTGCTGGTGCTGTTCCCGTTTTGGACCAGCGCACTGGTAAAGAGCTTCGTCTGGCTGGTCCTGCTGGGGCATACCGGGCCGGTCGCCGGGCTGTTCACGATGCTGGGGCTGGAGCCGCCGGAGCTGCTGTTCAACCGTGCCACCGTGGTGCTGGCGATGGCGCACACCATGCTGCCGCTTGCCGTCATCAGCCTGCTGTCCACGCTGATGCAGATCGACCGCAGCCTGGCGCGCGCGGCGACCACCATGGGCGCCACGGCGGCCGAGGCGTTCTGGCGCATCACCTTCCAGCTTTCCATGCCCGGCGTGGCGGCGGCCGGGCTGCTGGTGTTCATCGGCGCGCTGGGCTTCTACGTCACGCCGGCGCTGCTGGGCGGCCCGCACGACACCATGCTGGGCCAGGTGATCATCCAACAGATCCAAAGCATGCAGAACTGGGCCTTCGCGGGTGCATTGGCGGCGATGCTGCTGCTGTCGGCGCTGGCGGCCTGCCTGGTGTACGACGCCGTGTTCGGATTGTCCGGCCTGGGCGGCGGCACGCGCCGGGCCGCCTCGCATCGCTGGACACGGCGGGCGGGCATGGCCCTGCTGGCGCGCCTCGGCACCGCCAGCGCGATGCTGGCCCGGCTGGTGGGCGGCCGGGATGTGGGCTGGGCCCTGACGGCCTATGCCTGGTGTCTGATCGCCCTGCTGTTGCTGCCCATCCTGGCCTGCGTCCCCATGGCATTCACCAGTTCGACCTTCCTGTCCTTTCCGCCGCCCGGCTACGGCCTGCACTGGTTCGGCGCGTATTTCGCCTCGCCGGTCTGGATGGCGGCGACGCTGCGCTCGTTCGGCATCGGCTTGGCCAGTGCGTGCCTGACGGTGCTGATCGCGGCGCCCGCCGCGTTCGGCATGGCCCGCAGCACCAGCCGGGCCGCGGGGCTCGTGTTCCTGCTGTTCCTGGCCCCGCTGATCGTTCCGGGCGTGGTCATGGCAGTCGGCCTGTTCTACCTGTTCGCCCGGATCGGCCTGGTGGCGACCGATTTCGGCATCGCGTTGGGGCATACCATCACGGGCATCCCGCTGGCGTTCGTGATCCTGCTGGCGCAATTGCGGCACTATGATTGGCAGCTGAACCAGGCGGCGGGAACGCTCGGCGCGGGGCGCTGGCAGATGCTGCGCCGGGTCATGGCGCCGCTGGTCAAGGGCGGCCTGGCGGCCGCGTTCATCTTTGCCTTCCTTAACTCGTTCGAGGAGCTGACGGTGGCGTTGTTCATCGGCGGCGGGCTGAAGGTAACGCTGCCGCGTCAGATGTGGGACGACATCAACCTTCAGGTCACCCCGACCCTCGCCGCCGCCTCGCTGGTGGTCCTGGTGGTGGTGACCGGGTTGTTCATCGCGGCGGAACGGCTGCGCCCGGCTCCAGCACGGTGACGGCCAGGCCGGTCAGCGCCGGGGCGTCGTAGCTGCGGTGGGCGCGGGTGACCGGGCCGCCCAGCGCGCCGCGCATGATCAGCCAGATGATCATCTCGACCGCCTCTGCGCCGCCGCGTTGCATGTAGTCGTCGTGGCCGAGTGCCGCCAACGCCGCCGGGTCGCTCTCCAGCAGGTCGAGGAACTCCTGGTCCCACCCGGGATCGACCACGCCGAAATCCGGCCCGTGCAATTGGTGCGGCAACCCGCCCGTGCCCAGCACGACGACGTCCAGCGGGTCGGGGCAGGACTGCACGGCGCGGGCGATCGCCTGCCCCAGCCGGTCAAGGCGTGTGTGCTCAGCCGACATGGTATCCACCGATCAGCATACCATGGTGCAAGGCCGGACGTTCTGCCCGGGGGCACATGGCCGGATCGTTAACACCGGCCGGCAATACGTTTCGCCACCAACATATCATTAACCAAGCGCCGCGTAATGTGAGCGGCGACAAGCGCCCTCGCATCCTCGGGGTGGAGGGTTGAATAGGCGTTGCCGGCATGAAAACGTGCGGTGGCGCCAATGCGGGATCAGGTCTTCCATGTATCAAGGCGACGACAGGTTTCGTAAGACGCTGACCGGGCTGTTCGTCGTCGGCTTGCTGTTCATGACGGTCGTGCTGTGGTTCCTGTACGACGCGCGGGCGACGGCTTGGTCGCAAGCCGTCGAAACCTCCTCGGACCTGGTCACGGCCCTGCAGCGCGACATCGCCCGTACCGTGCAAACCTACGACCTGTCGCTGAAATCCGCCTTGCGCGGCCTGCGTGCGCCGGAGTTGGACCAACTCAGCCGCGAGACCCGGCAGCAGCTTCTGTTCGACGGCTCGACCGAGGCGGAGCATCTCGGCTCGTTGTTCATCATCGATGCGGCCGGGCATATCGTCGACGATTCCGGGCAAATCCCGCCGCGGCAAGGCAGTTTCGATGACCGGGATTATTTCACCGTGCATCGGGACCGCGCCGATATCGGCCTGTACATCAGCAAGCCCTATAAGAGCCGGGTCTCCGGTGGATGGTCCATCGCGTTGAGCCGACGGATCAATGGCCCTGGCGGCAGGTTCGACGGCATCGTGGTCGGTTCGATCCGCTTCACCTATTTCGCGCAACTGTTCTCAAAGCTGGGTACCGGGCCGGGCGGCGCCATCACCCTCTTCAACCTCGATGGCACTGCGATCTACCGCAGCCCGTTCCTGGCCAGCCAGGTCGGCCAGGATTACAGCAACGACCCGGTCTATCGCGAGATCCACACCGGCCGCAGCGAACCTTACGAAGGCAAGGCGCGGATCGATAACCAGTCCAAGCTGTTTGCCTTCGCCCAGGTCGATGGTCTGCCCCTTGTGCTGTTCGTCAGCACCGCGACGCGGGTCATATACGCCAATTGGTACGTCAAGGCGGCTTTGACATGCCTGGTTTCCGTGATGCTCGCCGGTTTTGGCACTCTGCTGGTCTTGTCGGCACGCTCGCAGCAATTCCGGCGCGAGACGGCGGAGCGTGAAATGGTCCGGAATACCCAGATGCTGCGCGCCTATTTCGACCATTCGCCCGACGCATTGTTCGTCGTCCAGGTGGCACCGGATGGCCGGCTGACCTATGAGAGCTGCAACCGCGCCTGTTTGATCCTGACCGGCCTGGAAGAAGAAGAGGTTGCTGGCCGGGAGGCCGCCGAGTTGTTCGGCACTGAAATCGCCGAGGCCATCGAACAGCGCTACCGGACCTGCATCCAGTCAGGCCAGACCTATGCCTACGAGGAAACCCGCACGCTCGCCACCGGCCGGCGGGACTGGCACGCTGTCCTGTGCCCGATACGGAGCGCGGACGGCACCGTGACGCATCTGCTCGGCAGCGCCCGCGACATGACCGAGCAGAACAAGCGCGAAGCCGCGCACCACCAAGCCAGCAAGATGGAAGCGGTCGGCCGCCTGACCGCCGGCGTGGCGCATGATTTCAACAACTATCTCCAGACCATCACCGGCAGCTTGGAGGTCCTGTCCGAAGACTACCTGAAGGATCCGGAGGCCATCGAGTATGGCGACCTGGCGCGCAAGGCGGCGGGCAGCGGCGCAAGGTTGACGCATCGGCTGCTGGCATTCTCCCGCCAGCAGGTGTTGCGCCCGCAACGCGTCAACGTCGCGACCTTGCTGGGCGATACCCGCAAGCTGGTCGGCTCGGCCGGCTTCGGCCCCACCATCCAGTTCAAGATCGCCGTAGAGCCTTTTACCGACGACGTGAATGTCGACCCCGTGCAAGCGGAAAGCTGTTTGCTGAACCTGCTCTTCAATGCCCGGGACGCCATGCCCGAGGGTGGCAGCCTGGTCCTGCACGCGCGCGGCGCCAGGCCGAGCGATGGGCTGTGCGGCAAGCTGATGCCGGAGAACGTCGTCATCATCGCCGTGCACGATTCCGGAACCGGCATGGACGAGGCGACGCGGGCCAGGGCGTTCGAGCCTTTCTTCACCACCAAGGCGTTCGGCAAGGGGTCCGGACTCGGGCTCTCGATGGCGCAGGGCTTCTGCCAGCAATCGGGCGGGGAGATACGCATCCTGAGCGGGGGCGCCGTGGGCACGCGGATCGAATTGTGGCTGCCGGCCGTGTCCGCTGCCACGGCAGCCGGGGACGAAATCAACTCCAACCTCGCCAGCCTGGGCCGGATCACCGGCCGCATCCTGCTGGTCGAGGATGAGCATGACGTATCGCTGGCCCTCGCCGGCGCCCTGGTCAGCGGCGGGTTCGAGGTCGTCGCCGTCACCAACGGCCGGGACGGGCTTGCCCGGCTCGGCGATCGCGACCCTTACGATGCCGTGCTGACCGACTACGCCATGCCCGACATGACCGGATCGGACTTCCTTGCCCGCGTCGCCGCCAGGGCGCCTGCCCTGCCGATGCTGATGATCAGCGGGTCGGACCTGGATGTTGCCACGCTCCCGGGCGGCGGCGAGGCCCTCACGCTGCTTCGCAAGCCGATCCGACGGCCGGACCTGCTGGGTGCCTTGCGGGAGGCGATCGCCGCCAACAAGACGGCGCTGGCAGCGTGAGGTCCGGCGCCTCGCGCCTGCCTTGGCCGGCCGCCAAGGCCGCCATCCCGCCGGCACGCCGGGCAACGCTTGCGGACCGCACCAGGTCGCCCGTGTTCCAGGCCTGGCTGTTCGTCTTCCTGGTATGTGTCTGCGTGCTCGGGCTCACGTCCTGGCGTCTGCAACGGGCCTATGACCTCGAACTGCACACGGCACGGGCCACCACGGCGAATTTGGCCCGATCGCTGGCCGACCAGGCCCATAACACGGTGCATAACGCAGGCATGATCGTCTCCGATGTCGTGGAACGGCTGGAGACCGACGGCACGTCGGATGCAGCCCTGCTGCGCCTGCACCGCATCCTCGTCAAGTTCGTGGCGGTGACGCCCGGCATGAGCGACATGGTCGCGGTCTCGGCCGACGGACATGGCCTTGCGACGTCGCTGGACCCGATGCCCAAGGTCAACCTGGTCGATCGGGCCTACTTCATCTATCACCGGGACCATCCGGATCGCCAGGTGCTGGTCGGTGCCCCGATCCGCAGCCGGGCGGACGGACGATCGTCCTTCACCGTGTCCCGACGGTTGGACAACCCCGACGGATCGTTCGGCGGCGTCGTCGTCGGGCTGATCGATTGCGGGTCGTTCAGCGAGTTCTATCGTGGCTTGAATACTGGCAATGGCTCGATCTGGATGATTAACGAGGACGGCGTCCTGCTCGTCCGCCAACCAGCCGTGCCGGAGACTGTCGGCACCAGCTTCGAACAATCACCGCAGGTGCGGGCCTACCGCGAGTATGGCCCGGTCGGATCGATCCAGAACGCATCGCCGATCGACGGCACGTCACGGCTCAGCAGCTTCCGGAAGGTCGACGATTTTCCGCTGGTGATCTTCGTCTCTCTGTCGACGGACGATCTTCTCAACGGATGGCGCACGGACGCGGCAATCTCGCTTGTGGTCGCCGTGGCCGTATGCGCGATGCTGAGCGTACTGGGCTGGCGGCTGGTGCACCAGTTCCGGCTGCGGGACCAGAAGGATCTCGCGATCCGGCGAAGCGAGCAGCAATACCGCCTCCTGGCCGATTACAGCACCGACACCATCATCCAGTTCGACCAGGACAGTCGGCAACGGTACGTGTCCCCGGCTTGCGAGCGGATGCTCGGCTACCACCCGATGGATCTGCTGGGCGGCCATCCGCGGGATACGATCCACCCGGAGGATTGGCCCAGGGTAGCGGCGAACATGGCCGAGATCCTCGCCCTGGGCCAGGCGCCCCCGGTCAGCTATCGGGTGCGCCGCAAGGACGGCGTGTACCTCTGGGTCGAAACCCAGGGCCAGAGGCTCACGGGCGACCAGGGCTTCATCGTCGCCATCCGTGACATAACGCGGCGCAGGCATGTCGAGGACTTGCTGCACCAGGCCAACAACCATCTGCAACGCCAGGTCATGCTGGACGGCCTCACCGGCATCGCCAATCGCCGCTGCTTCGACATGACCCTGCTGAAGGAATTCCGCCGGGCGGCCCGAAGCCAGACTCCCCTTGCGGCATTGATGATCGACGTCGACCATTTCAAGAAGTTCAACGATCTGTACGGCCATCCGGCGGGGGATGCGTGCCTCCGGTCGATCGCTGAAGCCGCTGTCGCGCAGGTCCGCCGCCCGGCGGATCTCGTGGCGCGCTACGGCGGGGAGGAGTTTGTCGTCCTGCTGCCGGACACCGACCCGGCCGGGGCGATGGCGATAGCCGAACGCATCCGCCTTTCGATCCAGTCGCTCGGGATCGCCCATGCCGGCAACCCGGCTGCCGTCGCCACCGTCAGCATCGGCATCGGCGTGGGCTGGCCACAGACCGGCCAAGACGATACGGCCGGCCTCATGGCCGCGGCGGATGCGGCGCTCTACCAGGCCAAGGCCGCGGGCCGCAACGCGGTCGGCTCCGACCTCGAAGCGGTGGTTGAAACTCGTCACACGGTTGCGCCCGCGACATAGGGTGCCCAGCCCTTCGTGCGGCCGCGCACCGGCGCCAGCCTGCGGTTGACCAACCGTGCACCTTCAGGCGGAAGGCACGTTGCGGTCCAGTTCGTCGAGCCAGATGCGGGCGTTGCCGTCGGACGGCGCCCGCCAGTCGCCGCGCGGGGACAACGCGCCGCCCGCCGATATCTTCGGCCCGTTCGGCATGGCCGAGCGCTTGAACTGGCTGAAGCCGAAGAAGCGCTGCATGAACACGCGCAGCCATTTGCTGATGTCCGGCAGGTCGTAGGCGACCCGCTGCGCCTCCGGAAAGCCGGGCGGCCAGTCCCCCGCCGCCGCATCCCCCCAGGCATGCAGCGCGAGGAAGGCGATCTTGGACGGGCGGAACCCGTAGCGAAGGACGTGGAACAGGGTGAAGTCCTGCAGCGCATAGGGGCCGATCCTGGCCTCGGTGCTTTGCAGCGCCTTGCCATCCTCCGCGGGCACCAGTTCCGGGGAGATCTCGGTGCCCAGGATGGCAAGCAGCGTCTGGCACACATCGGGCGCGAACTGCCCGGAGGCGACGATCCAACGGATCAGATGCTGGATCATCGTCTTCGGCATGCCGGCATTGACGTTGTAGTGCGACATCTGGTCGCCGACGCCGTAGGTGCACCAGCCGAGCGCCAGTTCGGACAGGTCGCCGGTGCCGATGACGATGCCGTCATGCTGGTTGGCGAGGCGGAACAGGTAGTCGGTCCGCAGCCCGGCCTGCACGTTCTCGAACGTCACGTCGTAGGCGGGCTCGCCATGCGCGAACGGGTGGTCCATGTCCGCCAGCATCTGCCGCGCGGCAGGACGGATATCCAGCTCCGCCTGCGAGACGCCCAGCGCGCGCATGAGCTGCCAGGCATTCGCCTTGGTGACGTCGCTGGTGCCGAAGCCCGGCATGGTATAGGCGAGGATGTCCGCACGCGGCCGCTTGAGCAGGTCGAACGCGCGGGCGGCCACGATCAGCGCCTGCGTCGAATCCAGCCCGCCGGACACGCCGATCACCGCGCGCTTGATCCCGGCCGAGCGCAGCCGCTGCGTGAGGCCGGAGACCTGGATGTTGTATGCCTCGTAGCAATCCTGCTCCAGCCGCTGCGGGTCCGCCGGCACGAACGGAAACCGCTCCAGCTTGCGGCGCAAGCCGATATCCGCGTCCGGGGGTTCCAGCCGGAAGCTGACGCGCCGCCATGCCGGGCCGGGCAGGAGGCGGCCGTTATCGTCGAACGTGCCCGCGCGCATGCGCTCCTGCCGCAGCATGCCGAGGTCGATGTCGGCGATGGCGCACTGGTCGTCCTCCGGGAAGCGCGCCGTCTCGGCAAGTGTCGCGCCGTTCTCGTAGACCCCGGCCTGGCCGTCCCAGGCGACGTCGGTGGTCGACTCCCCGGCGCCTGCCGCGGCGTACAGATAGGCCGCCATGCAGCGGGCGGATTGCGACTGGCACAGCATGCGCCTGGTGTCGGCCTTGCCGATGGTGATGTTGCTGGCCGACAAATTGGCCAGCACCGTGGCGCCGCCCAGCGCCGCCATGGCGCTGGGCGGGATTGGCACCCAGACATCCTCGCAAATCTCCGCGTGCACCGCCAGGTCGGGCACGTCCGCCGCCGTGAACAGCAGGTCGGTGCCGAACGGGGCGCTCAGTCCGGCCACATCCACCTGCTGCCCGGCGATGCCCTGTCCGGACACGAAATGCCGGCGTTCGTAGAACTCGCGGTAATTCGGCAGGTAGGTCTTCGGCACCACGCCGAGCAGCCGGCCACGATGGATGGCGAAGGCGACGTTGTAGAGCCGCCCCCGATGGCGAAGCGGCCCTCCCACCAGCAGCAGCGGCAACAGCGCGGCCGAGTCCTGCACGATCCGGGCGACGGCGTGCTCCACCTCGTCCAGCAGCGCGTCCTGCTGCAGCAAGTCGCCGATGGCATATCCGGACACGCCGAGTTCGGGGAACACCGCCACCGCCACGGACTGGCCATGGCAATGCCGGGCCATGCGCAGGATGGCATCCGCGTTCGCCGTCGGGTCGGCCAGGGCGACGCGCGTCGTGCAGGAGGCGACGCGGGTGAGACCATGCCGGTAGATCGAGCGGAAGGTCGCAATCGAGTTCATGCCGGCTCCCACCTCGTGGCCAACCTTCGGCTATCGGCGGTAGATAGCGTTCTTTGCACGGCAAATCACTCCTGCAGCGGCCACTTGACCGGGACCGCGCTTCTGGCCCGTGATGCTAGCATGACCGATCCCAATCCGCTGCTCGCGCCCTGGACCACTCCGTGCGGCGTGCCGCCCTTCGACCAAATTCGGGCGGAGCATTTCGCCCCGGCCTTTGTCCAGGCGATGGCGGCCCACCTGGCCGAAATCGAGGCGATCGGCGCCGATCCCGCCCCCGCCAGCTTCGCCAACACGATCGAGGCGCTGCAGCGGAGCGGACGCGTGCTGGACCGGGTTGGCAACGTCTTCGCCAACCTGGTGGTCAGCCAGGGCGGGGCGGCGCTGGAGGCACTGGACCGCGAGATGTCGCCCAAGCTGGCCCAGCACGGCACGCGGGTCGCGCTGGACCCGGCGGTGTTCGCGCGGGTTGACGAGCTTCACCGACGCGGGGACTTGGACCTTGCGGAAGACCAGAGGCGGCTGTTGGACCGGACCCACCTCGGCTTCATCCGCAGCGGCGCGGCCCTCGATCCCGCGGCCAAGACCCGGATGTCCGCGATCTCCGAGCGCCTTGCGGTGCTGCACACCGCCTTCGGGCAGAACGTCCTGCACGACGAGAAGGCCTGGCACCTCCCACTGGCCGAAACCGAGCTGGACGGGCTGCCGCCCTTCGTGCGCGCGGGCGCGGCGCAGGCGGCGGCGGAGCGGGGCCTGCCGGGACACGCCGTCACGCTGTCCCGCTCCCTGATCGAGCCGTTCCTGACCTTTTCCGCCCGCCGCGATTTGCGCCAGCTTGCATACCAGGCGTGGGTCGCCCGCGGCATGCACCCCGGCGAGCACGACAACCGCGTGCTGATACCCGAGATTCTGGCGCTGCGCACCGAACGGGCCAGGCTGCTCGGCTACGCGAGCTTTGCCGAATTCCGTCTGGCCGACACGATGGCGGGCACGCAGGCGGCCGTGCAGGCGCTGCTTGCCGAAGTATGGGAACCCGCCAAGCACAAGGCCGCGCTGGAGCGGGACCGGCTGCTCGCCACCGCCAATGGCGAGGGCTTCAACGACGCCCTCGCGCCCTGGGACTGGCGCTTCTACGCCGAAAAGGTGCGGCGCGCCGACTACGCGCTCGATGAGGCGGAGATGAAGCCCTATTTCGTGCTGGAGAACATCCAGCGCGCCGCCTTCGACACGGCCACACGCCTGTTCGGCCTCACCTTCATCCCGCGTCCGGACATGCCGACCTACCATCCGGACGTGCAGGCCTACGAGGTGCGGGACGCGTCCGGCCATGTCGGCGTGTTCCTGGCCGATCCCTATGCCCGCGGCGACAAACGCTCCGGCGCGTGGATGAGCAGCTATCGCGACCAGGAAAGCCTGGACGGACCCGTCTCGCCGATCATCGTCAACAACAACAACTTCGCCAAATCCGAGCCCACGCTGCTGAGCTTCGACGACGCTGCCACGCTGTTCCACGAGTTCGGCCACGCGTTGCACGGATTGCTCAGCAAGGTGCGCTATCCCGGCCAGTCCGGCACCTCCGTGCGGCGCGATTTCGTGGAGCTGCCGTCGCAGATCTACGAGCATTGGATCGAATTGCCCGAGACGCTGCGGGGCTACGCGCTGCACCACCAGACGGGGGAGCCGATCCCGGATGCGCTCATCGCCCGGCTGCTCGCCGCACGCGGCTTCAACCAGGGTTTCGGCACTGTGGAATACACCTCCTCCGCCTTGCTCGACATGGCGCTGCACAGCCATCCGGCGCCGGAGACCATTGCCGTCGACGCCTTCGAGGCCGCGACCCTGGCCGGTATCGGCATGCCGCCGGAAATCGGGCTGCGGCACCGCGCCGCGCATTTCCAGCACCTCTTCGCCGGCGGTGGCTACGCTGCAGGCTACTACTCCTACCTTTGGGCGGAGGTTCTCGACGCCGACGGGTTCGAAGCGTTCACCGAGGCGCAGGACCCGTTCGACCCGGCCATCGCGGCACGGTTGCGCATCGTGCTCAGCGCCGGGGACACGCGCGACCCGATGCAGCTTTATGCCGAGTTCCGCGGCCGGCCTCCCAGCACCGCAGCCCTGCTCCGCAGCCGCGAACTGTCGTCCTGACCGGCCTCAACGCGCCGCGGCGGGCCGCCCTGCCAGCCGACCATCGGCGTCAGCCGCCGCCCGGTGAACAGGTGCGCGGCCATCGTCAGGCATTGCCGCGGTCCTCGCGGAACAGATGAAGCGCCTGCTGGATCGGCCGGTCGGAGAAGGAGAACAGGACGCTGTCCTCCGCCGCTTCGTGCCGCACCTTATACCATGACGGCACGATGAAGACGTCCCGCTTGCTCCAGTCCACGACGAACTCCTCTCCGCCCGCCATGCGGGGAGAGACGACGCTGCGGCCCTTGCCCTCGATGGGAACGAACACCGTCGCATCGGTCGAGCGATAGGCGCTGGTGGCGAACCCCTTCGGCAGCAGCTGCACGAACGTGCCCATGGTGGCCATGGCGTGGTTGCCGGTGATCGGGTTGGTGTAGCGGGTCTTCAGGCCGTGGCACGGGTCCCACTCATTCGCCCGGCGCATGCGCTCCAACGCCTCGCGCGTCCGTTCATAAGGATAGTTGAACACCGGCGACGATCCGCCGCCGCCTGCGTAGTCCACCGGCAGCAGGTTCGCGCCATAGCGCGCGTCGCTGTCGCCGACCGGGCGGGTGATCGGCTGCTCGTCCTGGTCCAGGTGTTCGGCGAACGACACATCGAGGAACGAGACGACCGGGATGTCCAGGCCGTCCAGCCAGAAGATCGGCTCCTCACTCGGGTTGCCGTGATCGTGCCACGCCATGGGCGGGGTGATGATGAAATCGCCCTCGTGCATGACCGTCTTCTCACCGTTCACCGCCGTGTAGGCGCCTTCGCCCTCCAGGACGAACCGCAGCGCGGATTGCGTGTGGCGATGCGCCGGCGCGACCTCGCCCGGCAATACCAACTGCACGCCGGCATACAGGTCCGTGGTGATGCGGGACTGGCCGCGCAGTCCCGGGTTTTCCAGCACCAGCACCCGGCGCTCCGCCTCCTTCGCGGTGATCAGCCCGCCCGCCTCCATCATCGCGGCGCGGATCGTGTCGAACCGCCACGACGCGGGCTGGCAGGCACTGCGCGGCTCGGGCGTTACCAGGTTGGCGAGGGAGGTCCAGAGCGGCGTCAGGTTGTCCTTGCCGATCCGGTCATAGAAGGCGACCCGTTCGGGCGTGTCGCTGATGTGGGTGTCCATCAGGTCCTCCATATCGTTGGATTGACCGTATACCCCCATTCGTCCTAGCGTCAAATGCGGCGCAGGACAAGAGACGCCGGACAGGGAGCCAAGGATGGTCCTAACCCAGGAGGCCCGGGATGACGGTGCAGTGCAGCATTGCCTCCAGGGCCGAAACGCCGGCGGCGGACGCGGCTGGAGTGCTCGCGCAGGCGGACATCATCTGATAGCGAGCCGGTATGGACCACCTCTACGAAATGCCCGGCCACCTGATCCGCCGCGCACAGCAAGTTTCCACCGCGTTGTTCACCGAGGAGTGCGGGGCCTTCGACCTGACGTCGGTGCAGTATGCCGCGCTGTGTGCGATTGCGGCCAACCCCTGCATCGATGCGACGCGGCTCTCCGCGTTGATCGCCTTCGACCGCTCCACCATCGGCGACGTCCTGGCCCGCATGGAGGCGAAGGGCTGGATCCTGCGCGTCCCCAGCGCGGAGGATCGCAGGATCAAGCTGGTGCGATTGTCAGCGTCCGGGGCGGAGCTGCTTCGCGAGGTCCATCCTGCGGTCCGGCGCGTGCAAAGCCGGCTGCTGGCACCTTTGGCGCCGCAGGATCGCGACACCATCGTTCGCCTGCTCGGTCGATTGGCGGCCTTGCACGACGAGGTGACGCCCGCGCCGCTGCTTGCCGCCAACCAGCGCTGACCGTCCGGCGGCCGGCGGCTTAGGCAGCCCCTGTGTCGCCGTGCATGGCGGCGTCGACCACTCTGCGCCGGATGCACGCGTCGTGCCGGGGCGCAGCACGCGGTTGCCTGAACAAAAACCCACGTTCCGCCCGGCCTGCCGGCGGCATCAGATGGGTGGAACGCGTTGGAGGAGGCGTAGCGACATGACGAACCTGGTGAACGTATCGCGTCTGATAGACGACAGGCCGGTGGGCCGGCTGCAAGTTCTGGTGTTCGCGCTGTGTGCGGCCATCAACCTGCTCGACGGCATGGACACGCAGTCGATCGGCGTGGCGGCGCCGTTCATCGCGGAGGGGCTGGGGCTCCGGCTGGCGGAGTTCGGCCCGATCTTCTCCGCGGCCCTGCTGGGCGCCGCCCTGGGGGCGATCGGCTTCGGCGCCATCGCCGATCGGATCGGCCGCAAGCCGTTGCTGCTGGTGGCGCTGGTGATCATTGGCGTGTTCACGCTGCTCACCGCCGGTGCACCGTCCAGGACAATGCTGATCCTGTTCCGCTTCCTGGCCGGCGTCGGGCTTGGCGGCGCCACGCCCTGCTTCATCGCGCTCACCTCCGAATACGCGCCGGCGCGGAGCCGGGCGGCCTGGGTGACGCTGATGTGGGCCGGCTTTCCGCTCGGGGCGATGATCGGGGCGTTCACCAACTCGCTGCTGATCCCGGCATTCGGCTGGCGCGCGATCTTCTACATCGGCGGCGTGCTGCCCCTGCTGCTTGCCGTCGTGCTGGCCGTATTCCTGCCGGAATCGCTGAAGTTCCTCGTGCTCCGGACCGGCGGCGCCGACGCCGCGCGCAGGGTGCTGCGCCGCATCGGCGTGGCAGGCCTGGATGCCGGCACGGTGCTGGTCGCCGACGACGACAGGCTGCCTGGCCTGGCGCTTCGCCACGTGTTCGGGGAGGGCCGCGCCACCGGCACGCTGCTGCTGTGGGTGCCGTTCTTCATGGGGTTCGGCATCTTGACGGTGGAGGTGCTTTGGACCCCGTCCTTGCTGCGGATGAACGGGATCTCGCCCGCGGCCACTGCCTTCGTGGTGGCGTTCCAGGGGCTCGGCGCCATGATCGGGCAGGCCGCCGCCGGGCGCCTGGTGGACCGGTTCGGCATCGTTCCCGTGCTCGTGCCGGGTTTCGTGCTCGGGGCCTGTGCCACGGCGGGGCTGGGCTACGGCGCCGCGTCGGTCGCCCTCGCCTCCACCTTCATGCTGCTGAGCGGCCTGCTGATCGGGCTGGGTTCCGGCGGCGCCATCGCGCTTGCCGCCCTGCTGTATCCCACCGCCATCCGCTCAACCGGCGTCGGGCTCGGCATGGCGATGGGTCGTTTCGGGCAGATGGTCGGGCCGCTGATCGCCGGCGCCATGCTCGGCTATGGCTGGCGGGCGGACCAGATCATGCTCGGCATCGGCTCGGGCGGGCTGATCGGCGCGGTGTTCGTCGTGCTGTTCCGCCTCTGGTTTGCCACCCAGGGCCGCATGGTCGCGGCCGAGCTGAAGACGACGATCGCGTAGGACAACGATGATGCGGCAGATGGACGCCACCTACGACTACATCATCGTCGGCGCGGGATCCGCCGGGTGCGTGCTTGCGCACCGGCTGACCGAGGCTGGCTCCACGGTGCTGCTGGTCGAGGCCGGCAAGTGGGACCGCGATCCGCTGATCCACATCCCACTCGGCATCGGCAAGCTGTTCCCGCAGCGCCGGCACGATTGGAACTACTTCATGGAGGCCGATGACGCGCTGGCCTCGCGCGGCATTGAATGTGCCCGGGGCAAGGTCATCGGCGGGTCGTCCTCCGTCAACGTCATGGCCTATGTCCGCGGCCATCGCAGCGATTACGACCGGTGGGCGCAGTCCGGCCTGCCCGGTTGGGGCTACCGCCACGTGCTGCCGTATTTCCGCCGGTCCGAGCGGTGGGAGGGCGGCGCAGACCTTTACCGCGGCGGCGAGGGTCCGCTGCGAGTCCAGCAAACCCGGTATCGCGATCCAATCCTCGCCTCCTTCCTGGCTGCAGGGCAGCGCGCCGGCTTTCCGTTGACCGAGGACTATAACGGTGCGGAGCAGGAAGGCTTCGCCCTCATCCAGTCGACGATCCACCGGGGCCGGCGTTGGAGCGCCGCCACCGCCTACCTGCGCCCCGCCATGCGGCGCCGCGCCCTCCGCGTCCTGACCCAGGCGCAGGTCAGCCGAGTGATCGTGACGGGCGGCCGTGCCGGCGGCATCGCCTACACCCGGCAGGGCCGGCACCAGACGGCCCATGCCCGGCGCGAGGTCATCCTCAGCGCCGGCGTGATCGACACCCCGAAGCTGCTGATGCTGTCCGGTATCGGCGACCCGGCGCACCTCGCCCAGCATGGTATCCCGACGATCGCGGCGGCGCCGGGCGTCGGGCAGAACCTGCAGGACCATCTCTCCGTGCTGGTGGGCCATCGGCGGCGGGACACCAGCCCGTTCCAGCAGGCGATGCGCTACGACCGGCTCATGCTGTCGATGGCACGCGCCTGGCTCGGCGGCGGCGGCTTCGCGGGCGACGTGCCGATCGGCGCCACGGCCTTCCTCCGCACGCGGCAGGAACTGGCTGCGCCGGACGTGCAGCTCCTGTTCCTGGCCGCGCCGTTTCCAGCCCGGCCGTACTTGCCGCCATTCAGCCACCCGGTCGTGGATGGCTATGGCTGCCGCGTTGCCCTGCTGCGCCCGCGAAGCCGCGGCGCGGTCACCCTCGCCAGCGCCGATCCGGCGCGACCGCCCAGGATCACCGGAAACTTCCTCACGGCGCCCGTCGACCTGGCGGCCCTGCTGGACGGTGTCGATCTGCTGCGGCGTGTCTTCGCGCAATCCGACATGGCCGGGCACGATGCCGGTGAAGTCGCACTGGGTCCGGACGCGACCGACCGCGCGAAGCTGGAGGATTTCGTGCGGCGCACGGCGGTCACGGTGCACCACCCGGCGGCGACCTGCCGCATGGGCCCTGCGGACGATGCCGGCCGCGTGGTCGATCCCGACCTCCGGGTGGTGGGCGTCGAGGGCCTGCGCATCGCCGATGCCTCCGTCATGCCGGACCTGGTCGGCGGCAACATCAACGCCGTCGTCATGATGATCGCCGAAAAGGCCGCCGACCTCATCCTCGGCCGCTCGCCGCCGCCACCCGCCCAGATCGGCGCCACCACCGAACATCGAGCCAAGGAGCTTGCCTGATGTGCCCAACCCAGACCGATATGCACGGCCACCATCCGATCGCCGTCACCGTCGGCGATGCCGGCGAAAGCGGCGGCCCAGTGGCCTCGGAGTTACTGGACGATCTGGTGGCCGCCAACCACATCCTGTTCGACCAGGGCGTGGTGGACGCCTTCGGCCATGTCAGCGTGCGGCACAGCGCGCGGCCGGACCGCTTCCTGCTGGCGCGCAATATGGCGCCCGGCTCGGTCACGGCGGGCGACATCGTCGAATTCAACCTTGATGGCGATCCGATCGATGCCAACGGGCGTAAGGTCTACCTCGAGCGCTTCATCCACGGCGAGCTGTACCGGCGCCGCCCGGACGTCATGGCCGTGGTGCACAGCCACTCCCATTCCATCGTCCCGCTGAGCGTCGTAAAAGGCGCCCGGCTCCGGGCGCTATTTCACATGGCCGGCTTCATCGGCCAGGATGCGCCGGTATTCGAGATCCGGGACACCGCGGGCGAAGCCACCGATCTGCTGATCAGCAGCATGGCTCTGGGCGCGGCCTTGGCGGAGAAATTCGACCAAGCCGACATCGCGCTGATGCGGGGCCACGGCTCGACCGTGGTTGCCAACTCCATCCCGCTCGCCGTCTACCGTGCCGTGTATGCGGAGCTGAACGCGCGCTACCAGTTGCAGGCGAGCCATATGGGGGAGGTGACGTTCCTCACCGAGGCCGAGGGGCGCGCCTGCGTGAACCGCGTCGAGGGCCAGGTCCAGCGGCCCTGGGATCTATGGAAGAGTGAGGCCAGGCAGAAGCGCAGTCGCTCCGCCTGACGTGGAACAGGGCTAAGCCGGGCGGCTGCGGAGGCCGATCAACTCGCGCGCCTGCGCCGGGGTGGCGATCTGGGCGCCGAGCGCTTCCAGGATGCCGCGTACCTTCTCCACCATCGCGGCGTTGGACGGCGCCAGCACGCCCTTGCCCAGGTACACCGAGTCTTCCAGCCCTACGCGGACGTGGCCGCCGGCCAGGTAGGAGAGCGCGGCCATGTGGAATGCGGCGCGGCCGATGCCGATCGCCGTGAACGGTGATTCGGGCGGCAGCAGCGAACGGCCATACAGCACCGTCTCCGGCGATGGCTGGAAGCCGTAGCGCACGCCCATGACGAACGAGCAGAGCGGCGAGGCGCCGATCGAGCCGTCGGCCACCAAGTCGTGCATCAGCGCGATGTCGCCGGAATCGAACAGCTCGATCTCCGGCTTGACGCCGGCCTCGCGGATCACCCGCGCCATGCGCCGCACGTTGCCGGGCGTGTTGATCACCACCTGGCCGCCGGAGTTCATGGTGTTGAGGTCGAGCGTGCAGATCTCCGGCCGGAGCTCGGCGATATGGGCGACGCGCTGCTCCGGGTTCATCAGCGTGGTTCCGGGACCGGCCACCGCCGGGTCGTCGTCGGATGGCACGTAGCGGCCGCCCGGCCCGGTGGTGATGTTGAGGATGAGGTCCGGGTTACGCTGCCGGATCCGCTCGATCACCTCGCGGTAGTAGCCCAGTTCCATGGACGGCTTGCCCGTCCCCGGCTCGCGGACGTGGATATGCGCGATCGCGGCGCCGGCTTCGGCCGCGCCCAGGCAGGCATCGGCGATCTCCTCGGGCGTGATCGGCAGATGCGGCGTCTGCGCCGGGGTGGTGAGGTTGCCGGTGACGGCGCAGGTGATGATGACGCGGTCGAGTGGGGAGCGCATGCAAACCTCCGGGTCATGGCCGCCATCGACGCACTCGGCCAGGGTGCAGTAAGACCGGGCAGGATCGAGGGTTGTCAACCTGCCCGGTGATGGTGGGGCTCCTCGTGTCAAGTGGAAGGTGTCCCATGCTCCGTTGCCTGTTGATGTCGATCTTGGCGCTGGCGCCGATGGCTGCCGGCGCGGCAGAGCCGTTTCGCGTGGTGGCCTTCGCCGGGGCGTCCAACCTGCCGCTATGGGCCGGGCAGGAGTATGGCCTCTTCGAACGGCGTGGCCTGGCGGTGTCCTTCGACATCACGCCGAACTCGGTGGAACTGGCCCGCAACCTGGAGGCTGGGCGCTACGACCTGGCATTGACCGCCATCGACAACATCGTCGCCTATGACGAGGGCGAGGGCGAGGCAGGCCTCGGCACGGTCGATTTCGTCGCCCTGTTCGGCGTGGATGACGGCATGCTGAGCCTGGTCGCAGCCCCGCGGCTGCGATCCCTCGCCGCGCTCGACGGCCTTCCGGTGTCGGTCGACGCGGCCACGACGGGCTTCGCCTTCGCGCTGCGGGAGATCTTCACGCGGGCGGACGTGACCGGCGTGACCTTCGTCAAGGTTGGCGGCGGCGCACAGCGCCTGGCGGCCCTGCTCGACGGCAGGCAGGAGGCGACGCTGCTCAACACCCCGCTCGACATCGCGGCGCAGGCGCACGGCTTCCACCCCTTGGTCCGTGTCGTGGACGAACTCGGCGCCTACCAGGGAATCGTCGGCGCCGTGCGGCGCGACAGGGTGCAGCCGGACCGCGCCCGCCTCGTGGCCTTCACCCGCGGCTTCCGGGACAGCGTCGATTGGCTTGTGGACCCGGCGCACCACGCCGACGCCGTGGCGCTCCTGGCGGCCCACATGCCGGGGCTGTCGCAAGACGCGGCCGAGGCCGCGGTCACCGCTCTCCTCGATCCGAAGCGGGGGCTCTACCGCACCCTGCGCATCGACCGGCCGGGAGTGCGGACGGTGCTCGCCCTGCGGTCGAAATACGCCGTCCCGCACAAGGGCCTCACCGATCCGGACCGGTATGTCGAGGACACCATCCTGGGCGCGGCGTCCAGCCTGCCCTGATCGGCTAGGACCGGCCCTTGGCGACAACCTTGTCCAACACGGCGAGGTGGGCATGCGCCGTCACCGACGCGGCCCGCTCCAGCGCACGGTACTCCTGCACCAGCGTCGTTCCTGCATCCGTCAGCTTCGCACCGCCGCCCCCCGCGCCGCCGGCGGAGGTTTCGACCACCGGGCACCCGACCGTGCGGTTCAGGTCTTCGACCAATTGCCAGGCGCGGCGATACGACATCTTCATCGCGCGCCCGGCGGCGGAGATGGACCCCGACCGGCCGATCTCTTCCAGCAGGGCCACCTTGCCAGGTCCGATACGGCCACCATCCGCCAAGTCGATCCGGATGCTCAGGTGATGCCGCCCGGGCTGCCTCGTCCCGCTCATACGGCGGTTGCATGCCGGATCGGCCACGCCTGGATCGCCGCCGGATCGATCGAGACATGGCAGGGACCGGCGCTGCCCGCGAAACCAGGGTCTGCCGCGACATGCAGCACGGCGTCGCCAAGCCGCAGCGCCAGCCTGCGTTGCCCGGCGCGGACCTCGCCGCCGTCGAGCAGCATGCCAGGGTAGCCGGCCTGGCCGCCGAGCCGCAGGCTGCCGGGCCGCACCGCCCAGCCCACCGGGCCGATCGGCAAAGCCGGTCCCGCGACCCGGATCGCCGTGCCGCCGAGATCGATGCGATCCGGCGCGGTCGCATAGCCGGCCGCGACGTTCTCCGCCCCGAGCAGGCGGGCCGCGGACTCGGTGGCAGGCCGCTGGAACACCGCGTCCACCGGACCCGATTGCAGCACCTGGCCGTCCTCCAGCAGCAATAGCTCGTCAGCGAGCAGGATGGCCTCCGCCGGGTCGTGGGTCACCAGGATGGTGGTCGCCTCGATCTCTCCCTGCAAGGCCAGCAACTCGTCGCGCAGCCGCACCCGCAGCGGCGCATCCAGCGCGGAGAACGGCTCGTCCAGCAGCAGCAACGCGCTGGGGCGGGCGAGCGCGCGGGCGAGCGCGACGCGCTGCTGCTGCCCGATCGACAACTCCGCCGGATAGCGATGGTCCAGTCCCGCCAGGCCGAGCCGCTCGGTCCAGTGCCGGGCGCGCGCCGGGTCGCAGCCGGTCCCGAACCGGATCTGCCGCCGCACCGGCAGGTGGGGCAGCAATCCGTAGGTTTGCGGTACGTAGGCGATGGCGCGCCGATGCGGCGGCAGCCCGCCCAGGTCGCGGCCGTCGAGCGTCACCGCCGCCCGGTCCGCGGAGTCCAGCCCGGCGATCAGCCGCAGGGTCGCGGACTTGCCGGAGCCCGACGCGCCGAGGATGCACAGGCGCCTGGCCTGCGTGCGCCATTGGATGTCGAGGCTGAAGCCGGCCAGGCGCCGATGCAGGTCCAGCGTCAATGGCCGGGCTGCCGGCCTTGGCCTTGGCAAGGCCGCAAGGCCCAGCGGGACCACGGGGGCGACCGGGCGGTGGAACCCGGACCGTTGGCTGCCCCATAGGCCGAGCGCCATCACCAAGGCTGCGATGACCATTGTGGGCAGCACGATGGGCAACATGGCAGGCAAGCCCTCGCTGCCGAACGCGACGTAGGTGTAAACCGGCAGCGAGTAGGGATGGTACGCGACCATCACCGTCGCCCCGAACTCGCCGAACGCCCGCAACCAGGTCAGCAGCACGCCTGCCCAGATGCCGTGCGATGCCAGTGCCAGGCTGACCCGGCGGAACACTGCGCCGGGGCGGTGGCCCAGCGTGGCGGCAACGTCCTCCAGCACCGGGTCCACGCCGGCGAAGGCGGACCGGGCGGCGATCACGAGGAACGGCGCCGCCACGAAGGCCTCCGCCAGCACGATCCCGGCGAAGGAATCCGTCAGCGCGCCGCCCGTGAGGCGTCCGAGCGGACTGGCATAGCCGAGCAGGAACAGCAGCAACACGCCACTGGCCAAGGGCGGCAGCGCCAGCGGCAACTGCACGACCAAGCCCAGCAGCGACATGGAACGGCCCGGCGCCCGGGCCAGCAGGAATCCCAGCGGAATGCCGCACAGCACCACCAGCCCGGTCGCCAGCGTCGCGCTGGCGACCGACACCAGGCCGGCCTGCACCAATCCCGGCACGTCGACTCCCGACCAGTCGGCGAGCCCGACCTGCCCCAGCCCGGCCAGAAAAGGCGCGGCCAGGTAGACGGCCAGCAGCCCGGCCAGCGGCAGCAGGATGCCGGGCCGCCTCAGCGCCATGGCCGCGGGCCTAGCAGGTCAAGGCAGGTGGATGGATGCCGGCAGCTTCGTCGCATCGCCCGTGACGGTGGGCGTCACCGTATCCAGCCCATGCTCCTTCATCACGGCCTGGCCCGCTGGGCTCAGCAGGAAATCGACGAATGCCGCCGCGGCGGCCGGCTCGGCGGCGTCGCGCAGGATGGTGACGGTGTACACGGCGCTCAACGCTACCTCGGGCGGCAGGGGAATCGCCGGGATCTTCAGATCGGAGGTTTCCGTGGAATAGAAGACTCCCACGTCGATCTGCCCCGATTGCAGCCGGCCCACCAGGTTCTCTTCGGGCCGCACCTGGTCCGGGTTGTCGGGTGCGCCCAGCACCGCCTGCGCCAGGCCGGGCTGGTGATAGACCTGTTCGGCCTTGTCGAGCAGTTGGACGGTCAGCGCGCCCTTCGGATCAAGCTTCGGGTCCGTGCGCCCGAGCCTGATCCCCGGCTCCCGCAGCATCTCGTACCATGGCCTGGTCTTCAATTCCGCCGCGAACCGGCTGGAGGGGCTGTAGCCCAACACCAGCGGCGACTGCGCGAAGGTGATGTACCAACTCACCCAGTCCCCGTTCGCCGCCGTCATCAGCGTGTCGTTGACCTTGGGAGTGGCGCTGATGAAGACGTCGCCGCGCCGCAGCTTGCCCTTGATCTGGTTGGCCAGCCCGTTGGACCCGCCGCCGAAGCCGCGAAAGCCGTCGCCGCCGCCTTTCTCGAAAGCAGGGCCGATCCCATGCTCCATCAGGTTCACCAGCGAGCCCGCGTACAGGACGTTCACGTCCGCCGCCGACGCCGCGGCGGGCACGGCCAGCATGGCCAGGAACAAGGCGGCAGATCGGTGCATGGCGGGTCCTTGCGGCAGGCCGGACAGGGCTGCGTTGCGCTCGGCAGAGCATAGCGCACGAATGACTGTCATGCCATGTGCCGCGGTAGGGGCTACTGCCGTGTAGCAGTCATACGCTGGAAACATGCATCCTCTTCATGGGCCAAACGTCTCCCCATTGGCCAATATCTGGCCCCGAGGATGAATTTGATATGGATATACGTTTCGCACTGGCCGCCATTGGCCTGCTGGCCAGCGTTGCCGCCACGCCGGTGTTCGCACAGAACAATGCCACCATCGAGGGCACCGAATCCGCGCCAGGCAACGCGTCCGGTGGACCCAGCGCCGCCACGACAGCGGGCAACCTCACCACGACGAGCACCACCCCAGGCATCGCCACGATGCAGTCCGCCGACGCCGGCCCGCTGCCTTCCGGCACCGTGAACACCTCGTCCAACTCGGTTGCGCAGACGCCGGGTTCGCCGGCCAACACCGGTAAGTAAGCAGTCAGCCCATGGTCGCGGACCGGTGCCCCCGGTTCGCGACCTTGGGCGGTTGCTTCCGCCCACCGAGCCTGCCCCTGGATTCTTGCAACGCGCTGCGGCGCCGTGGCCATCCGGAGGTTTAGGCAGCAGCACAGGCTGACAGGCATGGTGGACCGGCCATGCGACGGCAGCGACGTGTCCCGCAGGTCGTGGACTGACGTCGCCGCCGGTCTGCCGCATGGACAAATCCGCTCTTTTCCCGACCAATCAGGCCTGCTTCACTCCGCTCCGTTCAACTTTGGAGAGGCAGCCATGCCCGAGGCCGCGACGGAATCGTCCTTCGAGCTGTCACGCCGCAACCGGGTGGTGCGGCGTCCCGCCCGGGGCAGGTACGACAAGGCGACGGTCTACGACATCCTTGATTCCGCCCTGGTCTGCCACATCGCCTACGTCATCGACGGGCAGCCCTATTGCACTCCCACCTCGTTCTGGCGCGAGGGGGATCACCTCTACTGGCACGGATCCTCCGCCAGCCGCATGATCCGCAGCCAGGCCGCCGGGATCCCGGTATGCCTGACCGTTACGCATACCGACGCCATCGTGCTCGCACGCTGCGGCTTCAACCATTCGATCAACTATCGTTCCGCCATGGCATTCGGCACAGCCCACGTGATCGAAGGTCATGCGGAAAAGACCGCCGCGATGGACAGCTTCGTCGACCGCTTCTTCACCGGCCGCAGCAAGTTGCTTCGCCCGGCGACCGAGAAGGAGATCAAGGCGACGACCTTCCTCGGCATGGAGATCGAACAGGCATCGGGCAAGATCCGCAACGAGCCGGTGCATGACGACGAGGAAGACTATGCCGTGCCCGCCTGGACGGCCTTGTTCCCCGTCCGCACCGTCATAGGCGCCGCAGAGGAATGTCCCCGCCAGATGCCCGGCGTGACACGGCCGGACGACATGTCCGGCTACGAGGCCGGGCGGCCGCTGGACCAGGTCATGCTGGACTCCTATCGCAAGCTCTACGGCGATTGAGCCCGCGGCGGATCGTTTTCCTTTGCCGAGCGGTCAGCGGCTAAGCTGCTGCCGGCATGATCCTGCACCGCGCTTCCGTCGTGACCCGCTTCGACCCGGAACGCATGTTTCGGCCGCGTTCCCTCGCGGTGTTCGGCGGGGAGGGCCGCATCGGGCGGCAGCTCCTGGCCAACATCGCGGCCTGCGGTTTCGCCGGCCCGGTCCAGGCCGTGCCGCCCGGCCAGGATCCCGCGCCTGCCGACCTCGCGGTGTTCGCCGCGCAATCGGGCCCGATCGTTCCCCTGCTGCCCGGCCTGGTGCGTGCCGGCATCTATGCGGGCGTCTCGGTCGGGCTCAGCCCTGACATCGCCGCCGGGCAGGCGGAAACCGGGGTGCGCGTGCTGGGGCCTGGCTCGTTCGGGGTCGCTTGTCCGGGCATCCGGCTCGACGCGACCCTGTCCCACCTGCAGCCGCAGCCAGGCCGCGTGGCCCTGGTGTCGCAATCGGCGGCCTTGTGCCGGGCGGTGCTGGATTGGGCCGGTCCGAACGGCGTGGGATTCAGCCAGATCGTGGGAATCGGCGGCAATGCCGGCACGGGGTTCGACCAGGTGCTGGACTTCCTGTCCCGCGATTCCGCGACGGGCCCGATCCTGCTGGATATCCGCGGCATCCGCGATCCGCGCGCCTTCCTGTCGGCCGCGCGCGCCGCCGCCCGTCTGCGTCCCGTGGTCGCCCTGCGCGCGGGCAGCCGCCTGCTGGACCCGAGCGGCCGGGCGGAGGCTGTGTTCGACTCCGCATTGAACCGCGTCGGCGTGCTCACCGTCTCGCGGCTGGAGGACCTGCTGGCAGCGTTGGAGACGTTGACCCGCGCGCCCTCGCCGCGCAGCGATGGGCTGGTGGTCGTCACCAACGCGATCGGGCCGGGCCGGATGGCGGCCGACGCGGCGCTGGCCAGCGGCATCCCGCTTGCCACGCTGGCGCAGGAAACCCGCGATGTGCTGCGCCTCGCCTTTCCCGGCGGCGATGCGGACAGCATCGTCTACGTCGGGGTCGAGGCGCCGACCCGGCTGGCGGAGGCGGCGGCCTTGCTGGGCGGCGCGCGCGAGGTCGGCGGCATCTTGGCGGTGTTCGCCCCGACCGGCCCGGCGGATGCCGCCGGCGTGGCGGCACTGGTCGCCGCCCCCCGCTCCCGCGTGCCGCTGCTGGTATGCGCCATGGGGGAGACGACGGGCGCCGTGCATCGCCGCCGCCTGGCCGAGGGCGGGGTGCCGGCCTTCGCCTCGCCGGAGCAGGCGGTGCAAGGCTTCCGGCACCTGCTGCAACTTCGCCGCGCCCGCGAGGCGGCGCGGGAACTGCCGGCCAGCGACGTGCTGACCTTGCGGCCCGACCGGGACGGCGTCCGCACCGTGATCGCGGACGCCCGTGCCGCGGACCGGCTGGCGCTGACCGGGGCGCAGGCGCACCGCGTGCTCGCAGCCTACGGGTTGGCGGCCGGCCGGCCGGCCTTGGCCGTGACGGTGGCGGACGACCCGCTGTTCGGCCCCGCGATCGGCCTGGGCGCCGGCCCGATCGCCGAACGCTGCTTCGGTTTGCCGCCGCTCAACCTGTCGCTCGCCCACGCGATGGTGGCGCACGCGCCCGCAGCCCGCGCGTTGGCGCCGGGCGAGGCGGCCGCGTTGGCCGACATGGTCGTGCGTGTCAGCCAGCTCGTGGTGGATGTGCCGGACCTGGCAGCGCTGTCCCTGGACGCAGGGACGGCAACCTTGGCGCTGCGGCCGCCGGGCCAGCGGGGGCGGCTGGCCATCGCGCCCTACCCGGCGGAACTGGCGGAGCAGTGGCACGGCGCGGGCGAGGCCCTGCACATCCGCCCGATCCGGCCGGAGGATGCAGCCGCCCATGCGGAACTGTTCTCCCGCATCGCACCGGAGGACGTCCGCTACCGCTTTTTCTCCACCTTGCGGGAGCTCTCGCCCGAGCGGATCGCCCGCATGACCCAGGTGGATTACGACCGGGAAATGGCCTTCATCGCCGTCCGCGCGAATGGCGACACCGTCGGCGTCGCACGACTGGTCCGTGACCGCGGCGAGGGCGAGTTCGCCGTCATCGTGCAGCCCGACCTGAAGGGCCACGGCGTCGCCCGCAAGCTGATGCAGCGCCTGATCGATTGGGGGCGTGCCCAGGGCATGTCCGCGATCGTCGGCCAGATCCTGGCGGAAAACCATCCGATGCTCGCCTTCATCCGCCGGCTCGGTTTCACCCTCCGCCGTGTGCCGGACGATCCCGAGATCGTGGAGGCGCGCCTGGAACTGGCCGCGCAGGCCGGTCCGGACGCATAGCTGCCTCGCCTTGTGACGGCGCGGGCGGGTGGCTACCTCCGCACGGCAACCGATACGAGCGCACCGATGCCCGCCTTCTCGCTGAGCAAGGACAAGATCCGCATCCTCCTGCTGGAGGGGGTGAACGACAGCGCCGTCGCCCTGCTGCGCGCCGCCGGCTATTCCCGGATCGTCCGCCACGCCAAGGCGCTGGACGGTGCGGCGCTGACGGATGCCCTGGAGGGCGTGCACATCCTCGGCATCCGGTCCCGCACGCAGTTGACGGAGTCGGTGTTCGCCGCCGCCGACCGGCTGATGCTGGTCGGCTGCTTCAGCGTCGGCACCAACCAGGTGGAGCTGGGGGCCGCCCGCAACCGCGGCATCCCGGTGTTCAACGCACCGTTCTCCAACACGCGCAGCGTGGCCGAGCTGGTGATCGGCGAGATCGTCATGCTGCTGCGCCGGGTCACGCCCCGTTCCGCCGCCGCGCATCACGGCCAGTGGGACAAGTCAGCCACCGACAGCTTCGAGGTGCGCGGCAAGACGCTGGGCATCGTCGGCTACGGCTCGATCGGCACGCAGCTCTCCACCATGGCGGAGGCGATGGGCATGCGGGTCGTCTACTACGACGTGATCGACAAGCTGCGGCATGGCAACACGGAGCCGGTGGGCTCGCTGGCCGAATTGCTGGGAATGAGCGACGTGGTGAGCCTGCACGTGCCGGAAACGCCGGCCACCGCCGGGATGATCGGGGCGGCGGAGATCGCGGCGATGAAGCCCGGCAGCTACCTGATCAACAACAGCCGCGGTACCGTGGTGGATCTGGAGGCCCTGCGGGACGCGCTGCGGCGCGGGCATTTGCTCGGCGCCGCGGTGGATGTGTTCCCGCTGGAACCGGCCAGCGCGGCGGAGCCCTTCGTATCCCCCTTGCAGGGGCTGCCCAACGTGATCCTCACCCCGCATATCGGCGGATCCACCGGCGAGGCGCAGGAGCGCATCGGCGCCGAGGTGGCGCACAAGCTGATCGACTATAGCGACGCCGGCTCGACGCTGGGCGCGGTCAATTTCCCCCAGGTGCAGCTCCCGGGCCGTGCCGCTGCGACCCGCTACGTGCATATCCACCACAACGTGCCCGGCATGCTGGGCCGGGTGAACGGCGTGTTTTCCAGCCGGGGCGTCAATATCGCCGGGCAGTACCTGCAGACGGATGGCGACCTGGGCTACGTGGTGGTGGAGACGCAGAGCGACCACGGCTGCGAGGATTGCCTGGAGGAGCTGCGCAGCTTCGAGGGAACGATCCGGGCGCGGCTGATCCGCCGCATCTAGATTGACCATGGCGGCGGACGCGCGCGATACAGCCGCCATGATTTTGCTGATCGACAATTACGACAGCTTCACCTTCAACCTGTTCCACCTGCTGGGCGAGGCCGGGGCGGCCTGCGAGGTTCGCCGCAACGATTCCCTGAGCGTGGCGGATGCCATGGCCCTGGCGCCGGAGGCCATCGTGCTGTCACCCGGGCCTTGCACGCCGGACGAGGCGGGCATCTGCCTGCCGTTGATCGAGGCCGCGGCCGGCCGGGTGCCCATATTGGGCGTGTGCCTGGGCCACCAGGCGATCGGGCAGGCATTCGGTGGCGTCGTGCAGCGCGCGCCGATGCCCATGCATGGCAAGGTCGGGCGGGTGGAACATGCCGGGACCGACATCTTCGCCGGCCTGCCCAGCCCATTCAACGCCGCCCGCTACCACAGCCTGGTCGTCGAGCGTTCCAGCCTGCCACCGGCGCTGGAGGTCACTGCCTGGACCGAGGACGGCCTGGTCATGGGGTTGCGGCATCGCGCATTGCCGCTGTTCGGCGTGCAGTTCCATCCGGAAAGCGTCGCCTCCGAGCATGGGCGCGACATCGCCGCCAACTTCCTCGCCATCGCCCGCGGGGCCAACGCCCCGCGGCTCGCCGCCTGATCCAGCACCGGTGGACAGCAACCTCAAGCCGTTGATCGCTCGGCTGGCCGCTGGCGAAACCATGACGGCGGCGCAGGCCGAGGCCGCGTTCGGCGTGATCATGTCGGGCGGGGCCACGCCCGCGCAGATCGCCGGTATGCTGATGATGATGCGGCTGCGCGGCGAGACGGTGGCCGAGTTGTCCGGCGCCGTGCGGGCGATGCGGTCGCGCATGACCGCCGTCGCCGTCCCGCCCGGCGCCATCGACGTGTGCGGCACCGGCGGCGATGCGGCCGGCACGTTGAACGTGTCCACCGCCGTCACCTTCGTCCTGGCCGGGTTGGGCGTGCCGGTGGCCAAGCACGGCAACCGCGCGCTGTCCTCCCGCACTGGCGGGTCCGACGTGCTGACGGCGCTCGGCGTCGACGTGGACGTGAAGCTGGAGCGGCTGTCCGCGGTGATGGCGCAGGCAGGCTGCGTCTTCCTGTTCGCGCCCCGGCACCATGCCGCCCTGCGCCACGCCGCGGGGCCGCGGGTCGAACTGGGGACGCGCACCATCTTCAACCTGCTGGGCCCGCTGGCCAATCCCGGAGGCGTCACCCGGCAGCTCACCGGCGTGTTCGATCCCGCCTGGGCGCGGCCGATGGCGGAGACGCTGGCGGCCTTGGGCACCACGCATGCCTGGCTGGTACACGGCCACGGCCTGGATGAGCTGACGGTCGCGGGCGACAACCAGGTCGTGATGCTGGCCGACGGCGTGCTGACCGAGCGTATCGTGACCCCGGAGGAGGCCGGCCTGCCGCGGTCCCCTGTCGAGGCGATCCGCGGTGGCGAGGCTGCGGAAAACGCCGCGGCGTTGCTTGCGTTGCTGAAGGGGACGCCCGGTGCCTACCGCGACACCGTCGTGCTGAACAGCGCGGCGGCCCTGGTGGTGGCGGGGCGTGCGGAGACGCTGATGGATGGCGCGTCGCTCGCGGCCGCCGCGATCGATGGGGGCGCAGGCTTGGCAGCGCTGGATCGGCTGCGGCAGGCGACGGCATAGGAGACACGGCGATGGACCAGGCCATGCCCGACGTGCTCGCGCGCATCTGCGCCGACACGATGCACCAGGTGCAGGACCGGCGGCATGCCATGCCTATGGAGGTGCTGCGCCGCAAGATCCACGATGCGCACGCCATTCCCCGCGGCTTCGCGGCCGCATTGAAGGAGGCCGTGGCCGAAGAGCGTTGCGGCTTGATCGCCGAGGTGAAAAAAGCGTCTCCCTCGGGCGGGCTGATCCGCGGCGATTTTGATCCGGCGGGGATCGCCCGCGCCTACCAGCATGCGGGCGCGACCTGCCTGTCGGTGTTGACGAACGGTCGCTATTTTCAGGGTGATCCGTCCCATTTGCGGACGGTCCGCCTCGCCAGCACCCTGCCGGTGCTGCGCAAGGACTTCATGGTGGACCCGTGGCAGATCTACGAAAGCCGCGCGATGGGGGCGGATTGCGTGCTGATCATCATGGCCGCGGTGTCCGACGCGCTGGCGGTCGAGATGGAGGGCATCGCCCGCGCGCTGGAAATGGATGTGCTGGTCGAGGTGCACGACCGGCGCGAGCTGGACCGGGCGCTCGGGCTGCAGACGCCGTTGATCGGGGTCAACAACCGCAACCTCCGCACGATGCAGACCGATTTGCAGACGACGGCGGACCTGGCGCCGTTCGTTCCGCCGGACCGCTTGCTGATCACCGAGAGCGGCATCCGCGACCGCGACGACGTGCATCGCCTGGGCCAGGTGGGCGCGCAATGCCTGCTGGTGGGGGAGAGCCTGTTGCGCCAGTCGGATCTGGAGAAGGCCGTCCACACTCTGCTCGGCACGTGCGCCACCCCGTGAGCCTCACGCATTTCGACGCTGCGGGCCGGGCCATCATGGTGGACGTGTCCGCCAAGCCGGAGACGGCGCGCACCGCCACCGCGAAGGCGCGCGTGGTCATGCAGGCCATGACGCTGGCCACGGTGGCCGGGGGGACGGCGGCGAAGGGCGACGTTCTCGGGACGGCCCGGCTGGCCGGGATCATGGCGGCCAAGCGCACGGCCGAGCTGATCCCGCTGTGCCATCCGCTGCCGATCTCGGCCGTCAGCCTCGACCTCGCGCCCGGCGACGGCGCGGTGGAGATCGTGGCCACGGTGCGCACCACCGGCCGGACCGGCGTTGAGATGGAGGCGCTGACCGCCGCCAGCGTGGCGGCGCTGACCGTCTACGACATGTGCAAGGCGATGGATCGCGGCATGCGCATCGAGGATGTGCGCGTCACCCACAAGGATGGCGGCAAGTCCGGCGAGTTCCTGCAGGAATGATCAGCGTCGCCGAAGCGCGTGCGCGCATCCTCGGGCCGCTGCGGCCCACGCCCGCCGAAACCGTGGCCTTGGCGCAGGCCTGGGGCAGGGTGCTCGCGGCGCCGGTGGCGGCCCGGTTGACCCAGCCCCCGGCCGACGTGTCCGCCATGGACGGCTACGCCCTGCGCGCCGCGGACGGCAGCCTCGGCGCACGGTTGCAGGTCGTGGGGTCCGCTCCCGCAGGGCACCCGTTCATGGGTGAGGTCGAGCCCGGGCAGGCCGTGCGGCTGTTCACCGGCAGCGTCGTCCCGGCCGGTGCGGATTGCATCCTGTTGCAGGAAGATGCCGTCCGCGAGGGTGACGCCGTCGTGGTTCGGGAGGCTTGCACGCCGGCCCGTCATATCCGCCGAGCGGGACAGGACTTCGCCAAGGGCGACATCCTGCTGCGGCCTGGCCGGCGCCTGGGTGCCCGCGATATCGGCTTGGCCGCGGCAGCCAACCATCCTTGGCTGGCGGTACATCGGCGTCCCCGCATTGCCATCCTGGCGACGGGGGACGAGATCGCGATGCCGGGCGAACCCATTGTGCCGGGCGGCATCGTCAGCTCCAACTCGCACGCCATCGCGGCGCTGATCCGGGCTGGCGGAGGCGAGCCGGTGGTGCTGCCGGTGGCGCCGGACGACCGCGCCGCCATCGCCGCCACGGTCGATGGATTGGGTGGCGTCGAGATGCTTGTGACCACGGGCGGCGCCAGCGTCGGCGAGCATGACCTGGTGCAGGCGGCCCTGGCGGAGCGTGGCTTCGAGCTTGATTTCTGGAAGATCGCCATGCGGCCCGGCAAGCCACTGATCGCCGGGCGCGTGGCGGATACGCCGGTGTTGGGGCTGCCCGGCAACCCGGTGTCGGCCTTGATCTGCGCCGCGCTGTTCCTCTTGCCATCGCTGGATGTCCTGGGAGGACTGCCTGCCGCCGCCCCGCGAACCGAGCGCGCCATCCTGGATGTCGCGCTGGAGCAGAACGACGGGCGCGCGGACCACCTGCGGGCAAAGTTGGCGACCGGGCCGAACGGCCTGCTGGTCGTAACGCCGTTCCCGCGGCAGGATTCGGGCATGCTGAGCCTGCTCGCCAGCGCCGACTGCCTGGTCCTCCGCGCGGCGCATGCCCTGGCGGTGCCGGCAGGAGCCGAGGTCGAGGTGATCCGGCTGGACAGCCTCGGCCTATAGCCTGCTTGACGGGATCGCGCGAACCAACGTAGAACGCGAGGACGGTTGCCAGTTTGTTCCCGCGGAGTCCTGCGATGTTGACGCGCAAGCAGCATGAGTTGCTGATTTTCATCGACCACCATCTGCGCAGCACCGGGTTCTCGCCATCGTTCGAGGAAATGAAGGACGCGCTGAGCCTCCGCTCGAAATCCGGCATTCATCGGTTGATCTCCGCATTGGAGGAGCGCGGCTTTCTCCGACGCCATCATCACCGGGCACGCGCACTGGAAGTCGTGCGGCTGCCGGACAAGGCGACGGAGCCGATCCGCACCGAGTCACCGGCCTTCGCTCCCAACGTGATACGCGGTGACTTCGGCAGCAACCGGTTGGCGGGCGTCCGCGCGGCCGGGGAGGCTGCCGCGGTGCAGTTGCCGCTCTATGGCCGGATCGCTGCGGGCCAGCCGATCGAGGCGCTGCGCGACGGCGGCAGCCAGATCGAGGTTCCCATGGCGATGCTGGGCAATGGGGAGCATTACGCGCTGGAGGTTGCCGGCGATTCGATGATCGACGCCGGGATCCTCGACACCGACACCGTGATCATCCGCAAGGGGGAGACGGCCGAGAACGGCCAGATCGTGGTCGCCATGGTCGACGAGTCGGAGGTCACGCTGAAGCGCCTGCGCCGCCGCGGCAGCACCATCGTGCTGGAGCCGGCCAATCCCAAATACGAGGTGCGGATCTTCCCGGCCGACCGGGTGAAGGTGCAGGGCCGGCTGGTCGGCTTGCTGCGCCGCTACTGAGGCTTTTCCAGACGGCCGGCGAGCTTGCGCCGAACGCCGCAAGCTCCGCAATCAGGCTGCTGCGCCGCCCGACGATGGTGCCGAACGTCTCCAATAGGATGGCACGCGCTTCACGCACGGGCGGTCACGACATCAGGCGTTAATATTTTAGCAACTTCCGCGCCGGTAATCTCGGTCGCATGCGGTTGAAGCTTTATCGGGCTCCTGGCGTGACGGAAGCGATGGCCCGCGTCCGCGCCGAATTGGGCCTCGATGCGTTGATCCTCGCGACCCGCCGCGTGGCGGACGGGGTGGAACTCACCGCCGCGCTGGACCCGGACGATGTGCCGCCCGCGCCGCTGCCCGACCCGGAGCGGGAGCGACTGCTCGCCTGGCATGGCGTGCCGCCGCGTCTGGCGGAAAAGCTCGCGGCCGGGAAGCTGGACGCTGCGTTGTCGAAGGTGCTGCGCTTCGGCCCCCTGTTACCGGAGGCGGACTCGCCGCAGCCCCTGCTGCTGGCCGGGCCGCCCGGTGCCGGCAAGACCTTGACGGTCGCACGCCTCGCCACCCGCCTCGTCATGGCGGGCAGCCAGCCACCGCTGATCATCACCACCGATGGCCGCCGGGCGGGTGCGACCGAGCAGCTTGCCGCCTTCACCCGCCTGCTTGGCCTAACCCTGATCGTGGCCAGCCATCCCGCCACCCTGGCGCGCGCGCTCATGCGCCGCCAGCCTGGCGCCCCGGTGCTGATCGACGCACCCGGAACCGATCCGTTCGACCCGGCGCAGAACGACGAAGTGGCCGGGCTGGCCGTCACCGCCAACGCCGCGACAGCCTTGGTGCTGCCCGCCGGAATGGATCCGGCCGAATCGGCCGACCTCGCCGCCGCCTTCGCGTCCTCCGGCGCCACCCTGCTCGTCGGCACGCGGTTGGACCTGGCGCGGCGCGTGGGCGGCCTGCTTGCCGCCGCCGATGCCGGCAAGCTCACGCTCACCGAGGCGGGGATCGGCTCCGGCGCCGCCGACGGGCTGGAGGCGCTCACGCCCGGGTTGCTGGCCGACCGCCTGTCCCGCAGCTGCGCCCCCCGTCCCAAAGCGTTGTCCGCGGAGTTGCAGACATGAGCGCGTCCGTTGCCGCCTCCCCCCATCATCGGCCCCGCCTGCTGGCAGTCGCCTCGGGCAAGGGCGGCGTCGGCAAGACCTGGCTGGCCGTGACCCTGTCGCGCGCGCTGGTGCAGGCCGGACGCAGGGTGTTGCTGTTCGACGGCGACCTCGGGCTCGCCAACGTCGACATCCAACTGGGCATCATGCCCGAGCACGACCTAGCTGCCGTCGTCGCCGGGCGGCGCAGCGTGGCCGCATGCGCGGCACTGTATCCGGCGGGCGGCTTCGCCGTCCTGGCCGGGCGGTCGGGCTCGGGGGCATTGTCCACGCTCGATCCTGCGGCGCTGGACCGGGTGCTGGCCGCCCTTGCCGCCGAGACCACGGTGAGCGACATCGTGCTCGACCTGGGGGCCGGGCTTGACCGCTCCGTCCGTCGCATGGCGGCCTTCGCGGACACCCTACTGGTGGTCGCCACGGAGGAGCCGACGAGCCTGACCGACGCCTATGCCGTGCTGAAGCTGGCAAATGCCGACCGGCCCGGCGGCGACGTGCGGGTGGTCGTGAACCAGGCCAGCAGCAAGGCCGCGGCCGAACGGACCTATGCCACCCTGTCCCGTGCCAGCGCCAATTTCCTGGGCCGCAAGCCCCCCTTGGCAGGCGTCATCCGCAGGGATGACCATGTCCGCGACGCGATCCGTCGGCAGATGCTGCTGCAGGTGCGCCATCCCAACAGCCACGCCGCGCAGGATGTGGAGCGGCTGGCCGCGGGGCTGCTCGCCTAGGCGTGCTTGCGCCGAACCCTTTGGCGCCCTTATGAGGATCGCGCGAGGGCCGGAGGGGCAGCATGCGACTGATACGTGCTGGCCGCGACATGCGGGTGGATTTCTTCCGCGGCCTCGCCCTCTGGTGGATCTTCACCGACCACATCCCGGCCAATTGGATCAACCAGTTCAGCCTCCGCAACTTCGCCCTTTGCGATTCCGCGGAGGTGTTCGTCTTCCTGGCCGGGTTCGGCGCCGGACTGGCCTATGGCCGCTCGATGGACCGGAACGGCTGGGTGTTCGCCGCGGCGGACACGCTGAAGCGGGCCTGGACGCTCTATATCGCCCACATCTTCCTCTTCGTGGTGTTCGCCGCCCAGGTCGCCTATTCCGCGACCACGTTCGACCGCGCGGACTACCTGGACGAGATCCATCTCGACGTCCTGGGGGAAGAACCGTATCGCGCCATGCTGGAGGCGCTGCTGCTGCACTTCCAGCCTGCCTACCTCGACATCCTGCCCATGTACGTGGCGCTGCTGGTCCTGTTCGCCGTCGTCCTGCCGTTGCTGCGCTGGCCCCAGGTGCTGGCGTTCCTGTCCTTCGCGCTATACGCCAGCGCGCGGCTGTTCGGATTGAACCTGCCGTCGATCACCGGAGAGGGGTGGTATTTCAACCCGCTCACCTGGCAGTTGCTGTTCATGCTCGGCGCCATCATGGCCTATTTGCCCCCAGACACGCCGAGCCGCCGGGTGACGTTGCTGATGGACGGGCTGAGCGGGCTGATGATCCTGTTCGGTGCCGTCCTGCAACTTGGCCTGGGTGACCATCCGGAGCTGACGGCCTATCTTCCCGCGCGGGTGGCCCGTGTGTTGTGGTCGGTCGACAAGGGTGGCCTGCACCCGTTCCGGCTGATGTCCATCCTCGCCTTCGCCTGGGTGGTGTCGCGCTGGGTGCCGCCATCCGCGCGGTGGATGTCGTCGCGCTGGGCCGCGCCCTTCGTGCTGTGCGGCCAACATTCCTTGCCCGTGTTCTGCGCGGGAATATTCCTGTCGTTCATGGGCCGGTCCGTCATGGAGGAGTTGGATGGATGGTGGATACAAATACCGGTGAACCTGGTAGGCGCGGGCTTGCTGGTCGGGGTCGGCGCCTTGGCGGCCTATTACCGCGAGAAGGGGCGCCCGGCGCCCCAGCGCCTTGCCGGCGGAGTGACGCCCTGATAACCACGGGGCCGTGATGAACGGCTCCTTTGTCGGGCGGTGGACGGCCATAGCAGGAATGTTGCTGCTGGTCCTGACGGGCCCGGCGGACGCCGCCGACAGCTGTGCGGCGCCACCCGAGCTGACCGCCGACATCCAGGCAATGCCGCACGTCGCCGCGGTGCTGAAGGATGGCGGCACGCTCGACGTGCTCACGATCGGCTCCGCCACCGTGTTCAGCCCTACCGAGTCGCTGCAGCCCGGGACCGTCACGGGGCTGGCACTGGGCCTGGGCGGGGGACAGCGCACCGGCACGTTGCCGAACCCGTCGGAGGCGGCGTTCCCGTTGCAGATGGCGCAGGACCTGCGAACGGCGGTTCCCGGCCTCAACGTAGCAGTCGACGTGAAGGGCGGCAGGGGCATGACGGCGGCCGAGATGGTCGAAATCCTTCACACCCAGACAGCCGCGCATCATTACCAGTTGGTGATCTGGCAGACCGGCACCGTCGAGGCGGTCCACAACATGCCGGCCAGCGCGTTCTACGAGACGCTGGCGGATGGCGCGGCCACGATCGCCAGCGCCGATGCGGACCTGATCCTGGTGGACCCGCAATTCAGCCGTTTTCTGCGCGCCAACGCCGATCTGGACCCTTACACCAGGAGCATGCAGCAGATCGCCGCGCAGCCTGGCGTGATGCTGTTCCACCGCTTCGACCTGATGCGCCATTGGGCCAACGAGGGGCAGATCGATCTGGAACGGACGCCCAAGGGGCAGCGGTTGAAGGCCGTGGAGGCCTTGCATGCTTGCCTGGGCGCCAGCCTGGCGCACATGATCACCGCGGCTGCCCACGCACCGTCCTGATACCGGTTCACGCAATTGCAAGGGCGTGGCCGGGAACCTCATTCGACGGTGGTGCTTGTCGTTTCATGGAAAATTCATCGCCATGGAGGGCGCCGATGCCGGTCTCACGCCCATTGAAGACGGAGGCCGTCGAATTGTGGCTTCGGCAATGCCTGCGCGAACAACATGCGGCCATCATGCGGGAGCCGTTGCCGGATGAGCTGGTCAGGCTGTTGCAGGACGAAGCCGCATAGGCCCATTAGATCAGGTCTGGGCTGCACCACAGCATGGCTAGAACAGGCCGGTGATACGGCCTCCGGATCCCAGGCCGATCTCCTCCGCCGCTGGATGCTGCGGCAGACCCGGCATGCTCATGATGTCGCCGCAAACCGCCACCACGAAGCCGGCACCGGCGGACAGTCTGACCTCGCGCACTGGCAGCACGTGCCCGCTGGGGGCGCCCAGGGCTTTCGGGTCGGCTGAAAAGCTGTACTGCGTCTTGGCGATGCAGACAGGGTGGTTGCCGAACCCAGCCGCCTCCAAGGCGGCTAGACGGCGCTCGACGGCGGGGGACATGGCGATGTCGCTGGCCCGGTAGATCTCGCGGGCCACCGTGCGCAACTTGTCCGCCAGTCCCATGGCCTCCGGATACAGCGGGCGGTAGTCGGCCTCCCGGTCCTCAAGCTTTTGTAGGACGGCGTGTGCTAGCGCCTCCGCGCCGGCGCTTCCCTCCGCCCAATGGGAGCATAGCACCACCTCCACGCCGGAGAGGCTGGCACGAACGGCCTGGTATTCCGCCTCGGTGTCGCCCGTGAACCGGTTGAGCGCCACAATGACCGGCAGGCCGAACTTCCCCATGTTCTCGACGTGCCGGGCAAGGTTGGCGACCCCGCGTCGCACTGCCGCCGGATCCTCCCGGCCCAGATCCCCCCGCGCCATGCCGCCATGCATCTTCAGCGCGCGCACCGTCGCGACCACGACGCAGCAGCCCGGCCGCAGCCCGGCGCTGCGGCACTTGATGTCCAGAAACTTCTCGCCGCCGAGATCCGCGCCGAATCCCGCCTCGGTCACGACGATGTCGGCCAGCTTTAGGCCGAGCCGGGTGGCCATGACCGAATTGCAGCCATGCGCGATGTTTGCGAACGGGCCGCCATGTACCAGCGCGGGAGAGCCTTCCAGGGTCTGGACCAGGTTGGGCTGGAACGCGTCCCGCAGCAGCGCCGCCATGGCGCCGTCCGCCTTCAGGTCGCGGGCCGTGACCGCCGTCCCGTCGCGTCCCTGGGCCACGATCATGCGGCCGAGCCGGGCCTGCAGGTCCGGCAGGTCCCGCGCCAGGCAGAACACGGCCATGACCTCCGACGCCACGGTGATGTCGAACCCGTCCTGCCGCGGTGCGCCGTTGGCGACCCCGCCGAGCCCGACCACGACGTCGCGCAACGCGCGGTCGTTCATGTCCAGCGCGCGCCGCCAGCTCACCCGGCGGGGGTCGATCCCCAGCTCGTTGCCCCAGTAGACGTGATTGTCGAGCACCGCCGCCAGCAGATTGTTGGCGGCGGTGATCGCGTGGAAGTCGCCGGTGAAATGCAGGTTGATCTCGGCCATCGGCGCAACCTGCGCCAGCCCGCCTCCGGTGGCGCCGCCCTTCACGCCGAAACAGGGGCCGAGCGATGGCTCCCGCAGGCAGATCATGGCGCGGCGGCCGATGCGGCGCAGCGCGTCGCCCAGGCCGATCGTGGTGGTGGTCTTGCCCTCGCCCGCTGGGGTCGGGCTGATGCCGGTCACCAGTACCAAGGCGCCGTCCGGCCGGGCTTCGACGCTGCGGATGAAGTCGAAGCCGATCTTCGCCTTGTACCGTCCATAGGGCTCCAGCGCATCGGCAGGGATCGCCAGCTCGGCGGCGATGTCGGCGATGGGCCGCAAGATGGCGGCATCGGCGATTTCGATGTCGCTGCGCATCACGCGGCCCGTGCCACGCCGATGCCCATCGCGGACAGGCTCTCCCCCATCGCGGCCACCGCGTCGCGCATGTCTTGCGGGGTTACGGCGCCGATGCAGCCCACCCGGAAGGAAGGTTCCTTCGTGTTGTGGAAGTTGCTGATCAGGAAGCCCCGGGCCTTGAGCGCATCCACGAAGCCCTGCAGCGACCACGCCGGATGTGCCGGCGCATGGACGTTGACTACCACCGGCCCCTGCACCGCCTCCGGCAAATAGGGCCGCAGGCCGAGCCCGCGGACGCCATGGTAGAGCACGCGCATGTTTTCGGTGTAGCGTGCCAGCCGGGCAGGGCCGCCGCCCTCGGCATCGTACAGGTCCAGCGCCGTCTGGAACGCGGCCAGCACCTGCGCCGGCGGCGTGAAGCGAAAGCTGCCCCAGCCGACCCGCAAGGCATGCTGATAGATATCGGCCAGGTCCAGGGACCAGCTTGCAGCCTTGCCCTGGCAGGCGAGCAGCCGGTCGACCCGCGCCACCGCAAAGGCCAGTCCCGGCAGACCCTCCAGGCATTTATTCGCCGTGAACACGATGGCGTCGACCATCGGCAGCGCCCGCAGATCCAGCGGCAGCGCCCCGAAGGCCGAGACGGCGTCCACCAGGACGCGGCGGCCTGCCCGCCCGGCGGCCTCGGCCAAGGCCGGGACGTCATGGATGATGCCGCTGCCGGTCTCGCTGTAGACCAGGGCCACGTGGCCGATCGTCGGGTCGGCGAGCAGGGCGGCCTCCAGTGCGGCCGGGTCGGTCCGTTCGGTATCGCCCACCGGCAGGCAGACCACGTCGCACCCGACCTCCCGCGCCAGGCGGACCGCGCGGTCGGCATAGGCCCCGGTCGCGGGGACAAGCAGCCGCGCGCCGCGCGGAACGAAGGTGCGGACCGCCGCCTCGACGGCGAAATGGCCGCAGCCTTGCAGCGGCAGGGTCGCATGCTCCGCCGCCTCCGTTCCGGCAATCGCCAGCACGCGGGCGCGGATGTCGACGTTCATCGGTCGAAAATCATTGTCCCATGGCGCGAAATCCTGCGCCGCCGCCGCACGCACGGCGGGCTGTGTAGAGACCGGGCCAGGGATCAGCAGTTTCATGGCTTGCCTCGTCGTTGCCAGCCCAGCCCTCGCCTGTTTGCCGGCGGAGATCAAGCCGTAGCTAGCCGGAACGCATCAGGTCAGCTAAGCTTGCATGCATGCAGTTGCCGTTCACCCTGCCTGATTGGGCGCCTCCCTGGGTCGGGTTCGTCATCATCGTCATCGGCGTGCTGTTCCTGCTGGCATTCCTGCTGATGCCGTTCAATGTCTTTGGGCTGAAGGGCCGGCTCGACGGGGTGGAGGCGCGCCTGGATGAAATCCAGCGCGAGATCCGGACCCTGGTCTTACGCCTGCCGGAGCCGGCCCGTACGGAGTACGAGCCTGAGTTGGAGGACCGGCGGAACTGGGCCAGGACACCGCAGGCGTTGCCGCCGATGCCGCCTCGCATGGCGGATTTCGACCGGCCGCCGCCTTCGCCGGGACGTAGGGTGTCGTCCTCGCGGCAAAGCCGTTCCGAACCCCGTTTCGACCAAAGCTGAACCTGCCATGAGCGTGTCGGTTTCGGTGGAGCCGCAGCTCGGGCCGATCGAACGCATCGCCTTCGTTGCCGCCCAAACCGCCGTTGCCTCCCAGGCGCTCGGGCGGCTCACGGCGCGCTACGGCAATAGCGGCATGGCCGATGCGCAGGTGGTGGTCGCGCTTGGCGGCGACGGCCACCTGCTGGAAACCATGCATGGCATAGCCGGACATCTGCTGCCGATCTACGGCATGAATTGCGGTTCGGTCGGCTTCATGATGAACCCGTTCAACGAGGAAGACCTGCCACGTCGGCTGCAGGATGCACAAGCGGCCGTCCTGCACCCGCTACGCATGCATGCGGTGACGCAGACCGGCGCGGTCGAGGAGGCGGTGGCCCTGAACGAGGTCAGCCTGCTGCGGCAGCTCCGCCAGGCTGCCAAGATCCGGATCTCCGTCGATGGGCGCGTGCGCATCGCCGAGTTGATCTGTGACGGCGTTCTGGTTGCCACCCCTGCCGGCTCCACGGCCTACAACCTGTCGGCTCACGGGCCCATCGTGCCGTTGTCGGCGAACCTGTTGCCTTTGACGCCGATCAGCGCGTTCCGGCCGCGGCGCTGGCGGGGCGCCCTGCTCCCCAGCAACGCCGACGTCCTGTTCGAAGTGCTCGAGCCGGAGAAGCGCCCGGTTGCTGCGGTAGCCGATGCCTTCGAAGTCCGCGACGTTGCATCGGTCGCCGTCAGCGAGGACCGTTCCATGCAATGGACGGTGCTCTTCGATCCGGACATCCCGCTGGCGGAGCGCATCATCGCCGAGCAGTTCACGTCCTAGCTGGAAGCGGACACCCCGCTTCGAGCCAGGAGGGCGGCTAGTAGCTGGATCGGCGACCGACCACGGCGTGATAGATCACCAGTACGATGATGGCGCCCACGATCGCGACGATCATGCTTGGGATGTTGAAGCCGCTCTGCCACGGCGCGCCGGTGAAGAAAGAGACGAGGTAGCCACCCACCACGGCGCCCACGATCCCCAGGACGATGTCCAGGATGAGCCCGTCACCCTGCTTGTTCACGATCTTGCTGGCGATGAAGCCCGCGATCAGCCCGAATACGATCCAACCGATGATGCTCAACCCGTCCTCCCCAACTTACAAAACGGTAACCAACTATTGACCGGCGGGTTGCGTCGCGCGAACCCAAAAAAGGCGCGGTCAGCCCGCTTTGACCAGCCTATGCTGCTTCCGCCCGGCGGATAGCTTGAGCGCTCCGTCGCGCAGGTCCGCCGCGGTGACGATGCCTGCCTCGTCGGGCACCACCACGTCGTTGACCCGGGCGCCGCCACCGCGGATCAACCGGCGCGCTTCGCCCAGGCTGGCGCTGAGGCCGCTTTCCGCCAGCAGGCGGTATACCGGGATGCCGCGCGACAACTCGCCCTGCGAGACGTCGTGGGTCGGCAGCGTGTCCGCCACCGCACCGGTTTCGAAGGTGGAGCGCGCCGTCGCCGCCGCGGCGTCCGCCTCCGCCCGGCCGTGGGCCAGCGCGGTGGCCTCCGTGGCCAGCACCTTCTTCGCCTCGTTGATCTCGGCGCCGCCGAGCGCTGCCAACCGGTCGACTTCTCCCATGGCCAGGTCGGTGAACAGGCGCAGGAAGCGCCCGGTGTCGGCGTCCTCCGTGTTGCGCCAGAACTGCCAGTAATCGTACGGCGTCAGCCGGGCGGCGGACAGCCAGACGGCGCCCCCCGCCGTCTTGCCCATCTTGGCGCCCGATGCGGTGGTGATCAGCGGCGTGGTCAACCCGAACACCGTGCGTGCCTCCGTCCGCCGCACCAGCTCCACCCCGGACACGATGTTGCCCCACTGGTCCGACCCGCCGATCTGCAGCACCACACCGTGGCGGCGCATCAGTTCGCGGAAATCGTAGGACTGCAGGATGGAGTAGTTGAACTCCAGGAAGGTCAGCCCCTGCTCGCGTTCCAGCCGGGTGCGGACGCTGTCGAAGGACAGCATGCGGCTGATGGAGAAATGCGGCCCGACTTCGCGCAGCAATTCGATATAGCCCAGCCGGTCGAGCCAGGCCGCGTTGTCCAGCATCAACGCGCCGCCCTCGCCGCCGAACCGCACGAACGGCTCGATGCAACGGCGGATGCCCGCCATGTTGGCGGCGATGCGGTCGTCCCCCAGCAACACCCGCGCCTCGTCGCGGAAGGACGGGTCGCCGATGCGTGAGGTGCCGCCCCCCATCAGCGCCACCGGATGATGGCCGTGGCGCTGCAGCAGCCGCAGCATCATGATCTGCATGAGGTGGCCGACATGCAAGCTGTCGGCCGTGCAGTCGAACCCGATATACCCGCCGACCGGCCCGGCGCTGCAGGCTGCGTCCAGCGCGGCCAGGTCGGTGCATTGGTGGACGAAGCCGCGGGTCGCGGCGTCGTGCAGGAAGTCGCTGCTGGGCATGGTGGTGGGACGCTCGTGAAGGTGCCGGGGCGGGCTAGCATGGCGCGACGCTCCGCGCACTGGATATCGTCCTGCCCTGTGCTAGTAACCGGCCACTAGGCACGCTTCGAACAGGATTTGCGAATGGCCCCGCCGGACGACAGTGCACCCGACATCGCTGCCACGGCGCCAGCGGCTCCCGCGAGCACGCGCAAGACGCTCATCTTCGCCAACGACAAGTCGAGCGGCAAGACGACCACCGCGAACGCCGTCATCGTGAGCCTGCTGGACCGTTATCCCATGCTGATGCGCTCGGTCGCCGTGCGCGAATACGACCGGCAGCCCCGCCTGGCCAACATCTTCCGCAAGGAGGACGGCCTGGCCGGGATGACCCATTACGATGCCCGCAACGCCCAGGCGTTCGAGGCGTCGCGCGAACTGGCCCACGACCCCAATGCCACGGCGTGGGACGATCTGCTGTTCGCCTTGGGCGCCGGCGGCCTGGCGGTCGATCTGGGCGCCAACATCTTCGCGGAAATCTGCCGCATCCTGGACGACGAACCGCGTCCGATCTTCCCCGATGGCGGGGAGACGATGGGGCTGGTCGTGCCTGTCACCACGGCCAGCGACTCCGTCGAATCGGCGATTGCCGCGATCGAGGCGGCCATCGGATGGGGGCCGAAGGTACGCATCTTCGCCGTGGAGCAGGAGTATTTGGGCCGCTTCGAGGGTGCGGCGCCGGAATGGCAGGAGTTCCTGGCGCGAACCGCCAAGGCCGAACCCGGACGGTTCACCGTGATCCGGATCGAGAAGCTCGGCGTGGCGGATATTGGCCGGGTCGTGTTCCAGCGCATCGACCGCCTGGTATCCAACGCCCAGGAAATGCTGCGGTCGACCAGCTTGCAGGGTGCGGACTACATCCGCGCCGTCCGCAAGGCCCGGGCCGAGGTCGCCTGGGGCGCCAAGACGATGGAGGCGGTCAAACCGATCGCCGACTGGTTCGCCCGCTAGACGGGCAGCCGGGCAGGGGTGGTCGAACGCTCCTGCCCGTTTCGGTCAATCCGCCGCGAGCGCCATCGCCTTGCGGGCCTGGATCATGCCCACATGGTCTTCCAATGCCTCGCCAACCTGTTCGGCATGGCTGGCGAAGATGTGGTCCGCGCCGGGATAGACGCGGTAATCGACCTGGACACCCTTCTGCGTGTTCAGCTTGTCGACCAGCTTGCGGACCGACGGCTCGGGCACGAGTTCGTCCGCGTCGCCGTGGATCAGCAGGCCGCCGCACGGACAGGGCGCCAGGAAGCCGAAATCATAATGGCTGGCCGGGGGCGCCACGCTGATCCAACCGGAAATCTCCGGCCGGCGCATCAGCAACTGCATGCCGACGAACGCGCCAAACGAGTAGCCGGCGATCCACAGCCCCTTCGAGGACGGGTTGACCATCTGCATCCAGTCTAGCGCCGCGGCAGCGTCGCTGATCTCCCCGATGCCGCCGTCATACCGGCCCTGGCTACGCCCGACGCCACGGAAGTTGAACCGCATCACCGAGAAGCCAAGTTTCTGGAAGGACTGGTACATGGTAAAGGTGATGCGGTTGTTCATCGTGCCACCATGCATCGGGTGGGGATGCAGGACGAGCGCGAGCGGGGCTCCCGTATCCTTGCTGTGGTGGTAACGGCCTTCGAGCCGGCCGTCGGGGCCGGCGAACATCACCTCTGGCATGGTATACCGATAATTCCTGAACCCATCGCCAGGCATGGCGTGGAAAAATGCTTCGATCTGCGATACCGTCCCCCCAGGTGATGCCCCACCCGGACGAACCGCTTCCCATGTGTCTGTGGCGGCAGGCCGCTCCGCCTCGCGGCCGATCAAAAACCGGGGCTCGTTCCCGTCGTGTCTCGACCCTTCCACCCGCGATGCCCTGGACGGGCCTTCAACCCGGCCACGCGGCAGATATATAGACACTGCGACCGCGCTTTCATAACGGAATTGACGCATGCCATTCATGTTTCTGCGCGAGATGGTCAACGCCTATCATCAGCGCGACCCGGCGGCCCGGTCGAAGGTCGAGGTGCTGTTGTGCTATCCCGGCCTGCACGCGATCGTCCTGCACCGCCTCGCCCACGGCCTCTGGCGCCGCCATCTCTTCCTGCTCGGGCGCATGGTCTCCCATCTCGGCCGCTTTCTCACCGGCATCGAAATCCATCCCGGTGCCGAGCTGGGGCGGCGGGTGGTGATCGACCACGGCATGGGCGTGGTGATCGGGGAGACGGCGGTGCTGGGCGACGATGCCTATCTCTACCACCAGGTCACCCTGGGAACCGCGAGCACGGCCAAGGGCAAGCGGCACCCGACGGTGGGGCGCAACGTCATCCTGGGCGCCGGAGCGAAGATCCTGGGCGACATCGTGGTCGGGGACGGCGCACGCGTCGGCGCCAACGCCGTGGTGGTGAGCGACGTGCAGCCGGGCCAGACCGTGGTCGGCATCCCGGCGCGGCCCGTGGAACACACCCGTAACCAGCCGGTGCGGACACCGGCATTCCTCGCCTACGGCACACCGTGCGATGGCTCGCCCGATCCGCTGATGTGCCAGATCGAGGTGCTGCGGGCGGAATTGTTGGCGGTCGAGGCTCGCGTGGCCGCGATGTCCCGCGGACAGCCGGCCGCGGCCAAGGTGGCGGAGTAGGCCGCCACGACCTACCTCGACGCCAACGCCACGGAGCCGCTGCGGCCGGCTGCCCGGGCAGCCATGGACGCCGCGCTGGACCTGGTGGGCAACCCTTCTTCGGTCCACACCGCCGGCCGTGCCGTGCGCCGGGTGCTGGAGGATGCACGGGACGGGCTCGCCCGCCGCTTTGGCGGCGACGTAGTCTTCACCTCCGGCGGGACCGAGGCGGACGCGCTGGCAATCCACGCGCTGGGCCAGGGCAGGCGGCTGCTGATCGGCGCCACGGAGCACGATGCCGTCCGCGCCGCGCGGCCGGATGCCGAGATCGTGCCGGTCGACCAGGACGGCATACTGGACCTGGACGCCCTGCAACATGCCCTGCAGGCTGGCGGCGGCGCGCTGGTATGCCTGATGCTGGCCAATAACGAGACCGGCACGATCCAACCCGTGCCGGAGGCAGCTTCGCTGTGCGCCCGGTTCGGCGCCAGGCTGCATGTCGACGCGGTGCAGGCGGCAGGCCGCATGCCGGTCGATGTGCGGCGGCTCGGGGCGACTAGCCTCGCCATCTCCTCCCACAAGCTCGGCGGGCCGCCGGGCGCCGGCGCATTGCTGATCGCGGGTGGGTTCGATGGCCCGGCGTTGATCGCGGGCGGTGGCCAGGAGCGCGGGCGGCGCGGCGGCACTCCGCCCGTGGCCGCCATCGCCGGGTTCGCCGCCGCTGCGGCGGCGGCTCCCGCGGAGACGCTGCATTTGCGCCGGATGGCCGAGGATGCGGCGACGGCCTGCGGCGGCCTGGTCCTGGGCGGTCCAGACCGCTTGCCCAACACGATGTGCGTGGCGTTGCCCGGCGTGGCTGCACAAACCCAGCTCATCGCGCTGGACCTGGCCGGGGTGCAGGTGTCCGCAGGCGCGGCCTGCTCGTCGGGCAAGGTGGCCCGCAGTCACGTGCTGGAGGCTATGGGCGCCGGCCCCCTGGCGGGGGAGGCGATTCGCGTGTCGCTGCCGTGGAACGCCACCGCCCAGGACGTGCATGCCTTTGCCGCCGCCTATGCGGCCATGGCGGCCCGCCTCGTGCGCAAGGCAGCGTGATGCGACCGGGCCGGCCGGTCTATCTGGACAACCAGGCGACCACGCCGTGCGATCCCATGGTCGTGGCGGCGATGCTGCCGTTCTTTACCGAGCGGTTCGGCAATGCGCATAGCGCCGAGCACGCCATGGGGCAGGATGCGGAGGACGCCGTGGAGACGGCGCGGGGCCAGGTCGCCGCCTTGATGGGCGCCGACGCCAGGGAGGTCGTGTTCACGTCCGGAGCGACCGAGGCGAACAACATCGCCATCAAGGGCGCTGCCTGGTTCGCGGCCGGCCAGGGGTCGAACCGCCGCCGCGTGATCACGGTCGCGACCGAGCACAAATGCGTGCTGGACAGCGTCTGCGACCTCCGCGCCGAGGGCTTCGACCCAGTGATCCTGCCGGTCCGGCATGACGGGCTGCTGGATCCCGACGTGCTGGCGGCAGCCCTGGCCGAGCCGACGGTGCTGGTCAGCATCATGGCGGCCAACAACGAGACCGGCGTGCTGCAGGATCTGCCGACACTGGCGGCCATGGCCCGGGCGGCCGGCGCCCTGTTCCATACGGATGCGGCGCAGGCTTTGGGCAAGGTCGCGTTCGACGTGGCCGGGATCGATCTCGCCTCGTTCAGCGCCCACAAGCTGTATGGGCCCAAGGGCATCGGTGCGCTCTACGTCCGCCGCCGCCCGCGTGTGCGTCTGCAGCCGCTGTTCTCCGGCGGCGGGCAGGAGCGGGGGCTGCGCCCGGGCACCCTGCCGATCCCCTTGGTGGTGGGGTTCGGCGAGGCCTGTCGCATTGCGGCCTCGGTCATGGTGGAGGAAGCCGACCGCCTGGCCGCCCTGAGGGACCGGCTGCTGGCCGGGTTGCAGGCGCGCTTGCCGGGCCTGCGCGTGAACGGCTCGGTGGCGAGGCGACTGCCCGGCAACCTCAACGTCACCCTGCCGCATCGCGACGCGCTGGACGCCATGCGCGCCGCGCCGCAGCTTTGCGTGTCCACCGGCTCCGCCTGTTCGTCAGCCGAGCTCGCGCCGTCCACCGTGCTGTCCGCCATGGGGGTGGACCCCGCCGCCGCGGCGCGAAGCTTGCGCGTCGGCCTGGGACGCTTTACCTCCGCCGCCGACGTGGACTTCGCCATCGGGGCGCTGTCTGCCGTTCGGGAACCTGTCGAGGCCTGACCGACCATGCCAAAGATGATTTTCGTCGAGCGTGACGGCACCCGTCGCGAAGTCAGCGCGCCGCTCGGCCTCTCCGTGCTGGAGGTCGCGCACAAGCACGGCGTGGATATCGAGGGCGCCTGCGAGGGCTCGCTCGCCTGCTCCACCTGCCACGTGATCGTCGATCCGGCCTGGTTTCCGAAGCTGGCCAAGCCGACCGAAGATGAGGAGGACATGCTGGACCTGGCCTTCGGGCTGGAGAAGACATCGCGCCTCGGCTGCCAGCTGGTGATCACGGAGGCGCTGGACGGCCTCGTGGTGCGCTTGCCGGCTTCGACGCGGAATGCACAGGGGTAGCCACGCATGCGCGTCCTTGCCGCGATGTCGGGCGGCGTGGACAGCAGCGTCGTCGCGGGCCTGCTGCACGGCGCCGGCCACGAGGTGATCGGGGCGACCCTGCAGCTTTATGACTACGGCGCCGCATCCACCCGCAGAGGAGCGTGTTGCGCCGGGCAGGACATCCACGACGCCCGCCGGGTGGCCGACCGGCTGGGCATCCCCCATTACGTCATCGACGCGGAGGCGCGGTTCCGGTCCACCGTGATCGACGATTTCGCCGCGAGCTACGCGGCCGGCCGCACCCCGGTGCCATGCGTGCGCTGCAACCAGACGGTCAAGTTCACCGACCTGATGCAGTTGGCCGCCGACCTCGGCTGCGACGCGATGGCGACCGGGCATTACGTGCGCCGGATTGACGGTCCGCAAGGTCCGGAATTGCACCGCGCCGTTGACCTGCAACGCGACCAGAGCTGGTTCCTGTTCGCCACGACGCGCGCCCAACTGGCCCGAACGCTGTTCCCGCTGGGTGCCATGGCGGACAAGCGCCAGGTCCGGGCGGAAGCCGTGCGGCTGGGGCTGGAGGTAGCGGCCAAGCCGGACAGCCAGGACATCTGCTTTGTGCCCACTGGCCGTTACGAGGCGACCGTGGCGGCGCTGCGTCCCGACGCCATGGCGCCGGGCGACATCGTCGACATGGAAGGCAGTGTGGTAGGCCGGCATCAGGGCGTGGGCCATTACACGGTGGGCCAGGCCAGGCGGCTCAACCTCGGCAGCGGCGACCGCCCTGTCGTGGTGGCGCTGGACGCGTCGACGCGCCGGGTCGTGGTCGGTCCCCGCAGCACCGGCACCCGGCACGTGCGGCTCCGCGAGGTGAATTGGCTGGTCGATCCGCCGGAGTCGCTTCGCTGCACGGTGAAGCTTCGCGCCAGGGACACCCTCCACGCTGCCACGGTCAGCGCAGACGGCACGGTGCTGTTGGATGAGCCCGCCTTGCCCGCACCGGGGCAGGCCTGCGTGTTCTACGCCGCGGACCAGGTGCTCGGCGGCGGCTTCATCGAGGCGACGCCCCCGGCGTAGCGGGCTTCTCCGGACATGGGAGAAGGCCCGCCATGCCAAGGGCGTTGCATAGCTAGCGCAGGATGATCGCGACGCGGCGGTTCTGCGGCTCGCGCACGCCAGGCGCCGTCGCCACCAGGGGGCGGGTATCGCCGAAGGCCTGGATGTCGATCTGTCCCTGCGGAACGCCGTCCCGCACCAGCTCGGCGGCGACCGTCTGGGCTCGGCGCAGCGAGAGGCGCTGGTTGTAGGCCGGCGTACCGGAACTGTCGGCATTGCCCTGCACCTCGATCCGCGTCGCCTGGACCCGCGTGCTGTTCTGGGCAGCCTCGGCGACGATCTGGCGGGCGCGGTCGGTCAGGTCCGCCTTGTCCCAATCGAAGAACACGAGGTAGGTGCGGGTCGGCGCGACCGCGGGCACCTGGGACACCGGCGTGGGCGGCGGCGCCGGCGGAGCCTGGTTGAAGGCATAGCGGACGCCGACCAGCACGCTGTGGTTCAGGTTTTCGGTGATGTCCACGTTGCCGCGGCGGCCTGCGCCGACGGTGGGAGCGTAGAGCTGGTCGGAGAAGCTCTGGTTGCCCAGTATGCCGAGGAACCGGTACTCCGCCGTCACGGCCAGCCCGGGAACCGCCTGGATCGGGAAAGCCACGCCGACGATGCCCTGGTAGGCGAAGTTGCCATACGTGCCGCCGAGATGGGTGACGTTGCCGTTCACGGCATTGGTGTTGGCAAAGCCGTTCAAGTGGCTCCACTGATAGCCGGCGCCCACCCCGACATAGGGCGTCGCGAACGACACGCCGTATGGGCGCAGGTCGACGTCGTAGAGCGCGTTGGCCATCACGCCATAGTCTTGCTGCGTGCTTTGCTGCTGCACCCGTGGGGTGGTGGTACCAAACTCGCGCAAGCCGTTCTGGCGGTAGTCCCCTTCGACCTCGAAGCGCAGCCCGTTGCCCAGGCCATACCCGACGCTGCCGACGCCGCCGAAGCCACCCTCGTCGAACCTGAATTGCCCGGACTGCAGCCCGGTGCCCGGCGAGTGCTGCGTGTGTTCGTTCTGCTTGTAGTTATACAGCGCCCCGGCGCCGACATAGAGCCCGCTGATCGGCTGTGCGATGGCGAGGGACGGCAGCGCCACGACGGTGGAGGCTGCAAGGAGGGTACGAAGACGCATGGAGGCACTCTTTCAACGATATGGCGACGCGCCCCTACGCACCCGCGGGTCTCGTTGCCAGCCTCAAAATGTTTACTGAATGGTAACAGCGCGATAGTGCGTTGATTCTCAACCGATGTCTGAAGCCGGAATGTCTTCTTTGTGAACAAAGCGGCAGCTCGCGCCCGTATCGGTTGACTCGCCAGGCGACCCGGGCGAAACACCGCCCCGTTCCGGCTTGGCGGCGTAGCTCAGCGGTAGAGCAGGGGAATCATAATCCCTTGGTCGGCGGTTCAAATCCGTCCGCCGCTACCGGATATCACCCATATGCCGTTCGAGACCGTGGTGGGGCCGGCTGCCCGGTCAGCCAATCGGCCGACCGGGCGCTGCATCCTTTAGCGGATTGCGCGGAGGACCGAGCGGTCTTCACCGGCGAGCGTGCGGTAAACCGCCAGGTAGTCCTCCGCCATGCGCCGGGCGGTGAACCGTTCTTCGAAGCGGCGGCGTACCTTGGCCCGGTCCAGCGTCGGCAGGCGGGAGACTGCCGCCATGGCGCCCTCCACGTCCTCCACGATGAAGCCGGTCAATCCGTCTTCCACGATCTCCGGCACCGAGCCGCGGTTGAAGGCGATCACGGGCGTGCCGCAGGCCATCGCCTCGATCATCACCAGGCCGAACGGCTCCGGCCAATCGATCGGCATCAGAAGGGCGGCCGCACCGGACAGGAAAGCCGGCTTCTGCGCGTCGCTGATCTCGCCGACCATCTCCACGCCGGGCAAATCCAGCAGCGGACGGATGTGCTTCTCGAAATACACTTTGTCCGCCACGTCCACTTTGGCGGCCAGCTTGATCGGCATGCCGCAGGCCTGGGCGATCCTGATGGCGCGATCCGGGCATTTCTCCGGCGCCATGCGCCCCAGAAAGGCCAGGTAGCCCTGCGGCTCACCCTGCGGCGTCAGCAGCATCTTCGGCAGGCCGTGCAGCACCGTGTCAACGTAGTTCGCCTGCGGCAACGGACGCCGCTGGCTGTCGGAGATCGACACCACGGGAACGTTCGGGAAGGTGTTGAACACCGGTTGCAGCTCCGGCAGGTCCAGCCGGCCATGGAGCGTCGTCACGAACGGCGTGCGTTGCCGCCCGAACAGGCTGAACGACCAGTAATCCATGTGGAAATGCAGCACGTCGAAATCCTCGGCCTGCCGGCGCACCGCCTCCATCAGCAGCATGTGCGGCGCGATCGGGTCGCGGATGGCCGGATCCAGACGCAACGCGCGGGGCCAGATCGCCTCCAGCTTGGCACTTGTCACCGAGTCGCCGCTGGCGAACAGCGTCACGTCATGGCCAAGCGCCACCAACTCCTCGGTGAGGAAGGACACGACGCGTTCCGTGCCGCCGTACAGCTTGGGTGGGACAGCCTCATGCAAGGGAGCGATCTGCGCGATACGCATGGGTTGGGTACTCCTTCTATAGTCCTCTTCAACACCGCGATCGCGGCATGAATACGGCAGCCGTGCCATGGCTTCTCCAAAACCGCGGCGCAGACAGGACCCATACGAAAACGGCAGCGACCGTGACGCATCACGAAAACGTTGGCTGCACGAATGGCTTCGTCATGCGTCCGTATCGATGGAGGAGTGATTTGAGTAGATCACGCGAGCCTGGACCTACCGACATGTCGCAGCGGCCGCTCGCGTTCATGGCGCGCTATGTCCGCCGCCACCTTCCCGGGCACGTCGTCGTGCTGTGCTCCGTCATGCTGGCAGTCGGCTGCTCCGTCGCGTCGCAGTATAGCGTCAAACACCTGGTCGACATGCTGACGGCGGGTGAACATGGCCCGGTCTGGACGGCATTCTTCCTGCTTGCCGGCCTGATCGCGGCCGACAACCTGCTATGGCGCGTCGGCGGCTGGATGGCGTCGCATACGTTCGTCGGTGTGACCGGGGATCTGCGGCGGGACCTGTTCCACCATCTCACCGGCCACTCGCCTGCCTATTTCGCGGACCGGCCGCCCGGCACCCTGGCGGGGCGCATCACGGCAACGGGCAACGCGATCTACACGGTGGAGAACACCTTCGCCTGGAACGTGCTTCCGCCCCTGTTGGCAGTCGCCGGGTCGATCGTGGTGATGGCGACCGTCAGCCCCTCGATGGCCGCGACGCTGATCGTGGTGGCGGGCATGATCGCCTATGCGCTGAGCCGCCTGGCGGCAGGCGGACGGCCGCTGCACCACCAATACGCCGCCGTGGCGGCCGCCGTGGACGGTGAGCTGGTGGACGTGATCAACAACATGCCTCTGGTCCGCGCCTTCGGCGCCACGCTGCGCGAGCGGCAGCGCTTCAGCGACCGGGTGCAGCAGGAGGTCAGCATCCGTGGCCGATCCTTGCGCTACCTGGAGAAGTTGCGGCTGCTCCACGCCGCCGTCACGGCCGGGTTGACCGCCGGGCTGCTCGCCTGGGCGATCCTGCTGTGGGAAAACGGGGCGGCCAGTCCCGGCGACGTGGTGCTGGTGACGACGCTGGGATTTACCATCCTGCACGGCACGCGGGACCTGGCCGTGGCATTGGTGGACACCGTCCAGCACACCGCGCGCCTGTCGGAGGCGCTGGCCACGCTGTTGCTGCCGCACGAACTGGAGGATGCCGACGATGCGCGGGCGCTGGAGCGGCCGAAAGGTCGGCTGGAGTTCCGCGACGTCACCTACGCCTATCCGGCCAGCAGCCAGGCGGTGCTGGACCATTTCAGCCTCACCGTGGAAGCGGGCTCCCGGGTGGGGCTGGTCGGCCGCTCCGGGTCGGGCAAGTCCACCGTGCTGGCGCTGCTGCAACGGCTGCGGGACGTCCCGTCCGGCCAGGTGATGCTGGATGGCAACGACCTGGCCAGCCTCACCCAGGCCAGCCTGCATGATGCGATCGGGATCGTGCCGCAGGACGTCTCGCTGTTTCACCGGTCCGTGCTGGACAACATCCGGTATGGCCGTCCGGATGCCTCCGACGCGGAGGTCCGCGCCGCCGCCGAGGCCGCATGCTGCCGCGACTTCATCGAGGCGCTGCCCGAGGGCTACGACACGGAGGTCGGCGACCGCGGGGTGAAGCTGTCCGGCGGCCAGCGTCAGCGGCTGGCGATCGCCCGCGCCTTCCTGCGCAACCCGCCCATCCTGCTGCTGGACGAGGCGACCAGCGCGCTGGACAGCGAGTCGGAGGCCGCCGTCCAACGCGCGCTGAACCGCCTGATGCAGGGCCGCACGGTGGTCGCGGTGGCCCACCGGCTTTCCACCCTGCGCGATTTCGACCGCATCGTCGTCATGCAGTCGGGCCGCATCCTGCAGGATGGCTCGCCGGTGCAACTGGAGCACAGCGACGGCCCCTATCGCGACCTGCTGATGCGGCAGTCCAACCCGACGCCGATGCCGATGGCTGCCGAGTAGGCGACGTCAGTAGCGCTTGTAGGGCAGGAACTTGCCGCTCATGGTCATCTTCACCCGGTCACCCTTCTGGTCGGGCTGGCGTTCCATCGTCATGTCGAAATCGATCGCGGACATGATGCCGTCGCCGAATTCCTCGTGGATCATCTCCTTCCACGTGGTGCCATAGACGCTGACCAGCTCGTAGAACCGGTAGATCAGCGGGTCGGTCGGCACCGCAGTCGGCAGCGAGCCGCGATAGGGTGCCTGGGCCAGCAAGTCCACTTCCGCCGGCGTCAGGTCGAACATCACACCGGTCTTCTCCGCCGTCTCCGGCGTCATCGACATCTGTCCCAGGCATGCGGCGCAGGTCCAGACCGGGGAGAAGCCAAGCTTCTCCGCCACCTGCGGCCACGTCCATCCCTTGGCCTTCTTGGCGGCAACGATCTTCTGCCCCAACGCCGTCTTCGCTTCGTTCAAGGTCTCTCTCCCATCGAGTGGTTATGCGACAAGTTCCGCCGGCCGCACCTCGGGCACGGTGCGGCCGGTCCAGCCCTCCGGACGGCTGCCGGCCAGCACGCGCGACCGGGTGACCAGGAAGTCCACGATATGGTTCCGCAGTTCGTAATAACCGGGCAAATGGTGGATCTCGGTGCGGATACGCGGGCGGGGCAGGGTGTTGACCACCACCTCGGCCACGCGGGCATCCGGCCCGTTGGTCATCAGCAGGATGCGGTCGGCCAGCAGGATCGCCTCGTCCACGTCGTGCGTGATCATGAACGCGGTCTGCCCGGCATCCGACACCAGCCGCAGCACCTCGTCCTGCAACGTGCCGCGGGTCAATGCATCGAGGGCCGAGAACGGCTCGTCCATCAGCAGCAATTGCGGCTCGATCGCCAATGCCCGGGCGATGCCGACGCGCTGCTTCATGCCCCCCGACAGCTCGGCCGGCTTGCGCCCGGCTGCCTCGCCCAATCCCACCAGCTCCAGGACGCGGGCCGCATGGTCCTCCACCTTGGCGCGCGGCCATTTCCGGTGACGCGAGCGCACCGCGAACGCGACGTTGCCGAGGGCCGTCAGCCAAGGCAGCAGGGCGTGCGATTGGAAGATGACCGCGCGGTCCAGCGCCGGCCCCGCCAGGGCCTTGCCGTCCATCACGATGGTCCCGGCGTCGGGCGCCTCCAGCCCGGCGAGGATGTTCAGGATCGTGGTCTTGCCGCAGCCGGAATGGCCGATCAGCGCTACGAACTCTCCGCGGTCCACCCCGAACCACACGTCGCGGAAGACGGTCCGCGAGCCATAGCGCCGGGCAATGCCCTCGACCGACAGCCAGTGCCTCATTCACGCCACGCGATCGCCCGGGACAGCCGGCCGAGCCCCTTGTCCAACGCCATGCCCACCAGGCCGATCAGCAAGATGGCGACGATGATGTCGGAGATGGACAGGTTGTTCCACTGGTTCCAGACGAAATAGCCGATGCCGGTGCCGCCCACGAGCATCTCCGCCGCGATGATCACCAGCCAGGCGATCCCGATGGAGATGCGCATGCCCGTCATGATGGTGGGTGCCGCGGCGGGCAGGATGACGCGCAGCGCGGTGCGCAGCGTCCCCGCCTCCAGCGTGCGCGCGACGTTGAGCCATTCCCGCCGCACGCTGCCCACGCCATGGGCGGTGTTCAGCAGCATCGGCCAGATCGCGCAGATGAAGATCACGAAGATCGCGGAGATGCCGCTATCCTTGATGGTGTACAGCGCGAGCGGCATCCAGGCGAGCGGGCTGATCGGCCGCAGCACCTGGATGATCGGGTCCAGCGCCCCGTTCAGCACCGGGCTCATGCCGATCAGGAAGCCCAGTGGCAGCGCCACGATCACCGCCAACCCAAACCCGATCCCGACGCGCAGCAGCGACCAGGCGAGTTGGATGCCGATGCCCTGGTCGTTGGTGCCGTGGATGTAGAACGGGTCGCGCAGCAGCGTCCAGGCGCGCTCCGCCACGTCGCTCGGGCGCGGCATCGGCGTCTTCTGGCCCTGGCTCGCGGCCTTGCCGACCAGGGCCGCGTACTCCGCGTCCACCGTGACGGTCCCTGCCGCCGGCGTGGCCGCCCATTGCCACGTTCCCAGCAGCACGGCCAGGATCGCCGCCATCAGCAGCATCGATTGCAGCCTCTGCCGCGTCATGTCCGCCGGATGGCGAAGGATGCGACGTACTCGTCCGGCTTGGCCGGGTCGAACGTCTTGCCCATGACCGTGTAGCTCTTGTAGGTGGTTGTCGGCGGCGTCAGCCCGGCGGCCTTCATCGCCGCCGCCGCGTCCGTGGCGAGGTAGACCTGGTTGGCGACCTCCTGCCACGCGATGTCGCCCTTCACCTGGCCCCACCGCTTCATCTGGGTCATGATCCACACCGCCATCGAGCCGTAGGGGAACGGGTCGAAGCCGACCCGGTCCGGCACGCGCCTTACCCCGCCCAGCCCGTCGGCGAAGGTGCCGGTCAACACCTGCTCCACCACGGTCTGCGGCTGGTTCAGGTAGTTCTGCGCGCTGATCACCTCGGCGACCTGCTTGCGGTTCTCCGCCTTGTTGGCGAAGGCCGTGCTGTCGACGATGGCCTGGAGCATCGCGCGGAAGCTGTTGGGCGCCTGCTTGATCGCCGCCTGGCTGATCCCGAAGGCGCAGCATGGATGGCCGTCCCACATCTCCCGCGTCAACAGGTGGATGAAGCCGACGCCGTCATACACCGCGCGCTGGTTGAACGGATCCGGGCCCAGGAAGCCGTCTATGTTCTCCGCCCGCAGGTTGGCCACCATCTCGGGCGGCGGGATCACCCGAAGCTGCACGTCCGTGTCGGGGTCCAGCCCCGCCTCCGCCAGATAGTAGCGGAGCAGGTAGTTGTGCATCGAGTAGTCGAATGGGATGCCGAACTTCATCCCCTTCCACTTCGTCGGATCGCGGTTGTCCTTGTGCTTCATGGCCAGGGTGATGGCCTGGCCGTTGATGTTCTCGATCGCGGGCACTGCATACGGCACCGGGTTCGACCCGGCGCCCAGCGTCAGCGCCAGCGGCATCGGGCTGAGCATGTGGGTGGCGTCGTATTCGCCGTTCAGCGACTTGTCGCGCACCACCGCCCAGCCGGCGGTACGCACCACGTCCACGTTCAAGCCCTGCTTGGCATAGAACCCCATCGGCGCCGCGAGGATGATCGGGGTGGCGCAGGTGATCGCGATGAAGCCGATCTTCAGGTCCTTCTTCTCGGGGGCGCCGCCCGCACCCTCCGCCCAAGCCTCCTGCGTGCGCAGGATCGGGAAGATGCGATCCATCGCCGCCGCGACCGTGGCGGCGCCCAACACCTTCAAGACACGCCGCCGTCCCGCCTCGCCGCCGAACGCCGCCCGCTCCGCCGCGACGCGGATCGCGGCGGTCGCGATCGCCTCCGACGACGTCGGGTCGCAGGCCAGCCTCGTCCCGCCGCAGCGGCAGCCGGGTGGGTGCGCCGCGAACGGCGATCGGGATGCGGTCAAACTCCGGCCTCCAGGATGAGGGGCAGCGCACGTGCGCGAGATTGGTATGCACACCAACAGCAAGGCACATGCCAGGGCAGTCGTCTCCCTTCATCCGCGCCGACACTGGCGAACTGCCCATCTGCTATGCAGACAGACCGGTCTGTGCGCCCTTTGCCACCACTGTCCCTGTTGCCAAGCAGCCGCGCTTCATGCGGCTATGGCAAAGGTCAGTCGCGCAGGAGGCCACCATGAAGCCGCCCCTTCACCTCACCGCGCCGAGCTGGATGTCCGAGTTCAGGGGGTTCATCCTCCGCGGCAACGTGGTCGACCTCGCCGTCGGGATCATCATCGGCGCCGCCTTCACCACCATCGTCAACAGCCTGGTGAAGGACATCTTCACCCCGTTGATCGGCTTGCTGGTGGGCGGCATCGACTTCACCAACATCTTCGTCACCCTGCGCGGACCGTCCCAGCCGACGCTGGACGCGGCGCAGAAGGCCGGCGCGGTGACGTTGAATGTCGGCCTCTTCCTCAACGCGGTGATCCAGTTCGTCATCGTCGGCTTCGCGATCTTCTGGGTGGTGAAGGCGCTCAGCCGGCTGCAACACCGCGATGCCTTCGCCGCCCCGCCCCTCACCAAGTCGGAGGCGCTGTTGACCGAGATCCGCGACGCCCTGGCGACGCGGCCGGCCCCGCCGACCTAGCCTCACGCCGCGCAGCCGGCTTCGCGCAGGATTGTCCCGACCGCATCCCGCGGCACGTCGGGCGCGGTGAACGCCTGGCCGATGCCGCGCGCCAGCACGAAGCTCAGCGTGCCGTCGCGCATCTTCTTGTCCCGGGCCATCAACTCCATCAGCCGCGCCGCGGAAAACCGCCGGTTCAGCATCGACAGCTCGGAGGGCAGGCCGATCTCCGCCAGATGCGCCTCTACCCGCCCGGCCAGCGCGCGGTCGCAGTGGCCGAGTGCCGCGGACAGGCGGAAGGCCAATCCCAGCCCGACCGCCACCGCCTCCCCATGCAGGACGGCGCCGTAGCCGCAATCCGCCTCGATGGCATGGCCGAAGGTGTGGCCCAGGTTCAGCAAGGCGCGCCCGTTATCCGCACGCTCTTCCCGCTCGTCGTCGCCCACGATCTGGGCCTTGAAGGCGCAGGCGCGCAGCACCGCCTCCGCCTGCGCGTCACCGTCATCGCCGACCACCGCCGTGCCATGCGCCTCACACCAGTCGTAGAACCCGGCATCGCCGATCAGCCCGGCCTTCACCACCTCCGCATAGCCGGCGCGTTTCTCCCGCGGCGGCAGTGTCGCCAGTGTACGCGTGTCGGCGATCACCATCCGCGGCTGGTGGAAGGCGCCCACCAGGTTCTTGCCGCGCGCCGTGTTGATGCCGGTCTTGCCGCCCACACCGGAATCCACCTGGGCCAGCAGGCTGGTGGGCAATTGCACGAACGGCAGGCCGCGCAGCGCCACGGCGGCCACGAACCCCGCCAGGTCGCCCACCACGCCACCGCCCAGCGCCAGCACCGCCGTGCGGCGTTCCGCCCCGGTGTCCAGCACCCGTTCCACCAGCCCGGCGAAGCAGGCGAGCGATTTGGACGCCTCGCCCGGCGGCACCTCCAGCAGGGTGGCCGCGAAGCCGGTGGCGGCCAGGCTTTGCATCAGCGCCGCGGCATGCAGCGCGGCCACGTTGCTGTCGCTGACCACCACGACCCGCTTCTGCGGCAGGACGGGCGCCAGCAGCGAGCCGGCCCGGTGCAGCAGGCCATCCCCCACGACCACGTCGTAGGCGGCGGTGCCGGTGCGGACCGGCAGGCGGTGCGGCGGCGTGAACCCGGATAGCGCGACCGCCACCCGGCGGGTCATTTGGTCCGGGAAATCATCCGCGCAATCGACCACGATGTCCGCCTCGGCATAGATCGGGTGACGCAATTCCATCAGCCGGCTCAGCGTCGCCGCCGGATCGCCGCCGGCCAGCAGAGGGCGGTTGCGGCGCCGGGCCACCCGCCGCAACAGCACCGGCAGCGGCGCGCGGAGCCAGATGGAGGTGCCCCGCTGGCGTACGGTGGCGCGCGTCGCCGGGTCCATGAAGGCGCCGCCCCCGGTCGCCAGCACGATCGGCGGCCCATCCAGCAGCCGGCGCACCACGCGGCGCTCGCCGGCGCGGAAATGCGCCTCCCCGAACTGGCTGAACAATTCCGGCACCGTGCGGCCGGCTGCCGCCTCGATCTCCGCATCGGAGTCGCGGAACGGCAGGCCGAGCAGCCCCGCCAGCCGCCGCCCGATCGCCGTCTTGCCCGCCCCCATCAGCCCGACCAGCACCACGCTGCGAGGCACGGCCGGCGTCACCGTGTCGGACGGCCGCCCAGCGAACGCGGTGTTGCGTGTCATGACGCCCGACGCTAGCACAGGCCGGTTGTTCACGGCCAAGGATGGCGGATGCGCCAGCTTCTCCTTATCATCGTTTTGGCCATCGTCGTTCTGAGTGCCGTGGGCGTGCTGCTGCTCGGGGCGTTCCCGCCCCACCCGAACCCGCAGCCCGTGGCGCACACCCTGCCCAACGATCGCTTCCAGACCCATTGATGGACCGCCATGCGGAGGCGTTTCTGGAAATGCTGGTGGCCGAGCGCGGCGCCGCGGCCAACACGAAGGCCGCCTACGCCGCCGACCTGGCCGATTTCGCCTCATGCTGTGCGGCGCGGGGCGAGCCGCCGGTGACCGCGTCTGCCGACACCGTGCGGGGCTACGTGGCCGCGTTGCATGCCGCCGGCCTGTCCGCCCGCACGGCGGCACGGCGGCTGTCCTGCCTGCGCCAGTTCTACCGCTTCCTGCTGCGGGAGGGTGTGCGAACGGACGACCCCACGCAGACCTTGGACTCGCCGCGTCTGCCGCGCTCGTTGCCGAAATATCTGTGCGTTGCGGAGGTGGACGAACTGCTTGCGACGGCGTCCGACCTGCCGGGTCGGCCAGGCCTGTTGGCGGTGGCGGCGCTGGAGATGCTGTATGTCACGGGCCTGCGCGTGTCCGAGTTGCTGGCCCTGCGCCGCACGGCGCTCGCTACCGGGGCCGCGATGCTGGCGGTCCGCGGCAAGGGCGGGCGGGAGCGGCTGGTGCCGCTGGGCGGCGCCGCCCGACGGTCCGCCGCGGCCTTGCTGCTGGCCGGGCCGGAGAGTCCCTGGCTGTTTCCCGGCCGGGATCCCCGGCGTGCGATGACGCGGCAGGGATTCGCCCTGCTGCTCAAACCCGTGGCGTCGTCGGCGGGGATCGACCCGGCGCGCGTCTCGCCGCACGTGCTGCGGCATTCCTTCGCATCGCACATGCTGGCGCGCGGGGCGGATCTGCGCAGCCTGCAATCCCTGCTGGGACACGCCGACATCGCCACCACGCAGATCTACACCCATGTCCTGCCGGACCGCTTGCAGCGCCTGGTGCAGGAGCACCATCCACTGGCGCGGCCGGCCGCCAAGACGATCGAGGCGGAGGACGCTGCCTGATGCTGGAGGTCGACACGCCGGCCGACATGGACCGCTACGTGGGCCAGGCGCTGGGCGCCAGCGACTGGGTGACGGTCTCGCAGGACATGATCGACAAATTCGCCGACGCGACAGGTGACCACCAGTGGATCCACGTCGATGTCGCCCGCGCCAAGGCCGAACTGCCGGGCGGCACCACGATCGCACACGGCTTCCTGACGCTGTCGCTGCTGCCGATGCTGAGCGCGGCCATCTACCGCATCAGGCATCGCAGCCGCGTGGTGAATTACGGGTCCAACAAGGTCCGGTTCACCGGCATGGTGTCGACCGGCTCGCGCGTCCGGCTGGTGCTGGGCCTGAAGGCCTGCGAACCCGTGGAGGGCGGCCGCCGCCTGACCGCGCAGGCCACGGTGGAGATCGAGGGCAGAGAGCGGCCGGCCTTGGTGGCGGAGATCATCACCATCGCGTACGACTAAGCCCGGGTCGGCGCTAGGCTGGCCGGAAGCATGGCACGGGCGTGCCGTCCGCGCTGGATTTCCAGACCAGCGTGACCGCCTGGCCGATCGCCAGGGCATCGAAATCGCACTCCACCAGGTTGGTCATCATGGTCGGGCCCTCCGCCAGCGTCACGTACGCGATGGCGAAGGGCGGATCGACCCGGCGCATCACGCTGTAGCTGTAGATCACGCCCTGGCCGCAGGCCGGCTCCAGCGTCGCCGGGCCGAGGTCGAACGGGGAGACCGCGCGGGGATACCAGAAATAGCGCCCAGTGCCGCTGCACCGGCCGATCAGGAAGCGACCCTGCTTCGCGGCAGCGTAGAAGGCTGCGCTTTCCGGGCTATCCGGCGGGGCGACGGGGACGTGGTCGGCCATCATGCACGCTCCAGGATGAGGGTGGCGGAGCCGTGCCTGCTGCCCAGCAGGCCGCCGGTGCCATGCGCCAGGGCGATGTCGCAGTTCGGCACCTGCACGGCCGGATGCGCCTCGCCGCGGAGCTGCCGCACGGCTTCGATCACCTTGGTGATGCCGCCGCGGTTGGCCGGGTGGTTGTTGCACAGCCCGCCGCCATCGGTGTTGAACGGCAGCTTGCCCACGCCGGAGATCAGGTTGCCGTCCGCCACGAACCGCCCGCCCTGGCCCTTGGCGCAGAATCCCAGATCCTCCAGCTGCATCAGCACGGTGATGGTGAAGCTGTCGTAGATGGAGGCGTATTTGATGTCGCCGGGCGTGACGCCGGCCATCTCGAATGCCGGCGGCCCGGACCACACCGCCCCGGAATAGGTCAGGTCGACCGCGCCGGCAGCCTGTCCCTTGTACGACTCGCCCGCACCCAGCAGCCGCACCATCGGACGGTTCAGCCCCTTCGCCACCGCGGCGCTGGTCACCACCAGGGCGCCGCCGCCATCGCTCACCACGCAGCAATCCAGCCGGTGCAGCGGGTCGGAGATCATGGGGGAGCGCATGACGTCCTCCACCGTCACGACATCGCGCAGCATCGCGTGCGGGTTATGCTGCGCGTGGTGGCTGGCGGCGACCTTGATCCAGGCGAGCTGCTCGGAAGTGGTCCCGAATTCATGCATGTGGCGCATGGCGCACATGGCGTAGACGTTGGGCGTCACCGGGCCGAACGGCGCCTCCCAGGTCGCGTCCGGCACGTTGGCAGCCACCGGGCGGGCATTGGTGCCGGAATGGCCTTCGCTGCGCGGCCGGCCTGCCAGGGTGACCAGCGCCACCTCGCACCGCCCGGCGGCGATCGCCTCTGCGGCGTGGGCCACGTGCGCGATGTAGGAGCAGCCGCCCAGATCCGTGCTGTCCAGGTGGCGCAGGCGCAGGTTCATGTAGTCCGCCAGCGCCAGCGGCCCCAGGCCGGGCGCGTCGCCGGCGCAGAAATACCCGTCCACGTCGTCCTTGGCCAACCCGGCATCCTTCAGCGCGCCGGCGGCCGACTCGGCATGCAACTGGGCGACGGATTTGTCCGGCGCCTTGCGGGTCGGGTGCTCGAACGCCCCCACGATGTAGGCCTGGCGCTTGATCGTCATGCGGCGAGCCTAGCCCCGCCAAGTGCCCCGGGCTAGCCGGTCCGGCCGAGTGTGCTACAGCACGCCGCCATGCGACCGTTCCTGGATTTCGAAAAGCCGATTGCCGAGTTGGAAGGCAAGATCGAAGAGCTGCGGCAGATGCAGGAGCCCGGCGGCATCAATATCGCCGAGGAGATCGGCCGGCTGACCGACAAGGCCGACAAACAGCTCCGCACGACCTATGCGCGGCTGACCGCATGGCAGAAGGCGCAGGTCGCGCGCCATCCGGACCGCCCGCATGCCCTGGCCTACTTGCAAGGCCTGATCACGGAGTACACCCCCTTGGCCGGGGACCGCGCCTTCGCCGAGGATGCCGCGGTCGTCGGCGGGCTCGGCCGGTTCGATGGCCGCCCGGTGGTGGTGATCGGGACCGAGAAGGGCGACGACACCGAAAGCCGCGTCACCCATAATTTCGGCATGGCCAAGCCCGAGGGCTACCGCAAGGCGCGCCGGTTGATCGAGCTGGCGGGCCGCTTCCGCCTGCCGCTGCTGACCTTCGTGGACACCGCCGGGGCGTTCCCCGGCATCGAGGCCGAGGCGCGCGGCCAGGCCGAAGCCATCGCCCGCTCCGTCGAGGCGTGCCTGCAGGCGCCCGTGCCGATCGTCGCGACGATCATCGGCGAAGGCGGCTCCGGCGGGGCCATCGCGCTCGCCACCGGGGATCGCGTGCTGATGCTGGAGCATGCCATCTATTCGGTCATCTCGCCGGAGGGCTGCGCCTCCATCCTGTGGCGCGACGCGGCGCAGGCGGCGACCGCGGCCGAGGCGTTGCGGCTGACCGCCGAGGATCTGCGGGTGCTGCGCCTGGTGGACACCGTGGTGGCGGAGCCGCTGGGCGGCGCCCATCGCGACGCCGCCGCGACGATCCGGGCCGTCGGCGAGGCGATACGGCAGGCGCTGGCCGGGTTGGAGGCGCTGGACGGCCCGAGCCTGCTCGCCCGGCGGCGCGAGAAGTTCCTGGCGATGGGACGCGAAGGCCTGGGCTAGCCCGTCGGTCTCAGGACGCCAGGTGATAGCCGCGGGATTGCAGGCATGTCCGTACTTGCTCCCGCTGCGGCTCATCCGAGGCGAACACCGCGCGAATGGCCGATTGCGGCGAGGCGTTCGCCACGCGTGCGGCGGACGCGCTGGTTTGCTTCTGGCAACGCTGCAGATCGGCCTGGTAGCGCTGCGTCGTGTGGTCGCCCGCCATGGGCGGATCGTAGGACGCGCAGCCGGCAAGCAGCAGCAAGGCGAGAGCGGCGTATCGGCGAACCATGGCGTCTCCTTCGGACCGGGCGCCGCTCGTGTCGCCGATCCATGTTACAGGACGATATCGGTCGCGGCACCGGGCGGTCTCGTGGCACTGTGGCAATACGGTGCTACGCTGCACCGATTTGCGGAGCGTCAGCGTGCCGGCAGTCATCGGATGGAGAGGTCGCCTTGCGTCGCGGCCTGCAATCGGTGTGGGCGTGGCACTGCTGCTCGCAGGCTGTGCGCCGGGGGCGTCGCAGCCAGGTAGGATATCGCCGGTCGCCGTCGCCGACGCCCGGCCATCACCCGTGCCGTTGCCCGCCAGCCTGTTGCTGCCACCTGGCCCGGGACCGCATCCGGTGGTCATCGTGCTGCACGGGTGCGGCGGCATTTCGGCCAACACGACGGCCTGGGCGAACCGCCTGCTCGGCTGGGGATATGGCTCGCTGGTGGTGAACAGCCTGCAGCCGCGCGGCGTCACCTCGGTCTGCGCGCCGGAGCGGCAGAGGCTGGTGACGCGGTTCGACCGTGCCGGCGACGCCATCGCGGCGTCCCGCTGGCTGCAGGCCCAACCCGGCGTCGACGGCGCCCGCATCGCCGTGATCGGGGAGTCGCATGGCGGCGGCACGGCGGCGACCCTGGCCAACCGGCCGTTCGCGGAGGCGGCGGGCGGGCACATCAAGGCTGCCGTCGATTACTACGGTCCCTGCCGCAGTCTGGATCGCTACGCCGGGCTGCCGTTGCTCGCCCTGGCAGGCGAGGCCGACACGTGGAGCGATCCGGCCGGCACCTGCACCGCCTACCAGGCCGCCGTGCCGCCCGGCAGCCCTGTCTCCGTCACGACCTATCCCGGCGCGGTGCACGGCTTCGACAATCCCCGCAACGTGCGGCTGAGGTATGACGAGGGACACCCGATGCATTACGATGCGGCGGCCGCGTCCGACAGTTTCAGGCGCGTGCATGCGTTCCTCGACCAGGCGATCGGGCCGGGCGGGTAGGGAGCCTGCTCAGTTGCGCGGTTGCTCCGGCGTCCGGGCTTGCTGGGTTCGAGACGGCACCGCGGGATCGGTCCCCCCATGCTGGCCGACCACGTAGCCGCGCGTGATATCCGCCGCCGCGTCCGCCGCGTCACGCCGTGCCGGATCGCCGAAGCCGCCGCCGCCCGACGTCTCCAGCCGGATCACGTCGCCGCGCCGCAGCCGCAGATTGCCCACCTTGGACGGCAATGCCTGCCGTTGGCCATCGCGCAGCAGGCAAAGCGTTCCGGCCGAGCCCGCTTGCCCGCCGGCCAGCCCGTAGGGCCGGAATTTGAAACGTTCCAGGTTGGCGGTGAACACGGCCTCCCGGCAGTCGACCCGCCACTCCCGCGCCAGGCCCAGGCCGCCGCGGTACTGCCCGGCGCCGGCGCTGCCGGGCAGGAGCTCATAGGCCGTGACCGTCAACGGCAGCTCGCTCTCGATCATCTCGATCGGGATGTTGGCGTTGTTGTGCATGCCGCTGGAATAGGCGTTCAGCCCATCCTGCTCCGGATGGCCGCCGCCGCCGCCCACCTCGATCTCCACCAGCACGCCGCGCTCGCCCGCTTCGCCGATGGTCTGGAACGTGCACACGTAGCTGGCGCCATAATAGGCGGCCGGGATGCGGTCGGGCACGGCCTGGTGCAGCGCGCCCAGCAGGGTGGTCGCCAGCCGGTGCGAGACGACGATGCGGTTGGCGACCGGGGCCGGGTGCGTCGCGTGCAGGATCGAGCCCTGGCGCGCCACCACCCGCACCGGCCGGTAGCAGCCGGCATTGGCCGGGATCGCCACGTCGGCACAGGCCATCACCGCGTAGAACACCGCGGAGCTGGAGGAGGCAAGCGTCGCGTTGATCGGGCCGAGCGCCTGCGGCCCCGAACCCGAGAGGTCGACCACCATCTCCTCGCCGCGTATGTCGATCGCGGCGTGGATGCGGATCGGCTGGTCGGTCAGCCCGTCATCGTCGATGAAGTCCTCGAACTCGTAGCGGCCATCCGGCATGCGACCGATCATGGCGCGCATCGCCGCCTCCGAACTGTCCAGGATGCGGGCGCAGGCCGCGACGAGCGTGGCGGCGCCGTAGCGCCGGGCGAGCTTGACCATGTTCGCCTCGCCCACCGCGAGCGAGGCGAGCTGGGCCTGCAGATCCCCCCACAGCATGTCCGGGCGGCGCACGTTCTGCCGCATCATCGCCAGCACCTCGGCATTGACCGCGCCGCGGCGGACCAGCCGCATCGGCGGGATGCGCAGCCCCTCCTGGAAGATCTCCGTGGCGTTGGCGGCGTAGCTGCCAGCGGCCAGGCCGCCCATGTCCAGATGGTGGCAGAGCGTGCCGACGATCGCGACGCGGCTCCCGTCCACGAACACCGGGCGGAAGGCAAGGATGTCCGGGATGTGCTGCCCGCCGCAATACGGGTCGTTGGTGATGATGACGTCCCCATCCTCCCACCCGGCCAGCGGCAGGAAGTCGCGGACGAGCGTCAGCAGGCCGGCCCCCATGGAGTTGAGGTGCTGCGGGATGCGGGCGGATTGCGCCACGTTGTAGCCGTCGCGGTCGAACACGGCGGTCGAGTAGTCCAGCAGCTCGCGCACGATCGTGGAGCGGCTGGTGCGCCAGACCGTCACGTCCATCTCGGCCGCCGCGGCGGTGAGGGCGTTGCGCAGCACCTCCAGCTCGATCGGACCCAGCTCAGGCATGGGGCGGCTCCGTCACGCGTTGCGCCACCAGGTCGCCATTCTGCCCCGGACCGCATCGCCAGCCGGCCGAGACGAGCACGGTCGTGTAGGCTTCCTCGATCAGCACGGGACCCGGGATCGGCGCCGTCACGCCGCCGCGCCGGTAGACCGGCACCTCGCGCCACGCACCATCCAGGAACACGGCGCGCGGCGGGGGTGGCGCTGCCTCCGCCACGGCTGCCGCGTGGCCGGACGGCGCCTTCGGCAGCGATCCGGTCGCGGTGAGGCGCAGGGTGACGATGTCGACCGGGTCGTCCGCGTTGGCGTAGGAAAAGCGCTGCCGGTGCAACGCGTGGAAATTGGCGAGCAGGCGGGCGAGCGCGTCCGGGGACGGCTGCACGTCGCCCCACGGCACCACCAGTTCGAAGGCTTGCCCGGCATACCGCATGTCTGCCGACAGGCTGAGCGTCCGGCGGTCAGCCGGTAGGCCATCGGCTTGCAGCAGGGCGTCGCCCTGGCGGCGCAGTTCGGCGCAGGCATCCGCCAGCGCGGCCAGGCTGGCGGGGATGGCCGGCACCAGGCGGCTGCTGGCCAGGTCGTGCACGATGTCGGAGTGCAGGATGCCGCTGGCCGAAAACGTGCTCGCATCCGCCGGGAACACCACGCGGTCCATCCCGAGTTCGTCGGCGACCGGAATGGCGTGCAGGCCGCCCGCCCCGCCGTACGACAGCACCCCGAAGCTGCGGGGGTCCAGCCCCTTCTCGAACAGGCTGAGCCGGATGGCCGAGGCTAGGCTGGCATTGGTGAGCGTCAGGATGCCCTCCGCCGCCGCTTCGAGCCCGAGGCCGAGCGGGCCTGCGACGTGGGTCGCGATGGCCGCCCGCGCGCCGGGCAGGTCGAGCGCCAGGGCGCCGCCCAGGAAATAGCCGGCATCCAGGCGGCCGAGCACGAGGTTCGCGTCGGTGACCGTGGGCCGCGTGCCGCCCCTCCCATAGCAGGCCGGCCCGGGATTGGCGCCCGCGCTGTGCGGCCCCACGGCCAGCCGGCCGCCGGGCAGCACGGCCGCCAGCGAGCCGCCGCCGCTGCCGATGGTGCGGATTTCCACCATCGGCAAGCGCACCGGCAGGCCGTCGATCTCGCCCTGCGTCATCAGCGCGACCGCGTGGTCCCGCACCACGCACACGTCGAAGCTGGTTCCGCCCATGTCGATCCCCACCAGGTCCGCCAGGCCCAGCCGGGCGGAGGCGCGCTGCGCCGCCAGCGCCCCGCCGCTCGGGCCGGAGAGCAGCAGGCGCACCGGCTGGTCGCCGGCCATGGCGGCGCTGCACACGCCCCCGTTGGACTGCACCAGCAGCAGCCGGGCCGTGATGCCGCGCTCCTCCAGCCGCACTGCCAGGCGGACCAGGTACGACTGCACGACCGGGATGAGCAGGGCGTTGAGCACGGTGGTCGAACTGCGTTCGTACTCCCGGATTTCCGGGCTCACTTCCGAGGAAAGGGACACCGGCAGGGAGGGCACCGCAACGCGGATGCGGTCGCGCAGCATCTGCTCATGCGCCGGGTTGACGTTGGCGTTCAGCAAGGCGATCGCCACGGTTTCGGCCTCCAGCGCTCCGATCGCCGCCACTGCATCCTGGATGGCTGCCGCGCCCAGCGCGTGCTCGACGCTGCCGTCGGCCCGGATGCGTTCGGCAACGCCCACCCGGCGGTCGCGCGGGATCAGCGCTGCCTCGCGCTGCGGCTTCAACCCGTAGACGTCACGCCTGACATGCCGCCCGATCTCCAGGATGTCGCGGAACCCGGCGGTGGTAAGCAGCACGCCGCGCGCCAGCTTGCGTTCCAGCACGGCGTTGGTCGCGATGGTGGTGCCGTGCAGCAGATAGCCGATCTCGGTCACGGCGAAGCCGAACCGGTGCGCCGCCTCCTCGATTCCGGCCATCAGACCGGCGGAGGGGTCTTGCGGGGTGGTTGCGGTCTTCAGGCTGTGCAAGGCGCCGGATCGCTCATCCAGGATCTGGAGGTCGGTGAACGTGCCGCCGATATCGATCCCGATCCGTATCCGGCCCGTCCCGGGGGACGCCGTCGTCAAGAACCCCGTCTCATCGCGACTGCTCCACCCGCGCCTGCGCCGGACGCTGGCACATAAATCCGTGCCGGTGAAGGTTGCGGCGCCAGCCGGCCTGAGTCCGCGTGCGTCCGACCTGTCGGACGTCCTTGCCAGATGGTGCGGACTGAAGCAGGTTCGGCCGGGGTGCGGCCCCAGCCATGGATCAGGGCAGTGGGGTGAGGGGTTGGACGGCAGCTTTGACGACACCTCGCTGAACGACCTGGTCGTTGCAGGACGGCATTTCGAGGATCTGGAAATCTTCGTCGGCCAGCGCTCGCGCCTGCATCCCGGCCCTGGCTGGGACATCGTGTTGCGGATGTTGCGCCGCGACCTGGAGGTCGTGCGCGGCGAACTGCGCCAGCGCAACCTGCAGTGCCCGGGGCCCGCCTAGCGCCCGGTGCGCCACCTGGCAGCGCCGCGTCGGTGGAATGCCACTCTCCTGAACAGGCCGGCCCTAAGCCAGGGCGGCCGCCGCCCACACCCGGCATGCTGCTCCTGATCAGGTCCGGCCTAAGTCATTTCCGGTTGCTGTGCAGGTTGTGGATGATCCGGATCGAGGTGAACAAGCCTGCCAAGGAATACTGATCCAGCCCGTCGACGAACAGTTCGTGCGTGGGATCCTTGGTTTCGGGCAGGTCTCCCCCATGGCTTTCCGCAGCCTCGTCATCGGCTTGTTCGGGAAGCTGGTCCAAGATCGTCTGCAAGGCGGCAATCATGGCGCGGGCCTGATCGCCTTTCGGATCACTCGACATCGATCTTCACCCTTTTGGCAATCGTGCGCAGATTTTTCTGCGAAGGTGAGACTGTCATGGAACAACGCCAGACTAAAACACGCCAAATCTACAATACTTGACGTTTTCATTTAACAAAAAATCCAGCGTTAAATCATCGCTGCATCAAAGAGGCGATTTACGATCAGCATGACACGAATTGATGCGAGGGTTTAATGCGACGGTTAAGAGTGGCGGTCGGATGACCGTCTTAGTGAAGAATTTACCTAAAATCAGGATTGCGTGATCATGAAGCCGGGGTAGCGTCACGCCGCCATGCCGGCCGACCATCCGCTCGACCAAGCCCATTGGAAGTTGTAGCCGCCAAGCCAGCCGGTCACGTCCACGGCCTCGCCCACGACGAACAGCCCCGGCACGGCGCGCGCCTCCATGGTGCGCGAGGAGAGCGCGTCCGTCGCCACGCCCCCCAGCGTGACCTCCGCCTTGCCATATCCCTCCGTGCCGGACGGGCTCACCGGCCAGCCGGACAGGGTGGCCGCCACCTCGGCCAGCACACGGTCCGGGATGTTGGCTAAGGCGGCGCCGGGCCAGCGTGGGGCCAGCGCCTCTGCCAGACGTTGCGGCAGCAGGCCCGACAGCGCGGTGCGCAACGTGGCACGGGGGTGTGCCGCCTTCGCCTCGCGCAGGGCGGCAGAGGCATCGATGCCGGGCAGCAGGTCCACGACCACGCTTTCGCCTTCGCACCAGGCGGACGAGACCTGGAGGATGGCCGGCCCGGACAGGCCGCGATGGGTGAACAGCATCGCCTCGCGGAATTCATGCCGCCCGCAGCGCGCCGCCACCGGCAAGGCCACCCCGCTGAGCGGCCGCATCAGCGCCAGGTCTTCATTGCTCGCCAGCAGCGGCACCAGGGCCGGCCGGGTCGTCGCCACCGGCAGGCCAAAGCGGCGCGCGGCCTCGTAGGCGAAGCCGGTCGCGCCCAGCTTCGGGATCGACAGGCCACCGGTCGCCAGCACCAGCGACCCGGCGGCGAAGCACCCGTGATCCGTCCCGATGCTGAACGAGTCCGACCGTCCGAGCGCCGTGACCCGATGGCCCATCCGCATGTCGACGCCCGCCGTCGCGCACTCCGCCAGCAGCATGGCCACGATGGCCCGCGCCGAGCCGTCGCAGAACAGTTGCCCGAGCGTTTTCTCGTGGAACGGGATGCCGTGCCGGACGACCATGGCGATGAAATCGTCCGCCGGATAACGCGACAGGGCGGACCGCGCGAAATGCCGGTTGGCGGAAAAGAACCGCTCCGGCGCGGTGCCGGTATTGGTGAAGTTGCAGCGTCCGCCGCCGGAGATCAGGACTTTCCGTCCCGGCTCGCCGGCGTGGTCCAGCAGCAGCACGCGCCGCCCGCGTTGACCTGCCACGGCGGCACACATCATGCCGGCCGCCCCGGCGCCGATCACCACCACGTCGAACCGGGCGGGGCTCACCGGGGCGCGGCGGCGCGTTGCAGCCGGTCGTTGATGGCGGCGCCGAGGCTGTCCCGGGGCACGCGCATCGCCGCCAGCCTGCGTAACCCCAGCCGTCCACCTTCGGCATCCAGCCAGCGCAACCCGGTGAACAGCCGCGCCGCCGCCTCGGCCACGTCGCCGCCGCGGCTCAACTCGAACACCGCCCCGGCGCCGGGCAAGGGCGGCCCGAACGCCAGCAACCCTTCATCGGCCGCCACCTCCGCCGCGTCCAGCCGCAGCTCCAGGCCCGGCGCGTAATGCGACACCAGCAGCCCGGGGGAGCGCAGGGTCCGCGACTGCTCCACCTCGGCCGGCGTGATGGCGTGGCCGACCGGCCCGGCCACCGCCTCGATCGCCTCGCGCGGCACGCCGCCGGGACGCAGCAGAAAAGGCCGCGCGCCGGCCAGGTCGAGCACGGTGGATTCCACCCCGACCGTGCAGGGGCCGCCATCCACCACCGCGGCGATGCGGCCGCCCAGCCCATCGATGACATGCGCCGCCGTGGTGGGGGAGACGGCGCCGGACCGGTTGGCGGAGGGGGCGGCGACCGGTTTGCCCACGGCCCGCAACAGGTCGAGCGCCACGGGATGCGCGGGAACCCGCACGGCCAGCGTGTCCAGGCCAGCCCCGGCCAGCAGGGCCACCGGGCAGGTGATGCGCCGGGGCAGCACCATCGTCAGCGGCCCGGGCCAGAAGGCGGCGGCCAGCCGCACCGCCAGCGGCGAGGCATCCACCTGGCGGAAGGCCGCCTCGGCGTCCGGATAATGGCAGATCAGCGGGTTGAAATGCGGCCGCCCCTTCGCCGTGAAGACCGCGGCGACGGCGGCGTTGGAGGTGGCGTCGGCGCCGAGGCCATAGACGGTCTCGGTGGGAAACGCGACCAGCCCGCCAGCCAGCAGCAGCGCCGCGGCCTCCGGGTCGCCAGGCAGCAGCCGCCGCGTCACCGGCCGGTGCAGAGGAAGAAGGGGTTTTCCCAATTGGCCTTGCCATAGCCGAGCGCCGCGCCCGTCATGTCGGTCAGCCGCCCGCCCGCCGCCTCCAGCACGGCCTGCGGGCCGGCCGTGTCCCATTCCATGGTGCGGCCGAAGCGCGGGTAGAGGTCGGCCACCCCCTCCGACACGCGGGCGATCTTCAATGCGGAGCCGTAATTGGTGACCGTCGCGACCGTCCGGCCGCCGAGAAACGCCTCGAGACGGGGATCGTTGGCGTAGTGGCGGGAGGCGAGCACGGTCAGCCCCTCCGCCGGCGGGGCACGGGCGGTGATCGCCTGGCGCCCGGTGGCGGTCTGCTTCCAGGCGCCGCGTCCCACGATGCCGCCGAACAGCTCGCCCATCGCGGGCACGCCGACCACGCCAAGTACCGGCGCGCCGTGGCGGACCAGGCCGATATTGACGGTGAACTCGTCATGCCCGGCCGCGAATTCGCGCGTGCCGTCCAGCGGGTCGACCAGCCAGTAGTTGAACGAGGGATCGTGCTCCAGCCCGGCGGCCGCTTCCTCCTCCGCGATCACCGGGATGTCCGGCGTGGCCTGCCGCAGGGCCGCGGCGATCAGCGCCTCCGCCCTGTGGTCGGCCTCCGTCACCGGGCTCTGGTCGTGCTTGCGCATCGTCTCGAACCCGGCGGCGCGCACTGCCAGGATGATCACGCCCGCCTGCCGGGCAAGGTCGGCAGCAAGAGCCAGAAGAGCGTCGTCGTCCATGGCGGACATTACCCGGCAGGGCGCCGCCCTGGCAAACCGGCCCGGCGCTGCTACAGTCCTGCACCGTCTGCATCTCCCGGGGTACCCTCATGCTCGCCATCGACTTCGCCCAAGCCAGCTTGCCGGCCTCCGGTGCGCTCGTGCTGCTGGTGCCGGACGGGGCGGCCCTCACCGGCCTGGCGGCGGACGCGGACCAGGCGACCGGCGGCGCCCTGGCCCGCGCCTTTGCCGCGGCGAAGTTCACCGGCAAGAAGGCCGCAAGCTGCACGATCCTGGCGCCCGGCGCCGGCCTGTCCCGCGTGGTAGTGATCGGCCTGGGCAAGCCCGGGGAGTTGACCCTGTCCGCCGCGGAGGAGGCAGGCGGCCTGGCGGCCGCGGCCCTGGCCCAGGAGGCGGACGCAAGCCTGGCAACGGACGCGTTCGCCCCCGGGCACGCCGCCGCCGTGGCCATGGGCGCCGTGCTGCGGTCGTACCGGTTCGACCGCTACCGCACCAAGGAGAAGGCGGAGGACAAGCCTAGGCTTGCCGAGCTGTCGATCCTCTGCGCGGACCCGGCCGCTGCCGCGACCGCGTGGGAGCCGATGCAGGCGGTTGCGGAGGGCGTGTTCCTCGCCCGTGACCTCGCCAGCGAGCCGCCCAACGTGCTGTTCCCCGCCGAGATGGCGGAACGCTGCCTGGCGCTGGAGAAGCTCGGCCTCAAGGTGGAGGTGTTCGGTCCGAAGGAGATGACCAAGCTGGGTTTCGGCATGCTGATGGGCGTCTCGCTGGGCAGCGCCGTGGAGCCCCGCATGGTGGTGATGCGGTGGAACGGAGCCTCGGGCGGCAAGGGCAAGGGCAAGAAGCGGGCCGCCCGGTCCAAGCCGCTCGCCTTCGTCGGCAAGGGCGTGACCTTCGACACCGGCGGCATCTCCATCAAGCCGGCCGGCGGCATGGAGGACATGAAGTGGGACATGGCCGGCGCCGGCGCCGTGATCGGCGCCATGGCCGCGCTGGCCGGGCGCAAGGCGAAGGTGGACGTGGTCGGCCTGGTCGGGCTGGTGGAGAACATGCCCGGGCCGGCGGCGCAGCGCCCCGGCGACGTCGTCACCAGCTATTCCGGCCAGACGGTCGAGATCATCAACACCGATGCCGAGGGCCGCCTCGTCCTTGGCGACGTGCTCTGGTACTGCCAGGAGCGCTTCCAGCCCGCCTTCATGGTCGATTTGGCGACGCTGACCGGCGGAATCATCGTCAGCCTCGGCCATGAATATGGCGGACTGTTCAGCAACGACGAAACCCTGGCGCAGAACCTGCTGGCCTGCGGCACGAAATGGGGCGAGAAACTGTGGCGCATGCCGCTCGGGGACGCCTACGACAGGATGATCAGGAGCGAGATCGCCGACATGAAGAACGTCGGCGGCCGGCCCGGCGGTTCGATCAGCGCCGCGTGCTTCATCCAGCGCTTCACCAACGGCGTGCCGTGGGCGCATCTGGACATCGCCGGCATGGCCTGGAGCACGAAGGACGCCCCGACCATCCCGAAAGGCGCCACTGCGTTCGGCGTGCGGCTGATCGACCGGCTGGTGGCCGACCACTACGAGAGCACTCCGCCAGCCGAGTGATGCGGGTCCGCATCGCCCCCGGCTCGCCGCATGGCCCGCTGGTCGAGCCGGTCGCCGCGGGGCAGGCCCGGCCGGGCTTCGCCGGCCGCCCTGGTGAGGCTGCGTGGACGGACGGCGGCTGGCTGGTGGCGCTGGGGGACGCGGCCGAGGCGGCGGGCGCCTTGGCCGCGGCGCGCCTGGCGGGCCAGCGTCGCGCCACGCTCGACCTCCGCCGCCTCTCGTCGGCGGACGCGGTCGCCTTTACCACCGGTGTTTGCCTGCGGAGCTGGCGCTACGACCGCCTGCGCACCCTCAAGGACACTGCCCGGCTCGCGCATCTGGACGTGTTGACCGGGACGCCCGGTCCGTTCCGCCGTGCCTGGCGGCTGCGGGACGCGGTATTGGCGGGCGTCGCGTTGGCCCGCGACCTGGTGGCCGAACCGTCGGACACGCTGACCCCGGCAGGCTTCGTCGATCGTCTCGCGCCCTTGGCGGCGGCCGGGGTGACGATCGAGGTGCTGCGGCGCGAGGCGCTGCGACGCGCCGGGCTCGGCGGCTTGCTGGCGGTGGGCGCCGGGTCCGCCCACCCGCCGCGCCTGGTGGTGCTGCGTTGGCCAGGCACGATCAAGGCCGACCCGGTGGTGTTCGTCGGCAAGGGCATCACCTTCGACACCGGCGGCCTCTGCATCAAGCCGGCCGCGGGCATGGAGGAGATGCGGGCCGACATGGCCGGCGCCGCCGCCTGCGCCGGTGCCATGCTCGCCGTGGCCGGACGGCGGTCCCCGGCGCCGGTTGCGGCCGTGCTGGCCCTGGCGGAAAACGCGACCGGCGGATCAAGCTACCGCCCGTCCGACGTGCTGCGCATGGGCAACGGCCTGTGCGTCGAAGTGGTCGACACCGATGCCGAGGGCCGGCTGGTGCTGGCGGACGCGCTGGGCTGGGCCGTGCGCCACCTCCGACCCGCGGCCTTGGTCGACCTGGCGACGTTGACCGGCAGCATCGTCACCGCGCTGGGAGGCCAGATGGCGGGGCTGTTCGACAACGACCCTTGCTTCGCCGCGCAGGTGGCCGCCGCCGGAACCGCGGTCGGGGAGGCGGCGTGGCGCATGCCGATCGGCCACAGCCACCGCGCGGACCTGGACTCGGACATCGCCGATCTCCGCCACTGCGTGCCGGGGCGGGGCCAGCCGGATGCCTGCCACGCCGCCGCCTTCCTGCGCGAGTTCGTGGGCGACACGCCCTGGGCGCATCTGGACATCGCCGGCATGGAAGCGCGGAAGGCGTCGGACGACCGTCATGCCGCCGGCCCCACCGGCTTCGGCGTGCGGCTGCTGGACTACCTGGTGGCGCAACGGTTCGAGGATCCGCATCGGTGAGCGAGATCGGCTTCTATCACCTGACCCGCTCGACCGCGCAGCAGGCCTTGCCGAAGCTGCTGGGCCGCACCCTGGCGGCCGGGCAGCGCGCCGTGGTGCTCTGCGCGACCGAGGCGCGGCTGCGCGCCGTGGACGAGGCGCTGTGGGCCAGCACCGACCCCGATTGGCTGCCCCATGGCAGCGCGCAGACCGGGGAGGCCGACCTGCAACCGATCTGGCTGACCTTGGTGGCCGAGGCGCCCAATGGCGGCCGCTTCCTGTTCCGGCTGGACGGGGTGGATGCCGACCCGGCGCTGTTCGACCGCGTGTTCGACCTGTTCGACGGCGGCGAGCCGGAGGAAGTGGCCGCCGCCCGGCAGCGCTGGGTCGCCGCCAAGGGAGCCGGCCACCAGGTGACCTATTGGCAGCAGGGCGAGCGGGGCTGGCAGAAAAAAGCCTGAGCGGCGGCTTTTCCGCCGCAGCCGGGTCCGTTACATGCGCTGCATGGAACACGCCTGACCATGTTGCGGTACGCCCTTCTCGCAGTCGCTGCGGCCGTGGCCATCGCGGTGGCCTTCGTCATGCTGCCGACAGGTGGCGGACAGCGGCCCGAGCCGCGCATCCTGTCCTCCGGCGACACGCCTTCGTCGACCGGCTTCGTCATCCATCCGGCCGACCCGGCCACGCCAGCCACCGCCCCGCCCGCTGCGGCATCCAGCCCCGGCGATTTGGACGCGGTGATGCAGCGCCTGCGTGCCGCGGCCGCCAGGCCCGACGCGCCGGCCGCATCGCCAGCCGCGCCGGTCCCGCCACCGGCAGTCACGCCCGCGCCCGTGGGCCCGCCCACGACCAGCGCCGCGGCTGTGCCCGCGACACCGGCTGCACCGGCCACGCCGGTTGCACCGGTGCCCGACCCGGCCGCGTCCCCCCCGCGCTGGGCGAGCGTCACGGCCCAGGGCACGCGGTGGCGCATGGCGCGGTCCGACAACGGCTATACCGTTTCGATCGACCTGGGTGGCGGCCAGGTCGCGGATGTCCACGTCCAGCCGGCCTTCGGCGGCCTGGATCCGGCGTCGGTGAATGTCCGCGTGGACTACCTGCGGGACACCATCGTGCAGAATTTCTCGCGGCAATCGGGCTCGTACAGCTTCGCCCGTGACGGATCCGTGTCGATCGACCGCTGACGGCGATGTTGCAATGTGTCGCATTTGACATGGTTTACGCCACATCCGCGACACACATCCGTGCGTAGTCTCCGCGGTGATTTAGGCACTGGAGCCGTCGGCCATGCAGGTCTCGCAGCATCAGCCCACCCAACCGGTCATCCCGCCTGCGGCCATCCTGTTCGCCGATGATCCGGCGCGCTGCCCGGCGGCGATGGCGCGGTACCTGCGGCGGACCAGCGGCGACGCCGCCTTCTGCTTCGCCCGTGCGATGCACGAGGATGCCGCCTGGGCCAACGAGGAGTGGGGCACCTACTGGGCCGACGTGATGCGCCTGGTGTGACCCGCGGCCGCCTGGCTGCCAGGGGGTTGCCGGGCGGCGTGGCCGCGGTCAGAACCCGGCGATGCCGTCGCCCGATCCCGCCTCCGGCTCGGGGCTGCACCCGCTCCATCGGATATGGCGTCTGCTGCCGGCAGGCGCGCGCCGCACGGTGCTGGCCCGCGCCACCGCCATGCTCGCGCCGCGCCCGACCCGCCCGGCGCCGCATCCCCGCCACGGCCTGATCGTCGCCGGGGAACTGGCGCGGGCGTCCGGCCTGGGGGAGGGCGCGCGGCTGATGCTGGCCGGGCTGTCGGAACTGGGGGTGCCGGCCTGGCCGCTGCGGGCCGGGCTTAGCCTGCCCGGCGAGACGGACGACGTCCCGCTGGCGGCCGCCGCGGCGGCACCAGAGGGTGCGCCGCTGGTGCTGCACGTGAACGCGCCGCACATGGCGGCCGCATTGCTGCGCCTGCCCCGTGGCCTAGTGCGCGGACGCCGGGTGATCGGATGCTGGGCGTGGGAACTGCCTGTGGCGCCGCCGGATTGGGCGAGCGGCGTGCGCTTCGTGCACGAGGTGTGGGCGCCCTCCCGCTTCACCGCCGCTGCCTTGGAGCCATTGCTGCCCGGCCGCGTGCGGGTGGTGCCATATTGCGTCGCGTCCCGGCCGCCGATGCCGTCCGTGCTGGACCGGCAGGCGTTCGGCCTGCCCGGCGACGCCGTGGTGGTGCTGTGCTCGTTCAGCCTCGCCTCGTCCTTCGCGCGCAAGAACCCGTTGGCCGCGATCGCCGCCCACCGCGCGGCGTTCGGGGAGCGGGCGGACCGGGTGCTGGTGATGAAGATCGGGCATGCCGGCCATTTCGGCCCCGACCTCCAGCGCCTGCGCGACGCGGCGGCCGGGGCGGCGAACATCCGGTTCGAGACGCGCACCCTGCCGTTGGCCGACAACCACGCGCTGACCGCTTGCGCCGACATCGTGCTGTCGCTCCACCGCAGCGAGGGCTTCGGCCTGGTGCCGGCGGAGGGAATGCTGCTGGGCCGCGCGGTGGTCGCCACCGACTGGTCCGGCAACACCGATTTCATGGATGCGGACACGGCGGCGCTGGTGCCATATCGCCTGGTGCCTGCGGTCGATCCGCGCGGCGTGTTCCAGGCGCCGGGCGCGGTCTGGGCGGAGGCGGACGTCGCTGTCGCTGCCGCCCACCTCCGCCGCCTGGCGGACGACGCGGCGGCCCGCGTCGCACTCGGCGCGCGGGCCCGCGTGGCGGCACGGCAGCGCCTAGGCTCCGCACCGCTCGCGGCGGCGCTGCGCGGGATCGGGTTGTGAGGCTGCTGGTGTGGCAATGGGGGCGCCGCGGGGCGGGGCCGCGCTACGCCCTGGAGTTGGCGCGGGCCTTGCGGCAGGTGCCCGGCGTCACCGTCGTCCTGTCGCTGTCCCAGGGTGCGGAGATCATGGCGGGCGGCCTGCCGGAGTGCGACCTCCCCGTGCGGACCTATGCCGGCCTGGCCGGCTGGGCACGACGCCTGGCCGGCATCCCCTGGTCGGCGCCGGCCCTGTCGCGCAGATTGCGTAGCTTCCGGTTCGACGGCGCGCTGTGCGCCATGCCGGCGCCGCTCGACCTGCTGATGGCCGCGGCGTTGCGCCGGGCTGGCGTGCCCTACGCGGTGGCGGTGCATGACGCGACCCTGCATCCGGGCGACATCCTGCCGATGCAAGCGGTCCTGCAGCGCCGCCTGCTACGGCGCGCGACCGCCTTGGTGGCCTTGAGCGGCCACGTGGCGGACCAGTTGGCACCCGTGGCAGCGGACCGGCCGCTGCTTCGCAGCCGTTTGTCACCCCTGCAGTATGGCGGTCCTGGCGACCGCCCCATGGCCCATGGCGGCCCCCTGCGTCTGCTGAGCTTCGGGCGATTGCTGCCCTACAAGGGGCTGGACCTGCTCGCGGCCGCCATCCCGTGCCTGACCGGCGTCGAGCTCCGCGTGGTGGGGGCGGGGCCGGACAGTCCCGAACTGGACGCGCTGCGCCGATTGCCGGGCGTGGCGGTGGAGAACCGCTGGGTGCCGGAGGACGAGGTGGGGTCCCTGCTGGGATGGGCCGACGCGCTGGTGCTGTCGCATCGCGAGGCGAGCCAGAGCGGCGTCGCCGCCGCCGCCCTGGCCGCCGGGCGGTGGATCGTGGCGACGCGGGTCGGGGGATTGGCGGAGCAATTGGCCGGCTCGCCGCTCGCCCGCCTCTGCCAGCCCGACCCGGGCTCGCTGGCCGCGGCGATCCGCAGCCTGCTGACCGATCCCCCGCCACGCGGCGAGCCTGCGTCCGACACGGCGTGGCAGCAGAGCGTCGTGCGGCTTGCCAATCAGCTGGGCGACTGCCTTCATCGCGGGTAATGGCATCCCTGCTTCCGCTCTCCCTCAAGATCAGGCACGCCCGGCGTTTGCGGGCCACCACCCTGCGATGGCGGCGGCACGGCATCTTCGTTCTCGGCGGCATCGTGGTGGGCGCGGCGGCCTACGGCATCGCGCTGCTTGCCGACCAGGCGAGCGACGTGTTCCACGTCGTGCTGACGCGGCTGCCCTACGCGGCGTTCCTGCTGACGCCGCTGGGCTTCGCGCTGTCGAGCTGGGTGTCCCGGCGTTATTTTCCAAATTCCGGCGGCAGCGGCATTCCGCAGGCGATCGCCGCCCGGCAGCTGCACGGCCTGGCAGCGCGCGAGCGCCTGGTCTCGATCCGGATCGCGATCGGCAAGACCATCCTGCTGCTGCTCGGCCTGCTCTGCGGCGCCTCGATCGGGCGGGAAGGACCGACGGTGCAGGTCGGCGCCTCCATCATGTTCGCCATCGGCCGGCTGTCGCCCCGGCGGCAACCGGGGTTGATCCTGGCCGGGGCCAGCGCCGGAGTCTCCGCCGCGTTCAACACCCCGCTGGCCGGGATCGTGTTCGGGATCGAGGAGATGAGCCGCTCCTTCGAGGTCCGCACCAGCGGCACCATCGTGGGCGGCGTCATCGCCGCGGGGCTGACGTCGTTGGCCTTGCAGGGCGACTACACCTATTTCGGCACTACCCACGCCGTGCTGGGACCGTCGGTGCAGGGCTGGCTGGCAGTGCCGCTGCTGGGCATCGCCGGCGGCCTTCTCGGCGGCGGGTTCAGCCGCACCCTTATCCTGTTCGGCGGCGCCTTGCGCGGGAGGGTCGGCGCTGCGGTCAAGCGGCACCCGACGGGGTTCGCCGCATCGTGCGGCCTGTTCGTGGCGCTGTGTGGATGGCTGTCCGGGCAGACCGTATTCGGCACCGGCTACGCCCAGGCGCGCGCGATGGTGCAAGGGGCGGACGCGATGCCAGCCTCGTTCGGCATCCTTAAGCTGCTGGCGACCGCGGCCTCCTCCATCAGCGGCATTCCCGGCGGCATCTTCGCCCCCTCGCTGGCGGTAGGCGCGGGGCTGGGCGCGAACATGGCCTGGCTGCTGCCCGGCGCGCCGGCCCAGGCGCTCGTCGTCCTGGGCATGGTCGGCTATTTCTCGGGCGTGGTGCAGGCCCCGATTACCGCCTTCGTCATCGTGGCGGAGATGACGAACGACCATGCGATGGTCGTGCCGTTGATGCTGACGTCGCTGATCGGGTTTGCCGTATCCCGCCTAGTCTGTCGCGAGGGCGTCTACCACGCCCTCGCGCACAACTTCATCAATGCGGAGATCGTCCGCAGCGTCGGCGTCGAGGCGGGACCCGGTCCGAGCGCCTAACGATGCTCAGCCCTCATCCTTCGCCCGGTAGGCATCTGGGATGACGAAGACCTCGTCGGCGCGGCCATAGCCGCCATCGGGCACCTCCTCGATCAGCACCATGGTGGTGGGGCGGACGGCCTCGCCGAAATACTCGGCGAACATGGCTGTGGTCCGGTGGATGAGGTCCGCCTTCTGCGCCTTCGACAGCGCGGCCTGCGGCAGTTTGAAGTTGGCGAAGGGCATAGGACGCTCCTTGGTTGAATGATGCCCTCAGGACGGGGCGCCGGCCAAAGGGAATTCATGGCCATTGGCGGCCATGCCGGAGCCACTGCTCGCGGGGGTCGGGGCGGCTTGGCCTCAGACCACGCCGCCATTGGCCCGCAGCACCTGGCCGTTGACCCAGCCGCCATCGGGACCCACGAGGAATGCAACCACCCGGGCGATATCCTCCGGCTCGCCCAGCCGGCCGAGCGGGATCATCTTCGTGATGGCCGCGACCTGGTCCTCCGACTTGTCGCCCAGGAACAGCTCGGTCGCGACCGGGCCGGGGGCCACGGCGTTCACCGTGATGCCGCGCTTGCCCAACTCCTTGGCCAGGATGTGGGTCATGGCCTCCACGCCCCCCTTGGTCGCGGCATAGGCGGCGTAGGTCGGCTGGTACAGCCCGACGACGCTCGAAGAGAAGCTCACGATCCGTCCGCCGTCGCGCATCCGGCGGGACGCTTCGCGAAGGCCGTTGAACGTGCCCTTGAGGTTGACCGCGATGTGCTGGTCGAACAGCGAGTCCTCGGTTTCCGCCAGCGGCTTCAGCTTCATGATCCCGGCATTGTTGACCAGCACGTCGACGCCGCCGAACGCGGCTGTCGCCTGGTCGAACAGCGCGCCCATGGCTGCCGGATCGCTCACGTCGGCCTTGACCGCGATCGCCTGGCCGCCAGCCGCCTTGATCTTGCTCAGCAGCGCGCCCGCCGCCTCGGCGCCGCTGGCATAGTTGACGACGACGGCAAAGCCGTCCCACGCAAGCCGTTCCGCCACGGCGGCACCGATGCCCTTGGACGAACCGGTGATGATGGCGCAGCCTCGTGTTTCAGCCATGGAGGGTCTCCGTCTTGCCTGTCCACCAGATACGGATTGCGACTGGTCGCGTTTAGGGATGTTATCCGGTTCTGACTGATCGAAAAACTGGATCAATCGGTGGACCGGATCGACGCGATGCAGGCTTTCACCCGGGTGGTCGAGCGGCGCAGCTTCGCGCAGGCGGCGGCGGATCTCGGGCTGCCGCGATCGCGGGCTTCGGAGGCGGTCCAGCAGCTCGAACGCCATCTCGGCATCCGCTTGCTGGCCCGGACCACGCGCAGGGTGACGCTGACGGCGGAGGGCGAGGATTACTACCGCCGCTGCCTGGCGATCCTGTCGGCGATCGATGATGCCGACGCTGCCGCCACCCAGACAGTGCCGGTCGGGCCGCTGCGGATCGACGTCCATAGCCGGTTCGCCCAGCGGTTCCTGCTGCCTGGGCTGCCGGGCTTTCTCGAACGCTACCCTAATATCGAGCTTCATATCGGCGAGGGCGACCGCCTGATCGACCTGGTGGCCGAGGGCGTGGATTGCGCCATCCGCGTGGGCAAGCCGGCGGATAGCGGGCTGGTCGGCCGCAAACTCGGCGTGGTCGCCGAGGGCACCTTCGCCAGCCCCGCCTATCTCGCGCGGCATGGCGTGCCGACATCGCCGGACGAGCTGGACGGCCACAGGATGATCGGCTTCGTGTCCACCGCCACGCGATCGGTCATGCCGCTCGAGTTCCAGACCGACGGCGGTGTCCGCAGGGTCTCGCTTCCGGTGTCCGTTACCGTGTCGGCGGCGGCGACCAACGCCAGCCTGGCCCGGCTTGGCCTGGGGCTGGTCCAGGTGCCGCGCTACCGCGTCGCCCACGAGCTGGAGACGGGCGCACTGGTCGAAGTGCTGTCGGGCCATCCGCCAACGGACAGTCCGGTCTACCTGCTCTACCTCGAAGGGCGGCAGCTCTCGCCGCGGGTGCGCATCTTCCTCGATTGGGCATCGAGCGAGATCACGGCCGGGCTCACCGGTGCCTGACGACGGCGCCAACGACTACGCGGGCAGTTGGAACGCCACGATCCATTCCGCGGCCAACACGGGCCTGCCGCCGTCGTCGCGCTCCGCCACCACCGCCACATGCAGCTTCAGCATGGGCGGCCGCTCGTCCAATTCGCGCAACTGGATGCGGCTGCGCACGGGCGCGCCGGTCGGCAGGCCGCGCAGGATGCGGACGCGGTCGAAGCCGTAGTTCAGCGGCACCGCCGGGCCGGGCAGCCAGAACCCGGTGTCCCGCAGCCAGGCGCCGAACCGCGCCATCAGCAAGGAGGCCTGCACGATCGTGCCGCCGAACGGGGAGGCGGCGGCGCGCGCCGGGTCGGTGTGGATCCAGAGATCCTCGCCCGTCAGCGCGGCATATGCATCCACCGCGTCCTGGTCGAAGCGCTCCCACGCCGAGAACGCCGGCTGGCCGCCGGCCAGGCCGCGCAGGCGGTGCAGCGCAGCCTCAAGCGGGCTTGAAGGCACTCGGCCGGATCCAGCCATTGGCGTAGGGGACGAAGTCGACCGTCTTGCGGTAGACGGTGGACGTCACGCCCTGCAGCAGCGGGATGGTGTAGCCCTGGTCGACCGCCCATTCGTTGAACGCGCGGTAGCCGGCATACCGCTTGGCGTCGTCCATCTCGGAGAAGAGCGGGTCCAGCCGAGGACCCACGTCGTCGCTGTGCCAGGCGGCGAACGGGAATTTCGGGTTCAGCAGGTAGCCGGTGTACAATTCCGGGTCGCCGGTCATGTTGCCCCAGCGATAGGTGGTCGCCTCCGGCAGTGTGCCCGCCCGCAGACGCTCCTGGTACTGGACGAACTCGATGGTTTCGACCTTCGCCTTCAGGCCGACCTTGCCCCACATCTGGGCGATCACCCGGCTGATGTCGAAATCGCCGGGAAAGGTGCCGTTGGTGGTGCACAAGGTGATCTCCGCCGGCTTGTCGGGCGTGAAGCCGGCCTCCTTCAGCAGCGCGGTCGCCTTCGCCGGGTCGTAGGCGAAGGTGAAGTCGGCCGGGTAGCCCGGCGTGCCCTGCGCCGCCGGCACGGCGATCGGCTTGGCAACCCCGCCGAACAGCGCCCGGCTGATCGCCTCCTTGTCGATCGCGTGGTGGGCGGCCAGGCGCACCCGCTGGTCGGTGAAGGCGCCGGTGTTGCTGACCTGCAGGAGGTAGATGTCGGTGAACGGCTCGATGCTGGCCTTGAGCTGCGGGTCCTTGCCCAGCCGGGTCGCCTCGCGCACGGGCACTTCGGCGGCCAGGCCCACCCGGCGGCTTTCGATGGCGGCGGTGCGGCTGGACACGTCGCCCAGGATCTCGAACGTGACCTGCTTGTAGGCCGGCACGCCGCCCCAGTATTGCTCGTAGGCTTCCAGCCCGATGCGCGCGTTCTGCTGGTACGACACCAGCTTGTAAGGGCCGGACCCGATGGGCTTGGCGACGAAGCCGTCATGCCCCACGGCCGTCATGTATTTCTTCGGCACGATGAAGCTGGCCAGGAAGGCCAGCCACGGAATGGCCGACGGCATGGGCGAGCTGAACTTCATCACCGCATGGGTCGGGGACACCACCTCGACATCCGACACCCGGCGCCAGATCCCCGTCATGTCCAGCTTCTCGGCATGTGGCCGCTCGAAGAAGGTGAAGCGGAGATCGTCCGCCGTCAGCCGGTCGCCGTTATGGAACGACACGTCGTCGCGCAATTGCAGGTCCAGCGTCTTGCCGTCGGCCGACATCTCCCATTTCGTGACGACCGCGGGCAGCAGCGTCAGGTCCGGCGCGTAGGTCAGCGGCTGGTCGAACACGCATTTGAAGATGGAGTGCCCGACCACATGGGTGCGCAGGTTCGGGTCCCACACCGGCACGTCCCCCGGATAGGCGATGGACAGGGCGTCGCTGCCCTGCGCCAGTACCCGGCCGGGCAGCATGGCGGCGACGCCGCCGGCCCCCAGCAGGCGGGCCACGTCGCGGCGGGAGAGGATCGGGATCACGCTGGAACTCCTGGCAGATTACTTCAAGATTGAAGCATTCTGCCGGTGGCCGCAATCACAGGCGCAGGGTGTGGACATCCGCCGCGCCGAACAGGCGTTCCACCAGCAGCGGCCGGTTCCGCACGGCCAGCGCCTGGTTGATGTGGCCCTTGTCGGTGGTCTCCCCCTTTGCCAAGGATGGCACGTCATCAATCGCCAACGCGCGGGCGATGCGGCGGCTGGACGCAGGGTTGGCGGCGTTGTAGCGGCCCAGCGCCCCGCGCAGCCGTGCCGCCAGCCCCGGCAGCACGACGAGGTCGCGCAGGCCGATGCCCGGCTGGCCGAGCGCCTCGCGGCAGGCCTGCAGGTTCGGGATCAGCAGCAGGCCGACTTCGGAGCGTCCTTCGCCGGCCACCAGCACGTCGTCCAGCAGCGGCGCGCAGGCGGCCACGATGGCGGTGCGGATGTCGCCGATCGGCACCCAGCTCCCGGTGCCGAGCTTGAACTGGTCGGTCAGCCGGCCGTCGAACCGCAGCCCGCGCTCCGGGTGCGCCGCATCCACCAGGCACACCGCGTCGCCGCTGCGATACCAGCCCTCGGCATCGAACGCCGCCGCGGTCAGGGCCGGCGCGTTGTAGTAGCCGGGGGTGACGTTCGGCCCCTTGGCGCGCAACTCCAGCTTGCCGTCCACCGGCACCAGCTTGACCGCGGAGCCGGGGATCGGCAGGCCGATCAGGCCGGGCGCGCCCTCGTGCCAGTGCAGGCTGGTGTGCAGCGGCGCCATCTCCGTCATGCCGTAGGACGACACCATGGGGACCAGCTTGCCCCGATGGGCGATGGAGAGGCGCTCCAGCGCTGCCCATAGCGTGTGCGGCATCGAGGCGGCGGAGTAGACGATGCAATCCAGCTCGGCGAAGACGCTGCGGGCGAGCGCCGGGTCCCGCTCCAGGTGGAAGACCAGCCGGTCGTAGCCGAGCGGCACGTTGAAATGCAGCGTCGGCGACACGCTGCGCAGCGCGTGCAGCGTGGGGGCGAAGGCGGCTTCCGTGGTGGGCTTGCCGCGATCGATATAGTAGCTGCCGCCGTTGGACAGCGCGGCGTGGAAGTTGTGGCTGCTGCCACCGCAATGGTGCCAGGGCTGCCAATCCACCACCACGGGCGGGCGGCGCCGCAGGAAGGGGAACAGCTGCGCCTGCGCCGCGGCGTTGGAGCACATCATGCGGTGCGTGTTGATCACCGGCTTCGGGTCGCCGGTCGATCCGGAGGTGAACAGGATCTTCGCCGGCGCATCCGGATCGACCCGGGCGAAGGCGGCCTCCACCCCGGCGGGATCGCGCCCGATCCCAGCCAATTCGGCCTCCGTTACCACCTCCGTGCCCGGCGTCAGCATCGCCAAGGCGGCGGCGAACGCCGCCCGGTCGTCCACCAGGACCAGGCCGGGCCGGATGGCGCCCAGGCAGAACGCCAGCCGGCCGTGGGCCTCCGGGCGCAGCGAATAGGCCGGCGACACCGGGCAGACGGGAACGCCGACCTGAAGCGCCGCAAGGGTCAGCAACGCATGGCCAATGCTCTTCTCCGAGAGCAGCGCCATCGGACGGTCCGGCCCGAGGCCGCGGTCCAGCAAGCCCTGCGACAGGCGGTCGCAGGCGATGCGGGCCTGGGCGTAGCTGATGGTGTGCAGCGTGCCTGCCGGATCCCACTCGGCCAAAGCCACCCGGTGCGGCGCGTCCGCGGCCCAGCGGCGCAGCCAGTCCCCGACCTGCCGGTCGTACGGCGCCGGCGCCAGCGCGTGGCGCAGCACCATCGCGCCACCCCTGTCATGCTCGACGATGGCGGCCGGGATCGCGAAATCCATGCCCATCACGATAGGGTCGCGATAGCTATGCTGCAACGCCGAGGCGGATGCGTTCGTGGAGTCGTTCGGCCTGTCAGCAACCTGTCATCGCCGTTGCGTTTAGAGCCACGCTGAGAATCTACGGCATGATACAAACGCAAGACATTCTACGAGAGGACGGAGCGATGGCCGACGACAAGCACGAGAAGGCGCTGGACCTGACGGAGCAGGCGCTGGAGAAACTGACCGAAGGCGATGACGGCGCGGCGGACAAGCTGATCGCCGAAGCCAAGAAGCTCGACAAGACAGCCCCGGCCGAAGTGCTGAAAGACCTTGACGAGGATGCCGCGAAGGACTGACCGGCGTTGCCGCCCTGTCGCTCCGTGGGTATGTCGGATGGCCAGGCACAAGCTGCTAAAGCCTTGCGTCACCGAAGAGGAACGACAGGGTGCCAGCCATCGCGATCCCGTATGGTGCCTATTGGAGCACGCCGTTCGCCAAATGGCAGGGCTCGCTGTCGCACCTGCATAGCCTCCTGTTCGCCGCCCACGTCGCCAAGGCTGCGCTCGTCCGCCGGCAGATCGATCCAGCGGTGTTCGATTCGGGCGTGCTCGGCACCACCGTGCCGCAGCGTGGCGCCTTCTACGGCCTGCCTTGGCTGATGGGGGAGTTGGGTGCGCCGCTCGCACACGGCCCCACCATCAACCAGGCCTGCGCCACCGGCGTGCGCACCCTGGCGACCGCCGCGGCCGAGATCGGCTCGGGCGCCAGCCAGACCATGCTCGTCACCTGTGCGGACCGGGTGTCGAACGGGCCGATGCTGTATTACCCGGACCCGTCCGGCCCCGGCGGCCACGGCGTGCACGAGGATTGGGTGCTGGACAATTTCGCCCGCGACCCGTTCGCCAAGCTCGCCATGGTGGAGACGGCGGAGAACGTCGCCCGCAAATACCGGATCGGCACGGCCGAGCAGAACGAGGTCACCCTGCTGCGCTATGCCCAGTATCAGGATGCGCTGGCGGATGACCATGCCTTCCAGCGCCGCTACATGGATCTGCCGTTCGCCGTGCCGGACGCGAAGTTCCGCCGCATCGCCGGCACCATGCACGGCGACGAGGGCGTGCATGCCACCGATGCCGTTGGGCTGGAGACGCTGCGCCCGGTGATCGAAGGCGGCACCGTCACCTATGGCGGCCAGACCCACCCGGCCGACGGCAGCGCCGCCATCGTGGTGACGACGCCGGAGCAGGCGCGCGCGCTGCGGCGCGGCCCCATCGACGTCACCCTGCTCGGCTTCGGCGCAGCGCGGGCGGAGAAGGGGTTCATGCCGGAATCACCGATCCCGGCCACGCAGCGCGCGCTGGACGCCGCCGGGCTGGGGATCGGCGACATGGACGCGATCAAGTCGCACAACCCGTTCGTGGTGAACGACATCGCCTTCTGCCGCCATTTCGGCCTGAAGCCCGAGCGGATGAACCGCTACGGCTGCTCCCTGGTCTGGGGCCATCCGCAGGGGCCGACCGGGCTGCGCGGCGTCATCGAGCTGATCGAGGAGCTGGCCGGGCGGGGCGGCGGCCGCGGCCTGTTCCAGGGCTGCGCCGCCGGCGACACCGGCATGGCGGTGGTGGTCGACGTGCGGGACGCCGCCTGATGCTGCCGGCCGTGTTCCCGACCGTCGTGCACATGCTGGTGGATGCCGCCGTCCGGCATCCCACCGGCGAGGCGCTGGTGTGCGGGGAGGAGCGGCTGGACTATGCCGCCTACCTCCGCGCCGTGGCCGGCCTGGCCGCTGAGCTCGCCGTCCATCGCGGCGGGCGCGTGGCCCTGTTGCTGGCCAACTCGATCGACCTGGTCGTGGCGACGCTCGCGGTGCAGGCGGCCGGTGCCCAGGTCGTGCCGCTGAACCCGGCCTACACCGCACACGAGCTGCGCCCGATCCTGGCCGATGCCGACCCGGCGCTGGTGATCTACGGACCAGAGACCGCGGCCATTGTGCTGCCGGTCGCCGCCGAACTCGGCATCGTGCAAACCTTGGCGGTCGGCCCTGGCGCCCGGCGCCTGCTGGACGGCGCCGGTGCGCTGCCGCCGCTGCCCGGCCCGGACAGCCTGTCCACGCTGCAATATACCGGCGGCACCACCGGGCGGTCCAAGGGCGTCGACCTGTCGCATCGCGCCGTGGCGGTCAATGTCAGCCAGCGCGAAGCCCTGCTGCCGACCAGGCCGCAGGCCGAGCGGGTGCTGGCGATCACGCCGCTGTTCCACGTCTATGCCACCGCGATGTGCCTTTACCTGGCGCTGTATTGCCGCGGCACGCTGGTGATCCTGCCGCGCTACCACCCCCGCCTGGTGCTGGACGCCATCGCGCGGGAGCGGATCACGCTGTTTTCCGGCAGCCCGACCGTGTTCAACGGGCTGATGGGCTTCGAGGGGTTCGCCCAGGCCGATTTCTCCTCGCTGCGGCTGTGCTACTCCGGGGCCTCCGCCTTGCCGCCGGAGATCATGCGGCGGTGGGAGGCTGCGACCGGCGCCCCCGTCTGCGAGGGCTTTGGCCAGACGGAGACCGGGCCCGTGCTGGCCTTCAACCCGCCCGCGGGCGTGCGCAAGCCCGGCTCGGTAGGCGTCGCGGTGCCGGGGACGGAGATCGGCATCGTCGATGTCGCAACCGGCACACGGGCGCTTCGAACCGGGGAACAGGGGGAGGTGCGGGCGCGTGGTCCGGCGCTGATGCGCGGCTACCGCAACCTGCCGGGGCAGACCGCCGAGGCGCTGCGCGACGGTTGGCTGCATACCGGCGACATCGGCTGGATCGATGCCGACGGCTACCTGCACATCTGCGACCGCAAGAAGGACATGGTCGTGGTGTCCGGCTTCAACGTCTATCCCCGCGAGGTGGAGGACGCGCTGCTGCTGCATCCCGCCGTGTCCGAGGCCGCGGTGATCGGCGTGCCGGACCCGCATAAGGGGGAGGCGCTGCACGCCGTGGTGGTGCCGCGCGCCGGGGCAGCCCTGAGCCAGGCCATGCTGGCCGATCATCTCGGCGGCCTGCTCGCCCGCTACAAGGTGCCGCAGCATTTCACCTGGTCGGAGGGCCTGCCGAAGACGGTGGTCGGCAAAGTCGACAAGCAGGCGCTTCGCCGGGCCTGACAGCCTTGTCGCTCCGCCGCCCGGCCGACATGATCCTGACGGGGCGGCAAAGGGACTCGCAGTGGATCTTGGCTTCGGGACACGGCCGCGGGCGAGCCGGCTGCACACCGCCATCGCCGCGAATATCGGCGCGGCGCTGGAATGGTACGACCTGGTGCTCTACGCGCTGTTCGCCGTCGTCCTGGGGCGCCAGTTCTTCCCCACGGTGGATCCCGCGACCTCCACGCTGCTGAGCCTGGGCACCTTCGCCATCGCATGGCTGGTTCGGCCGCTCGGCGCGGTGCTGATCGGCGCCTATTCCGACCGGGTCGGCCGCAAGCCGGGGCTGACGCTGTCCGCCGGATTGATGACGCTGGCGACGCTGGTGATCGCCGTGCTGCCACCCTACGCGGTGATCGGCGTTGCCGCCCCGCTGCTGCTGGTGGTCGCGCGCATGGTGCAGGGCTTTTCCGCCGGGGGCGAGTTCGGCAGCGCCACCGCCCTGCTGGCGGAGCAGGACCCGGCGCGACGAGGCTTCTATGCCAGCCTGCAATGGGCGGCCTCCGGCTTCGCGGTGTTCCTCGCCTCGGTGTTCGCCTATGCGGTGAACGCCTTGCTGACCGCGGACCAAGTGGCGGCTTGGGGGTGGCGGGTGCCGTTCCTGTTCGGCCTGCTGATCGGCCCGGCGGCGCTCTACATCCGCACCCGGCTGGACGAACCGGAGGAGTTCCTGCGCGCCGAGCGGACCGACACGCCGCTGCGGGAGGCGGCGTCGCAGGACAAGGGCCGCATCCTGGTCGGCGCCGGGCTGGTGGCGGCCGGCGCCTGCGGCAGCTACCTCAACACCTACATGCCGGTCTTCGCCTTCACCAGGCTCGGGCTGCCGGCCTCGACCGCGCTGCTGGGAACGGTCGCGGCCGGGCTGGTGAACACGGTACTGCCGCCGGTGTTCGGGCACCTGTCGGACCGGGTGGGACGGACCAGGGTGATGGCGGTTGCGGGCGTGCTCGGCCTGCTGATCATTTACCCGCTGTTCCGCTGGCTGGTGGCGTCGCCCTCGGTCGCCACCCTGGTGGCCATCCAGGCGCTGATCGCCCTGGTGTTCTACTGCGGCTATTACTCGACCGTCCCCGCGGCGCTGGCCGACCTGTTCCCGACCCGGCGGCGCACCACGGGCGTCTCCATCAGCTACGTGCTGGCGCAGGTCGCGTTCGGCGGGGTGACGCCGCTGGTGGTGGGCTGGATCGTCGCCGTGACGGGTGATCCGACCAGCCCGGGGCTCTACCTCACCGCGGTGATGCTGCTGAGCCTCGGGTGCCTGGTGCTGGCACGGCGCATGGGCGTCCCGTAATTGGCCGGCGCAGGCCGGCTGCTCTATAATCCGGCCGTGGACCGAACGGCTTGCGACGGACCAAGGAGCCTTCGATGCCCGACACCATGAGTCCCGCGCCCAGGCCATCGGGTGGGCGGACCGTCCCGGCATTGCTGGCCGGTATCGCCGCGCTGCTGGTGATCGTGGCGGTCGCGATCTGGGTGTACGGCACGCCCGCCCCCGTGCAGCAGGTCGCGGCGATCGGCGGACCCTTCACGCTGACCGACGGCGCGGGCAAGTCGGTGACCGACCAGGCGTTCCGCGGCAAGTACATGCTGGTCTATTTCGGTTACACCTTCTGCCCCGACGTGTGTCCCACGACCCTGAACGACGTGGCGGCGGCCATGGACAGGCTGGGGGCGGCAGCGGACCGGCTGCAGCCGGTGTTCATCACCATCGACCCAGCCCGCGACACCCCAGACGTGGTTCGCCAGTACGCGGCCGCGTTCAGCCCCCGACTACAGGGTCTGACCGGCACCGCAGACCAGATCGCCACGGTCGCGAGAGAGTACCGGGTTTATTACGCGCCGCATAAAACCGGGCCCAACCCCGGCGATTACACCATGGATCATAGCTCCGTCCTCTACGTCATGGACCCTGCCGGGCATTTCGCCGGTGTGATCCGCGCCGATGAGGGCGCGGACGCAATGGCCGCCGATTTGAAGAAATATGTTTCCTGATCAGGATATTAGGTGATGCGGCTGCCAGCGCTGATCATGTTCGCCGCGATCCTCGCGACCTCTGCCCGCGCCCAACCCGCCAACGTCGCCGTGACGGAAGCCTGGTCCCGCGCCAGCACGCCGGGGGCGCAAACGGGTGCCGTGTACGTCACCGTCACGGCCAGCCAGCCTGACCGGCTTACGGGAGCCAACACGCCCGTGGCGGCGAATGCCGAACTGCATGTCAGCCGCATGCGCGCCGGCGTGATGGAGATGCGCCCCGTGCCCGGCGGGCTTCCCGTCACCCCCGGCGTGCCGATCCACATGGCGCCAGGCGGCTACCACCTGATGCTGACCGGGCTGACGCAGCCGTTGAAGCAAGGCGATCATGTTCCGCTGACGCTGACGTTCGAGCATGCCGACCCCATCACCGTCGATGCCCTGGTCGCCGGGCCGGGGGCCAACGCGCCTCCCGCCCGGAAGTAGCCAGCGCTATACCTGCGCCAACTCGTCCTCCAGGAATTCCAGCTCGCCCCGCGCGTCTTCCCGTCGCCGGCCCGCCTCCAACCGGCGCAGCTCCACCCGGCGGATCTTGCCGCTGATCGTCTTGGGCAGGTCGGCGAATTCCAGGCGTCGCACCCGCTTGTACGGCGCCAGCCGGGCGCGTAGATGGGCAAAGATGCTGGCAGCGGTGTCGCCGTTCGGCGGGATGCCGGGCGCCAGCAGGATGAACGCCTTGGGCAGCGCCGTGCGGGTCGGGTCCGGGGAGGGCACGACCGCCGCCTCCGCGACGGCCGGGTGCTCGATCAGCACGCTTTCCAGCTCGAACGGACTGATGCGGTAGCCGCTGGATTTGAACACGTCGTCCGCCCGCCCGACATAGGTGAGCGAGCCGTCCGGATTGCGCATCGCGGTGTCGCCGGTGCGATACCAGCGTCCGTCCACGCCGCGCAGGGAGCCGTCCTCCGCCTGGTAGCCGTCCATCAGGCCCAGCGGGCGCGGCTGCAGCGAAAGCGCGATCTCGCCCTCCGCCGCCTCCTGCCCGTCCGGGTCCAGCAGTGCCACCTCGTAGCCCGGCAGCGGCCAGCCCATCGAACCGGCCTGTGCGGTGCGCCCCGGGGTGTTGGCGATCTGCAAGGTGGTTTCGGTCTGCCCGTAGCCGTCGCGGATGGTCAGTCCCCAGGCCCGCCGCACCTGCCCGATCACTTCCGGATTGAGCGGCTCCCCGGCGGCCAAGGCCTCCCGCAGGCACACGCGGGCGGTCGTAAGGTCCTCCTGGATCAGCATCCGCCATACCGTGGGCGGGGCGCAGAAGGTGGTCACCCGCGCGCGCTCCAGCACATCCAGCACGCCGCGTGCATCGAACCGGGCCTGGTTCAGGATCACGATCGTCGCCCCGGCAATCCAGGGCGCGAAGAAGCTGCTCCACGCATGCTTCGCCCAGCCCGGCGAGGAGATGTTGAGGTGGACGTCTCCCGGCTGCACCCCGAGCCAATACATGGTCGAGAGATGGCCCACCGGGTAGCTCTGGTGGGAATGCAGCACCAGCTTCGGCTTCGCCGTGGTGCCGGAGGTGAAGTACAGCAGCAGCGGATCGGTGGCGCGGGTCTCGCCATCGGGCGTGAACTCGGCCGCGGCTTGGTAGCCATCCTCGAAGCGGTGCCAGCCGGGCGCGCCGCCGACGGCGATGCGGGTGAACGTGCCGCCGAGTGCCGCAAGCCGCCCCGCATGCTCCCCGGCGATGATGGCGTGACGCACACGGCCGCGGTCGAACCGGTCGCGCAAATCATCCTCCGTCAGCATGGTGGTCGCGGGGATCACCACCGCGCCCAGCTTGCAGCATGCCAGCATCGCCTCCCACAGGGCGGGCACGTTGCCGAGCAGCAGCAGCACACGGTCGCCACGCCGCACCCCCAGCAGGCGGAGGTGGTTGGCGACCCGGCTGGACCGCTCCGACAGGGCGGCGAAGGAGACGCTGGCGTCATGGTCGCCTGGGCCGATGAAGCGCAGGGCGGTGGCGTCATTGCCGGCTGCCAGCCGGTCGAAATGGTCCAGCGCGAAATTGAAGTGCGTCAGTGCCGGCCATCGGAACGCGGCGCGTGCTGCGTCGATGTCGGACCGGTGCGCGAGCAGGAGATCCCGTGCGGCAAGGAAGGCGTCTGCGTCGATCACCGTCGTTTCCTCGTTTCGTTGCCGGGACGCTAGCAGAACCGGGTTTTCCGCCCAACCGTCAACGGTGCGTCTGGTGCAGTCCGCCCTATCCGGTATTCTGCACCAAATCGGGGAGGGGACGGGTGGCATGGTCGCCGGCAGACAATCGAAGCTGATGGGGGTGCTGCGAGTTTCGAGCGGCAACTTTCTGGAACAATACGATTTCTTCGTTTTCGGCTACTTTGCCGCGTCCATCGGACGCACATTCTTCCCGCAGGCCGACACCAGCGACGGGCAGTTCGCATCGCTCATGCTGGCGCTTATGACATTCGGCGCGGGGTTCCTCATGCGCCCGTTGGGCGCGCTGGTGCTGGGCGCCTATATCGACGCGCATGGCCGCCGGGCTGGGCTGCTGCTGACCCTGGCATTGATGTCGGTCGGCACGCTGGCCGTCGCCGTGGTGCCGGGATACGCCTCGATCGGGCTGGCGGCGCCGTTGCTGGTGGTGATGAGCCGGCTGATCCAGGGGTTTTCGGCAGGCGTCGAGCTGGGCGGCGTTTCGGTCTATCTGGCCGAGATCGCGACGCCGGGCAACAAGGGCTTCTACGTGGCGTGGCAGTCCGGCAGCCAGCAGGTGGCGGTGATCTTCGCCGCGCTACTGGGCGTGGTGCTGAACCAGACCTTGGGCGAGGCGGCTATGGCCTCCTGGGGCTGGCGCGTCCCGCTGCTGATCGGCTGTGCGATCATCCCGTTCCTGTTCCTGCTGCGGCGTTCGCTGGCCGAGACCGAGGCGTTCCTAAGCCGCCCGCGCCGCCTGACCGCCATGGAGATCCTGCGGTCGATGGCGGTGAACTGGCGGATCGTCGGCCTTGGCATGATGATGGTGATCATGACGACGGTGTCGTTCTACCTGATCACCGCCTACACGCCCACCTATGGCCGGCAGGTGTTGAAGCTCGATGCCATCGACGTGCTGATCGTCACGGTGTGCGTGGGGTTGTCCAACCTGTTCTGGCTGCCGGTGTCGGGCGCGCTGTCCGACCGGGTCGGACGGCGGCCGCTGCTGATCGGCACCACGCTGCTGGCGATCGTCACGGCCTACCCGGTGCTGAGCTGGCTGGTGACGAGCCCGTCCTTCGCCCATCTGTTGGTGGCGGAGCTGTGGCTGAGCTTCATCTACGGCTGCTATAACGGTGCCATGGTCGTGTACCTGACCGAGGTCATGCCGCCCGAGGTGCGGACGTCCGGGTTCTCGCTGGCGTACAGCTTGGCAACGGTGGTGGGCGGCATGACGCCGGCGATCTGCACGGCGTTGATCGAGAAGTTCGGGGACAAGGCCGCGCCGGGTGCCTGGATGGCCCTGGCGGGTGTGGTAGGGCTCGGCGCCGTCCTGCTGATGGGAAGGATCAGCACGTCGTACCGTCGGGAGGTCCATGCCTGATACCGGAGCCCTGCCGGCGTCGCTGCCGGATATCGTCGAGCCGGGGCTGGCAAGCCTGTTCGCCGGCTTCTTCGGGATCGGCATCGTGGGGTTCGGCGGCGTCCTGCCCTGGGCGCGCCGCATGATGGTGGAACAGCGGCGCTGGGTGACCGGCGTCGAGTTCAACGACATGCTGGCGCTGTGCCAGTTCCTGCCCGGACCCAACATCGTCAACATGTCGGTTGCCACCGGCGCCCGGTTCCGTGGCGTTCCCGGCAGCCTAGCCAGCGTGCTGGGGCTGCTGGCGGCGCCGATCGCCATCGTGATCGCCCTGGGCGGGGTGTATGAGCGATATGGCCATATCCCCATCGTGGCGCGGGCGTTCGGCGGCCTTGCCGCAGCGGCGTCGGGGCTGGTGGTGGCGATGGCAGCCAAGGTCGCCGCCCCGTTGCAGCGCTACTGGCCCGGGAGTTCGATCGCCTTGCTGGCCTTCGGGGCGATCGCCCTGGGCCGCCTGCCGCTTCTGCCGACCATGCTGGTGATGGCGCCCGCCAGCATCTTGATATGCTGGCGCTGGCCCAGGTGAACGCGCCGGCGCAGCTTGCGGCGATCTTCGGCCAGCTCTCCATCCTCGCCGTTGGCGGCGTGGCGCCCGTCCTGCCGGAGATGCAGCGCCAGGTCGTGGACGTCTATGGCTACATGGACCCCGCCACCTTCGCCGCGCTGTTTGCCCTGGCGCAGGCCGCTCCGGGTCCGAACATGATGGTAGCCACGCTGGTGGGGTGGCGCGTCGCCGGCCTGTCCGGCGCGCTGGCCGCCACTGCCGGGATGATCGGCCCATCCAGCGTCCTGACCTACGCGACCGTGCGGGTGTGGCACCGGTTCCGCGAACGGGCCTGGCGCCGGCTGGTCCAGGCCGGCCTCGTGCCTGTCACGGTCGGGCTGGTCGGCGCCGGCGCCGCCTTGCTCGCGGCATCGACGACCCACAGTGTGGTCACCGCCGCGATCACGCTGGCGACTGCCATCCTTGTCGTGCTGACCCGGGTTCACCCGCTTGGCCTGCTCGCCGCGGGCGCCATGCTGGGCGCCGTGTTCGGGTGAGAACTCGACGGTAAAGCCTTGAACTGACGGTGCGACCGTTCAGGCCGTCTCCCTGTGGGAGAGTGACGGATGAGGGCAAAGCGCGCCGTCATACACTCCAAGCCCCCGCTCCCCGCCCTCTCGCCGAGAGAGCGAGGCAGGGCAGGCGCGGGTCAGACGCGACCGTGGCGCAGGTGGTGAGCGGTCGACAGGCCATGATGACGCGAGTGGGAGGTGGCCACATGATGTCCGTAGCTGGGCAGGAAATCTTCCGGCGCCTCGGCCACCTCGTCATACGCCGCGGGCACGATCCGGCCACGAAGGTCGCGCGGGGCGGGGTTCAGTGCCGGCATCGGCGCAGTGTGGTCGTTCGACGCGACCATGGTCCCACGGTCGGGCCGATTGTAGATGAAGCCGAAGGTCGGGTAGATGCTGCCGAATTCGCCGCTATGGCCCAGCGCCACGCGCACCGCGCTCCAGTCATTCGCGGGCGACACGTCGACGACGGAGATGTCCCGGCTGATGCCGCCGCGCACGGCGCCGGGGCCGCCCCAGTTCGCGTGGTCGATCTCGATCGTGCGGCCGTCGACCACTTGGTTGACGACGGCGACATGGCCCATGTGCATCGCGCCGTTGGCGCGGAAGTTGAGCACGCTGCCCGCCTCCGGACGGTTGCCGCGGGCATAGACCCCGGCGGCATTGTCCCACCAGGCGCTGGCATTGCCGGAAAGCTCGATGCCGGAATCGGCGCGCGCGAACGTCACGCATTGGATGCCGCCGCCGCTATGGCCGCTGCTTGCGAAACGGCTGCCGCCCGCACGGCCGTGAAAGCCCCGCTCGCGCCGGCTGCCAAACTGGCTGACGTCACGCCCGGCGAACCGCTGTTGGCCAAACCCATGCCGGCCAGTGCTGAAGGCGATCGGCGTGCCATGCGCGCGGCTTGCGCCCAGCGTGGAGACGCCGCCACGACCCGGCTGGTGGCCCTCATGTCCGCCACGGGAGTGGGCCTGCGCCGCGCCCCCCAGGCCAAAGACGAAGGCAGCGCCAATGGCGAAGACCCGGAGTTGGGCGGCTGCGTTCATATCGACTCCCTCATGAATTCACCAGATCGTGAGGGTGCGGTAGCAACAGCGCCGTCGGCATGGCAATGCGACTATGTCGGTTTGTTGCAGCCGGCTTTGCAAACAGACGGCGGACGATGGCTGCCGGGGAGAGTTTTCGGACTTAAATCCTATTCACGGAGTCGTGATGGAACCGCACTGTTTACCCTTCGGGGCGGTTCCATCGGTCGCTGGCCTATTTGCAGGCGGTGACCATGATCTCCACCAGCAGGCGGGGATCTGCCATGCTGGCCTCCACGCAGGCGCGGGCGGGCGCGCCTCCCTCGGGCAGCCAGGCCGACCACACCTTGTTCATGGCGTCGCGGTCGCGAATGTCCTTTAGCCAGATCTGCGCCTGGAGCATCCGCGTCTTGTCGGTGCCATGCGCCTCAAGCATTGCATCGATGGCAGCCAGGACCTGCGTGGTCTGGCCGGTGACGTCCTGTGCCGTGTCATCCGCGGTTATGCCGGCGAGATAGACGAAGTTATGGTACTCAACGGCTTTCGCCAGCACCTTGTTGGCGTCGGTCCGGGTGATCTTGCTCATGGAAAGGGCTCTCCCTGCTGCGGAGAGCCCTTGTAGCAGCGCCTAGAAGGGCGACAAAGACGTGCTGCCCCGCACCGAGGGCTGGGCGGACGTGGCAGGTCCGTTCGCCGTGCTGGCCGGCACGTCCGAGGCAGCCAGGCACGACTGCAGTTGCGTGTCGTAGTCATAGCGTTCCGTCAGCCCGCGGGTGGTCACGCCGGGATCGCCCGACGTGGAGAACGGGGAGTCCGTCGTGCTGCGCTCCGACAGCAGGAACCGGTTCTGGCGGTCGAATGCCTGGTTGGCGCTGCTGCGGCAGGATGCGACGGCAGCGGCGCTGGCGCGGGTCGCCGGGGTCTGCGGCGGCCTGGTGCATCCGGCGGCGAGCAGGACCAGGAGGGCGGGCAGGAGGGCGCGGAACATAAGGCAACTCCGATAGGATCGTTCTTCTGGCGTGCCGGTGAAGATGGCCCCAGCCCCATCGCCTGTCACCCAGGCAGATCGAGCAAGCTCTCCACAGTGTCGAAATCGCGCAACACTGTGTCATCGACGTCGATCTCGGCAATGGCTTCGCCATGCTGCCGCAGCAGGGCGCGGGCGCCGGTGTCGCCGTTCAGCGCCATCATGGCGGGGAAGTACCGCCGGTCCCACAGCACCGGATTGCCCAGTTGGCCATCGTAGCGTGGCGCCACGATGGTGCGGCCTTCCTCCGGATCGTAGCTGTCCACCAGGCGGTCGATCGTCGCCGGAGTCACCAGCGGCATGTCCCCCAGCACCACCAGCGCGGCAGCGGTGGATGGCGGCACGGCTGCGAGCCCGGCGCGCAGGCTGGCCGACAACCCAGCGGCATAGTCGGCCGCGGGCACGAACGTGACGGGCCGGCCGGCAAGCGCGGCCTGCACCTCCGCCGCCCGGTGCCCCGTGACCACCAGGATCGGCCTGGCCCGGCTGGCGAGCACGCCATCCACCACCCGGGCCACCATCGCGCGGCCGGAAGCATCTTCGATCAGTAGCTTGTGCCGCGGCGCCATGCGGCTGGACCGGCCGGCTGCGAGCACGACGGCGGCGACCCCATGCGGGGTGGCGATGGCAGTGGCCCTGGCACGCGGCAGCGGCCGGGCCGTCACGTCCTTCAGCAATCCGCCGACGCCCATTCGGGCGATGGTGGCGCCCGTGACGGGAAGGCCCGCCGCCAGCCGGTGCAGCACCAGGTCGATCCCGTTCGGCTTCGGGCTGCGCGCGCAACCCGGCAGCACGAGGGCCGGGACGTCGCCGATCTGGCCGAGGCAGATGAGGTTGCCGGGATCGACCGGCATGCCGAAATGCAGGATGTGCCCACCTGCGGCGACGATGCCCGCCGGGCCGACATCCCGCCGGTCGACCACCGCGGACGCGCCGGCGACCAGCAGCAGGTCCGCCCCGTCCTCCATCAGGCTGTGCAGGGCGGCGGCGATCGGCTCGGTCCGGTGGGGGCATTGCAGCGGCGGCAGCAGCGTGCCGCCGATGCCCAGCACGCGGGGTTCCATCGCCGCCACCGTGCCGGCGATCACGGAGGGTTTCAGCCCGGGCAGCGTGGTCAGTACCAGCCCAATCCGCCGGGGCCGCCAGGGCAGCACGGCCATGGCGCCCCCGCTGCAGGCGGCGACCGCCCGGTCCAGCGTCGCGCCAGGGAGCGCGAACGGGATGATCTTGATCGTCGCCACCATCTCGCCCGCCGCCACCGGCGTCGCGTCCGCCAGGGTGGCGACCGTCACCGCCTCGTCCACCGCGTTCAACGCGTCGATCCGGCCGCGATCGGCACGCAGCAGCCCGGCCGATGCGGCAACCAGGTTCACCCGTCCGGTCGCCGCGCGGGTGAGCGTCAGCCCGGCGCCCAGCAGGGCGGTGGCGATCCGGCGGGCGGCCGCGTCCTCGCCCACGTCGCCGGGTTCCATCCGGGCTGCCACCACCGGGTCGAGCCCCGCGGCGCGCAACCCGGCGAGTCCCGCCGCGTCCAGTATCGAGCCCTTCTTCAGCACCCGGCCCGGCACGCGGTGGGTGTGGGCAAGCACCGCGCCCGCTGCGTCGGCCAGCGCCGTGGGGCCGAAGATCACGCGAGCGTGGCGCCGCGGCGGACGGCGACGATCTGCGCCAGGACGGAGAGGGCGATTTCGGGCGCGGTCACGGCGCCGATGTTCAGGCCCACCGGGCCGCGGATCCGCGCCAGCGCATCGTCGCCGTGGCCCAGCTCGCGCAGGCGCTCCAGCCGCTTGGCATGGGTGCGCCGGCTGCCGAGCGCCCCGACGTAGAACGCGTCCGACGTCAAGGCGCGGTCCAGCGCCGGGTCGTCCAGCTTGGGGTCGTGCGTCAAGGTGACGATGGCGGTGCGGCTATCCGGACGCAGCGCGTCCAAGGCTTCGTCCGGCCATTTGGTCGAAACGGTCACGTCGGGGAAGCGCTCCGGGCTGGCGAAGGCGCGGCGCGGATCCACCACGGTGATGCCGTAGCCGAGCTGCACGGCCAGCGGCACCAGCGCCTGGGCGATGTGCACCGCACCGACGATCACGATCCGCGCCGGCGGGTTGTAGGCGTGGAGGAACCAGCTTGCGCCTTCCACCTCCTGCGTGCCGCTCCTCTCCGTGCCGAGCGCGCGGTTCGCCGCCTCGCTCAGCGCAGGGTAGGCAGGGTCCGGCAGCAGCACCTGCTGCCCGTCCGGCAGCCGCGTCGCCAGCACGACGGGCCGGCCGGACTGGCGCGCCTGCTGGACCGCTGCCAGCAGCGATGGCGTCATGCCAGCGCTTCCACGAACACCTTCAGCTTGCCGCCGCAGGCCAGCCCGACCTCCCAGGCGCGCTCGTCGGTGATGCCGAAATCCAGCAATTGCGGCGGCCCGCCTTCGATCGTGGCCTGCGCCGCCTCGGCCACCACGCCCTCGATGCAGCCGCCGCTGACCGATCCGGCCATGCGGCCGGACGCCGTCACCGCCATCTGGCTGCCGGGCGGCCGCGGAGAGCTGCCCCAGGTTTCGGTGACGGTAGCCAGCGCCACGCGCTCCCCGGCGCGGGCCCATTCGGCGGCGACGGACAGGATGTCTTCGGCTTCGGTCATGCGGCGGCCTCCCACAGGCGGCCCCGCGCCGGCGCCGGGCGGGACAGCGAGGTGATCAACGCGCGCAGGCTGGCGATGTTGTGGACGGGCCGGAACTCGTCCACGTGCGGCAGCATGGCGCGTATGCCCTGTGATTTCGGTTCGAACCCGTCCCAGCGCAACAGGGGATTGAGCCAGATGAGCCTGCGGCAGGATTTGTGCAGCCGCTCCATCGCCTCCGGCAGCCCGTCCGCCCCGGCGCGGTCCAGGCCGTCCGTCACCAGCAGCACCACCGCGCCCTGGCCCAGCACGCGCTTGGCCCAGTCCCGGTTGAACCGGGCGATGGTGTCGCCGATCCGCGTCCCGCCCGACCAGTCCGGCACCATCGCCGCCACCGCGGCGAAGGCGGCCTCGGGGTCGCGGTGGCGCAATTGGCGGGTGATGTTGGTCAGCCGCGTGCCGAATAGGAAGACGCTGACGCGGTCGCGGTCGTTTGCCACGGCGTGCAGGAAATGCAGCAGGATGTGCGCGTAGCGGCCCATCGAGCCGGAGATGTCGCATAGCACCACCAGCGGCGGCGGCCGGACGGTGCGCTCCGCCCGGGCCAGGTCCACCAGCTCGCCGCCATGCCGCAACCCGGCGCGCAGGGTGGCGGCCATGTCGATGCGGCTGCCGTGGCTGGCGGGCCGGGTGCGCCGGGTGCGGCGCAGGTCCAGCGGCAGGCGCAGCTTGCGGATCTCGTCCCGGGCGGCGGCGATGTCGGCGGCGCTCATCGCCTCGAAATCCATGGTCTGCAGGCGTTCCGCGTCGCTGACGGTGAGCACGGCGTCGACCTCCGGCGCGTCCTCCGCCTCGCGGCGCTCCTTTCGCTCGTTGAACGCCTCCGCGACGCGCCGGCTGCCGGGGGAGAGGCGTGGGTCCTGCCGCGGCGCCTTATCGCCCAGCAGCGCCATGGCCGCGTCGAACCCGGAGGCCGCAGGGTCGCGCCAGAACAGGGCGAAGGCGCTGTCAAACACCTCGGCCTGTTCATGCCGGTGCACCATGGTGGCGCGCAGGGCGGTGCGGACGTCCGCGCGCGAGGCCACCCCGGTGTGGTCCAGCGCCGCGACGGCGGCCAGCATGTCCGCCGGCCCGACCGGCAGCCCCGCCCGGCGCAGAAGCCGGGCGAATTCGAGCACGTTGACCGCGATGGCGCCGTGTGAAGGATCGGTGAGGATCGACTGGTGCCTTTGCATGTTTCGATGAGCCCCACCGCAGTGTATCACTTCGGCCGCACCCTCGGAACGGGGCATAAGCTCCTCTCTCAGAGGGGGGGCCATGATAGAGAGAGTGTTGGCTCGGATGTCTCTCAAGGCTGGACCCCCCTCACCCTGCCCACTCCTGCAAGGAGAGGGCCTTGGCGGAGCAGGGGAGCCGCGCGGGTTCGACGGTATCCAGGGGCTGCGGGCTTTGGCGGCCCTGGCGGTCGCCTTCCTCCACGTCGCCGACGAGGCCGGTGCGCTCACCGGGACGCCGGGGCAGGCGCCGTACCGCCTCCTCGACACGCTGCCGCTCGAAGCCGGCGTCGATCTGTTCTTCGTCATCTCCGGCTTCGTGATGGTGTGGGCGTCCTGGGGCTCGTTCGGCCGGGTCGGGGCCGTCGGCCCGTTCGTGTGGCGGCGTCTGCTGCGGATCGTGCCGCTGTACTGGCTGCTCACCGCCGCGACCGTGCTGGTGGCGCTAGCAGCCCCCGGCATGCTGAGCGACGGGCTGCGGGATGGCTGGGGCTACGTCGCCGCGTCGGTGGGCTTCGTGCCGTCGCGGCGGGCGGACGGGTTCGTCCAACCGGTGCTGAGGCTGGGCTGGACGCTGGAATACGAGATGCTGTTCTACGCCCTGGTCGCCTGCGCCCTGCCGCTGCGCCGGGCGGTCGGGCTCGGGGCGATCCTGCTGGCGATCGTGGCCCTCGCCGCGGTGGGGCAGACGATGGCGTTGGCGTCGGTGCCGCTCGTCTTCTGGACCGATCCGATCGTGCTGGAGTTCGCGTTGGGCGTCATCGTCGCCATCGCGGCGCGGCGGGGTCAACGCGCCGGCTGGCCCGGGGTCGCGGTGCTGGCGGCCGCCCTGCTGCTGGCCGCCGTCCCGGGGACGGACCAGCGTGTGGTGACCCGCGGCATCCCCGCCGCGCTGCTGCTGTTCTGCGCGCTGTCCTGGCGCCGCCTGCCCCGATGGCTGGTGCTGCTGGGGGACGCATCCTACGCGCTCTATCTGGTGCATCCGTTTCCCATGCGCGCGATCCGGACCGTGTTCACCCGCCTGGCCTTGCCGGAAGCGGCGTCCGTTCCGCTGTACCTCGTTGGGACCATGGCCGTTTGCCTCGCGCTGGCGGTGGCGCTGCACCTGCTGCTGGAGCGGCCCATCCTGCACCGCTTCAAGTACCCGACGAGAAGGGCTGACGCGGCGGCGATACGGGAGTAAGGCTGACGCATGCCGCCGTCCCAAGCCGCCGCCCTCGCACCCGCCAAGCCCGCATCGGGCGGCGCAGTCTACTCCCACCAGCAGATCCTCCGCGTCATCACCGGCATCATGCTGTGCATCCTGCTGGCGGCGCTCGACCAGACGGTGGTCATCCCGGCCGTCCCGGCGATCGCGGCGGAGCTGAACGCGTTCGGGCATTTGTCCTGGATCGTGTCGGCATACCTGCTGACCGCCACGGCCGCGACGCCGATCTACGGAAAGCTGTCGGACATCTATGGCCGGCGCGCCTTGCTGCTGCCGGCACTGGCCCTGTTCATCGTCTCGTCCGTGCTCTGCGCCCTGTCGCAATCGCTGACGCAGTTGATCGTGTTCCGCGGCCTGCAAGGCGTGGGGGGCGCCGGGCTGATGGCGATGGCGCAGGCCGCGATCGCCGACGTCGTCTCCCCGCGGGAGCGCGGACGCTACCAGGGCTACATGGCGGGAATGTGGGGGGTGGCGTCGGTCGCCGGCCCGGTGGTCGGCGGCTGGGTCACCGACCATTTGTCCTGGACCTTCGTGTTCTGGATCAACGTGCCGCTCGGCCTGGCCGCGATGTGGCTGTGCAACCGTGCGCTCAAGCTGCTGCCGGTGCGCAACCTGCGCGCGCGGATCGATTATATCGGCGCGGCCCTGCTGACGGCGGGGGTGACGACGTTCCTGCTCGTGCTCAGTTGGGGCGGCTCCGAGTATCCGTGGCTCTCCCTGCCGATGCTGGGCCTGGTGGCGACGACGCTCGTGCTGTTCGGCCTCCTGGTCTTGAACGAGATGCGGGTGACGGACCCGATCCTGCCGCCCAGGATGTTCCGCGAATCGGTGTTCACCCGCGGCGTCATGCTGGCGTTCATGACCGGCACGGCATTGTTGGGGACCACCTTCCTGCTGCCGCTGTTCTTCCAGCTCGTCCGCGGGGTGGACGCGTCCGAATCCGGCCTGCTTGTCATGCCGTACCTCGTGTTCAACGTCATGGGCGCCTTCGTCGGGGGCCAGTTGTCGCGGCGGTTGGGACGCACGAAGATCATCATCGTGTCCGGACTGGTCGGGACCAGCGTCGGCTTCGCCGCCATGTCGGTCGTGGGGGCGCAAACCTCCGTCTGGCTGGTGATACTGGCGATGGCGGTGACCGGGGTCGGTCTGGGCGTGTGCATGCCGAACACGCTGGTGATGGTGCAGAACGCGGCGGAGCGGCGGGATGTCGGCACCGCGACCGGCGCGCTGCTGTTCCTGCGCTCCATGGGCGGCGCGTTCGGCAGCACGCTGGTCGGCGCGCTGCTCACCGGCGTCTACGCCATGCGGCTGGCGGCAGCGGGCTTTCCCCAGGCAGCCGGCGACCTGGCGGCGATCAAGCCGGGCGGGATGCTGTCCGCCCTCGGCCCGGCGGCGCAGGCGGCCGGCATCGCCGCTTTGTCCTCCGGGTTCCGCTATGCCTTCCAGGCGCTGCTGATCCTGTTCATCATCGCCGTGGTGATTTCGCTTGGCCTGCGGGACATCCCGTTGCGCACGGTGTCCGCGGGCGCGCCGGCGGAGCCGACGGCACTCGGGCACTGAGCATCAGGGCGGCGCCGGGGCGGCGATCGGCGCGCAGTTGGAGCGGCCTGACATGACGCAATCCTGGATGCGGGCGGCGGCCCGGATATGCTGCATCAGCCACAGCCCGCCCGCGACGAGCAGCAGGACGACGATCAGGGCGGCCACGGGGCCGCGGTTCGAGCCGGACGGTTCATCCATCGAAAGGGTCCCTCTGCCTTGCCTCCAGGATCGGCGGCAGCATACGCCGCCCGGCGAGATTTGTTGACAGCAACTGCACTTGCCCCGCCATAACGTCGCATGCGGACAATCCTCTCCGTCCTGATCGCGGCCTGCCTGCTGCTGCCCGGTGTGGCTGCCGCAGCGGACCGATTTTTCACCACCAGCGACGGCGTGCGGCTGCATTACATCGAAGCCGGGCCGAGCTTCGGTCCCACCCTGGTCTTCGTGCCGGGCTGGACCATGCCGGCCTGGATCTTCCAGCGGCAGATCGCCTTCTTCTCCCGCGACTACCACGTGGTGGCGCTCGACCCCCGCGGCCAAGGCGACAGCGACATCCCGCAGACCGGCTATGAGCCGTATCGCCGCGGCGCCGACATCGGCGACCTGGTGGCTGCCCTCGGTGGGCGGCGGGTATTGCTGGTCGGCTGGTCGCTCGGGGTGCTGGACAGCCTGGCCTACGTGCACCAGGCCGGCGACGGCAAACTGCTCGGCCTGGTGCTGATCGACAACTCCGTGGGCGAGGACCCGGCGCCATCGGCCGGACCGCGCGTTCCGGCCGGCCGGCCGCCCCGCGCGTCCCGCGAAGAGGCGATGGCCCGGTTCGTGCGCGGCATGTTCCACCGTCCGCAGGACGAGGCGTACCTGGAGCAGCTCACCGACACGGCGCTGCGGACGCCGCCATACGCCTCCGCCGCGCTGCTGTCCTATCCGGTGCCGCGGAGCTTCTGGCGGGATGCGATCTACACGGTCCGCAAGCCGATCCTGTATATCGTGACGCCGCGGCTCGCCGGGCAAGCGGAGAACCTGCAGCTCCGCCACTCCGATGTGCGGTCCGACATCTATATGGACGCGGGCCACGCCCTGTTCATCGACGATGGCGACCGGTTCAATGCCGAGATGCTGGACTTCATCCGCACGCAGGTAAGGCCATGACACGGGCGCGCCTGCTGCCGCTGTTCCTGGTGTCGGGGGCGGCGGTCGGGTTCGAGACGGCGCTGACCCGGTATTTCGCCGTCGCGAAATGGTCCGAATACGGCTACTGGGTGATCTCGATCGTGATGGTCGGGTTCGCGTTCAGCGGCGTCGCCATGGCCTTGGCGCGGGGGGCTGCGGTGCGGCATGCCAGGCTGCTGCTGTCCTGGCTGCCGGTGGCCCTGGTCGTGGCGGCGGCGGCGGGCTTCTGGGGCGTCACGGCCAACCCGTTCAACCCGCTGCAACTGCAGAACGCCGCCACGTACGGGCCGCAGCTCGGCAACATCGCGCTCTATTACGCGGTGCTGCTGCCGTTCTTCTTCCTGACCGGCATCTATATCAGCCTGTGCTTCGTGCTGAACGATGACCGCGTGTCGCGCGTCTACGGCGCCGACCTGCTGGGGGCCGGGGCAGGGGCCGCGCTGGTGCTGGCGCTGATGTTCGTGGTGCATCCCTTCCTGCTGGTGCCGGTGCTGCTGGTGCCGTTGGCCGCCGCCACCGGGTTCGGCCCGATCCGCCGGGCCGGCTGGTCCGGGCTGGCCGCCTTGCTGGCCTGCGAGGCGGCGCTGCTGGCCGGCAGCCAGGCCGGCTACAACGATTTCAAGGCGATCTACGCTCCGCTGCACGTCCCGGACAGCCGCGTGCTGGCGGAGGTGGCGTCGCCGCGCGGCCTCTACGTCCTGCTGGACGATTTTACCGAGCGGGTGGACACCGATGTGTCCAATGATCTCGGCCTGCTCAACGTCCCGGGGCCGCCGCAGACGTTCGGCCTGTACCGGGACGGCAACCGCATCGCCGCGTTGTCGAAGCCCGGCTTGCTGGACGCCGGCTATGCACCGGCCACGCTGGCAGCCCTGCCCTATGTGCTGGCGCCACATCCCCGGGTGTTGCTGGCCGGCTCGTCAGGCGGGTTCCGCCCGGCCGAGGCGCTGGCCCTTGGCGCCCGGCAGGTGGATGCGCTGGAGCCCGATCCGGTGGTGCTCGGTGCGCTGCGCAAGGGGCTCGGCGGCTCCCTGCCCCTGGCCGCCGACCCGCGGGTGCGGCTATCGCCGGACAGCCCGCTGGCGGCGGCGCGGATCGGCAGCGGCTTCGACCTCGTCGATCTCTCGGCCGATTTCCTGGACGCGGCAGAGGCCAACAGCACCGCCTTCACGGCCGAGGCGCTGACCGCCGACCTCGCGGCGCTGAGCGAGGGCGGCATCGTCTCGGTGCCCGTGTCCATCCGCGAATTTCCCGTCTACGCGCTGCGCGTGCTGGCCACGGCGCGCCAGGCGCTGCTGGCGGCCGGCGTCGCCGACCCGGCCGGGCACGTGGTGATCTACCGCTCCGCCTGGAACGTTCGCATCCTCCTGTCCCTGGAGCCGTGGAGCGCCGCACGGATCGCGACCGTGCGAAGCTGGTGCGACGCCCGTTCGTTCGACGTGTCGTACTATCCTGGCATCGACGTGGCCGCCGCACGGGCCGGCATCTACAACGACCTGCCCGCGGTCTCCTTCGACGATGGCGCGGTCACCTCCGGCGCCGGGTCCGAGGACGCGATCGCCGACGAGGCGGCGGCGGTGTTGCATGGCGGGCCGACCGCCTCCGATGCCGCGTTCTCCCTGGCGCCGGCCACGCTGGACCGCCCGGCCTATTACGACGTGCTGCTCCTGTCCCACCTCGGCACCATCCTGCGCCGTCTGGAGATCCTGCCCCAGGCGGAAATCGGCCAGCTGGTCAACCTGGCGGTGCTGGCACAGGCGGCGGTGATCGCCCTGCTGGTGCTGCTGGTGCCGGTCCTGGCTGGCGGACGGATACGGGCGGCAGGGGGTGCCATCGTGCGGCCGGTGATCTACTTCGCCGCCCTTGGCCTGGGCTTCCTGTTCATCGAGATCGCGATGATCGAGCGGGCCAGCCTGTTCCTGAACGACCGGACCTCTGCCTTCGCGCTGGTGTTGACCGCCATGCTGGTGTTCTCGGGCTGCGGCAGCCTGTTGTCGGAGCGGGTGGGGCAGGGCGGGATCGCCATCGCCTCCGCCATCGCAGTGGCCTGGTGCATCGCGGCCTATGCCGGGCTGCTGCCGGCGATGCTGGCGACGCTGGACTGGCCGTGGCTGGTGCGGGCCGGGCTGGTCGTGCTGGCGGTGGCGCCAGTGTCCGTGGCGTTGGGCATGCCGTTTCCGCTGGGGCTCGCGCGGGTCGGGGCGGGGGCCATGCTGCCCTTTGCCTGGGCCGTCAACGGCGCGTTCAGTGTGGTAGCCACGCCACTGGCGAACCTTTTGGCCACACAAGGCGGGTTGAGCCGGGTGTTGCTGGCTGCCGCCGTGCTGTATGTCGTTTGTTTCGCAGCCTACCCCTCGTTCCGGAAGATACCGCAGTGGCAGCCATCCCCTACCTGACCCGTCGCACCCTGCTGGGCGCCGCTGCGGGCGCGCTCGCCGCTCCAGGAGCCTTTGCAGCTGGAACTCCCGCCTGGACGCATGACGCGTTCGAGGAGGCGATGCGCAAGTCCGGCCGCCCGGTTGACCTGACGCAGGCGCAGTTCGACGCGATTCAGGCGCGCAAGCCCGCCGCCATCGCCAAGATCCAGACCTACCTGAAGGAACGCCTCGGCGCTGCCGACCCGGCCGTCATCCGCGCCTTCGAGGCAGTGCCGCGCGAGTACTACCACTATAACTACGCCGACCATCGCGCCCTGTCGGGCGAGGCCTATGAGAGCGATCCGAAGCCGTGGGCGCTCGGCTACGGCTCGGCGCTGTCGGACTATCTCGGGCAGGCCTACATGACCCAGGTCTGCAAGCCGGCGGCCGGCGACACCACGCTGGAGATCGGCACCGGCAGCGGATTCCAATCCTCGCTGCTGTCGCGCATCGTCAAGCAGGCCTACTCGATCGAGATCATCGAGCCGCTGGGTCATGCCGTGGCCAAGCTATGGGCACCGCTGGGCTACGAGAACATCGAGAGCCGGGTGGGAGACGGATATTTCGGCTGGCCGGAAGTGAAGGCCGGGTTCGACATCATCATCGTCACCTGCGCCGCCCAGTACACGCCGCCGGAGTTGTTCAAGCAGTTGAAGCCGGGCGGCCGGATGGTCATCCCGATCGGCCAACCGTTCAAGCGCGGCCAGGTGTTGTACGTCTACACCAAGGACGCCGAGGGCAAGGTGCACTCGAAGCGCGACGTGGGCGTGTTCTTCATCCCGATGACGGGCGCCATGATGAACCGCCCCCGCCCGGCGGACGTGTCGACGCCGCCGCCGGACCCCGTGCCCGCCGTCGAGAAGTAGGCGCCTGCGGCCCGGGCGGCCGCTACAGGGACCGTCGCAGCTCTGCGGCACCGAACCCCGCCAACGTGAGGCCTGCGACGCGATCGATCCAGCGCCGCGCACCTTGGCCGATCGCGTGGCGCACGGCGGACACGCAGGTGACGACGCCGCACCACCACAGGATGGATCCGGCCATGACCCCGGCCACCGTGGCCGCGGCGGTGTCGAGCGCGAATCCCTGGGGCGGCGACAGGCTGGCGAAGATCGCGGCGAACATCACGATAGTGGGCGGGTTGGTCAGCGTGAGCAGCACGGCGCTCGCGAACGCCCGGCCAGCACCGATCGGGACCGGCCCCTGCGCCGCCTCGCTTGGCCGGGCAAAGGCGGTGCGCAGACCGAGGTATAGCAGGAACAGGCCGGCTGCGAGATGCAGTGGCCGCTCGTGCGCCAGCATGAAGCTGGAGAGGCCGGCAAGGCCCAGCACGGCGACGCCGGCATACGCACCATCCCCGGTCGCGATCCCGGCCCCGGTCGCCAGGCCCTGGCGCCAGCCGAGCGCCAGGGTCCGCCGCATGCACAACAGGCTCATCGGCCCGACAGGCGCCGCGACCGCCAGTCCGAACCCCATACCCTTGAGCAGCAGCCACGTCGTCATCCGCCTGGTCCTTGCACCGATGATGGCTTCACCATGATCCATGCTGGCACAGCCGCGCTGTGTTGAAATACCCACGCCGCCCAGAAAAATGTCATCCAAGGTGAGGTTTTCTTTGTAACCCCCTCTTACATCGCTATAAACACCGCTCCTTCTCAGGAGAATCCCACCATGAACCGTTTTGCTGCCGCAATGGCATGTGCAGCCGCGATCGCGACGTCGCCGTTGGCGGCCCACGCACAGGCCGTGCAGCAATCCCTGGTGGATCGTTCCACGCTGGCGGCGCAGGACATGCTGAACGACAAGGACGGCACGGACGCGCAGCGCATGTTGCGGAAGGCGCGCGCCGTCATGATCTGCCCGCAGGTCTTCCGCGCCGGTTTCCTGTTCGGCGGCCAGGGCGGGGATTGCGTGCTGTCCGCGCGGGACGGCGGCGGCTCGTGGTCGTCCCCGGCGTTCTATGGCCTCGGATCGGGCTCGTTCGGATTCCAGGCGGGCATGCAGGACAGCGAGGTCATGATGATGATCCTCACCGAGAAGGGGTTGCGCGCGGTCATGGACGACCAGTTCAAGATCGGCGCGGATGCCGGTGCCGTGGTCGTGCAATGGGGCGGCGGGATCGAGGGAGCGACGACCGGCGCCATCGGGGCGGATATCGTGGGGTTCACCCGCTCCCGCGGGCTCTACGCCGGCATCTCGCTGTCCGGCAGCGTCATGACGACCAAGAGCGCCTGGAACCAGGCCTATTACGGCAAGGAGGAGGCGGCGCAGCAGATCGTCATATCCATGGACGCCAACAATCCCGGGGCGTCCCCGCTGCGGGAGGTGCTCGGCAAATATGGCACCAGCGTCACGGCTGCCGCGCCCGGCTCGATCGACGTCGCCAGCGCGCAGCCGGTGGCACCCGTGCGGGCGACGCCGATGTACGCACCAGGCGCCAGCACGGCCGTGCAACGGCAGGCATTGCCGCTGCCCCCGGCGGCGCCGCGTCGCTACTGAAGCAGGGGGCGGTCCACGCTCGAGGCCAAGCGACGTCAAACGATAGCGCGCTAGGCCTCGTCGGCGGGCTCCGGCACGGCGGCGGCATGGTCGGGCGCCTTCTTGCCGCGGGGGCGGGCGACCGCCTCGGCACGGGCGGCGGCAAGCTGCGACCGTAGCATGTCGATTTCGTTCTGCATCGCCGCAACGTCGCCCGAGGGCGCAGCCGGCGGCTCCGCCGGCTCGGCACCGGGCGCCGGGCCGGCGCCGCGGTAGAACGGGGTGAACAGGCTCATTGCCCGCTCCATGATCTCCATGTTCTGCCGCCCGACCTCCTGCATGCCCGGGAACAAATTGCCCATGGTCGCCTGCATCGTCGTGCGCATCTGCTCCTGCTGGGTGGCGAAGGACGACATCGCCTGCTCCAGGTAGGACGGCACGAATTGCTGGAGGCTGTCGCCGTAGAAGCCGATGATCTGCCGCAGGAAGGCGGTCGGCAGCATGGCGCGTCCCTTGCTTTCCTCTTCCACGATGATCTGCGTCAGCACGCCGCGCGTGATGTCCTCGCCGGTCCTGGCGTCGTAGACCACGAAGTCGCGGCCCACCCGGATCATCCCGGCCAGGCTGTCCAACGTGATGTAGCTGGAACTCTCTGTGTTATAGAGCCGGCGGTTGGCGTATTTCTTCACCACCACCACCGACTGCTCTGCCTTCCGCTCCGGCAGCGGGCTGGATTCGGACACTGACATCGGGACCTCCCATGCAGCCCATCATAGCACGTGGTTGGGAAAACGACGTGATTGGTGTGCAATGCTCCTCCCTATATGGATACGGAGATGGCCGAAATCATCGATCCCCGGGACTGGACAACGATATGGCAGAGCGAGCTGACCGCACTGGCCGTCGACCGCGAGGCGCACGAGGCTCTCGCCGCCATGTCCCAGGCCTGGTCGGCTGCAGTCCATGATGGGCGAGCCGAGGGGGATGACGGATCGGCCGGACGCCCCGGCCCCGATGCGCCGCCGGGGGCCACGCCCGCTGGCGCTGTACCTGGGCCTGACGATGAGATCGGGCGGCTTCGGCGGCGCCTCGCCGAACTCGAGCGTGCCGCCGCTGCCGCCGACGGGCGTTGACCCGGCGCTGATCCGGGGGATCGCGGCCTATCGCCGGCATCCCTATCACCGCACCCTGGCCGACCCGCCCACGCTGTGGGCGGAGGGTGGCAGCCGCCTGCTGGATTATGGCGGCGACGGGCCGTTGCTGCTCGTCGTGCCCAGCCTGGTCAATCGCGCCTATATCCTGGACCTCGCTCCCGAACGGTCGATGCTGCGCTTCTGGGCCGCGAGCGGCGTCCGCCCCGTGTTGCTGGATTGGGGATGGCCCGGCGCCACGGAGCGCGGCTTCACCCTCACCGACTATGTCGCAGGCCGGCTGGAGCGTGCCTTGGCGGCACTGCCCGGGCCCGCATCGCTCGTCGGATACTGCATGGGCGGCCTGTTGGCGCTGGCAGCCGCGCTGCGCCGCCCGGACCTTGTGCGCGGCCTGGCCCTGCTGGCGACGCCATGGGACTTCCATGCCGCCGCGCCCGAGGCTGCACGCATGGCCTCCCTGGCGGCGCTCCAACTCGCCCCCGCCTTGGCCGCCGGGTCGCTGCCGGTGGACGTGGTGCAGGGGCTGTTCGCGGCCCAGGGGGCGAGCGATGTCGCGTCGCGCTACCGCGCTTTCCCCCAATTGGACCCAGCGGGCGAGCGCGCCCGCCTGTTCGTGGCGCTGGAGGATTGGCTCTCGGATGGCGTTCCGCTCGCCGGCCCGGTGGCAGCCGAGTGCATCGGCGGCTGGTATGGGGAGAACACGCCGGCCACCGGGCAGTGGCGGATCGACGGGGCTGTCATGGACCCGGCGGCCTTGCGCATGCCGGCCCTCGTGGCCCTGCCGGCGCGTGACCGCATCGTGCCGCCCGCGAGTGCCGAGCCGCTGGCCCGGCTGATCCCGGGGGCAGCAAGCCTGCGTCCCAAAGGCGGCCATGTCGGCATGGTGGCGGGTGAGCAGGCGCGGGCCGGGTTGTGGCAGCCGGCGCTGGACTGGTTGCGGGCGCGGTGACTGCCTATGTTGACGGCAAAACAAGGGAGCCTGTCGCCATGTCCTCTGCCACCGACGACATCGTCATCGTCGCGGCCGCCCGCACCCCGGTCGGCAGCTTCAACGGCGCGTTCGGCAACGTGCCCGCCCACCTGCTCGGCAGCGCCGCGCTGAAGGCTGCCATGGAGCGGGCCAGGCTGGAGGCCGGCGACGTGGACGAGGTGATCCTCGGCCATGTGCTGACCGCGGCGCTGGGACAGAACCCGGCCCGCCAGGCCGCCATCGCCGCGGGCATTCCCGACGGCAAGACCGCGTTCGCGATCAACCAGGTCTGCGGGTCCGGGCTGCGTGCCGTGGCGTTGGCCGCACAGCAGATCCGCACGGGCGAGAGTGCCGTGGTGCTCGCCGGCGGCCAGGAGAGCATGAGCATGGCGCCGCATGCGGCCTACCTGCGCGCCGGGCAGAAGATGGGCGACCTGGCCATGGTCGACACCATGATGAAGGACGGGCTGATCGACGCCTTCCAGGGCTACACCATGGGCGTCACGGCGGAAAACGTCGCCAAGCACTACCAGATCACGCGCGAGCAGCAGGACATCTTCGCCGACCAGTCGCAGAAGAAGGCGTCCGCCGCCCAGAAGGCCGGCCGGTTCAAGGACGAGATCGTCCCCGTCACCGTGAAGGGCCGCAAGGCGGATGTCGTGGTCGGTGACGACGAGTACATCCGCCACGATTCGACCCCCGAAGCGATGGCCAAGCTGCGTCCGGCGTTCGCCAAGGACGGCACGGTCACCGCCGGCAACGCCAGCGGCATCAATGACGGGGCAGCCGCGCTGGTGATGATGAGCGCCGCCGAAGCCGCGCGTCGGGGCCTGACCCCGTTGGCCCGCATCGCGTCCTTCGCGACGGCGGGCGTCGACCCGTCGGTCATGGGAACGGGCCCGATCCCTGCCAGCCGGAAGGCCCTGGCACGCGCTGGCTGGAAGGCCGACGACCTCGACCTGATCGAGGCCAACGAGGCCTTCGCGGCCCAGGCCTGCGCGGTCAACAAGGATCTCGGCTGGGACACGGACCGCGTGAACGTGAATGGTGGCGCCATCGCGATCGGCCACCCGATCGGCGCCTCGGGCGCCCGCGTCCTGGTGACGCTGCTGCACGAGATGGCGCGCCGGGACGCGCATAAGGGGCTCGCGACCCTCTGCATCGGCGGCGGCATGGGCGTCGCCATGTGCCTGGAACGCTGACAGGCGCACAGTCGAGGGCGCGCATTGCGCACGAGGCTCGTAGGGACAAGGATGGTGCCAGGCGATGCCCGGACTGAACCGGGCGTTCAGCCGCAGCAGGGAGGAAGGCGATGGCTCGTGTAGCGTTGGTGACGGGCGGAACCCGCGGCATCGGCGAGGCGATCAGCGGCGCGCTGCACGCCGCCGGGCGCACCGTCGTGGCAAGTTATGTCGGTAATGAGCACGCGGCGAAGGGCTTCAGCGAGGCGACGGGCATTGCCGTCATCAAGTTTGATGCCGGCGATTTCGCCTCCTGCGAGGCAGCGGTGAAGCAGATCGCGGAGCAGCACGGCCCGGTGGAGATCCTTGTCAACAACGCCGGCATCACCCGGGACGGCACCATGGCCCGCATGACGCGGGACATGTGGGATGCGGTCATGGACACCAACCTCGGCTCCTGCTTCAACCTGTGCAAGCTGACCTTCGAGGGGATGCGCCAGGCCAAGTTCGGCCGCGTGGTGAACATCGGTTCGATCAACGGCCAGGCCGGGCAGTATGGCCAGGTCAACTACGCGGCGGCAAAATCCGGCATCCACGGCTTCACCAAGGCGCTGGCGCAGGAGGGCGCGCGGTTCGGCATCACCGTGAACGCCATTGCACCGGGCTATGTCGATACGGAGATGGTCCGGGCGGTGCCGGCGGACGTGTTGAGCAAGATCGTCGCCCGCATCCCGATGGGCCGGTTGGGGCATGCCAGCGACATTGCCCGCGGCGTGGTGTTCCTCACCAGCGACGACGGCGACTTCATAACCGGATCGACGCTGTCGATCAACGGCGGCCAGCACATGTATTAGACCAGGCAGACATCCCCTCTCCCGCCAGCGGGGAGGGGATGTCCGTTACGCCTTCACGGTCACGTAGCGGCCGGGTGCGTCTTCCAGCACGGGCAGCGACCCGGCGCCCGGCTCGCGCGCTGGCACCGTGTCGTTTGCCTGCACGCTTACCCAGCGGTGCCAGTCCGGCCACCATGATCCTGCCATCTCCTGCGCGCCGGCGAACCATTCCTCCGGCGTCGGCGGCAGCGAGTCGTTCAGCCAGTGGCTGTATTTTCCGCTGCCCGGCGGGTTCACCACCCCGGCGATGTGACCGCTCGCCGCCAGCACGAAGCGATTGGGACCGCCTAGCAACTGCGTGCCGCGATAGGTGCTGCGCCACGGTGCGATGTGGTCCTCCCGCGTGGAGATGAAGTAGGCCGGCACGTCCACCGTGCCCAGGTCGATGCGCTGCCCGGCGAGCTCCAGCTCACCTTTGGCCAGCTTGTTGGCGTGGTACATGTTGCGCAGGTAGTAGCTGTGCATCTTCGCCGGCATGCGGGTGGCGTCGCTGTTCCAGTACAGCAGGTCGAACTGGAACGGCTCGTTGCCCAGCAGGTAGTTGTTCACCACGAACGACCAGATCAGGTCGTTGGCGCGCAGCATGTTGAAGGT
>CAXTJM010000004.1:0-231769 GCA_964244585.1 uncultured Acetobacteraceae bacterium | reverse complement strand
CCGCGCGGCGTGGCGATGTACTTGTTGGCGGTGACGCGGCTGACCGTGCTTTCGTGCATCTCCACCGCGTCGGCGATGTCGCGCAGGATCAGCGGCCGCAGATGCGCCACGCCGTGGTGGAAGAAGGCATCCTGCCGCCGCACGATCTCCGCCGAGACCTTCAGGATGGTCTGTGCCCGCTGCTGCAGCGACTTCACCAGCCAGTTGGCGGAGGAGAGCTGCTCGCCCAGGAACGCCCGGTCCTCCCGCTTGGTGCGGGTGAGGATGCGGGCGTGGAAGCCCTGGTTCACCAGGACGCGGGGCATCGTCTCCGGATTGAGCTCCAGCAGCCACTCGCTGCCATCCTCGCCGCGGATGGGCGCCCGGCGCATCAGCACGTCCGGCAGGATCGCCGCCACCGGGCCGCTTTCGTATGCGGCGCCGGGCTTGGGATTCAGCATGCGGATCTCGGCGATCATGTCCGCCAGATCCTCCGCATCCACGTCGCACAGCTCGCGCAGCCGCCGCAGGTCGCGCTGGCCCAGCAGGTCCAGGTTGTCCAGCAGGGCCTGCATCGCCGGATCGAGCCGGTTGCGGTCGGCAAGCTGGGCGGACAGGCACTCCCGCAGGTCCCGGGCGAACAGGCCGGCAGGGTCGAAGCGCTGCATGCGGCTGCGCACCTGCTCCACCCGGGCAGGCTCGATGCCCAACGCGTCGGCCAGCGTGGCGCTGTCCACGGCGACGCGGCCGGCCGGGTCCAGCAGGGCGATCAGGTGCGCCCCGATCAGGCAATCGACCGGGTCGGTGAAGCTGAGGCGGAGTTGCTGGCTCAGATGCTCCCGCAAGGAGCGCGGCGCCTCCGCCAGGTCGTCCATGCCGCGGTCATCGCCCTCGAAACCGCGGCCGCTGCCACCATCGCGGCTGAACGCGGCGGCGCCGTCCCCCAGGCTGCCGGCATCGTAGCTGTTGGTGTGGTCGGCTTCCACCGCGTCCGGCAGCTTTTCCTGTCGCAGCAGGTCGGCCGTGTCCAGGCTGTCCAGCGTTTCGACCCGCTGGTCCGGCGCCGGGCGCTCCGGCATGGTGTCCTGGTTTTCGTCCCGCTCCAGCAGCGGGTTCCGCTCCAGCTCTTCCTCGATGTAGGCGGATACCTCGACGTTGGAGAATTGCAGCAGCTTGATGGCCTGCCGCAACTGCGGCGTCATCACCAGGGACTGGGATTGCCTGAATTCGAGCCGTGGACCGATCGCCATGGGGCCCGACCCTACAGGCTGAACCTTTCCCCGAGGTACACGCGCCGCACGTCTTCGTGCTGCACGACCTCGTGGGGCCGGCCCTCCATCAGCAACTGGCCGTCATGCATGATGTAGGCGCGGTCGATGATTTCCAGCGTTTCGCGGACGTTGTGGTCGGTGATCAGCACCCCGATGCCGCGGTCCTTCAGATGGCCCACCAAGTCGCGGATCTCGCCGACCGCGATCGGGTCGATGCCGGCCAGTGGCTCGTCCAGCAGGATGTAGCCGGGCTGGGTGGCCAGGGCGCGGGCGATCTCCACCCGGCGGCGCTCCCCGCCGGACAGCGCCAGCGCCGGGGTGCGGCGAAGGTGGCCGATGCCGAATTCCGCCAGCAGCTCGTCCAGCATCAGGTCGCGCTTGTCGCCGTCCGGCTCCACCACCTCCAGCGCCGCCATGATGTTGCCCTCTACCGTCAGCCCGCGGAACACGCTGGCCTCCTGCGGCAGGTAGCCGATACCCAGCCGGGCGCGGCGGTACATCGGCAGAGAGGTGATGTCGTGGCCGTCCAGGCTGATCGACCCGGTGTCCGGCCGCACCAGCCCGACGATCATGTAGAAGGTCGTCGTCTTGCCCGCCCCGTTCGGGCCGAGCAGGCCGACGGCCTCGCCCCGGCGCACGTTGACCGACACGTTCCGCACCACCGGCCGCTTCTTGTAGGTCTTGCCGACCCCGTTCGCCGTCAGCCCGGCGCCGCCGTCGATCACCCGCAAGGACCCGCTCACTTGGTTTGCACTCCTGGCTTGGGCGGTTTCGGCGCACCCGGTGCGGCATCCTTCGCACCGGCATCGTTCGGCACGACAAGACCCTCGACCCGCTGTCCCGGGTCGCGCACGAGGGTGGACACGCCGGTACGCAGGTTGATCAGGGCCTGGTCGCCGTTGAGCTGGTTCTGCCCGCGCGTCAGGTGGACGTTGCCGGCCAACCGGGCGATGCCGGTGTCGGGGATGTAGACGCCCTTGTCGGCGTGGATGATCTCGGTCGCGGTGCGGACCTCGACATGGCCGAACGCGTCCACCCGCTGGAGCTTGCCGCCGGCATTGGCCAGCGGGTCGTCCCCGGGCTTGGCGGGCTTTGCCGGCACGGCGGCCACTTTCTGCACCGGGGCGGCCGCTGGCGGCGCATTCGGGTCCGCGGTGTAGCCGACCAGCGTGTCGGCACGCAGGCGCCGGCCATCGCTGGTGTTGACCACCGCGTCGCCGCGGCCGACCGCCATGTGTTTCTGCGACCAGTATTCCATGACATCGCGCGCCGACATGGTCTGCTGCGGGGTGACGATGTGCAGGTCGTGCCCGGTCATCACCAGCACGGACTGATCCATGTCGTAGATGGCCTTGTCGCCGAACGCCTGGTCCGTCGCGGTGAAGATGTGGACGTTGCCCACGGCCTCTAGCCGGTAGATCTCGTTGTTGCCGGTGTCGGGCGTGGCGCCGGGGGCCGCCGCAGCCGCCGGGGGGGCGGCCGGGGCAAGGGCCGGTCCCGTCGCGGCCTTCTTGCGGTAATGCGCGATCAACTGGTCCGCCGTTACCGTCACCGTGCCGCGGACCGCCTTGGCGTCACCCTTGGCGATGATGACCTGCTCCTCCTGGCGCCACTCCATCCCGTCGCGCGAGGTGACCTCCACCGGGCCGCCCTTGCTCATGTCGATGGCCTGCGCCTGTGCGGCCAAGGGGGCACAGGCCACGGCTCCAGCCAGTATCCAACGCTTCATGGGTGGCTGCCGTTCAGAACAAGCCGGGATTTGCCGTCGAACTGGATGTCGTCGCCCTTGTCGACCAGGGCGAAACCCTGGGAGTCGAGCGTGCCGAACGGGCCTTCCGCATGGGTGGGCTGGTTCCCGCTCGCCGCGCCCGCTTTCAGATCCATGGCGACCGACTGGGTATGAAGCACGACGCCGTTGTCGCGATACAGGGTCACGTCGTGCGACAGGTCGAGCAGCCCGACATGCTGGATGTAGACCCCCTCCAGCGACTCCGCGTAGGTCCACGACCCGTTCTCGCTGACCACGTCGCCCTTCGGCTGCACCAGGTTGATCCGTTCCGCGCCAGCCTGGACGGCCTGCTCAGCCGTGACGGTGTATGGCCGGTTATGCGTGTCGATCCCGTGATAACGGATGTTCAGCAGCTTGCCGGCCTGCAATTCCGCGGACATGCCGCCGCGGCGGTAGGAGATGCGGCTGGAGTCGAACAGGCGGGAGATCTCCGGCCACATCGCGACGCTGCCGAGTAGCAGCAGGGCGAATACCGGGAGCAGCCGCTTGCCCCAGACGACGGTCCGGCGGCGTCCCGCCAGGTCGTGCTTGGTCGGCGCGGGCCGGGTGCGGGCCGTCGCGGTGCCGAACCGGTCGGGCCGGGCGCGGGGAAGCGGCGCCACCGTCATACCACGCCCGCCCTCAGGAGGTCGTGCACGTGTACGATGCCCAGGGGCGCGGCGCCGGCATCCACCACGAACAGGCTGGTGATGCGCCGCCCTCCCTCGTTCATCGTCCACAGCGCGTCGGCCGCCAGGGCATCCGGCCGGATGGTGCGCGGTCGCGCGGTCATGACGGCGCGCACCGGCTGGTCCAGCAGGCCCGGCCCCATGGCGCGGCGCAGGTCCCCGTCTGTGACGATGCCGACCAGGGCGCCGCGTTCGACCACGCCGACGCAGCCGAAGCCCTTGCCGGTCATCAGCAGCAGCGCCTGCTGCATCGGCATCGCCGGCCCGGCCAGGGGGACCGCGTCCCCGGTGTGCATCAGCTCCCCCACCCGCCGCAGCTGCGCGCCCAGCCGCCCGCCCGGGTGATAGGCGCGGAAATCGGTGGCGGTGAAGCCGCGCCGGGTCAGCAGCACCACGGCCAGGGCGTCGCCGAGCGCCAGCTGCATCGTGGTGCTGGTGGTGGGCGCCGACGTGACGCTGCACGCCTCCGGCGCGGCCGGCAGCAGCAGCACCACGTCGGCCGCCAGCGCCAGGGTCGAGCCGGGGCGCCCGGTCACCGCGACCAGCGGCATGCGGAAGCGGCGGGCATGCGCCACCAGGTCGGCCAGTTCCGTGGTTTCGCCGCTGTTGGAGAACAGCACCAGCGCATCGCCGGGCTGCACCATGCCGAGGTCGCCATGGGAGGCTTCGGCCGGGTGCACGAAGAAGGCCGGGCTGCCGGTGGAGGCGAGCGTCGCGGCGGTCTTGCGGGCCACATGGCCGGACTTGCCCATGCCGGACACGACGACCCGGCCGGTGCAGCCGGCGAGCAGGCTTACCGCACGGTCGAACGAGTCATCCAGCGACGCTGCCAAGGCCCGCAGCCCGGCAGCTTCGGTGCCGAGCACGGATCGCGCGACGTCAAGATCGGTGCATGCGGCTGCCACGGCGCTCATGGCCGCATGGTATGGCCAGACAGTGGGGCCTGGTCAATGCGCACGTGGGACTGTGGCGAATTCGACATCCAAAAACCATGCCAGCGACACAAGGCAACGCTGCGAGGCTAATGCGAGAAGATGTCCGGCGCGTCATAGCCCAGCGCGTCCAGCCGGCTTCGCGTCGGCAGGAAGGCGAAGCAGGCTTCCGCCAGGTCGAGCCGGCCCTCCCGGCGCAGCAACGCTTCCAGCCTTGCCCACAGCGCATGCAGGTGCAGCACGTCGGACGCGGCATAGGCGATCTGCTCCGGCGTCAGTTCCACGGCGCCCCAGTCGGAGGTCTGCTGCTGCTTGCTGATCTCCACGCCCAGCAACTCGCGGCAGAGGTCGCGCAGGCCGTGGCGTTCCGTGAAGGTGCGGACCAGCTTGGCCGCGACCTTGGTGCAACGGACCGGCGTCACCGTGATGCCCAGCGTCTGTTGCAGGATGCCCACGTCGAAGCGGGCGAAATGCATCAGCTTGGTCACGGCCGGGTCCGCCATCAGGCGCTTCAGGTTGGGGCAGTCCGCGCCGGCACCGCCCAGCGACGGCGGGATGATCTGCACCAGGTGCGCCGTGCCGTCCCCGGCGGAGAGTTGCACCAGGCACAGCCGGTCCCGGTGCCAGTTCAGCCCCATGGTTTCCGTATCGACGGCCACGCTGCCGCCGAAGCCCACGCCCTCCGGCAGGTCACCCTTATGGAGGTGGATGGTGGCGTTCGGCTGGAACTGCGTGGCCACGGCATCGGGCTTTCGCTGTGCCGCACCCCGTCACGGGCGCGGCGCGGGTGGTGCCCAGGAAAGACTTCAAAGGGCATTGGACGGTGTCGAAGGCGCGACGCCCGTTCACTGGGTTAGGTTCGCGCAGGCGGATCGCCGATCATCGTTACACCACAACCACACCGACCGGAAGGCCGAGTTGCCGGGCGGCCGTCCGGCTCCTCCTGCCGATCGTTTCGGCGTTCGGCGAACTCCCGCGTCATGGCCTCCAGCCGGAGCCGGCGGCGCGTTCGCCACGGGCCGGAGCATCGGCGCCGGGGAACGACACCCGGCCCGAACGCTGCGGGTCGTGGCGGCTGGCGTGGGGCCGCTCGACGATGGCGGCCGAGGCCGCGGCTGCTCGGCCCAGATGGAACTTGGCCGTCAGCCGCTCCAATGCCGTCGTGTCGCGGACGAGGCTGTGGCTGGCGGCGGAGCTTTCCTCCACCATGGCTGCGTTCTGCTGCGTGACCTGGTCCATCTGGGTGACGGCGGTGTTCACCTCGGCCAGCCCGCTCGCCTGTTCCTGGGTCGATGTCGCAATCTCGCACACCACCGCCGTGATCTCCGCCATGTGCGAGACGATGCGGCCGAGCGTCTCGCCGCTTTCGCCGACCAGTTGAACGCCCTCATCGACCTGCCTGGACGATTGCGAGATCAGGGTCTTGATTTCTTTTGCCGCGTCGGCGGAGCGCTGTGCCAATGCCCTTACCTCGCTCGCCACGACCGCAAAGCCGCGGCCGGCATCGCCGGCCCGCGCTGCCTCCACGCCGGCGTTCAGCGCCAACAGATTGGTCTGGAACGCGATTTCGTCGATGACGCCGATGATCTGGCCGATCTGGCGGGAAGATGCCTTGATCCCGTCCATGGCCGTGACGGCGCGCGTGACCACGTCGCCGGAGCGTTCGGCATCGATGCGGGCCACTGCCACGACGTCCGTCGCCTGGGTGGTTCCCTCGGCCGTCCGGCGTATCCTCGCGAGGATCTGCCCGAGCGCGGCGGCGGTTTCCTCCAAGCTCGACGCCTGTCGCTCCGTGCGCCGGGACAGATCGTCCGCCGCGCCGAGCATCGCCTCGGCCTCCGTGCGAAGCGCCCCGGTACTCTTGGATATCACCACCATGGTGTCCTGGAGCGCGCCAAGCGCCGTGTTGAAATCCGTCCGTAGGGTTTCGTAGTCGTGCGAGAAGGGCTGTTCAATCCGGAAGGCCAGGTTGCCGCGGGACAGTTCGTGCAGGCCTTCGGCAAGGCCGCCGACCACGCGCGCCTGCTCGTTCGATGTACGTTCCTCCATGGCGCGTAACTGCTCGGCCTGCAGCAGCCGCTCTTGCTCCGCAGTCTCCATCGCGCGGTTCAACTCGCCATCCCGCAGGGCGTTTTCCCTTGCCTGCGCCGCCTCCCGCAGAGCGAACATCGTCTGCGTGTTGTAGCTCACCCACATCAGGGTGGCCGCCTCGACGACAAGCACCACGGCATGCAGCACGACGCGGCCGAAATCGCCGCCGCCGGGATAGATGGCTGCCGGCAGGGCGAAGTTCAGAACCAGGTGGTGCACGGCCACCGTCACGGCGGCGGCCAATATGACCAGCCAGTCGCAATACACCACCAGCAAGGCGAGTCCGGCGAAGTAATACATGTGCAGATCGATCTGCCAGCCATGGCCCTGGAACCCGGCCAGCAGCAGCGAGATGGCGCACATAAACGCCACCCCGACCGTCACTCGGGCCGTCGCGGCATTATCGGTGGTTCTTACCGCAATCGTTGCGGTGGCGGCGCAGATGGCGACGGCCGCAGTCAGGCCAAGCCAGGGCCGGCCGAGCAGCAGCATGGCGCCGGCCTGCAGTGGCACGTGCGCCCATAGCCAAAGCAGAAGCCCGCTACTCCCGAGGCGTCGCTGATGCGTCAGGTCCTGGAACATGCCGCTTCCTATTTGCCGCCGCACATGGTGAGGAACGAGCCGGCAAACACCAACCACGCCCCCGCTGCCGCAGCCCGTTGCGGCAGGTCGGGTGAAGGGGAGCGGAGCAGCACCACATTGCCCGCGGCGCCGGGCGCCAGGATGAGCCCAGCCGAACCGGCGGCGGCGATGATTTCGGTGCTGCTCCACCACGGTGGGAATACCGCCGCCACGGCGTGCGGGTCGCTTGGCCCGAATTCGACGGATGCGGCCGCGACGAGGCTGCCGCCCATGAGGAGTATGGCAGGGAGGAAGGAAGCCGCCGTCACCGTCTCGTCGCCTCTGATTGTGGAGAGGGGCAAGTCTCGCAATACGGGGTTAACAACCAGATACTGTCGCGGCGTCGAGCGAGGCAGGATGCAAGTGGCAGGACGTTCAGGGCGAGATCCGTGCTACCGGTCCGAGCCCTCTGACCAACGGGGCTACGGCAGGGCGACAGGGCTCAGCCGCGGAGGCTTCCTAGCTGCCGCCTATTTGATATAGGCAGGGCTCGGGGCAGCTTGGATCAGCCAAACCCAAATGCCCACACTTGCCGCAGCCGTGATGGTGCCCAGGAAAAGACTCGAACTTTCACGTCCTTTCGGACACAGGTACCTGAAACCTGCGCGTCTACCAATTCCGCCACCTGGGCATGCACGCGGCGTGCGGTGGAGCGGCGATGTAGCGGGCGGGTCTGGCAGCGTCAATGGCCATTCGACGCCGCCGCCAGCCAATACTGCCACGCGAACCCTGCGGCCCCCACGGCGGTGAGCGCCATGCCGCAGCGGCCGAAGAAGCGGATGGGATCGAGCGTTGCACGCCAGGCGGCATCCCGGGCGGCGCGCTCTTCCGGCGATGCAAGGCGCCGCGGCGTCGGGGTGATGGCGGCGTCGCTTCGGAATGCCTGCGGACCTGGCCAGCCCGGATGCTCGTCTTGCGCCGCGCGGGAGCAGACCAGCCAGGTGGCGGCGCCGATGAGCAGCAGGCCGAGAAAGCCCAGGACGTCCGCCATCACGACCGCGACGGCGATGATCACCGCGAACACGATCCAGGCCGCGCCATTGGCAACGTCGCCGGCGGATAGCTTCATCGCGGAACGATATGGCCGGGCGCGGCTTGTTTCAATCTCCCGTGCCGGGCGGCTTGAGGGCACTGCGTCCGGCGCATATGGCAGAGTGACGACGGAAAGGGCGATTTCATGGCGGTGACGACTCGCAACGTGGCAACCGTGTTCGGCGGGTCGGGCTTCCTCGGCCGGTACGTGGTCAAGCGGCTGGCGGGCGCAGGATACGTGACGCGGGTGGCTGTCCGCGATCCGGAGAGCGCGATGTTCCTGCGTCCGATGGGCCGCGTGGGGCAGATCGTGCCGATGTACGCCTCGCTCGCGCATGACACGACGGTGGCACGCGCGGTCGAAGGCGCCGAGCTGGTGGTCAACCTGGTCGGCATCCTGGCCGAACGCCGGGCGGGCGATTTCCAGCGCATTCAGGTGGAGGGGGCGGGACGGATCGCCGCGCTGGCGGCGGCGGCTGGCGCCGGCCGGATGGTCCAGCTCTCGGCGATCGGCGCCGACCCGGCGAGCAAGAGCGTGTACGGCCGCACCAAGGCGGACGGGGAGGCGGCGGTTCGGGCCGCGATGCCGGCGGCGACCGTGCTGCGTCCGTCGCTGGTGTTCGGGGCGGAAGACCAGTTCTTCAACCGGTTCGCCGCCATGGCGCAGTTGCTGCCGTTCATGCCGGTGATCTCCGGGGATACCAGGATGCAGCCGGTCTATGTCGGCGATGTCTCGGATGCCGTCATGGCCGGTCTGTTCGGCCAGGATACGGCGGGCAAGACCTATGAGCTGGGCGGTCCGCAGGTATGGACCTTCCGCGAGATCCTGGCCTACATTTTGAAGGAAACGCGGCGCAGCCGTCCGCTGGTCAACATCCCGATGGGGTTGGCGCGGATCCAGGCGGCCGTCGCCGAGAAACTGCCGACCAAGCCGTTCACCCGCGACCAGCTGCTCCTGCTGTCGCAGGACAATGTGGTGGCACCCGGCGCCTTGGGCCTGGCAGCCCTTGGCATTGTGCCTACGCCGGTCGACCTGGTCGTGCCGGACTACCTGGACCGGTACCGCCCGGGTGGCGGCAAGCTGGAGCGTGTTCCTGCTTGAAGGCCCGTTTCGGGCCTTCTTGCAGGCTCGATGCACCTCCTGCTAGCGACGCAAGGAAGATATGCGTCGTTCAAGGGCAGCATTACTGCCATACTAAGCGATTTTCCACTCGCCTAGGCAACGAGCCACCCGTATATGCCTGCCTCGTCCGGGAGATCACAGACGCCATGGCAGACCGCATGCTCCAATTCGTCCGCCTGCCGCAGCAGACGCCCGAAAAGCGTGTGGTGTCGCAGCGGCGCGAGGATTTCGGTGAGATCTATCGCCGGTTCGATCCGGCTGCGGCCGGTGCACAGGCCAGCCGATGCAGCCAATGCGGCATCCCGTTCTGCTCGATCCACTGTCCGCTGTCCAACAACATCCCCGACTGGCTGAAGCTCACGGCGGAGGGACGGCTGGAGGAGGCGTACGAGGTCAGCTCCGCCACGAACAACTTTCCCGAGATCTGCGGCCGCATCTGTCCGCAGGACCGGCTGTGCGAAGGCAATTGCGTCATCGAGAAGGGCTTCGACAGCGTCACGATCGGCGCGGTCGAGCGCCACATCACCGACACCGCCTTCAAGGAAGGCTGGGTCAAGCCGCTGCGCCCGAAGCAGGAGCGGGCGCAATCCGTCGGCATCGTCGGCGCCGGCCCGGGTGGGCTGGCAGCGGCGGAGATGCTGCGCGCCAAGGGCTACCAGGTGCACGTCTACGACCGGCACGATCGCGTCGGCGGCCTGATGATCTACGGCATCCCGGGCTTCAAGCTGGAGAAGGAGATCGTGCTGCGCCGCTGGCGGCTGCTGGAGGAGGGCGGCATCCGCTTCCATCTCGGCGTCGGCGTGGGCGACGGCATCGCCTGGGACGAGCTGCGCCGCCGCCACGATGCGGTGCTGATCGCGACCGGCGTGTACAAGCCGCGGGAGATCGGCGGCCCCGGCGCCGGGTTGGGCGGGATCGTGAAGGCGCTCGACTACCTTACCGCCTCCAACCGGCAGGGCCTGGGCGACAGCGTGCCCGAGTTCGATAGCGGGGCGCTGAACGCCGCGGGCAAGCACGTGGTGGTGATCGGCGGCGGCGACACCGCGATGGACTGCGTGCGGACCGCCGTGCGGCAGGGTGCGGCCTCCGTGAAGTGCCTGTACCGCCGCGACCAGGCCAACATGCCGGGCTCCCTGCGCGAAGTGAAGAACGCGCAGGAGGAGGGGGTGGAGTTCGTCTGGCTGTCCGCGCCCGAGGCCTTCCTGGGCGATGCGGCGGTGACGGGCGTCCGGGTGCAGCGCATGCGGCTCGGCATGCCGGACGCGTCCGGCCGGCAATCGGTCGAGCCGTCGGGCGATCGGTTCACCGTCGAGGCCGAGCTGGTGGTCAAGGCGCTCGGCTTCGACCCGGAGGATCTGCCGACGCTGTGGGGCGTGGAGGGGCTGGCCGTCAGCCGCTGGGGCACGCTGGCGGTGGACCACCGCACGGCGATGACCAACCTGCCCGGCGTGTTCGCCGCCGGCGACATCGTGCGCGGGGCGAGCCTGGTGGTGTGGGCGATCAAGGACGGACGCGATGCGGCGGCCCGCATGCACGACTACATGCAGCAGGCTGCCCTGCAGGTCGCTGCGGAATGACGCGCCTCGACCGCCGCCATGGCAGGCTGCTGCCGTTGGCACTGCTGCTCGCGGCCGGGGCGATGCCGGCGGCCCATGCGCAGGACCAGCCGGCCGCCGCCGCGGAGGCGCCGCACTTCATGGCGATCACCGGCAAGCCTGCCTTGATCGATGCCTTCGTCGAGCGCCTGCGCCTGGCCGGCATGGCAATGCTGGGCCATGGCGGGCTGCCCTTCGCCGACCAGGCGGAGCTGACGGACAAGCTCATCATGCCGGAGCTGCGGGCCGCCGAGCCGGACCTGCTGGCGCAATGGACCGCGATCTACGCCAACGACCTGTCCGCCGAGGACATGAAGGCGGTCGAGGCGTTCTACGCCACGCCGGCCGGGCAGCACATGCTGGCCGCCCAGCCGCAGATCGAGACCTCGCTGCAGATCGTCTCGCTCACCTGGCAGACGGCCGCGCTGCGGAACGCGATCAAGAAGCACATCCATGCGCTGCGGGCGCGCGGCTACGAGGAATAGGGGATCCGCCATGGACCATGTCGCCGACTGGAACGCCAACCTCGCCCTCCTGAAGGACACCTACCGCCCGCAGGACGAGCACGATGCCTGCGGCGTGGGCCTGGTGGCGGCGCTGGATGGGCGCGCCCGGCGCGACGTGGTGCAGGCCGGCATCGACGCCCTGCGCGCGGTCTGGCATCGCGGCGCGGTGGACGCGGACGGCAAGACTGGCGACGGCGCCGGCATCCACATCGAGATCCCGCAGGATTTCTTCGCCGACGTGATCAAGAGCGGCGGTGACGCCCGGCCGGACGAGCGCATCGCCGTGGGCCAGGTGTTCCTGCCCAAGACCGATTTGGCCGCGCAGGAGCGCTGCCGCCAGATCGTCGAGACGGAAATCCTGAATTTCGGCCACACCATCCACGGCTGGCGCCAGGTGCCGATCGACACGCGCTGCATCGGCGAAAAGGCCAATGCCACCCGGCCGGAGATCGAGCAGATCATGGTGCGCAACGGCACCGGCGCCGACGACGCGCTGTTCGAGCGCGACCTGTACGTGATCCGCCGCCGCATCGAGAAGCAGGCCATCGCGGCGCAGATCAACGAGCTGTACATCTGCTCGCTGTCCTGCCGGTCGATCATCTACAAGGGCATGTTCCTGGCGGAGAACCTGACGGATTTCTATCCGGACCTGCTGGACGCGCGCTTCGTCAGCCGCTTCGCCATCTACCACCAGCGTTACTCCACCAACACCTTCCCCACCTGGCGCCTGGCGCAGCCGTTCCGCATGCTGGCGCATAACGGCGAGATCAACACGATCAGCGGCAACACCAACTGGATGAAGAGCCACGAGACCCGGCTCTCCGAAGCGTCGCTGGACCCGTATATCGATGACATCAAGCCGGTGATCCAGGCCGGCAGCAGCGACACCGCGGCGCTGGACAGCGCGTTCGAACTGCTGGTCCGCGCCGGGCGGGATGCGCCGATGGCCAAGGCGCTGCTGATCCCGGCCTCCATCAGCGTCGATGCCACGATGAAGCAGGCGCACAAGGACATGTTCCTGTACTGCAACGCGGTGATGGAGCCGTGGGACGGCCCGGCCGCCGTCGCCGCCACGGATGGCCGCTGGATGGTCGCCGGGCTGGACCGCAACGGCCTGCGCCCGCTGCGCTACAGCCTGACCCATTCGGACCTGCTGGTGGTCGGGTCGGAGGCGGGCATGGTGCAGTTCGACGAACGCGACATCCGCCTGAAGGGCCGGGTCGGCCCGGGCCAGTCGATCGCGGTCGACCTGGAGGCCGGCAGGTTCTACGGCGACGAGGATGTCAAGGACATGCTGGCCGGCCGGCACGACTACGCCGCCTGGACCAGGCGCATCACCGAGATCGACCACATCGTCAAGACCGACGCGCCGGAGCCGACCCTGTTCACGGGCGAGGCGCTGCGGCGCCGCCAGCTCGCCGTGGGCATGACGCTGGAGGAGCTGGAGGTCATCCTGCACCCGATGGTGGAGGATGCGGCCGAGGCGGTCGGCTCCATGGGGGACGACACGCCGGTGGCGGTGCTGTCCCAGCAATATCGCGGCCTGCACCACTATTTCCGCCAGGCCTTCAGCCAGGTCACCAACCCGCCGATCGACAGCCTGCGCGAGACCCGCGTGATGTCGCTGAAGACGCGGCTGGGCAACCTCGGCAACGTGCTGGACGAGGACAGCTCGCAATGCGACCTGCTGCAGTTGGAGAGCCCGGTGCTGTCCAACGCGGAATTCGTCGCCATGCGCGACTTCATGGGCCGCAACGCCTGCGTGATCGACTGCACCACGCCGGTGACGGACGGGAAGATCGACCTGCGCGCCGGGCTGGAGCGCATCCGGCGCGAGGCGGAGGAGGGGGTGCGCGCCGGCTGCACCCACATCGTCGCGACCGACGAGCACCAGGGCCCGGACCGGGCGGCCATGCCGATGATCCTGGCCACGGCGGCGCTGCACACCCACCTGATGCGGTCCTCGCTGCGCACCTTCACCAGCCTGAACGTGCGCGTGGCCGAATGCATCGACGTGCACGCCTTCGCGGTGTTGATCGGGGTCGGCGCCACCACGATCAACGCCTACCTCGCGCAGGAGAGCATCGCCGACCGGCAGCGCCGCGGCCTGTTCGGCGCCATGACGCTGCCCGAGGCGGTGAAGCGCTACAAGAAGGCGGTGGACAAGGGCCTGCTGAAGGTGATGTCCAAGATGGGCATCTCCGTCGTGTCGTCCTATCGCGGCGGCTATAATTTCGAGGCGATCGGCCTGTCGCGCGCGCTGGTGGCGGAGTTCTTCCCCGGCATGCAGTCCCGCATCAGCGGCATCGGCATGCCCGGCATCGCCCGCAACCTGCTCGCCCTGCACAGGACGGCCTGGGACGAGGACGTGGTGACGTTGCCGGTCGGCGGGATCTACAAGATGCGCCGCCGGGGCGAGGCGCATGCCTTCGACGGCAGCTTGATCCACACACTGCAAACCGCCGTCAGCAACGACAGCTTCCAGACCTACATGCGCTACAGCGAGGCGGTGCGCCGCCAGCCGCCCGTGGCGCTACGCGACCTGCTGGACTTCACCGAGGGCCACACGCCGATCCCGGTGAACGATGTCGAGAGCATCACCGAGATCCGCAAGCACCTGGTGGCGCCCGGCATATCGCTGGGTGCGCTCAGCCCCGAGGCGCACGAGACGCTGGCGATCGCGATGAACCGCATCGGCGCCCGGTCCGACAGCGGCGAGGGCGGCGAGGACCAGGCGCGCTACAAGCCGCGCGCCAACGGCGACAATGCCAATTCCGCCATCAAGCAGATCGCCTCCGGCCGCTTCGGCGTGACCGCGGAATACCTCAACGCCTGCCGCGAGATCGAGATCAAGGTCGCGCAGGGCGCCAAGCCGGGCGAGGGCGGCCAGTTGCCCGGCTTCAAGGTCACGGAGCTGATCGCCAAGCTGCGGCATTCGACGCCGGGCGTGACACTGATCAGCCCGCCGCCGCACCACGACATCTACTCGATCGAGGACCTGGCGCAGCTCATCTACGACCTGAAGCAGATCAACCCGGACGCGTTCGTCTGCGTCAAGCTGGTGGCGCGGTCCGGCATCGGCACCATCGCGGCCGGCGTGGCCAAGGCGAAGGCGGATGCGATCCTGATCTCCGGCCATTCCGGCGGCACCGGGGCGGCGCCGCAGACCAGCGTGAAATACGCCGGCGGTCCTTGGGAGATGGGGCTCACCGAAGCGCACCAGGTGCTGATGCTGAACCGGCTGCGCCACCGGGTGCGGCTGCGCACGGATGGCGGCATCAAGACCGGGCGCGACGTGGTGATCGCGGCCATGCTGGGCGCCGAGGAGTTCGGCATCGGCACGGCCAGCCTGGTTGCCATGGGCTGCATCATGGTGCGGCAGTGCCACAGCAACACCTGCCCGGTGGGCGTCTGCTCCCAGGACCCGGCCATGCGCGCCAAGTTCGAGGGCACGCCGGAGAAGGTGATCAACCTGTTCTCCTTCGTGGCGGAGGAGGTGCGCAACATCCTCGCCAGCCTGGGCGTCAAGCGGCTGCGCGACGTGATCGGCCGCACCGAATACCTCCGCCAGGTCAGCCGCGGCGCCGAGTGGCTGGACGATCTGGACCTGAACCCCTTGCTGGTGCAGGCGGATCCGGGGGGGCATGCGCGCTACTGCACGGAGGGCCGCAACGAGGTGCCGGAGACGCTGGACGCGCAGATGATCGCCGACGCCGCGCCGCTGTTCGAGCGGGGCGAAAAGATGCAGCTGCAATACACCGTGCGCAACACGCACCGCGCCATCGGCACCAAGCTGTCGTCCCGCATCACGCGCCAGTATGGCATGGCGACGCTGCAGCCCGGGCACATCACGGTGCGGCTGCGCGGGTCGGCCGGGCAGTCGCTCGGCGCGTTCGCGGTGCAGGGCCTGAAGCTCGAGGTGCTGGGGGATGCCAACGACTATGTCGGCAAGGGCCTGTCGGGGGCGACCATCGCGATCCGTCCGGCACCGTCATCCACCCTGATCAGCCAGAACAACACGATCATCGGCAACACGGTGCTGTATGGCGCGACGGCGGGCAAGCTGTTCGCCGCCGGGCAGGCGGGGGAGCGCTTCGCCGTCCGCAACTCCGGTGCGGAGGCCGTGATCGAAGGCTGCGGGTCGAATTGCTGCGAGTACATGACCGGGGGCACCGTGGTGGTGCTGGGCGCGGTCGGCGACAATTTCGGCGCCGGGTTCACCGGGGGCATGGCCTTCGTGCTGGATAGCGACGACATGTTCGGCAAACGCGTCAACCCGGAAACGCTGACGTGGCAGCGCGTCGCCAACCCGCATTGGGAGGGCGTGGTCCGGGGCCTGGTGGAGGTGCATGTCCGCGAGACCAGCAGCCGGTATGCCGCCGGGTTGCTGCATGATTGGCAGGATACCCTGGCCAGGATGTGGCAGGTGGTGCCGAAGGGCTATGCGCAGTACTTGCCGGTCGCGTTGGAGGGTCCGGGACAGGAGAAACGGGCCTGATCGATCCGGCCGGACGGTGCGGTGCCGCCGGCCGCGGATGGCAGGTCGACGTCGTGACCGATTGGCGCGGCCCGGTGCTGATGTCATAACGGCGTCGTATGCGGCTGCTCTACCACCTTCCCCTCTCGCCGTTTTCGCGCAAGGTCCGCCTGGTGCTGGCGGAAAAGCGCCTGGCGTTCGAGATGCGGGTGGAAAAGCCGTGGGAGCGGCGGGCGGAGTACCTCGAACTCAATCCTTCCGGCTCCGTCCCCACGCTGGTGGAGGAAAACGGGCTGGCGATCCCGGATTCCAGCGTGATCTGCGAGTATCTGGAGGAGGCATATCCGGATACGCCGCTGCTGGGGCATACCTTGGCCGAACGGGTGGAGATCCGCCGGCTGGTCGCGTGGCTGGATGGCAAGTTCGCCCAGGAGGTCACCCGCCACCTCTACGGCGAGAAGATCATCAAACGCCTGTCCGCAACCGGGCAGCCGGATGCCTCGGCATTGCGAGTCGGGTTCATCAACCTCAAAACCCACCTGACCTATATCGGCTGGCTGGCCGAGACGCGGAAATGGCTGGGCGGCAATGCGATGTCCCTGGCGGACCTCGCCGCGGCCGGACACCTCTCGACGCTGGATTTCTGCGGCGACGTGAACTGGGGCGCGGTCCCGGCCGCCCATGAATGGTATGCCCGCATGAAGTCGCGGCCATCGTTCCGCGCTATCCTGGCAGACCGAGTGCCGGGTGTGACGCCCCCGGCGCATTACGCCGATCTGGATTTCTGAAGCGCAATCGTTTGAGGTCGCCTGACCTCGAACGTGATGCGCTCCGCCTTAGCCGGCGGGTGCCAGCATCTTCCGCACGGCGGCGCATATCTCGGACGGCAGGTATGGCTTGGCCACATACATCTCCCTGCCTCCCGCCGCTTCGTCATCCAGCGCATCCGGCCGTCCCGTCATGAAGATGACGGGCAGGTCCGGACGGGTTTCGCGGGCGCGGCGCACCAGCGCACGGCCGTCGAGCGCACCGGGAAGCTGGATATCCGTCAACAGGATGGCGATGCCGGACCTGGATTCCAGGATGCCGATCGCTTCGTCGCCCGTCTCCGCCTCCAGCACCTCGTAGCCCTCGTCGGTCAGCACTTCCGATAAGGTCAGCCGGATGAGGAATTCATCCTCGACGATGAGGATGGGCAAAGCCGCTGTAACCGAGCCATCGTGGATGGTATCGCTTGAAGACATGCGCCTTCAACGTTCGATGGACGTTTTCGTTCTGCTAACGTGCCGCTTGGCGTTTCCCGGCGACGGGAGGCAGCTGACGTCCGTGTCCTCGCCCCCTGCCACTCGCAGCGCCGGGTGCCTCGGGCCAGGAGGCTGGCCGGTCTGGCGGGCAGGCTCGGCAGCGTCGGATGGTGCTTCCCGGGGCTACGCCGCGGCAGTAGGGTGGCCTCGGGGCAGCGGGTGGACGGTGCGTTGACGAGGCATGGCGGTTGCGCCCTGGTGATGGTCGGACTCGCCCTGCTGCAGCCACCAGGCCGGGCAGCGGCGGCCGACATCCTGTTCCAGGCGGAGGCGCAGCGGCTTTCAGGGACGTGCACCGGGCAGGCCGTCCGGTTAGAGGGCAACCACAACACCGTCTCGCTGACCGGCACATGTGGGTCGCTGCTGGTGAAGGGATTGGCCAACACCGTCCAGTTGACGATCGCCGCGGGTGGCCCCATCCGGGTCGAGGGCAGCCAGAACCGGGTGCGATATGCACCCATCGACGCCGGACCGGCGATCGAGACGTTCGGCCCGGACAACGACGTGTCGGCCGGGGGCGCTGCCCGCCCGATCCTGGCGGATGGTCCGCCGCCGGCCAAGCCGCCTGTCCCGGCCTCGCCGTCTTCGGCACAGGCTTCCCCCAAGCCAGGCCCCTTGGAATTGTCCGGCGACGACCAGCAGCGGCTGGGGGACTGCGGCGGCCGTGACGTGGTGGTCACCGGGAGCCGCAGCGCCTACGTCATCCGCGGCGCCTGCCACTCGTTGCTGCTGCGCGGCGATCTGTTGACCGTGCAGGCCGTAATGCAGCCCGGCGCCCGAATCACGGTCAACGGCCGAGGCAGCGTGGTGTCCTGGGCGATACCCGGAAAAGGCCATGCTCCCACATCCATCGTGCGCGGGGCCGGCAGCCGGGTGCAGCGTGCGGAGGCGATCGGGGGCGGGCCTGTGCCATGAGCACGGCGATGGCGCCGTGCCTGATGGCACGTCGTCATATCGTGGGTGGAATAACTCCCACCGGCCAAAGAGGGCATGTTAGGAACCCCGCGGAAGTCATGGATAGATCATGAAGAAACTCCTTTTCGCCCTCTTGCTGCTGCCGGGTATCGCCGCAGCGCGGCCCCTCGCGGTGGTGATCAATTCGGCCGACGCCACCGTCAGCCTGATCGACACGGACACGCGGACGGAGATCAAGCGCATCCCCGTCCTGCGGGAGCCGCACCACATGGCGCTGACGCCGGACGGCACGTCCCTCCTGCTGGGCGACACGGCAGGCAACGCGGTGTTCTTCCTGGACCCGGCGACGGGCGAGGTGCAGCGGCGCGCGACGATGAGCGACCCCTACCAGCTGCAGTACAGCCCGGACGGCAAGTGGCTGACCGTGGCCGGGCTCGCCCGCAACCAGATCGACATCTACGACGCCGCGACCCTCTCGCTGGCGCATCGCGTCCCGGCCTCCTCCATGCCGAGCCACATCAACTATTCGCCGGACTCCTCGGTTGCCTATGTCAGCCTGCAAGGGACCGATTCGCTCGTGGCGCTCGACGTCCGCACCGGCGCGGTGCTGTGGAAGACGGTCGTCGGCAAGACGCCGGCGGGGGTGCTGTGGCTGGACGGTAAGCTGCTGGTCGGCATCATGGGGGCCGACTACGTCGCCGTGGTCGACCCGGCGACCGGCACGGTGGAGCGCCGGGTGCAGACCGCCAAGGGGGCGCACAACCTCTTCGTCTCGCCCGATGGCCGCACGCTCTACGTCTGCAACCGGGTCGATGGCAGCATCTCGGTGCTGGATCCGAAGACGCTCGCCGTGCGCGGCCGCATCGCCATGCCCGGTGGCCCCGACGACATGGATTTCGCACCGGACGGCAAGATCTGGGTGACGCGCCGCTGGGCGCACACGGTCGCGCTGCTGGACCCGGCGAGCGGCCAGTTCACCACGATCGAAACCGGCCGTTCGCCGCATGGCATCTGGCTGAACACCCATCCCAACGCCCTGGCACCCACGCGGGTGAGTTCCAAGTAGTGGATCCGTTCGACACCGCCGCCGGATGGCTGCAGGAACATCTGGTCATCCCGCTGCTGTACCAGTTCGACCTGATGCAATGGGAGGATGTGGGCTATGGCTGGGCGCTGTTCGCCGTCTACGGCGTGGCGCAGGTGGCGATCACGCTGGTTGTTTGCCTGCCGCTGGAGCGGTGGCGCCCGGTGGAGAGCTGGCCCGATGCCAAGGCGGTCACGATCGACGTGGCCTACACGCTGATCAACCGGATCGGCGTGCTGCCGCTGGTCACCTTCGTGCTGTTCTACCAGGCACAGGTGTGGTTGAGCGGCTGGCTGACCGACCATGGCATCGTGCCGCCGACCCTGGAATTGCTGATCCCCGGGCTGCTGGGCCACCAGGTGCTGACGTTCGCGCTCTATGTGCTGATCCTGGATTGCGGCGAGTATTGGCGCCACCGGCTGAGTCACGGCTTCGGCTGGTGGTGGGCGCTGCACTCGCTGCACCACGCCCAACGCCAGATGACGTTCTGGTCCGATGACCGCAACCACGTGGTCGACGAGGTCATCGCGTTCCTGTGGTCGGCCGCGATCGCCTTGCTGATCGGCATCCCGCCGCTGCAATTCCCCCTGTTGGTCCTGGTGCTGCGGTTCCTGGAGAGCCTCAGCCACGCCAATGCCCGGGTCTCGTTCGGGCAGGTGGGCGACCGTCTGCTGATCTCGCCGCGGTTCCACCGGGCGCATCACGGCGTGCTAGCCGCCGGGCAGCAAAGCTGCAACTACGGCGCGATCCTGCCGGTCTGGGACATGATGTTCCGCACCGCAGATTTCGGCCGCGAATACGTCCGCACCGGCGACCCCTCGGGCGAGGAGGCGCTGGCGACCGGAAGCTGGTGGCAACAGCAAAGCGCCGGGTGGCGCCGGATGGTCCGGATGCTGAGGCGCAGCCGCTTGCAGTCTTCCCAGTAGCGGCCACCATTTCCGTCGCCGCTCGGCGAGGACTCCTAGAGCGTCCCTCAGGTCGACTGAGTTTCGTCGGCGATACGGCATGGTGCGGTGGCGCCGGCCAGTGCGGGGGAACGTTCTGCACCTTCGACGTCACGATGATGCCGCGGGTGCCGCTTGCGTGCTAAGCCACTCTCCGTGCGATCCGGGAGTGCAGAGCATGGTCGATGACGTTGCGCCGAAACAGGTATGGGAGGCGCTGGTCAGCAACGCCAGAGCGAAGCTCGTGGACGTGCGCACCGATGTCGAGTGGGCGCAGATCGGCGTGCCCGACCTTGCCGGCGCAGGCAAGCAACCGGTGCTGCTATCCTGGCAGGTTGCCCCGACGATGCAGGTGAACCCCCGTTTCGTGGCGGACATGCAATCTGCCGGGCTGGCGCCGGACGACCACATCTACTTCCTGTGCCGCAGCGGCGTCCGGTCGATGGCCGCGGCGAGCGCCGCCCGGGCTGCCGGTTTCCAGCACGTCTTCAACATCGCGGACGGGTTCGAAGGCCCGCCGGATGGCACCGGCACCCGCGGCCACGTGGCAGGCTGGCAGGCCGAGGCGCTGCCGTGGACGCGCGACTAGCCGGCAACCCTACTCGGTGGCCCAAGCCACTTGCCCATGACGGTGCGCGGCGCTGTCTCGAAGCCAAGATGCTCGTAGAAGGCGACCACTTCGGTGTTCGTCTCGCGCACCAGCAACTGGGCCTTGACCACGCCGCGCTGCCGTAGCCAGTCCTCGGCCGCCTGCACCATCTGCCGGCCAATCCCGTCGCCGCGGGCGTGGGGCGCGGAGGCGACGTAGTAGAGCCACCCGCGATGGCCGTCATGCCCGACCATGACGCTGCCGCTGAGGCGGCCGGCCTCGTCTTCGGCGACCAGCACGTCGGAGCAGGCTCCCTCCCGGGCGAAGCTGAAATCCGCGGCAGGGTCGTTATAGCTCGCGACCAGGCCGCAGGCATGCCACAGCCCGACCACCTCCGCTTCATCGTCCGGGACCGACCGCCTGATGGTCAGCGGCATGGCCAAACCTGGGCGCGGCCTGCCGCGTCAGGCGTCATACGACACCCGCAGCACCACGAACCACGGGTAGCGCGTGTCGACCACGCCGGTGGCCGGGTCCGCCAGCATCCCGCCGGGCGTGGTCGGGATGTGCTTCTCCGTCACCGAATCGTCCACGTTGCCGCCGAGTACCGTCAATTCGCCTGGCGCGGCGGCGACGACGAAATCGCAGTGGCCGGGGAAGGAGGAGGTGGGCAGGTCATCGTAGCTGAGCGCCCGGCTGCCGCCGCGGCCCAGGCAGATGATGTCGCCGGCCTGCGGTGCGTACTGGGTCGGCCGCTCCGCCGTGACCACCAGGCTGCCGCCGCCGGAATCGGCCTGCGACTTGGCTGCGTTGATATACTCGGCGTGGGCCGGCGCGTAGGGGAACCGGTCCTGCGCCCCGGCGATGCGCATGATGTAGGAGATGAACGCCGCCGACCACGGGTAATGCCCGTCCTGCGACGCCGGGAAGACCTGGCCGTTGGCGTCGTGCTTGCCGGTCCAGTACGCCGTGACCGACCCCGCGTCCTGGCTCTCCCACCAATACTCGCCCACGCGCTGCCACAGCCCGGGATAGCGCTCGGGCTTCTCGTCCGGGCGCGGCGGCGGCCGCGTGCCGGGCGGATCGTCATCCACCGGGGAGCCCCAGAGGCGCCACTCGCGCAGCGCGATGGCGATCGCATCCGCGCGGGTGAACGGTGCGTAGGCCAGGCGCGAGAAGGGCGGCACCTGGCCGAACCCCGCGGCCGGGACCGACGGCACAGAGGGGCTGGTGACCAACGCCCCCTTGGGGGGAGCAGCGGTCGAACAGGCGGCAAGGCAGGCGGCGGCCAGCAGGGCCGGCAGGTTGCGCAGGCTCATCGTTGCATTCAGGCCTTGTCGGGGAACAGGGTTGCCAGGCCGGCAGCCGTCGCGTCGCAGCGGCCGCGCTCGGTGACCAGCCCCGTCACCAGGCGCGCCGGCGTCACGTCGAAGGCGGGGTTCGCGGCGGGGCTGCCGGACGGGGCGGTGCGCACCGTGGCGATCTTGCCATCGAGCCCGCGGCCGGTGACGGTGGTGACCTCGGTGGCGTCGCGTTCCTCGATCTCGATCTCCGCCAGCCCGTCCGACACCGTCCAATCGATCGTGGAGGACGGGCAGGCGACCCAGAACGGCACCGCATTGTCCCGGGCGGCCAGCGCCTTCAAGTAGGTGCCGATCTTGTTGGCGACGTCGCCGGTGCGGGTCACCCGGTCGGTGCCGACGATGACCAGGTCCACGTCGCCGTGCTGCATCAGGTGGCCGCCGGCATTGTCGGCGATGAGCGTGTGGGGCACGCCGTGGCGGCCAAGCTCCCACGCGGTGAGGAACGCGCCCTGGTTGCGCGGCCGCGTCTCGTCCACCCACACCTGCACCGGAATACCGGCCTCGAAGGCGGTGTAGACCGGGGCGAGGGCGGTGCCCCAATCCACCGTCGCGAGCCACCCGGCATTGCAATGGGTCAGCACGCGGACCGGGCGGCCGGTGCGCGCGTGCACGTCGTGGACCAGCCCTGCGCCGTGCCGGCCAATAGCCTGGTTCTGCGCCACGTCCTCCTCCGCGATCAGCCCGGCCTCCTCGTAGGCGACCCGCCGGCGGTCGGCATGGGCGGTGTTGCGCAGCCGCGTCAGCATGCGGCCGGTGGCCCAGCGCAGGTTGATCGCGGTCGGCCGCGTGGCGTTGAGCTGCTCCGCCGCCCGCTCCATCGCCTCCGTCGCCGGGTCGGCGCGGACGGCCAGTGCCATGCCGTAGGCCGCCATGGCGCCGATCAGCGGGGCGCCGCGGACCTGCATGCTGCGGATCGCATGGGCGGCCTGCGCCACATCGGTCAGCCGCAGGAAGTCGAGCGACCAGGGCAGCTTCGTCTGGTCGATGATGCGTACGGACCAGCCGTCGGACGGCTCCAGCCAGATGCAGCGATACGGGGTGCCGTCGATCTTCACGCAGGACCTTCAGATGCGCTGGTGCAGCACGCACACCAGGGTGAACAACCGTCGCGCCGTCGGGAAATCGATGGCGACCTTGCCGTCCAACCGCTCGACCAGCAGCGTCGCACCCTCGTTGTGTAGCCCGCGGCGGCCCATGTCGATGGCCTGCACGCGCTCGGCCCGGCCCTCCTCCAGCGCCAGGATGTGGCTGTCGACCAGCATCTGGTAGTCCTTGAGCAGTCCGCGGAACGGCCCCAGCGCAAGCACGACCGCCTGGATCGGCGCGTCCCCGGCATCCCGCACGTCGAACACCAGCCGCCCCTCCTGCACCGAGAGATGTAGCACGTAGGGTCCAGGCTGCTGCTGGAGCGCGAAGCGGCTGTCGGTCGCCAGGTCGTTGGTGGCCTGGACGCGGTCGGCCTCCTGGATCGGCGACAGCCGGGTCAACGCCTCGCCGTCGAGGACGACGCGCTCGATCCGGTCGCAGGCGGCTATGACGGATTGGCTCACTCGTCGGCAGGCTTCATCAGGCCGAGCTTCAGCATCAACCCCAGCGTGGCGCCCTTGATGGGGCGCAGCAGCGCCATCGACATCACGACCGTGGTGGGCAGCCAGATCGCCGCCTGCATCCAGAAGGGCGGGTCATAGGCCTGGTAGACCGCGAACATGGCCCCGACGACGACATGCGCCACGATGAACACCGTGAAGTAGGGTGGCGCGTCGTCCGCGCGGACCTCCCCCAACGGCGCGCCGCACACCATGCATTCCGGCACCACGCGCAGATAGCCGATGAAGGCATGGGTCTGGCCGCAGGCCGGGCACACGCCGCGCGCGCCGCGCGCGAGCGCCACCAGCAGCGGCGGCACCGGCCAGGGCGGCTGTTCCGGGATACGGTCCGGTTGCCAGCGGATCGGGACGTTGGTGTCGGGCATGAGGATGACCTCGGGCGGGCGGGACACCCGATATAGGTCATTTCATCGGACATTGCGACTGAACCGATCAGACCGCGGCGGCTGACCGGTGCGCTATGCGCCAGGGGGCGCCCGGATAGACGCCCAGGATCCGCAGCTCCTGCGAAAAGAAGCCAAGCTCCTCCAGCGCGCGTGCCACGTTGGGGTGCTCCGGATGGCCTTCCACGTCGCACAGGAATTGCGTCGCGGTGAACTCGCCGGCCAGCATGTAGCTCTCCAGCTTGGTCATGTTGACGCCGTTGGTGGCGAAGCCGCCGAGGCATTTGTACAGCGCTGCCGGCACGTTGCGCACGTGGAAGACGAAGGTCGTCAGAGTGTTGGGCGCGTCCGGGACATGCGGCGCCGGCGTGCGGGAGGTGATGTAGAACCGCGTCGTGTTGTCCCTAGAATCCTCCACGTTCGCCCGCAGCACCGCCAGCCCGTAAAGCTGTGCCGCGAGGGAGGAGGCGATGGCGGCGTCGGATCTGTCGCCCCAGCGCGCGACGAGCTGCGCCGACCCGGCGGTGTCCGCCTCGACCACCGCTTCGACCCCCAACTCGCGCAGGATGTGCCGGACCTGGCCCAGCGCCACGGCGTGGGAGTGCACACGCTTCACGTCGCCGACCGTGGCGCCGGGCACGCCGAGCAGGCAATGCTCCACGCGCTGGAAATGCTCGCCGACGATGTGCAGGCCGCTGTCCGGCAGCAGGGCGTGGATGTCCGGCACGCGGCCGGCCAGGCTGTTCTCGCAGGGCAGCATGGCGAGGTCGGCCGCGCCGCTGCGGACCGCGTCGATCGCCTGCTCGAACGTGTCGCAGGGCAGGGTGGGCAGGCCGGGCAGGGCGGCGCGGCAGGCCAGGTCCGAATAGGCGCCGGGCCGGCCCTGGAACGAGACCGTCATGCCAGCATGGCCCGTGCGCGTTCCAGGTCCCGGGGCGTATCGACGCCGAACGGGCCATGCTCCACCCGGGTGCAGGCGATCCGCATGCCCGCCTCCAGGGCGCGAAGCTGTTCCAGGCTCTCGCGCCGCTCCAACGGGCTCTCCGGCAGCGCCACGAAGCGCGCCAGGGCCGGCCGGCGGAAGGCGTAGATGCCAATATGGTGCCAAAGCGGCCCGTCGCCGGCGGGAACCCGGGCGCGCGAGAAATACAGCGCCTGGGACACGGCCCGCCCGTGTTCGAACACGCAGGCCGCCTTGACGAAGGAGGGGTTGGACGCCTCGTCCTCCGATTCGATCGGGGCGACCAGCGTGGCGATATCGATCGCCGGGTCGGCAAGCGGCCCCACCACGGCGCGCAGCGAGGCCGGGTCCAGGATAGGCGTGTCGCCCTGCACGTTCACCACCACGTCGTGCCGCGCCTGCGGGTCCAGCTCACCCAGCGCGGCATGCACGCGGTCGGAGCCGGAGGGCAGCGATGGATTGGTCATCACGGCCGTGCCCCCCGCCTGGCGGATCACGGCGGCGATCTCCTCCTCTGCGCAGGCGACCGCCACCGGGCCGATATCGGCCTCCTGCGCGCGGTGCATTACGCGAACGATCATGGGCAGGCCGGCGATGTCGGCCAGCGGCTTGCCCGGCAGGCGGGTAGACGCCATGCGGGCGGGAATGATGACGATTGGGTTCACGATGCACTCGAGGGGCGTGGGACGCATGTTTGCAAACAGGGTCGTGCAGCTTAGGTAGGGGAATGCGGGCGTGCAAACGCCGTGAGCGGCAAGGGAAGCGACGGCATGGCGGGTAGCTTGGGCAGGCTGGTGGTTGCGGCGGCATTGTTGGCCAGTCCCATCGCGGCGATGGCGCAGGGCGGGTCTGCCGTGAGCGGGCAGCAGAATGGCCAGCCTTCGGCGAACCAGAACCAGTCGCAGGGACAGACCGACAACTCCCAACAGCCACCAAACGCCAAGGTCCTGCCGCCGACGGATAGTTCGCAGAACCAGCCCAACCCGCTGCCGCAGCTCGCAAAATAGAACTCGACAGCGCGCTCGCGGCGGCGGAGGCTGCCGCCGACGTGGCGGGCGCCGCCATCCGCCCCTGGTTCCGGGCCGGCGCCGCGGCGGAGCTGAAGGGCGATGACAGCCCGGTGACGATCGCCGACCGCGAGGCCGAGGCGGCGATGCGCGGGTTGCTGGCGGACCGTTTCCCGGACCATGCCGTGCTTGGCGAGGAAGCCGGCGAAGACCGGGCCGGAGCGCGCTTTCGCTGGGTGCTGGACCCGATCGACGGCACCCGCGCCTTCATCACCGGCCGGCCGCAATTCGGCACCCTGATCGCCTTGCTGGATGGCGACACCCCCGTGCTGGGCGTGATCGACCAGCCGATCACCGGGGAGCGGTGGCTGGGCGTAGCGGGCCGGCCGACCCTGTTTCGTGGCGGGCATGGCCGCGCCGGCTGCCGTCCATGCCCGGCGCTGGCGGAGGCGGAGTTGAGCTGCACCTCGCCCGCGATCTTCCGGGAGACGGAGGCGCCGCGGTGGCAGCGCCTGGCGAGCCGGGTGCGCCGGGTGTCGTGGGGCGGCGACTGCTATGCCTATGGCCTGCTGGCGTTGGGGCAGATCGACGTGGTGGCGGAGGCGACGCTGAAGATTTGGGACTGGGCCGCCCTGGTGCCCGTGATCGCCGGCGCCGGCGGCAGCATCACCGATTGGCACGGCATGCCCTTGCGCGGCGACGGCGATGGCACTGTTCTGGCGTTGGGCGACACCGCCCTGCTGCAATCCGCGCTGCTGGCCTTGAGGGACACGCCATGAGACTGATTGCCTGGCTCGCCGCTGCCGCGCTGGCCGCGACGCCTGCGGCGGCAGAGCCGACCTACGGCCTCTCGCTGCTTGGCCAACTGCAGCTCCCGGCGGATTTCGACCACTTGCCGGATGCCCGGCCCGACGCGCCCAAGGGCGGCAGTGTAGCCCTGGCGGCGATCGGCAGCTTCGACAGCCTCAACCCGTTCATCGTCCGCGGCAGCCCGGCCAGCGGCATCGGGCGCGTCTGGGACACGCTGATGGTGGACAACCCGGACGAGGCGTCCACCAGCTACGCCCATCTCGCCCAGTCGGTGGACGTGGCGGCGGATCACCGCTCGGTCACGTTCACGTTGCGGCCGGAGGCGCATTTCAACGACGGCACGCCGGTGCTGGCGTCCGACGTGGTGTGGTCGTTCAACACGCTGCGGGAGCAGGGCCGGCCGTCGTACCGCACCTATTGGGGCGACGTGGCGGACGCGCAGGCGACCGGCGAACGCACCGTCGTGTTCCACTTCAAGACCGACGAGAATCGAGAACTGCCGATGATCCTCGGCCAGATCCCCGTCCTGCCGGAGCATTGGTGGAAGGGACGGGATTTCTCCGCACCGTTGGCCGATGCGCCGCTTGGCAGCGGCCCCTACCAGGTGGAGAGGATCGAGCCGGGCCGCACCATCGTCTACAAGCGCGCGGCGAACTGGTGGGCCGCCACCCTGCCGACCGGCCGCGGGCTGAACAACTTCGATACCATCCGCTACGAGTATTTCCGCGACCCGACGGTCGCATTGGAGGCGTTCAAGGCCGGCCAGGTGGATTTCCGCCAGGAGGGCATCGCGAAGAACTGGGCCACCGCCTACGACTTCCCGGCCGTGACCAGCGGCCTGGTGAAGAGGGAGTCGCTGCCGTTGCACCTGCCCACGGGCATGCAGGCCTTCGCTATGAACACGCGGCGGAGCGTGTTTGCCGACCGCCGGGTGCGGCAGGCGATGGACGAAGTGTTCGACTTCCAATGGATGAACAAGAACCTGTTCTACGGCACCTACACCCGCACGGAGAGCTATTTCAGCGAGAGCGAATACGCGTCCTCCGGCCTGCCGCAAGGGGCCGAGCTGGCGCTGCTGGAGCCGTTCCGGGCCAAGCTGCCGCCCGAGCTGTTCACCACGCCGTTCGCGCTGCCGGTGACCGACGGGTCCGGCAACAACCGGGAGGGGCTGCGCCGCGCGCTCGACCTGCTGAAGGACGCCGGCTGGACGGTGAAGGACCGCAAGCTGGTCAATGCCGCCGGGCAGCAGATGAGCTTCGAGATCCTACTGGACGAACCCGCCTTCGAACGCATCGGCCTGCCCTACTCGCAATGGCTCGGACGGCTGGGCATCGACGCGCACATCCGCACCATCGACGCGGCGCAGTACCAGAAGCGGATGGACGACCTGGATTTCGACATGGCCGTGGCGCAGGTCCCGGAAAGCGAGTCGCTAGGCAACGAGCAGATCGACTATTGGAGCTGCCGCAGCGCCAACCTGCCGGGCACCGCGAACGTCGCCGGCGTGTGCCACCCGGCGGTGGACGCCATGGTGACGGACCTGGTCGGCGCCAAGACGCATGACGATCTGGTCACCGCGTCGCACGCGCTGGACCGGCTGCTGCTGTGGGGTTGGTACATGGTCCCGCAATGGCATCTGCAGGAGGTGCACGTGGCCTATTGGAACCGCTTCGGCCATCCCGCCAAGCCGGTGCGGACCGGCCTGGATTTCGCGGCCTGGTGGGTCGATCCCGCCCTGGCGGCCACGACGGACGCAGCGCGCGGGCACTGATGGGCGGCTACCTGCTGCGGCGCCTGTTGCTGGTGGTCCCGACCCTGTTCGGCATCATCACGATCAACTTCGCCGTCGTGCAGTTCGCCCCGGGCGGCCCGGTGGAGCAGATGCTGGCGGAGCTGCGCGGCCAGGGCCAGACCATGGGCCGACTGACCGGCGGCGGCTCCGACGTGATGCAGCCGAGCGATTCCAGCAGCGGCTATCGCGGCCGGCGCGGGCTGGACCCGCAGACCGTGATGCAGATCCAGCACATGTTCGGCTTCGACAAGCCGCCGCTGACGCGCTACCTGGAAATGATCGGCTCCTACCTCCGCTTCGATTTCGGGCGGTCCTTCTTCCGCAACGACTCCGTGCTGCACCTCGTGGTGCAGAAGATGCCGGTGAGCATCTCGATCGGATTGTGGTCCACCCTGCTGATCTACCTCGTCTCGATCCCGCTCGGCATCGCCAAGGCGGTGCGGGACGGCAGCCGGTTCGACGTCGCCACCAGTGCCGCGGTGCTGGTGGGGTATGCCATCCCCGGCTTCCTGTTCGCGATCCTGCTGGTGGTGCTGTTCGCCGGCGGCTCGTTCGTGCACTGGTTCCCGCTGCGCGGGCTCACCAGCGAGGGCAGCGGCGCCTGGCCCTGGCCGCAGCGCCTGGGAGATTACGCCTGGCACATGGTGCTGCCCACGGTGGCGCTGGTGGCCGGCGGCTTCGCCAGCCTGACGATCCTGACCAAGAACTGCTTCCTGGACGAGATCGGCAAGCAATATGTGCTGACCGCCCGGGCGAAGGGGGCGGGCGAGCAGCGCGTGCTGTACGGCCACGTGTTCCGCAACGCCATGCTGCTGATCGTGGCCGGGTTCCCGGCGGCGTTCATCGGCATCCTGTTCTCGTCGGCCCTGCTGGTGGAGATCGTGTTTTCCCTGGACGGGCTCGGCCTGCTGGGCTTCGACAGCGCGATCCGGCGCGACTACCCGGTGATGTTCGGCACGCTCTACATGTTCACGCTGATCGGCCTGCTGCTGCAGATCGTCGGCGACGTGATGTATACGCTGGTCGATCCCCGGATCGATTTCGAGCGGCGGGGGTAAGGGTGCGACGGTGTGAGGGTGCTGCCCGGTGACCCCGCTCAACCGCCGCCGTATCGCCATCTTCCGATCGCATCGCCGCGGCTGGTGGTCGCTGTGGATCTTCCTGGCCCTGTTCCTCGTCTGCGCGGCGGCGGAGTTCGTGGCGAACGACCGGCCGCTGCTGATCCGGTACGATGGCCACTGGTTCTTCCCGGTCCTGCAGGATTACAGCGAGGATGCGTTCGGCCCGGATTTCCTGCCGTTGGAGGCGGACTACACCGACCCCGACCTGGCCAGGGCGATCGAGGCGAAGGGCTGGATGATCTGGCCGGCCGTGCCGTTCTCCTACGACACGCTGGTCAAGCAGCTTCCCGCCCCGCCGCCCACGCCGCCGTCCCGGCGCAACCTGTTCGGCACGGACGACCAGTCCCGCGACGTGCTGGCGCGGGTGATCTACGGCTTCCGCATCTCGGTGCTGTTCGGCTTCACCCTCACCATCGTCTCCTCGGTGCTCGGCATCATGGCCGGGGCGGTGCAGGGCTTCTATGGTGGCCTCACCGACCTGCTGTTCCAACGCTTCATCGAGATCTGGTCGGGCATGCCGCAGCTTTTCATGCTGATCATCCTGGCCTCCATCATCACTCCCACCTTCTGGGTGCTGCTGCTGTTCCTGCTGGCGTTTTCCTGGATGGGGTTGACCGGCGTGGTGCGGGCGGAGTTCCTGCGCGGGCGCAACCTGGATTACGTGCGCGCGGCGCGGGCGCTCGGCGTGCGCGACGCCGCCATCATGTGGCGGCACATCCTGCCGAACGCGCTGGTGGCCACGCTCACCTTCCTGCCGTTCACCCTGTCCGGCTCGGTGACGGTGCTGGCCAGCCTGGACTTCCTCGGCTTCGGCCTGCCGCCGGGCTCGCCGTCGCTGGGGGAATTGGTGAACCAGGGCAAGAACAACCTCCAGGCGCCCTGGCTGGGCATCACCGCCTTCTTCGTGCTGGGCGGCATCCTGATCCTGCTGATCTTCGTCGGCGAGGCGGTGCGCGACGCCTTCGACCCGCGCAAGCAACCCAGATGACCATCCTGGCGGTCACCGGCCTCACGGTGCGGTTCGGCGGCCGGGCCGTGGTGGACCGGGTCTCGTTCACCGTCAGCCGGGGCGAGACCGTGGCGCTGGTGGGGGAAAGCGGGTCCGGCAAGTCGCTCACCGCGTTGTCGGTGCTGCGGCTGCTGCCGCCGGGCTCGGCGACGACGGGCCAGGTGGTGCTGGACGGCACCGACATGGCAACGGCATCGCCCGGCCGGCTGCGGGCGATGCGCGGGGCCACCGCCGGCATGGTGTTCCAGGAGCCGATGACCAGCCTCAACCCGCTGCACCGGATCGGACGCCAGGTGGGCGAGGCGATGGCGTTGCATGGCCGCCGGCCCGGCCGCGCCGCCATCGTGGCATTGCTGGAGTCCTGCGGCTTTCCGGAGGCGGCGCGGCGGCTGGATGCCCTGCCGCACCAGCTTTCCGGCGGGCAGCGGCAGCGCGTGATGATCGCCATGGCGCTCGCCAACGACCCGGCGCTGCTGATCGCCGACGAGCCGACCACCGCGCTCGATGTCACCATCCAGGCGCAGATCCTCGACTTGCTGGCCGCACAGAAGGCCAGGCGCGGCCTGGCGCTATTGCTGATCAGCCATGACCTCGGCGTGGTGCGGCGCTATGCCGACCGGGTCTGCGTGATGAAGGATGGCTGCATCGTCGAGCAGGGCGCGGCAGCCGAGCTGTTCGCCAACCCGACCCATCCGTACACGCGCATGCTGGTCGATTCGGAGCCGAAGGGCCGTCCGGACCCGTTGCCCGCGACAGCCGCGGTGCTGGCGCAGGCGAGCGGCATCTGCGTGGATTTCACCACCCGCAAGGGGCTGCTGCGCCACGCCGCGCCGTCGCTGCGGGCGGTGGACCACGTCTCGCTGAGCATCCGCGCCGGAGAAACGGTGGGCCTGGTGGGGGAGAGCGGGTCCGGCAAATCGACCATGGGCCTGGCCCTGCTGCGGCTGATCCCGGCCGCGGGCCGCGTGGCGTTCGCGGGCCAGGACCTGCGATCCCTGTCGCCCACGGCACTGCGCCACCGTCGGGCGCAGATGCAGATCGTGTTCCAGGACCCCTATGGCAGCCTGTCGCCGCGCATGGCGGTGGGCGACCTGGTGTGCGAGGGGCTGCTGGTGCACGAGCGGCTGGGCGCCGAGGCGCGGACGGCCCGGGTCGCCTCTGTCCTTGCGGAGGTCGGCTTGCCGCCGGATTCGGCTGCCCGCTACCCGCACGAGTTCAGCGGCGGCCAGCGCCAGCGCATCGCCATCGCCCGCGCCCTGGTGCTGCAACCGCGCCTGCTGGTGCTGGACGAACCCACCTCGGCGCTGGACCGGTCCGTGCAGGCGCAGATCGTGGCGCTGCTGCGCGACCTGCAACGGCGGCACGGGCTGGCCTACCTGTTCATCAGCCACGACCTGGCCGTGGTGCGGGCGCTGGCCCATCGGGTGGTCGTGCTGCGCGCGGGGCGGATCGTGGAGGAGGGGGAGGCCGACGCGCTGTTCGCCGCCCCGCGCGAGCCCTATACCCGCGCGCTGATGGCTGCCGCCTTCTCGCCGCCGTGACCTTGCGCGGCGTGCTCGTCGTGCAGGCGGACGGTGCAGAGCAGGCCGAGGCCCGCCAGCGGGACCATCGCCAACAGGCCGTAGGCCGGCGTCCATCCCAGCCGCACCACGACGAGGCCGGCCACGTAGGCCGACAGGGCGGAGGCGAGCGACTGCATGGTGCCCAGCGCACCCATCGCGGTCTGCGTCCGGCCGCCGCCATAGGTCAGGTCCGCCACGGCGGCGGGGGCGGCGACGCTGATCAGCCCGGCGCCGATCCCGTCCAGCACCTCGATGGCGATCAGCGCCGCCGGATCGTGCGACAGGGCCGCCAGCAGGCCGCGCACCGGGAGCACGGCGCAGGAGGCGATCAGCAGGATGCGGCGGCCGATCTTGTCCGCCAGGTACCCGGCCGCCCATGAGACCGGCACCATCACCGCCTGCGCGACCACGACCAGGATGGCCAGCCATTGGGTCGCGTCGTGCAGCTTCTCCGCCGCCAGGCGCTGGCCCAGCAGGGGCAGGACCGCCGCATTGCCGAAATTGAACGATCCCACCGCCAGGATCACGACCAGGAGGCGCTTGTTGCGCAGCAGGGCCCGGGTGCTACCGCGCTTCTCGCCCTTCTTGCGTCGCTCCCGTCCCGCCATGCGGGTGTGGTCGATAACGTCGCGCGGATAGAACAGCAGCGCGGCCAGCATCCCGGCTGCCATGATGCCCAGGATCGCGATGGAGGATGCCGGCCCGATCGCGAAGGCGGCGGCCCAGATCATCGCCGCCGCCACGACGTTGCCGGAGTGGGTGGCTGCCTGGTTGATGCCCTGCTGGCGGGGAAAGCCATCCTTGCCGACGGTGGCCATGGTAAGCGCCGTCAGCGACGGACCGCCCAACGCCCCGCCGGTGGCCACCACGACCTGCGCCGCCAGGATGGGCCACAGGCCATGCACCAGGAACATCGCCAGCGTGCCGCCCATGATCATCAGGCAGGTGACGCCCAGCATCATGCGCGGGCGTCCGATGCGGTCGATCAGCGCACCCGCGGGCGTGGCCATCAGCATGCCGGCGATCAACCCGGCGGAGAGCACCATGCCGATCTCGTCCGGCGGCCATTTCTCCGCCTGCGCCAGCCAGGTGGACAGGAACGGCCCCATGCCGCCGCCGACATCGGCCATGAAGAAATTGATGACCGGCAGGCCGATCGACGGCGTCATCATCCCGGCCGCACCCCAGACGGATCGTGTTCTTGCTTCATTGGCGTCGTTTTCAGATGAAAATCGCGGTCAGATCAAGGCAGCGCTCAGGTGGTGACCGGCAGCCAGACGGTGAAGGTCGTTCCGTGTCCCTCACGGCTGTCGATCGCCAGCTGGCCGCGATGGCGGTTGACGATGTGCTTGACGATGGCGAGCCCCAGCCCGGTGCCCCCCACGGCGCGCGACCGCCCCTTGTCCACGCGGTAGAACCGCTCCGTCAGCCTGGGCAGGTGCTCGCGGGCGATGCCGGCCCCGTCATCGGCCACGGCGACGGTGATCCCCGGTCGTGCCGGCCAGCGCCCGCCGGGCTGGGCGAGCGCCGCGGCCACCTGCACCGTGCCTCCTTCGCGCCCGTACTTGATCGCGTTGTCCATCAGGTTCTGGAACACTTGGCCCAGCTGGTCGTCATCGCCCGCCACCAGGGGCAGGTCGTCCGGCAGGTCCAGCGCCAGCCGGATGCCGCGCCGCGTCAGCCGCGGCTCGAACGATGCGGCGGTGAAGCGCAGCAACTCGGCCAAGTCGACCGAGTCGGTGGGCGGCCGGTGCTCGGTCAGCTCGATGCGGGACAGGCTGAGCAGGTCGTCGATCAGGCGGCTCATCCGGCCGGCCTGCTCCGCCATGATCCCCAGGAAGCGGGCCTGCGCCGGCGGGTCGTCGGCCGCCGGGCCGCGCAACGTGTCGATGAAGCCGATCAGGCTGGCCAGCGGTGTGCGCAGTTCGTGGCTGGCATTGGTGACGAAATCGGCGCGCGTGCGCTCCAGCGCGCGCTCCCGCGTGCGGTCGGACAGCACGGCGACCACCTGGCCACCCGCCAGGTCCAGCACCGTCGCATGCACCTCCCGCTCGACCGGGACCGGCAGGAACAGGTCGGCCTGTTGCGGCGCGCCGGTCGCCACGGCGCGGTCGATGGCGTTGCGCAGGCCGGGATGGCGCAGCACCGCCGGCATCTCCGCCCCGAACACGGCGCGGGCGGCGGCATTGGCCCGCGTCACGGTCCGCTCGGCTCCCAGCACCACCAGCGGGTCGGGCAGCGTCTCGATGATCGATTGCTCGGTTCGCAGCCGCTGCAACAGCGGCTCGGACCGTACGTCATGCGGGCGCGTTCCGCCGTCGGCGTCGCCCTGGCTGGGGCGCTGGGCCGGCGTGGCGAGGCGATGCGGCGCCCGCGCGCGCCAGGCCGCGAAGGCGATCGCCGCGGCCAGGTCGAACAGCCCTGCGGCGATGGCCGGGCCGGGGCGCGCCGCGCCCGTGGCCACCAGCGCCAGCAGGGCGAGCAGAGGCGGCGCACACAGGACTGCCGCCATCGGCAGCGTCGCCACGGCCGCTGGCCGGCCTGGCCGGCCGGCTCAGCTACCGGGCGCGATGCTGGCGGGGGCCGGGTCGACGATGCGTGGGCCACCCGGCCCGACGCCGAATATGGCCAGTCCACGCACCACCTGGCCGTCGGGCCGCAGGGCGAACAGGCCGTCCACGCCGCGGAAGCCGGTCGCCTGCGTGATGGTGGCCGGGTTGCCGGCCGCGACGCGGGCGAGGTCCGCCGCGTCGTAGGCGATGTCGGCTAGGCCGGGCGGCGGTGCGCCGTACTTGGCCGCGTAGGCCTGTTCGAACCGCGTGCGGAACGCCGGGTCGGGCGCGGCGTACCAGGCGCCTGCCAGCCCGCCCAGATTGGCGGCGTCGCGCGCCCAGGTGGCCGGCCCGACCACCTGGACGTCCGGCGGGGCCACGCCGTACCCCGGCAGGGCGGCGGCGATGCGGGCCAGCGGCGGCCCGCTTTCTGCCAGCAGCAAGGCATCGAACGGCGCCGGCGGCACGGGCTGTTGCGCCAGGCTGTCGGCCTGGCTGCTGACGTTCGGGTCGCTGCTTTGCCGCGCCGCCTGCACCTGCTGGTCGATCGCACCCTGGCGGTTGGCATGGTCGGCGACGTCGCGCAGGGCGGCGTCCAGCGCCGGCTGGCGTCCATTCGGGTAGCGCTTGATGACGGGCGCCGGGTCGGCGACCTCGGTGGCGGTGCGGGTCAGCCCATCCGCCAGCGCGTTGCCGAAGATGTTGTCGGGCAGCACGGCCGCCACGCGGGTCTTGCCGCGCTGCGCCAGCGCCCGGACCATGCGCCCCACCTGCTGTTGCGGCGTGATGCCAAGCGCCCAGACGCCGGGCCGCCCCTGCTGCCGGTCCGAGGTGAAGGCCAGGATGGGGATGGCCACCGCCACGGCGGCGGCCGCGGCCGTTTCCTGCGCGGTGAGCGGGCCCACGATGATGCCGTCGCCCGCGGCCACGGCGGCCTGGGCGGCCATCGTGGCGCCGAACGGGGTGCTCGCGGTGTCCTGCACGTCCGGTTGCGGACCGTCCGGGCCGAGTGCAAGTTGCACGGCGCGCAGCAGGTCCCGCCCCAGCGCGGCGTTCGGCCCGGTGAGCGGCACCAGCACCGCGATCTTCGGGTTGACCGCCGTCGCGGTCTTCGCAGCGGTGACCCGGTTGGGTATGGCCCCGTCCGGGGCTGCCACGCACCCGGCCAGCACGGCTGCCGCCAGGAGGGAGGCGAGGGGGAACGGGAATGCGCGCAACGTCACGATCTGGACTCCGATGACCCTCGCTGTGACCACGGCGGACGGGGGGCTCGACCCGGCACACGGGAGCCTTGTGCTGGTTTCCACGCCGATCGGCAACCTCGGCGACATCAGCCAGCGCGCGCTGGAGGCGCTGCGTTCGGCCGACACCGTGCTCTGCGAGGATACCAGGGTCACGGCCCGGTTGCTGTCGGCATATGGGATTTCCGCGGCCACATCGCCATTGCACGACCATAACGAGGAGGCGCGCATCCCGGCGGTGCTGGACGCCGTCCGGTCCGGGCGGAAGGTCGTGCTGGTGTCGGATGCCGGCACGCCCGTGGTGAGCGATCCGGGGTTCCGCCTGGTGCGGGCGGCGATCGCGGCGGCTCTGCCGGTGGGCGTCGTCCCTGGGCCAAACGCCGCCGTGACCGCGCTGGTGCTGAGCGGCCTGCCGCCGCAGCCGTTCCTGTTCCTCGGCTTTCCGCCGCCCCGGTCGGCCGCGCGGCTCGCGGCGTTCGGGCGCCTGCGGGCTGCCGAGCGGGCCGGCCTGGCGGCGACGCTGCTGTGGCACGAGGCGCCGCACCGCCTGGCCGAGATGCTGGCCGACCTGCATGCGGCCTTTGGGGACCGCCCGGCCGCAGTGGCGCGGGAGTTGACCAAGCGGTTCGAGGAGGTGCGCCGGGGCACGCTGGGGGTCCTGGCGGCGCATTACGGCCAGGATGCCGCCCGCGGTGAGATCACCGTGCTGGTCGGGCCGCCGCCGGAGGACGCGGCGGATGCAGAGGCGCTGGACAGCCGGCTGCTGGCCGCTTTGGCCGCCAACAGCGTCAAAGACGCGGCCGCGCTGGTGGCCGGCTCGACCGGCCTGCCGCGCCGGGTGGTGTATGCGCGGGCACTCGAATTGAGTCGGGAATGATGTTAGGGGCAATGCCATGAGCGAAGTCGCCGAGACACTGGAACGTCACGAGCACCTGAAGCACAATCCCGATGACGGGCATGGCAAGCGCGCCGCCCTTGCGATCGGCGTACTCGCGGCCGCCTTGGCCGTGTTCGAGATGGCGGAGCGCGGGTCGCAGAACGGCTACCTGTCGCATCATATCAGCGCCAGCAACGAGTACGCCTTCTACCAGGCGCGGCAGAACCGCGCGCTGGTCCTGAACCAGACCGCCACCGTGCTGGGGGCGATCCCGGGGGCTACGGCCGACACGCAGAAGACCGCGGCGGCGGCCGAGGCGGAGGCGAAGCGCCTGGTCGAGGATAGCGACCGCGGCAACGGGGCCAAGCAGATCCTGGCGCGCGCCGCGGCGGAGACCCAGGTGCGCGACACCGACCTGCACAAGTATGAGTGGTACGAGATCGTCACCAGCGCGCTGCAGATCGCGATCGTGCTCGTCAGCGTCTCGGTCGTGACGCAATTGGGCAGCGTGCTGCTCATCGGCATGGGAATCGGCGCGGCGGCGGTCGGGCTCGGGATCCTGGTCGCCGCCAGCGTGGTCTAGCAAGAACCGACATGGCGGTCACGCTCACCCCAGGTCGAGCGTGACAGTCATGTCTGTCTGTCGTCAGCGTACGGCCAGGCCGACCACGTCGCGCACATCCCGGCCCAGCCGCTTGTCGCCGGGAATGGCGAGGCGCAGCGCGTGGCGATCCGGGTCGATCGCCAGCAGCACGGGCTTGTCCTCGAATTCAGGATCGATCTCGCCCATCGCCACCGTCGCGCTGTAGCCGTCCCGCCCGGTCGCGCTCACCGTCTGGCGCACCCGCTTGTGGAAGTCGGGGTCGAGCGCGCCGGCATGGTCCAGCACGGCCAGGAGCGTCGGTCCGGTGAGGTGCAGGTCCGCGCCGTGGTCCCCGGCCAGGGTCACCGACCGGGATGGCAAGGCCTGAAGCTCGGCCAGCGAAAGCGGCACCGAATGGCCGGCGATATCGACCACCGTGATGTCCGGCGCCGCTGCCTGCGCCCGCACCGGGTCCGACCCGGCGAAGGCGAGCGATCCGGACAGTGCGGCGGCCATGCCAAGTCGCCTGATCGAACAATGCATCCTGTCCCCCGCGTCGGCTCCGGCTGGATACAACGCGATTCCGTACGCCTGTCCAGTCAGCGCACCAGCGCGGGCAGCAGCGCATCCAGCCGCAGTCGTCCTTCCGCCGTAGCGACCAGGCGCTCCGGGGTCCGCAGCACGTAGCCCTCCGCTTGCGCCATCGCCAGCACATCGGCATCGATCGCGTCGAGCAGGGCGGTGCCGGTCCGGTGGGCGAAGCGGGCGGCGTCGATGCCCTCGTGCAGGCGCAGGCCCATCAGCAGCATCTCCCGCGCCCGGTCGGTCTGGCCGACGATCTCTTCCGCCGTGCTGCCATGGCCCTGGCGTTCCACGCGCTCGGCCCAGGGCTCGGGCGCACGGTGCCGGCGGGTGGCGACCAGGTCGCGGCCCAGCGTCACGCGGCCATGCGCCCCGGGGCCGACGCCCACATAGTCGCCGTAGCGCCAATAGGCCAGGTTGTGCCGGCTTTCCGCCCCGGGCAGGGCATAGTTTGAGATCTCGTATTGTCGCAGTCCGTGCGCGGCGGCGGCGGCGGCGGTCGCCTCGTACAGGGCGGCGGCTGCGTCCTCGCCGGGCAGCACCAGCCCGCCCCGCCGGTGCAGCGCCTCGAACGCGGTGCCGGGCTCGACGGTCAGCTGGTAGAGCGAGAGGTGGTCGGCGGCCAGGGCCAGGGCGGCATCCAGCTCGCCCCGCCAGGCGGCGAGCGATTGGCCGGGGCGGGCATAGATCAGGTCGAAGGACAGCCGTGGGAAGATGCGGCGGGCCAATTCCAGCCCGGCCACTGCCTGCGCCGCCGAATGTTGCCGGCCGAGCAGGCGCAACGCCGCGTCGTCCAGGCTTTGCACCCCCAACGACGCCCGGTTCACCCCGGCCGCCCGAAAGGCAGCGAGGCGGCCGGCCTCCACGCTGGTGGGATTGGCTTCGAGCGTGACCTCCAGCCCGGGGGCGGGATCGAACAGGCGTAGGGCGTCGGCGACCAGGTCCGCGACGCTGTCCGGCTCCATCAGGCTGGGCGTGCCACCCCCGAAGAAGATCGAGCCAAGGGGGCGCCGCCCTAGCCGGGCAGCCTCCCAGGCGAGTTCGGTGCGCAGGGCGGCGGCGAAGCGCGCCTGCGGAATACGCTCCCGCACATGGCTGTTGAAGTCGCAGTACGGGCACTTGGCCAGGCAGAACGGCCAGTGGATGTAAAGCGCAAGCGGCTCCGTCACATCGTCGGCAAGGCGCTATTTGTTGCCGAGCGTGACGCCGCTGTCGCCCGCGCCCGCCTGCGGGCCGGCGCTGAACTTGCCGACGTTGCCCAGAAGCTGTTGCAGGAACGAGCTCTCGCTGCCCGGGGACGGCGTGGCCCGTGACACGACCGAGACGGATTTGGCATCGTCCTTGTCCAACTGCTTGAAGGCGCGAAGCACGCCGCGATCGTCGAAGCTCGCGATCACCACGTCCTGCGCGTTGATGCCCTGCACCCGTCCGACGCGCGGCTGCGTGACCTCGCTGATGTAGATCCAGGTGTTGTCATCGAACGTCGCCTTGGCCGTCGGCGTGCCGAGCAGGCTGGCGACGTCGGCCCGGGTGGACGTGCCTGGCACCAATTCCTTCAACTGGTCCGCCGTCACCCTGTTGCCGCGGGTCTGCGGCGGGTATTCCAGCCTGGAGCAGGCGCCGAGCAGGCCGGCGAGGAGCAGCAGCAGCGGGGCGTAACGTCGCACTGGATCGGTCCTGGCTGGCGGCGAGCGCATTGACCCGGTCGGCCGCCGCGTTATTTGCCGGGGGGTGGATGGTGCCGGGCACTGGTGTCGCATGGCGTGGGGTGTCATGCCGCACCGCCCGGTGTCAACGACTGGATTTCAACGGTTTGGAATGGGACGATCATGGCCTTCTTCGGCTTGCTGGGGCGTGGACGGCACGAGCGGACGGGCTTCGAACTCTACGCCGCCGCGGTGGCGGCGGCGCGTGAACCGTATTTCTATGCCGAACTCGGCGTGCCGGACACTTTGGACGGCCGGTTCGACCTGGTGGGCCTGCACGCCGCCCTGCTGATCCGTTGGCTGCGCGCCTTGCCGCCGCCCGGGCAGGCGGTCGCGCAGGCCGTGTTCGACGCCATGTTCTCCGACATGGATACCAACCTGCGCGAACTCGGCGTCGGCGACATGACGGTCGCGCGCAACGTGCGCGCGATGTGGGAGGCGTTCCACGGCCGGGCGACCGCGTATGGCGAGGCGCTGGACGACCCCGACCCGGCGGCGTTGCAGGCCGCGCTGGCGCGCAACGTCTGGCGCGGTGCGGACGCGCCCGGGGCGGCGGCGCTGGCGCTGGTGGTCCGGCGGCAGATGGCGCGGCTGGTTGCCGCGCCATCCGCGGAGCTGCTGTCCGGACGGTTCCGTTTCGCGGCGCCGCAAGGGTGAGCGCCCCGCAGGCGGAGATGGCGCGCCCGATCCCGGCCGACCGGGTCGGCGCCGGGCTGGTCGTGACGGTGGATGCCGACGCGGCGGAATGTGCCGCCATCGCGACGCGATTGCGGGTGCCGTCGGTGGAGGCGGTGCAGTGCCGCTGGACGTTGCGGCCGGCCTCTGCCGGCGCGGTCGAGGCCGAAGGGTCCCTGCGGGCACGGTTGCACCAGGAATGCGTCGTCTCGCTGGATGCCTTCGCCGTGGCGGTGGTGGAGGAATTCGCCGTGCGCTTCGTGCCTGCCGGATGGGAGGGCGAGGCCGCCGACGACCCTGACGAACCCGACGAGTTGGTCATGGACGGGACCATGCTGGAGCTGGGCGAGGCGACGGTGGAGCAGCTTGCCCTGGCGTTGGACCCGTATCCCCGCAAGCCCGGCGCTGCCCTGCCGGAGGCGCCGGAGGAAAATCCTGCCAACCCGTTCGACGCGCTGGCAAAATGGCGGCCGCACGGCTAGGATTGCCCATGCTTGCGGGGGATCGGAGCGTCTGCTAGAGGGCGCGCCCTGAGTCATTGCCAATTGTGACGTCGTGCAGCGCCGGATTTCGGGCGATGCCAGCGCCGCGCCAGTCGGAGGGCACCTGCCCATGGCCGTTCCAAAGAAGAAGACGTCGCAGTCCCGCATGGGGATGCGCCGCAGCCATCACGCGCTGACTATCCAGGCCTTCGCGGACTGCCCCAATTGCGGCGAGATGAAGCGGCCGCACCATGTGTGCGCCCATTGCGGCCATTACGACGGGCGGGAAGTGGTGGCCGCCGGCAAGCCCTTGAAGGGCGCTGTCCGCGTCTGAGTCGCCGGCCCCCCGCCATACGACGAGGATCGCGGTGAACGAAGGCGCCCACCGGCCGGTGACGCCCGGCGCGCAAGCTGCCGCCTACACGCTCGCTGTCGACGCCATGGGGGGCGACCGCGCCCCGCAGGTGGTGATCGACGGCCTGGCGATCGCGCTGGAGCGCCATCCGGCAGTCCGGTTCCTGGTGGTGGGCGACGAGGCTCGCCTCGGGCCGCTCATGGCCCGCAAGCGGCTGGGCGAGCGGTGCGTCATCCGCCACGCCCCCGACGTCATCGGCGGCGAGATGAAGCCGACGGCCGCCCTGCGCGTGCGCAACGCCTCCATGCGCGTGGCGATCGACGCGGTCGCGACTGGCGAAGCTGCGGGCGTGATCTCCGCGGGCAATACCGGGGCGCTGCTGGCGTTGGCCAAGGTCGTCATCAAGACCTTGCCCGGCATCGATCGGCCGGCCCTGGCGGCATTGGCGCCCTCCGCGCGCGGCGACGTGGTGATGCTGGACCTCGGCGCCAACACGCTCAGCAATTCACGCAACCTGGTCGAGTTCGCGGTGATGGGGGACGTGTTCGCGCGCGCCGTGCTGGGATTGCCGTCCCCGACCATCGGCTTGCTCAACATCGGGTCCGAGGAACTGAAAGGCGACGAGCGGGTGCAGAAGGCGGCGGAAATACTGCGCGCGAGCCACCTGGCGCCGCAGTTCCACGGCTTCGTCGAGGGTGACGACATCCCAGGCGGCACGACCGACGTGGTGGTGACCGACGGCTTCACCGGCAACGTGGCGCTGAAGATGGGCGAGGGGGCCCTGAAGCTCGTCTTCACCTTGCTGAAGCAGGTGTTCAGCAACAGCCTGGCCGGCCGCCTGGCCTACGTGCTGGCCCGGCCCGGGCTGGAGCGGTTGCGCGAATGGGTCGATCCACGGCGCTATAACGGGGCGATCATGCTGGGATTGAACGGCGTGGTGGTGAAATCCCACGGCGGCACGGATGCGGAGCAGTTCGCTTACGCCACCGACGTGGCTATCGACATGGTCGTGCACCACTTCAACGACCGCATCCGCGAGGGCCTGGCGCAGCTTGCGGCCCCGCCGGCGACCACGGGTCCCATGCTGGCCGCGGCGCGCGGATGAGCGTGCGGGCCGTGCTGGCAGGTGCCGGATGCTACCTGCCGGAGCGGGTGGTGAGCAACGCCGAGCTGGCCGAGCGCATCGACACCTCGGATGCCTGGATCACCGAACGGACCGGCATCCGCCAGCGCCACATCGCCGGCCCGCACGAGACGGCGGCCTTTATGGGCGCCAGGGCGGCGGAGGCGGCCCTGGCGCATGCCGGCGCCACCGCGGCCGAGGTGGACGCGATCATCCTGGGCACCAGCACGCCGGACCAGGCGTTTCCCGCCACCGCCGTGACGGTGCAGGCACTGATCGGCGCCGGCGGCTTCGGCTTCGACGTCTCGGCCGCGTGCAGCGGCTTCGTCTACGGGCTGAGCATCGCCGACGCGATGATCCGCAGCGGCCAGGTGCGCGGCGTATTGGTGATCGGGTCCGAAGTGTATTCCCGCATCCTCGACTGGTCCGATCGCGGCACCGCCGTCCTGTTCGGCGATGGGGCCGGCGCGGTGTTCCTGCGTGCGCAGGACCAACCGGCAGGACTGCCGGAGCGCGGCATCCTGTCCACCCACCTGCATGCCCAGGGCACGCTGGGACCCCTCCTGTACGTGGACGGGGCAGTCGGGCGACCGGAACTCTCAGGCCACCTCAAGATGAACGGCCGGGAGATCTTCCGCCACGCCGTCAGCAAGCTGGCATCGGCGGTGGACGAGGCACTGGCGGCCAACGGGCTGGCGGCAAGCGAGGTGGACTGGTTGGTGCCGCACCAGGCCAACCTGCGCATCATCGACGCGATGGGCCGCAAGCTTGGCCTGTCGCCGGACCGCGTGGTGGTCACCGTCGACCGCCATGCCAACACTTCCGCCGCGTCGATACCGCTGGCCTTGGCGGAGGCATGGTGCGGCGGACGGATGAAGCGCGGCGACCTGCTGGTGCTCGAAGCGCTTGGCGGCGGGCTGACCTGGGGGTCGGCACTGGTGCGGCTATAGCGCCACAGCCGGCCAAGTTTTGTTTATTTCCAGTGCGTTTGCTTGACCTCTCCAAAGAGCGCCGAATAGTTTGTCGCGGATGAACACAGTCACCCGCGCCCATCTGGCCGAACGCATCTACACCCAAGTGGGCCTCTCGCGTAACGAGTCGGCAGAGCTGCTTGAAACTGTACTGGACCGGCTGGCGAAGTCACTTGAGAGTGGGGAATCTGTTAAAATTAGTGGGTTCGGGACCTTTTCTGTGCGCCAGAAGGGCCGCCGGATCGGCCGCAACCCGAAGACCGGGATCGAGGTGCCGATCCTGCCGCGCCGCGTGCTGGTGTTCCGCCCCAGCCAGGTGCTGAAGGCGCACGTGAACGGCACTGCGGTGCCGCCCGGCGACGAGTTCGCCGGTGATGAGGAATGATGCCGGAGCCCGTGCTTCCGGCCTCTGACGATGCTGCGGATGCGCGGGCCAAGCCAAAGAAGGCGCCGAACGCCTTCCGCACGATCAGCGAGGTCGCCGACGAACTCCACATCCCGCAGCACGTCCTGCGGTTCTGGGAGACGAAGTTCCCCCAGGTCAAGCCGCTGAAGCGCGGCGGCGGCCGGCGGTACTATCGTCCGGACGATATCGCGCTGCTGCGGCGCATTTCGGATCTGCTCTACATCCAGGGCTACACCATCAAGGGCGTGCAGCGCCTGCTGCGCGAGGGTGGCGGCAAGCTGTCCGACGATATTCCGCCAGCCACGGAGGCGGAGCGCGCTGCCGCGGCGGCGGAGCGGGCGACGCAGGCCGAACAGCCCACCTTGCTGCCGCTGCCCGGCGCACCTGCGGAGGCGCCGGGCCTTGCCGCAGCGAGCACGGTTGACAGCGGCGAGGTCGACCGGCTGCGCGCCTTGCTGACCCATGTGCTGGAAGAGCTGGAGGGCTTGCGCGCCTTGCTGCCGGGGTGACGCCGTTGCGGCCCGATGGTGCGGCTGCTACACCCGACCCGTCGGAGCGTAGCGCAGTCTGGTAGCGCATCAGTCTGGGGGACTGAGGGTCGTGGGTTCGAATCCCGCCGCTCCGACCATCCGGGCTACAGTTTGCGCATGAGCCAGCAGGCCACGGCCGCACAGCCCGCCGCCAGGACGAAGGGCGCGCCAGGAAAGTGCAGCGGCAGGATCTTGGCCGTAAATCCATAGAACAGGGCCGATGCCAGCAGCGGCGCAAGGACCGCGGTCAACCCCTCGACCGAGGTGAGCAGTCCCTGCATCTCGCCGCGCGTGTCGGCGCCGCCGCGTTCGGACACCATCGCCCGGACCGATGGCGTGGCAAGTCCGCCCAGCGCGAGCAGTACCACCGCGGGCCAGATGGTCCACGCAGCCACGGCGACCGCCAGGACGGCGTAGCCGGTGGCGCCTGCGATGTAGCCGATGACCGCCGTCTGCCGGGCGCCGAACCGTCCCGTGACATGGCGCAGCAGGAATCCCTCGACGACGGCCTGCGACAGTCCGACGCCGGCCAGCACAAGCCCGTTGAGCGCGGATCCCCAGCCGAACCGGTAACCCGTGAACAGCACCAGGCTGCTTTGCACCGCGCCCAATCCGACCCAGGTGCACGACCACGCCACCGCGAGGCGCGCCAGCGCCCGGTCCCGCGCGAGGGCGGCCAACATCGCGAACGGGTTGGCCCGGGCCCAGCTCAGCTCACGGCGGTTCTCCGCCTTCAGGCTCTCCGGCAGGACGAACAGGCCGAAGCAGACGTTGAGGAACGAGAGGGACGCGGCGGCGGCGAATGGCAGCCTGAGGCTCCAATGCCCCAGGAACCCTCCCATGGCCGGCCCGACGACGAAGCCCATGCCGAACGTGGCGCCAACCAGCCCGTACAGGCGCGGCCGTTCAGCGTCGGACGAGATGTCGGCGATGTAGGCCGTTGCCGCGGCGACGTTGGCCGACGTGGCGCCTGCGACCAGGCGGCCGGCAAACAGCCACCACAGGTTCGGCGCCAGCGACAGCAGCACGTAGTCGCAGCCGAGCCCGAAGACCGAGGCGAGGATGACGGGACGCCTGCCGAAGCGGTCGCTCAGCTCGCCGAGCAGCGGGGCGGCAAAGAATTGCACCGCGGCATAGGCGGCGATCAGCGCACCCACCCAGGGGGCGGCCTGTTCCGGCGGAAGGTGGGCCAGTTGCTGCACCAGGCCGGGCACGATGGGTGCGATGATGCCGACGCCGACGGCGTCTAGGCCCAGTGTCACCAGCACGAATGCGACCGCGGCGGTTGGGCGTTTCGGCATGGTGGGCGAAAGGCGGCAGGCGCGATGCGGTTTCACCGACCCGCGACGCCATCGGGCACGATGCCGTGGCAACGGAGCGGCGGTGCCGTCGTTGGCGCTCGGTGCGCTCCCTTCCCGCCCTGCCGCGCTTCCTGGTCTTCTACGCCGCGTTGTTCTCGGCGCTCGGCGCGGCCTCGCCCTTCCTTCCCGGATTGCTGCAGCAGGACGGCTTGGGACCGAACCAGCTTGGCATCGTGCTGGCGGCGGGTTCGGCAATCCGCCTGTTTGCCGGGCCGTTCGGCGGCAGGTTGGCGGACCGTAGCGGACGCGCGCCATTGGTGCTGGCAGGCTTCACGGCGGCCTCCGCGCTCGTGGCGCTGGGATACGGCCCCGCGAGGGGGCTGCTGCTGCTCGCGCTGGTCAGCATGGCGCATGCCTGCGTGCTGTCCCCGCTCACGCCGGTCGCCGACGCCCTGGCCCTCGGCTCCGCGCAGGCGGCGCCACGGTTCCGCTATGGCTGGGTTCGCGGCGCCGGTTCGGCGGCCTTCATCGTCGGCACGTTGGCGGCCGGCCGGCTCGTCGGCGATTTCGGGCTGGGCGCCATCGTGTGGGCGAACGCCGCGCTGCTGGGGGTAGCCGCCTGCACGGCATGGTTCCTTCCCAACCGGCTCGCCGGCTCGCTGGCCGCCCCGCCTGCTTCGCACGCGACCGGGTCATGGGAGCTTCTGCGCATCCCGATGTTCCTTCGGTTGATGGGGGTGGTCGCGCTGGTCGGTGGCAGCCACGCCCTGCATGACGGCTTCGAGGTCATACGCTGGCGAAGCGCCGGGCTTTCGACCGGGGAGGTCAGCATCCTCTGGTCGATGTCGGTCGCGGCCGAGGTGCTCGTGTTCGTTGGCATCGGCCCGTGGCTGCTGGAACGGCTCGGACCGGGACGGGCCGCCATGCTGGCTGCCGCGGCCGGCGTGGTCCGCTGGGGCGTCGCGGCCCGCACCGCATCGTTCCCGGCCATGGCCGTCGTCGAGCCTTTGCACGGACTGACGTTCGCCCTGCTCCATCTGACCGCCATGGACATGATCGGTCGCGTGGTTCCGGTGCGGCTGGCGGCCACGGCGCAGGCATTCTATGCCACCATCGCCATGGGCGCGACGGCCTCCCTGGTGACGCTTGCATCGGGGCCGTTATACGGTGAACTCGGCGCCGGCGCCTTCTGGGTTATGGCGGGGATGTGCGCGATGGCGATACCCCTGGCGGCCAACATCCGGCTTCCCGCCACCATTTTCGGGGAGTCGCGCCGGCAGGGGTAAGCCCGTCGGCGATCTCCCGGCCAAGGGCGCTGCCATCCAGCCTTGCATCCGATCGCCGGGATAGGGCACCACGAAATTTGTCGCGAGCGTCTGTTGGCAGACGCCGACCCGCGAACCTACCCTGGCGGCTTCTCCAGCTTGCCTCACCGGAAAGGGATTGCATGCGGAACGGACGGCACATGCACCTCATCGCGTTCCTGATGACGGGTCCGACCTGCCACCATCACGGCGCCTGGCGTCACCCGGAGTCGGACGTGCACGATCTGCTCCGCCCGGAGCGCTACGAACACATCGCCCGCGTGCTGGAGGCCGGCCGGTTCGACGGGTTGTTCTTTGCCGACATTCTCGGCCTGTACGACCTCTATGACGGCACGTTCGACACCGTCGTCGGGCGGGGCGGCCAGGCTTGCCTGCTGGACCCGGCAGTCGTGCTGCCGATGATGGCGCGGGTGACCGAGCATATCGGCCTCGGGCTGACCTACTCGTCCACCTTCAACCATCCCTACCAGATCGCCCGCATGCTGGGCAGCTTGGACCATCTGAGCGCCGGCCGCGTGGCCTGGAACGTGGTCGCCTCCACCAGCACGCTGGAGGCGCGCAATTTCGGTCTGGACCAGATGCCGGGGCGGGCGGAGCGGTATGACCGGGCAGACGAGGTGCTGGAGGCATGCTGCGCCCTGTGGGAGAGCTGGGAGCCCGGCGCGTTGCTGGCGGACCAGGCATCCGGCGCGTTCGCCGACCCGGCGAAGATCCATTACGCCGACTATGCCGGCAAATGGATCCGCAGCCGCGGCCCGCTCACCACGCCGCGCAGCCCGCAGGGCCGGCCCGTCATCATGCAGGCCGGCAGCTCGGACCGCGGGCGGGAGTTCGGCGCCCGCTGGGGCGAGGTGATCTTCACCTTGCAGCACCGGAAGTCCGACATGCAGGCGTTCTACGGCGATTTCAAAACCCGCATGGCGGCGCGAAGCCGGGCGCCGGAAGACTGCGTGGTGCTGCCCTCCATCGACGTGGTGATCGGCGAGACGGAGTCCATCGCGCGCGAGCGGGCGGAGTACGTGAACAGCCTCGTCGACACGCAACTGGGGCTGGCGCTGATCTCGGGCCATATCGGCATCGACCTGGCACGGTTCGATCCGGACCGGCCGCTGATGGACATCGCCGTCGAGGAAGGCTCCCGCGGGTCGTTCGACGTCATCCTGCAGGGTACGAAGGCGGAGGGTCTGACGCTGGCCGAAGCGGCACGGCGGTTCGCCACCAGCGAACTATGCCCGCAACTCGTCGGCACGCCGGAGATGATCGCCGACCAGATGACGGATCTGTTCGCCGAGTCCGCCTGCGACGGCTTCGTCCTCACCCCCACCACCTCTCCCGGCATGTTCGAGCAGTTCTGCCGCTCGGTCGTGCCGGTGCTGCAGAAACGGGGTGTGTTCCGCACCGAGTACACCGGCTGCACGTTGCGGGAAAACCTGCGGTCGTGAGGCACGGCCCCGCCTGCTAGGCCTGTTCCCGCCGGCTGCGCAGCCAGAGATCCAGGAACAGCAGCGTGGCGCTCAGCGCCACCAGCAGCACGGCCACCGCGGCGAGCGTCGGGTCCAGCTTGTCGTTGATCCCGTCCCACATGCGCCGCGGCAGGGTGAACACCCGCCGCCCGGCGATGAACAGGACGATCACCAGCTCGTCCCAACTATGCACGAAAGCGAACAGCGCGCCCGACAGCATGGCCGGCCGCAGCAGCGGCAGCAGCACCCGGCGCATCGCCTGCACCGGCCCGGCGCCGAGCGACCGGGCGGCCTGCTCCAGCCGGGCATCGACGCCCGTCAGCGCGGTGGCGACGATCACCACCACGTAGGGGATGGCGGTCACCGCATGGGCCAGCACGACGCCGGTCAGCGTGTCGAGCAGGCCCAGCCGGGCATAGCTGCGGTACAGGCCCAGCGCGTAGACGATGGTCGGCACCACGATCGGGACCAGCATCATGGCCTGCACCGCCCGGGCCCATCGCGTGCCCATCCGCCAGCAGCCGACCGCGCACAGCGTGCCCAGCACCACCGCGATGGCGGACGCGGCGCAGGCCACCAGCAGGCTTTGCAGGATGGAGGATTGCCAGGCCGCCGAGTGCAGCAGGTTGGCATAGTATCGCAGGCTGAGCCCGTGCTGCGGCAGCGACAGGAAACGCTGGTCGGTCAGCGACACCGGCACCATCACCGCCAGCGGCAGTAGCAGGAACAGCAGCACGGTCCAGGCCGCGCCGCGCACCGGACGGGTGGGCCCCGGGTTCACCGCGCGCCGTTCAGCGCCCGCAGCCCCACCGCGCGGGACAGCAGGAACAGCAGCAGCCCGATGGCCGCCACCAGCGTGGTCGCCAGCATGGTGCCGGTGCCCCATTGCAGCAGGTCCTGGATCTGCAGGCTGATATACTCCGCCACCATCAGCACCCGGCCGCCGCCCAGCAGCACCGGCGTCACGTAGAACCCGAGCGAGAAGATCAGCACCAGCACGCCCGCGCCGACCAGCCCGGGCAGGCTGAGCGGCAGGAACACCCGGGCGAAGGCCTGGGCGCGGCTGGCGCCCATGCCGCGGGCGGCCGCCATCAGCGCCGGGTCCAGGCCACGCATATGGCTGGCCAGCGGCAGGATGGCGTAGGGCAGCATGGTGTGGATCATGCCCACCGACACGCCGAACTCGTTCCACATCAGCGGCAGCGGCGCCTGGATTAGCCCCGCGCCCAGCAGGGCCGTGTTCACCACCCCCTCCCGCCGCAGCAGCGTCACCCAGGCGAAGGAGCGTGCCAGCACCGACACCCAGAGCGGCAGCAGAACCCCCACGAGCATCAGCCGCTGCACTGCCGGGCGCGCCTGCGTAAGGCAATAGGCCACCAGGTAGCCAAGCCCGAGCGCCACCACGACGGTGACGGCGCAGATCCGCGCCGTGGTCGCCAACACCCGCGCGATGGAGGGGCTGGTCACCAGCAGGGCGTAGTTCCCCAGCCCGGGCGCCGGGTCGGTGACCGAGATCACCAGCACCTGCGACAGCGGCACCAGATAGGCGAGGACCAGCAGCAGCAGCGCCGGCACCGGAAACCAGCGATACGCGCCGGCGGTCATGCCGCCGATCCCAGCGCTCCCTCTCCGTCCGGGAGAGCGCTTTTCGACGAATGTGGGCGGGGCACCGTCACGCCGACAGGAAGTCCAGGAAGCGCTTGAACGTTCTGCCATAATTGTCGCGGTACCAGGCCGCGCTGATCGGGACCTGCACCGCGGCGTTGCTGGGATAGCCGGGGTCGACGGCACGCAGGTCGGCCGGCACCAGGGAGGTCGCCTGCGGGTTGGCGGGGCCGTTGCCCAGGGCGGCCAGCAGCTTCACCTGGCTCGCCGGGTCCTGCATGGAGGCGATCGCCGTCATGGCCTGCTTGCCGGCCGGGTTGCCCAGCGGCACCACCCAGAGCCCGGGCTGCAGCACGCCGCCCGTGAAGTTCCAGTCGATCTTGCCGTCGCCCTCGCGCTTCAGCAGCGTGGCGCGGGTGTGCCACAGCCAGCCCATCGACACCTCCCCGTCGCGCAGCAGCGACTGGCTCTGCGCCCCCGTGTCCCAGGTGAGGATCGAGTCCTTGATGGTGGCGAACTTGGCGATCGCCCGGTCGACATCCAGCGGATAGAGCTTGTCGAGCGGCACGCCGTCCGCGATCAGCGCCATTTCCAGCATGGCCTGGCTGTCCTTGCGGATCATGCGCTTGCCGGGGATCTTCTTCAGGTCGAAGAAATCCGCCATGGTCGGCGTGCCCTTCACCCGGCCGGCGTCCCAGGCCATCACGCTGCTGAACATGTAGTTGCAGACGCCGAACTCGTAGGCGAAGCCGGGCGCCACCTTCGCCTTGTCAACGACGGCATAGTCGATCGGCGCCAGCAGGTTGCGGCTCGCCAACTCCGCCAGGCCGGTCACGCCGCTGTCGCACAGGTCCCAGGAGACGTTCTTCGCCTCCACCATCGCGCGGATCTTGCCGTTGGACGGGCCGCTGCCATCCAGCACCAGCTTGCCACCGGTGCTGCTGTCGTAGGGGCCGACGAAGGCGGTATCGAACGCCTTCATCGCGTCGCCGCCCCAGTTGCACATCACCACCTCGGGCACCGCGGCACGCACCAGGCCGGGCGCGAAGGACGCCGCCGCCGCACCGCCCAACAGCCCCCGCCGCCCGAGCAGCCGCAGGTCGTCGCCGAATTCCTGTGTCACGCCGCATCTCCCCCGCTATCGTTCACGATCACGCTCGCATCCGCATCCCAGCCGAGCCGGATGGCATCGCCCGGTTGCGGCGGCGCCCGGCGCCAGGTGGGCAGCACCGCCTGCATGCGGCCGAGACCCTCCACGTCCAACTGCACCAGCCACGCCTCGCCGCCATAGCGGGCCGTGGCGACGGTGGCGGCCACCTGGTTGGCCGGGCCGCCCGCCCCCTCCAGCACCATCAGCTTCTCCGGACGCAGCGACACCAGCACGTCCGGCCCAGGCGGCTTGCCGGCCTGGTGCAGGCGGTAACCGCCGGCCATGTAGGTGAAGCCGGCCGCATCCTCCGCCGCCACACGGCCGGGCCAGAAATTGCTGCGCCCGAGGAAGCCGGCCACGAACCGGTTGGCCGGGCGCTCGTACAGCTCGGCCGGGCTGCCCACCTGCACCAGCCTGCCGCCGCGCATGATGGCCACCTCGTCCGACATGGCGAGCGCCTCGCCCTGGTCGTGCGTGACGAACACGAACGACAACCCGACCCGGCCGTGCAGGTCCCGCAACTCGTCCTGCATGCTCAGCCGCAGGGTCTTGTCGAGCGCGGAAAGCGGCTCGTCCAGCAGCAGCAGGCTGGGCCGGAACACCAGCGCCCGCGCCAACGCCACGCGCTGCTGCTGCCCGCCGGAAAGCTGGCGCGGCATGCGGGCGGCCAAATGGCCAAGCTGCACCAGGTCCAGCGCCGCCTTCACCCGCGCCGCCGTGTCGGCCCGGCCCACCCGCCGGATGCGCAGGGGAAAGGCCACGTTGTCCGCCACGCTCAGATGCGGGAACAAGGCATAGCCCTGGAACACCATGCCGAAATTGCGCTTCTCCGGCGGCAGGTGGGTGATCGGCGCGCCATCCAGCCGCAGCGTCCCGCTATCCGGCTGCACGAAGCCGGCGATCGCCATCAGCAACGTCGTCTTGCCCGATCCGCTCGGCCCGAGCAGCGTGACGAACCGGCCGCCGCCCACGCGAAGCGACACGCCGTCCAGCGCCGCGACCGTGCCGTAGCGCTTGCTGATGCCGTCGGCTTCCAGGACATGCGCGGTCATGGCTGGAGGCCAAGCAAGCATGATGCCAGCTGGTACGAAGCTTGCCTGCCAATCCGCCACATCTTCGAGGGTGACACAGGCGCATGCCCGACCGCTTCCATCTCGGCTGGTTTTTCCAGGGTTCCAGCGCCCAGGCCTGGGGCGAGCCGTGGACTGGCGCCATCGGCCGCGACTGGATGCGGCCCGACCTGGTGGTGGACATCGCGCGTGCGCTGGAACGTGCCTGCTTCGACTACATGCTGATCGAGGATTCCTCCTATGTCGGGGAGAGCTATGGCGGCTCGCGCGACATCTATCTGCGCAACGCCATCGCCACGCCGCGGCAGGACCCGTCGGTCGTCGCCGCCATCCTGACGCAGGCGACCACGCGGATCGGCATCGTGCCGACCTTCGCCACCTTCGCCTATCCGCCCTACCTGCTCGCCCGCCTGGTCGCCACGTTGGATCAGGTGTCGAACGGCCGCATCGGCTGGAACGCGGTCACCGGTTCCTCCGACATGGCGGCGCGCAATTTCGGCCTGGACGGGCTGCCGGAGCACGACACGCGCTACGACATGGCGGACGAGTACATGGCGGTGGTCAACGGCCTCTGGGGATCATGGGAGCCGGATGCGGTGGTGGACAACCTGGAGGCCGGCGTGTTCGTCGACCCGGCGAAGGTGCGCAGCATCGACTATGCCGGGCAGCATTACCGCAGCCGCGGGCCGTTGAACTCCGGCCCGGCGCCGCAGGGCCGCCCGGTGATCGCGCAGGCCGGCGGCTCCCCGCGCGGCCGCCAGTTCGCCGCCCGCTATGCCGACACCATCGTCGCCGCCGTGCGCGGGCCGGATGGCATGCGCGACTACCGCGACGATCTGCGCGCCCGTGCCAAGGCGCAGGGCCGCAATCCGGACGATTGCAAGCTGCTGTTCCTGATCGCCCCCATATTGGGCGAGACCGCGGAGGACGCGCAGTTGCAGAAGCGGCGGCGCGCCGAATGGGCGGTGCGCCGCATGGACACGCGGCTGGCGCATTTCTCCAAGATCACCAACATCGATTTCGGCGCGCTCGACCTCGACACGCCGCTGGGGGAGCTGACCACCAACGGGCACCAGCAGAGCCTGGCCGAGTTCCTGCGCCGGGCAGGACAGCGCACCCTGCGGCAGACCATGGCGGATTTCGAGAGCACGGTGCAGTCGGTGGAACTGGTCGGCACGCCGGATTCGGTCGCCGGCCAGATGGCCGAGGTGATGCAGCATGTCGGCGGCGACGGTTTCCTGTTCTCCCTGCCCAACGTCAGCCGCCGCAGCGTGGCCGAGGTGGCGGACGGCCTGGTGCCGGCGTTGCAGAAGCGCGGGCTGGTCCGCACCGCGTATGCGCACCCGCAATTCCGGGACAATCTCCTGGAGTTTTAAGGCCGTCGGCCTGGCCGGTGGCGCGTTGGATGCAGGCTGGCTATCGTGCGCGCGGCGCGCCCTGCGAGGAGAACGACGGAATGGCTGAGGTGCTGGGACTGCATCCACGCCCGGTTCCAGCCAGCGACGATTCGCTATGGGCGGTAATCGCCTGGCTCGGCGCGCAACGGCGCGTGGCGGAGGTCTTCACCACGCGGGCCAGGGCGCTCGCCGACCGCGATTGGCGGGAGCGGCAGGTGCAGGCCTATGGCACCGTGTTCCTGGGCACGTCGCATCCCGTGCCGCGCTATATCGTGGCACCCATCCGGCGGTCCGACTTGCCGCGCCGCTGGACCCCGTTGCCGGCGCTCGGCTTCCTGCGCGGGCAAGTCATCTAACGGCCGCGCCGCATGGGTTCAGGGCGGGGCCGTTCCGCTAGCGTGCGATGGTCTTGGCCGATGGCGAGCTAAGCCACCACTTGACCGGCTTTGGCTCCTTGACGCGCGGCGGCGCCTTTGCCTTCGGCACGCGCTTCGCACGCTCCTTGACGGGCGGCGTGACGGCGGCGGTCGCCTGCGCCGTCAAAGCCAACTGCGCCGCATCGCGCTCGGCGACCGCACGTTGCAATTCGGCCTCCAGATGCTCCCGCGCCTGGCGTTCCGTGGCGCCGGACTCCCGGGACGACATTTCCAAATGCGCCAACTTGGTTTCCATGGCCTGCATCTGCAGCGATGCGGACTGAGCCGCCTGCTCGGCCTTGGTGCGGGCCGCACGCTCGGCCTCAAGCAAGGCTTCGAGCGCGGCGATGCGCGATCGCGACGCTGCATTCGTGTCGCCGTCGCGCTGCCCGCTCAAGTGGATGACCTGAACCTCTCCGTCCTGGACGAAGCGGTGGCGCTGCTTTGCCGCCGCAACCGGCTGCGACCGACTGGACGGGCGAGCCCGTCCGCCCAATCCCAGGGTCTCACGCATGTGGAGTTCGTCGACATCGAGGCTGGTGTCTGTGTCGGAGGGAAGGCTGGCTTGTCCGCTTTTCGAGTAGTCCCGGTCTGACACTATGGTGCTCTATCGTTCTGGAGAAATAAGATGGTTGAACCTGGATCGGAGTGGAATGCCATTTGTCTGGATGACCCTCGCCGAGCCGCTGGCTAGCACCCACTCGATAACATAGTTGGACGTTCCATGCTAGCGAACGCACGTCCCTGCCCATGGCTGACTAGGAGACGAGGCATTGCTGGACACTTGTTCGCACGTATCCCGGTCATCAGGGTCCCGCCCCCACTATTTCAAGAGCAGCTAGAAACGGCGTCTTCGCTGAATCGGGTTTGAACGGTCCTTTAGTTGCCGAAGACCTTGGGCCGCGGCCCAGGGCAGGGTGTGGTTGGCATCTATCAGCATTGTCTGGCAGATCCAGGCACCCGCTACGGCTGGCGTGGTCCCGGCTTGACCTGTTTCCGTCGGCTACGCCCCGGTTTGGAAGGAAGCGACGGATGGCGTCCAAGCATTGGCGAGGCAACCTCTACGTCTGTCTGTTCGGGTCGTTCACGACCATGGTCAGCATGACGCTGCTGCTGCCGTTCCTGCCGATCTATGTCGAACGACTCGGCGTCACCGACCCGGCGGCGGTCGTGCAATGGTCCGGCATCGCCTTCAGCGCCACCTTCATCCCGGCCGCGCTGGTGCAGCCGCTCTGGGGCTGGCTGGCCGATCGCTATGGCCGCAAGTCCATGCTGATCCGCGCCAGCCTGGGCATGGCGGTCACCATGTCGATGATGGGGCTGGTGCAGAACGTGTGGCAGTTGACGGCCCTGCGCTTCGCCGTCGGGCTGGCCGGCGGCTACGCCTCCGGCTCCATCGTGCTGGTCGCCACGCAGACCCCGCGCGACCGGGCGGGGTGGGCGCTGGGGACGCTGTCCGTCGGCACGCTGGGCGGCAGCCTGGTGGGACCGCTGGCCGGCGGGTTCCTGCCGGACCTCATCGGCCTGCGGCAGACCTTCTTCGCCGGCGGCGCGATGATCGCGGTCGCCTTCGTCGCGACCTGCACGCTGATCCGGGAGGAGCGCGTGGTCCGCAAGCCCCCGCCCCCCGGCCCGCGCAAGGGGGCGTGGTCGCTGATCCCTGACCGGCGGCCCGTCATCGCCATGCTGGTCACCGCGTTCCTGTTGCTGCTGGCCAACATGTCGATCGAGCCGATCATTACCGTCTACGTCGGACAGCTCGATCCCGGCGACACCCATGTGGCGCGCCTGGCCGGGCTGATCATGGCCGCATCCGCGCTCGCCAGCATCATCGCCGCCCCCCATGCGGGCCGGCTGGCAGACCGGTTCGGCGCCTGGAACGTTGTCGTGCTGGGCCTGGTCGCCGCTGCCGCGCTGCTGCTGCCGCAGGCGATCGTCACCGCCACCTGGCAATTGCTCGTCCTGCGCTTCCTGATGGGCCTGTCGCTGGCCGGGCTGCTGCCTGCGATCACGGCGCTGATCCGCCACAACGTGCCGGACCAGATCGCGGGGCAGATGCTCGGCTATTCCCAATCCGCCCAATTCGCCGGCCAGGTGGCCGGGCCTTTGATGGGCGGCTTCCTGGGCGCGCATATCGGCGTCCGTTCGGTGTTCCTGGCGACCAGCGTGCTGATGCTGTGCGGTGCGGCTGTCACCTGGTCGGCCAGGGATACCCGCACCCGGTCCAGGCGGGAGACCATCGCCGGGTCGTCGGCCGCCCCAGGCCCGGGCCGCGCGACCGGTGGGTGAGCATCCCGGGGTCGCCGCCACGCAGATGGGCTGTCCGAGAGGAAACCGCCGATGCCGTCCGAGACGATGACAAAGCCCGCTGCGGATCAACCAGGCGTCCAGGGGCGCATGACGGCAGGCGAGACATCCAGGGCACGCCGGATGTCTGACTGGCTGCAGGCGGCGGCGCTCCGCGTGGCGTGGGCGCTGCTCCGGCGCCTCGGCCCGGTGGCGGCATCCAACCTGGGCGGCTGGGTCGGGCGCACCGTCGGCCCGCATCTCCCGGTCTCGCGCGTCGGCGACAGCAATCTCCGCCGCGCCTTGCCGGACCTGGACCGCCCGGCGCGCAAACGGATCATCCATGCCGTCTGGGACAATTTGGGCCGCACGATCGCCGAACTGCCCCACCTGCCGCGCCTGGTTCGCACCGAATCCGGACCGGGGTGGGAGGTCGAGGGCGAGGAGAATGTCCTGGCGCTCATCCGGGCGGGACAGCCCGGCCTGTTTTTCTCCGGCCATTTCGGCAATTGGGAGGTGTTGCTGCCAGCGGCGGCGAAAGTCGGCATCAAGGTGTCCGGCATCTACCGCGCCGCCTCCAACCCGGCAGCCGACGCCATCGTGACCGCCACCCGGCAGGAAGCGCTCGGCCCGGGCGTATCGATGTTTCCGAAGGGCGCGGCGGGCGCCCGGGCCGCGCTGTCCCACCTGAGGCAGGGCGGTTCCCTAGGGCTGCTGATCGACCAAAAAATGAATGACGGCGTCCCCGTGCCGTTCTTCGGCCGTCCGGCCATGACCGCCCCGGCCACGGCGCAGTTCGCATTGCGGTTCGGCCTGCCGCTGGTGCCGGGCCGGGTGGACCGGATCGGGCCGGCGCGGTTCCGCGTGGTCTGTGAACCGCCGCTGGCGGCCGACCTCACCGGCGAGCGTGCCCGCGATATCGATACGCTGCTGGTGGCGATGAACGCGACGCTGGAGCGCTGGATCCGCGCCGATCCTTCCTCATGGCTTTGGCTGCATCGCCGCTGGCCGAAATCATGACCATAAGGGTCTTGAACAACGTTCACAGATGGGTAATATGAACACCGTTCATGGAAGGTAGTGTCATGTCCCTGCTCCTGTCCCGACGTCTCGCCCCGCTGCTGATGACCCAGACCCTTGGCGCCATCAACGATAATCTGTTCAAGAACGCCCTGGTCGTGCTGGTGCTGTTCCATGCCGCCGCGGGTGGCGCGGCGATGGTCGCGGCGGCGGGCGGGGTGTTCATCCTGCCCTACGTGCTGCTCTCGGCCACGGCCGGGCAGATCGCCGACCGGTTCGAGAAGCAGCGCATGATCGTCTGGGTCAAATGCGCCGAACTCGGCCTGATGGTGCTGGCGGCCATCGGGTTCTGGTCCGGCAGCACGGCGCTGCTGTTCGGCGTGCTGTTCGGGCTGGGCATCCAGGCGACGTTCTTCAGCCCGCTGAAATACGCGATCCTGCCCAACCACCTGGCCGAGACGGAATTGGTCGCCGGCAACGGGCTGGTCGAGGCCGGCACCTTCCTGGGCATCCTGGTGGGCACCATCGCAGGGGGCGCCTTGTTCGCCCTGCCGGACGGGCCGGCCATTGTCTCCGCCGCCGGCTTGCTGGTCGCCGTCGGCGGCATCGTCAGCGCGCTGATGATTCCGCGTGCGTCGTCCGATGCACCGGATTTGCGGGTCGGCTGGAACCTGGTGGCTGAAACCGGCGCCCTGCTGCGCTCGGCGCGGGCGAACCGGCCGGTGTGGCTGTGCCTGCTGGGGTTGAGCTGGTTCTGGGTCGTCGGTGCGACCCTGCTGGCCGAACTGCCCACGCTGGTGAGGGACGACATGGGTGCGGACGCGCACGTCGTCACGCTGATGCTGGCATTCTTCTCCGTCGGCGTCGGCGCGGGCTCGGTGCTGTGCGCCCGGATCCTGAAGGGCGAGGTCACGGCCCGGCACGTGCCGCTGGCCGCACTCGGCTTGTCCGTCTTCATCTGGGATTTCGCCCACGCGGTCGGCCATACCCACGGCCTGGCCGACGTGCATGCGGTGCTGTCCAGCCTGGCCGGCTGGCGCATGCTGGTCGACCTGCTGCTGCTTTCGGCCTGCGGCGGCCTGTATTCCGTGCCGCTATATGCCATCATCCAGGAACGCTCCGCCCCGGCCGAGCGGGCGCGCATGATCGCCGCGAACAACGTGGTGAATGCGGTGGCGATGGCGGCGGCGGCCGGGTTGACGGCGCTGCTGGCCCTGGCGGGCGTGGCGCCCGTGACCATCCTGCTGCTGACGGCGGTCGCCAACCTGGCCGTGGCGATCTGGATCGTCCGCCTGCTGCCGCAGGACACGCTGCGCCTGCTGTTCCGGCGTTATTTCGAGCTCTGCCACGGTGTCGACCTGGCCGGGCTGAACAATCTGCCGGCGGAGGGGCAGCGCGCGATCTTCGTCGTCAACCACCAGAGCTTCCTCGATGGCTGCTTCGTCGCCGCCTTCCTGCCGGGCAGCCCGGTCTTCGCCGTCGACATCAACACCGCGCACCAATGGTGGGCGCGGCCGTTCCTGGCGGCGATCCGCCATTTCGACGTCGACCCGGCCAACGCCTTCAGCACCAAGATGATGGTGCAGGCGGTGAAGGACGGCGAGCGGCTGGTGATCTTCCCGGAGGGCCGCATCACCAAGACCGGCGCGTTGATGAAGGTCTACGAAGGGGCCGGGCTGGTGGCCGACAAGGCCGGCGCCGTGATCATCCCGATCCGCATCGACGGGCTGCAATTCTCGCATCTCTCCCGCATGGGACGGCGCGTCCCGCGCCGCTGGTTCCCGCGGCTGTCCATGACCATCCTGCCGCCCGTGGCGCTGGACCTGGAGGCAGGGCTGCGTGGCCACCCGCGCCGCGCTGCGGTCGGCACCGTGCTGCAGAAGATCATGGAGCAGTCCGGCTTCGCGACCGCGAACACCCATCGCTCCCTGTTCGGGGCGCTGCTGGATGCCAGGGCGCAGTTCGGCAGCGGCTTCCCGATCATCGAGGATATCGAGCGCAAGCGGCTCGGCTATGGCCGCGTGGTGCTGGGCGCGGCGGTGCTGGGCCGCCGACTGGCCGGGCTGGCGCCGCAGGGCGGGTTCGTCGGCGTGATGCTGCCCAACGCCAACGGCGCCGTGGTCACCTTCATGGCCCTCCAGGCGTTCGGCCGCGTGCCGGCCATGCTGAACTTCAGCGCCGGGGCGGAGGGGATGCTGTCGGCCTGCATGGCCGCCGGCGTGACGACGGTGCTGTCCTCCCGCGCCTTCGTCGAGCGTGCCAAGCTCGGCCCGGCGGTCGAGCGGATGCAGCAGGATGTCCGTTTCGTCTGGCTGGAGGATGCGCGCGCCGGCATCGGCATCGCCGCCAAGCTGCGCGGCTGGCTGGACGCCCGCCGGGCCCGCCGCCTGCCCGGTGCGCGCGTCGCGCCGGATGCCCCCGCCATCGTCCTGTTCACCAGCGGGTCGGAGGGTACGCCGAAGGGCGTGGTGCTCAGCCACCGCAACATCATGGCCAATATCGGCCAGGCTGCGGCGGTGATCGACTTCACCTCCTCCGACCGCATGTTCAACGCCCTGCCGATGTTCCACAGCTTCGGCCTGACGGGCGGCACGCTGCTGCCGCTGCTGTCCGGCGTGCCGACCTTCTACTATCCCTCGCCGCTGCACTACCGGATCGTGCCGGAGCTGATCTACGGCACGGACAGCACTATCGTGTTCGGCACCGACACCTTCCTCACCGGCTGGGCTCGGTTCGCCCATCCGTACGATTTCTACTCCGTGCGCTACATCTTCGCCGGCGCCGAGAAGCTGCGCGACGAAACGCGGCGCCTCTACGCCGAGCGGTTCGGCGTGCGCGTGCTGGAGGGATACGGCGTCACGGAGACGTCACCCGTCCTGGCGCTGAACACCCCCATGCATTGCCGCCCGGGCACGGCGGGCCGGCTGCTTCCGGGCATGCAATACCGCCTGGACCCGGTTGAGGGCATCGCCGAGGGTGGCCGGCTGGTGGTGCGCGGGCCGAACGTGATGCTGGGCTATCTTCGCACCAGCGCGCCCGGCGTGCTGGAGCGGCCCGAGGATGGCTGGTACGACACGGGCGATATCTGCACGGTGGACGAGGACGATTTCATCACCATCCGTGCCCGAGCCAAGCGTTTCGCCAAGATCGCCGGCGAAATGGTCTCGATGCCGGCAGCCGAGGCGCTGGCGGCCGGATTGTGGCCCGGCGCCCTGCACGCCGTCGTCGCCGTGCCAGATGGCCGCAAGGGCGAGGCGTTGGTGCTGCTGACCACGCAGAAGGATGCCACCACCAGCGCATTGCAATCCCACGCCCGCGCGCGGGGCGTGGCGGAAATCGCGGTTCCGCGCAGCCTGCAGGTGGTGGACAGCCTGCCTCTGCTGGGCACCGGAAAGATCGACTACCCGACCGCCACCCGAATCGCGGCGGAGCAGCGGGTCGCCGCCTGACCGGGCTAGCCGACCAGGCCGCGGGCCATGGCGGTGACGACCGTGGCGATCTGGCCGTGCAGGACGGGAAGGGGCATCGCGGCAACCTTCTCGTCCAGCCCGAGCGCCACCATGCCGTGCACGGCGGCAAACAGGCTGCGTGCCAGCAAGGCCCTCTCGGTCGGCGCCAAAGCAGGGCGCAGCCGGGCCAGCGGCGCCTCGATATGGGAGAACGCGGCCTGTTGCTGGCGTGCATACCACTCGGGCGCCGCGTGCCCCGCCGCCATGGTATGGAGGAACAGCGCCGCCCACCGCGACCGGTGCCGGGCCGCATAGTCGAGGTAGGACGCTGCCAGATGTGCCAGGTGCTCGGTCGGGCTGCGGGCGACGTCGTCCCGCCGCAGGGCATGGTCGATCTGCACCAGCGTGCGTGCATTCACCGCCAGGACGATGCCGTCGAGGTCCGGGAAGATCGTGTAGATCGCCCCCACCGAACAGCCCACCGCTTCGGCCAGGACCCGCGCGCGCAACGCGCCGAGCCCGTTCGCGGCGATCGTCCGCTCCGCGGCCTCCAGCAGGGCGGCCTGCAATTTCTCGTGGCGATCCGCGGTCGCGGGACGATGCTCCTGTGGGACCCCCGGCAACCTTGCTTTCCGACTGGCTGGAACATCAACGATCGTAGGGGTCCCGCTTACAAGAACGTATTTGCCTGGCAGGCATGGTCGGGGCTTTCGAGCCCGAGATGGCTGGGAACCTCTGCCGGTACTTGTCCGGCTGTCAACGGCACTTGCCGCAGACCGTGACGCATGGATGGTCGGGCGGGGCCTCATGCCCATGCAGCGGCGGCGGCTATCGCACTGCGGCCACCCGCAAGGCGTTGGTGGTGCCCGGCTGGCCGAACGGCACGCCGGCGGCGACGACCACGCTGTCGCCCTGGACGGCGAAGCCCTCGCTGCGGGCGATCCGCGTGGCGCGGCTGACGGTCTCCGTCATCGTGTGGGTCTCGGGCGAGAGCACCGCGTGGACGCCCCACACCACGGCCAGCCGCCGCGCCGTCTCCTGCGACGTGGTCAGCCCCAGCACCGGGCAGTCCGGCCGGGTGCGCGCCACCCGCAGCGCCGTGGACCCGGATGTGGTGTAGGTTGCGATCGCCTTGGCGCCGATCGTCCTGGCGATCTGCCGGGCGGCGTCGGCGATGGCGTCGGCGACCGTGGGCTCCGGCTTCGGCCGGCCACCCTCGCACACTTCGCGCCAGCCAGGGTCCTGCTCCACCCGGTCGATGATGCGGTCCATCATGTTCACCGCCTCGTAGGGATACTGCCCGGCCGCCGTCTCGGCGCTCAGCATCACCGCGTCCGCCCCGTCGAACACCGCGGTCGCCACGTCGGACGCCTCGGCGCGGGTGGGGGAGGGCGAGCTGATCATGCTTTCCAGCATCTGCGTCGCCACCACCACTGGCAGGCCGTGCTGCCGGGCGGCGCGCACGATGCGCTTCTGCGCCAGGGGCACCTCCTCCGGCGGCAGCTCCACGCCCAAATCGCCGCGCGCCACCATCACCGCATCCGACAGCGCGAGGATGCCCTCCAGATTGTCCAGCGCCTGCGGCTTCTCCAGCTTGGTCATGATCCAGGCGCGGCCATCCGCGATCGCCCGCGCCTCCGCCACGTCCTCCGGCCGCTGCACGAAGGACAGGCCGATATAGTCGACCCCGTGCTCCAGGGCGAAGCGCAGGTCCTCGTGGTCCTTCCTGGTCAGCGCGGGAATGGGCAGCACCACGTCCGGCACGTTGACGCCCTTGCGGTCGGACAAGGTGCCGCCGGTGACGACCTCGCATTCCAGGTGGTCGTCCCGCTTGCGGGCGATGCGCAGCCGCAGCTTGCCGTCATCCAGCAGCAGCGTGGTGCCGATACCCGCGGCGGCCATGATCTCCGGATGCGGCAACTGCACCCGGCGCGTGTCGCCCGGCACCGGGGACAGGTCCAGGCGGAAGCCCTGGCCGGTCTGCAGCGTCACCCGGCCGGCCTGGAACGTGCCGACCCGCAGCTTGGGCCCCTGCACGTCGGCCAGGATGCCGATCGGGCGCCCGGTCTCCGCCTCCAACGCCCGGATGATGGCGATGTTGGCGGCGTGGCCCTCGTGGCTGCCATGGCTGAAATTGAGCCGGAACACGTCCGCCCCGCCGCGAAACAGCCGGCCCAGCATCTCCGGCGACGAACTGGCCGGGCCGAGCGTGGCGACCACCTTCGTGCGCCGGCGGCGGCGCAGCTTGCTTTGGGCCATGGGTGTGCTCCGTCAGGTGACCAGGATGGCGCGCAGGTCGTTCACGTTGGTCAGGGTGGGACCGGTGCGGATCAGGTCGCCCACGGCGTCGAACAGGCTGTAGCTGTCATGCGCGTGCAGGCAGGCCGCCGGGTCGATCCCGGCCGCCACGGCGCGCGGCAGGGTGGAGGGGGTGACGATGGCGCCCGCCGCGTCCTCCGTGCCGTCGATGCCGTCCGTGTCGCCGGCCACGGCCCAGATGCCGGGCGCACCCTGCAACGCCATTGCCAGGCTGAGCAGGAACTCGGTGTTGCGGCCGCCGCGCCCGGCCCTGCCGCCGCGGATGGTGACGGTCGCCTCGCCGCCCGACAGCAGCACGCAGGGCGCCGGCAAGGGATGGCCGTGGCCGCGCACGCTGCGGGCGATGCCGGCCATGACGATGCCGAGCTCGCGGCTCTCGCCTTCCAGCGCGTCGCCCAGGATCAGCGGGGTGGCGCCGGCCTGCCGGGCCGCTTCTGCCGCGGCGGCCAGCGCCATGGCGGGGGTCGCGATCATGCGGATATCCACCGCGGCCGCGGGCGGCGGCAGGTTGTCCTGCCCGGCCAGCAGCGCCGCGGCCGCCGGCGGCAGGGCCACGCCATACTGGGCCACCATCCGGCGCACCGCCTCGCGGGGCGGCGCGCCCGGCATGGTCGGCCCGCTGGCGATCACGGCCGGGTCGTCCCCTGGCACGTCGGAAATGACCAGCGTGACCACCCGGGCGGGGGCGGCGGCGGCGGCCAGCCGGCCGGCCTTGATCGCCGACAGGTGCTTGCGCACCGCGTTCATCACCCCGATCGGGGCGCCGGAGGCCAGCAGGGAGGCATTGACCGCCTGCTTGTCCGCCAGCGTCAGCCCCGGGCCGGGCAACGCCGCCAGGGCCGAGCCACCGCCGGAGACCAGCGCCAGCACCAGGTCGTCCGGCCCGAGCCCGGCGACCGCCGCCAGCAGCGCACGGGCGCCGGCCTCGCTGGCGGCGTCCGGCACCGGATGGGCGGCCTCCAGCACCCGGATGTGCCGGGTGGGCACGGCATGGCCGTAGCGGGTGACGACGGCACCCCGCATCGGCACGTCCGGCCACGCCGCTTCCAGCGCGGCGGCCATGGTGGCGGCGGACTTGCCGACGCCGACCACGATGCAGCGGCCGGCGGGCTTGGGCGGCAGGTGGGCGGCCAGCACGGCTGCCGGGTCGGCGGCGCGCACGGCGGCGTCGAACAAGCCGCGCAGCAGGCTGCGGGCCGTGGTGTCGTTCCATCCCATGGCGGCCACTAAAGCATGATCGCTTCAGGTAGAAGAAGCGCTCATGCTTTAGCCCCTGCTTGCGAGGGCGATTCACGTTTGAGGTCAAGCAACCTCAAACGATCGCGCTCTATGGCGGACACCGTACCGGGCCGCCATATGTGCCGGCAGGAGGAACCGTGATGACCCCGATCGATCCCGCGACCCGCACCGAACTCGAAGCTGCCGCGTTTCGCCGCCTGACCGAGCACCTCCGCGAGCGGTCGGATGTGCAGAACATCGACCTGATGAACCTGGCCGGGTTCTGCCGCAACTGCCTCAGCCGCTGGTACCGCGAGGCGGCCGAGTCGCGCGACGTGATCCTGTCCGACCCGGAGGCGCGGGAGATCGTCTACGGCATGCCCTACAAGGAGTGGCAGGCCACGCACCAGCGCGCCGCCACGCCGGAGCAGCAGGCCGCGTTCAGCCAGGCCCAGCCGCCTGGCTGATGCCGACGGCGCGCCGTCGCCGTCGCGCTGGAGCCCGAGCCACGTTCGAGCTTTGGCACCCTCAAACGACGGGGCTCTCGTCGTCCTGCCGGCCTGGCACGGCCTAATGGACGCCCCAGCCTCGGAGGATCAGCGGCAGGACGGCCGCGATGAAGCCGCCCAGGGCGCCGGCGGCAAGGATAGGAGCAAGGAACCGCTCCCGCCGAAACTTGGCCGCCTCTGCCGCCAGCTTGTCGTGTTCCGCTATGAACTTCCGGGTTTCGGCCTGCGCCCGGTCGATGCGGGCGACGATCTCGTGGAGGTCGAGGCGGTCGGAAGGGTCGGCGGGAACGTCGCTCATCGGTGATCGTCCTCGACAGGCCGGCCTGATCGCCCCGGATGCCGCGCGTGGCACGGGAATAATTGGCGGGATCGGACGTTCTGGCAAGGCGACATCTGGCCTAGGATGCCGCCAGCAGCAGGGAGAGACGGCATGGACGTGCGTGCAGCAGTGGCATTCGAGGCGGGGCAGAAGCTCAGCATAGAGACGGTGCAGCTCGACGGGCCGCGCGAGGGGGAGGTGCTGGTCGAGATCAAGGCCACGGGCATCTGCCACACCGACAAGTACACCCTGTCCGGCGCCGACCCGGAGGGGCTGTTCCCCGCCATCCTGGGCCATGAGGGTGCGGGCGTTGTGGTGGATGTCGGGCCGGGCGTGCGCACGCTGGCCAAGGGCGACCACGTCATCCCGCTCTACACGCCGGAATGCCGCGAGTGCGAGTACTGCCTCAGCCGCAAGACCAATCTGTGCCAGAAGATCCGCGTGACGCAGGGCCGCGGGCTGATGCCGGACGGCACCAGCCGGTTCTCGTTCCAGGGCAAGCCCCTGCTGCACTACATGGGCACCTCCACCTTCGCCAACTTCACCGTGGTGCCGGAGATCGCGCTGGCGAAGATCCGGCCGGACGCGCCGTTCGACAAGGTCTGCTACATCGGCTGCGGCGTCACCACGGGGATCGGTGCGGTGATCTTCACCGCCAAGGTGCAGCCGGGCGACACCGTGGTCGTGTTCGGGCTCGGCGGCATCGGGCTCAACGTCGTGCAGGGGGCGCGGCTGGCCGGCGCGGACATGATCGTCGGCGTGGACCTGAACCCGGCGCGCGAGGCGTTGGCGCGCAAGTTCGGGCTGACCCATTTCGTCAACCCGAAGGAGGTGGCGGGCGACATCGTGCCCCACCTCGTCGAGCTGACCAAAGGCGGGGCGGACCACAGCTTCGAATGCGTGGGCAACCCCACGCTGATGCGGCAGGCGCTGGAATGCGCCCATAAGGGCTGGGGCAAATCCACCATCATCGGCGTCGCCGCCGCCGGGCAGGAGATCAGCACCCGGCCGTTCCAACTGGTGACCGGCCGCGTCTGGCAGGGCAGCGCCTTCGGCGGCGCGCGCGGCCGTACCGACGTGCCGCGGATCGTGGATTGGTACATGGAGGGCAAGATCAACATCGACGACCTGATCACCCATATCCTGCCGCTGGAGCGCATCAATGACGGGTTCGACCTGATGGCCTCCGGCGAGAGCATTCGCAGCGTGGTCGTGTATTAGGGCTCGCCTATGCTGCGTTAACGGCGTGACAGGGAATGCCATGTAGGCTGCCGCCATATTGTGCGGTGGTCCATGGCGCCCCATCACCTCGTCGAGGACCCGGCATTCCGGCTGAGCCGGATCCTGAGGTACGCCGTCCCGGCCTGGATCGTCACCACGGCCTACCTGCTTTGGACCGCCGGGCCCGAGCTTGCGCACAGCCTCGGCGACCCGGACGATGCCCTGCGCCTGCAGCAGGTCCGCGACCTGCTCGGTGGTGGCCAGGGCTGGTACGACCTGGTGCAGCATCGCTTCAACCCGCCATACGGCGTCTTCATCCACTGGTCGCGGCTGATCGACCTGCCGGTCGCCGGGTTGATCCTCCTGTTCGAACCCTTCCTGGGTGCCGAGGCGGCGGAAACCTGGACGCGCGCGCTGTGGCCGACGCTCTCCATCCTGCCGCTGGTCGCCGCGTGCGGTGTCGTCGCGGACCGGCTGGGCGGCCGGCGCGCCGCGTCGGTCGCGATGGCGTTCGCGTGCGTGGCCTGCACCGTGATCAGCCTGCCGAAGCCGGGCCATCTGTATCACCACAACGTCCAGCTCGCGGCGGCGATGGTGCTGTTCGCCTGCCTCATGGTCGAAACCCGGCGGTCAGCGATCGTGGCCGGGCTGGTGGCTGCCTTGATGCTGGCGGTCGGCATGGAGACGATGCCGTACGTGGCGCTCGCCTGCGCCTTCGTTGCCGTGCGCTGGGCCTGGCTTGGCACCACGGGGGCATGCCTGCGCGGGTTCTTCGCGAGCTTCGCCGCCGCTGCCGTCCTGTGTTTCGCGTCGACGGTGGCGCCGTCGCTGTGGCGCACACCGGCTTGCGACATGATCTCGCCGCTATACCTCGTGCCGCTGGCGACCGGTGCCGCGGGATTTGCCGCGTGGTCCCGGGCGGTGGAGCGTGTGCGGTGGCGCAGGGTCGCCCTGGTCGCCGCCGTCGCCGCCGCTGTCGTGGCGCTCGTGGCGGTGCTGAACCCGATCTGCCTCAAAGGACCGTACGCCGCGGTCGATCCGCTGCTGTTCGAGGTGTGGATGAACAAGGTGGGCGAGGCCCGCAGCGCCCTGGACGTGTTCCGCGAGGACCCGGCGGAAATGCTGGCGGTGTTCGCCATCCCCACGGTCGCGTTGCTGGCCGGCGCAGCGATGCCGCCGGGCCGGCACCGGCGGCCTGGCCTGTTCTATTGCCAGGTCGCGCTGGTCGCGATGGCTTTCCTGGTGTCGCTCTGGCAGGTGCGCGCAGTCGCGTTCGACGCCGTCTTCGCGATCCCGCTCCTGGCCGTGGTGCTGGTGCGCGCCGCGTCGGTGTCGGTCCCGCCGAAACGGAGCGCCCTCGCGCTTCCCGTGCTCTGTTGCCTGGTCAATCCGATGACCCTGCCGCTCTACGGCATGATGGCCGGCAGCGTGATCGCCACGAACCGTCCATCGCCTGCCGCCCTCGATCCCGCGGCGGACCACTGCACCGACCCGCACGATTACGTCGGATTGGCCGCCTTGCCACCGGGCACGGTTGCCGCACCGGTCGAAATCGGCTCGTTCATCATCGCGACCACGCCACATTCCGTGCTGGCGGCGCCGTACCATCGCGATCGAACCGGGATATTGGATGTCCATGCCTTGTTGACCGGATCGGATGCGGACGCGCATCGGCTGGTGCAGCAAAGAGGTGTCGATTACGTGGCGTACTGCTCACGATCCGCCGACCCGGCCCGGTGGGCGACAGGCGGCGCCTACGCGCTGGAGGGCAGGCTGGAACGGGGAGACGCGCCGCCATGGCTGGAGCGCGTTGCGGCCCCGGGCCCGTTGCGCCTCTATCGCGTGCTGAAACCCTGACCGGGGCGGATGCTACGGCCGTTCGTAGGTCGCGACCACCCGGCCATAGCCCAGCAGGCTGCGCCGCGCCGTCACCAGCAACGCGCCACGGCCCGGTACGCGGCGCAACGTAAACGGAACCGACAGGGCAAAGAGCTGGAAGGCATAGCGATGCGGCCCGTGCCCTGGAATTGGACTCGGCGGCAGCCAACCCCGCTTGCCCATGGAGTTGCGGCCGGCCGCAAACATGCGGCTGTGCGCCATCGCCTGCGGCACGGCGGCCTCGGCCAGGCCGTTCAGGGTCGGCGGCATGGCGTGCAGCAGCAGATGGACGAGCGGACGCGGGAACGGCGCATCCGCATCCTCCACCAGCAGCGCCAGCGAGATGGTGCCGTCCGGCAGGTCGCTCCACTGCAACGGCGGTGAAAGCCCGGCCCCATCCGCCGTGTAGCGTGTGGGCAAGGCGCCCCCGTCCTCGAAGGCGGCGGACCGGAGCGGGATCGCGGCCGTGCCGAACCTGGCGGACGCGAGCGCTGCCATGCCCGGGCGCAACGGCCGGATGGCACGGCCAATGCGGGATGCTAGGGATGGCATCGAACGTGTGCTCCTGCCGTTGACGGCATTTCCGGGACCAGCCTGCGTCATCCCAGCAGGTCCTCTACCAGGATCGGCGTCTTGCGCACGCGCACCCCGGTGGCGTGATGGACGGCGTTGGCGATCGCGGCTGGCATGCCCACGATGCCGATCTCCCCTACCGCCTTCGCGCCGATCGGGTTCACCACCGTGTCGACCTCGTCCACGGTCTCCACCACCACCTCGCCGATGTCGGCATTGGTGGAGAAATGGTATCCTGCCAGGTCGGTGTTCGCGAACCGGGCGCGCTTGCGGTCCACATGGGTCTCCTCCAGCAGGGCGAAGCTGGCGCCCCAGATCATGCCGCCGGCCAGGTTGCTCCGGGCCGTGCGCGGATTGATGATCCGGCCGCAGGCGAACACGCCGACCATGCGGGACACCCGCACCGTCCGCAACAGCGGGTCGACCCGCACCTCGGCGAACTGCGCCCCGAACGAGTAGGACGCGTGGGTTTCGGTCGTCGGGCCGGCGAACGCCATCCCGCCGGCCAGGCCCTGGCGCATCTTGTCGTCGCTCATGGCGCCCGGCTTCCAATCTGCCGTCTCTTCGATCACGCCGCCGGTGCAGGTGGCGAGGACTTCGCGGACCGGGCGGCCCTTGCCGTCCGGACCGATGACGTGGCCGCCCGCCAGGCTGAACGCAGCCACGTCGCCATCGCCTGCCGCAGCCTTCAGCAGGCGGTCGCGCACCGCCGACGCCGCCATCTGCACTGCCGAGCCCGACGACCCGGTGGTGATCGAGCCCCCCGCCACCGGGCCGGAGGGCAGGGTGCTGTCACCCAGGTGCACGCGGATCATCTCGTCGGGCACGCCGAGCACGTCCGCCGCCACCTGGCCCAGCACCGTGTAGGCCCCGGTGCCGAGGTCATGCGCGGCACAGGACACCACGCAGGTGCCGTCGGCGGACAGCCGCACCCGCGCCGACGAGGGCGCCATCGCCGACGGGTAGGTGGCGGTGGCACACCCCCATCCGATGAGCGTGCCATCCGGCGCGGTCATCGAGCCGACTGCCGGCGTGCGCCTGCTCCACCCGAACAACTCGGCGCCCCGGCGGTAGCACGGCACCAGGGAGCGGCTGCTCCATGCCAGGCCCTTCACCGGGTCGCGGGCCGGCTCGTTCTTGATCCGCAACTCCACCGGATCCATGGCCAGGGCGATGGCGAGTTCGTCCACCGCGCTCTCGAACCCGAAGAAGCCGGGCGCCTCCGCCGGCGCGCGCTGGAAGCCCGGGGTGTTCACGTCGGTGGCGATGGTCGCCTCGCGCATCCGGATGTTCGGCGAGGCATACATGCGCGCCGTGACGTCGGTGGCGGGGAAGGCCACGTGGTCGATCACCGCGCTCTGCCCCACTTCGTCATGCATGACGGCGGTCAACGTGCCATCCCGCTCGGCCGCCAGGCGAACCCGGCTGCGGGTCGCCGGGCGGAACGAGGTGACGGTGAACCCGGCCTCCCGCGGCACCACCAGCTTGACCGGGCGGCCGAGCCGGCGCGCGGCCATGGCCACCAGCACGGTATGCGCCAGGATGGTCGCCTTGCCGCCGAAGCCGCCGCCGAGATACGGGCTCTCGACGTGGATGTCCTCCATCGGGATGCCGAAGATGGTCGCCAGTCCGGCCTGCGTGCCGATGACCCATTGGCTCGGAACGTTCACCAGCAGCTTGCCATCGCGCCATACCGCTGTCGTGGCATACAGCTCGATCGGGTTGTGGTGCTGGGCTGGCGTTAGGTAGGTCGCATCCACGCGCACCGGCGCCTTGGCGAAGGCCGCCTCGGCGTCGCCCACGTCGATGGCGTGGTCTTCCATCGGTTCCTCGCTACGATCGGGGTCGTCCATCGCCGCCGAGGCGTGCTGCGTGGCGTAGTCGATGACGATCCTGCGCGCCGCTTCCTCCGCCGCCTCCTGGCTGTCGGCGATGACCAGGGAGACGATCTGCCCGGCGTAGTGGATCTCGTCGGAGGTCAGCGGCATGAAGGAGGACTGCATGTGGCCGCCCTTCATGGCGAACGTTTCCTCGCCCAGCGTCTCGTTCAGGCTGCGATGGGTCAACACCAGCTGCACGCCGGGAACGGCTTCCGCCGCCGAGGTGTCGATCCGGGTGATCCGGCCGCGGGCGACCTTGCTGGTGGCCAGAGCGGCATAGGCGGTGCCGCCATGCGGGAAGTCGGCGGCGTAGAGCGCCGCGCCGCTGGCCTTCGCCGCGGCGTCGCGCCGGGTGACGGGGAGGCCGATGCTTCCATCCATGCTCAGATCCTCTTGCTGGCGGTCAGGGCGGCGCGTGCCACGGTGCGGCGGCCCAACTCGACCTTGAATGCGTTCTGCCGCAGCGTCCGGGCGGCAGCGAAGGCCGCGGCCCCGGCTTCCAACGCGACGGCCTCGGTCAGCTTGCGGCCGACGAGGGCGGCCTCCGCCTCGGGCGCCCGCCATGGGCGGGAGGCGACGCCGCCGACGGCGATCCGAGCCGACGTGACGGTATCGCCGTCCATCTCCAACGCGACCGCGGCGGACGTCACGGCATAGGCGTAGCTCTGCCGGTCCCGCACCTTCACGTAGGTGGAGCGCCGGCCGGCCGGGGTCGCCTGCACCGTGATGGCGGTGACGACCTCGCCCGGTTGCAGCACCGTCTCCCGCGCCGGGTCGTCCCCGTACGGGAGGTGGAACTCGGCGAACGGCACGCTGCGGCTGCCGCGGGCGGAGCGCAGTTCCACCGCGGTGTCGAACGCGGCGAGGGCCGTGCCCCAATCGCCTGGATAGCTGGCGACGCACCGGTCGGAGGTGCCGAACAATGCCATGTCGCGGTCCTCGCCATCCACGGCCGTGCAACCCGATCCCGGAACCCGCTTGTTGCAGTCCGACACGCCATCGCGGAAATACGCGCAACGCGTGCGCTGCAGGATGTTGCCGCCCAGCGTCGCCGCGTTGCGCAGTTGCTGGGATGCGGCGAGCTGCAGGCTTTCGGCCAGCGCCGGGTAGTCCCGCAGCAGCGTCGCGTCCTCGGCTGCGTCGGCCATGCGGGCCAGCGCGCCGAAGCGCAGCACCGGGCCGGTCGTATCGATGTCCGCCAGGCCCGGCAGGTGGCCGATATCGACCAGCCGGGAGGGTGCGGCCAGGTCGCCCCGCATCAGGTCCACCATGGTCGTGCCGCCCGCCAGGATGGCGGCACCGGGCTGCGCGGCCTCGCGCAACGCCTCGTCCAGCGAGCCGGCGCGGATATAGGTGAAGGGTTGCATGTCAGGCCGCTCCCGCCACGTCGCGCACCGCGGCGACGATGTTGGGGTAGGCGGCGCAGCGGCAGAGATTGCCGGACATGTACTCGCGGATCTCGTCGTCGCTGCGCGCGTGCCCCTCCGCGACGCAGGCCACGGCGGACATGATCTGCCCGGGCGTGCAGTAGCCGCATTGCAAGGCATCATGGGCCACGAAGGCCGCCTGCATCGGGTGCGGCGTGCCATCGGCCGCGGCCAGGCCCTCGATGGTGGTGACGGTCTGGCCGGACACGGCGGCGGCCAGGGACAGGCAGGCGAGCTGCCGCCGCCCGTCGACATGCACCGTGCAGGCGCCGCACGTGCCGTGATTGCAGCCGACCTTGGTCCCGGTCAGCCCCAGATGCTCCCGCAGCGCGTCCAGCAAGGTCGTGCGCGGATCGAGTTGAAGAGTATGGTCGTGGCCGTTGACCGTCAGGGTCACGGCTTGGGTCAGGATGGACATGGCGACGCTCCGCAGGCTGGGCCTGCTTTAACGCGCGCGGCTGGGCTGGTGGCGCGGGTGCGGCGCTCAAGAAGACGTGATCTGCCCATCCAGCAGCAGCCGCGCCAGCCGATCGAACTCCGCGATGTCGAGCGTCTCCGCCCGGCGCTCCGGCGCGATGCCGGCGCCGTTCAGCAATGCCTCCCCCCCGAGCGCCCGCAGCGAGCCGCGCAGCATCTTGCGGCGCTGGCCGAACGCGGCGGCGGTCAGCCGCTCCATGGTGGCGAACAAGGCGGCGGAGGGCTGCTCCGGATGCGGGCGAAAGCCGATCACCGCGGAGACGACCCTCGGCGGCGGCCAGAAGGCCGCGGCCGGGATGCGCATGAGCAAGGCGGCCGTCCCGGTCCACTGCGCCAACACCGCCAGCCGCCCATAGGCCGGGCTGCCGGGCGGCGCGCAGATCCGTTCCGCCACCTCCAACTGGAACATCAGGGTCAGCCGCTCCCAGCACGCCGCCTGCCGCAGCCAACCGACCAGCAGGGGAGTGGCGATGTTGTAGGGCAGGTTCGCCACCACCACGCGCGGCGAGGGCACGATGGCCGCCAGGTCCAGGCCCAGCGCGTCCCCCGCCACGACGCGGAGGCGCGGTTGCCTGCCGGCAAGTTCTTCCATGGCCTCGACCGCGCGCGGATCGACCTCGACCGCGGTGACGTCGGCGGCCGGGCCATCCAGCAAGGCCCGGGTCAACCCGCCAGGGCCCGGCCCCACCTCCACCACGTGCCGGCCGGCCAGATCGCCGGCAAGTGCCGCGATCCGCGCGGTCAGATGCAGGTCGAGCAGGAAGTGCTGGCCGAGCGAGCGGCGGGCGTCCAAGCCATGGCGTGCGATGACGTCGCGCAGCACCCCAGGCGGGGCTGGGGCCGTCACCCCCGCAGGTCGATGACCGCCCGGCGGCGCAGGTCGCGGACCAGTTGGCGGGACACCAGTTCCACCCGCTCGTTCAACAGGCGGTTGCCGATCTCCTCCTTGTTGCTTTCGGCCATGTTCTTCTGGGCACTGGAGCAGATCATCACCAGGCCCACGCCGTCATTGGAGATCAGCGGCCGGCTGACCTGGTTCGGTTGCAGGCCGGCCAGCAGGGTCCGCATCGGGCCGGACAGGGTTTCCAGCCGGACCTCGCCCGGGTCGGCCGGGCGGACGCTGCCCGCGGCCTTGTTCGCCGCCTCCATCTCGTCGCAGCCATGCGCCGACTTGGCGACGGCCTGCGCGGCGAGCAGCTGCTTCTTCTGCTGATCGGTCGGGTTGGCCGGGTCGAGCGTGCTGCTGAACGGGAGGAACACCTGGCGCAGCGACAGGATCGTCGCGAGGTCGCGCCCCACCTCGCGCTTGCCCCGCAGGGTGACGATGGAAATGCCGCCCGGCACGGGAATCGGGTTGCTGATGGCGCCGTCCGGCATCTCCTTCAGGACGGCGACGACCTGGGGGTCGAGTTGGTTGAGCCGCACCCAGCCGAGGTCGCCGCCCTGCAAGGCGGTCTGGCTCTGGCTGAACTGCGCCGCCACCACCGCGAAGGGCGCCCCGGCGTGCAGTTGGCTGATCACCGTGTCGGCGAACCGGGTGGTGTCCGCCGCCTTGGCCGGGTCGTTGATGGGCAGGAAGATCTCGCCGACGCGGTATTCGGGCTGGCCCGCCTGCGCCTTCAGCAAGGCCTGCTGGGCCGCCACGTCGGCATCGCTGATCTCGGCCCGCGGGCCCAACTCGTCCCGCAGCACCCGCGTCCAGCCGAGCTGCACCCGGGTCTGGTCATACAGGGTGCGCAGCGCCACGCCCTCGGCGCCGAGCTTCGAACGCAGGCCGCCGGCGGCGATGCCGTTGCGCTGCTCGATGCCGGCGACCGCGTCGGCGATCTCCTTGTCGCTTACCACGATCTTGCGCTTCTGCTCCTCCTGCAGCCGCAGCCGCTCGTCGATGAGCTGCTGGGTCACTTGCGGGCGCAGCCGTGCCAGCACGTCCGGCGTCAGCGGCAGGCCGGTCGACAGCGCGAACAGCCGGCCGCGCGCGTCGACGTCGTTCTGGCTGACCACGTCGCCGTTGACCACCGCGACGATCCGCTCGCCCTGCGCCGCCTGGGTGGCGCTGACGGGCTGCGCCGGCGGGGGTGTCGGCCGGGCCGTGGTGGCCGTGCCCGCTGCCCCTCCGAGGCAGAGCGCGGCCGAAAGCAGGCTGGCGGGTGCGAGCAGGCGCATGCCGATGTTTCCGTTGCTAGCCATGGAACCCGAACTGTCCCACGGTCTTGAGGGTGATCTGGAACAGGATCGTGGTGCCGCCATGGTCGTTGTTGATCTGCGTATAGCGCCGGTTGAGAGTGACGTCGAAGATGAAACACTCGTCTTCGTAGGTGCCGTGCGCCCCGACGGAAACCATCTTGGACAGCGTCAGGTCGCGGCGCGCGTAGGCGGTGACCTTGTAGGCGCCATACTGGCTGCTGGCGCCCACGGTCACCTCGTCCCGCGGGATGACGTAGCTCGCCGGATAGCCGGTCGTCGGCACGCTGGTCGGCGACTGGTCATACAGGAAATACGGGTTGGTCGACGAGTAGAGGTAGCCGATATTGGGACGGAACAACGGCGTCCCGGCGGAAGCGACCACGTCGGCGAAGTGGATCCGGTCGTTGCGGGGATCCACCCGGGTGCGCGCCGTTAGGTCGAACCAGCTCGCGGGCGTGATGGTCGCCCGCGCCACTACGTCCGAGGCGTGCTGGTTCAACCCGGACAGCAGCGGCAGGCTTTTGTCCAGGTGCTCGCGATAGGACTGGCCGATCAAGGCGTCGACGTTGGTGCTGCCTACCTGCCAGGACGCGTGCAGCCCGACATTGGCGCGCAGCCCGCCCTCGAAGCGGTCGATGCCGGGGAACCGGTTCAGGGAGAACAGGTTCGCATCGGTGAATTCGAAGTCGAGGCTGTCCTCGTTGGGAATGTTCCGGCGCAGGAAGGAGCCGGCGTTCGGCGACTCGATGACCTGGACGATCGGCTCGACGATCTGCGTCCCCGTGTCGCCGCCATCGCGCATGAAAGGCCACCGCATCTCGGCGGCGACGGTCGGCTGCGCGCGGGCGGTGGTGGTGCTGCCCTGCGTGCCGTAGGTCGGTTGCTGGTCGAGGCTGGTCGCCTCGTAGGCGGCGAGGTCGCTGTGGATCGTGATCTTGTACTGTTCCCCCAGCTCGCCCGCGAACGGCCGCTGCCAGTCCAAGCTGGCGCCGGCGCGCTGCGTGTTGGTGCCCTGCTCGCGCACGACGTTGAAATCTGTGGTGTCGAAGCGGAACCGGCCGCCCAGCGGGTCCTCCTCGGAGAAGAAGCTGTATTCGTAGCGGGGCAGCACGTAGGGCAGCTTGCTCTGCGTGATGCTGGTGGCCAGGCCCTGGTAGGCGATCGCGTCCAGCTTGGTGTAGGCGCCGACGCCGAACCCCTCGATGAAGGCGGAGCTGGTCAGCACGCTGTTGTAGTTCTGCACCCGGAAGTCGCGCAGGTAGTCGGTGGAGCTGGCCCGGTTGATGTTGAAGCCGTAGCGCCACGTGTCGTCATAGGCGAAATTGCCCTTGGCGAAGACGTAGCCCTCGGGCTTGCCCTGGTCGATCGCGGTCGCCCCCTCCACCCGGAGCGTGCCGTTGTTGAACCGCCGGCGATACTCCGCCGCAAGCTCCTCGCCGGAGCCGGTGGTGATCTCCGGGGTCAAGGTCAGATCCTGGTTCGGGTCGATCGCCCAGAAATACGGCGTCGCCAGGAACGCGCCGATATGGGTGCTTTGACCGATGGACGGCACCAGGAAGCCGTCGGCACGGCGCACCGACGGGTCGGGGTGCGACAGGAACGGCAGGTAGGCAACCGGCAGGCCGTACAGGTCGATGGTTGCATCGTGATACTCGATACGATGGTTCTCCAGGTCCTGCGTGGCGGTGAGCGCGCGGATCTGCCACAGCGGCGGCTTGCTCGGATCGGTCTTGCAGAGGTCGCAGGTGGTGTAGACGGCGTGGGTGAGCTCGTTGAGCTTGCCGTCCGTACGACGCGCGCCGTTGGCCGCCAGCTTGCCGTTTTCCGCCAGCAGGGCGCGCATGTCCTTCAGCACGCCTTCCCGCATGCCCTGCGTCAGTTCGGCGTAGTCGGAGAACAGGACCTGCCCGTCCGGCTCCACGATGACGACGTTGCCGCTGGCCGCCGCGACGTTGGTATTGCGGTCGAAGGTGATCTTGTCGGCGCGCAGCACGTGGTCGTTCTGCCAGGCTTCGACATGGCCGGAGGCGGTGACGATGCCGGCCGCCCGGTCATACTCGAAATTATCGGCGGTGAACGCCACCGGCTGGTTGCGGTCGAGCGGCGTGGTCTGCTTGTTGCCGCCCAGCACCGAAGCCAGCTGCGCCCCGGCCGGCTGGGGCGCCGTCACCACCCCGAGCAGGGCCACCACCGCCAGCGGCCAGGACCACGGGACCACCATCCCGGGCGAAATCAGGCTCGCGCGCGCCATCAGCCATCCTCGAGGTGGAGCAGGAGCGCCACGGCAAGCATCAACCCGGCCAATGCCGGCGCCCAGGCGGCCAGCATCGCCGGAAGCGTGCCGGACTGGCCGAACTCTTCCGTCACCTTGGACACCACGAACAGCATGAATCCGGCGGTGACCCCGCTGCCGATCATCTGCGCGACCCCGCCGCGCCGGGTCGGCCGCATGGAGAAGCCGGCCGACACCAGGGTCATCGTGGCAGCCAGCAGCGGCAGGGCGAGCAGCGTCTGGAAGTGCAGCCGGTGCCGGACCGTGGAGAAACCCGACCGCTCCAGCAGGTCGATGAAATCCGGCAGTGCCCAGACCGAGAGCGTGTCCGGCGAGGCGAAGCTTTCCTGCACCCGCTCGACCGTCAGGTCGGTCGGCAGGCGCATGGTGCCGATGCTCTCCGGCAGGTGCCCGGGCGACATCGTGCGGGCATCCGACAGCAGCCACGCGCCATCCGTCAGCCGGGCGCCGGTCGCCTCCACCCGCGACAGCTCCCGGTCGTCGGCGCTCAGGCGGAAGACGCTGACATCGCTCGCCGTCAGCGTGCCGTTGGACATGGACACGCCGTGCGCGTGCAGGATGGCGACACCGGCGCGGTCCAGCCCGTGGTCTGCCTGCCGCAGCCAAAGCTGCCCGCCCGTCAGGGCCAGCGGGCCGCCGGTCGTGCGGAGATAGAGGTTGTCCAGCGTCTCGGCCCGGGCGAGCATGACGGAGGAGAGCGGGCTGACCACTCCGGTGGCGAGCGCCCCGATCAGCAGCGCGCATGCGACCGGCCCGGCCAGGAACTGCCAGGCGGACACGCCGGCGGCGCGGGCGACCACCAGCTCGGACGACCGCGTCAGCCGCCAAAAGGCGATGATGCCGCCCAGCAGCACCGCGAACGGCAGGATCTGCATGGCGATGTAGGGCAGCCGCAACGCCGCGATCTGCAGCACCAGGGTGAAGGTCGCGTCCGGCTTGGTGGCCGAGCGGCGCAGCAACTCGATGAAGTCGAACAGCGATACCAGGCCCGCGAGCGCCGCCAGCATCGCCAGCACCGCGGCGGTGAACTGGCGGGCGACGTACAGCGAGAGTGTGGCCGCGACGGTCATCCGGCGCGTGCGGCCCGGAGCCCCGCGCCCATCGTGCCGAATTGCGGCCCGAACAGCAGCCAGGCGCAGATCAGGCCGGGCCCGGCTGCGACGATCCAGACCAAGGGCATCAGCACGGTCGAACGGGCGGCGAGGTTGGCCACGGCCAGCTGCAAGGCAAGCAGGGCCACGACGCACATCACGGAAAGCAGGGGGCGCATCACGTTGCCATGCCGGCGGAACGCCCCGGTCAGCACCGAAAGCAGCGCCACCATCGCGAACGAGGCGGCCGTCAGCGGCGCGGACAGCCGCCTGGCCGCCTCCACCAGGAACTTGCCGGCGTCGCGGGCATTCAGCGCGCTGGTCTCCGGATGCAGGAGTTCGGCCATCGACATCTCGTTCACGTCGCGGTAGCGCACGTCGTCCCCCTTGCTGGTCTGCGTCAGGTCGACGGAATTCTGCTGGAACGTCAGCACGTTCAGCCGGCCCGTCTGCTTGTCGACTTCCTCGCGGGAGCCGTTTTGCAGCAGGACGGCCGGGCCGTTCGGGCCTTCCACCAGGCGGCCCCGCTCGGCCAGGATGGTCGCGCGGCTGTTCTTCTGGCGCGCATCCTCGACCAGGATGCCGCGCAACGTGCCGTCCACGTCCCGCGACCGGACATAGACGGTCAGGTCGTCCGACACCGGGGTGAACACGCCCTCCTGCAGCAGGAAGGCGGCGATGCGGTTGCGGATCTCGAACTGGTATTCGCGGAACGATGCATAGCTGCTCGGCACCACGGCCAGGTTCAGCACGTAGCAGGCCAGGACGGACACGGCCGCCAGCGTCAATCCAGGTCGCGACAGCGCCAGCGGGGACATGCCGGCGGCGCGCATGACAGTCAGCTCGCGGTCGCCGGCCAGGCGGCCATAGACGAACAGCACCACGACGAAGGTCGTGATCGGCAGGATGACGGCCACGAAATTGGGGATCAGCAGGCCCGTGAGTTGCAGGAACACCCAAAGCGACAGCCCGCGATTGACCACCAGCTCCACGAACCGAAGCGACTGGGTCAGCCAGATGAGTGCCACGAGCGCGCTCGTCGCCGCCACCAGCGCGGTCAGCAACTGGCGGAAAACGTAGCGATCCAATCGGGTTACGACGGGGCGTGGCATTTCGGGCGGTGGCTGATCCAGGCAGGGGCGGCGCACCTTAGCCTCCCGGCCTCCCGTGTTGAAGCCACGACATCGCCTTGGTAACATTCCGGTGTGCGGTGTTGCCGGGGTGGAGCAGGCCTACTCCATATGGACCACGATGCCGGCCACCGGCGGACGCCGCGGCAGCAGCAAGGCCAGCAGGCAGGTGAGCGTCATCAGCCCGGCATTGCACCCCAGCCCGGCCTGAAGCGCGCGCTGATAGTCACGGCCGGTCGTGCCGCTGCCGAGCACGGTGAAGAACAGCCCCATGATCAGGGCGACCCCCAGGGCGAAGGCCACCTGCTGCACCATGGTGAAGACGCCGGAAGCGGCCCCTGCCTCCTGCGGCGGGATGCGGCTGCTGCCCACGGCGGAGGCGATCAGCGTCGGCAGGGCGAGCCCCTGTCCCAGGCCGAAGAACAGCAGGACCGGCCATAGCAGGACCATCTTGATCGGGGCGCCATCGGCGCTACCGGCCAGCGTGATCATCGCCACCAGGGACGCGGCCTGCATGCCGGCGCCCAGGCTGATGGTCAGCGGCCCGAGCCGCCGCGCCACGTGGGAGGAACGCAGCGTCGCCCCGACGAACCCCAGGCCGAACGCCAGGAAGACCAATCCGGTCGCCAACGGGCTGTAGCCGAACCCCTGTTGCAGGAAGATCGTCAGTCCCATGAAGAACGCCGCCAGGCCCGAGAAATACGTCATCGCCATGACCAGGCCGATGGCGAAGGCGGGGTCGCGGAACAGCCGCAGATTGACCAGCGGCGCCTTGCCCCGGCTCTGCACCGACCACTCGTACAGCACGAATGCCCCGAACGCCGGCACGCACGCCAGCAGGCAGGCGACGCTCCAGCCCGGCCAGCCGAGTTCGCGGCCCTCCACCAGGGGATACACCAGCAGGACCAGCGCCAGCGTCGCGAGCAGGATGCCGCCGATGTCGAGCGTCGGCCGGCCCGCGGCGCGCGACTCCCGCAGGGTCTGGCCCGCCAGCACCACGGCCACGATCCCGACCGGCACGTTCACCAGGAAGATCGGCCGCCATCCCAGCCCGGCGATGTCCGCCTGGATCAGCGCCCCGCCCACCAGTTGTGCCAGGATGGAGGCGAGGCCCAGCGTCGTGCCGAAATAGCCGATCGCGCGCGCCCGTTCGTTGGCCGGAAAGGTGACGCGGATGATCGCGAGGACCTGCGGGTTCATGATGGCGGCGGTCAGCCCCTGCAGCACGCGGGAGGCGATCAGCACCGTCGGGCTGGTGGCCAGGCCGCACAAGGCGGAGGCGGTGGTGAACCCGACCATGCCCAGGATGAACATGCGCTTGCGCCCGAACAGGTCGCCGAGCCGCCCGCCCGTCACCAGCAGGATGGCGAAGGCGACGCCGTAGCCGGCGACCACCAGCTCCAAATCCGCCGGGCGGGCGCCCAGCTCGGTGTGGATGGCAGGCAGGGCAACGTTGACGACGAAGAAATCGAACGCCGGCAGGAACGCGCCGGTGAGCAGCACTGCCAGCGCGGTCCACCGCCTTGCGTCCGGAGCCTCTTCCGCGGCCGCAAGCAGCGCCTCGTCCGGGATGGCGCCCGCCGCCGGCTGAACGGCAGGCGTGGGTAGGCCGGCTCTCGCTTGGGACATGTCACCGCGACGAAGTTGCTGGGGGTGTCGCGGTCTTCATAGGCGTATTTGGGGGAAGCGGCCATGCCGCCACTGCCGATCGGCAAAGCGGCGCCTGGAAGAACAGGCGCATGCACGTTTTGCGATGGCGCTGCACGTGCCGGGGGCACGGCGGCCGACCCACTGGATCATGGGCCGGCGCAAGGCACGTCGCAGGCTAGGCGGCGCCCACGGCCGGCGCTGCCAGGGGCGAGACCGTCGTCTCCTTGATCGTCACCGACGCTGGCGCGTTGGCGGTGGCATCCGCTGCCAGCCTCATGCCGTCCGCCATCAGGGTCGGCGACGCCGCCCCCAGCTTGGCCAGCACGCCGGACAGGTTGCCGTGCATGGCCGCGATGGCGTCACTCAGCGTGGCCACCGCGTCGCTGGCGACGGCGTTGGCGTTCTTCACGTGGAAGGCGGACAGCGCCAGGCCGGCGATGCCGACGCCGCTCACCAGCGCCTGGGAGGCGAATTGCAGGTAATCCATGGTTGCTCCTGTCAAGTTGGGAAGGAAATCACGCCCGCCGGGTTTTCGGGCAGGGTGGCGGTGGCGTCTTTGGCAGGCGCGTCCGCCGGGGGCGGGCCTGCCGGACGCGGCGCATCGCGGTCGGTCCTGGGCGTCGGCGTGATGGTCGCGACCAGCCTGGAGGCTGGCATCCCTGCCTCGCCGGGCACGGCGCGGCGGGCCGCCGCGCCCGGCATGCCCGGTCGGTCGGTGACACCCGGCACCGCCTGGCCGGAAAACAGCGCCGCGGTGCGGAGCCGGCGGTTGCGCAGCCCGGGGATCACCTTGCCGTTCGCCATGATCCAGACGGCGAATTGCTGGCATGCCCCAGGCTTGTCCCGGGCATTCAACTTGCGGATCAACGTGGAGCCGGCGGCGGCATGGCCGCCCACGTTGAACATCCAATTGGCCAGCGCGGCCCACTCGCAGGGCGCGAGCGCCACGGTGACGATGCCGGCGATCAGTGCGCTGGTCGCCGCCAATTCGATGCCCACGGCGGCATCGTTCTGTTGCCGGGTGATCGGGCTGGTGTGCTGGGTCACCGGCTGGCCGTCCAGCCGCGTCAGACCGGTGCCGATCGTCCATACCCGGCCGATCGCGTCCCAGTACGGATGGGACCGGCCGTCCGCCCGCACCGGGAACCCCTCGTCGTGGTCGATGGACGCCTCGGCGAGCGCCAGGGCGCCCGGCGGGGGAACCCCGGTCATCAGCGATGCGCCCCGCTGCCCAGCAGCCAGCCCAGGAACCCGCCCCCGGAGGCGACGCTGACATGCGGGACCAGGAAGCGGATCGCCCGCTCCAGCGTGCTTTGGTCCGCCGCCTCGTGCGAGGCGCGGAATTCGCCCTGCGCCACGGCCAGGTTGCGCACATCCACCGCCACGTTGTTCACCACCTTCTCGACACGCTCCATCGTGTCCTTGACGGCCACCTCGAACCGGTCGACGCGCCGGCTCAGCTCCTCCTGGCGCGCCTCCACGGCAACGACGCGCAGCAGCGCGTCCATGTTTTCGGGCATTGATCCTCGCTGTTCGGTTGCGCGGACATCCGGCTGGCGCGGCCGGTGTCGGCGTCTGCTAGAATTCCACGATGATGAGGCCGGCCGCGCCGGGGCCGCCATTGCCGCCGGACAGGCCGCCGCCGCCGCCCTGGCCGCTGCCGATGCCGGTGGCACCGGTCTGCGGCGTGCTGCTGTTGGAGGTGGCCGGGCTGGCATAGCCGCAGCCCTGCGCGTCCCCGCCCAGGCCGCTGACATAGGTGCTGCCGCCCTGGAACCCGGTGCTGCCGCCCCCGCCCAGCCGGGTGAAGCCGGTGACGCCGCTGGCGATGGAGGCGCCGCCGCCGGCGCCGGACAGGGTGGCGATCCCGCTGGATCCGGCCCGGCCGCCGCCACCACCCGACGCCGTCAGCAGCGTGCCGAAGCTGCTGCCGCCCCCCGCCGCTCCGTCATTGCCCGGCGTGCCCCCGGCCCCGGCGGTGCCCACCGCAAGCGCGACCTGCGTGCCCGGCGTGACGGCCAGCACGCCCTCCGCATACCCGCCGCCGCCGCCGCCCGACCCGATCGAACCCGGACCGCTGGCGCCGCCCCCGCCGCCGCCGCCGCCCCACAATCCCCGCACCGCCAGCAGGCGGACGCCGAGCGGGACCGTCCAGACGGTCGACGACGTGAAGTACCGCCGGCGCGAGAAGCCCGGCGTCAGCTGTGGCAGGGTGAACGGCAGGAATGGCGCAAGGGGATGCACCGCCACGGCCGGCGCCGCGCCATAGGCCAGCGTCACCACGTAGAGCGGGACGGCGCCGGCGGATGCTGCCGGCGTCGCCTGGCTGCCGGCGGCGGCCGCGCCGCCCGCCACCGCACCGAAGCCCGGCACGCAGAGCCGGCTGGTCGGTTGCGCCGTGCCGGACCCGGCGGGGCCGTTATACGGCGTCGTCGGGGCGTTGGTGTTGTAGTAGTCCAGTACCACCGTGCCCGTGTCGATGTCGCCAAGGCTCGCCTGCACCAGGATGTTGACCGCCAACCCGGCCGATCCCGGCATGTAGCCGCCCAGCGCCAGCACCGTGGCCGCGTTGGTGATGCCCTGCTTGGACACCGCCGTGGCGTCCATGCCCAACACGCCATACGCCACCGGGTCCACCGTCTGCGCGGCCGTCAGCGACCCCGGTCCGAGCGAGAGGTTCGCAGCCCCGTCGATCGAGGCGGCGAACCCGGCGGCGATGACCGCGGCGCCCATTACGGCATCGATCAGCCGGCCCAATCCCAGCAACTGGTTCTTCTGCGCCTGCAGGAAGTCTTCGACCGCGGGCACCTGGCCCGGATACGCAATGACGCGGTCCATGTTATGCCTTCGTCCAGATGATGGTTGCGATCGGCCGCGCCTGTTCGATGGCGGCGTAGACCTGCGACTGGTGGCCGCCGGGTGCGGTCAGGAACGCCTGGAACGGCATGGTGCGCGTGCCCCATCCGGCGCATCCCGACACGTCGAAGCCGGACGTGCCGACGGACCAGCCGCCGGCATCGAGCGCATAGCCGGGCTCGAAGACCGTCACCGGGCCGCCGGACGCAGCCGTCGCGGCGGCGATGACGGCCTGGCGCGTGCTCCGTTTCGGGAACAGCGATGCCACGATGCGCGTCCGCAAGGCGCCATCCGCCTCCGCCCCGTCGCGGATGAGGCCGGAGCCGAAGAAATCGGCTGCCACCATGTCCAGGTTGACGCCCGTCGCGGTGGCGATCCGCGCCTGCGCCTGCACGTAGCTCAGCAGCCGCCAGAACCAGGCGAGCGCCCAGGCCGGCCCGGACAGCGCGGCGTCCAGGTTCGGCGTGGCCGTGGCGTTGCTGTCCTGTCCCGTCGCCGGGAACCAGCCGCCCGGCAGGACGGACTTGATCCGCGACAGCATGTCGGAGGAACTGCCCAGGGTCATGCCACCGTCACCCCGCCGCAGCGGACCACGCCCATGTTGGCCGGCGCCAGGCCCGCCGTGCCGCCGTTCACGGTGACGTCGGTGACGGTCGTCCCGGGCGGGGTCGCCGCCGAGACCACGGCCGAGAGCTGCGCCGGGAACAGCGTCGCGGCCTGCGTGCTCCCGGCCCCGGCGTCGTTGATCGGCAAGGCGTTGATGCAGGCGGCGACCGCAATCTGGATCGCCGGCGCAAGCGCCGCGGCGGTCGTCCCGGCCGGCGGCGTCACCGTGACGGCGACGCTGGCGGTTGTGACCAGCGGGCCGGCCACCGCCCATGTGGAACCGATCGGCCGCACCGCCGCGATCGCGGCGGAAATGGCGTCCAGCACGATGCTGGACGGCGTGCCGCTGCCGTCATCGACCACGGCGACGAAATGGCCGGGCTGGGCCGTGCCGTTGCTGCCGACATTCTCGAACAGCGCGTAGACCAGGTTGGATTGCACGCCGATGATGGCGGACACCACGGCGGCATTGGTCGCCAGCGATCGCGTGTTGACGAAGATGACGAAGCGCGCCCGTAGGGCCACATCTCCCTCCGCGGCGGCGCCGTTGGTGAACGCGTTGGCGTTCGTCACCGTGTCGATGCCGGACAACGCCGTCCCCGCCAGGGCGATCGCCGCGGCCGAGACGTTGCCCGCCGTGCCCGCGCTTGCCGCCTGGACGGGCAGGATCGCGCTCTGCGTGCCGGACGGGATCAGGTAGCCGTTGCTGGACCCGACCCAGAACGCGTTAGCGGGATCCGCCGTCACGACAAAGCTTTGCGACAGGTCGCCCGTCAGCACCGTGGCGCCCACCGGGACCGATGCGGCGCTCGCGTAGGTGAAGCGGCTGAACGTGACGCCGCCGGTCGCGGCGACCGCAGGCTCCCGCGTGACGCCGAAATCGGCCATCCATGTGTCGAGGTCCGTGCCGGTGGCGGTCGAGGCGCGGATCTTCAGCCACAGCAGGACGAGCTGCCATTGCAGCCACAGCACGACGGAGGCGACCGCCTCGTTGATCGCCGAGAGCACGCTGCCGGTGCTGAAGTCGAGGATCGCGCCGGGCAGCGCACCCTGCGCGGCGGCCGCCATGTTGGACAGCAGCGTCGCCATTGTCTGCAATGTGAGCAGCATTAGGTTGCCCCAAAGTTCAATCCGTTGCCGGGATCAAGCGAGACCTGCTGCCCGGTGCCCGAATCGGTGTAGGTGATTTGCAGGACGGTGCCGCCCTGGCCGTCCGTGATCACGGACACGCCGGGCTCCGGCGCCGCGGCGACGCATGCCTCCAGCGAGAGTTGCTGCCGCACCACGCCTTCGATCGCGTAGGGGTCGGCGGGCTGGCCCACCATCAGCGGCAGGCCGCCGCCGTACTCCAGGTGCCAGATGTAGTTGCGCAGCGTGGTCAACAGCCGCCGCAGCACCCGTTGGCGTCCCTCCTCCAGGCCCGTGGCCAAGGCGAGGTCGGCCGCCGGGCCGAGCGAGATGTCGCTGCCCCAGATATGCGAGATGTCCGCCATGGGTCACTCCGGGTCTTGTTGCGTCGTGACCGGTGTTTTCGCGCTGCCCAGTTGGACGGACGGGTGCACGTGGCTGTTGTAGTGGCCGCGCAGGCGGTCCAGCGAGCCGTGCCGGTCGTAGACGTCGCCATCGACATGCAGGTCGCCCTTGACCTGCACCGTGCCGTCATTCTGCAGCTTGAGGAAGCTGCCGGATTGATGGACGAGCCAGAACTCCCCCGCCGGATAGCCGCCGGGCGTCGCATCCTGGTCGTTGAAGGTCGCGCCGAGCACGATGCATTGCTCCGCATCGCCCTCGACCGGCAGCAGCGCCACCTGCGCGCCCACCGGCGGCATGGCGAGCAGGCCCCAGCCATTGCCGCACCACGGCGTCACCACCTGCAGCCAACCGGACAGCGCGCCGCTCGGCTGGTAGGTGACGCGGATCGCCCAGCGCACCGGATCGGCGCTGGTGACGATGCCGTGGCGCGGCTCGCCGCGCTGGCCGTCCATGCTGGCGGAATGCAGCCGCTGCGCCTCGCGCCACCGGTCGATCATGGTGCTCCTTGGTCCGCCTGCGGCGGCAGGTTGCGGGCCCGGACGGTCTGCCACAGCCCGGTCCCGAGGCTGTAATGCCGCTCGATCTCCGAAATGAAGAACACCGTGTCGAACGCCGTGCCCGTGCCTTGCACGGCGACCGCCGCGCGCGGGCGCAGCGTGAACTCGCCCGGCATGCCGAACGAGATGCTGCGTTCGTGGCGGCCGAGTTCGGCGCGGATGCTGCGCGCGACGGCGGCGCACTGCGCCTGCGTCAGGTTCGGGAATGTGCGCACCACCGTCTGCGTCGCGCTGGACGGGCCATCCTTGGCCGACACCATCGCCTTGCGCTTGCCGCCCCAGGATTTGACGCTCACCTGCACGTCCTTGGCGAGCGCCGGCCGGCGCCTGAGGGTGAGGTCCCGCACCGTGGCCGCACGCCCGTAATCCGCGCCGCCGACCAGCACCGGCGCGCCACCCTGCACCGTCAAGGCCGGCGGGTTCGTGGCGCCGGCATCCTTGGGCTGGACGTTCAGGGTCTTGCCGTCCACCCACACGTCGTAGCCCTGGTGCTGGGCCATGTAGGTGATCAATTCCCAATACGAGGACGACCGGCTGAAGATGTCGTGCGCCGTGCGGGCGTGGTCGATCTCGTAGAACTGGCCGGCAAGCTGGGACGTGCTGGTGGCGTTCGCCTGCAGCCCGACGCGGCCGGCCAGCGTCGTGGCGATCTGCGCCAGCGTCTGGTTGCTGAAGGTTTCCGCGGTTTTCGCGTCGATCAGCTTGCCGGAATAGTCGCGCCCCTGCAGATGCACGACGCCGCGGTCGAGGTTTACTTCCAGCTCCTCGTCCGCCTGGCCCATGAAGACGGATTGCCACGGCACCGCACCCTCGGCCGCCGCTGCGGGCAGGAAGCCGCCTTGCAGTTCCACGTCGTACACGTCGGAGCCGGCCCAGAAGGCCGGCCCGTGCGCGGCATCGCCATACGCCGCCAGCGTCGCGCTGAACCGGCTGGCGCCGTAGTACCCGGTCTGCGTGATCTCGGCGTCCATCACCGCGAACGGCGCGCCATTCGCCAGCAGCCGCATGCGCGGCTGGTTGACGGTCCCGCTCACCGCTAGGTGCCCGCCTGGGCGGGGGTCAGCAACGGGATGCGCAGGTCCGACCCGTTGACGTTGATATGCAGGAAGCCCCCGCCCGCCGAGGCCGGCAGCGCCCCGCCGGCATTGCCGACCGGGGACTGGATTTGCAGCTCGCCCCCCGCGGCCGGGAACAGGCCCAGATTGGCGCTGCCGCCGGCACTCTGCGCGACGTACAGCCCGGGCGCACCCGCGCCGCTGCCCGCCTGGACCGACAAGGTGGAGGCCGGGGCGGGCGTGGTCGCCACCGCGAACAGCAACTGGCCCGTCATGTTGCTGATGACGAAGCCGCTATCCTGCGCCTCGATCCGCAGGCCGTTGGCCGCCGTCGCCACGGTGCTGCGGATGAACAGCCCGACGGCCGACCCGAGGCCGCCGGCCGGGGTTTCCGGCGTGTGCCACTCGATGCCCTGGTTGCGCGCCATGGCGATCGCACTGCCGTAGCCGGTGTCGCCGGCCGTCCCATTGGTCCCGGTCAGCGAGGTCGCGCCGATCACCAGGCCGACTTGCGCGCGCGCCGGATTGCTGACCCAGCTCATGAACGAGGCGACGTCCACCACGGCCGACGCGGCCTGCCCGCCGCCGGAGCCGAGCTGCACCACGCTCACCCCGCCGCCGACATTCGGGTGATAGGGGTTGGCGATGCCGCTATGCGCCCCGCCGAACTCCACCCCCTCTAGCTCCATGCCGAAGCTCGGCTGGTAGGTGACGCCGGTCATGCGCCACACTTCGCCGTAATAGCCGTAGGCCGTCGTGGTGCGGGGCGTCGCCAGATCGTCGTCGATCGCCCATGACGCGATGCCGATGGTCGACGGCGTATAGCCGAGCATGCCCGCATTGGCGCTGGCGTCCGAGGTTCGGGAGCCGGCGAGCAGCCCCATCGTGCCATAGCGCGCCAGCGATGCCGTGGTGGCGCCCCACACGGCATAGGCGCCGATGCTGGTGCTGGCCATCACCGTGCTCAGCCAATCCGTGGACAGCGCCCGGTCGGCCCTGGCCTGGCTGTCCGTGGCCGCCCCAACCAGCAGCCGGTCGCCGTAGCGTACGACGGATGCGCCTAAGTCGGCGTAGAAATGCCCGCTGGACGCCACCTGGCTTTGTGCCGCCAGGGCTGCCAGCACGTCCGCTGCCGCCGCCTTTTGCCCGGCTTGGATCGTCATGCCCATTGACTCCCGTCATCCCAAGAGAAGCCGTCCCAGACCGCGTCCGCATATCCCACGGGGATGGCGGCAATCCCCTCGCGTGCGGCGTAGATGTCGATCGGCGTCACCGCGGTCCCGGTCGCGGTGATGGCGGCGATCCCCCCGGTCGCCGTGGGGTCGATCGGCGGCAGCGCCATCGTCACCGTGCCGGACACCGTGCTGTCGGCGAGGCCGTTGAGTTCCGCGATCCGCACCCACTGTGTCGCGTCGCCCAGGAACGCGGCGGCGACGGCGAACAGGTTCGTGTTGGACACCATCACGAGGGTCATGGCCCGATGCTCCCCGGCGTGGTCGCCGTCGCCGCGTTGATGGCGGCGCGTGACGCGGCGCCACCGGCCTGCGCGAGCGTCGCGGCTGCCCCACTGAGCGAGGCCGCGTTCACCAGGTCGTTGACGCTCGCCACCGGGTCGCCCGCGCCGGCCGCCGCGGCCGTGCCGCCGATCAGCCCGATCCCGCCGCCGACCGCGCCCAGCGCGCTGCCGATCCCCGTCGCGGCGGAGCGGAATTGCGCCACTGCCTGCGCCGCGGCGCCCGGCGATTGCGCCAGGTTCGCCACGCCGCCGATGAGGCTGGTCCCACTGCCGAGCGCCCCCGCGATGCCGGCGAGGTTGAGCGCCGGAACGCTGCCCAGCGGCGTGACCTGCGCCAGCACGCCGGAGGCCTGCGCCGAGGCCGCGGTCACCACGGCGGCCAATTGGGCGGAGGCATCGGACACGCCGGCCAGTGCCGACGCCGCGTCCGCGCCGATCAGCCCGGCCAGGGCCGTGCCGCCGACACCGTCCGCGTCCGCCTGCGGCGGCAACACCTCGCACGCGATGCTGTAGGGTATCCAGAAGCCGTTGCGCTCATAGCTCGCTGCGAACCGCTTGATCACCACCTGGGCGGTGAACGGCCCGAAACTCAGCGGCACCGGTTGCGCGGCGAGTCGCAGGGCGTTCACCTGGCGAGCCCGCGCCGCCGCCAGGGCGCCGGTGAAGGTGCCTTTCCACTCCGGCGCCGCCGGGTCGTCGCCGAGGCTGTCGATGATGCGGGTCCCGCCCGGGAACTTGTGGATGACGAGTTGCTGCGTGCCGCCGAAATTGATGCGCGACGGAACTTCGAACCCGGTGAAAACGACCGGTCCCAGGGACACGGAACCGCCCGTAGCCAGCGCCCCCAACGCGCCCAGGACGCTCGTCACGTCGGTCATGGCTCACATCTCCAGTAAATGCGCCCCGTATTGCGGCGAGATGGACGGGTCCGGCCGCAGCGTGCCGGACACCTGGCCGCCCATCATGCGAAGCTGCTGCCGCGTCACGGCGCGCGCGATGGTCCGTTCGTCGAGCTGCACGTAGGTGACGTGCTGGATCACCGGACCGCTTTGGCCGCCCTGCGGATGATAGGATCGCAGATTGGACAAGGCGTCGTCGCCGGGTATCCGTGCCGTGCTCGCCGCTGCATGCGGCCGGGCATTCGCACGCGCTTCGCGAGGGCCTGGCGATGACATGCGGCGGGCGAGAGGGTCTGCGGCGTCGCGTCGGAGCCGCTCCGGGAATGCCGTCATGGCCGGACCGGGTTCGGTTGCCGTGGCGGCTTTGCCCGAGGCCGCCCCCGGTCCCTGCAGGATTTCGCCGAGGGACTCCGTGAGCGCCTTCCAGCCGGTCCCTGTCGGCTTTGTCGGCGCCGCCGGATTGGCAGCAGCCTGCGTCATGGCCGACACCCGTAGCCTCACCGGCAGTGGCGCCACCGCCGGGATGGGCGTCATGGGCGGCAGGGGCCGATCGCCTTCCGCCGGCCGCGGCCGTCTGGCCGGACCGTCGGCATCAGGGCGGCGCGCTCCGCCATCCACCCGCGGTAGGACGTCATCGCGAATCTGGCCGAACGAGTCCCGCGCCCCGTGGCCCGGCCCGGCCCGGCTTGTTTTCGCAGCCCGGACGGTTTGCACCGGCGCGGCACCGCCCTGGCCAAGCTCGGGCGCGAGCCGCGTCGGCACGCTGGCCGGCGCCATCGGCGTCCGCCCCTCTGCCGCCGCGGGCTGGGCTGGGAGCACGGTCGGAGTGTCCGTCCCGGTCAGCGCAAGGCCGAGAGGGGCTGGCCCTGCCAGGGAGGGCGCCGTCACCTCGCCTGGATCCGTCCGCAAGGCATCCTGGGCATAGGCCGGCAGCGCCGTGGCGACGGGAACGGTTCCCGGACCCTCAACCGCCCCATGCGGCGCACTGCCGGTCTCCGGAGTGCCGCCAACGGCACTGTCCGACGTGGCCACCTGCACCGCCTGGGCCAGGGCCTGCGCGGCAGCGGCCTGTTGCGGCAACCTGTCGGATGTCGCCGCCCTGTCCCGCACATCTGCGGGGGCACTCGCGGGCACGACTTCGCCCAAATCCGGCCGCGGTGGCCGCGTGCTTCCTGCGGTGTTCCGCGCCTGTACCGCTCCCTGGCCGCCAGCTGCCCGCACGGCAGGGGCTTCCAACCCGCCAGTGATGCCGGGCGGAACGGCAACGGCCATCAGGCCATGCCCCGCCTGGTTCACCGCCGCCATGGCGACGGTCAACCGCTCCATCGCCTCGGCCACCCGCCCGACGCCCGGCGCCGTGGCCGCCACGCTCCCCAGCGCGGCCGCCAGCGCCTTCGCCGTGGCGTTGGCCTGCACCAACCCGCCGTCCAACCGCGTCAAGCCGGGGATCAGCGCCTCGATCCCGGAGGCGAGGTCCCCGCCCAGCACCAGCTCGACGCCGATCTTGTACGCGTCAATCATCGCCATGCGGCGCACCTCCCTCGCTCGATCGATCCGGCGGCAGGCCTGCCAGGGCGGCGAGCACCGGCGCCGCGAACGCCTGCGCCGCCTTGGGGGCCGCGCGGAAGGCGCCGAGGCCCAGGAACGACCGCTGCGGCAACCTGCCGGTCCCCTCCTCTTGCGCCACCGCCACGTCGCCGATGTCGCGGAACCCGTCGCCGGGCTGTCCGCTGCCCACGATCCGGTCCGCCACGCCGACCGCAGCGCGTCCATCGGGCTCCACCGCCCCGCTGACGCTGTCCCGCAGGGCGCCGGTCGCAACCTCCTGCTGGTCGGCCGCCAGGCCATGACGCGCCCGCGCCGCCCGTGTGGCGTCCGTCAAAGCGGCCCAACCCGGGAACGGGCCGGTGTCGCTGCCCGGCGGTTCATCGAACGTGGCGACGATTTCTGCACGCACGATGTCCACCGCAGCCTGGCGACCCCGCTGCCCGGCCGCCCTCAACCTGGCGGCCAAACCGGGCAGCGACACGATGAAGCCGCCCAGCCCGTCAAACTCCGGCATCGGGTATCTCCCAGCTATCGTACTCCCAATCGTACCGCTCGCCCCGCATCTCCCGGATCGCGACGCAATAGGCACGCACCTTCCACAGCGGCAGCGCCATGGCCGTCCCGAACGGCACCCCGTTCTGCGCCAGGAACAGCGTGTCGCGCAGCGCAGGGTGCCGGCTCAGTTTTTTGCCTGCTCGGCCTCCTTTGCAGGGGGCTTGCCGGACATGTAGGCGCTCAGCGCGGCCACCCCGTCATTGCCCAGCTGCCGTGCCACGGCATAAAGCTGGTCCTTGTCCTGCGGGAACGGCACCGGCATGCCGTCGATCTCATCCACCAGCAGGTACAGCCCGGCCAACCGCATGAACCCCACATTGCCTGAGGCATCGCCCGCCGCCTCAGCCAGCATCAAGGCGAAACCGGGATCGACCACCCGTAGCTTTATCCTACGTCCCTGGGCATCGGTGATCTCCTCCGCCATCAGGACACCTTGCGCCGCGTGGGCGAGAAGCCGGACAGCTTCTGCTTGACGGTCTGGTCGCCGGTGAACGTGCCGGTGTCCACCTTCAGGCTCCCCGCCGTGAACGAGTAGGTGGAAGTGCTGCCGTCATTCTCCCTCACGTACTGCGTGATGGTGCAGACGGGCAGGGTGCCCCCGCTCCAGAACGCCGCCTCGATCGCGGAGGCGAGGTCGTCGATCTGCCGGTTGCCGCGGTCGCAGCCGATCTCCCAGTTCCACCCATCGGGGATCTCCGCCTCGATCGGCGCGCTGTTGAGCGGGTCGGACCGCGTCTTCTTGTACAGCGGCGCGGCCCGGAACATCGTGCCCAAAGGCGGGGTGACGTTGCCGAAGCCGGACACCGAGATGACCATGTTGCCGTCGCGGCCGACGGTGAATATGCCGGTTGCAGACATCTACGCGCCCCCTTTCAGAAGGACGATGGCGTGGTGAGGCCGGATGCCTGCGCCACCGCGGATTGCGAGGTCACGACGCTGGCCGCGGCCTGCAGGTTGACCAGGAACTTCTCGTTGATGCCCTCGATCGTCACCGCGTCGTCCGACTGCACGATGCCCAGCGAGGTTCGCGTCTGCGGGTTGTTCGACGCGTCGCATTTGACCGAGAAGGGCAGGGAGCCGTCGCTGTTCAGGCACAGATAGCCGGCGTTCAGCAGCGTTTGCAGGAAGCCGATCTGCGTCGCCCTTATGTTGCCGAACAGGGTGGGAGTGATCGGCTGCCCGACATAGACGCCCATGCCGGCCAGCAGCGTGGCGGCGATGTAGTTGTTCATCCGCGTGTAGCTGTCGGACTGCGCCGACCCGGTGGTGGCGTTGCTGTTGTGGCCGGTCCGGCAGGTCCAGATCGGCACCGCCGCCGCACCCGGATTGGTGATCACGTCCCATCCGCCGCCCACCAGCGAGGCCAGTTCCGCCGCGCTGTACGTCCCGGTGGAGGCGCCGCTGTTCAGCCCGCTGGGCTGCGAGGCCACGATGCCGAACAACTGCTTGTTCAATGTCGCCTGGTTCGGCGCGCTCGCCCCGAGCTGTCCCAGCACGAAGCCCAGCGGGGAGACCAGGCGGACGATGCCGTTCACCGGGTCGGTCCACCACAGCCAGTCGCCGAACATCACCTTCAGCCACGAGCTGCGTGCGCCCGAACCCTGCAAACTCGCGATGGCGTTGGCGATCGTGTCCCCGGACGGTCCCGTGTCCACCATGTATGCCCCTTCGGAAATCCCGAAGGCCGCCTCCGCGGACCACGCCGCCGGGCTGGCGCAGTCCGCCAGGCCGATCGCGCCGCAGCCCTGGCCACGCAGCGAATACATGCCCGTCCGCGCCGTGCCGACGCCATCCACGCCGACCAGCGTGGCGCCGCCGACGGTGCTGGCGCCGTCCGTGCCCACCGTGCTGGTGGTGCCGGTCCCCCCCGCCGCCAGCGGATAGCCTTGCAGCGCAGGCGTGCCCGTGGCCGCCGCGCCCGATGCCACCAGGATCTTCGACGCGGGCGTGCCGTTCGGCAACCCGTTGTTGATCGCCCCGGCGATGGCCGCCCACGCCGAAATGCTGCCGGGCACGATGTTGTCGAACACCTCCGTCACCAGGCCGGGGCAGGCGATGGTGACTTTCCAACCCGTGCCGCCGCTCGCCGCCGCGAAGCTCGCCGTGATCGAGTTCCCCAGCGAGCCGGTGTAGAACGCCGTCAGGGTAATGCCGTTGGCGATCGTCAGCGACGCCGCCACGTCGGTCCCATCCGTCACGCGCACACAGCGGTAGTTCGCCGCCCCCTGTTGCTGCGCCACGTAGAGCGGCGTCCCCATGTCGTAGCGCCGCGCCTGCAGCGGCCCGAACACGGCCGCATATTGCCCGTACGATCCCACCACGACGGCGTTGTTGACGGCGCCCCACGTCGCGGTGCCGACGAGGCCGACGACGTTGCTGGGCACGCCGTTCAACGAGATGATCTGCGGCGGGACGATCTGCACGTACAGGTCGGGGACGGTGAGCGCGGTCGTGTTCAGCACGCCATATTGCGAGATCGGCATTGCGCCTCCTTGGAAACGAAAAGGGCGCCCGGAGGCGCCCACGGTGATGGCCTGCTGCGATGCCGGTCAGGCTTCGGGCGGGTCGTCCGGGACCGGTGCGTCGACCCGGACGACATGCTCGCCGCACTCGCCCGACAACCGCGCCACCTCGTCGGGCTTGGTGATCCGGTCGCCCCGGGCGTAGTCGCCGAACGGCTGCCGCACGATCAGGTGGATGTCCATGGCATGTCCTTGTTGCTGTTCGTCGTCATCGGGTGATGGTGCCTGCGGCGGCGCCGTCCAGTCCCAGCGCGCCGAACACCATGTCCGGCACGCTCGCCAGCACCGTCGTGCCGTATTCCACGGTGTAGAGCAGCTCGCGCCGCCACAGGTTCGCACGGCCGGGAACGTCGTCGACATGCGTGCTGCGGTAACGCAACCGCCCGGCCGAACCGTCTGCCAGAACCAGGAAATCGATGGCGGCCATCGCCTGGTCGATCACGGACGCCACCGTGACCCGCGCATCGGGCGTCGGGGCGGCGATGTCGAGGCTGAAACCCTGTTCCTGCCGCCGCACCTCGCTGATGGCCCCGGCATACCCGTACACCACTGCCAGGGGCGTGCCGCCCACGTCTGGCAACGCGAGGGCGGCACCTTGGGCAACCGCCCCTGGAACCTGCTGCGCCAGGATGGCGGCGACGGCGTCCGGCGTGTCCCCGGCCTTCGTGGCATAGCTGAAGGTCTGGCCCAGCGCCCGCACGCCGATGATGGCGCCTGCCCCACCGCCTCCCGTGAACGTCGCCACGGTCCCGGCCATGCTGACGCCGATGGGCGGGGCGGCCTGCGCCGAGGCCGGCTGCCACGCGGTGGCATAGCGGGTGGTGTTGCGCGACATCTGGTCCACCAGGGTGACGGTGACGTTCACCACCCCGGCTGCCAGGTCGGCGTTCAGCGCCTCCGCGTTCGGTTCGCCGCGCGCGATGCGGCAAGCGTATCCGCCAACCGGCGCGCCGCCCGCTCCGTCCGGGTAGATGGCGGTGGCGGCCGCCGCGACCAGCGCCGACTCCACGTCGCTTTCATCCGCCATGATCGCTCCTCACGTCATCGACAGCACGGCGGCGATCTTCCAGCCGAGCGTGGTGCCTTCGGCCGAGATGATCTTGTAGCGCCGGCCCTGCTCATCGAAGATGACGTCCCCGTTCAGCAGCACGACTGCCGGCCACATCGGCAGGCGGATGTCCACGTGAGGCATCTCGACGTCGCCGGGCAGCTTGGCCGGGCTGCGTCCGCCGCCCCCGGCCACGCCGAGATAGGCCGGCCAGCCCGTCAGCAGCGCGGTTTCCTGCCCGGCCACGTCGCCGCCATAACCCGGCTGGGCACCCAGCGTCGTGGACGCGGCAGGGCGCTTGAACGTCAGCACATGGTTGCAGACGATGCCCATGATCGGCAGCATCGGGTCTTGCGACACGATCGCCAGCGTGCCCAGCGGTCCACCCACCAGGTAGTCCCCGACGGCGGTCTGGGTGCCATCGACGTAGAGGAAACGCTGGGGCTTTTCCCAGCTCGGCGCCGCGTCGAACTTGTTGAAGGTGACGCTGGCGGCGACTGGCAGCGCCGGGTTCAGCGGGGTGCCGGCAACGGGGCTGCCCGGCCCCGCCGGACGGAATTGCTGATAGGGGAAGCCGATGCACGCCGCCGTTTCCCGCAGTCCGGACCAGATCGCGGCCTCGATCGTCAGTGCCGACATACTCCTCTCCTAAATCGTGACTGCCCCCGCCACCGTCCGCTCCGGACCTGGCGGGATGCCGACGAAGCCGCACAGGCGCACGCGCCACGCATCGAACAGCGCGCTCCGTTCGGCGACCTCCGTCTTGTTGTGCGTCCACGGTCCTGCCACGTCCGTGGTGAGGTTCGCCGCCGCCGCGACGACCGCCACCTCCAGCGCCCGAAGGTTGGCGAGGTACGTGGCCTGCACCACCGCGACCTCCTCCGGCGACATGTTGTTCAGGCGGTATTCCAGCAGCCCGTACGCCTGGAAGAACCGCCATCCCTGGAACCCGCTGGCCCCGGCGCCATAGGCCGGGTACCAGCAGAAACGCCGCACATCCACCTTGTCCGCCTCGACGAAGCTGCCCGGCGTCTCGCTGGTGGCGCCCGGCCCGGTCTGCGTGCCGCTCGCGTCGCTCATGACCGCCACTCCAGCAAGGAAGCATCGTGGATGCCGCGCAGCGTCGCCAGCAGTGCCGGATCCTGGACCTCGCCGGCCGGTACCGTCACCAACTGGTCACGGTGCCAGACGTCGAAGGCGCGCAACGCCACCAGCCGCGGCGTCGGCAAGGTCGCCTCGCCGGTCGGCGCGGCCTTCGCCGCCCGCGCCATCAGCCAGCGTGCTCGATCATCACCGCGCGCTTGTAGCTGGCGTTGGTGGCCGTCGGGACGGTCGTCGCATTCGTCGTGGTGTCGGACGGGCAGCAGAACCCGCCGATCCAGTACCAGGACTGCGCGATGATCTGCTGCAGCCGGTCCAGCGGCTCGCGCGTCACCATCGCGATGCCGTCCACGATGTTGACGATCGCGTCCTTCGGCGCCACGTCGGTGGCCGCCATCCCGGCGAAATCGCCCTCCACCAGCGCGCCCTTGCCGCAGATGATCGGCCGCCGCACGTTCAACCCGGCGATGCTCGGATGTGCCTGCACGTAGGCCTCGGTCGTGGGCATGAAGCGCAGCCCCAGGAAGTCGTTGATCATCCCCGACTTGAACACCTGGTTCGCCGAGGTGGCGCCTTGGAAGAGCTGCCGGAAATCGTTGTCGGCGAACAACTGCCGGGCGCTGATCGGGTCGAGGTAGCAGTTGAACACCCCGTCGATCTCCGGCACCGCGTTCACCCGCAGCGACGCCACGGCATCCAGCAGCGTCGCCATCGTCAGCGTGTCGGTGGCCAGGATCTGCGAGGTGTTGGTCCGCGCGTTCGGCCGCTTGATGACCGAGGCGTTGGCGCCCTGCACGGTGTTCCCTGCCGTCCCGTCCGCCATGCTGACGTTGCCGCTGAAGGTCAGCACGCCGGACAGCCCGCCCGGCGTGGTGCTGGCGTTGATGCCATCCACCGTGGTGGCGATGCAGGTGTAGGCGTTGGCGCCTACCGTCACCGTCAGCGCCGCCCCGCTGGTGCCCACGGGGGTTATGATCCCGTTGACGAATGCCGATTGGAAGCCGCGCACGTCATCCACCGCCAGCGCCGGGCCGGCCGCGCCCAGGCTCGTGCGCACCCGCGTGTTGCCGCCGAAATACGGTGCGAACAGCGCGTTGCGCGCCAACTCGTCCAGCGAACGTGCCGCCTGCTCGCCATTGGAATAGGCGTTCTGCAGGAATTGCGACGCGATCCCCACGCGCGACGTGACCATGTTCAGGTCCATGGTCGACGCATAGTGGTTGATCGAGATGGTGTACTGCTCCACCCCCCAGCTTCCGGGCGTCAGCCCGTTGTCCAAATTCGTGTTGGTGCTGGGCGCCAGCGGCGTCGTGACCGATGGCTTCAGCCCGGCGCGCGTGCGCGTCAGCGTCTCGCCGATGCCGATGGCGAATTGCTCGCGGTCGGCGATCATCCGGTAGCCCAGGCGGGAGGCGAGCGCCTGCTCGAACTCGCGCTCCAGGAAACCCTGCTGGATGATCGGCTGCAGCGCGAGGGGAAAATTCTGGATGCCCATGATGGTCCTTCAGGTGGATGTTGCGCGGTGGACGCTTAAAACCGGATCAGCCGGGCGCGCTCGGCCCGCCACTCCGCCTCGGTCATCTCCTTCGCGGTCTTGCCCGTGGCCGGCGCGCCGTTGGGCGGCGGCGCCGTGCTGGAGGAGCTGCCCTTGTCTGCCGCCGTCTGCTTGAACGCCCAGGGTTTGGCGGCCTTCAGCGCTTCCAGGGCTTCCTTGGCCCCGACCACTTCGCCGGCATCGTCCAGCCGCACGCCGGACGCCGTGAGGTCCAGCAGCTTCAGCACGTCCGGGTCCACGATCCCGGCGGATGCGGCCTGGGCCTTCAACCCGGCGCGCATCAGCCGCTCGTTGCCCAGCCGCGCCGCCGTCTCGGCCTGGGCCAATCGGCGTTCGGCCTCGGCCCTGGCGGCATTGGCGGCACTCAGCGCAGCCTCGGTATCCTGCGCCCGCCCGCGATAGAACGCCGCCGCTTCGCCCGCCCAGTCCAGCCGGGGTTCGACGCGCTGCCCCGGCAGACGTGCAGGATCGCCGCCCGGAGGCGGTGTTTCACTCATGCTTGGCTCCTTTATTTCAGCTCGTGGGCGGCGTGGCCGCCATCGCCTCGTCCCGCGCGATCTCCGCCAATTCGGCTTCGACATCCACGAGGTCGTAGCTTTCGCCGACCGTCTGCACCGCCTTGCGGCGGGACATGACGCCGCCCTGGACCAGCCTTGTCAGCGCGTTCGCTTCCGCCTGCTTGTCGTCATAGGTCGGGTGGAAGAACGGCGGCCACACCAGCGTGAGCCCGGTCGGGTCGAGCCCGGTTTGCCGCGCCTCGCCGCAGAACACGCCGCCCTTGATCTTGTTCGACGCCACGCAGACCAGCCGCAGCAGCGGCATGATGCCGCCATCGCCGTAGCTCATGCGCAGGCGGGAGGTGAGCCAGATCAAGGGCTGCTTCATCAGCTCCATCGCCCGGCCGGACTGGGCGCTGGACAGCTTGTCCCGGTCGCTGGCGTCGCCGTGCATCGCCCCCATCGCGTATTTGTGCAGGTGCGTCACGTAGTTCGCCACGGCATCGGCCGCCGACCCGCTGATCTCCAGCAGCTTGGCGTCGCCGTCCCCGCCGACGATCAGGGCGGAGGCCGCGCCGCCGATCCGTGCCGGCGCTTCCAGCGGGCCGGCCGGCTCCTTGATCAGCAGGGTGGGGTCGCTGCTGTATTTCAGCCCACGCCCGCCCTGCGACAACTGGTAGTCCGCCTCGATTTCCGTATCGATCCCGCCGGCGAACGTGCAGGCGCCGTCGATCGCATCGCCGCCGGGCAGGTTCTTCACCCACACCATCGGAACGACGCCCAACCCGTGCACGGCGCTGCGTGCGGCATCGCGGCGCGGCACCTGCGCCGGGTCCGTGGTGGGCCACGGCACGAACCACGCCTCCTCCTCGGCGTCCCACTGCCGCTGGAACCAGAACATGGCCACGCCGTCCGCCAACCCGGTATAGCCCGTCGCCACCAGGTCGGCCCGCCGCACCTTGCGCTTCTCCGTCACCCGCAGCAGCGCCCGGGGAGAGGCCGGGTCCCACTCCGGCGTCAGGCACGCCGTCGGGAACACGTCGAAATATGGCCGGTTGGCCAGCACCCGGAACAGGATCGCCACCGACCCGACGCTGCCGACCGTAGCGGCCTCCGCCATCGTGCCGGCAAGCTGCGTCGCTTCGACCAGCGCCTTCAGCGCCGCCACCGTAGGACTTTCCTTTCCGTCCTTCACCGGCCCGGACGGGCATGGCCACCGTCCCTGGCCGAACAGCATGGAGACGCTGTCGTCCACCACCGTGCGGCACCATCCGGTCCGCACGGTGGGCCGCCGCCGGTCGAGCGGGATATACTCCCCGCCCGGCGTGCGCTCCACGCTGAACGGCGTGCCGATGTGGTCGTACTGCTCGCCCCCCAGCACCCGCGCCAGCGCCACCATCCGCCCGCGCCGGGCCGGGTAGTCGCTGTCCCTGATCTGCATGCTGTCTTGCAGCGCATTCCAATCCATGCCGCCCCTCCCTTGGGCAAGCGCCCGTTACCGTCCCATCAGCGAGCCCGCCACGATCTGCGCCGGCTTGGCGGCATGCCGCCCGAACAGGTAGTACCCGCTGGCATCCACCGTGTGGTCGTACCCGCTCTCCTTGTCCGGCTCGTTGCTGCCTTCGCGATACGCCAGCCGTTCGTACGCCTCGATCGACTTGACGCAGCTTGGATCGACGAACGCCCGACGCGTGCCGTCCGCCGCACAGAACCGCGCGTTGGTTACGTTGTGGCGGTCGCGCACCAGCGGATGCGTCGTCATCGCCAGGACCTTGAACCCGCGGCTGCGGATGATGCCGATATCCGTTCGGCCCATGGCGCTGGTCCGCCGCTGCGCACCCGCCGGATCGGGATAGACCGCGATATGGGCGACGCCGCCGCCGCGCCCGTAGCGCCGCTGCAACTCGTCGCACATCTCGTCCGTGTTGCTGCCCGGCAGGATGATCTCGCCCACCTGGTGGTCGGCGCCTCCGTGCTGCTGCCAGATCGTCGCCGTCATCGGGTTGAGGTTGAAGTCCATGCCGACATGCACCGCGCCCTGCGGATCATAGGGGCAGGCCCGCACGTTCTCCGCCCGGTTGAAGGCATACAGCACGCGGCCGGCATGATCCTCGAAGCCGGCTTCGTACTCCTGGCGGAATTCCCGCGGCCCCATGCTGCGCATGGCCTCGGCGATCTCGTCGGCGGGCACGTTGCCGCCCTGCCGCGTCGTGAACGTCCAGGACCTCCATCCGGACACGGGCCGCCCGTCCTCGTAGATGGCGCCGGGCTGCCCCAGCATGAACTTGCGGTAGAAATCATTGAATCCCTTGGGCGTTCCGATGAACAGCGCATGGCCCACTGCCGTGGACAGCATCGGCCGGATGGTTTCCGTCCATGCCTCCGGCTTGGCGTCCGCCCATTCGTCACCCAGGAAGAACCACAGGCCGGAGCCGCGCAGGTTGTCGTAATTGTCCAGCCCGACGATGCGGATGACATGCCCGGAGAGCAGCGTGATCGAGCAATCCGTCTCGTTGGGTTTACCCAAGACCCAACGCGCCGGGATCGCACGTTTCAGCCGCCGCCAGAACACCCGCTTGCCCTGCTTGAACGTCGGCGCGCCGTACCAGATCTCGTTGTCCGGATGCACGCGGTGCCGCACCGCCTCCCGTGCGGCGCGCCGCACTTCCTCCACCCCGAGGAAGGTCTTGCCGAACCGCCTCCCGCAAGGGGCCGTCCGGAACCGCGCTTCGGGCGTCCACCCGGCCCGGTAGATGTCTGCCTGCGGCCGGGTCAGTCTGGCCCGGCCTGGGTCGGCGGCTGGCATGGCGCCTCCCGGATGATGTTGATAGGGGTGCGTCCCTTCCTACGGAGTCACCGCCAGGCCGCATGCTTCCACCGCCACGGGCATATGCCGTCCGCGATAGAACGCCTGCAGCAATGGTTCCGCGCCTGCGAACACGCTGCCCGAATTATCCGTCAGCATGCTCTGGAACGGATCGGGCGACCGCGGGTAGCTGCCGGTATTCGCGGCATCCATCGTGATCGCGTCCCCGTAGAACACCGTCACCTTCGTCCCTGCCGCCAACCCCGTCGACAACGCCAGCCGCACCTTGAATGGCGCAAGCAATGTGGCCCCGGTGATGGTCAGTGCGGTGCCGCCTTTCTCGTACGTCCCGGCGGCCCCGCTCAGCATGCTGCCTGCCACCGCCCCGGCCGTGCTGATCGCCGTGGTGGTCGTGCCGGTCCGCACCGCCCAACCCAGCAGCGGCCCGCTGCCGCTCAGCAGCAGCGTGGTCGCGCCGTTCGGGTTGGTGATCGTCACGTCGACATAGCTGTTGCCCGCCACCGCCGAGACCGACGACAGGCGCGGGAACTGCCCGTAGGCCGGTCCAGCCGCACCCTCCACGTACAACGTGCCGAGTTGCTTGAACCACCAGGTCCACACCCGCGACGTCTCTGCCGCCAGGTATTCGTAGGTGAAGGATTCGTAGTGCAGTCCCGGCAGCCCGGTGTGATGCCAGGGGTTGGCGTTGACGAACAGCGCCTTGCCCGGGTTCTGGTCCACGTAGATCTGGTCCGCCGCCATCAGCGCCGTATGCTGCAGCGACGTTCCTCCGGACACCGACACGATGTGCTGCAAGCCGATCGGCAACGTGGCGCTTGCCGCTGCCAGCCCCGTGACGAACCCCTGCAACAGCCCGAGCCCCTGGACATAGCGGCCGCAGCATTGCTCCAGCGTGCTGCCGGCATAAGGGGAGCCGCTTACATCCTTGTTGTAGACGCTCCCCGACCAGGCAAGGGCGGAGTTTTCCCCCTGCACCCAGTTGAACGCCTTCGGCATGGGCGCGCCGTTCGCGGCCAGGCCGGCGTAGTACGCCGTCAGGTTCGCGCCGGCCGACCCGGTATGGGTATCCAACTGGTACGTCGATGCCGTCCCAGGCGTGACGTTGCCGGAGCAATCGTCGATGAACCCGGTCGTCGTGGTGCCGACTGCGGTGCTGCTCCCCCACGGTGCCTCGCTGCACAGCAGCGTCCGGCTGGGTGTTGCCGCCGATAGCGGCGACACCGTGCCGCGTCCATAATCCTGGTAGACCGCTGCCGTGCCGGTCAGCCCGGCCCACACATCTTCTCCCGCTTGCAACGCCACGTTGCCGCCAACCGTGTTCTGCGCGTTCGTCAGCACGAGGCCACCCGGGGTCGTCACGGTCCCGCTGTATAGGGCCGAGTTGGCCGATCCGTTCCGGTTGTCGCCGTTGCTTTGCCCGTGCGTCGGCGGCACGGATTGCGGTGCCCGACTGCCAGCCTTCGCCAGCGCATGTCCCATCCTGGCATCGAAGAACGCCGTGATCGCCGCGACATCCGCCACGTTCACGGCACCCTGGATCACGCAGAAATCGTGCTGGGTGTGCCCGGACCGCAACGGCACGCCCTGCCACGCCGCGCCATCCCCCACCACGATCTGGCACAGCGGTTCGGCCGGCACGGCATACAAATCGCCCTGCTGTGTCGATGCCGCCCCGTTGATGTAGTGCTTGACAGAAGCGCCATTGCCGGACGATGCGCCGTTCGTCTGCATCACGCGCACGATGACCAGGAGCTGCGCGTCATACGTCGCCGCCGACGGCACGCCGACATTGGCGCTTTCCATCGCCACCTGCCCGTTATAGGTCCGGCGGATGTTGCAGCCGAGCCGGCCCTTGTTCGCGGCAGTGCTGTTGCCTGCGCCGCCGATCCCCAGCCAGATCGAACCCACCGAGCTGATGCTCATCCACGGTTGGTTCGTGAAATCCCCCCCGCCGAGCCCGGCAGTCCCCGACAACGGGCGGAAATGGTTGCGGTCGATGGTCAGGACATCGACGAAGCTATAGATCTGGCCACTGCTCATCGGCAGCCCGAACCAGTTCATGGTGGCTGTCGACGTCAGCGACTTGGTGCTGTCCGTGAACGTCAGCGTTCCGCTGCCGGGCGACGAGAGCGGCACGAACGCTCCGGCTGCCGCATTCGCCGCCGTGCTGGCCAATTGGAACGTCCCATCCGCCCGCTTGATCAGGTAGTAGGTCGTCGTCGCGTTCATGATGACGTTGCCCAGCGTCGGGAAGGTCCCGGTGCAGGCCAGCGTCACCGCGTCGGCAGTCGCCATCGCACCCGGCGTCGCCATCGTGAACGTCGCTGGCGGTGTGGATAGTCCCCGTTCATTCGCGTCGAAATACGCCCCGCCCCGCGCGTTGGTGTGCACGGCGCGGAATTTTGGCCCGTAATAGCTCGTCGCCAGCGGCGGCGCGGTCAGGTCCGGCATGTTCCCCGACACCGCCGAACCAAACTTGTTGAACGCCGCCGCGATCCGGTTGACGATGCCGCTGGAACTGGCGGATGGCAGCGCCGGCGGCGTCGGCAGCCCGACGTCGGAAGAACTGACCAGGCTCAGATTGGCGGGGGAGGTGAAATCGCACCAGCCGATCCACTTCGCCCCGGACGCGGTCAGCACCGGAAGACGCTCGGCCTCGTTGCCCAGGTCCAGGATGCTCATGGCGCGGTCGTTCCGTTGAACACGGCGCTTGACGTGGAGTCGTAATAAACCTCCACCCGCGCATAGGTGCCGGCGGTATGCGAGTTGCCGCTGGTGAACGGCTTGATCGTGACGCCGGAGCCGACCACCTGGATTTGCCCCGCCGCACCCTGGATCAGCTTCACGCTGCATCCCGCGTTCAAGGCCGGGAAGCTGTACGTGACGCCGGTTGCGTCGGAGGACTCGATGACGGTGCCGCAGTCACTGGCGGCGATGGTTCGGTTCCCGCTTGCCGCCGTCGGCCCGACCGTCGAGGACGGAACGACGACGCTCGTCAACGCCGTCCAGTTGGCCGCGTTGAACCCGGCGGCCGAAGTGAATGCCGCCGGTGCGATGTAGAGCACGCCGGCCTGTAGCACCACGTCGTTGGCCGCATAGGCCGTGCTGGCGCTCCATGCGCCGCGATACTGCATCTTGGCGGCTTCCACCGGTTGCGCGCGGGTCGCCTCTGCGGAGGCGGCACCGGCGGCGTCGAAGGCGCTGCCCGGCTGCGTCGCCGCACTCCCCAGCGCCACCCCGTTGGTCTTGGTGCACGTCACCGCGCCGGAGGCCGCGGCCGTGCAATCCCCCGACATGGTGACGGCCGTTTGTGCCCGGGCCGCCTGCCCGAGCCACGCCGCCGACAGGAGCGGGGCAGTCAGAAGCCAGATGCGCATCGTCATTGCAGGATGATCTTTCCGCCGCCGGAGATGAGGATGAAGGCGCCACCCGTGGTGGCGAGGTAGGAAGCGGAACCGGGTGGCCCGATGTCGCTCGCGGTCGGTGCCGAGAAGATGCCAAGCTGTTTCCACACCCCGACGACGTTCAGCCATTCCGCATGCCCGGCGCCATCGACATAGAGCTGCCCTGCCACGCCCGATCCGGCCGCCGGTGCTCCGGAGCCGAGGGCGGCAACCGGTGCGGGCGGCTGCACGCCCGGCGGCACCGCCATGGCCGGCCCGGCCATGAAGGCCGCCGCCAGGACGGTGCAGAGGGTGCACCTCATTTCAGCCCCCAGAAGACTGCCGCCGTCCCCGAGCCGAGGACCACGTTGGTCACCGCGAACGGCAGCGATTGGAAGGATGGGCTGGCGACCAGGCCAAGCGTGAGGAGCGAGCCGTCCGCGAGGGTCAGGGTGGCATTGCCTGACGCTGTGCAAACGAACCCGAGCGAGCGTTGCGCATTGGTCGGCGTGCCGGGAACGATGGCGACGACGCCCTGGAATGCGGCGGAATTGGCATCCACGACATAGGACGGCGTGCCGCTGCTGCTGCCAGGCGCCCCGCTCGCCGGCAGGGTCGAAACCGGCAGCCGCGATTGGTCGGACACAGGCCGCGGCAGTCCGAACGGGTTGACGCTGGTGTCCGTCGTGTCGATCCAGAACGGCATCTGGCCGTAGACCATGTCCGGCACGCCCGGCGGGATGCCGAGGTTGATCGCATATCGGTCCTGCGACGGCGGCACGCCCGCGCCGCACACAAAAGGCACAAGGACAACCGCCAGCATCCCGGCGGGCGGGTTTCGGAAGCGCATGGATGTCTCCTGAAGGCAAGTGGATGTGGCGGCGCCACGATCGGGGAAGGCGAGGGCGCTACTCCGCGACCTCGGGGTCTTCGTCGGCCGCGATTTCTTCCGCTCTCGGCCCGTTCGGGTCACGCTCCCCGACGGTCGCTTTCTTGCCGTGCATGTAAGGCATCAATGCGGTGGCGATCTGGATGAACAGCGGAAGGGCCCCTGCGCGCAGCGCCCAGCGCATTACCCTCAGCAATCCCTCCCGCGGCCCGATCTCGGCAAGCTGGTCGTGCGTCAGGTCATCCAGCACGCCCTTGATCGCCGCTTCCATGGCGGCGTTCTTCTCGGCCACTCGTCTGCTTGGTGTGCTCTTGCGACGGCAGACCGTCTTCCGCCCGGCAGCATCAGCCATGGCTCGCTCGCACTCCGTTGCTCGATTGCTACGTATCCCGAACGGCCGTCGCGATCTCATCTCCAGCCCCGATAAGCAGGGCTTGCAGATGCCGGAGCCGTTCGGTCCTGGGTTTGAAGCGGACCTTCCGGCCCAACTCTCGCGATGATGACGAGGGTTATAGTCGGGCGTTGAACGTTTGAATAGGAGAAAACTACGTCAGCGCCGATGCTTTCTCGCGCCGTCGATTGTCGTGTAGTGCTCGACCAGTCGTGCCAGGTCGCCGACGATCAGGCCGCACATGAACATGGGGTCGACCTTGCAGGCCTTGCCGTCCGCCCTGGCAGGCATCGAGGCGGCCAGCTTCACGGCAGCCCCTTTGATCGACAGGCCATCGCTGAGCACGGCCCTCATGCGCTCGTCGCCGGCCTTGCCGAGCGCTTCGCGCGCCAGGCGATGGCTCGTGACGGCTGCCATCTGCCGCTCCTGTGCGAACAGCTTCACGCTTCCTCCGCACCCGGCTTTCTCCGTGTCGAAGGCGCCGTGTTCCGCCATGGCAAAAACTTCATACCAGCGGTTGGCCGCCAGCATCTCCGCGCTTCCGATCTTTCCCGACGCGAGCAACGCTCCCAAGGTGCTCCGCTCACGCTGTCCCAGCGCGAGCAGTAACCGATTGCCATGAGGCCCGCGAAGTAAGACAGGCAGATCCTGTGTCTTGGTCATGCGTGATCTCCAAAGTAGCGGGGCCCGCCAAGCGGGCTGATGACCGCTCTGTTCCATCTCGTAGAACCGCGGGGCGAGCACAGTACGACGCACCGAACCGTGCTCCGACGCGCTGACGTCAGTGGTCAGCCTGGAGCATCCTGGAGGCGTCGTGATTTCTCAACACGGACATGATCGTTGGGCGTACTCGGAACCGCCCACCCAAGGTCATGCGTGGTTCCCGACCATGTTTCCTCACTACCGCAACGGTCTGCATCGTTGCAAGGAACCTATTTAGTCTGGATTATTCGTCAGGTTGACGAGCATGGTACAAGCCGCTGATACGATGTAGGATTCGGATGTTGAAGTCCTGGAAGGCGTGGATTGGGATCTGGTGGAGCGGAAGCTGGAAAGCTGGGGCTGTAAGATCGAACACGTTTTAGGCGTGTTGGGCGGCCCCCAACGGGTGATTGAAGAACTGATGGGACTGATGGCGCTCTCGTTCGCAGCAAAGGTCGTTACTCCGTTTGCCACGCTGGCCAGTCGCATCGGCGCCGCCACCGTAGCTACGTGCGGGTTGGCTGCTGCACAGGCCGAGCTTGGCGGTGCGGGATTGCTGCGCCGGCTCGGCATCGCCGGTCTGGGTGGGCTGGCAGCGCATGAGGGGCTGAACTTCATCGACCCGCAGGACGCATTAGGGGCTGGATTGACCGCAACGTCCCCGGCTCCGCGGCGGTGGATAACTTTGCCAGCAAGTTCGGCTTAGGTCGTAGCTACGAGCAGCAAGGGCGTGCGGCGGGTCAACTGGGCAGGCCTGGCGCGACATCAAACATTTCCCCTGCCGCCGACTTGGCGCAGCGGGAGGAATTGGATTTTGACAACCTCCGGTCGCAAGGCCTGTCGCCGCAGATTGCCGCCGCAGTGGTGGCCAACATGGAAACAGAGCCCGGCCTCCAGGCCCACGGGAAACCGGGCGACGGCGGGTTGGCCTACGGAAAGGGCCAATGGCACCCGGAGCGGCAGGAACACTTTCGCCAGATATTCGGCCACGATATTTGGCAAAGCACTGACGCCGAACAACTAATGTTCCGAGTTATGGAGTTGAAGGGCACGGGCGGGGACAGTCTCTCGGCCAAAAGCTACAACCTGATGAACGTGCCTGGCATGACGGCCGGGCAGGCCGGAGCGCTGGACTCGATATACGGCGAACGGCCGGCGGACCAAGCGGGTGAGGCCCGTCGTCGTCGCGCGGTGGCAGAGCAGATTTATGCAAGGCAGATGCAGGCCCCAGCGCTTACGCCGCCGCAGGCGCAAGGCGCGCCGATGGCGCTTAACACTGGTAGCAGCGGAGCGGCCGACGCCAGCAAAATCCACGGTGCGCGTGGAGTTTGGTGGCCAGTTGCCGACCGGGCTGAACATGAAGGTCGCAAACCCGGACAAAGCCGATATCCGGCGGTCCGTTGGTGGAGAGGCCGTCGCTCCTTGGGGGCGATGCCTTAAGAGCGGACGGCAGCTCGCAGCCCAGGTGCGAGAAGGCAGGCTAGCGGGGAGCAAAAGAGGGCTATGAAGAAGCGCGTGGCCGGTCAACCCTTGCTAAGGTGAGCTTCGTTCATCTGCTTTATGATATGAGCGGCATGCGCTGCAGCATCCTCGAATGCTTCGGCGCTGGTTAAGGCCCGCTCGTCCAGGTTATTAATCAACGGATACTTCCACTGATCGCATACGACCAATCCCAACCCCTATGGGTAGCTCGGTCACACGGATGAAGACTGATCGATCCTCAACTTCCAAAGCCTTAGTTTGAGACGTAGATTCGGCTTAGCCCATCATTCCCGAACACTTGCACGGCCGGCGGCGGGCGGGAAGGTCTAGAGAACCTTGAGGTAGTGCAACGCGGTGACCCCCACGGCTACGATTGCCACCATGCTGCCAAACAAGGTGATACCGCCACCAAGGCCGAGCGTCTTACTCAAGGCCACGCCGACGGTGTTCTTAAGGGTGTCCTCGACCGTGCTGAGACGCTGGCCTTGAGCTGAGACACGCTCCGAAAGCCCTGACACCGCTCCAGTCACCCGCTCAACGTCGGCTGCGGTTGCCAAGCTAGCAGTGCGCTCGTCAATGCGCGCCAGCGTGGTCCGCATGTCGGTGAAGGCATTTTCGAGGGCAGTGACACGCGCATCCATGCCCGGAGGCTGAGGGCCGCCGCCGCTATATGCAAGTCGCGCGGCAACGACAGCGTCACGCTCCTGCTTGATTCTCTGACGGTCTGGAAGAGATTCATCGACGGCCATGTTTTAGTAAGCCTTGAAGAGTTCGTCCCACATTTCGTCTAGACGCTTTTCGGGGCTTATTCCTTTGATCTTACCCAAGTCGTAAGTTCTATTCAGGTCCGTGGACCGGCCAACGAGTATGGATAACAAAAGAAGAAGGTCCAAGTTCAAAGAACAGACTGTGTTTAGTCGGTTTTCAAGTGTCTCGAATTCTTCCCGGGAGGGAGCGTCATCAGCTTGACGTGGCATATCTGTATCATATCCTGGATCGTTATCGAAGAATGCCCCGCAAGCTTGCGCGAGTCCACTACCGCAAACGAAACGCCGCCACGCCTCTTGAAGGGCTGGCGCTACCGTCCGATCAGCACGAGCACGTAGAGCACGTATCCCGCCGGCATCAGCGCCGACAGTCCAGCCGCCACCGCCAGGCAAATCCAGACTGTTCGCCGCCTTCCGGTCGAGTGGCGCGCGAGCTGTCCAAACACGATAGCCAGCCCGATGCAGCCGAACGACACCGCAGCCAGCAGTTCGAGGACGTGGAGGACGTATTTGCCGAAGCCGTCTCTGCCGCTGTCGGGGAACCAGTCGAGCATGCGGCGCCGCTTTGTCCCAAGTGAGTCCGCGATGCGTCCGCGCGTTATGCGCGCCGGTTTGCAGTCGAGGCTAGCAAGTGTGTCAAGCCCGCTAATTCTTACGATGAAACAACGTGGTGGAGGGGGTTGGATTCGAACCAACGTAGCCATTACAGCAGCGGATTTACAGTCCGCCCCCTTTAGCCACTCGGGCACCCCTCCCGCAGGATCGCACCTATTCCGTCTGTTGGTTGCTTGTCAACGCTGCCCGGCGGCGTGGATGTCCATCGAATCGGCCGCCCGCCGCTCTGAGCGGGCCGACAGCGCCTCCCGCGCCTCCGGGCCGTGCAACAGCCGCGCAAACTCGGCGCCCTCCCTCCGCATCGCCGCCAGCACGTCGGTCCGGTCCCGGCGTAGCAGGGCACGGGTGGTTCGCAGCGCCTCGGACGGCCGGGCGGCAAGGGCAGCGGCCCGCGCTTGGCCCAGCCCGTCCGCCTCCGCCGCCGTCGGCAGCACCGCGTTCACGATGCCGGCCTCTCGCGCCACCGGCGCCTCGAACGGCTCCCCCAGCAGCAGCAGTTCGGACGCCCGCAATAGCCCGGCGCGCCTGGGCAGCAGCAGGGTCGAGGCTGCCTCCGGGCACAGGCCCAAATTCACGAACGGGAGCTGGAATCGTGCTGCCGCCGAGCAATACACCAGGTCGCAATGCAGCAGCATCGTCGTGCCCACGCCCACCGCCGCGCCATTGACGGAGGCGACGATCGGCGTGTCGCACGCGATCAACTGCTCCAGGAACGCCCACGCCGCGGACCGCTCGCCCGGCACCGCGCGGGCGAAATCCCCCAAATCGTTGCCTGCCGTGAAACACTCGGTACTTCCATGCAGCCAGATCGCGCGCGCCCCGGCTCTGCCCGCCTCGGCAAGCGCGTCTCCCAGCGCGCCATACATCGCACGGGTCAGCGCATTCCGCTTGGCTGGCCGGTCGATGGCGATCTCCCGCACGCCAGCGCGGTCGCTCACTATGATCTCCGCCATTCTGGGCTCCCCCCGCTTGTCCGCCGGTGTAGCTCCCGCCAGGCAGGACGGCTATACCGCAGCGATGTCACATCCCCCTCGCAAGCCAGGTGGTCCAACGGGTGGCCACGGCCGCGGCGCGCCGAGGCCGCCGGGCGCTCCCTCCCGGCCACCCGGTGCAGCGGGTTCCCGCCCCCCCGGCGCCCCACCGCGCCCTTTGGCCAGTGCCCCGATACGCGCTGAGGCCCGGCCTGCCGATCCCCGTCCCGACCAGCGCGTGCGCCGCCCGCTCGAGCTCCGCTCCAACGATGCGCCCCGCCACGAGCAACGTCCGCGCGAGGACCGTGCCCCGGCAAGCCCGCGCCTGCCGGAGGCGCCCCGCGGCGCGGTCTGGCTCTACGGCCTCCATGCGGTCGAGGCAGCCTTGGGCAACCCGTCCCGTCGCCTCCGCCGCCTGATCCTGACGGAGGAGGCGGAGGCCGCGTTGCTCGCCCGGCGCCCGCAACCCTGGCCCCTGGCCCCGGAACGGTCCGAGCGCGCCCGGATCGACCAACTGCTCGGCCGCGACGCCGTGCACCAGGGAATGGCCCTGCTGGCCGACCCGCTCGGCACTCCCCTGCTGGCAGCCGTGCTGGAGCGGCCCGGTCCGGTCCTCGTGCTGGACCAGGTGAGCGACCCCCGCAACATCGGCGCCGTGCTGCGGTCCGCCGCGGCGTTCGGCGCTGCCTGCGTCATCACCCAGGACCGCAACGCGCCGGAAGAAACCGGTGCCTTGGCAAAGGCCGCCTCCGGCGCGCTGGAGGTCGTGCCCCTGATCAGGGCCGTCAACCTGGCCCGCACGCTGGTCGCGCTGAAGGCCGCGGGCCTATGGACGGTCGGGCTCGATGCGGGGGGCGCACCGCTCTCCGGTCCCGCCTTGTCACAGCGCCGGGTTGCCCTGGTACTGGGTGCGGAGGGGCCGGGCATGCGTCGCCTGGTTCGCGAGACGTGCGATGAGATCGCCGGGCTAGCGATGCCCGGCAGCATGGAAAGCCTCAACATCTCTGCCGCCGCCACGGTCGCGCTCTATGAGTTGGCTCGCCGGGACCGACCGGAAAAATAGTAGGCCGCTCTCTTTCGCGTCGCCATCCCAACTTCGCGTTAACCTTCCTCCTTTAGGAATGCCGTCGACCGCGCACCAACGACCGCCGCGGCATCACCCGCCAAAAACGGCAGACTGGAGAGAGCATCGATGCTCGCCGACTGGAACATCCTGTCTGACGATCTCCAACTCGTCCTGTCGCGGGAGGCCCTGCGCCGCGCCGCGGAGATCATTGCCGACCAAGCGGAAACCCTGGCCGAGGAGATGGAGGCCGGGTGCCTGCGGGATCGTGGCGGTCCGGACGCGTTGCGTCTGCTGGCCGGCGTCGTGCGGGTGAACGGCCAGAATGCGCTGGGGCCCATCGGCACCGCCTGAAGCCTACTCGCCGGCTGCCCGCAACGCCGCCCCCGCCGCCAGCGGGCACAGCGGCAGCGCCGCTGCAAGCAAGGCGAACAGCAACAGCAGGTCGGGCCGCGGGCTGAGCCCATTCGCCGCCGCATCGGCCGCCGCGGCGCCGAAGATCAGCACGGGTGTGGCCAGCGGCAGCAGCAGCAGGGGCAATAGCACCCCGCCGCGCCGTGCCCCCAGCACGATCGCGGCCGCCATCGTGCCCAGCAGAGACAGCACCGCGCTGCCCGGCAGCAGGCCCGCCAGCAGCGACGGCAGCACCGCCGGATCCATCCGCAACATCAGCGCCAGCGGCGCGGCGGCCACCAGCAACGGCACCCCGGTCACCAGCCAATGCGCCAGCGCCTTCGCCAGCGCCACCACGGCCGGCGGCAAGCCGCACAGCAGCAATTGGTCGAGCGAGCCGTCCTCGCTATCGGCGCCGAACAGCCGGTCCAGTGGCAGCAGCGCCGCCAGCAGCGCGCAAACCCACACGACGCCCGGCGCCAGCCTGGCCAGCACCTCGGGTGCCGGGCCGATCGCCAGCGGAAACAGCGCGCCGGCCAGCACGAAGAACAGGACGGCCGCCAGCGTGTCCCCGCCATGGCGCAGCGACAGCACCAGCTCCCGCCCGAGCAGCCGCGCGAACATCATCCAAGCCGCAGGCTGGCGGCGTCAGGCAAATTCAGTCCCTGGTGCGTCGCCGCCACCACACCGCCGCCGCCCGCACGGTGCGCCGCCATCAGCGCAGCCAGCAATTCCAGCGACGCCGTGTCCAGCCCCAGCGTCGGCTCGTCGAGCAGCCAGAGCGGGGCCGCGCTCAACGGCAACCGGGCCAGCGCCAACCGGCGGCGTTGCCCCGCGGACAGCATCCGTGCCGGAAGGTCGCTCAGCCGCTCCAGGCCCAGCGCCGCCAACGCCGCACCAGCCGGCCGTCCCCCCGCCGCGAAGCGGAGGTTCTCCAGTGTGGTGAGCCCGGGTTTGATCCCGTCCGCATGGCCCAGATACGCGGCGGGAACCGCGCAGTCGCGCCATCGCACCGTCCCGGCATCCGCCCGCTTCAGGCCAGCCAGCACCCGCAGCAGGGTGGATTTGCCCGACCCGTTCGGCCCCAGCAGCAGCAGCGCCCCGCCCGGCGGCACCGTCAGCGACACCCCGGACAGCACAAGCCGCTCCCCCCGCAACGCGGCCACGCCGTCAGCCCGGACCAGTGGCGCTTCGACCGACAGCTCGCCCTCCCGATGTGGACCCGCGACGCCCCCTATGGTTTAACTCCACCACCATCAGCACGAGTGGGACCGCGCCGCATTCCTGCGCCGGCCCAAGGAGCAAGGCAACCGATGAAGAGCACGGGGCAGGACAGCCTGAAGACGCGGCAGACGCTCACCGCCGGCGGCCAGGAATACCACTACTTTTCCATCCCCGAGGCCGAGAAGACGATCGGCGACGTCTCCCGCCTGCCGGTCAGCCTGAAGGTCCTGCTGGAAAACGTGCTTCGCTTCGAAGATGGCGGCAGCACGACGGTCGAGGACGCCAAGGCGATGGCCGAGTGGGTCAAGGCCGGCAGCAGCACGAAGGAAGTGCCGTTCCGTCCCAGCCGCATCCTCATGCAGGATTTCACCGGCGTCCCCGCCGTGGTGGACCTGGCCGCGATGCGCGACGGCATCATCAAGCTGGGCGGCCAGCCGGACAAGGTGAACCCGCTTATCCCCGTGGACCTCGTGATCGACCATTCCGTCATGGTGGACGTCGCTGGAACCGAGGATTCGCTGCACCAGAACGTGGAACTGGAATTTGCCCGCAATGGGGAGCGCTATCGCTTCTTGCGGTGGGGCAGCCAGGCCTTCGAAAACTTCCGCGTCGTCCCGCCCGGCACCGGCATCTGCCACCAGGTGAACCTGGAATACCTGGCGCAGACGGTCTGGACCGCGAAGATCAAGGGCGAGGAGTTCGCCTATCCGGACACGCTGTTCGGCACCGACAGCCACACCACCATGGTCAACGGCATCGCCGTGCTTGGCTGGGGTGTAGGCGGCATCGAGGCGGAGGCCGCCATGCTCGGGCAACCTATCGCGATGTTGATCCCGGACGTGATCGGCTTCCGTCTGGTCGGCAAGCTGAACGAGGGCGTCACCGCCACCGACCTGGTCCTGGTCGTCACGCAGATGCTGCGCAAGAAGGGCGTGGTCGGCAAGTTCGTGGAGTTCTTCGGCGCCGGCCTGGAAGACATGGCTGTCGCCACCCGCGCCACCATCGCCAACATGGCCCCGGAATACGGCGCCACCTGCGGCTTCTTCCCGACCGACAGCACGACGCTCGACTACCTGCGCCTGACCGGCCGTGACGAGGGCCGCATCGAACTGGTCGAGAAATACGCCAAGGCCCAGGGCATGTGGCGCGACGCCAGCACGGCGGACCCCGTCTTCACCGACACGCTGGAGCTGGACCTGTCGACGGTCGAGCCCTGCATCGCCGGCCCGAAGCGGCCGCAGGACCGCGTCCTGCTCAGCCAGGCCAGCAGCGCGTTCAAGACCGAGCTGTCCAAGAGCCTGGGCGTGCCGGCCAACGACATCGCCAAGAAGGTGATGGTGAACGGCAAGAACTACGAGATCGGCCACGGCGACGTGGTGATAGCGGCCATCACCTCCTGCACCAACACGTCCAACCCCTACGTGATGGTCGCCGCCGGCCTGGTGGCGCGCAAGGCGCGGGCACTGGGCCTGCGGCCGAAGCCCTGGGTGAAGACGTCGCTCGCCCCCGGCAGCCAAGTGGTCACGGAATACCTCGATAAATCCAAGCTGAACGACGATCTGGACGCGATGGGGTTCGCCCTGGTCGGCTACGGCTGCACCACCTGCATCGGCAATTCCGGCCCGCTCGACAGCACCATCGGTGAGGCGATCGACGCCGAAAAGCTGGTCGCCGTGTCCGTGCTGTCCGGCAACCGCAACTTCGAGGGCCGTGTGCACCCGCAGGTGCGCGCCAACTACCTGGCGAGCCCGCCCTTGGTCGTCGCCTACTCCCTGCTCGGCACCATGAACGAGGACATCGCCACCGCGCCGCTCGGCATGGGCACGGATGACAAGCCGGTCTACCTAAAGGACATCTGGCCGACGAACGACGAGATCGCCGCCATCGTTCATGCCGACCTGACCCGTCCCCAGTTCCTCAAGCGCTACGAGGAGGTTTTCCTCGGTCCGGAGGAGTGGCAGAAGATCGAGGTCGAGGGCGGCACCGACACCTATGGCTGGACCGACGGCTCCACCTACGTGAAGAACCCGCCCTATTTCGAAGGCATGACCATGGAGCCGGTGGCCAAAGGCGACATCGTCGGCGCGCGCGTGTTGGGCCTGTTCGGCGACAACATCACCACCGACCACATCAGCCCGGCGGGCAACATCAAGAAGTCTTCTCCTGCGGGCGACTATTTGATCGAGCGGCAGGTCAGCCAGCGCGACTTCAACAGCTACGGCGCCCGTCGTGGCAACCATGAAGTCATGATGCGCGGCACCTTCGCCAACATCCGCATCAAGAACGAGATGCTGGGCGGCGTCGAAGGCGGCCTGACCAGGCATTATCCCGACGGCGCGGAAATGCCGATCTACGACGCCGCGAAGAAATACGCCGATGAGGGCGTGCCCTTGGTGGTGTTCGGCGGCAAGGAATACGGCATGGGCTCGTCTCGCGACTGGGCGGCGAAGGGAACCATGTTGCTCGGCATCAAGGCGGTGCTGGTCGAGAGCTTCGAGCGCATCCACCGCTCCAACCTGGTGGGCATGGGCATCCTGCCGCTGACCTTCCCGGAGGGCATGACCCGGCAAACCCTCGGCCTCAACGGCGACGAGGTGATCGACGTCACCGGGATCGAGACGATCACCCCGCGGATGACCGTCCCCGTGACGATTCATCGCGCCGATGGCAGCACGCAGACGGTGCAGGCATTGTGCCGGATCGATACCGACGACGAGGTCGAGTACTACCGTCACGGGGGTATCCTGCAATACGTACTACGCGGAATGGCCAAGGCGGCGTAGCCGGCGCGATGCGCGTAGCACCGTTGCCCTGCGCCTGACCCGACGAAAGCCCTCTCTCCCTGGGAGAGGGCCGGGTGAGGGACACCCGGGCGCGACGCTCTTGTGATGCGCCTCCTTGCCACCACTCCTCAGGCCGACCTCGCCCGCCTTCCCATCGCCATCGACCTGCGTGCCATCAGCCTGTCGGAGGGCATGCGAGCGGCATTGTCCATCGCCTTCATCGTCACTGCCGACCAGTGGCTGCATTGGCCCCCTTTGCTGGAGGCGGCGCTCGGCGCATTGCTCACCTGCCTGGGTGATTCCGGCGGCCCGTTCCGGCGGCGACTGCCGGCTCTGATCGCCTTTGCCGTCATCGGCGCCGCCCTCACCATCGGGTTCGGCCTGCTACGGGCGGGTGGCTTGGTCGTTTCCGTCCCGTTCGCTTGCCTTGGCGTGTTCGCCTTGTCCTTTGCCCGCATCTGGGGGCAGGCATCGCTGCAGGTCGGCAACCTGCTGGTGGTCGTCCTCGTGCTTGCTCTGGACGAGCCGCGGCCGTTGCAGGAGGTGGCCCTGCTCGGCGGCGTGTTCGCGGCCGGTTGCCTCTGGGCGGTGCTGCTCACCATGGTGATCTGGCGCATCTATCCCTTCCGCCCGGCACGCCAGGCCGTGTCCGACGCCTACCGCTCCACCGCCCGGCTGGTCGCCGACCTGCTGGGCCTGGTGCAGAGCAAGGCGGACGCGGCGGCGTGGGAAGCGCATGCACGCGGGCACCGCCGCGCCGTCCGCGACACGATCGAGCGGGCCCGCACCGCCGTGCAGGACACGCTGCGGGTGCGCGGCCAGGCCAGCCAGCGCGCCATGCAGGCGCTGCTCCGGATCGAGGCGGTCGACCAGTTGTTCGGCGCCCTGATCGCCCTGTCCGATGTGCTGGAGGCCAACCGCGATCCGGAAGTGCAGCGCGCCGCCGAGCGCCTGCTGCGCCTGCTGCGCCCGATCCTGCTCGTCTTCTCGCAGGCGATCGTGGCCGACGACCCCGGCCACAGCCGCCGCAGCCCGATGCAACGCCTGGGAAAGATCGGGCCGACCCTGGACGCCATGCTGGCGGCGACGGCCCATGTGCCGGTCCTGGCCGGCGTCGCGGATGCGATCGTGGAGCGCTTGCGCATTTCCGCGACGCTCACGGCCCCGGCAGGCTGGGCGCCCGGTGCCTTGCCGGACACGCCGCCGGCCGACACCTGGATGGATCGTGTGGTGACGCCGCTGCGGGCAAACCTCCAATGGCAATCCGCCATCTTCCGCCACGCCCTGCGCGCCGCCGTCGTCGCCGCCCCGGCGCTGGTCTTCACCCTCGGAACCCCCGGCCGCTACCATCACTGGCTGACCATCACGCTGATCCTGACCATGCAGCCCTTCTACGCGCTGACCTGGCAGCGCGCCCTGGAACGGATCGGCGGCACGGTGCTCGGCGGCCTGCTGGCAGCGGTGATCGCGCTGGTGTGCACGACGCCGCTGGCGATCGCGTCCGCCTTGTTCCCGCTTGCGGTCGCGGCCTTCACCGTCCGGTCGGTGAACTACGGCGCGTTCATCTCGCTGCTGACCCCGCTCGTCGTCTTGCTGACGGAGTTCAGCCAGCCCGGCACGGGAGAACTGTATATCGCCGGCCTGCGCGCGCTCTACACCCTCGCCGGCGGCGCCTTGGCGGTGCTCGGCTGCCTCGTGCTGTGGCCGAGTTGGGAGCCGGACCGCCTCAGGCGCGAGCTTCGGACCGCCATCACCGCCCACGCGGCCTTTGCCGAGGCGGAACTGGATTGCTTGCTCGGCAAGGGGGATCCGGGCGCGGTCGATCGGGCCCGCCGGGCCGCAGGGCTGGCGAGCAACAATCTGGAAACCTCGATCTCCCGCGCCTTGAACGAACCGCGCCGCACCCAGCGCAAGGAGTTGCAAGCCGCCCTGGTCGTGGATGCCGCACTCCGCCGCATGGCCGGCCGGCTCTCCGCCTTGCAACTGGATCCCCACCACGCCGACGGCATCGGACCGGAGGCGCTGCAATCCTGGCGCGACTGGATCAGCCGGGCGCTGGCGGCCCTAGCCGGCGGCGTCCGCCTGTCGGCGCCGCGCCCCACCGGCCGTGCGCCGGATGCGTTGCTTCGGATCGCGCGGCAGATCGAACTCCTGGAGGGAACTGCCGCCCTGTGAGTCAGACGGCGCCCATGCGGCCGGGCCGGTCGAGCTGCGCCAGCCGGGCGGCCAGCAACAGGCCGGCCCCGCCGAGTGCCGCCATGGGCAGGAACAGCAGCCCGCCAAACCGGCTGTAGCCCAGGCCGACCAGCCAGATCAGCAATCCGGTCGGCGCGGAGAAGCCGAGCGCGGAGTGCAGCGCCTGCGCGGCGGCTGCGCGGCCCGGCGGCACGTGACGGCCCAGCATCGCCATGGATGAGAGGTGCTGCATGCCGAACGTGGCGGCGTGCAGCAATTGCACCACCGCCAGCACCGGCAAGGCCGTCGTCGATGCCAGCGCCGTCCAGCGCACGATGCAGCCGCCGGCCGCCAAGGCTGTCAGACGCGCCGGACCCAGCCGCGCCACCCATCGGCCGCCCCATGCGAACAGCACGATCTCCATCACGATGCCTTCCGCGATCAGCAGGCCGATGACACCGTCGCTCAATCCCGCGCTGCGCCAGAAGATCGCGGCGAACCCGTAATAGGCGGCGTGCGAGCCCTGGATCAGCGCGCTCGCCGCGATGGTCAGGCGAAGCGCGCGCAGCCGCAGCAACCCCGAGAACCGCAGCGCCGGGCGCACCCCGCGCTGCGGCTCCGGCAAGCCCGGCGATACGGCCGCCGCCATGCCGTAGCCGCCGGCGATCAGCCACGGGACAAGCCACGACCCGGCCCAGCCGAGCATCGGCCCCGCAATGGCCGTCGCCAGCATGTAGGCCGCCGAACCCCATGCCCGCGTGCGGCCATAGGAAAGCTGGCCCTTCGACGCCAAGGCCAGGGTAAGCGTGTCCGTCAGCGGCGTCAGCGCCGCCGCGGCGATGCCCTGCATCGTGGTGACCAGCAATACGCCCGGGATCGCGTGCGTCAGCGTCAGGCATGCCACCGACAGCGCCGCCGCGGCCGCCCCCATCAGCAGCATCGGGCGCAATCGTCCGAGCCGATCCGCCGCGGCGCCCCAGGCCGGGACCGCCCCCAGCCGCACCAGCGAGGCGGCGCCGAGCACTGTCCCGACCTGCCCCGGGTCGATGCCCCGGTCCGTCATCCAGAGCGGCAGGAAGGCAGTCGTGACGGCGCCGGCCGCGAAGATCGCGCCGGTGAACAGCCCGACGCGCAACCCGGGGGAGGGGGTCAGGCCGGCGATGCCCCGAGTTGCGATTGCGCCGCTTCCCGGATCGCCCGTGCCATGGCCGCGATGCCGTTGCCCCGGTTGGTGGACAGCGCCTCCAGCAACCCGAGGTCGCGCAGGAAGACCGGGTCCGTCGCGACGATCTCCGCTGGCGTGCGGCCGGAGTAGACGCGCAGCAGCAGGGCCACCAGGCCGGACACGATGGCCGCGTCGGAGGCCCCGGCGAGCGACAGCACCGCGCCATCCTTGGCCGCTTCCATCCACACCTTGCTCTGGCAGCCGGGCACCCGGTGCGCATCGTTGGCCCAGGCTTGCGGAAAGGCCGGCATGGTGCGGCCCAATTCGATGATGTACTGGTAGCGGTCCATCCAATCGTCGAAGACCGCCAGTTCCTCGCCGATGGCCGCGATAGCGTCCGCGGCGGTTGGCTCGGCAGGATGGACGAAAGGATCGGTCATCATGCGGATGTGACGTCGAGGCCGTCGCCCGTCAATCTTGCCCTCGCCGGCAAAGGGTGGCGTATGGCGCCATGCAGACATTGATGGGCGGCCCGGGCCGGATGCAAGCGGGCGATTTCTCGGTCGAGCCAGGCCGCAAGGGCGTCCCGAACATGTTGCAGTTCAAGGGTCGGCCGATCGTCGCCGTCACGGGCCTGGTTGTGGAGACGCAGTTCGCACTGCCGGACCGCAGCACGCTCGTTCTGGTCAGCGACAACACGCCGTTCCAGGAAGTCCTGACCCTGTGCTTGATCGGCCCGGACCTGCGGGAGCGTGATCGGGTCCTGGTGGGGGGCGCCTATCCGCACGGCTTCCTCGCCTATGCGGAGCGGCATGGGCCACAGGAGGTCGCCTTCTGCTGGCACGACCTGGACCTGGTGGTCACCATAGGCCGCTACTGGAGCTGGCTAAGCCTGCGGCGGCGCTGGCTCAAGCTTCGGGACACGGTACCCCAGCGCGAACCGGCCGTGCGTGCTCCCGCACCCAGGCCGTGAGTTCATACAGCTCACGCGGCAGGATCACTCCCACCGAGTTGCCGACTGCGATGAGCTTCATTTCCGCCATGCCAAACCTCTGCCTTGCGTTACAACATAGGTGAGTACACCCCCGACTAGAGGATGAACCGGCTCAAATCTCCTCGGGCTGCCAGCGGCGCCACGCGTTCGTTCACATAGGCGGCGTCCACCGCCACGCTTTCGCCGCCTCGGTCGCTCGCGGTGAAGCTCACCTCTTCCAACAGCTTCTCCAGCACCGTTGCCAGCCGCCGGGCGCCGATGTTCTCCACCCGGTCGTTGATGTCCGCGGCCAGGTCCGCCAGCGCGTCGATCGCATCCTCGCCGAAGCTCAGCGACACCCCTTCCGTCTGCATCAGGGCGCCGTACTGCTTCAGCAGGCTGTGCTCCGGCTCCACCAGGATCTGCCGCAGATCGGCGCGTGACAGCGGCGCCAACTCGACCCGGATCGGCAGCCGCCCCTGCAATTCCGGCAGCAGGTCGGACGGCTTGGCCAGATGGAACGCTCCGGACGCGATGAACAGGATGTGGTCCGTCTTGACCGGGCCATACTTGGTCGACACCGTCGTTCCCTCGATCAACGGCAGCAGGTCGCGCTGCACACCCTCGCGGGACACGTCACCCCCCCGGAACCCGCCTTCGCTGGACCGCGCGCACACCTTGTCGATCTCGTCCAGGAAGACGATGCCGTTCTGCTCGGCATGGTCGACCGCGTCCTTGGTGACCTGCTCGGTGTCCAGCAGATGGTCGGCTTCGTCCCGCGTCAGCGCGGCCCGCGCGGCGGCCACCGTCATGCGCCGCATCTTCTGCGCCCGTCCGCCCATCATGCCCTTCATCATCTCGCTTAGGTTGATCATCTGGCCCGGCGGCATGCCCGGGATGTCCATCTGGCCGATCGGCGACGCGCCGCTATCGGCCACCTGCACCTCCACCTCCTTCTCCTCCAGCTCCCCGTCGCGCAGCATGCGGCGGAACTTGGAGCGCGTGTCCCCGCCGGCGCCCTCGCCCACCAGGGCCGTCACCAGCCGGTCCTCGGCCTGCAACTCCGCCTTGGCCTGCACGTCCTTGCGGCTGGCCTCGCGCAGCATGGTCAGGCTCACCTCCACCAGGTCGCGCACGATGCTCTCCACGTCGCGCCCGACATAGCCGACCTCGGTGAACTTGGTCGCCTCCACCTTCAGGAATGGCGCCTGCGCCAGCTTGGCCAGCCGGCGCGCGATTTCCGTCTTGCCGCACCCGGTTGGCCCGATCATGAGAATGTTCTTCGGCACCACCTCCTCCCGCATCTCCTCCGGGAGCTGCTGGCGCCGCCAGCGGTTGCGCAGCGCGATTGCCACGGCGCGCTTGGCGTCGTTCTGGCCGACGATGAACCGGTCGAGTTCGGAGACGATCTCGCGTGGCGAATAGGTTGGAACGTCCATGGCTACAGGGTCTCGATGATGATTTTGGCGTTGGTGTAGACGCAGATATCCCCGGCGATGCGCATGGCGCGCCGGGCAATCTCCTCGGCGGACAGCCCGTCGATCTCCAGCAGCGCCCGCGCCGCCGACAGCGCGTAGTTGCCGCCGGAGCCGATGGCGATCACGCCGTCCTCCGGCTCCAGCACGTCGCCATTGCCCGTCAGCGTGTAGGAGTGGGTTTCGTCCGCCACGGCCATCATGGCCTCCAACCGGCGCAGGTAGCGGTCCGTCCGCCAATCCTTCGCCAACTCGACGCAGGCACGTTCGAGCTGGTTGGGAAACCGCTCCAGCTTCGCCTCCAGCCGTTCCAGCAGGGTGAACGCGTCCGCCGTTGCGCCGGCGAACCCCGCCAGCACTTTGTCGCCCGCACCGATGCGGCGGACCTTGCGGGCGTTGCCCTTGATGACGGTCTGTCCAAGCGTGACCTGGCCATCCCCGGCCATCGCCACGTGCCCATCCCGTCGCACGCACAGAATCGTGGTGCCGTGCCAGCCGACCGGGTCATAGGGAGTGTTGTTCTGCATGGAGAGCCAAATGGCGCGGCGATGTCCGTTTTCCAAGTTGGCCAGCCTGCGGTCGTGCTGAGGAGTCCAGCTGGTCAACGATTCTTCAGCCTTGAACGCCCACGCGTCAGTCATCGCACCCTTGGATCAAGCGCGCGGTAGGCGAGGTCCGCCAGTAGGTTCAGCCCCACATACGTCAACCCGATCACCAGCGTCGCACCCAGCACCGCATTCATGTCCGCGTTCAGCAGCGATCCCGTCAGATACTGCCCGATGCCCGGCCAGGAAAACACCGTCTCGGTCAGCACCGCCCCCTCCAGCAGGCCCGCATAGGTCAGCGCCAGCACCGTCACCAGCCTCACGCCGATATTGGCGAAGGCGTGCCGCCAAACCACCCGCGCGCCCGACAACCCTTTCGCCCGCGCCGTCACGATGTATTCGCTGCCGAGCGCGTCCAGCATGAACGCCCGCGTCATCCGCGCGATGGTCGCCAAGTTCGTCACCGCCAGCACGAGTGCGGGCAGCACCAGATGCCCGACTGCATCGCGAAAACTGTCCCGATCCCCCGCCAGCAGCGCATCCAGCGTCAGCAGCCCGGTCACCGGCGGCACCATGTCCTGGTAGACCACGTCCTGGCGTCCCGGCCCCGGCGCCCAGCCGAGCCTGGCGTAGAACACCAGCAGCGCCAGCAGCGCCAGCACGAACACCGGCACCGACCAGCCACATAGCGTGCCGACCCGGATCGCCTGGTCCGCCCAGCTTCCCCGCCGCACCGCGGCCAGCACGCCGAGCGGGATGCCCAGCCCGGCCGCCAGCACGATCGCCACCGTCGCCAGCTCCATCGTGGCCGGGAAGAACGTCGCGACGTCCTCCGTCACCGGGTGGGACGTCATCACGGAGCGGCCGAGATCACCATGCAGCAGGCCGCCGAGATAGCGCGCGAACTGGACCGGCAGCGGCAGGTCCAGCCCCATCGCGTGCCGCGTCTGCTCCACCACGGATTGCGGCGCCCGGTCGCCCACGACCGCGAGCACCGGGTCGATCGGCACCACCCGGCCGATCAGGAAGGTGACCAGCGTCAGCCCGAACAGCGTGACCAGCACGCTGCCCAGCATGGCTGCCAGGCTGCGGAGGCGTCTCAACCCTTGCTGAGGCTGGTGTAGCGCGTCCCGTCCGACAGCGTCCCCAGCTCGAAGCCCGCCACCGCCTTGCGCATCGCCGCCACCCCCACCTGCTGCTGGAAGATGACGAACGGCGCGCGCTGCATGAAATCCTTCTCGAGCTGCTGGTACTCCGCCACCCGCTTGTCCGCGTCGGTCTCCTTCACCGCGTCCTGGGCGCGGCCGGTCAGGTCCTTGTCCTGCCATTTGGAGCGCCAGGCGACGGTCCGGTTGGTGGCCGCGTCGCCATTGTCTTCGTTCATGCAGAAGGTCTGCGCGTTGGAATGCGGGTCGAAATAGTCGCTGCCCCATCGCAGCATCGCCATCTGGTGCTGCCGGGCGCGCGTCTTGGTGATGACCTGGCGGAATTCGCCGGCCAGCAGCTGCACCTGGATGCCGATCGCCGCCAGATCCGCTTGCACGGCCTGCGCCACGTCGCTGAACGGCGCGGCGGACTGGTGGTCCAGCGTCACGGTGAACCCCTTCTCCATGCCGGCCTGCTTCATCAGGCCCTTGGCCTTGTCCACATCCTTATGGAACGGGTTTTCGTCGAGCGCGCCGGGAAAGCCCTCGGGCAGGAAGGCCTGGTGCGTCTTGTAGATGTCCGGCGTGATGTTCTTCTCGATCGCGTCGTAGTCGATCGCCCATTTCACCGCCTGTGCCACGTCCGGATGCGCCAGCTCCGGCATGCCCTGGTTCATCGCGATGTAGTTCAGCGATCCCAGGCTCTTGGACACCAGCGTGAAATCCGGCTTGCCCGCCACCGCACGGATCTGCTCCGGATTGAAGTTGCGGGCGATGTCCACGTCGCCCTTCTGCAGCAGCAGGAGCTGCGTCGCGGGTTCGACCACGTGGCGGATGACCATGCGCTTCAGCTTCGTGGCCCCGCCGGGCGTGGCATCCAGCACGACGCTGTCGCTTGCCTTCCAGGACCGTACCGCCCAGGCGTTCGACCCGGCCGACGCACCCTTCAGCCACCCATTGCCGAAATCGTCCCCCACGGCATGGCTCAGCGCCAGCTTCTTCTCCACCACGCCGCCGACATTCGCCGACAGGCAGTACAGCAGGAAGGTCGGCGACAGCGGCTCGGCCAGCTTCATCACCAGCGTGTGGTCGTCCGTCGCCTTGATGTGGGTCGCGGCGGTATCCTTGTTGAAGCCGAACTGGCCCAGGATAAAGCCGGGCGCCTTGTTCATGATTGCGGCCCGTTGCAACGACCAGGCCACGTCATCCGCCGTGACCAACGCCCCGGAGGCGAACTTGCGGTCCTGCTTCAGGAAGAAGGTGTAGGTCAGCCCGTCGCCCGCCACCTCCCAGTTGTTCGCCAGCACCCCCACGATCTTGGTCGGGTCGGCGGGGTCGGGCTCCACCAGCTTCTCGTAGCAGTTGGACCCGATCTCGTTGCCCGAGAACTCGAAGCTTTCGCCCGGGTCCAGGCTGATGATGTCGTCGATCTGCATCGCCATCACCGCCACGTCGCGCGGCGTCTCGGCAAAGGCCGTGTTCCAGATCAGCGGCGTGGCTGCGGCGGAACCGAGCAGGGTGCGGCGGGTCAGCATGGTCTGTTCTCCGGGTCGGGCAGTTCGGCGGGACCATACCGGCCCGGCGCCGGAGGGCAAACGCGGCTACCGCAGCCGCGCGGCTGCCACCGCTTGTTGCAGTTCCGCCAGCTCGACCGCGCCCGGCAGCATCCTGTCCCCCACCACCAGCGCCGGCGTCCCCTCGACGTGCAGCGCCGCCGCCAGGTGCAGGTTGTCGTCCAACCGCGCCTGGATGGCAGGGTCGGCCATGTCCCGTTCGAACCGGGCGCCGTCCAGCCCCTGCCGCTCCGCCTCCGCCCGCAGCGAAGCCGCGTCGGGGGTAGCCGGGTTCTGCATGATTGCTTGCTGGAGCGGCAGGTATCCCCCTTGGCGCTGCGCTGCCAGCAAGGCGCGCGATTCCAGCACCGAGGCCGGTCCGAGGATCGGGATGTCCTTGAACACCAGACGCACCTGGGGATCGGCCCGTAGCAGCGCCGCCATCACCGGCAGCATCTGGCGGCAATACGGACAGCGCGGGTCGTAGAACTCGACCACCGTGACGGTCCCGGCCGGGTTCCCAGCCACCGCATCGGCCGGGTTCGCCACCAGGGCGGTGTGCTCCGCCGCGATGGCCGCGGCCGTTGCCGCGTCCTGCCGCGCCGAATCATCGGCTTGCATCGCGCTCAGCGCATCGCGCAGGATGCTGGGATCGTCGTGCAAGGCCTGCCGCATGACCTGCACGATTTCGGCCCGTTGCTCCGGCGTCAGCACCGCAGCGTCCACGGGGCCGCCAAGCCATCCCAGTATCGAAGCACCCACCAAGCCGAACCGCCTGAGCATGAGGATTTCCTTGTTTCCGCCGGGCCGCCATCTGTCGGCGGGACAACATTTGCTGCTGATCGCGAAGCCGGTTATGGCACGGGCTCGGCCGAACCAATACTGGCTGACGAAGGATCCCATACCCCGATGGCCCTGAGACGGACGCGCGCACTGATGCTGGCTCTGTGCGGCACCCTGGCTGCCTGTTCGACCCTGAACGACGTGAAGCAGACCTTCATCGGCGGCGGAGTGAGCGGCCCAGGCTCCGAGCCCAAGCGCATCAGCGGCTTCGTGGGCGGCGTCGTGGCGGACGAGCCGACCGCGGCGCTGGCAGGGCGCGAAGTCCTGGTCCTGGGCGGCACGGCCGCCGACGCAGCCGTCGCCATCGGCTTCACCCTGGCCGTCACCTATCCGTCGCGCGCCAGCCTTGGCTCCGGCGGGGCCTGCATCGCCTACAGCCCGGCCCGGACCGGCGCGGGCGAGGGGGTGCCCGAGGCGATCGTGTTCACGCCGATCGCGCCTGCCAGGACGGTGGGGCCGACGGATCGGCCGGCCGCCGTGCCCATGCTGCCGCGCGGCCTGTTCGCACTCCACGCACGCTACGGCCGCCGCCCGTTCGAGACCCTTGTCGCCCCGGCCGAGCAGCTCGCGCGGTTCGGCACCCCGGCGTCCCGTGCCTTCGTGCGGGATTTGCAGCTCGTGGCCGGGCCGCTGCTGGCCGATCCGGATGCCCGCGCCGTGTTCGCGCCGGGTGGCGTCGTGCTCGCCGAGGGCTCCAACCTGGTGCAGCCCGATCTGGGCGCGACCCTCGCCCAGCTCCGCGTCGCCGGGGTGGGGGATCTGTACCAGGGGGCGCTTGCCCGCCGGTTTGAGGTCGCCGCCTCGGCCGCCGGGGGCGGTTTGGCCGCATCCGACTTGCGCGCCGCCCTGCCAAAGACGGTCGCCCCCATAATGGTGCCGGCCGGGCATGACCAGGTGGCATTCCTGCCGCCGCCCGCGGATGGCGGCCTTGCCGCGGCCGCAGCGCTCCAGGCGCTGCAGGCCGCACCCGCCAACCTGGACGCCGCCAGGGCCCGCTCGCTCGCGGTGGCCGCCCGCTGGCGGGCTGGCGGGGTCGACGCCGCCGCCTTGCTGGCATCCAAGGATGTGCGCCCGGGCACGCTGCCCTCCTTGCCTGCCTCGACCACCTTCGCGACGCTGGATCGCGATGGCGATGCCGTGGTGTGCGCGTTGACCATGGACAACCTGTTCGGAACGGGCCGCATCGCCGCCGGCACCGGCATTGTCATGGCGGCATCGCCCGGCAGCGTGCCGCCGCCGCTGCTGGCCGCTGCGGTGGCCTGGAACCCGAGCCTGCGTGCCTTCCGCGCTGCCGTGGGCGGCAGCGGGCAGGACGGCGCGCCACTCGCGTTGGCCGCGGGTCTCGCCAACATCCTGGCCGGCCAGCCGCCGCTGGCAAGCCCGGTTCCCGAGCCGGGACGAGCAAACGCCATCGCGTGCCTGCGCTACTTGCCCGGCTCGGAGGATCGATGCGGCTGGGCGACGGACAGCCGGGGCAGTGGTCTCGCCGTCGGCGGCACTTGAGCCGTTTGTGCCGGGCCTGACACCTGGACTATGAAGCGACGGCCAGTGTCGGACCTGCAACGACCGCCGCTGGCAAAGTACGGAACCTGCAAAGCCGGCTCGACAAGACGGCCGGTCGGCATGCTCAAAGGAACATGGCCATGCGACGTCTGTTGATCCTGTCGGTTTTCATCGCGGCGGCAGCCCCGATGCCTCCGGTGACCTTCCATTTGGCGCCGCCCCATGATGGCTCCACCACATACGGCCCGGCGGACATGCTGTGCGACCTCGATAAATGCCACATGTTCAAGGTCCCGGGCATGCCGTCCAACGGCACGGTGGATTTCCACTTCCCGGCCTTGCAGGGACAGGAGCGCATCGATCTGCGCCGTTGCTTCTCGCTGTGCCGCGCCACCGTGCAGGGATACCCGTCCGAGCCGGAACATCGCACCCCGGACCAGCGCAACCCGTCCATCAGCATCGCCGCGACCGAGCTCCAGATCCAGTAAGCGCCTGCCATGCTGAAGATCGGCCGTAGCGCCGGCGTGCCGCCGTTCCACGTCATGGACGTGATCGCGGCGGCCAACGCCCGGCAGGCATCCTTGCCGCCTGGCGCACCGGCGATCATCCGTATGGAGGTAGGCCAGCCCGGAACCGGGGCGCCTCGCGGCGCGGTGGAGGCGGCACGAGGCGCGCTGTCGGGTGGCGCCCCGCTCGGCTACACGGAAGCGTTCGGCCGTCCGTCCCTGCGGCAGCGTATCGCGGCGCATGGGCTGGACTGGTACGGGCACGCGGTCGATCCGGGCCGCGTTGCCGTAACGATGGGCGCCTCCGCCGCTTTCCCCCTCGTGTTCCTGGCGGCCTTCGACCCGGGCGACCGCATCGCCATGGCCGCGCCCTATTACCCGCCGTACCGCAACATCGCGTCTGCCCTGGGCCTCGTTCCCGTGGTGATCGAGGCCGGGGTCGCGACGCGCTACCAGCCGACCGTCGCGGCCCTGGAGAGGTTGGACCCGCTGCCGGATGGATTGATCGTGGCCTCCCCCTGCAATCCCGCCGGCACCATGCTGCACCGCGACGAGTTGGCTGCCATTGCGGGTTGGTGCCACAGCCGCGGCGTCCGGCTGATCAGCGACGAGATCTACCACGGCCTGCAATACGGCGAGCCGCTCGCCACGGCAGCGGCGTTCAGCCGTCATTCGGACCAGATCGCGACCGCCTCCGCTTTCAGCCCGAGCGCCGTCGTCATCAACAGCTTCTCCAAATACTTCGGAATGACCGGCTGGCGCATCGGGTGGACCGTGCTGCCGGATGACCTCGTGCGGCCGGTGGAATGCCTGGCGCAGAACTTGTTCATTTCCGCTCCCCACATCTCTCAGGTCGCGGCGGAGGCGGCGTTCGAGTGCCATGAGGAATTGCAGGCCAGGGTTGCCGCGTACCGGCGCTCCCGCGACCTCCTGACGGCCGCCGCACCCGCCATGGGATTCCCTCACGTGGCCCCGGCGGAGGGCGCCTTCTACCTCTATGCGGATGTCGGCGACCGAACCAATGACAGCCAGGCGTTTTGCGCCCGCATGCTGGCCGAAATCGGCATCGCCGCAGCGTCCGGCGTGGACTTCGATATGGCCCGCGGACACCGGACGGTCCGGTTCAGCTATTGCGGCCCGGAAGCCGACATCGCCGAGGCGGTCGAGCGGTTGAAGCGCTGGCGCTAGCAGCCTGTCGGATGACGCCTCGTGCGATAAAAGAAGGCGCGATCCGCCGTCAAGCACCCTCTCCCGCTGGCGGGAAAGGGCAGGGTGAGGGTGGCCGGCCGGCAATGGTCGTCTTGCGCCTCGTCAGGACCCGTCCGGCATAGTCTGGACGTCCTCGCGTCAGCGGCGCCACCACCCTCGCTTCTTCTCCGTCGTAGACGGTTCCGCGCCGACGAGGACCGGTAGCGGCACCGGTGCGCTCACCGGCTCGCCGGCGGTTCCGCCCGGCAGCTCCGCGTCCGGCGGAGCATGCCCGTTCACCAGGGCTGGTTCATCGTCCACGGCAACGGGACCAGCGTCGGCAAGCGCCGCCTCCGCCTCCGGCAGGGCCGGGACTGTTGCCTCTGCGGCTTCCGCCTCTTCTGGCGGACGGTCGGTGGTGTCCGCGGTTGGCGGAGGCTCGGGGGCCTTGGGGGCTGGTTGCGGTGTGGCCGCGACGGCCTCCACCTCGTCCATGATGTCGAAGATATCGTAGACCTGGCCAAACGGGTCTGCCGGCGTCGGGCCGGCATAGGCCGGGGCCTGGTCGAACGACGCGGGCTCGTCCGTGCTCGTCTCCACGATCGGTGCGTCGTCCCCTGGCTCCCGCCGACGGCGCCGCCCGCCCCGGCGACCCCGCCGCCGGGCCCGCCCCTCGTCTTCCGCCGTGGCATCGTCACCATCCAGCGACAGCGACGGTGTGGATGCTTCGTCGTCCGCGCGCGCAGCCTCCATTTCCTCGGCAGCCGGGGCCGGCTCGGCGGGCGGGGCCATGTCCAGGGAGGGTTGCTCTGCCGTCGCCGGATCCTCGCCATTCGCTACCGTGCCGGGCAAGCCGTCCTCGCGACGGCCACCACGGCGGCGGCGGCGGCGCTTGGGGCGACGCGCCTCGCGTTCCTCCGCCGTCTCGTTGGCGGGGGCGAGTTCGGTTTCGTCCCCGGGTTCCGCCTCCCCCTCGTCCGAATCGGCCTCCTCGACTACGAGGTCGTCCTCCTCCGGGGTCGCAGGGCTGATCGGAATGGCGGTCTGTACCGGCAAAGCATCCCCGGTTTGCAGCCGCACCCGTTCGATCCGCGTCTGCGGTGGCATCAGGCTCTCATCGGCCGCGAAGCTCACGCTCATGCCGTAGCGCGCCTCGATCTCGGCCAACCGGACGCGCTTCTGGTTCAAGACATACAGCGCGACCGATCCGGCCACGTGCACCATGATCGCGGCCGCCCGGCGCTTGGCGCCTTCCTCCTCGATCGCGCGCAGCACGGCCAACGCCGCGGTCTCCGTCGTCCGGACATGGCCGGTGCCGCCGCAATGCGGGCAGGTGGTGAAGCTCGTCTCGGCCAGGGAGGGCCGCAGCCGCTGCCGGCTCAGCTCCATCAGGCCGAAATGGCTGATCGCCCCGATCTGGATGCGGGCGCGGTCATCCTTCAGCGCGTCCTTCATCCGCTTTTCGACCGCGCCGTTGTTGCGCCGGCTTTCCATGTCGATGAAGTCGATCACGACCAACCCGGCCAAGTCCCGCAGGCGCAACTGCCGCGCCACCTCGTCGGCTGCCTCCAAGTTGGTCTTCAGCGCCGTTTCCTCGATCCCCCGCTCGCGGGTGGACCGGCCGGAGTTCACGTCGATGGCGACCAGCGCCTCGGTCTGGTTGATCACCAGGTAGCCGCCGGAGCGCAACTGCACGTTCGGCGACAGCATCGCGTCGAGATGCGCCTCCACGTTCTGCCGGGCGAACAGCGGCTGCGGCTCGTTCCACAGAATCACCTTGCGGGCATGGGCCGGCATCAGCATGCGCATGAAGTCGCGCGCTGCCCGCCAGCCCGCCTCGCCATCCACCAGCACCTCCTCCACGTCGCGGGAGTAGTTGTCGCGGATGGCGCGCTTGATGAGGTTGGCTTCCTCGTGGATCAGCGCCGGGGCGATCGACGCCATCGTGGTGTCGCGGATGCTGTCCCATAGTTCCAGCAGGTATTCGCAGTCCCGCTTGATCTCCGCCTTGGGCCGCGCAGCCCCGGCGGTGCGGATGATCATGCCCATGCCGCGCGGGATCTGCAGCTCGGCCGTCACCTCCTTCAGCCGGCGCCGGTCCGCGGCGGAGGTGATCTTGCGGGAGATGCCGCCGCCCCGCGGCGAGTTGGGCATCAGCACGGAGAAGCGGCCGGCCAGCGAGATGAAGGTCGTGAGCGCCGCTCCCTTCGTGCCGCGCTCCTCCTTGACGACCTGCACCAGCAGGATCTGCCGCCGGCGGATCACCTCCTGGATCTTGTACGACCGCATGAAGCGCGGCGGCCGGGACTCGCGCCGCCCGTTGCCGGCGCCGTCTTCCGCGTCGTCGCCTCCGTCATCGCCGTGGTCGGTCGGCGCACCCTCGATCGTCTCGGGCGGCGGGGCAGCCGGGATGGCCTCGAGGCTGCCATGCTGTTCGGCAGGAAGGCTCCCGTCCGCCTGTTCCGCCTCAGGACTGGCCTCAGCCAGCATGGTCTCGGGCTCCGCGGCCGCTGCCTCGGCCGGCAATTCGGAGACGGCCAAGGCGGGTTCCGGCGATGCATCGATCCCGGCATCCTCGACCGGCAACTCCGCGGCAACCGCCTCGTCCCGGGCGGCCATGAAATCCTGTGCGACCGCGGCGGCCTGCGTGGCGCTTTGGCTGGGTTCCTCGAACGGCAGCGGCGGCTCGGCGAATTCGGCATCCTCGAACCCTGCGCCGGCTTCCAACTCCGCTTCAATGTCCGTGCCGGCGGCTTCCGCGGCGGCGGCGGCGGCGTCCTCCGCTTCTTCCTCGGCGCGCGCCTCGGCCTCCTGCATTTCCATCAGCCGCTGCCGGTCGGCGACGGGGATCTGGTAGTAATCGGGGTGGATTTCCCCGAATGCCAAGAAGCCGTGGCGGCCGCCGCCGTACTCCACGAACGCCGCCTGCAGGCTTGGCTCTACGCGGACGACCTTGGCAAGGTAGATGTTGCCCTTGAGCTGCTTCTTGGCAGCCGTCTCGACGTCGAAATCGTCGAGCCGGTTACCGTCCAGCACCACCACGCGGGTTTCTTCCGCGTGGGTGGCGTCGATGAGCATACGCTTCGTCATGAAATAGCACTCTCCGGTGCGCCTGCCAGCCTTGCGCAGAGTGCGCAGGGCGGCGGCGGCTGAATGGGCGAAAGATAAAGGCCAGGCCGAACCGGCTGGAGCGTGCGCCGTCGCGTTGCCCAGCCATGCCGCACGATGCGGACTGGCGGGAGCGGCGACGAACGGCTGCTGCGGCTCTCATTTGGCCTGAGACGGTCCTGGTCGGTCGGCGGCGCGAGCAGAAGCTGCGACGTCGGAGGTTGGTCGGATGCCGGCCTGTCCAAGGACAAACCCCAGCGCGCGATCCGCGCGATGCGGGCGACAGAGCCCTCCATAGTGCAGGCGCTCCCGTCGAATATGACGGAGCGGCGGCCCATAAGCAGACTTCACCGTGGCACCACGAATCATGGCGCAAAGCAACACGCCCTGCAAGCCCGGTGAAAACCGGCGTGAACGTGGCCGTGCCGCAACATGGTGCAGCCATAATCAAGGCCCAACGTCGCTGGGCACTGTCAGTGTGGTAGGCTGTCGGCCATGAGTGAGGCTATCGTCAAGCGTCGGTCCTTGTTGGGTGGCGGCGCGCTGGCCCTGATGGGCGGCCTGGCGCGTGCCGCAGCGCGCCACGGCCCCGACCACCATCCAGACGCCCTGCCATCCTCAAAGGGTGCAGCCTTGCCGCTGGTGGTGCTGGACCCGGGCCATGGCGGCAAGGACCCGGGCGCCATCGGCGTCACCGGAACCTACGAGAAGCACGTCGCCTTCGCCGCCGCCACGGAGTTGAAGCGCCAGTTGACCGAGGGAAGGCGGGTCCGTGTGGAGTTGACCCGTGGCCGGGACGTGTTCATCCCCCTGGAAGACCGCGTTGGCTGGGCGCAGCGCGAAGGCGCTTCCCTCTTCGTTTCCATGCATGCCGATGCCGTGGGTGACCACAGCGTCCGCGGCGCCAGCATCTACACGCTGTCCGACACCGCATCGGACGCCCAGACGGCGGCCTTGGCCAGGCGCGAGAACAGCGCCGACCGCTTCGCCGGTGCCGCCTTCCGCGACGAACCGCCCGAAGTGGCGCGTATCCTGGCCAGCCTGGTCCGGCAGGAGACCCGTGCCGGCTCCACGCGGATGCAGCGCGGCATGGTCGGCTCGCTGGACCGCGATGTCCCGATGTTGCAAAACCCGGCCCGCCACGCCGGGTTCGTCGTGCTGAAGGCGTCCGACATCCCATCGGTGCTGGTCGAAATGGGGTTCATGTCGAACGCGCAGGACGAGGCGGCGTTACGCCGTCCGGAGCATCGCGCGATGGTGGCTGCGGCGATGAAGCGCGCCGTGGATGCGTTTTTTGATGGGCCGGGCCTCCGCATGGCAGGCTAGAAGGTTGGCCGGGCGGAAGGACAGTAGCAGCGCATGAGCAATCTGAAAGCGGGCGAGCGGCTTGTGCCACCCGACCCGGCGTCCCAACCCGTACGTCCCAAGCCTGCCACCCGTGCCGCTGCCAGGCCGCGGCGCTCCCCTCTGCGCTGGATCGGCCGCCTGGCCGGCATCGCCGTCACCTTGGCCGTCATCGTGGCGATCCTCGGCAGTGCGGTGCTGTATCATGGCTACCAGACGTTGACGGCCGAATTGCCCACCGTGGATGGTCTGCTGCAATACCAACCGCCGGTGATGAGCCGCATCTATGCCGGGAACGACCAGTTGGTCGCGGAGTTGGCGAAGGAGCGGCGCATCTTCGTGCCGTTCACCGCCATTCCCGACATGGTCAAGCAGGCCTTCGTCTCTGCCGAGGACCAGAATTTCTGGACCCACAAGGGCGTCGACCCCGGCGCCGTCGCCCGCGCCGCCTTTACCGACCTGATGCAGATGGGCAAGAACCGCCGGCCGATCGGCGCCTCCACCATCACGCAGCAAGTCGCCCGAAACATGCTGCTCGGCACCAACGAGCGCACGCTGATGCGCAAGATCAAGGAAGCCGTCCTCGCCATCCGGGTCGAGCAGACGCTGCCCAAGGAGCGCATCCTCGAACTCTACCTGAACGAGATCTATTTCGGCCTGCAATCCTACGGCGTGGCCGCGGCGGCGCAGACCTATTTCAACAAGTCCCTGGACCAGATCACCCTTCCGGAAGCCGCTTTCCTGGCCTCGCTGCCGAAGGCGCCGAACAACTACAACCCGTTCCGTTTTCCGGAGGCGGCGCGCGCCCGGCGGGATTGGGTGCTGGACCGCATGGTCGACGACCACGTCATCAGCGCCGAGCAGGCAAGCGCCGCGAAGTCTGGCCCGGTGGTCACTGGCCAGTTCCACCGTCCGGAGGTGGTGGCCGGCGCCGAATGGTTCGGCGAGGACGTGCGTCGCCAGATGGTCGATCGGTTCGGTGCGGAGGCGACGACCGAGGGGGGGCTGGTGGTGCGGACCAGCCTCGATCCGGCCATGCAGGCGACCGCCGACCAGGTATTGCGCCGCGGCCTGATTAGCTACGACCGGGCGCATGGCGGCTGGCGCGGCCCCGTCGCACGGCTCGACCCGTCTGCCGCCACGCTGCGCGCCGGCTGGCCGCGATCCCTGCTGGCACTGCCGCGGCCGCCGGGCATGCTGCCGGGCTGGAACCTGGCGGTGGCGCTCGAGGTCAACGGGGCGGAGGCGCGGCTCGGCTGGCTGGATAGTGGCAACGCGCAGCACGTCTCCACCATGGCGCTGGGCGACACCGGTTGGGCCCGCCCCAACCATAACGGCGCCCTGGGCGGGGCGCCGCACAAGATGGCCGACGTGGTCCAGGTCGGCGACGTCGTCATGACCGAGCCGACTTCCGCCGTGGCGCCGAGGGGAGCGCCGGTGGCCGACCGCGTCCTGCTTCGTCAGGTGCCCCAGGTCCAGGGTGCGCTGGTCTCGCTGGATCCGGCGACCGGCCGGGTGCTGGCGATGTCCGGTGGCTGGAATTTCGAGAGCAGCCAATTCAACCGCGCGACCCAGGCGCAGCGCCAGCCCGGCAGTTCGTTCAAGCCGATGGTGTATCTAACGGCGATGCAGCAGAACCTGTCGCCCAGCCAGAAGGTGCTGGACGCACCGTTCTCGCTGGACCAGGGCGCCGCCGGCGTATGGCGCCCCGGCAACTATGAAAAGACCTTCGCCGGCCCGATCTCCATCCACCAGGCGCTCGAGAAGTCGCTCAACCTGGTCACCATCCGGCTGGCGCAGAAGGTCGGCATGGATGCCGTCGCCGCCAACGCCATCGCCTTCCACGTCGTGGACCAGATGAGCCACTTCCTGCCCAACGCCCTGGGCGCGGTGGACACGACCGTGATGCGCCAGGCCGGCGCCTACGCCTCGCTGGACCAGGGCGGACGCGAGGTCGTCCCCACCTTGATCGACTCCGTGCAGGACCGCGACGGCCACGTCATCTGGCGTGCCCCCGGCATCGCCTGCACCGGGTGCGGCGACCCCTACCGGCCGCCATCGCTGACGGACACACGCCAGCAACTGGCCGACCCGCAAAGTGTCTTCCAGACCGTCGCCATGATGCAGGGCGTTGTCGCCCATGGAACCGGCTACGAGGCCGGCAAGGGACTGAACCGCATCGCGATCGCCGGCAAGACCGGCACCACGCAGGATTTCAACGACGCCTGGTTCGTTGGCTTCACCCCCGACCTGGTGACCGCGGTGTGGGTCGGTTTCGACAATCCCAGCAGCCTCGGCGAGAATGAGACCGGCGGCGTCATTGCCGGCCCGATCTGGCACGACTTCATGGCGGCGGCGCTGAAGGATCGGCCCAACCTGCCGTTCAAGATGCCGGACGGGCTCACCATCAGCACCTGGGCCGCCAACGTGACGGACGCCTTCAAGGCGGGACAGGTGCCCGGCCAGAGCGGACCGACCATCGGCGGCGGCGACGCCCCCGGCGATGGTGGCGGCGTGACCGCCAGCAGCGGCGGCACCGGCACGGGTGTGGACAGCGGGGTCGGCGGACTTTACTAGCCTGCCGCGCCACCCATCATTCTAGGCCATCGATGTCCACTGAATCCGACACCCTCAACGAACAGATCAGGCAGTCCGTGGCGCTGCTAAGGAGGCATCTTTGACTGGGATGCCGCCAACGAACGCCTGGCCGAGCTGAACCACCGTGCCGAGGACCCCGACCTCTGGAACGACGCCGCCGCCGCCCAGGCCTTGATGCGGGAACGCACGCAGCTGGCGGGCCAGGTGGAGGGCGTCCAGGCGCTTGAGGCCGAAGTCGCCGACACCCTCGAACTGATCGCGTTGGGCGAGGCCGACTCCGATACCGACTTGGTCGCCGAGGGCATCGCCGTCCTGCGCCGCGCCGCCGGCGAGGCCAAGCGGCGCGAAATCGAAAGCCTGCTCTCCGGCGAGGCCGACGGCCGGGACGCGTTCCTGGAAGTGAACAGCGGCGCCGGCGGTACGGAGGCGCAGGATTGGGCCGAAATGCTTGCCCGCATGTACACCCGCTGGGCCGAGGCCCGCGGCTACAAGATTCAGCTCATGGAACAGAGCGAGGGGGAGCAGGCGGGCATCAAATCCGCCACCTTCCAGGTGACCGGCCCCAATGCCTATGGCTGGTTGAAGACCGAGGGCGGGGTGCACCGCCTGGTCCGCATCTCGCCCTTCGACAGTGCAGCCCGGCGGCAGACCTCGTTCGCCTCGGTCTATGTCTACCCGGTGATAGACGACACGATCCAGATCGAGATCGACCCGTCGGACCTGAAGGTGGACACCTTCCGTGCCTCGGGCGCTGGCGGCCAGCACGTCAACAAGACGGAATCCGCCATCCGGATCACCCACGTTCCCACCGGGATCATCGTCGCCTGCCAGACCGACCGCAGCCAGCATCGCAACCGTGCCACCGCGATGGAGATGCTGCGTGCCCGTATGTACGAGGCGGAGTTGCAGAAGCGCGAACTGGCCAGCGCGGCGACCGAGGCGTCCAAGACCGATATCGGCTGGGGCCACCAGATCCGCTCCTATGTCCTGGCCCCCTACCAGATGGTCAAGGACCTGCGCACCGGGGTGGAGAAATCCAACCCGGCCGCCGTGCTGGACGGTGCGCTGGACGACTTCATGGCCGCGGCCCTGGCCGCCCGGGTCGGGGGCACCCGCAGCGAGGCGAGCGCCCAGGCGCAATGAAGCCGATCCGCGTAGGCATTGGCGGCTGGACCTTCGCGCCCTGGCGCGGTCCCTTCTACCCGCCGGGCCTGGTGCAGGCGAAGGAGCTCGCCTACGCCGCCGGACGGCTGACCGCGATCGAGATCAACGGCACCTTCTACCGCACGCAGAGCCCGGCGAGTTTCGCGAAGTGGCGCGCCGAGGTGCCGGACGGCTTCGTCTTCGCCCTGAAGGCGCCGAGGGTGACCACCCATCGCACGGCCCTCGCGGAGTCGGAGCCCTCGATCGCACGCTTCCTCGACTCGGGTCTGTCGGAGTTGGGTGACGCGCTCGGCCCCATCCTGTGGCAGTTTCCACCGACCCGCCGCTTCGACGCGGAGGCGTTCGCGGCATTCCTGGCGCTGCTGCCGCCGGTTCATCGCGGGGTGCCGCTCCGCCATGTCATCGAGGCCCGGCACGAAAGCTTCGCGGTGCCGCAATGGTTCACCCTGCTGCGGCAACACCGGGTCGCGGCCGCGATCATCGAGTCCGACAAACATGCCTTGCTGGGGGACCTGACCGCTCCCTTCGTCTACGCCCGGCTGCAACGCAATGCCGAGGCCGAACCCGAGGGCTACGCGTCGGCGGCGCTGGATGCCTGGGCTGGCCGCGCCCGATGCTGGGCGTCCGGCACGCCGGTGGTCGACCTGCCCTTGGCAGCTCCCGAGGCCGTGGCGGACGCGCGGGAATGTTTCGTGTTCTTCATCAGCGGCGACAAGGTCCGCGCTCCCGACGCCGCCCAGGCGTTCATCGCTCGCATCCGCAGCTAATCCAGCCCGGCGACCTCCCGCCATCCCGCCTCGTCCAGCGCCGTGATGCCGAGTTCGGCCGCCTTCTTCGCCTTCGAGCCGGCGTCCGCCCCAAGCACCACCAGATCCGTCTTCTTCGACACGCTGTCCGTCACGCGGGCGCCCAGCGCCTCAGCGCGCGCCTTGGCTTCCGGCCGTGTCATGGTCGCCAACGAGCCGGTGAATACGATGGACTTGCCGGAGAGCGGGCCGCCCGCCGCCGCCTTCTCCGGCTGCACGTCCAACTCCGCCGCGAGGTCGTCCAGCACCGCCAGGTTGCGCGGCTCGCCGAAGAACCCGACCAGCTCGTCCGCGATCGCGCCCCCCACCCGCATGATGCTGCCCAGCGCCTGCCGCTCTTCCGACCCGATCACCGTGGCCGCCGCCATCTGCTCGCGCCAATGCGCCAATGTGCCGTAATGCCGGGCCAGCAGCTTGGCATTGGCCTCCCCGATGCGGCGGATGCCCAGCGCGTAGATGAACCGGGCCAGGGAGATGCTCCGCCGCGCCTCGATCGACCGCATCAGGTTGGCCGCGCTGGTGCTGCCCCAGCCCTCCCGCCCAGCGATCGCAGCCTCGTGGCCGTGCAGCCGGAAGATGTCGGCCGGGCTGTCGATAAACCCGTCGGCGTGGAAGGCGCGCACGGTCTGCTCGCCCAGGTGCTCGATGTCGAAGGCCGGCCGGCTGACGAAATGCACCAGCCGCTCGATCGTCTGTGCCGGGCAGGTCAAGCCGCCGGTGCAGCGTCGCACCACCTCGCCCTCCGCCCGGACCGCCAGGCTGCCGCAGGCCGGGCAGTGCCCGGGGAAGACGAATTTGGCTCGGGCCTCGTGCTGCCCGTCCGGAACCGGGCGGATGATCTGCGGGATCACGTCCCCGGCCCGCTGCAGTTCCACCGTGTCGCCGACCCGCAAATCCTTGCGGCTGATCTCGTCCTCGTTGTGCAGCGTCGCCCGCGTGACCAGCACGCCGCCCACGTTCACGCCCTGCAACCACGCCACAGGCGTCAGCGAGCCGGTGCGGCCCACCTGGATGTCGATCTTCTCCAGCACCGTGGTGGCCCGCTCGGCCGGGAACTTCCAGGCAGTCGCCCAGCGCGGCGTGCGGCCGATGAAGCCCAGCCGGCGTTGCAGCGCCAGGTCGTCGATCTTGTAGACCACTCCGTCAATGTCATACGGCAGGCTTGCCCGGCGCTCCGCCATTGCGGCGTGGAACGCCTCGGCTCCCTCCTGGTCCACCCGCTGGTTCAACGGGCTCACGCTGAAGCCCCAGGCCGCGAGTTGTTGCAGGTAGCCCCAATGGGTCGCCGCGGGCGGCGCGCTCACCTCCCCGAAGGCATAGGCGAACAACGACAGGGCGCGGGCCGCCGTCACCTTGGCATCGAGCTGCCGCAGGCTGCCGGCGGCGGAATTGCGTGGATTGGCATAGACCCGCAGTCCGGCAGCCACCTGGGCCTGGTTCAGCGCCAAGAAGTCGGCCTTCGTCATGAAGACCTCGCCGCGGATCTCGATCAGCGCCGGCGCGGTCCCGCTCAGCCGCATCGGCACGCCCTTCATCGTGCGGAAATTCGCGGTCACGTCCTCGCCTTCCGCACCGTCGCCGCGCGTGGCGGCATGCGCCAGCCGCCCCTTCTCGTAGGTCAGCGAAATCGACAGCCCGTCGATCTTCGGCTCCGCGACCATGGCCAGGGGCTGGTCCCTCAAACCCAGGAAACGTCGTGCCCGGGCGCAGAACTCATCGAAATCGGCGCGGCTGAACGCGTTGTCCAGGCTGAGCATCGGCACGCGGTGGTTGATCTTGCCGAACCCGCTCGCCGCCGCCGCACCCACCTTCTGCGACGGGCTGTCCGGCCGGATCAGGCTGGGAAACACGGCCTCGATCGCGGCATTGCGGCGCCGCAGCGCGTCGTAGTCCGCGTCGGTGATCTCGGGAGCGTCCTCGGTGTTGTACAGCCTGTCGTGCCTCGCGATCTCGGCCGCCAGCCGCTCCAACTCGGCAGCAGCCTCTTCCTCGGTCAGCTCGTCCGGTGTGCGGTCCGTCATTGCCCTCGCCAATTGCGCAGGAAAGCCGCCTCCTCGTCGCCGATCGGCTGGTTGACGACGCGCTCCGGGACTTCCCAGATCACCAGCTTGGGCGGCGTCTCCTTGAACGCCGGGCTGCGGAAATAGTCCCGTGCCGACCCCCAGAACGCGCCGCCCGCTTGCGCGAACTGGCCGACCGGCGCCGAGAGCGCCTGTTCCAGCGCACCGAGGAAATTGGCGTTGACGGAGTAGGAGCTGCCCACCAGTGCCACCTCCGGCACCGGCGCGTCGTCCAGCAGGCCGCCGGCCTCCGCGGGCGGGTTGGTCTCCTTGGTCGTGGCCGGGCGTTCGCGGTCGGGCAGGGGCCGCAGCGGGATGGCCAGGTCGGACACATGCTCCAGGCCCATCAACCGCAGCAGATCGCCGGCGCGATCGGCCTCCTCGCCGAGCTCCGTGGCGAATGGCCGGTCCCGCCCGATCGGGGCGTCGGTCGCGGCGGCGGTCGCCGCGGCGGCAATGGCCGCGCCGTCCTCGTTCCAATGCGTGTCGGTGCGGTAATAGAGCGGCGTGCGGACCCCGCCATAGGTCGCCAGCAAGTCCACCACCGGCAAACCCGCCAGCATCTTGGCGAACGTGCCATAGCGCGCGTCCGATTGCGTCGAGTAGGGCACGCCGCAGGCATGCTCCCGCTCCACCCGCGTCTTGTCCGGCACCAGCACGACCCGGAGCGCGATGCCCTGCGCCGCCAGGTCCCGGGCCACTGCGTGCAACGTGTCCGCCCGCGCCTTCATCGCGGCATCTCCAGCTGGCCAGGGCCGCAGCTCCTCGGTCAGGTACAGCCAGCCGCCGCAGCCCACCGTCACCTGCGGGCCACCCGAGGCGAAGATCCGCCAGCGCAGGACGCCGCCCGCCGCCGAAAGCCAGTCGCCGACCGGCAGGTCGTGCGCCATGGCATAGTTGACGGCGGCGGCGGTGTGGCCGCCCAGGAAGGCCGGCACCGTCATCGTCTCTGCCAGGCGGCGCTGCGGCCCCGGCTTGGCCAGGGTGGCGATGCCCAGGCCGAACCCGATGGCGAGGATCGCGATCATGACCCAGCCTTGCAGCCGCGCCGTGTCGATGCCGGCCCGGCGGTGCGTCAGCGCCACGGTGCTGCCAGGACTGGCCATCAGAACTGGAAATACAGGAAGGGCACGGCGGCGCGGCTGTACAGCAGCACCATCGCCAGCATGAACCCGCACAGCGGCGCCACCAGCGACATGCCGTTGCCGATACGCCCGAACGCCGCCGCCACCGGGCGCTCCATCAACGGCACGTAGACCACGAACACCCCAATCGCGACCATCCAGAGCCGGTCGGGCGTCAACTGCCATGCCAGGTCATCCGAAACGCCGGCGCCGTGCAGGCCCAGCATGCCGGTATACATCCGCAGGGCCTGGCCGAAATCATCGGCGCGGAACACCACCCAGCCCAGCACCACGGCCAACAGGGTCAGCGAATGGCCCGCGGCGTAGGGCATCTTGCCACCGCGCGAGGCGTAGTACCGGTGCAGCGCCAGCAGGCCGCCTTGCCAGGCTCCCCAGGCGACGAAGGTCCAGTTGGCGCCATGCCACAGCCCGCCGATCAGCATGGTGGCGAACAGGTTCACGTAGGTCCGCACCGCGCCGCGCCGGTTGCCACCCAGCGAGATGTAGAGGTAGTCGCGCAGGAACGAGGACAGCGTCATGTGCCAGCGCTGCCAGAAGGCCTGGATCGAGCCCGACAGGTAGGGAAAGTCGAAATTCTCCGGAAAGTGGAAGCCGATCATCAACGCCAGCCCGATCGCCATCGCCGAGTACCCGGCGAAGTCGAAATAGAGCTGCAGCGTGTACGCCACCGCACCCAGCCAGCCATCCGCCAGCGTGGGCGCCGGCAGCTTGAAGATCGCGTCCACCAGCGGGCTCAGCGTGTCGGCGATGATAACCTTCATGCAGAACCCGACCATGAAGCGCCGGGCGCCCAGGCCGAACAGCGCCAGGCTCTGCACCCGCCCCTTCAACTCGTCCGCGATCTGCGCGTAACGCACGATCGGCCCGGCGATGAGCTGCGAGAACATGGCCTTGTAGGCGGCATAGTTCAGCAATGACCGGCTGACCGGGATGGTCCCGCGCCAGACATCCACTAGGTAGCTGATCGATTGCAGCACGTAGAACGACAGGCCCGCCGGCAACACGATCTCGGACCAGACGACCGGGTTGAAGTCGCCGACCGCCAGCACGCCGTTCAGCGAGTCCACGCCGAAATTGGCGTATTTGAAATAGCCCAGCACCCCGAGGTTGCCGACCAGCCCGGCCTGCAGCCACAGCTTGCCCACCCGGCTGCCCAGTCCGGCACCCACCATCATGCGCGAGGTGAGAAAGGTGAAGGCCGTCACGCAGATCAGCAGCGCCAGGAAATCCACCCGCCACCAGGCGTAGAACGCCCAGGACATGATCAGGATGGGCCAGTTCCGCAGCCGGGCCGGCGTCAGGTAGTAGACGACGAAGAACACCGGCAGGAAGAGGAAGAGGAACTCGAAGGACGCGAAGATCACGGTGGCGCTTTTCCGGGCAGGGAACGGAGGGTCTTCGCGCGTCCGGCGGCTACTTCGCCTGGGCGAGTGCCACGATGGACTGTTCGATCGCCAGCCCCCATTTCTGGTACGCGGGCAGGGTATAGTGCTGTCCATCGAAGGTGGACCATTCGCCGGGCTGGGCGAATTTCGTGCTGTCGATGTAACGGCAGGGCGCCACGTTGCTCGCCAGGTAGGTATTCATCTCCCGCACGCGGGCGTAGGTCTTGAAGTAGGGACCACCCTCCGTCCCCCAGCCGGGCCCAATCCAGACGCAGGGCAGGTTGGCGGCCTGGATGCGCTGGGTGATGTCCTTGATCTGATCGCTGATCCACGCTCCGGGCAGGGCGGCCTGCGCATAGCCGGCCATCGTGTCGCCAGAGCCGATCACCACCAGGGTCGGGTGGTATTTCTCGACCAGCGCCTCGAAGCTTGGCACGTGGGCGTGGCTGGAATTGTCCTTCTTGATCGGTCCGGACTGCACCCGCTCGGCATATCCGCACGGTGCGATCCCGGCCTCGGCCCAGACCCCCGCCGGGGCGCCGCATGCCGCTTCCGTGACGACCTTGGCGCCCTGCTGGATCAGCGCGTCCTGCAAGGTCGTCACCAGGTAGCCTTGGGTCGCGAAATGGCTGTCGCCCAGCATCAGGATCGTGAGGCCGGCGAGGATCGGAGACGCCATGGGACATCCATACGGTGAGAGGAAGACACGCAATCGAACCGACATCACACCTAAGCCAGACCGTGTTTGCCAGCAACGGCCCCACGACCATGTCGAATGAGGTCATCCGACCTTTGACAGCGCCGTAAACTCGACCGCCAATCTATTGTCACGTCGAGGTTAATGAAACTTTGCTGTGCATTGCGACGAGAACCGCGCCGCAGATCGACCAAACTGTGTCCCAGAAGACGCTTTCCTTCTTGCGCGCGGCGGCTCACATAGCGAACTCGATGCAAATACACGCGAGCTGCGCCGCCCGGGAGGGCAAGGGCGTGCTGCTGTTAGGTCCTTCCGGATCGGGGAAGTCGGACCTTTTATTGCGTCTGCTCGACCGTGGCTTTGCGCTCGTGGCCGATGACAGGGTGGATCTGGCCGATGGCGTGGCGTCCGCCCCCGCCGCATTGGCAGGGCTGCTCGAGGTGCGTGGGCTGGGCGTGGTCCGACTTCCCCATATCCCGTCGGCCCGCCTGGCGTTGGCGGTCGAACTCGGCGCTGGGGAGCGGATGCCCAGCCCCGCGGTGCACGGCCTGTCCGGACAGCCGCTGGTGTGGATCGATCCGGCCTGTGCCTCCGCGGCAAACCGCGTGGCCCTGGCGCTGGACTGTGCGCTCGGCCTCGCGGGACAGGTCGCGGGGGCGTTCGGTTGACGCCCCGCCGAGTCGTGCTGGTGACGGGCCTGTCCGGCGCGGGCCGCTCCTCCATCCTTCGGGTGCTGGAGGATCTCGGCTACGAGGCGGTGGACAATCCCCCGCTCACCTTGACCGAGGAACTCGTCAGCCGGGGCGACCGCTGGGTGGCGATCGGCCTGGACGCGCGCAGCCGCGGCTTCGACGCCGCGGCGGTGTTGTCGACGCTGGAACGGCTGCGGCTGAACCAGTCGCTTCGCCCCGAATTGGTGTTCGCGGACGCGAACGAGGACGCGCTGCTGCGCCGCTTCACCGAGACGCGGCGTCGCCATCCCCTGGCGCCCGGCGGTCGGGTCGTCGACGGCATCGCCGCGGAAGTCGCGCTGACCGCGGCGCTGCGGGACGCGGCCGATCTGGTGATAGACACCTCCGACACCCCGTTGCCGGCCTTGCGGCGCCTGGTCGAAAGCCGGTTTGCATCGGACCAGCTTGGCGTGACGATATCCCTGGTGTCGTTCGGCTATCCACACGGGCTACCCCGTGAAGCAGATCTGGTATTCGACGCACGGTTCTTGCGGAATCCACATTATGATCCCCAACTACGTCCCAAGACCGGGCTCGACGCGGAGATTGCCGCCTATGTCGAGGCAGATCCCGACTTCGCTGCGTTCTTCGGCCAGATCGAAGCCATGCTGAGGCTGCTCCTGCCGCGGTTCGCGCAGGAGGGAAAGAAATACGTGACGATCGCGATCGGCTGCACGGGAGGACGACACCGTTCGGTCCGCATCGTGGAGCGCCTGGCCGCGCAACTGCGCTTGCGCTGCAAGCAAATGGAAGGACTTGACATGCGTGCCTGGCAAGTCACCGTTGTTCACAGAGAATTGCTGAAGGCGGGCATGGAGCACGCAGACCCAGCCTGGCCAGCCTCTTTTCAGGCGCAGGAGGCCTGACCCCCGAAAATGATCGGCCTTGTACTCGTCTCCCACGGCCGTCTGGCGGAAGAGCTCCGGCTCGCGCTGGAACATGTGGTCGGTCCCCAGGACAATGTTGCCACGGTCTGCATCGGGCCGGAGGACGACATGGAATTGCGGCGTGCGGACATCCAGGCCAGCATCAGCAGCGTCGACAAGGGGGACGGGGTGGTGCTGCTGACGGATATGTTCGGCGGCACGCCCTCCAACCTTGCCATTTCCTTGATGGATCGCCCCGGCGTCGAGGTGATCGCGGGCGTCAACCTGCCGATGCTGGTCAAGCTGGCCAAGGTCCGCGCCCGCCAGCCTTTGGGTGAATGCGTCGATTGCGCGCAGGCGGCGGGGCGGAAATACATCGCCGCAGCGTCCCACGTGCTGCACGGCTGCAAGGTGAACGGCGTTCGGAGCTGATGGACGGTCCTCCGGCTGCGGAACAGGTCGCCCGCGCCACCATCTGCAACCGCCGGGGCCTACATGCCCGCGCCGCCGCCAAGTTCGTGTCCGCGGCCGAGCGGTTCGTCGCCATCATCGAGGTGGAGGCGCATGGACAATCGGTGTCCGCGCAGTCGATCATGGGCTTGATGATGCTGGGCGCGGGCAAGGGGACGACGGTGGAGCTGCGGGCGTCGGGGGCCGATGCGGGAGAGGCATTGGCCGCGCTCGTCGAGCTGGTCGAGGCCGGCTTCCATGAGCAGGATTGAGGACGCCCTCGCCCGCCAACCCGGCTTTGAACGCCGCCTCAACGGGCTCGCGGTAGGCGCCGGCATTGCCATAGGGCCAATGTTCGGCACCGTCGAAGCACCGACCGTGGTGACGCGCCATCGCATCGCCGCGGCCGATATCGAGGCCGAGCGGGCCAAGCTGGACAGCGCGGTCGCCGCCTCCCGCAAGCAGCTCGGCAAGCTTCGCGCCCGCCTGCATGTCCTGCCCGAGGACACCCAGGCCGAGATCGCACCCTTGCTCGACGCGTACGTGCAGATGCTCGGCTCGTCCCGCCTGTTGCGCGGGAGCCGGAGCCGGATCGCCGAAGGCCTACGCTCCGCCGAGCAGGCGGTGGTCGACGAGTCGGAGGCGATCGCCGCCGCCCTGACAGCCGCCAATGCGGACGATCTCCCGGCGGGCCGCCGCCGCGCCGACGAGGTGCGGGAAATCGCGCGCCGGCTGGTGCGGAACCTGACCCGCGCGCCGTTCCGCTCGTTCACCGGGCTGCCGCCGGGGGCGATCCTGGTCGCGGAATGGCTGACCCCGGCAGACGCCGCCCTGATCGACCCGGCCCGCGTTGCCGGAGTCGCTACGGAGGAGGGCGGGGCGGACGGCCACGCCGCCATCATGCTGCGGGCGCTCGGCATCCCCACCGTGCTCGGCGCCATGGGGCTGACGGCGCATATGCGGGCAGGCGGGTTGGCCGTCGTCGACGGATCGGCCGGTCTCGTCATCCTTGATCCCGCGCCCGCCACCATCGTCCAGGCGCGTCGCGGCGTGCTCGCCTTCGCGCGCCGCCGCCAGCGCTGGGGCCGCTTGCGCCGGCTTCCCGCCGTGACATGCTGCGGCACCGCGGTCGAGTTGCAGGCCAATCTGGAAATTCCGTCCGAGTTGCCGCTGATCGCCCAGTCCGGTGCCCATGGCGTCGGCCTGCTGCGCAGCGAATTCCTGTTCATGAACCGCGAGGAGCTGCCCGGCGAGGCGGCGCAGGCGGAAATCTACACCAACGCCGTCGAGGCGATGGCGGGCGATCCCGTGACCATCCGGGTGCTCGACTGGGGTGGCGAAAAGGAGATCGAGGCGTTGTCCGGCGCCGGCGTGGTGCCGGATGCCGGCGAGTCCAACCCGGCCCTTGGGCTCCGCGGTATCCGCATGCTCCTGCGCAACCCGAGCCTGCTGGAGACCCAGCTGGCCGCCATCCTCCGCTCGGCGGCGGCCGGCCCGGTCCGCGTCATGCTGCCCATGGTGACCAACGTGGCCGAGGTGCGGCAGGCGCGCGCCATCTACCACACCGTGGCTGGCCGGCTGCGGGGCCGCGGGGTGCGGCTGCCGGACCCGCTGCCCCCGTTGGGCGTGATGATAGAGGTGCCTGCCGCTGCCCTGTGTGCCGAAATCCTGGCCTCGGCAGCCGATTTCTTCGCCATCGGCAGCAACGACCTGACCATGTACACGCTGGCCGCCGACCGCGCCGAGACGGATGCCACGGAGATCTACAATCCCATACACCCGGCAGTGCTGCGCCTTGTGCGCATGACGGTCGTGGCGGCGGCCCAGGCCGGTATTCCGGTATCCGTCTGCGGCGAGATGGCGGCGCATGCCCGCAACATCCCCTTGCTGCTGGGTCTCGGGCTGCGCTCGCTTTCGGTGAACGCGACGGCCGTGCCCCGGGTGAAGCAGGCGGTGCGGACGGCCGACATCGCGGACTGCGAAGTTTTCGCGGCCTGCGTGATGGCCCAGCCGGACCCGGCGGCCGTGTCCGCCCTGATCGCGCAGTTCGGCACCCGAAGCTGAGCACGGGCTTGCCGCGGCCGGTACTCCGACGGCCGGGATGAAGGATGGACGATGTCCGTCCCGGCCGTTACAGAAGAGGCAAACCAATACCCCGAGGAGTCCGTCCCGTGAGCCATCCGAACCTCCTGCCGCTCTCCGGCACCGGAGTTGCCAGCAGCCATATGGTTCACGCAAACCTCGCCCCTCCGGCCCTGGTCGCGGCATCGATGCGTCTTGGCGAGGGGCGTCTGTCGGCCGACGGCGCGCTGATGGCGATGACCGGCGTCCACACCGGGCGGTCGGTGCAGGACAAGTTCGTCGTGGACGAACCAGCCACCACCGATGACGTCTGGTGGGGCAAGATCAACCAGAAGCTGCCGCAGGACAAGTTCGAGGGCCTGCGCGGACACGTGGCGCACTATCTGGGGGAGCAGCAGGAGCTGTTCACCCAGGACCTGTATGCCGGCGCCGATCCGGCGCATCGCGTGCGCGTCCGCCTGGTCACGCCGTCCGCGTGGCACGCGCTGTTCGCCCGCAACATGTTCATCCGGCCGCCGCAGGCGGATCTGGCAGGATTCGAACCCGATTACGTCATTCTGCACGCCCCGCACTACCAGGCGCAGCCGGCACGCGACGGGGTGCGCACCTCCACCGCCATCGCGCTGTCGTTCGACCGCAAGCTGATCGTGATCGCCGGCACCGAGTATGCCGGCGAGATCAAGAAGTCGATCTTCACCGTGATGAACTGGAAGCTCCCGGCCGAAGGCGTGCTGCCCATGCATTGCAGCGCCAACATGAATGCGAAGCAGGAGGTGGCGCTGTTCTTCGGCCTGTCCGGCACCGGCAAGACCACGCTGTCCTCCGATCCGGCCCGGCCGCTGATCGGCGATGACGAGCATGGCTGGGGCGAGAACGGCGTCTTCAACTTCGAGGGTGGCTGCTACGCCAAGGTCATAGACCTCAGCCACAAGGCCGAGCCGGTGATCTGGGATGCGACGCACCGCTTCGGCACCGTGTTGGAGAACGTCCAGGCCGACAAGGCCGGCCGCCTGGACCTGACGGACAGCCGGGCGACGCAGAACACCCGCGCCTGCTACCCGATCGAGTTCGTGGCCAATGCCAGCGCCACGGGCCGCGGCGCCCAGCCCAAGCATGTCGTCATGCTCACCTGCGACGCGTTCGGCGTGCTGCCGCCGATCGCCAAGCTGTCCGCCGGGCAGGCGATGTACCATTTCCTGTCCGGCTACACCGCCCGCGTCGCCGGCACGGAGAAGGGGATGGGCGGGGAGCCGCAGGCCACCTTCTCCACCTGCTTCGGCGCCCCGTTCCTGCCGCGCCGCCCCGAGGTCTACGGCAAGATGCTGGCCGAGCTGATCCAGCGCTACGGCTCGGATTGCTGGCTGGTGAACACCGGCTGGTCGGGTGGCGGCTATGGCGAAGGCCAGCGCATGCCGATCCAGCACACCCGCGCGCTGCTCAACGCGGTGCTGGACGGCAGCCTGGCCCAGGCCAAGTTCGTCAAGGACCCGGTGTTCGGCCTGATGATGCCGACCGGTGTCGCCGGGCTGCCGGACGAGGTGCTGAATCCCCGTGCCGCCTGGGCAGACAAGGCCGGCTATGACCGCACCGCCCACCACCTGGCGGCGTTGTTCGAGAAGAACTTCGCCACCTTCCAGGACGGCGCCAGCGAGGATGTGAAGAACAGCGCGATCCGCGCCGCCGCCTAATCGGCGCAACGCCCTGGGCGCGGGCTGGCCCAGGCTCCACATGGGCGGCACACCTGCCATTGGGAGCTTGGGAATGAACATCGACCTGTCCGGACGCAAGGCGATCGTCACCGGTTCGACCGGCGGCATCGGCTTGGCCATTGCCAAAGGGCTCGCCGCGTCCGGCGCGGCCGTGGTGGTGAACGGACGCACGGAACAGCGGGTGCAGGCTGCCGTCGCTGCGCTGCAAAAGGATGTTCCGGGCGCAGCCATCACCGGCATCGCCGCCGACCTCGCCACCGCCGAGGGCGTCGCCAGCTTCGTCGCGGCAGTGCCCTCGGCGGACATCCTGGTCAACAACATGGGCATCTTCGAGCCCAAGCCGTTCGCCGAGATCACCGACGCCGACTGGCAGCGTTTCTTCGAGACCAACGTCATGAGCGGCGTGCGCCTGTCGCGCGCCTACGTCCCGGCGATGGTGTCCGCCGGCTGGGGCCGCATCGTGTTCATCTCCAGCGAGTCCGGGCTGAACATCCCGAAGGAAATGGTCCATTACGGCATGACCAAGACGGCCCAGCTCGCTGTGTCCCGCGGCCTGGCCGAAACGCTCGCCGACACCGGCGTGACGGTGAACGCCGTGCTGCCGGGTCCGACCGCCTCGGACGGCGTCGCAGCCATGCTGGGGGCCGGCGGGGATACCGACGCGGCCGGGCGCAAATTCGTCAAGGAGTTCCGGCCCACCTCGCTGATCGGCCGCCTGGCCTCGGTGGAGGAGGTTGCCAACATGGTCGTCTACACCTGCTCGCCGCAGGCCTCGGCCACGTCGGGGGCGGCCTTGCGCGTCGATGGCGGGGTTGTCCGCGCGATCGGGTAAGCTATCGCGCCGTAGCCCGGGCGTGCGACGAAGCCGGATGTCCGACGATCCCCGGCTTTTCGCCCCCTCCGTCGCCCGCAACCGCGATCCATTGCTGCAGGCATTGCTGCCGTATCTGCCGCCACGCGGAGCGGTGCTGGAGGTCGCCAGCGGCACGGGCGAACACGTCGCCCATTTCGCCGCCGCCTTGCCGAACCTGCACTGGCAGCCGAGCGACCCGGATGCCGCGCGCCGGGCCAGCGTCGATGCCTGGACCGCGGGCCTGCCGAATGTCGCCCCGGCCCTGGCCCTCGACGCGGCGTCGCCGGAGTGGCCGATGCGCCACGCCGACGCCGTGCTTTGCATCAACATGATCCATATCGCGCCGTGGCGCGCAGCCGAAGGCTTGGTGGCCGGAGCGGCGCGCGTGCTCGTGCCGAATTGCCTCTTGGCGCTCTACGGCCCGTACCGTTGCGCCGGCCGTGCCCTGGAGCCTGGCAACGCCGCCTTCGACGCCGACCTCCGTCGCCGCGATCCGGAGTGGGGGCTACGCCTGTTGGAGGATGTGGCGGCCTTGGCCGCCTCGGCCGGGCTGGAGCCGCCCGTAGTCGAGGCCATGCCCGCCAACAACCTGCTGGTACTCTTCCGTCGTCAAGCCTCGCGGTAGATCAGCAGCACCGCGCCGCAGATGAGGAAGCAGATCGGCCAGATCCAGCCCGCGATCCTCGCACTCCGTCCTGTCAACCGCAGCTCCAGCCATCTCGCCCACCCGGCGCCGATCCCCGCCAGGGCGAGCGGCGTATGGGTCAGCTCGATCAGCAACTGGTCCTTGACGTTGGCGATGGCATGGCTGTGGGTCAGCAGCAACGCGCCCCCGGCCGCGGTCAGCAGCGGAAACACCAGTGCGGCGCGTCGTGAGCGCAGGCGGCCCGTCCGCACGCTCCACTCGAACACGGCAAACACGATGATCAGCAGCACAAACATCCTGTGCTGCAGCACTTCCACGTCGCGCAGCGATGCGAAGATGCCGACATAGCCCATCGGCCAAACTTCCGGGTCCGACCGGATCGCCAGGAAGACCGCCAGTCCCAGCAGCGCCAGGGGCCAGTGCTTCGCCCATCGCACCCCCGCCTGGTTCATCAGCGCCAGCACGCCGATCAGGACCACGAACAGTCCCGCCCAGTGATGGTTGTATTCGCTCCACGCGATGTCGGCGGCGTTGCGCGGCGGCAACTCGCCGGAGCCGGGGATCGAGGCTGGCGGCGCCGCCGTGGCCTGCCGCGCTGCTTCCACATCCAACTGCGCCTGCAATTGCGGCAATGCCAGGGTGTCGTAGTCGGGCGAATGCAGCCGCGGCCATACCGGCGTGTTGCGCTCCACCACCTCGGCCCAGCTCACCCGGTCCTGCGTCAGGTCGATGCCCGGCGGGACCGAGGTGAGCGAGGCGGCGGCGAAGAAGATGGAGATGCCGATGCCGATCTCGACCTCGGCAAACCGCTTCATGCGCAGCACGGACGCGCCGGGATTGCCGCGCAGCCGCTCGGTGGTCAGGAAATTGCCCAGACCCAGTGCCAGCAGCCCGGCGAACATGGCCACTTTCGCGACCACCATGACGCCGAAGGCGGTGCCGTAGACCGCCTGCCACGATCCGATATACGCCAGGCTCATCGCGACGCCGGAGACCAGGATGCACGCCACGCCGGCCATCGACATGCGGGAGAACCGCGCGCTCACCCGCCGCCAGGCGACGCCGTCGCTGATCCGGGCCAGCGCCATGACGAAGGTGGGGATGCCGCCGATCCAGATCGCCGCGCCCAGTTGATGCAGGGCTTCGACGAACAGGAGCGGCGTGCTGTCCTGCATGCGCGCTGCGGCATGGGTCGACAGCGTGGCGGCCGCCAGTTCCACTGCGCCCAGCCCCAAGAGCAACGCCGCGGGCGTGCCGCGCCAAACCAGCAGGCACAATGCCAGCAGCAGTGCCGCGGCGCATTTCACGAGGCCGGCCACGGCGAAATCAGCCCCGAGCACCCGCCACAATGACAAGTCCACGGTGTCGATCAGCACCGCGGCCTGCGACGCGATGGTCAGGCCCTCGCAGAGCACGAGCGCCAATGCCGCCCAGCCGGCGATGAGGCCGGCCCGCCGCGCGATGATGCCGCCGCCGATCAACTCGGATGCCAGCGGCCGGGCCAGCAGGACGAGGAACAGGACGCCCCCCAGCGCCATGGATTGGCTGAGGATCACCAATCCATGGAGGATGATCTCCAGGTAGCCGAACAGGTCGACGAGAAGGGACACGAGGCTAGGGCGCGGCGACCGTGAAGGGAACGTCCCCCCGGGTAATGTGGCCGTCCACCGCCAGGACCTGCCAGCGGACTGTGTAGTCGCCAGGGTGCAGATCGCCGGCGGTGTTCATCACGTCGGGCGGTCCGTCCGACGCGATCGGCAGCCGCGTCTCGGACTTGTCCGGTGCGACCAGGGTCAGCCGCGACCGCTCCCGGTCGATGCGAGAGTTGAACCGCAGCATCATCGCCGCGTGGCCGGCCGGAATGCTGGCATGGATCGCCGGGGAGCTGTCGACCAGGATGGCATGGGCGCTGGCGACGCCAGGCAGTGACAGGAGAAGTGAGATGACCAGCTTCGGCGCCATGGCGCCGGGCATCTAGCGCGGCGGGTGGTTGCTGTCCATGATCAAAGGATGGCCGCGCCCCGGACGAACCTTGCCGAGACCTCCCGTTCCCCGGCTAGCCGGCGCGCCGACTACCGTATCTTCCACACGTTGAGCACACGGTGGATGGACAACGACGTGTTCGGCCACGTGAACAACGTGACCTACTATTCGTTCTTCGACAGCGCGATCACGGCCTGGCTAGTCCGGCACGAGTTCCTTGGCGCCAGGCACGGACCGATGTGGATGGCGGTGGAAACCGGCTGCCGCTACATCAGCGAAATCGCCTTTCCCGACATGCTGACGGTCGGCTTCCGGCTGGGCCGGCTCGGCAACAGCTCGGTCCGCTGGGAACTGGGCCTGTTTCGCGGCGACGCCGACCAGGCTTCGGCAGAGGGGTTCTACGTCCACGTGCACGTCGATCGGCAGACCCGGCGGCCAACGCCGATCCCGGATCTCGTACGCCAGGCCATCGTGATGGAGCTTCAGCATGAACACCGGACTTAGCGGCCGCACCGCGCTCGTCTGCGCCGCCAGCAAGGGGCTCGGACGGGCCTGCGCGCTGGCCCTCGCCAGGGAGGGGGTCGACGTGACCATCACCGCCCGCGGCGCCGAAGCGCTGGAGGCCACCGCCGCCGACATCCGTAGCCAGACCGGCGTGAGCGTCACGGCCGTGGCTGGCGACATCACCACGGAGGCCGGACGCGCCGCCGCCCTGGCCGCCTGCCCCAGCCCGGACATCCTGGTCAACAATGCCGGCGGCCCGCCGCCAGGCGATTTCCGCGATTGGCAACGGGAGGACTGGATACGTGCCTTGGACGCCAACATGCTGACGCCGATCGCGCTCATCAAGGCGACGGTCGACGCCATGATCGGCCGCCGGTTCGGCCGCATCGTCAACATCACCTCGGCCAGCGTGAAATCCCCGATCCCGATCCTCGGCATGAGCAACGGCGCCCGCGCCGGGTTGACCGGGTTCGTCGCCGGCCTGGCGCGGCAGGTGGCGCGGCACAACGTCACCATCAACAGCCTGCTGCCCGGTCCCTTCATGACCGACCGCCTGCGCAGCACCAATGCCGCCGCGGCCGCCAAGGCGGGGCACAGCGTGGAGCAGGAAATCGCAACCCGGGCAGCCGCAAACCCCGCCGGCCGCGTCGGCGACCCGGCGGAGTTCGGCGACGCCTGCGTGTTCCTGTGCAGCGCGTCGTCCGGCTTCATCGTCGGCCAGAACCTGCTGCTCGATGGCGGCGCCTTCAACTCGATGATGGGTTGACCGGGATGGAACCGTCCTTCGCCTCCGCCGCCTTCCTTGCCGCCGCCATTCGCGCCCGGCAGATTGGCTGCCTCGAAGCCCTGGATCATTTCATCGGCCGGGTGGAACGCCTGGATGGTGCCTTGAACGCCGTCGTCGTGCGCGATTTCACTCGCGCGCGGGACCGGGCGCGGCAGTTGGACAACGGGCCAGTCCTCGGGCCGCTCCACGGCGTGCCGATGACGCTGAAGGAAAGCTTCAACGTTGCCGGCCTGCCCACGAGCTGGGGCGTGGCGGAGCATCACGGCAAGCTCGCCACCGCCAACGCCCTCGCCGTGGACCGTCTGCTGGCCGCCGGGGCGGTGATCTTCGGCAAGACCAACGTCCCGCGCATGCTGGGCGAATGGGAAAGCTTCAACGTCAATTACGGCCGCACCAACAACCCGTGGAACCTCGACACCAGCCCGGGTGGTTCCTCCGGTGGCGCGGCGGCGGCGATCGCGGCCGGGCTGTCTGCGCTGGAGGTCGGCAGCGACATCGGCGGCTCCATACGGCAACCCGCCCATGCCTGCGGCATCTTCGGCCACAAGCCGACGCATGGCTTGCTGCCGCTCTATGGTCACGCGCTCAGCGAGAATGCCGGCGGGACGGATATCTCCGTCATCGGACCCCTGGCCCGCTCTGCCGAAGATTTGGCGCTGGCCGTGGAGGTGATGGCCGGCCCGGATTCCGTCGAGACCGGGTTGCGACTGACCCTGCCGGCGCCGCGCGTGCCCGGCCTGCGCGGGCTGCGGGTCGCCGTCTGGGCAGAGCAGCCCGGCCAGGCCACCGATCCGGCGATCACCACCGCCTTGCTCGCCTTGGCCGATGCGCTGGAGGGCGAAGGCGCCATCGTGGATCGAACCGCCCGGCCGGCCTTCGATGTGGAAACGGCGTACTGGCTGTATCTGAAGCTGCTCTTCGCGGCCCTGAGCGGGCGGGCGACCGAGGCGGACCGGGCGCGGGTGCGGGTGAATGCCAGGGAGTTGGGACAGGACGACCGGAGCGCCAATGCCGTCATGTTCAGTGCGGTCGACATGACGCATGCCGAGTGGATCGGCCTGAACGAGCAACGGCACCGGTTGCGGCGCGCCTGGGGCTCGTTCTTCCACGATTGGGATGTGCTGCTATGCCCGGCACTGGGGTCGGCGACCTGGATGCACCAGACCGGCGACGAGATCTGGCGGCGCCGCTTGGCGGTGGCAGGTGCGGAAATATCCTACAACGATCTGCTGTTCTGGCCGGGCCTCACATGCGGCTATCACCTGCCCGGCACTGTCGCCCCCTTGGGACAGACGGCCGAGAACCTTCCGTTCGGCGTCCAGATTGCCGGACCCTTGTACGGCGACCGCACCACCATTGCGGTCGCTGGATGGCTGGAGCGGAGCTGGCGGGGGTTCGTGCCCCCGCCAGGGTATCGCTGATGCGCTAGGTGAAGAGCTGGATGCCCAGCAGTCCCAGCACGAGGAAGATCAGGAATATGACGATCGCGATGAAGAAGAGGATCTTGGCGATGCCGGCGGTGGCAGAGGAAAGGCCGCTGAAGCCGAAGAAGCCGGCAATCAAGGAGATCACGGCGAAGATGAGGGCGTAGCGAAGCATATCGGTGACACTCCCGGGAACGGCGTCCATCGCCGCGGCAGGTTAACGCAAGCTGGTCCTGTTTGTTGCTCAAGCGATGCGAGATAAACCGGCCCCGCCGCTTGTTGAACCAAGGGCCCGCTCCTAGGCTCGCGCCCGCTCCTGAAGGGGGACGCGGATGCGTGCGTTGGGATGGCTCGCCTGTTGCGGTCTGGCGCTGGTTGCGGCGGTGGTCCCGGCCCATGCGCAGAAATCGGCGAACATCCTGCGAATCGCCTGGCGCGACGCTGTTCCCGATGTCGATCCGTACTACAACCAGTTGCGCACCGGCCTCGTCCTCGCGCATGAGGCCTGGGACACCTTGGTGTACCGCGACCCCGATACATTCCAGATCAAGCCCTTGCTGGCTTCGTCCTGGAAGCAGACCAGCGACACCACCTACGAGTTCGAACTGCGCCAGGGCGTGAGCTTCCACGATGGGAGCCCATTCACGGCGGACGACGTGGTCTACACCATCGACACCGTGCTGGCGGACCCGCGGATCGCGGTGCCTTCCAACTTCGCCTATCTCGCCGGGGCCGAGAAGATCGACGACTTCCATGTGCGGGTGACGCTGAAGCGTATCTTCCCCGCCGCCCTGGAATACATGGCGATGACGTTGCCGATCTGGCCCAAGGCATACCGCGAACGGGTGGGGCCGGCGGCCTTCAGCCAGGCGCCGGTGGGCACCGGCCCATACCGCATCACCAGGATCGACGGCCTGTCGGAAATCGACCTGGAGCGCAACGACAGCTATTTCGACGGGCCGAAAGGCCACCCGGCCATCCCTAAGATCGTCATTCACGAGGTGGCGGACGCCACGACCGAAATCACCGAGATCCTCGCTGGCCGGGCGGACTGGATCTGGCAGTTCAATCCCGACCAGTTCGAGAATATCAGCCGCGTTCCGGCCTTGCAGGCGATCCGGGCGGAAAGCATGCGGATCGGCTACCTCAGCCTGGATGCGGCAGGCCGGACCGGTGCCGACAATCCGCTCACCAAGTTGCCGGTGCGCCAGGCGATCGCCCACGCGATCGACCGCGCCACGATCGCCCGCCAGTTGATCCAGGGCGGCAGCCGCGTGCTGGAGGCAGCCTGCTATCCGACGCAGTTCGGCTGCGACCAGGCCGTGGCCACCCGGTACGACTATGATCCCGCGCTCGCGAAGAAACTGCTTGCCGATGCGGGCTACCCGAACGGGTTCGAGACCGAATTGGTCAGCTACGTGCTGCCGCAATACAGCGTCGCGATCGAAGGGTATTTGAAGGCGGTCGGCATCAACGCGCGGCTCAGCGAGCTGCAGGTCGCCCCGGCGGTGCAGCGTTCGCTGGAGGGCAGGACGCCGGTCTATGCCGGCAGCTGGGGCAGCTACTCGATCAACGACGTTTCTGCGATCCTGCCGGTGTTCTTCGATGGCAGCGGCAACGATTACAGCCGCGATCCCGAAGTCGAACGACTTGTGCAGGCCGGCGGCGCGACCACCGATGCCGACCAGCGGCGCAGCGCCTATTCGTCGGCGCTGCGCCGCATTTCGGAGCAGGTGTACTGGCTGCCGCTCAGCACCTACGTCACGACCTACGCGTTCTCGCGGCAGTTGAACTTCAGGCCGTTCCCGGACGAGCTGCCACGCTTCTTCCTGGCAACCTGGAAATAGCCGAGTCCGAAGCGCGATCGTTGCGGTTGCTCGACCTCAACCGTGGGATCGCCCTCGCTTTAAGCCGCCACCAGGGAACGCCCTTCATGCACCGCCGGGCAGATGGTGTTCCGCCCGGAGGCCTTGGCGCGATAAAGCGCCCGGTCCGCTGCATCCATCAGCGATTGTGGGTCCTCCGTCCGGTCGAACGGCCGGCTGGTCGCCACCCCGACGCTGATCGTGACGTGGCCGAGCACGCTGCCGTCATGGACCAGGCGGAGCGCCTCCACGCTGGCCCGCACGCGCTCGGCCACCTGGATGGCCCCAGCCTCCTCCGTATTCGGTAGCAGGAGGGCGAATTCCTCGCCGCCAAGCCGGGCCGCCAGATCCGCCGGACGCTGCAGCTCGGCATTCAATCCCCTCGCCACCTGGCGCAGGCAGACATCGCCCGCAGGATGGCCATACAGGTCGTTGAAGCCCTTGAAGAGGTCGATATCGATCATCAGCAGCGATAGGCTGCTCTGCTCGCGGCGCGCCCGTCGCCATTCCATCGCCATCGCGATGTCAAACGCGCGGCGATTGGCGACGCCCGTGAGCACGTCCGTGCGAAGGAGCTGCTCAAGCTGTTCGTTGACCTCGGCCACGCGGCCTGCCTGGCTGACCAGTTCGGACAGCAAGGCGGTCAGCACGGTAAGCCCGGTCATCAGGCTCAAGCACCGTGCGGCATACCAGCCCAGCGTGAACCGTCCGCCGCCGAACAGCGTCAGCGCCACATCCAAGGTCGCTGCCAGCAGGGCGACGAAGAGCCATAGCGACAGCGGATCGTTCAACCGGCGCCGCACCGCCACCAAGGCCGCTGCCAGGATACATGTCCCGAGCACGGCCGGCCCGATCCCCAGCGTGTTCAGGCGGTGGTAGTTGCCGTCGACCAGGATGGTCGGCAGCCACGGCAGGCCGATGGTCGACACGATCGTCACCGCCAACACGGCGACGGCCAGTCCCGCCACGGCCAGTCGGATGCCACGCGGCGGCAGGCGCTCGGAGCGGGCGAGCAGGAAGCGGACCACGAGGGCGGCGAACCCGCCATGCCACGCGACCCACAGCCAGACGGCGCTGGCACTGCCGCCGATCACGGACGACGCGGCGAACACGCCGGGAAACGCAAGCATGTGCGGTATGAGCGTCAATGCGGAGAACAGGTAGGCGACGCCCAGCCGCAGCGGCAGTCGATCCTTCGCCAATCGCGCCTGCGACAACAGCAGGCAACCCGTCAGCAGGTCCGACACCAGGGTCATCGCGCCGAACGCAGGCAGGAAGCTGGGATTGGCGGGCAACGCCATGCGGCCGAACGGCATCGACATCAAGGCAACTGCCACCATCGCTGCCGTCAGGATCGCAGCGGCCACGCGGTGGCGGCGTCCTGTCGTAGCCGATGAGAGGATTGGAGCATCGGCCATAGGCGTCTCCACGGATTCGGAAACCAAGTCTGCGGTGGACGGTAGGTCAAATTCGTCAACGAATGGTTTAGCGCATTATCAGTCCGGTCGAAACGCTTTGGCTGGTGAAACCTATTTCCGAGAAAGGTGTGAACGAGCCGAATTCTTCGGTTGCCCCGAAGCGCGCCGGGTCACGACGCCGCGCCGATCTTGCCGCCGCCCGGCGGCCGGCAGACGTTAGAACGGCTCTGTTTCGCCCGCCGGCACCGGCACGCCGAACGCCTTGATCGTCATTGAGATCAGCCCGTAATAGCCGAGCACGCCCACCAGTTCGACGGTCGCCGCCGAACCCAGCAAGTCCGCGACGGTGCGGTAGGTCGCGTCCGGCACCTCGTGGTCATGCAGCAGATGGTGGGCGAACCGCCAGACGGCCTGTTCGTCCTCTTGCTCGAAATGCGGCACTGCGCCGGTCCGCAGCGCCTCCACCGCCGCCGCGTCCAGCCCGGCGGCGATCGCGATCGGCGCGTGGACATGCCACTCGAACCCGGCCTGCCAATACGCGCCCGTCGTGATGATCGCGAGCTCGGACAGGCGGGGCGGCAGCGAGGTGCGGTAGCGGCAGAACGCCCCCAGCGCCTGCGCCCGGTCCGCCAGCGCCGGGCTTTGCAGCCAGGCGAGCAACGGCCCCTGCACCACACCGCGCGGGCTGGCCTTGATCGCATCGAACGCGCCCTGCTGCGCCGGCGTCATCGTCGCCGCAGTCAGCTCCGGCAAGCGGTAGGTCATATCGCGGTCTTGTCCCCGCCCTTGAGCGCCAGGATCTCCCTTGCCTCGTCGGGCGACGCGATCTGCAGCCCCAGCCCCTCGATGATCTGCCGGGCCAGCCGCACCTGCACCGCGGAGCTGCTGGCGAGCTGCCCGGGTCCGGCCCACAGGCTATCCTCCAGCCCCACGCGCACGTTGCCGCCCATCGCGGCCGAGATCGCCGCCACGCGCAGCTGCGCCGCCCCCGCCCCTAGCACCGACCAGCGGTATTGGTCGGCGAACAGCCGGTCCGCCGTGCGCTTCATGTGCGCGATGTCCTCGGGATGCGTGCCGATGCCGCCCAGGATGCCGAAGACCGACTGCACGAACAGCGGCGGCTTCACCAAGCCCCGGTCCAGGAAGTGCTTGAGGTTGTACAGATGCGCGATGTCGTAGCACTCGAACTCGAAGCGGGTGCCGTTCTCGCTGCATGTCTCGAGGATGTATTCGATGTCGGCGAAGCTGTTGCGGAACACCAGGTCTCGCGTCGCCTCCAGCGCCGGCCGCTCCCAATCGTGCTTGAACTCCTTGTAGCGGTCCAATAGGTGGAACAGGCCGAAATTGATCGAGCCCATGTTGAGGCTGGCGACTTCCGGCTTGAACGTCGCCGCGGGCTTGACCCGCTCCTCCACGGTCATGAAAGGGCTGCCGCCACTGGTGATGTTGATCACGGCGTTGGTCTGCTGCTTCACCCGGGGCAGGAAGCGGGCGAAGGCGTCCGGCGTCTGGTCCGGCTTGCCGGTTACCGGGTCGCGCGCATGCAGGTGGATCACCGCCGCGCCGGCCTCGGCCGCCAGCACCGCGTCGGCCGTGATCTGGTCCGGCGTGATCGGCAGATACGGTGACATGGACGGGGTGTGGATCGCTCCCGTCACGGCGCAGGTGATGATGACCTTCCGGCTCGCTGCCATGGCTCCGCTCCCATACGACTTTGCCAACCCATAGCCGGGCTGGCGGAGCGGCGCCAGGGAAGGATGCGGCGGCCTCAGGCGTGCACTGTCCGGCCCAGCCGCCGTGCCAAGCCGTCGAGGTCGTAAAGCGGATGGCGGTGAAGATCATGGTCGAACAGGAACGAAACGCGGTTGAACACGTCTTGAAAGCGGGTGTGCGGACGGGAGAGCGACTGTGTCGGACACCAGGCTGCCTGGGATTGAGCTTGCGCCATATGTCCCCTCCGATAACTAGGATTACTTCAATATTAACGATCCCTGCCGCGGTGGTTTGACATGCCGCATCCCGACACCTGGCTGCGTGTCCTACCGGACGGGTTGTTCTGCGAGCCAGCCGGCTTCTACGTGGACCCGGTACGGCCCGTCGACCGCGCGGTGATCACCCATGCGCATGCCGACCATGCCCGCCCCGGCCATGCCCATGTGCTTGCCAGTCCGGAAACGCTGGCCATCATGCGGGTGCGGATGGGCGATGACCGCGCCGGCACGGTGCAGCAGGCGCAGCCCTATGGCGAGGTGGTCACCATCGGCGAAGTCCGCGTCTGGCTGCAACCGGCCGGCCACGTCCTGGGGGCGGCGCAGGTCGCGATGGAGTGGCGTGGCAGCCGCGCGGTCGTGTCCGGGGACTACAAGCGCGCGGCGGACCCGACCTGCGCACCTTTCGAGCCGATCCCCTGCGACGTGTTCGTGACCGAGGCGACCTTCGCGTTGCCGGTCTTCCGCCATCCTCCGCCCGGTGACGAGATCCGCAAGCTGGTCGACAGCGTCACCCTGTTCCCCGGGCGCACCCATGTCGTCGGCGCCTACGCCCTGGGAAAGTGCCAGCGGGTGATCGCCCTGCTGCGGCAGGCCGGATGGGACCGCCCGATCTACCTCCATGGTGCGCAAGCCCCGCTCTGCGCCGCCTATGAGCGGCTGGGTGTCGCCCTCGGCGACCTGCGCCCGGCGACCGTGGCGAACAAGGCGGACCTGGCCGGCGCCATCGTGATCGCACCGCCCGGCGCGATCGCCGACCGCTGGGCACGCCGCCTGGCGGAGCCCGTGGTGTGCCTCGCCTCCGGCTGGATGCGGGTGCGCCAGCGTGCCCGGTCCCGCGGCGTCGAGCTGCCGCTGGTGATCAGCGACCATGCCGACTGGGACGAGCTGAATGCCACGGTGGACGAGGTGGGCGCCCCCGAGATCTGGGTGACGCATGGCCGGGAGGAGGCGTTGATCCACGAGGTTGCCAAGCGCGGCATCCGCGGCCGCGCACTCCGGCTGCTCGGCTATGGCGACGAGGAGGAGGACCTGCCACCTCCCGCCGACGCCGCGTGATCGCCTTCGCCGACTTGCTGGAGCGGCTGGTCCTCACACCGGGCCGGCTCGCCAAGATCGCCCTGCTCCACCGCTATTTTTCCGTGGAGCGGGACCCGGACCGCGGCTTCGCCCTGGCTGCCTTGACCGGGGAACTCGCCTTCCAGGCCGCCAAGCCGATGCTGATCCGCGGCCTGGCCGAGGCGCGCACGGACCCGGTGCTGTTCGGCTGGTCCTATGACTACGTCGGCGACCTGGCGGATACCGTGGCGCTGATGTGGCCGGCCCGCCCCACCAACCAGCCGCCGCCGGGCATGACCGACGTCATCCAGACCTTGATCTCCACCCCGAAATCCGACCTGCCGGACATCGTCGCCGGCTGGCTGGACGCATCCGACTCCTCCGGCCGCTACGCCCTGCTGAAACTGATCACCGGCAGCCTGCGCGTGGGCGCGTCCGCCCGGCTGGCCAAGGTCGCCCTGGCCGAACTGGCCGGTGGCCGCATCGCAGCCGACGAGATCGAAGAGGTTTGGCACGGCCTCACCCCGCCCTACCTGCCGCTCTTCGCCTGGCTGGAGGGCAGGGGGGAGCGGCCGGACCCGGCGGGTGCCCCGGTGTTCCGCCCGCTGATGCTCGCCCAGCCCCTGGAGGCGCCCGACCTCGCCGCCTTGGACCCGGCGGCGTTCCGGGCGGAGTGGAAGTGGGACGGCATCCGCGCCCAACTCGTGTCGGTACCCGGCGGGCGGCGCGTGTTCTCCCGCGGGGCGGAGGACGTCTCCAACACCTTCCCGGAGGTGGTGGAGGCGATGGACTTCCACGCCGTGCTCGATGGCGAGTTGCTGGTGATCCGCGACGGTGTGGTCGCCCCCTTCGCCGATCTCCAGCAACGGCTGGGCCGCAAGGCCGTCGGCGCCAAGATGTTGCGCGACTACCCGGTCCATGTCCGGCTCTACGATATCCTGTTCGACGGGGCGGAGGATCTGCGCGCCCTGTCGTTCGACGCGCGCCGCGTGCGGCTGGAGCAATGGTATGCGCGCACCAGGCCAGCGCGGATGGATGTGTCGGAGCTGATCCCGTTCGACACGGTCGCCGGGCTTTCGGCGGTCCGCGACGGCACCCGCGCCGCATCCATCGAAGGGCTGATGCTGAAGCGGGCGGAAAGCCCCTATGTGCCCGGGCGGCCCAAAGGACAATGGTGGAAATGGAAGCGCGATCCGCTGACGATCGATGCGGTCATGATGTACGCCCAGCGGGGCCACGGCAAGCGCAGCTCCTTCTATTCAGACTACACCTTCGGCCTCTGGCGGGAGGACGGGGAACTGGTTCCCGTCGGCAAGGCCTATAGCGGGTTCACCGATGCCGAACTCGTCCAGCTCGACCGCTGGGTGCGCAACCACACGACCAATCGGTTCGGACCGGTGCGCGAGGTCGAGCGCGGCATGGTGCTGGAGATCGCCTTCGATGCGGCGCAGCGGTCGAACCGACATAAATCCGGGGTCGCGCTGCGGTTCCCCCGCGTCGCCCGCATCCGGCTGGACAAGCCGGCCGCGGAAGCCGATCGGCTGGATACGTTGATGAGCCTCCTCGAAGGCCGTGTCGCCTGAGGCTTCACTGTGGCGCTATGGCAGCGTCATTTTGGAATTCGGCCAGGCCGAGGCTTGTTGCACTTCGCCAGAGCATCCAACTCTTCGAATGTTACGTGGAAGTTAGAACCGGATGTAACCGGCCCTCCGCAAGGGATGCGCAATGCAGCCATTCTCCGTCCTCAAGGCGTTCGATCTCGCCGCCGCACCGTTCGACATAGGCGATTGTTTCGGCCTGGACGGTTCCGTGGCCGAAACCTCCTGCTTCACCAGCATGGTGCGTGTCGGGTTCACCACCCGGGCAGCGGCCGACCGGCGGGAGGGATGGTGGTCGCGCGAGATCAACATCTCCGAATACCAACTGTATCGCTGGCTGCGGGATCATGGCGCCGATGACGGGGAGACGGTCCTGGTGTGCTGGACGTGGGTGGGGTCCTGACGTCGCCGATCGTGCCAGTGACGTCGCAATCCCCAGCCGGCGGTCGCCACCAACCCGGCGCCGCATAGCACCACCATCCGCCCCGGCCCGGTCCAGCCGATCGCCGTGGGCGCGATCGTCATGGCGACCAACACTCCGCTGTAGCTGGCGACCATGAAGGCCCGCATGGCCCCGGCGATGTCGCCCGGCGGCAATTCGGTCTGGCGCAGCACGGCAACCGGGATGTCCTTCATCGGGCCGCCGACCGCACCGAATGCCGCTGCCGCCATCATGGCGCCCAGCCCCAGCGACGGACCCAGGGCGAGTGCCGTGGTCCCCAGCCCGACGATGACCGATCCGGTGAACGCCATGCGGCCCGGATGCGGCGGCAGTGCGCGGCTCCCGATGACCAGCGTGGCGACCAGGTTGGTGCTGCCATATGCCGAGATCACCAGCCCGTAGGCGCCGAGGCCGGTCCCGCCTGGTCCGGTGATGCCGGCCTGCTCGATGAGTAGGGGCAGTGCCAGGTATAGCGCCGCCACCCACAACCCGTTGATCGGAAAGCTGCATGCCAGCACCGTCCAGAGCAGCCGATGGCGCCGCACCACGCCAAACCCTTGCCCGATGCTGGACAGCAAGGACGGCTTGGGGCGGGCCACGCGTGGCCCGGTCCGGCCCAGCGACAACACCGCGGCCGCCGACAGCACGAACGTGGCGGCATCCAGGGTGAAGAACTGCATCACCGGCAAAAGCCCGGCCAGCACCCCCACCAAGCCCGGGCCGATCAGACGTGCCGACCGTTCGGTCGTATCGAACAGGGCGTTGGCGGCCGGGAGCAGCCGCCGGTCCGGCAGCAGGGCCGGCAGGGTGGCCGCCAGGGCAGGGCGGAACACCGCCTCGCCACTGGCGAGCACCACGATGGCCATTGCCAAGGCTGCCGGCGGCGGTCCGCCGCGTCCGAGCCACCATATAACCAGCAAGCCGAGAACGGCCGCCCGTATGATATCGGCGCCGGCCATGGCGCGGCCCTGCTCCCACCGGTCTGCCCAGCGGCCGATCAGCAGGGCCGAGGCCAGGCCGCATCCCGCCTGGAGTGCCGACAGGTATCCGGCTGCCGGTCCGAACACGCCCACCGCGACCCAGACCAGCGCCACCGCGTAGAGCTGGTCGCCAACGGCCGACAGGGTGAGCGCACCCCAGAGCAGGCTGACCCGGCGGATCGCCAGAGGCCGGAACAGCAAGGGCATCGCCATAGCCTGGCGTCACCCGGCGGCTGGGTTCCAGTCCTCCACGGGGATGCGCGCCACCTCGAACAGGTCGCTGGTGCGCGCGTACCATCCGCCGCCATGCATGCGGCCCACCAGCTCCAGCTTGGGCGTGTCGACGTAGCAGCGCGCCGCGTCCAGGACAGCCGGATCGGCGATATGCATCATCACCACCCGGCCCAGCACCAGGTCCCGGTTGCCGGGCAATTCGATGGTCTGGGATACTTCGCATTCGAAGGCCACCGGGCTGTCGGCGATGCGCGGCGGCCCGATCTTCACCGAGGGAAGCGTCGCCAGCCGGGCTTCCGCGACCTCGCTGATGCTCGGGTCGAAATCGATCGCGGTGACGACCATGGCAGCGGCTGTCGCATCGTTCACCAGGTTGACCACGAACTGGCCGGACTCCCGGATGTTCACGGCGGTGTCTTTCCGCCCGTCGGTGCGTCCCTCGATGCTCACCGCCAGGAGCGGCGGGTCTCCGCTGATCGCGTTGAAGAACGAGTATGGTGCTGCATTGACGATGCCGGCGGCCGATCGGGTGACCACCCAGGCGATCGGCCGCGGTACGACCGTCGACACCAGCAGCTTGTAGCGGTCACGGCCGGAAAGCGCATCGAAGTCGAATTGCATGGGTCACCTGCTCAAGACGTGCCGCAGTGTCGCGATGCGGATGGGGACTGTCCACCTTTGCCCTTGCCGGCGGCGCCAAGCGCTCCCATGATCTGGTCTTCCGCAACCTACTGAAAGGAGGTGATCCAGTGTCTCATTGTCCGATCGCTCAGTCCGCCGCCGTGACCTGGGTGTCCGCTCCGGTGCAGTACCTGGCCTGACGCCTCCAAGTCCGACGGCGTGACCGTCCGGCAATGGGAAGGCCCCGGCGTAAGCTGGGGCCTTCTGCATTTTCGGCACCGAAGGAACCGGCCGCCTGTCCTCAGTCGGCGGCAGCTCCCATCTTTTCCGCCAGCGCGGGCATGTGGCTGCGTCGACGCGGCGCCAGCCAGCGCTGCAGCCGATCCAGATAGAGGTAGATCACTGGCGTCGTGTAGAGCGTGAGGATCTGGCTCAGCAGCAGCCCGCCGACCATGGCGAAGCCGAGCGGCTTGCGCAGTTCGGAGCCGGCGCCGCTTCCCAGCATCAACGGCAGGCCGCCGAGCATCGCCGCCATCGTGGTCATCAGGATGGGACGGAAGCGCAACAGGCAGGCCTGGCGGATCGCGTTCAGCGGCGTTTCGCCATCCTTGCGCTCGGCGGAGATGGCGAAGTCCACCATCATGATGCCGTTCTTCTTTACGATGCCGATCAGCAGGATCACGCCGATCAGCGCAATGATCGACAGGTCGTAATGCGCGATCATCAGCATCATCAATGCGCCCACGCCGGCGGAGGGCAGGGTGGACAGGATGGTCAACGGCAGGATGTAGCTCTCGTACAGGATGCCTAGGATGATGTACACCGTGATCAGCGCCGCTGCGATAAGATAGGGCTGGCTGCTCAGCGAGGACTGGAACGCCTGGGCCGTGCCCTGGAACGTGCCGCGCAGGGTACTGGGTGTGCCAAGCGCGGTCATGGCGCCGGAAATCTCGTCTACCGCCTGGCCCAGCGCTGCATTCGGCGCCAGGTTGAACGACAGGGTGACCGCCGGGAACTGGCTCTGGTGCGACAGTGACAGCGACACGACCGGGTTGGTGTCGACCTTCACGAACGCGCTGAGCGGCACGGCCTGTCCGCTGGACGACTTCACGTACAGCTTGCCCAGCGTGTCCACCTTGCCCTGCATGCCCGGCGGGACTTCGAGGATCAGGTGATACGAGTTGATCTGGGTGAAATACTGCGTGATCTGCCTTTGGCCGAACGCGTCGTAGAGCGTGTCGTCGATCTGCTGCGGCGTGATGCCGAAGCGCGACGCCGCATCCCGGTCGATCGTGAGCGTGGCCGTCGTTCCCGACATCTGCTGGTCGGTCGCCAGGTCTCTGAGCGTGGCCAGGCCGCCGAGCTTCGCCAGCACCTTCGGCGCCCATTGATACAGCTCGGTCAGGTCGGCGTCCTGCAGGGTGAACTGGTATTGCGTGCGCGACAGCCGCCCGCCGACGTTGATGTCCTGCGCCGGTTGCATGAATGCTTGTGCACCCTCGACCACGCGCGTTTTCTCCCGTAGCCGCGCGATGATCTGCTGCGCGGTCGCGGTGCGCTGGTCGAACGGCTTCAGCGCTATGTAGAGCCGGCCATTATTGCCTGTCTGCCCGCCGAGTCCGGCGCCGATCGAGGACGAATAGGCTTCCACATCGGGATCTGCGCCGACGATGTCGCCCAAGGCCTGCTGTCGGCGCGCCATTTCCTCGAAGGAGATGTCCTGCGCACCCTCGGTGATGCCGATGATCACGCCGGTATCCTGCTGCGGGAAGAACCCCTTCGGTATCTCCACGTACAGGTAGCCGGTGATGCCCAATGTGCAGAAGAACACCATCAGCGTGATGAACCGGAAGCGCAGCACGATGTCCAAGGTGCGGCGATACCCGCCGATCAGCGCGTCGAACATGGCCTCGACGACGCGGTAAAGCCGGCCGTGTTCGCCGCTATGATGCTTGAGGAAGCGGGAGCACATCATCGGCGTCAACGTCAACGAGATGAAGCCGGAGACCACGACCGCGATGCTTACCGTCATCGCGAACTCGCGGAACAGCCGTCCGACGATCCCCCCCATCAGCAGCAACGGGATGAAGACGGCGATCAGCGACACGCTGATGGAGATGATGGTGAAACCGATCTCCCCGGCGCCACGCAGCGCGGCGTCCATCGGATTCATGCCCTCTTCGACGTAGCGGTAGATGTTCTCCAACATGACGATCGCGTCGTCGACCACGAAACCGACGGCGATGGTCAGCGCCATCAACGAGAGGTTGTCCAGGCTGTAGCCGAGCAGGAACATGACCGCGAACGTGCCGACCAGCGCCAGCGGCACGGTGACGCTCGGGATCACCGTGGCCCAGAAATTGCGCAGGAATAGGAAGATGACCATCACCACCAGGGCGATCGACAGGAGCAGGGTGAATTGCACGTCCTTGACCGAGGCCTGGATGGTCAGGGTCCGGTCGATCACCGTGTCCACATGGATCGAGGGCGGAATGGCGGCTTGCAGCCGCGGCAGCTCTTCACGGATCTTGTTGACGGTATCGATGACGTTGGCGCCGGGCTGCTTGAAGATCAGCAACTGGATGCCGCGGCGGCCATTCTGCCACCCCGCCAATTTCGCGTTCTCCGGTCCATCCACCGCGATGCCGATATCCTTGACCCGCACCGGCGCGCCGTTGCGGTAGGCCAGGATGACGTTCTCGTATTGAGCCGCCTGGGTGAGTTGGTCGTTGTCGTAGATCGCGAATGACTGGCGCGAGCCATCGATGCTGCCCTTGGCGGTGTCCACCGTCACGTTGGTCAGCGTCTGCCGGATGTCTTCCAGCGTCAGCCCCATGGCTGCCAGCCGTGCCGGGTCCACCTGCACCCGCACCGCCCGCTTCTGCTCGCCGCCGATCGACACCTGGGACACGCCGGAAATCTGCGAGATCTGCTGGCTGAGGATGTTGTCCGCCCAGTCATCCACCTCGATCAGCGGCAGCGTGTCGGATTGCACTGCCAGGATCAGGATCGGGCTGTCGGCCGGGTTGACCTTGCGGTAGGTGGGCGGGCTGGGCAGGTTCTTCGGCAATTGGCCGCCCGCGGCGTTGATGGCCGCCTGGATGTCGCCCGCCGCGGCGTCGATGTTCCGGTCCAGGTCGAACTGGACGGTCACCTGCGTGTTGCCCTGGACGCTCACCGAGGTGAGCTGCGACACGCCGGAGATTTGCGAGAACTGTCGTTCCAGCGGCTGCGCGACGGTCGAGGCCATGGTCTCGGGGCTGGCGCCCGGCAACGTCCCGGACACCGCAATGGTCGGGAAGTCCACGCGCGGCAATGGCGCCACCGGAAGCAGCGGGTAGGCCGCTATGCCGACCAGCAACACCGCCGCCATCAGCAGGGAGGTTGCGATCGGCCGCCGGATGAACGGTGAGGAAATGCTCATGGTTGGGGTCAGCCGCCTGCTTTTGCCGGGGACGCCGGGGTGTTGCCTGCCGGATCGTTGAGAGCAACTTTCGTGCCATCCGTCAGCCTGGACTGTCCGCCGACCACCACCGTCTCGGTCCCGTTCAGTCCCTTCGTCACGATCGTCACGCTGCCATCGTCCTGGCCGGTCTCGACCGGAACGAGGGCCGCCACGTTCCCGGGCTTGACCACGTAGACGTACAGTCCGTTGACGCCCCGCTGCACGGCGCTCGACGGCACCGTAACGGCGCCGCGCGCGACGGTGAGCTGGAGGTGGGCGTTCACGAACTCGCCCGGCCACAGCCGGTCGTCCTGGTTGGCGAACTGCGCCTTGAGCTTGATGGTTCCGGTCGTGGTATCGATCGAATTGTCGGTCGTCAGCAGGATGCCGTCGCCGAGCTGCTGCTGGTCGTTGGAACTGTATGCGACGACCTTCAGCGGGTCCTTCGAGCCATGCACGGCGTCCTGCACCGCCGGGAAGACGTCCTGCGGCAGCGTGAACACCATCGAGATCGGATGGATCTGGTTGACGGTGACGATCCCCGTGGCATCGTTGGCATGCACCAGGTTGCCGGGATCGACCAGCCGCAGCCCGACGCGGCCCTCAATCGGCGACACGATCCGCGTGAAATCCAGGTTGAGCTTGGCCATCGCGATGGCCGCGTCGTCACCCTGGGTGGTCGCAGCGGTCTGCGACACGGACGCCTGCTGCGTGTCCACGCTCTGGCGGGAGGCGAATTCGCTGCGGGCGAGGTCCGAGTACCGCGCCAGATCCCGCCTGGCATTGCCGAGCTGCGCCATGTCGGCCGTCTTCTTCGCGACGGCCTGGTCGTAGGATGCCTGGTAGGGCCGGGGGTCGATGATCGCCAGCAGCTCTCCCGGCTTCACGTCCTGCCCCTCCGTGAACGCGACCTGCTCGACCGTTCCATCCACACGGGCCCGGACCAACACGGATTGCAACGCCTGGACGGTGCCGATGCCGCGCGTGAAGATCGGCACGTCCTGCCGCTTGGCGACGGAGGTGCTGACCGGGACGGCAGCCGGTCCCTGCTGCGCCGCGACCGGGATCACGATGGTTGCGGTGAGTGCCACCCCGGCAAGCGCGCCCAGCTTGATCATCAGCACCTCGTGTCAGGTCATGTCGCGACGCAGCATCTATCAGGTCGATGTCCGGATCACACCCACCGTTACATGGAAACTTGGTCATACTGAAGGACGCGCCGCCTTTGAAGCAACCTTTCGTTATTCAGTCCCCGAACGCAATCCCGCGTCAAAACACCTTGGGCAACCTGCCGACATAGGTGATCGGCATCGATCGGTAGGCGTCCAGCCCGCGCGCGGTCATCGCAGGCTGGACCGCCGGTGCGGAGTTGGCGCCCACCGGCATCGTGCGAATGGCTCCGTTGCCCGTCGGCAGCATGACGGCGACGCGGCCGGGCGCGGAACTGCCGAACGGCGGCACGGCCTCGTGCTGGGGCATCGCGGCCGCCACGTTCGTCCCGCTCGTGATCGTCTGGCTGCCGACCGGCAATTCCGGCACACCCCAGGCCGCCAGGACCTTATGCGCGTAGTCCGCCCCCAGCTCCGGGGTGAACGAGTGGTAGGCGGCGACGGCCAGGGGCCAGGCATTGGTCTGGTTGAACAGTTGCTGGAGGAATCGCGCGCCATAGGCGGCGTTCGTCATCGGGTCGAACGCGATGTCGAGGCTGGCGAACGCCTCGGGATGGAACATCAGGTTCACCTGCATGCACCCCACGTCGATCGAACGCACCCCCTGTGCCTGCAACGCCTGCACGGCCGCGATCGCCTCGGCCTTGGTCTCGTACCAATGGCCGACACCCTCGGCGTTGATGGCCCATGGCCAGGGATACACCGCCCCGCTCACTGGGTCTCGGCGGCCGCTTTCCACCACCGCGATGGCGTCCAGCAAACGATCCGGCACGTGGCCCGACCGCTCTGCCTGCAGGATCGCTGCCCGGCACAGCGCCGAGGGCGCGGGAATGCTGGCCGGCAGGGCGGGACGGGCGTGGCCGCCGCGACATGCCAGCAACGACATCGCGATGGCGGCGCTGGCGACGAGGATGGACCGCTTCATGAGGCCAGCTTGTAGCAGAATGGTTTCCCAACCCTTGCCTGAATGTTTCAACCGTTAAATGCTGCACTGCAAAAAAACCGCTTGCAGCACTCGGACTGCGCGCCTAGTTTGGCCTTGCAGTGAGGCTCCGGCCTTGCTGTTTCTTGGACGTTTCCTCCCTAAACTTGGCGGTGCCGCAAGGCGCCGCCATCTTTTTTCGTGGGCTCCAGCAGGCCGGCACAGGCATCTGCGATCTGCCGCATCAACATGCCCAGCCGGGACCGAAGCGGTTCGAAGCCCTCCGAACGCTCCAGGCTCGCCTCGTCCATGTACAGCCGACGCGCCACTTCGATCTGCAGTGCATGGATGCCGTGGCGCGGGCGCCCGTAATGGCGCGTGACATAGCCGCCGGCATAGGGGTCGTTGCGCCGTACGTCATAGCCGAACTCGCGCAGCGCCCGCTCCACCAGCGCGGTCACCTGCGGCGCGCACGCCGTGCCGTGCGCATCCCCCAGCACGAAATCCGGCCCGCCGAAACGCCCCGCCCCGGCCGGCATGGAGTGGCAATCGATGAGCAGGCAGCAGTCGAACCGGAGCTGCGTGTCGGCGATCAACCCCGTCAGGGCGTCATGGTATGGCTGCCAGCACTCCCGCACGCGTGCCTCTGCCTCGGCGAACCGCAGCTTGTCGCGATAGATCGACTCGCCGGATGTGACCACCCGCGCGATCGTGCCGAGCCCGGCCCCCACGCGGGGACTGGTGGTATTCACCCAATCCGGCAGCGGGTCCGCGAACATGGCCGGATCAAGCTCCCACGCTTCCCGGTTCGGGTCGCAATAGGCACGCGGGAACTGGGCGCAGAGCAGCGGCGCGCCATGCCCCACCGCCGACTCGAACAGCTCCTCCACGAAGCTGTCCTCGCTGCGCCGCAGGTCGAGCGGCCCCAGCCGCGCTGCCTTGATGAAATCGGCTGCATACGACCGTCCGGAATGCGGCGAGGCCACCACGAGCGGCGTGGACTGAACGGCCGGTCGCAGCACGATGTAAGGCGTGGGCGACTCGGCGAGCGGTTCTGGCACGGGCGCAGCAAGGTCCATCGATCTATAGAAGCGCTCCTACCCGTCCGTGTCATCCTACGAAGCGCTCAACCCTTGGTCATGCGGCGCGCGCGAGTGCCGTTGCCTGCGAAGACCCCGTGAACCGGACGCTTGCGTCGCCGGGGCGAAAACACTAGGAGACCCGCGGTGTGGGCGCGTAGCTCAGCGGTAGAGCACTGCCTTGACATGGCAGGGGTCACAGGTTCAATCCCTGTCGCGCCCACCAGCCCGCCCGGGCTCCCCCAGATCCCACCATAGTCCAGCGAAGGCGGCGACTCCCTCCCGGGCCGGGGCGACCAGCAAATGCTCGTTGGGACCGTGCTGCTTGCAGCCGTTGTAGCTATGCGGGATCCAGACCAGCGGCACGCCGAGATGGTCGATGAACACGTCGCCGGGCAGGCCGCCGCCGCTGTTCGGGATCAGCTGTGGCTTGCGCCCCAGCGTGCGTTCCAGGCTGGCGACGGCGCGCTGCACCCAAGGGTTGCCCGGGTCGGTGCGGCTGGCCGGCATGCGGCTGCCGGCGTTCTGGATGGCGATCTCCGGGAAGCCGGCCGCGTCCAGGTGGGCCCGCAACGCCGGCTCGAACGCGGCGATGTCGCAATCGACGGTATAGCGAAGCTGGCAGTGCGCGCGGGCGTTCGGCGCGACGGCATTGACCGGGTTTTCCGGCCGGCCGGACAGCAGCGACAGCACGATGAAGCTGGTCCAACCGTAGACCTTCTCCGCCGCGGTGAAGCCGGGCTCGCCCCAGTCCGGGTCGATCGTCGCGGCCTCGCCCTCCGCCCGCAACTCCAGCCCGGCCAGGGCGTCCCGCACGGAGGCCGGCATGCCTCCCGGTGGCAGGAAGCCCGGCACCAGGATGCGGCCATGCCGGTCCGCGATGGCGGCGATGGCGTGGGACAGCACGATGGCCGGGTCGGTGGTCATGCCGCCCCAATTGCCGGAATGCACGCCGCCGGGCCGGGTATCCACCACCAGGTCGAAATGGAACGTGCCGCGCGTCCCGGTGGAGATGGTGGCGATGTCGGAGGCGACCCGCGGGCCGTCCGAGGCGATCAGCACATCCGCCTTGAGCATGGCCGCATGGGCGGCCACGAACTCCCGCAGGCCGACCGAGCCGCGTTCCTCCGCGGTCTCCAGCACCATCTTGACGTTGAAGCCCAGCCTGCCGCCCCGCTCGGCCATGACGGCCTCCAGCGCATGCAGGTTGATCGCGTGCTGCCCCTTGTTGTCGGCCGAGCCGCGGCCATACCAGCGGCCGTCCTCCTCCGTCAGCACCCACGGGTCCAGCCCGGCGCGCCACTGCTCCGCCAGGCCGCGCACCGTGTCGCCGTGTCCGTAGGTGAACACGGTCGGGCCGTCCCCCTCGATGCGCTCGGCCGTCAGAATTGGGCCGAAGCCGTGCCGCGGGTTGGGATGGATCCGCGTGGTGAAGCCCAGCCGCTCCAGCCAGGGGCCGATCGCCTCCGCCAGGTAGCGCTGCAGATCCGCCTCGTGCCCCGGGTCCTGCGAGGTGGAGGGGATGGCGACCAGCGCGGCCAGATGCGCCTTGAACCCGCCATCGTCGAACCCGGCCAGGGCGCGGGCGATGGCCGCCTCGCGCGACGCCATCAGCCGCGTCCCCGCGCCATGTCGTGGTATTCCGCGTTCGGCATCATGTCCACCGCATGCGCCACCCGGTTGGTGTAGTTGAAGAAGGCAGCGGTTTCCGCGATGTCGAAGATGTCCTCGTCGCTGAAGCCATCCTCGCGCAGGGCCTGGCGGTCCTCGGCGGTCACCTCGTGCGGCGCCTCCGTCAGCAGCACGGCGAAATCCAGCATGGCGCGCTGCCGGTCCGACAGCGCCGCCACGCGGTAGTTGAACGCCATCATCTCCCCCAGTTGCGGGTCGCCCGACAGCTTGCGCACCGCCGCGCCGTGCGCCACCAGGCAGTAGTAGCAACGGTTCACCGCCGAGACGGCGACGGCGATCATCTCGCGCTCCAGCTTCGACAGGCCGGACGGGGCGAGCATCAGTTCGTCATAGGCGCGGATGAAGTTGCGCAGCCTGGCCGGCCGCAGCAGCCAGGCGCGCAGCACGTTCGGCACGAAGCCGAGCTTGTCGCGGCATTTGGCGAAGTAGGGCTGCAAATCCTCCGGCAGCGACTCCTCGGATGGCTCGCGCAGATCCATCACGTGGGTGGGTTGGGGCATGGCAGGCTCCGGTCAGGCGGGCAGGTAGTCGGGAACCGAGAGATAGCGTTCCCCGGTGTCGTAGTTGAAGCCCAGCACCACCGCACCCTTCGGCAGCTCGGGCAGCTTCTTCGCGATCGCCGCCAGCGTGGCGCCGGAGGAGATGCCGACCAGCAGCCCCTCCTCCCGGGCGGAGCGGCGGCCGAATTCGCGCGCCTCCTCCGCATCGACCTGGATCGTGCCGTCCAGCACATCGATGTGGAGGTTGGTGGGGATGAACCCGGCGCCGATGCCCTGGATCGGGTGCGGGGAGGGGGCGCCGCCGGAAATCACGGGCGACTGGCTCGGCTCCACCGCGAAGACCCGCAGCTTCGGCCAGCGCTGCTTCAGCACCTCGGCGCAGCCGGTGATGTGGCCGCCAGTACCCACCGCGGTGATCAGCGCGTCGATGCCGTCCGGGAAATCGGCCAGGATCTCCTGGGCGGTGGTGCGGACATGGACCGCGATGTTGGCCGGGTTGTCGAATTGCTGCGGGATCCAGGCGCCGGCATGCTCCGCCGCCAGTTCCTCCGCCCGGGCGATGGCGCCCTTCATGCCCTTGTCCCGCGGCGTCAGGTCGAAGCTGGCGCCGTAGGCCTGCATGAGGCGACGCCGCTCCACCGACATGGAGTCGGGCATCACCAGGATGAGCCTGTAGCCCTTGACCGCCGCCACCATGGCCAGGCCGATGCCGGTGTTGCCCGAGGTCGGTTCGATGATGGTGCCGCCGGGCTGGAGCTGGCCGCTCGCCTCCGCCGCCTCCACCATCGCCAGCGCGATGCGGTCCTTGATCGAGCCGCCGGGGTTGCCGCGCTCCGACTTGATCCAGACTTCGGCATCGGGAAACAACCGTGCCACCCGGACGTGCGGCGTGCCGCCGATGGTGTCGAGGATGCTGTTGGCTTTCATGCGGGTGGCTCCCTTTGGCTTTGTCGGACGCAAGATGAACCGACGCGGTGCCAGTGCAAGGGCGGACCCGCCGCCGGATGCGTGTGGTGGGGGACGCAGTCATCGCATTCGTTCAGCTTGGAGACGGTGACGATTGCCAGCTCCAGGGTGCGCTTCGGCAGTGTGGCGGCATCGCGCAGTTCCATCAACCGCGGCATCGGGTGGCGCAAGGCTACCGGGACATGGGCGAACACCGCGACCTGGTTCGCGAACGGGCCATACTGGGACGTGAACCGGTCGTAGATCGCGGCCTGCTCGGCGGCAACTCGGCAGAGGAGATGGATCGAACGCGCGCCACGGCGGTGCTCCTGGACAGGAGCGCCTGTTTGGACGCTGATTCCGGCGTCCGAGGCAAGCAGGGCGGGTTTTGGCCGGCTAGTGGAACAGCCGGATCATCGCCGCGGCGATCCAGCACGCGCCGCGGACAGCGACGATCGAACTTCCGAGCATCAGCATCAATCCCAGCCACGCATTGGATCCATCCGTCGGCAATTCGTCCCACCGCGCCGGACCCGGGCGTGCTGCCACGTTCGTGCTTGCTGACATTCTTGTTCTCCGATCCCCAACTCGGACATCAGACTGACGGGCTTCGGTTGAAGAGGCGTTAAGCTCTGTCTCGCATTTCCGTCACAAAGACATGACCGCAGCGTGCCGCGGCTGGGAGCCTTGCCATCCGATCCCTCCTCGCGGCATGGATACGGTGTGATCGTCCTCCTCACCGGCGTTGCGGGCTTTGTCGGCTACCATGTGGCCGAGCGTCTGTTGGCCGACGGCGCGACCGTCATCGGCGTCGATGTCGTCAACGACTATTACGATGTGGCGCTGAAAGAGGCCCGACTCGCCCGGCTTGCCCGGCCCGGCTTCACCTTCCACCGGGCCGACATCGCCGATCGTGCGGCCATGGGCGCGATCGTGGCGGGCGAGCCCGGCATCACCCACATCGTCCACCTCGCTGCCCAGGCAGGCGTCCGCTATTCGATGGTGAACCCCTATGCCTACGTGCATTCCAACGTCATGGGCCACCTCGTCGTGCTGGAGGCAGCGCGCAGCCTGCGGCACCTCCGCCACCTGGTGTACGCCAGTTCCTCCTCCGTCTACGGATTGGGCGTGCAGTTCCCGCTGGAGGAGGACGGGCAGGTTGACCAGCCGACCTCGCTCTATGCCGCCACCAAGCGCGCGGACGAACTGATCAGCCATGCCTACACGCATCTCTATGCGCTGCCGCAGACGGGATTGCGGTTCTTCACCGTATATGGGCCTTGGGGCAGGCCGGACATGGCGTATTACGGCTTTGCCCAGGCGATCACCGCCGGTCGGCCCATCACGCTCTACGAGGGCGGCACGCTGAAGCGGGATTTCACCTATATCGACGACATCGTCGCCGGTGTGGTCGGCGTGCTGGACCGCCCGCCACCGCCGGGTCCGCCCCGGGTGCTCAATATCGGCAACAACCAGGCCGAGGCCGTCACCCGGCTGGTCGCGCTGCTGGAGCAGTCGCTCGGCCGCGACGCCGTCATCGAAACCGTGCCGCGCCCGGCGGCCGACGTGGTGGAGACCTGGGCCTCCGTGGACCGCATCGCAGCCCTGGCCGGCTACTCGCCGACCACGCCGCTCGATGTCGGCATCCCGCGTTTCGTGGCGTGGTACAAGGACTATCACGGCGTGAACTAGCGGCCGGAGACCCAGGATGGCCGACTACCTCATCACCGGCGGCTGCGGCTTCATCGGCTCGCATCTGGCAGACGCGCTGGTTGCGGCGGGCCACGCCGTCCGGGTGCTGGACGACCTGTCCACCGGCACGACCGACAACCTGCCGCCGGGTGCGGCGCTGCTCCGCGGCTCGGTCGCCGATGCCGGGTTGGTCCGCGGGGCCGTGGATGGCATCGACGGGTGCTTCCATTTGGCGGCGATCGCCTCCGTGCAGCGCTCGCAGGACGATCTGCTCGGCACGCATCGCACCAACCTGGGCGGCACGCTCACCCTGCTGGATGCGATCGCGTCGACCGGGTGCCGCGTGCCGTTCGTCTACGCGTCCTCGGCCGCGGTCTACGGTGACTGCCCGGCGGTGCCCATTGCGGAAGACGCTGCCAAGCGGCCGCAATCCGCCTATGGCGCCGATAAATATGCCGGCGAGCTGCATGCCGCCGTCGCGACCCATACCCGCGGCATCCCGACCACCGGCCTGCGGTTCTTCAACGTCTACGGTCCCCGGCAGCGTCCGGATTCACCCTACTCCGGCGTCGTCTCCATCTTCGCCGACCGGATCGGCCGCGGGCTGCCCGTGACGGTGTTCGGCGATGGCGGGCAGACGCGAGACCTGGTTCAGGTGGCCGACGTGGTGGCTGCCCTGCTGCAGGCGATGGCGCGTCGCCTGCCGGACGCGCCGGTGTTCAACGTGTGCACCGGGCAGGCGATTTCCGTCCGGCACCTGGCCGAGACGATCGGCGCGCTGCGTGGCGCGGCGCCGCAGATCGTCCAGGGTCCGCCGCGCACGGGCGAGATCCGCCATTCCGTCGGCGACCCGTCCCGCTCGCGGGCCGCGCTGGGCCTTGGCGCCGCCCTGCCGCTCGCCCAGGGACTGCGCAGCCTGCTTCAGCGCGCCGCCGCCACATCCGCCGCGGACGGCGCGTCGGGATAGGCGTTGCCGAAATGGGTGCGGATGAAACCCACCACCGCCGCCACCTGGGCGTCCGACAGCGAGCGCCCGAACGACGGCATGGCGCCGTGCCCGTTCAGCACCATCGCGATCGGATATCCCGCCGCGACCAGCCGTTCATCGTTCGCGAGGGCCGGATAGGCGCCGGCGCCCGCCGCGCCGCGCCCGTCCGGCATGTGGCAGCCGGCGCAGACCGAGTTGTAGATCGCCGCGCCGCCCGCCTCGGTGAAGTGGAACGGGCTGCCGAAAGTGGGGCCAGGCTCCTCCGCGCGCGCGCCGGCCGCCAGCACCAGCAGGATGAGGACGGCTCTCATCCCACCACCCGCGCATGCAGCCGGGTCACGGCATCCAGGGCGGACAGCACGGCGCCTTCCTGCCAGGCCGGGATGTAGGAGGCGTGTTCGCCGGCCAGCACGATGCGGCCGTCCAGCGCGCAAAGGTCGTCGTAATGCTCCGTACGCGTCGCTGGCGACCACTGGCCGTAGCAGCCCAGCGTCCAGGGCACCCGGTGCCAGCCGACGGCGATCCCGGTCTCGAACTCCGCCGCGTATTGCGGATGGATCTGCGCGCCATAGGCCACTGCCCGGCGCACCCGCTCCGCCGGGTCCAGCGCCGTCCATTCATAGGCGTAGGGGCCGAAGGCGTAGGCGCCCAGCAGCACGCCCTTGCCGCCGGCATTGTAGCCGCTGGCCGGGTAGCCGATCAGCGATATCGGCAGGTCGCTGTAGCTGATGCCGCCATAGATCGCCTCGTCCTGCTCCCAGAAGCGGCGGCGGAATTGCAGGCCGATCTTGACCACGGCGGCATAGGGCACGGCCTGGATCGCCGCCGCCATGGCAGGCGACACGGTCATGTCGATCTGGCTGAGGATGGAGAGCGGGATCGTGCAGACGCACCAATCCGCCCGCGACTGCCCGGGAACCCCGCTGGCCGTGTCCGTCCAATCGACCGCGACGCCGCTGCCGTCCTGGCGGATCGCCGTCACCTTGGTGCGCAGCCGCAGCACGTCCTGCACTTCGCGTCCCATCGCGCGGGCGATGGCGTCCATGCCGCCGACCGGTTGGAACAGCGTGGTTTGGTAGTCGTAGTCCGCCGCCACCGACAGGGCGCGCCACAGCCGGCTATGCAGCAGGTCGGACGGCGCCACCGGCTGGGACGGCACCGGCCGGGCGTTCAGCCCGCCGCCAGGCGGCTTGTCCCAGCCCCGGTGCTCGCTGCTGTCGTCGCCACGGACATAGCGGTAGTCGTGGTCGAGCGCGCCCCAGCTTCGCAAAGCGGCGAGCAGCACCTCGGTATCCTCCTTCGTGACCGCATCGCCGAGCCGGTCGGTGCGCACCGCCTTGGCCAGCAGGTCGGCGACCGTGCCGTGGAAGTCGGCCTGCACCTCCCGATAGCGCTGCGGCTTGCCGCCGAACGCCTGCGCGCCGTGCAGGTAGGCGTTGTGGTTGACCTGCACGAACGGCTCCAACGCCACGCCGAGCCGCTGGCAGTAATCCAGCAGCGCCCGGTGGTGGTAGGGGATGCGCCACGGGCCGGGATTGAGGTACAGCCCGGCGTCGAACCCGCATTCCTGCACCGCGCCGCCCAGCTCGGCGTAGCGGTCGCCGCCGCGCAGGGTCCAGGTGCGTCCGCCGGGCCGGTCGTTGTATTCCAGCAGCTCCACCCGGTAGCCGGCGCGGCGCAGCTCCATCGCAGTGACCATGCCGGCGACGCCGGCGCCCAGCACCAGCACGCTGGCGCCCCGCACGTTGCCGTCCAGCTTGATCGGGCCGGTATAGGTGGACTCCGCCGCGTGCCCCAGCGCCGCCATGGCGAGGTACATGGCAGACCCGCCAGCCGCCGCGCCGATCAGGCCCAGCAGGTCGCGCCGTTGCATCGCGGGTCGTTCCGTCATGGCAGCAGCGTAGCCGAGCCGGCCAGCACCGCCAATTGCAGCACGCAGGCGCGCCGATAGATCGCCAGCCCGCGCCGGATATCCTCCGGGCCTGCCTCCGCGCGGCCGTCCCCCATCCAGCCATCCTCCACCCGCACGGCGCCGTAGACTCGCGGGCCGGCCAGCCGCAGCCCCAACGCGCCGGCGATGGCGGCCTCCGGCCAGCCAGCATTGGGGGAGCGGTGGCGACGTGCGTCCCGCCACACCGCCCGCACCGCGGGCTTGACCCCGCGCAAGCTGGCCGCCGCCAGCAGCAATGCGGCAAGGCGGGAGGCGGGAAGGTTCACCACATCGTCCAGGCGGGCGGCGGCCCAGCCGAATTCGGCGTATCGGGGAGTCCGGTGGCCGATCATGCTGTCGGCCGTGTTGACCGCCTTGTAGATCGCGATGCCCGGCAGGCCGAGCAGGGCGCACCACAGCGCCGGCGCCACCACCGCATCGGAGAAATTCTCCGCCAGGCTCTCGATGGCGGCGCGCGCGACGCCCGCCGCATCAAGGCTGCACGGGTCACGGCCGACGATGTGCGCCACGGCGGCCCGGCCCTCCGGCAGGCCGACGCGCAGCCCGGCCGCCACGGCCGCCACGTGCCGCCACAGGCTTCGCTGCGCCAGCAGGGTAGACGCCGCGACCGCCAGCAGCGCCAGCGCCCATGGACGCGGCAACCAGTGCAACGCCGCCGATTGGAGCGCCCAGGCCGGCAGCCAGGCTCCCAGCACCAAGGCTGCCACCGCCACGATCCCGGCCGTCCTGCGATGTCGTCCCCGGTTGAGCGTGCGGTCCAGCCATGCGATGGCTGCGCCGGCCCACATCACCGGGTGGCCGATGCGGCGCAGCAGCCATGCCGGATAGCCGGCCGTGGCCTCGACCAGCAGCGCCCCGGCCGCGAGCAGCGGGAATGTGGATGTCAGCACGGGGCAGGGGGATAGCATGGCGATGCCGATCGCGCATGGCGGTGGGCTGATTGCGGCACGGGCGCGGTTTCCGCATGCGCGCCGGCCTTGGATCGACCTGTCGACCGGCATCAACCCGGTGCCGTACCCCTTGCCGCCGATGCCTGCCGAAATAGCCACCCGGCTGCCGGAGCCCGAGCAGGTCGCGGCATTGGAGCTCGCGGCGGCGGCGGCCTATGGCATGTCCGACCCCGCAGCCATCGTGGCTGCACCGGGCACCCAGGCGCTGATCCATCTGCTGCCGCGGCTGCTGCCGCGTGGCACGGTGTCGGTGCTGTCCCCCACCTATGCCGAGCACCACGCCGCCTGGGCGCTCGCCGGCCACGCGGTGTCCGAGACGGCGATCCTGGCCGAAGCCGACGCCGTGGTGGTGGTGCGCCCCAATAACCCCGACGGCCGGGTGCCGGACCGGGCGCCGCTGCTGGCGCTTGCGGATCGGCTCGCCGCGCGAGGCGGGTTGCTGGTGGTGGACGAGGCGTTCGCCGACCTGGAGGGATGCAGCCTGGCCTCCGCCTTGCCGCGGCCCGGCCTGCTCCTGCTGCGGTCGTTCGGCAAGACATACGGGCTCGCCGGGCTGCGCCTCGGCTTCGCGCTCGCCAACCCGGCCCTGGCGGCCGGGCTGCGCCAGGCGCTCGGGCCTTGGGCGGTCGGCGGCCCGGCGGTGTGGGCCGGGCTGCATGGCCTGGCCGACCGCGACTGGCGTGCCGCGGCGGCAACCCGGCTGGCCGCCGATGCCGCCCGGTTGGACAGCGCGCTGGGCTGCGCCGGGTGCCGGCTCATCGGCGGCACAAGGCTGTTCCGCCTGGTCGAACATGAAGATGCCGGCGCCTTGGCCGATCGGCTGGGAGAGGTGGGCATCCTGGTGCGGCGCTTCGCCGACCATCCCCGTTGGCTGCGGTTCGGCCTGCCGGGTCCGTCGGATTGGCACCGCCTGAACGCCGCCCTCGGGTGATTGTGTGGTGACCCTGGCCGCCCGGCCGCCTTATGGTGGGTTATGCTGCACAAGCGAAGAGACCGGCTTGTCCGGACCGTGACGATGCCGATGCAGGCGATGTCCGGCGTGTGGGACCGCATGGTCGCGTCCGATCCCGGGTTGGTCCGCCTGCTGATGGCGCTGCGCGGCACCGCCTCGGTGTTCCTCATGACGGCGGCGGCCGTGCTGCTCGGCTGGCTGCTCGGGGCGTCGCCGGTGGAATTCGCCTCCGGCGTCACGCTGAGCCTGATGGCGCCGTTCCTGATGCGGGAGCCGACGCGACAACAGCGGGAGCGCACGCTGGTGCTGCTGGCCCTGCCTGCCGCGGCCTCCGAGATCGCGACCACCCTGCTGCACGGGCGCGGCGTGCTGGGCGACAGCTTCTTCCTCGTCCTGGTGTTCCTGTGCTTCCTGTTGCAGGCGCGAAATTCGCGCGGCATCGCGCTGGGCTTGGTGGCGGTCGTGATCAGCTATGTCGGGCTCTATTTGGAGCTGCCGCCGGCAACCCTGCCGTTGCAGATGCTGTCGATCGTCGTCGCCATCCCGGTTACCTGGCTCGCCTGCTTCGGCCTGCTGCCGTTGCGCCCGGCCGCGACGCTGCGCCGCACGGTGCAGGCGGTGCAGGGCCGGGCGGCGCGGGTGATGCGCGATGCGGGTGGCTTGGCGGCTGGCCAACCCGCGACGGTGCGGCGGCTGCGCCGCAGCCTGGCGCGGCTGAACGAGGCGGCGTTGGCGGCGGACGACCAGATGGCCATGCTGGACCCGGCGGGCAGTGCGCCGCTGCGGCTGCGGCTGATGGACCTGGAACTCGCCGTCGCCCGCCTGGCCGTCGCCCCGCTGGAGGCCGTGGCCGGGCAGACGAGCCGGCGCCAGGCGGCGCGGTTGCAGGCCAACGAGCGGCGGCTGCGCCGCGGCCGATGGTCGCGCCACCACCTGCGCGGCCCCGACACGAACGCGCCGCAAACCGCGGTGGCGGTCGCCCTGGCCGACATCATGCGCGCGGCCTCCGCTCTCGGCCTGGCCGCCGCGGTGCCGCCCGCCATCGCCGCCGCCGCCGTGCCGCCGCCGCCCGGCCCGTTTGCCTGGCGCATCGCCTTGCGCGTGACGCTTGCCTCGGCCTTGGCGATGGCAGGCGGCATGGCAGTCTCGCCGCAGCGCTGGTTCTGGGCCGTCATCACGGTCTACGTGGTGTTCCTCAACGCCCGGTCCCGCGGCGACACGATCTACAAGGGCATGCAGCGGCTTGGCGGCACCCTGCTCGGGCTGGTGGCGGGCCTCACCCTGGCGTCGCTGCTGGCGGGGGAGACACTGGCGGAAACGGTGGCGCTGCTTCTCGCGGTGTTCGGGATGTACTATTTCTTCCTCGTCTCCTACACCGCCGGCATCTTCTGCGTGACCGTCCTGCTGGGGCTGCTCTACAGCCTGCTGGGGGCGTCGCTGGAACCGCTTCTGCTGCTGCGGGTGGAGGAGACCGCGGTCGGCGCCGCGGCCGCCATGCTGGTGGCGGTATGCGTGCTGCCCGCCCGTACCCGCGACCAGGTGAAGCGCTCGGGCACGGGCGTGTTGCACGCGTTGTCCGACGCGGTCGGCACCTGCCGCGACGTGCTGGCCGGCAAGCCCGGCGCCAACCCGGTGGCCGCTATGCGTGTGGTGGATCGCCAGATCGCGGATCTGCGCCTCGCTTTGCTGCCGTTGATCGCCGGCCGGTTCATGCTCCGCCGGACCGACCTCGACCGTCCCGTGCCGGCCCTGCTGGATTGCGTGCACTGGGTTCGGGTGCTCGCAGTCTGCGCCACCGCCGCCGATCCGGTGGCGGCCGACCAGGCCGACGCGGTCGCACACCGGCTGGCGGCGCTGGCCGACGGGGAGCGCCCGAGCCCGAGCCCGCCGGCAACCCGTGCCCACCCGCCATTCGCCCCGGCGCTGGACGCGCTGGACCGGTTGGAACGTTCGACCGCCGCCCTGAGCGAGCGGCTGGCGATCGGCGCGCTGCACGGCTTCCAACTGGAGCGCTAAAGCGTGGTCGCTTCAGGTAGAAGAAGCGACCATGCTTTAGCCTTTGTTCAAGGGCGATTTACGCTTGAGGTCAAGCAACCTCAAGCGATCGCGCTAGCGGAAATCGCGCGTCGGAACCTTGATGCCCTGCGATCGCCGGCTCGCCGCCGCCACCTGCTCGCGCGGATCGGCGCTGCCGGGATGGGTGGCGCCGTCGCCACGGCCGTACTGGATGGGGAATGGCAGCTCCTGCGTGCCGATGGCGCGCAGTTCGCGCGACAAATCGGTCAGGTGTTCGGCCACCACGTGGATCACCTCGCCTTCGCGTTGCATCCGGCCGCGGCAGGCGATCATCCTGGCCGATAGGATAAGCCTGCGCTGCTTCTCGAACAGGGTGGGCCACAGCACCAGGTTTGCCACCCCGGTCTCGTCCTCGATGGTGACGAACATGATGCCTTTGGCGCTGCCGGGCTTCTGCCGCACCAGCACGATGCCGGGCACCACGACACGCCGCCCCTCCTGCATCGCGGCAAGCGACTCGCAGGTGACCATGCCGCGGCTGCGCAACCCGGCGCGCAGGAAATGCACGGGATGGCGGCGCAGCGTGAGCCCGGTGGCCTGGTAGTCCTCCACCACCTCGTGCCCCCCGGTCATGGGGCGGAGTTGGACGGCGGGTTCCGTGCGGGCGGGCGTGGCCTTCACCCGACCCTCTTGCGAAGGAAGCGGGCTTCCTTCTCCCTTTGGCAGAGGGCCGTCCAGCAACAGGGGGGGCGGCGGCTCCCCCAGACCGCGGATCGCCCAGAGCGCCTGCCGCCGGCTCACGCCCATATCCGCGTACGCATCGGCCTCTGCCAGCCGCTCCAGCGTCGCCGCCGGGACGGCAGCCCGGCGCCAGACATCCTCCACCGAGCGGTAACGCTCTGCCCGGCGCCCGATGATCGTTGCTGCCACAGCCTCCGACAGCCCCTTCACCATCCGCAAGCCCAACCGCACGGCCAGGAATGGCCCGCAATCCGGCTCCAACGTGCAGTCCCACTGGCTGGCGTTCACGCAGACCGGCCGCACGGTGACGTGGCGCCGCGCATCGCGCACGATCTGCGCCGGGGCATAGAACCCCATCGGCTGCGCGTTGAGCAGCGCGGCGCAGAACACGTCCGGATGGTGGCGCTTCACCCACGAGCTGGCATAGGCGATCAGCGCGAAGGAGGCCGCGTGGCTTTCCGGGAAGCCGTAGGACCCGAAGCCCTCGATCTGCTTGAAGGTACGCTCGGCGAATTCGCGCGGGTATTCGTTCCTGACCATGCCCTCGATCATCCGGTCACGGAACTCGCCGACGCCGCCGGTCTGCTTGAAGGTCGCCATCGAGCGGCGCAACTGGTCCGCCTCGTCCGGCGTGAAGCCGGCCCCGACGATGGCGACCCGCATGGCCTGTTCCTGGAACAGGGGGATGCCCAACGTCTTATGCAGGACCTCCTTCAATTCGGGCCGGATATCCTCCGGCTTTTCCAGACCCAGGCGCCGTTGCAAATAAGGATGCACCATGTCGCCCTGGATCGGTCCGGGCCGCACGATCGCCACCTGGATCGTGAGGTCGTACAGGCTGGCCGGCTTGTGCCGCGGCAGCATGGACATCTGCGCTCGGCTCTCGATCTGGAACGTGCCGAGCGTGTCGGCCCGCTGGATCATCTCGTAGGTGGGCGCGTCATCCTGTGGGACGCTGGCGATGTCGTATCGTTTGCCACGATGCCGGTGGATCAGGTCGAAGGCGCGGCGCAGGCAGCCGAGCATGCCCAGGCCCAGTATGTCGACCTTCATGAACTTCAGGATGTCGATGTCGTCCTTGTCCCACTCGATCACCTGGCGGTTCTCCATCGACGCCGGTTCGATCGGCACCAGGTCCGCCAGATTCTCCCGCGTCAGCACGAACCCGCCGGGGTGCTGCGACATGTGGCGCGGGTGGTTGATGAGCTGGCGTGCGATCTCCAGCGTCAGGCGCAGCCTACGGTCGGACAGGTTGAGGTTGAGCTGCTCGGCATGCGTCTGGTCCACGCCCTCCTCCGACCAGCCCCATACCTGGGATGCCAGCGCGCCGGTCACGTCCTCCGTCAGCCCCATCACCTTGCCCACCTCCCGCACCGCGCCGCGCGAGCGGTAGCGCACGATGGTGGCGCACAGCGCCGCACGGTCGCGGCCGTAATGCCCGTAGATCCACTGGATGATCTCCTCGCGCTTCTCGTGCTCGAAATCGACGTCGATGTCGGGCGGCTCGTTGCGGTTGCTGGAGACGAAGCGCTCGAACAGCAGGCCCGCCGCCACCGGGTCGATGGCGGTGATGCCGAGCACGAAGCACACGGCGGAGTTGGCGGCGGAGCCGCGGCCCTGGCATAGGATCCCCCTGCGCCGCGCCTCCCGCACGATCGTGTTCACGGTCAGAAAATACGGCGCGTATCGCATCTGCGCGATCAAGGCCAACTCGTGGCGGAGCTGTTGTTCGACCTTGGGCGGCAGGACGTCCCCATAGCGGTCCGGCACGCTGGCCCAGGTGTGGCGTTCCAGCGCCTGCTGCGCGGTTTCATGGGGCAGTTCGGATTCGTCCGGGTATTGGTATTGCAGCTCGGACAGGGAGAAGGTGCAGCGTTCGCTGATCTCGACCGTGCGGGCGACCGCCTCCGGATAGTCGGCGAACAGCCGCGCCGTCTCCTCCGGCATGCGCAGGTGGCGGTCGGCGAAGCGCTCCAGCCGGTGCCCGGCGTCGTCGATGGTGCAGCCTTGGCGGATGCAGCTCATCACGTCCTGCAGCATCCGGCGCTCCGGCACGTGGTACAGTACGTCACCGGTCGCGACGGTCGCCACCCCTGCCGCCTGTGCCATGTCGCTGAGCCGCCGCAGCCGCACGGCATCACCGGGCCGCCGGCGGAGCGTCAGGGCCAGGGAGGCGCGGTCGCCGAAACCCCGGTGCAGCCGGTCCAGGTCCACCTTGTCCGCCTCGCCGGGCAACAGGGTGGCGAACCAGCCCGCGCCATGCGCCGCCACATCGTCCCAGTCCAGCAGGCAGGTGCCTTTGCCGCCCCGCCGCTTGCCCTCGGTGAGCATCTGGCACAGCCGCGAATAGGCGGCGCGGTCGGTGGGATAGGCCAGCAGCGACGTGCCATCGCGCAGGTCCAGCCGGCAGCCGATGACCAGGCGCATCGCGACATCGGCCTTCCTCGCGTAGCCATGCGCCCGCAAGACCCCGGCCAGGCTGTTGCGGTCGGTGATGGCGAGCGCATGCAGGCCGAGCGCCTTCGCCTGGCCCAGCAACTCCTCCACATGGCTCGCGCCGCGCAGGAAGGAGTAGTTGGAGGTGACCTGGAGTTCGGCGTAGCGCGGCGGCGGGTCTGGCGGGCGGTCTGTCCCTGTCTGTGCCGGTAGGAACGGCAGGATCGTCGCCGACGAAGGGTGCACCAGGGTCAGCCGCCCTGCCTCGGCCCCCCATCATCGTAGAGAAGGGACTTCAGTTCGGCCGCGGATAGGATCGAGAGTGTCGGAACTCCCCGGAGCACCGTCAGGTCGGCATCCCCGGAAACCAGGGAGCACGACGCTGCCAGCGCAAGTTGCAGGAAAATGGTATCTTTCCTGTCGCGGCAAGGTGCCGGCAGAGGCGGCAACGGAACCGGCAGCACTATTGTGTCTGCGAACGGGAGGTAGTCATCCAACAGCACGCGCTGGTCCATCGCCGCAAGTTTGAACTTCGGGTAGGCCAGAACCCGCGATAGCTCGTTCATCGTTTCGATGCAGATGACGGGCGAGCAATCGGCTCGCCACGCCTGTCTCAGCCACGCCATGCGAGATCCAAACACCAGGGCTGATACGACGACGTTGGTGTCGAAGACAGCCTGCCGCACGGTCACCCCACGCGGCGGGCCCACTGGACGGCATCGGTCACGTCCTGATCGGCAACGCCCTGCGAGGCCAAGCGGTCGCGGATGCCGTGGGCACTGGCGTGTGATGGGGTCAACACCAGACGGTCGCCTTCCACTGCCACGTCGAAATGGCTGGGATGGCCAAGCGCGTCCACCGCTTGGGCGGGAAGGGTCAGCCGATTGTCCAAACCGAGTTTCGCCAGCATGGAGCCGATCATAAGGCCAGTCCGGCAAAGATGCCATGAATGCGTGCGCCATGCTCAAAATACCCCGTGCAGGAACCACTCTCAAAACACCCCGTGCAGGAACCACTGCAGATCGCCCGTGGCGGCGTCCTGGCCATTGCCGCGGCGGTACAGCCAGAAGCGGCGGCCGGCCTCGTCCTCCACCTGCCAGTAATCCCGCACGGCGCCGGTCTCCGCGTCCCGGCGCCACCATTCGCCTGCCACCCGCTCCGGCCCGTCCGCGCGGCGTACCCTGTGGCGGTGGCGGCGCCAGGTGAAGGCGAGCGGTGGATGGTCCGGCATGACGGAGGTCATCTGCACCGGCTGCGGCGGATGCAGCAGCCGGGTCGGGCGCGGCCAGGGCGGCCACCCGGCCCCGCCGGGCGCGGCCACGGCGCAGACCCGGCGGACCGAGCGCTCCGGCACGTCGCTTTGCGTGGGGGCGGCGCGCCAGACCCGCTCGGGGCCCAGCCGGTTGGACAGCCGGTCCACTAATGTCGCCACGTCCGCCTCCGCGTCATCCGTCAGTTTCGCCGACTGGGCGTAGGCCAAGGGTTCGGTGAACGGCACGACCAGGTGCATCGCGTCCACGCCAAGGCCCGGATCGACGGTCTCCACCTGCTCCTCCAGCAGCCGGCCCAGATGGCGCGTGTCCCGCGAGGGGCGGGCGGTGCCGATGCGGATCGCCGCCACCGTGCCGTCCACGCGCTCGAACAGCAGGGCCAGATGCCGCGCGCCCAGGCCGCCTTGCTCCAACCGGGTGCAAACCCGGCGCACCAGCCGGGCGATGACGGCCACGAAGCTTTCGGCCGTCGACAACGGTTCGGCAAAGGCCAGCCGCGCCTGCGGCATGTCCGGCGGCACCACGGGGGTGATCGGCTCGGCGACGCGGCCCAGCGCCTGGTCCAGCCGCAGCAGCACGCCGGCGCCGAACCGCCGGGCGAAGGGCGCGCGGGGCAGGGCGGCCAGGTCGCCCACGCGATCCAGGCCCAGCCGCCGCAGCGTCGCCACCGTCTGGGCTTCCAGGCGCAGTGCGGCGACGGGCAGGCGCGCAACCGCCTCTGCCGTGCCGCCCGGCGGGGCGATCGTCACGCGCTCCGCCGCATGGCGCGCCAGGGCATGCGCGGCGCCCGGCGTGTCGGCGATCGCCGCCCGCGCCGCCACCCCGTCCGCCGCCAGCCGGTCCAGCAGCGTCCCCAGCATGGCCGTCTCGCCCCCTTGCAGATGGGTGCAGCCGCTGGCGTCGATCCAGATGCCGTCCCCATCCGGCGCGGTCAGCGGGGACAGGCGCAGGCACCAGGCGGCCAGCCGCGCCAGCGCCGCCGCATCGCCCGGCGGGTCGGCATCGCGCACCAGCAGCCCCGGCACCATCGCCTGCGCGTGGGCCAGCGCCATCCCGGGGTGCAGCCCCAGCGTGTCCGCCACGGCATCCGCCGCCCCTATCACCATGCGCCGCCCGTCATGCAGCCGGGTGACCAGCGGTGCCTCAGCCGGCAGCACGGCGCTGCCCCGCCGCAGCCGATCGGTCGGGAAGGTCGGTAACCAGAGCGAGACGACCCTGCGCATCACATGCCTCCACGGTCCAGGTTGCCGGTGCGCCGCCGCGGCAGCGCACCAGGTCGAGCCGCCAGCGTGCCCGGGCCAGCCCGGGAACCTGCGGCGCATGCGGCATCGGCGGCGGCGAGGGCAGGGCGGCCACCCGCCAGCGCGTGGTCGCCGCGTTCGGCTCGGCCAACGCCGGGTCGGCGGCCCGGCGGAACCGGCGCAGGGCAAAGGCGGTGACGCCCGAACCCTCCGCCGCCAGTTGCAGCCTGCGGGAGGCGGTGAGCCCCAGCCGCCCGACCTCCCCCACCACCCCGGCCAGGCCGGGATGGCGCAGCGCCTCCTCCATCACCAGCAGCACGGCGGACCCGGCCTCGGCGAACACCACGCGGTCCGGGTGCAGCCCGGCGGCGGCCAGGGCGGGGGCGAACAAATCATGCCGCCTCACCGCCCAGAGGACGGGGCCGCGCCGCCGGGCCAGCAGGCCCGCCAGCAGCAACGCCGCCTCGGTCCCGTGCTCGGCATCCGGGCCGTCGCCCGCCACCTCGTGCAGCGCCCCCGCCATCAGCCCACCGCCCGGCAGGTGCGCGTCGATGGCCGGGATGCCGAAACACAGCATCCCGGATCGCGGTGCGGACCGCCGCTCCATCCACGCGATGCGGCTGCGCAGGATGTCCAATGTGGCGCTGGCAGAGATTTCGGGACGCTCCTTTGCTCAAGGAACGTATAGAGAACATAATTTACTTTGGGAAGGCAATCCCATTCTGCTATCGAACCAGTCGACGGAAAGCGCCTTCAACTCAAAACGATGGATTTGTTTCCTGTCGTGGCATGTCCGATTCGGCTGTTACGGATCCCGCTTGAACGGCACTTGCTTTTGTGATCCCTCACGCTCCGGCAGGGAGACTTCGTGTGGGTGAGGGTTTCATACGCAGCGACGTTGCCGAAGCGGCTGCGCCGTTCCGCATTGCGGTCGGGATCGCGACCAAGGGGCGCGCCGGCACCCTAGTCGAAGTCGTTGCCGAACTGCAACGGCAGACCGAGCATCCGTCCCGGATCATCATCTGCTATACCGACCCGTCCGACGTGGCGGGCCTGGGGCCCTCCGACGGGTTGGAACTGGCGTGTGTCGAGGCGGGGTTGTGCAACCAGCGCAATACCATCCTCGACCGCCTGGCCGATGACGGTTCGGACGCCGTCATCTTCTTCGACGACGATTTCCTGCCGATGCCCGATTACCTGTCCTGCACGGCAGCCGCATTCCGGGCCTACCCCGACATCGTCGTCACCACCGGCGATGTACTCGCCGACGGAATCAAGGGGCCGGGCCTGTCGGTCCCCGACGGCCGCGCCGTCCTCGCCCGGCAACGTGGCCTCGCCGACCCGCTCGCGGTGCGCAAGGCGCCGAACGGGTATGGCTGCAACATGGCGGTCCGCCTGTCCCCCGTGCGGCAGCATGCTTTGCGCTTCGATGTGCAACTACCCTTCTATGGCTGGCTGGAGGACGTCGATTTCACCCGCCGCCTCGGCGTCCACGGCCGCGTCGTGAAAGTGCTGGCTGCACGCGGGGTCCATCTCGGGGTGAAATCCGGCCGCGGCTCGGGCAAGCGGCTTGGCTATTCCCAGGTAAGCAACCCGGTCTACCTGGCACGCAAGGGGGTGATCTCCTGGCACCGTGCCATCCTCTCCTTCAGCCGGAACATCATTTCCAACTGCATCCACTTGCCCCGGCCTGAACCCTATATCGACCGCCCCGGGCGGCTACGCGGCAATTGGATCGCCCTGCAGGAATTGATGCGCGGACGGATCAGGCCCACGCGCGTGCTCGACCTCTGAGCCTCCGTCGCATCGCGCTCTGCCTGGCATGGGCATTGCACGCCGACGCCTCGCCCCGACAGAGGTCCCCCGCATGACGGACGCCGTGAAGCCTGCCCAGATCGTTGCCGCCATGATCGAGCTGGGGGCCATCAAGGCCCGCCTCAACACCGGTGAGCTGCTGGTCCGCAGTGCCTTGGCCGGTGCCCTGCTTGCCGTCGCGACCACGCTCGCCTTCCTGGCCCTGGCGCAGACCGGAGTGCCGCTAGTGGGGGCGCTGATCTTCCCGGTTGGATTCTCGATGATCGTCGTGCTCGGGCTGGATCTGATCACGGGCAGCTTCGCCCTGCTGCCGATGGCGGTGATGGCGGGCCGGGCCACTGCCGGGCAGATGCTGGCCAACTGGCTGTGGACGTTCATCGGCAATTTCGCCGGCGCGCTGGCCTACGCCGTGCTGATCTACGTGGTGCTCACCAATGCCGGCACCGGCAACGGCGCGGTCATCGGCGACCGCCTGCGCGCGGCGGTGGAATTGCGCAGCGTCGGCTACGCGGCGCTCGGTTCCGCCGGGATGCTGACCGTGTTCGTCAAGGCGATGCTGTGCAACTGGATGGTCTGCTTCGGGGTGACGATGGGGCTGTCGTCCAACTCCGTCACCGGCAAGATCATGGGCTGCTGGCTGCCGATCCTGCTGTTCTTCGCCCAGGGCTTCGAGCACGCCGTGGTGAACATGAGCCTGTTCCCGCTCGGCCTGATACTGGGCGCGAAGGCGACGGTGGGCGATTGGCTGCTGTGGAACGAGATTCCGGTCACGGTTGGCAACCTGGTCGGCGGATTCACCTTCACCGGGCTGGCGATGTACCTGGCCTACCGGCCGACGCGCTCCCTGCCGCAAAGCGGGGTCGAGACCAGCGCCGTCACTTTCTAGCGGCCGGAGGTTCCGCACCGGGTATCGGACGGGCGCCTGGCGTCAGCCGGGCGGGGTGTCGGACCGGCCCTGGCATAGCACCACGGGCATGGACAGCGCGTAGCCATACCCGCTGCCTTGATAGACGATAGAGTTCTGCACGCCGCTCGGCAGCACGAAGGATCCATCTACCACGGTGGGCTGGTTCGTGGACGTCATCAGCGTCCAACTGAAGCTGCAGGTCTGCGCTGGCGCTGCCGGATCGGTATGGCTGCATAGCAGTTCTGCCCCGCCTGCCATGGCTGCCCCGGCGCAGCTGAAGGGCGCACGAGCGAAAGCCGCACCCGAGCAAAGGTCCAGCCACACTGCCATCCACAGGCCGACCCGCATCGCTGTCTTCACCGTCGTCTCCGATCATACGGCATCTAGGGCTGGACCTCGATCATAAGCAAGTCTATGATTTGCTATACAGCAGTAAGGGTAGCAGCGTGTCTCACAGCGGAGCCGTCGGGCAGGGCGATGAGGAGCCGGGGCTATCCGCGATCGGCTTTGTCCTGCACGACGTGGGACGGCTGATGCGGAAGCGGTTCGAGCAGCAGGCCACGCACCTGGGGTTCACGCGATCGCAATGGCTGGTCCTGCTGCATCTCGCCAAGAACGAGGGCATCCATCAGGCTGGCCTGGCGGAGATCCTCGAGGTGGAGCCGATCTCCCTCGTCCGCATCCTGGATAGGCTGGAGGCACGCGGCCTGATCGAGCGGCGGCAGCATCCGACCGACCGCAGGCTCTGGCTCCTCTACCTTGACGTGACGGCGCATCAGAGCCTGGCGCCGTTGCGCGAGATCGGCGATGTCACGCGCGCCGAGGCGCTCGCTGGGCTGTCGGACACCGACAGGTCCGAACTGTGCCGCATCCTGGATGCAGTCAAGGCGAACCTCACCGAGGCGTGCATACGGCCCAGCGTCAAGAAGAAAGCGGGTTAACCTCCCTCACGATCGGCAAGAGCATGGACACGAACAACACGAGCATCGTCGAAGACAGCGTGCAGACGCGTGCGGCTGACCTGGCAACGGAGCGGGCGCCGTCCACCGAGGTGGCCAAGCCCCGCCGTCGGGTGCTGCGGCCGTTGCTGTTCGCGCTGCTGCCTGTCGCGCTGTCGGTGGGCGCATACGAATACGTGACCGGCGGGCAGATCATGTCGACGGACAACGCGTACGTGCAGGCGCAGTCGATGGGCGTGTCGACCGACGTGTCCGGCCTGGTCGCCTCCATCGCGGTGCACGACAACCAGCACGTCAAGCGCGGGGACGTGCTGTTCACGCTGCGCGACGCCCCGTTCCGCATCGCTTTGGCCGGGGCGCAGGCACAGCTCGGCACCGTGCGCAACCAGGTCTTGACGCAGCAGGCTAGCTACAAGGAAGCCGTGTCGCAGATCGACCAGGCCAAGGCGGACCTGCCGTATTACGAGACAGTGTTCAAGCGCCAGCAGGACCTTGCCTCCAGCGTGGTGGCGTCCCGCGCGGCGTACGACCAAGCACAGCACGACCTGACGTCCATGCGGCAGAAGGTCATGGTCTCCCAGGCCCAGGCGCAAGCCATGCTGGCGCAGCTCGGCTACGACGCGAACCAGCCGGTCGAGGACAACCCGTTCTACAAGCAGGCCGAGGCTGCCGTGGACTCGGCACGGCGTGACCTGAACGACACCGTCGCCTATGCGCCCTTCGACGGGGTCGTGGCCAACGTCGATACGCTGCAGGTCGGCAGCTACCTGCGGGCGTCGCAGCCCGGCTTCAGCCTGGTGTCCGACACCAACCTCTGGGTCGAGGCAAGCCCGAAGGAAACGGAACTGACCTATGTCAGGCCCGGCCAGGTGGCGACCATCACGGTGGACACCTATCCCGGGACGGCATGGACCGGCACCGTGGAAAGCATCAGCCCGGCCTCCGGCTCCTCCTTCTCGCTGCTGCCGGCGCAGAACACCACGGGCAACTGGGTGAAGGTGGTGCAGCGCATTCCCATGCGCGTGCGGCTCGACCTGCCAGCCGGCAAGCCGCCGCTGCGGGTTGGCATGAGTGTCGTGGTGGACGTCGAAACCGGGCACGCACGCGGGCTGCCGGCGGCGTTGCAGGCCTGGCTGGACAGGCTGCATGCCCATGTCTAGCGCGGCCGCCGCGGCGCCGGCGGGGCGGGTCGCCAACCGGGGGGCGATCACAGCCTGCGTCATCCTGTCCGTGATCATGCAGGCGCTGGACACGACGATCGCCAACGTCGCCCTGCCGTATATCCAGGGCAGCGTTGCCGCCAGCGCCGACCAGATCAACTGGGTCCTGACGTCCTACATCACGGCGGCGGCGATCATGACGCCGCCCTCCGGCTACTTCGCCGCCCGGTTCGGCCGCAAGCGAATGCTGCTGGTCTCGATCAGCGGCTTCGTGGTCGCGTCCGTGCTGTGCGGCATCGCCCAATCGCTCATGCAGATCGTGGCGTTCCGCCTGCTCCAGGGTTTCTTCGGCGCGGCCCTGGTGCCGCTGTCGCAATCGATCCTGCTGGACATCTACACCGCCGAGGAACGCGGCTCGGCCATGGCGCTGTTCGGCGTCTCGGTCATGGTCGGGCCGGTGCTGGGCCCGGTGATCGGCGGCTGGCTGACGGACAATATCAATTGGCGCTGGGTGTTCTACATCAATCTCGGCATCGGCGCGGTGGCCTTTGCCGGGGTCAGCGCCTACGTCACCGAGACGCGGGCGCAGCTCGGCACCCGGCTGGACTGGATCGGCTTTGGCAGCCTCAGCCTCACCATAGCCGCGTTGCAGATCTTCCTGGACCGGGGCGAGCAGTTGGACTGGTTTTCCTCCGGGGAGATCATCGTGGAGGCACTGGTAGCCGCCAGCGCGTTCTACTGGTTCCTGGTGCATACGTTCACCAGCCGTCAGCCCTTCGTGAACCCCCGGCTGTTCCTGGACCGCAACTTCACCCTCGGCATGTTCTTCATCTTCATCGTAGGAATCACCTATCTCGCATCCATGGCGCTGATGACGCCGTTCCTGCAAACGCTGATGGGCTACCCGGTGGTGACGGCGGGGCTGGTGATGGGACCGCGCGGGATCGGCACGATGGTGTGCATGTTCGCCGTGGGCAAGCTGATCGGCCGGGTGGAGGTACGCTGGCTGCTACTGACCGGGCTGGGGCTGACCGCCTGGGCGATGTACGACATGACGGGGTGGACCCGTGACGTGGCGCAATCCACCATCGTCATCACCGGGTTCATCCAGGGCGCCGGGCTGGGCTTCCTGTTCGTGCCGCTCTCCGTGGTGACGTTCTCCACCCTGCCGGCCGCGAGCCGCGGCGACGGGACCGGATTGTACAACCTGTCGCGCAACATCGGCTCCAGCGTCGGGATTTCGGTGGTGTCCGCGCTGCTGGCGGAGAACGTCCAGGTGAACCACGCGGACATCGCTGCCTACATCACGCCCTTCAACCCGGTGCTGCGCCTGCCGGGCATGGCGCAAATGCTGGATCCCACCGTCGTCGCGGGGCGTGGCCCGCTGGACGCGCTGATTACCACCCAGGCGACCACGATCAGCTACATGGACGATTTCAAGCTCATGATGGTGACCTGCCTTGCCGCGGCGCCGCTCGTGTTCCTGCTACGCCGCTCGGCCAGCCCGGTGGCGGTCGATCATTCCGCTATCATGGAATAGCGGTAAAGCCTCGGCGTTGGCGGTCCTGGTCGCTTAAGGCCAACTCGTCTAAAGCGGCCGCGAAAACCTGGCGTCCATCGGGGGGTGAAAGCCAGTTGCCACCACCGGTCCCGGCGATCGGGCTGTCCGGGACGCGGCCTACGACGCCGTTTCCCACCGTTCGCAGAACGCCTGGATATCCGTGGACTGGAAGTCGGCCAAACGCTGCATGATCAACTCGAAGGGCCAGTCCCACCAGCCGATGCGGTCTAGCCGCTCGGCGATGGATGGCGGGAAGCGGTCCCGAATGCACCGGGCCGGAACGCCGCCGACCACGGTGTAGGGTGCCACGTCCCGTGTGACGACGGCACCGGCCGCCAGCACCGCACCGTTTCCCACGGCGACCCCCGGCAGCACCGTGACCCCGTGCCCGATCCAGACATCGTGGCCGACCTGGACCCGGTCGGCTCGGCGGTTTTGAAAGAAGCCGCGGTCACGCTCCGCGCCGACATGGTAGTATTCCGGACAGTAAGTGAAGCGGTGGAGGGAAGGACGATCGATCGGGTGGTTCGGAGCGCCGATGCGGACGTTGGCGGCGATGGCGCAGAATTTGCCAATCGACGCGTCCGCCACGGTGCAGCCCTGCCCGATATAGGAGTAGTCTCCCAGTTCGGCATACTCGATCGCCGTCCCATGCAGGATCTCGCAGCACCGGCCGATGGTGGTGTCGCGCAGCGACACGTCCGGATCTATCCGGGTTTCCGCGACCTTCGGCCATTGCTGTGCCTGGCTCATGAAGCTCCTGCTCCGATCCTCGGTGTCTCCTACGTCCCCCCGCTGCTTCACGGAGGGTGGACAGCACGATGTCAGACATCGCCGCTGCCGGTTCTGGGTTCCGCTATGATCGGCGCCTATGACCCAGCCCTTCGAGACGCCGGACAACCTGGCCGATGTTCATTCCCGGTCCTCCTGCGGCCGCCAGCCGCGCAGCAGCAACGCGTTGCCCACCACGCTGACGCTGCTCAGCGCCATTGCCGCACCTGCCGCGACCGGGCTGAGCAGGCCGGCCGCCGCCAGTGGCAGCCCGACCAGGTTGTAGGCGAACGCCCAGAACAGCCCCTGCCGGATCTTGGCATAGGTCCGGCGCGAGATGTCGATCGCGCCGGCCACCAACGCTGGGTCGCCCCGCATCAGCGTGATGCCCGCGACCCCCATCGCCACGTCCGTGCCGGTGCCCATCGCGATGCCGATATCGGCTGCTGCCAACGCCGGGGCGTCGTTGATGCCATCGCCGACCATGGCGACCACGCCGTAGCGCTGCCGCAACCGGGCCACCGCGTCCGCCTTGTCCGCCGGCAGCACCTCGGCCACCACCTCGCCGATGCCGAGTTCGGCCGCCACCGCCTCGGCCGCGCCCTTGCCGTCGCCCGTGAGCATGACGGTCCGCAGCCCGGCACGATGCAGCGCGTCCAGGGCGGCGCGGGCGCGCGGCCTCACCGTGTCGCCGAACGCCAGGATGCCGAGCAGGCGGGATTCGGGCGCCAGCTCTCCCAGCCAGGACACCGTCCGCCCCTCGGCAGCCAGCGACGCCGCCGTTTGCGCCAGGCCGGCCGGACCTAGTCCGCTCTCCTCCAGCAGGCTGCGGCTGCCCATCACCAGGCTGCGGCCGCCGACGGTGGCGGAGGCGCCGCGGCCCGGCAGTGCGCGAAAGTCGGCTCCGGCTGCCACGTCCGGCCTGGCCCGGCGCAGCGCGGCGGAGAGCGGATGCTCGCTGCCGCCACCCGTCGCGGCGGCGTCCCGCAGCAAATCCGGCTTGGTCACGCCGGGCACGGGGATGGCGGCGACGAGCTCGAGACGGCCCAGGGTCAAGGTGCCGGTCTTGTCGAAGGCGACGGCCTTCACCGCATGGGCACGCTCCAGCGCGGCGGCATCGCGGATCAGGATGCCGTGCCGCGCGGCGGCGCCGGTGCCGACCATGATGGCGGTGGGCGTGGCCAGGCCCAGCGCGCAGGGGCAGGCGATCACCATCACCGCGACCGCGTTCAGCAGCGCCTGCACTGGGTCGCCGGCCAGCGCCCACCAGGCCGCGAAGGTCAGCAGCGCCACTGCCAGCACGGCGGGCACGAATACCGCGCTCACCCGGTCCACCAGGCGCTGCACCGGCGCCTTGGACGCCTGCGCACCCTCCACCAGCCGCACGATACGGGCCAGCGCGGTCTCGGCGCCAATGGCCGTCGTCTCGATCACCAGCAGCCCGTCCACATTGACGGAGCCGCCGGTCACCCGCGCACCCGCCGCCTTGTCCACCGGCAGCGCCTCGCCGGTTAGCATGCTCTCGTCCACACTGCCGCTGCCCTCGGTCACGATGCCATCCACCGGGACCCGCTCGCCCGGCCGCACCACGACCAGGTCGCCGAGGGTGACCCGGTCCAGCTTGACCTCCCGCTCGGTGCCGCCGCTGCGGATGCGGGCGGTGTCGGGGCGCAGCTTGCTCAGCGCGCGGATGGCGGCGGCCGTCTGCCCCTTGGCGCGGCCCTCCAACCACTTGCCCAGCAGGATGAAGGTCACGATGAGCGCCGAACTCTCGAAATACAGCGCAGGCGCATGGCCCGGCGTGGCGCGCAGCCATTCGGATACGCTCAGCCCGAAGGCGGCGGAGGTGCCAAGTGCCACCAGCAGGTCCATGTTGCCGGCGCCGGCCCGTACCGCCTTCCAGCCCGCGACATAGAAGCGCGCGCCGAGCCAGACCTGCACGGGTGTAGCCAAGGCCAGCTGCATCCAGCCCGGCAGCATGACGGGCAATCCTGCCAGATGCGCCGCCATCCCCGCCAGCAGCGGGGCCGACAGGGCGGCGGCGACCACGACGTGCATCAGGTCGCGCCGGCTGCGCCGCTCACCGGCGCTGCCATCGTCCGGAACCGCCGGCTCGATCGCCCGTGCCGCATACCCCGCCCGCTGCACCGCTTGCGTCAGCCGCGCAATGTCGGGCTGGCCCAGCACGGTGACGCGGGCGCGCTCGCTCGCCAGGTTTACCGCGGCCGCGGCCACGCCGGGTACTGCCAGCAACGCGCGCTCCACCCGCCCTGCGCAGGACGCGCAGGTCATGCCTTCGATCGCGAGATCGGCCTCCTGCCGCCCCGCCGTATACCCCGCGGCCTCGATCGCCGTCGCGACGTCCATGGCCGCCGGACGGTCCATCGTCACCCGTGCCCGCTCGGTCGCCGGATTGACCACGACCGAGGTGACGCCCGGCACCCGCCCCACCGCCTGCTCCACCCGGCGCACGCAGGAGGCGCAGGTCATCCCCTCGACGGGAACGTCGACAGTGCCCGTGCCCAGGGCGGCATCGGCAATGTCTGCAACGTGAGTGTCCATCCGCGCATCCTTCCGATGGGCTTCCCCTTCAGACCGGGCCTAAAACGTGTCAAGGTCAAGGGGCGTCGGCGCCTTGACCTTCCCATAGGGTAAAGCCCCATCTGCCAACCGGGTTCAAACAAGAGGTATCCGCCATGGTCGAGTTCAAGGTCGATGGCATGACATGCGGCCACTGCGTTGCCGCCGTCGGCAAGGCCGTGCGGGCCGTGCCCGGCGTGCACGACGTGGCGGTCGACCTGGGCCAAGGCAGCGTGAGGGTGACAGGAAACCCGGACGTGCAGGCCGTGCGTGCCGCCATCGCCGGCGAAGGCTACCAGGTCCAGCCAGGCTAGCGCGGCGTGGGACAAGCGCAGTGCACGGTCCGGCCGACCTCGCGGTTGCGCCGTTGGCCGTCATACCGCTCTGCACGACGCCGGGCGTGACGCGGACCATATCCTGGCGATGCGCCCCGGCATGGCCGTTGCAGTGACGACCCCTCTCGCACTTTCAGGAGATGGGGGTCGACGGGCATGCCGAACTGCCAGGGGTCGGCACAGTGACCGTGAACGCCTTGGATGCGAGGACCTTGCCGCCAAGCGTGAACTCCACCGTCCAATCGCCAGGCTGCAGCTCCCACAGGTGATCAAAGGTCCACCCGGCATAGGCCGTGCCTTGGATGACCGGGGTCGGAAAGCTGTCGCGGGTGCTGGAGGCTTGGTCCGGCCGGGTGATCCGGGGATGGGTGACGACCACGATGAGCTGCCGCGGCAGCTCTTCTCCCGCTTCGGGCACCAGGCGGACCGAGGCGCCGAAGCGAAAGCAGAGCTGCGCCGTCAAGCTGCTGGTGTGGCTGACGTAGCGGATGCCCTCGATCACCGTCCTTGGCAGCAGGCTGTGGTCATCCAGCGTCCGGGGCGCGGGATGTTCCTGCTCCGCCGTGGTCTCGCCGTAGTCGACGATTTCGCCATGCAGTCCAGCCCGGGCAGGCGCGGCGTGCAACGCAACAGAACAGAGGATCGCGGCGAGCAGTCCCTGCCTCCGCTTGCCCGGGGTGGTAGCCTCACATCGCCCATCGGACGAGCCGGCTGCGTACGAGGGATGCGGCAGGGGACGACCCGCTGAAACACGGACGTGAGCGCGCATATACATCACGACGACACCCGGCCCCACACAGGCGATCAGCCCGTTATCATCCGGACGCGCGAGGCTGTATGCAGCAGGCCATTTCGGGCCACGCACTCCCATGGCGTATGACGAAGCTCCCCGAAGATCACCAACGATCGTATGCATTCACCGTGGTGTCCGCTGTCCCTTGTTAGCAGCCATGGGGGCACCAACCCACCGAAACCCTCGGGTTTCCCATTCAGGATCGCCGCTATGACGGGCTACCGCCTCGCCAGCCTCGTCTCGCTCCTGATCACCGGCCTCGTGCTTGCCTTGCTCGCGCTGTTCACTGTCGCCGGCACCCTGTTCTTCGATGACCCGCACGCCTCTTATTCCAGCTTCCTTGCCTTCATGGGGCGCCTCGCCCTGTCGGTGGCCGCTGCCGCCGTGGTCTGCCGCATCGGCGCGCACTTGCTGCACCGGTCGGGGCTGGTGCGGGCCGCAGTTGCGGTTGCCCTCGCACCCGCGCTGTTCGTGGTCCTGGGTACAGCCTGGCTGTTCCTCCCCATCCGCTAACGCGCGGGGCGCCGGCAAGGGTGTGTCAGCCTGGCATTGCACCCAGCCTGCTCGAACTGCCGCCGGGTGCGCGGGTGCGGATCTCCCGACTGGCCCGGGCAGGTCCTGCACGATGGTGCTCCACGCAGACAGGCGACGCCCGATAGGCTATGCCCCTGCTCGCAACTGGCAAAGGCCGTCGTCATGGCATTTACGCTGTATCAGGGTTCCGTATCGACGTGCCTGCAGATGCTCGGCGGGCTCTCGGAGGTGCTGGCCAAGGCGGCGACCGATGCGGCGGAGCGAAAGGTGGAGCCATCGGTGCTGCTGCAATGCCGCCTGTATCCCGACATGTTCCCGCTGGTCCGCCAGGTGCAGATCGCGACGGATGCCGCCAAGGCCGGGGGTGCCCGGCTTGCCGGAGCCGACATGCCGTCCTTCCCCGATACCGAAACCAGCTTCGACGAGATCCAGGCCCGCATCGCCCGCACCGTCACCTTCCTCGAGGGGCTGGACCGGAAGGCCATCGATGCGGCGTCCGAACGCACCATCGCCTTCACCGCGGGCAAGCACGCGATGAGCATGACGGGAGCCGACTACGTGACTGGCTGGATGCTGCCGAACTTCTTCTTCCACGTGACCACTGCCTACGCGATCCTGCGCCATAACGGGGTGGGCGTGGGCAAGCGCGACTTTCTGGGCGCGGTCCCAACCACAACCTGACATGGGAGAGTCACCTCGGACCGGTCAGCCGAAGAATCGAGGCGCCGGTCAGACCCAGTGCGCTGCTGCCAGCTCCGTCGCGGCCGCTTCCATGGACGTGCGGGGGCGCCTAGGCGTCAGACGTGGAAGCTCTCGCCGCAGCCGCAGCGGCCCTTCTCGTTCGGGTTGACGAAGGTGAAGCCGGCCGACAGGTCCTTCACCTGGTAGTCCATCATGGTGCCGATCAGGAATAGGCTCGCCTTGCGGTCCACCAACACCGTCAGGCCATGATCGGTGACGACCTCGTCGCCAGGTCCTGGCTCCGCCACCCACTCCATGCGGTAGGACATGCCGGAGCAGCCCTTGGTGCTCACGTCGATGCGCAACAGCATGCCCTTCTGCGCGCCGCCATACAGCTTGGCCAGCCGCTCGGCTGCGGCGTCGGACATCGTCATCAACGGGGGGAGGGCGCGGCGTGGCTTCGTGGAGGTCTGTGTAGCGCTCATGATGTGTCCTAGATCGTCACGCGTCAGAACATGTTCAACGACAGGCGGGCTTCCTCCGTCATGCGGCTGGCATCCCATGGCGGATCCCACACTGTCTCGACCTCGCAGTCCACCACGCCCGGTACCGCCATGATGGCTTCTCGCGCCTGCACCGGCAATTCCTGGGCGGAGGGGCAGCCTGGCGCCGTCAGCGTCATTTCCACCTTGACGCGGCCTTCCTCCGAGATCTCGATCGCGTAGATCAGGCCGAGTTCGTAGATGTTGACCGGGATTTCCGGGTCATAGACCGTGCCGATGGCGTTGATGATGGCGTCCTCGCTGGGCACCGGCTCGGCGCTTCCTTCAGGCGTCCAGCCCGCATACGTCTCAGCCATGCTCCGTCTCCTTCAGGGCCGTCAGCAAAGCGTCCCAGGGCAGTGTCGCGCATTTATGACGTGACTTGTGCTCGTGCACGCCGCAGAGCGGTCGCAGCGCTTCCAACGCGGGGTCGTCGCACTGTCCGCTGCGGATCATGCCGCGAAATCGTTCGGCAAGCTCGGCGACCGCCTCTGTCGACAGGCCCGGCACCGCGTCGGCCATCAGGTCGGCGGAGGCGACGCTGATCTGGCATCCACGTGCCTCGTAACCCGCCTCTGCGATGCGGCCGTCCTGCATGCGCACGCGGACTTCCACGCGGTCGCCGCACATAGGGTTGTCACCCTTGGCCGCGCCATCGAACGGATCTAGCCGACGCTGGTGCCGCGGCTGGCGTGCCCGCTCCAGCACGGCCTGCTGGTACAACGCCCGAAGGTCGTCGAAGCTGGCAGCCTCGCTCACGCGAAGAACTCCCTGACACGCTCCAGCGTGTCGGCCAGGACGTCGATCTCGCCCGGCGTGGTGTAGACGCCGAAGCTGGCCCTTGCCGTGCTGTCGACGCCCAGGCGGTGCATCAACGGTTCGGCACAATGGTTGCCAGCGCGCACCGCAACGCCGTTGCGGTCCAGCAAGGTGGCGACGTCGTGGGCATGCGCGCCGTCCATCGTGAAGGACACCACGCCGCCGCGATCCTGTGCCTGGCCGATCACGCGCAATCCCCTGATCGCGGCCAGGCGGGCCAAGGCATGCTCGGTCAAGGCCGCCTCGTGCGCGGATATCGCGTCGTAGCCGACAGCCTCCACCCACTCGATGGCGTGCTTCAGGCCGATGGCCTCTACGATCGGCGGGGTGCCAGCCTCGAACTTATGCGGCACGCGCGCCCAGGTGGTCTTCTCGAAGCTGACGCTGCCGATCATGTCGCCGCCACCCATGAACGGCGGCATGGCATCCAGCAGCTCCATCCGGCCCCACAGCACACCGATCCCGGTGGGACCATATAGTTTGTGCCCGGTGAAGACGTAGAAATCCGCTCCCAATGCCTGCACATCGACGCGGCGATGCACCACCGCCTGGCTGCCGTCGAACAGGACCTTGGCCCCGGCCGCGTGCGCCGCCGCAGCGATGCGTGTGGCCGGCGTGTAGGTGCCCAGCACGTTAGACATGTGCGTCATCGCCACCAGGCCGACCTTGCCATCCGCCAGCTTGGCCTCGAAATCCGACCAATCCAACTCGCCCGCACCAGTGACGCGGGCAACGCGCAACTCGATCCCGCTGCGGTCGCGCAGCATCTGCCAGGGCACGATGTTGGCGTGGTGCTCCATCTCGCTGACCAGCACCGCCTGGCCCGGCCGCATCAGGCTGCCGTAGCTGTGCGCCAGCAGGTTAATGGCTTCGGTGCTGTTCTTCGCGAACACGACCTCGTCCCGCGACGGTGCATTCAGCAACCGTGCCACCGCGTCCCGCGTCGATTCATAGGCGTCCGTCGTGCGCTCGCTCATCCAGTGCAGGCCGCGATGCACGTTGGCGTATTGCGTGCGCATCGTGTGCGCCATGGCGTCGATCACGGCTTCTGGCTTCATGGCGGATGCGGCGCTGTCCAGGAAGACCAGCGGCTTGCCGTGCACGCGCTCCGCCAGGATGGGGAACTCGGACCGGATGCGCTCCACGTCGAGCGGCGCCGGGCGGATCATGGTCATGACGCCATCGCCTGGCGCTGCCACCAGCCATCGATTGCCTGCTCCAGCAGGGCGCGGGCAGGCTCGTGGGTGACGGCCTCCAGCGCATCGTCCAGGAACGCACGGATCAGCATGGAACGGGCCTCCTGTTCCGGGATACCGCGGGTGCGCAGGTAGAAGAGCTGCTCATCGTCCAACTCCCCGATCGTGGCGCCGTGGCTGCATTTCACGTCGTCGGCAAAGATCTGCAATTCCGGCTTGCAATCGATTTCCGCCTCCGGCGACAGCAGTAAAGCCTGGCTCATCTGGTAGCCATCGGTCTTCTGCGCCACCCGCTCCACCTCGATGCGGCCCTGGAACACCCCCCGGGCACGATCCGTCAGCACGTTCTTCACCGTCTGGCGGCTGGCGCAGGCGGGTGCGTCGTGCACCACGACGGTGGTGACGTCGCCCACCTGGCTGCCGCCCAGCAACTGCGCCGCGTTCAGATGCACCGTAGCGCCTTGCCCCACGAGGCGGGCATGGAACTCCGCCCGCGACACCCGGCCGCCCAAGGTGAGCGTGAAGGCGTCATAGAAGCCGCGGGATTGCACCGTGGTGTAGATCGTCGCCAGGTGGAACGCCTCGTGCGCCTCATCCTGCAAGCGGACATGCGTCAACGCCGCGTCCGATGCGACTTCGATCTCGAACACCGGGTTGTGCAGGTAGCGCCCACGGCCAAGCGAGACCTCGACGATCGCGAGCCGGGCGCCCTCTGCCAGGCGGATGGCATGGCGCGGGTGGAAGGCAATCGAGCGTCCCTCCGTCTCGGCCGCCAGGCTGACGAGGACCAGCGTGCCGGCATTCACGCCCGCGGCGACCGACACGATCGCACCGTCCTCCGCCAGCATGGTGTTGAGCGCCACCACCGGCTCCTTGTCCGGCCGGGACAAGCCACGGAAGCTGGGTTCATCGGCGAAACGCTGGACGTGCAGGGTATCTGGCGGCGAGGACAGGTCCATCCGCAACCGCCCGTCCACGAAGACGAGGCACGGCCCTTCGATAGGGGGAATGGCCGGCAATTTGCCGCCCTCCACCGAGGTCAGCGCTTCGCGGAACTCGTCCTCCGCTAGGGAACGAAGACTGGTGTATTTCCAGGCCTCGTCGCGAACGCTGGGCAGGCCGGCGTGCCGGAACGCCGCCGCGGCGGCTTCCCGTGCCGCGGCGTCGCCGGGTAGGCGGCTCCGCAATCCCTCATAGCGGGCGAGGAAGCTGTCGGTGCCGGACCGTAGCGACATGCTCATGCGGCCATCGTGCTTGAACGCCCTCTCCCGGTGGCGGAGGCAAGGGTGAGGGTGGCCCTACATACCCCGGGTGACGTGCCCTCTCGCAGAAGGCGCCGGAGCATGAAGCGGCGCCGGGTCATGCGGCGTCCGCGACCATCGGGGCGTAGCCGGTGGCCTCCAGCTCCTTGGCCAGTTCCGGCCCGCCGGAGCGGATGATGCGGCCGGCCGACAGCACATGGACCCGGTCGGGGACGATGTAGTCCAGCAACCGCTGGTAATGCGTGATCACCACGGCCGAGAAGCCGGGACCGCGCAGCGCGTTCACGCCATCCGCCACGATCTTCAACGCGTCGATGTCCAGACCGCTATCCGTCTCGTCCAGGATCGCGAGCTTTGGTTGCAGCACTGCCATCTGCAGCACTTCGTTGCGCTTCTTCTCGCCGCCGCTGAAGCCCACGTTGACGTTGCGCTTCAGCATGTCGTCCGGCATGGCCAACCGCTTCATCGCCTCGCGGGCAAGCCGCAGGAACTTGACGGCATCCAGTTCAGGCTCGCCCTTCGCACGCGCCTGCGCGTTGTAGGCGGTGCGCAAGAAATTGGCGTTGCCCACGCCGGGCAACTCCACCGGATACTGGAACGCCAGGAACAGCCCGGCGGCGGCCCGCGCCTCAGGCTCCATGTCCAGCAGGTCGTGGCCGTCGAACGTGGCCGACCCGCCGGTCACCTCGTAGCCATCCCGCCCGGACAGGACGTAGGAAAGGGTCGACTTGCCCGACCCGTTCGGCCCCATGATGGCGTGGACCTCTCCCGACGGCACTGTGAGGTCGATCCCCTTCAGGATGGCCTTGCCGTCCTCGAGCGAGGCGGCGAGTTGCTTGATTTCCAGCATCAGCCGACCGAACCCTCAAGGCTGATGGCGAGCAGCTTCTGTGCTTCCACCGCGAATTCCATCGGCAACTCCTTTAGCACGTCCTTGCAGAAGCCGTTGACGATCAAGCCCACCGCGTCTTCCTGGCTCAGACCGCGCTGGCGACAGTAGAACAACTGCTCGTCGTTGATCTTGCTGGTGGTCGCCTCGTGCTCCACTTGCGCCGTCGCATTGCGACTTTCGATATAGGGCACGGTGTGGGCGCCGCATTGGTCGCCGATCAGCAGGCTATCGCATTGCGTGAAGTTCCGCGCGCCATGCGCCTTCGGCATGATGCGGACCAGCCCACGATAGGTGTTGTCCGACCGCCCGGCGCTGATCCCCTTGCTGACAATGGTCGACCGGCTGCCCTTGCCGATATGGATCATCTTGGTGCCGGTATCAGCCTGCTGCCGATTGTTGGTCAGGGCGACGGAGTAGAACTCCCCCACGCTGTCCTCGCCCTGCAGGATGCAGGACGGATACTTCCAGGTGATGGCGGACCCGGTCTCGACCTGCGTCCAGCTCACCTTGCTGCGGGCGCCGCGGCAGGCCGCGCGCTTGGTGACGAAGTTGTAGATGCCGCCCTTACCGTTGGCGTCGCCGGGATACCAGTTCTGCACCGTGCTGTACTTGATGGACGCGTCGTCCATCGCAACCAGCTCCACCACGGCCGCGTGCAACTGGTTCTCGTCCCGTTGCGGCGCCGTGCATCCTTCCAGGTAGGACACGCTGGCGCCTTCTTCCGCGATGATCAGCGTCCGCTCGAACTGGCCGGTGTTCTTCGCATTGATGCGAAAATAGGTGGACAGCTCCATCGGGCAACGAACGCCCTTGGGGATGAACACGAACGAACCGTCGGTGAACACGGCGCTGTTCAGCGCGGCGAAATAATTGTCCGCCGCGGGCACCACGCTGCCGAGGTATTGCCGCACGAGGTCGGGATGGTCGTGCACCGCCTCGGAGATCGGGCAGAAGATCACGCCGGCCTCGTACAGGCTCTTGCGGAACGTCGTCGCGACGGAGACGCTGTCGAACACGGCATCCACCGCGATATTGCGCCCCTGCGCTTCGCCCTCGGCCGCAACCTCCCCGTCGGCCCCCACCACGCCGGCCAGGATCGCCTGCTCCTTCAAGGGGATGCCAAGCTTGGCGTAGGTCTTCAGCAGCTCCGGATCGACCTCTTCCAGCGAACGCGGACCGTCTTTCTTCTTGGGCGCGGCGTAGTAGTGGATGTCCTGGTAGTCGATCGGCGGGTAGCCGATCTTGGCCCAGTCGGGCTCCGCCATCTGCAGCCAAGCCGCATACGCCTTCAGTCGCCAGGCCAGCAGCCATTCTGGCTCCCCCTTGCGGGCGGAGATCATGCGGATCGTGTCGGTGCTCAGGCCCTTGGGCGCGACATCCATCTCGATGTCGGTTTCGAAGCCCCATTTATAGCCGGATTGCGTCAGGGACTGGACGGTATCGAGCGTCTCGGCGACGGCTGCCATGAGGGAGCGTCCTATTCGGCGGGAAGGGAAAGGAAAGACGCGGCAAACGGCCGCGCCGCGGGAGCCATATCAGCCAGGGTGATCGCCGCCAGGGCATCGCGCACGGCGTCGTTGACGGCGTCCCAGCGGCCTCGCACCGGGCAGGTGTGGGAGGCTTCGCAAGCCGAGCCCGAGCCCTCGACACACGCCGTCATTGCGATCGGGCCGTCGATGGCGGTGATCACGTCCGCCACCGCGATCGCGGAAAGCGGCCGCATGAGGCGATAGCCGCCGCGGGCGCCGCGTTGCGACGCCACCAGCCCGGAGGCGGCAAGTGCCTTCAGCACCTTGCCCACCGTCGGCTCGGGCACGCCGGTGGCCTGCGACACGCCGGGCGAGGTCTGCACGCCATCAACCGTCGAGAGGCGGATGAGCACGACGACCGCGTAGTCGGTGAGTTTGGATAGCCTGAACATGGCACCCGCTGCAATTGGGACCCCCAAGGTCCGGTATGCGCCAGATGAGGCCTGCGGCCTGCCAGGTCAACCCCGCGCCGGCACGAATCCCTCACCGTGCGGAGGGAAACGATGGCGGCGGCGCGCGGTTGACGGTGTTCAGCGCCGGCGCATGTCCGGCCCGGCCTCGCCCTCCTCCAGGTCGTCGTCGTCCAGGCGTTCCATGTGCACGCTGTGGTCGCCGCCATGCTGCTGGATGTCGCGCTCCCGCGGTCCGGACGTGCGATCGATGACGCTCACCTGTTCGATGCCCTCCTGGTCGGCGACCCGGCACGCCGCTGCGATGGCGTCCTCCAGGCCCATGGCATGACCGGCCGGGTCCACGGGGTGGGTCCGCTCCGGCAGGCCGCGGCCGTGGGTCAGCGTGATCTCCACCACGACCTTGTGCGGGTCGTCCTCGTCGAAGCGGCGCATGACGACGACGGAGTGGCCTCCCTCCGGCGCCGGGTCGTGCGGGTTCAGATGACGAATGGTGGCCATGCACGCGCTCCTGTTTCGCCGTTCAACGGGGACCCGCCCGCCGGGTTCAATCCTGGCGCCGGCTGGGTTATGCAAGCGGTAGTGGAACACGCGCATGACCTCATCCTGCTCGGCGGCGCGCTCGGCCTGCTCAGCATCTTCGCCGGGCTGGTCTGCGCCCCCGCGGCCTGGGTCGGATTGCGCGGCGCGGTGCCGATCTACCTGAGGATCATCCCCGTCCTGCAGGGCGCGCCGGGTGGGGAGCGGCTGTTCGGCATCGCGTTCGGCACCGTCGTCGCCTCGCTGGTGGTGCAGGGCTGGACCATCCGGCAGGCCGCCGCCCTGCTTGGCTTCGACGGCATGGAGCACTAGGCCGATGTCCGATACCGCCATGACGGCCAAGCCCGCTGCTGCCGTGCGCGCCCGCCATGCCGCCAGCCTGCTGGTGCTGCGCGGCGATGGGCTGCAGCCCGAGATCCTGATGGGCATGCGGGGCGCCGGCCACCGCTTCATGCCCAACCGCCTGGTGTTCCCCGGCGGCGCGGTGGACCGGGCGGACGCTACGGCGCCTGTTGCAGGGCCGATGGGGACGCACGTGCTGGCCATGGTCGGGAAGTCCTGCAAGCCGCGCCTGGCCCACGCCCTGGGCGTGGCGGCAGCCCGCGAACTGGAGGAGGAAACCGGTCTCACCCTGGGCAGCCCGCCGGACCTGTCCGGTTTCGACTATCTGGGCCGCGCGATCACGCCGCCCGACCAGCCGGTGCGGTTCAACGCACGTTTCTTCGTGGTGGACGCCCGGGCGGTCAGCGGCACGCTGGCCGGCTCCGGTGAACTGGAGGGCCTGCGTTGGTACGGCATGGAGGAAGCGCTGGCGTTGGACCTGGCCCGCCCGACCCGGATGGTCTTCGGGCTGCTGCAGCTCTGGCTGGGCATGACCCCGAAGCAGCGTGAGGACCGGGCAAAGCTGCCGGTGCTTCGCCGGCGGGAGATGATGACCGAATAGAAGGAGTACGGGTCGCGTGGATCGTGCGCCGCCAGCAGCAATGCGGTGCGGCCGGGCACCGTGCCCATGGGCTTGCTGATGAGGGACAGCATCACTTCATCCGCCCCACCCCCGATAGACAACAAGCGATGATCCCGGTAGGCGCGGCTCACCGGGGTTTCGTTCATGAAGCCCGTGCCGTGACGCCCCGAACGCCTTCCGGCCAGCCGTGTATTCGATGGTGTGCCGGATCGTCTCCTCATGCGCCTTCAGGGTAGTGTCTCAGTTTGAAACTAGGCCGACCTAGCCGGCCCGCTCGCATCCCGCCCCGGCCTGCTATATGCTTAGCGGAAAGCATCGGGCGGATGGGAAGTATGGAATACACGTTCCAGATTTACAGCGTCGACTCTGCCGGAGACGTCAAACCGCATCTCTTCCCGCTCACCCTGAACCTTTTCTCTGACGAAGAGGCCCGGAGCATCGTTCTAAAAATCGTGGCGGTTCAGAGCTGGCCAGTCGGTTCTGTCATCCTCAAATCTCAGGACGGGCGGTTCTCAGAACGATGGGTTCGCTGCGGAGACGATTGGAGACAAGAAGATGCCTAGAGGCCCCCGAGGCGAGAAGCGTCCCGCCGACGTGATCGGCAACGCCGTGAAGGTCATGCGAATCGCAACCGGTGAGGAGGAGGACGAGCGCGAGGCCGTCGCCAGTGCGGCGGCGCAGCTCGGGAAGCTGGGCGGGGCCGCCCGGGCTCGGAGCCTGACGGTGGAGCAGCGGAAGGAGATCGCGAAGAAGGCGGCGGCGGGGCGTTGGAAAACAACGACGTAGGCGCTCCGGGAATATTTTGAGGAATATTTTTCTCGACTTATGGTCGAAGCTTGTGCAGGGTCAGCCACCTGGAGGTGATGACCAGCTATGCCGAACCGCACCATGCAAGAGACGATGGACGCCCTGGGCGACGACCTCCTTGACACATTCGATCAGGTGGCAAGGAGCGCTCACTCACGGTATCGGGCCTATAGCCCGGCAGACCTGATTGAACTTGACCCCCGGGCACAAGCCGCCTGCACGTACTGCCACATGATGGCCGATTGCGAACGGCGCTTTGGGGAGATGGCCGACGTCCGGCAGCTTGATATCCGCGGTCAAAAGCTTTGGCTGTTTGAGCGCCCCAATGTGGTCATCCGCCTCAAGAAAATGGATGAGGACGGGAAGTCTCGGAACTATCCGACGAAGCAGGCGCAGGATTTCGACGCCGGGCAAGATTTGCCCGGTCTACCTATGCCGCCGGTTCGGCTGACGGCTGGTTACCTCCTTGATCGCACGGCGTCGGTAGTGGAACGGACGCAGGTCGCTAGGCCGATAGGGCGTGGGGTAATGTGGTGCGGAGCGATCGTCCCGCGCGAAGATCGCAGGGCAGGCGATAGGGTCTGGATTGATGTCACGCGCCAAGGTCGCCTGTAAGCGATCCCATGGCTTTCAATCCTTACATGCTGATCCTGGCACGGGACGCCAGGGGGCTGACGCAGGCCGACTTGGCCCTGCAGCTCAAGGCGGGGCAAGGCACAGTCTCAAAGTACGAGACCGGGCTTAGCGAGCCTCCAACGGCGTTTGTTGAAGATGTGGCTGCGGTGCTGCGTTATCCGGTCAACTTTTTCCTTGAGCCGGGCCGCCCTTATGGGCTGCCGCCCTTCCACTATCGGCGTCGGAAAAAGCTTTCAGCCAAAGCGCTTGCGCGTATCGTGGCAGAGATGAATATCCGGCGGATACACCTGGCAAAAATGCTGGTGTCGTTTCCGTTCAGCACAAACGCCTTCATTCCAGAGATTGACCGGAATGAGTATAGGGGCAGGGGGAAGACTCAATTAACCACTGAGGAAGCCGCCCGGTCTCTGAGAGAGATGTGGCTTCTGCCATCTGGGCCGATACCAAACATGGTGGAACTCCTTGAGGACCATGGCGGGATTGTCATTCCATGCGATTTCGGCACCGACCTTATTGATGCCATGAGCCAGCGCCTGGACGGTTTCCCGGTGCTGTTTTTTGTGAACACCGACGCTCCCGCTGATCGAGTAAGGCACACCCTTGCTCATGAGTTGGGACATATGACGCTTCACACACTTGAAGTGAAAAGTGACGAGGAGATGGAAGACGAGGCCGACGCATTTGCTGGTGCGTTTTTGCTGCCGGCAGACGAGATTCGGCATCAGTTGCGTAGGTTTGACCTACGGCAGGTAGCCAATTTAAAGATGTATTGGAAGTCGTCGATGGCGGCTATCGCCATGCGCGCGAGTCAGCTCAAGGTAATTACTCCATATCAGTCCAAGATGTTTTGGATCGAAATGAGCCAGCTGGGTTATAGAAAGAGGGAACCGAACGAGCCTTCCAAGGAATTCCCTAAGCTTCTTCGGCAAATGGTCGCGTTCCATGTCAATAAACTGGGTTACTCTCACGGGGAGATGGCAAACCTTCTGCTCCTAACCGTGACAGAGTTCCAGGACATGTACCGACCCGAGATCACGGGAGGATCGCAGAACCAGCGACCGGCTCTCCGCGTCGTGAAGTAGTGCTTGCCAGTAAGCATAGAAGTTCATATCATGTTCAGCATGAACAAGCTCACGTCCGCCAAGCGAGCCCACATCCTGACCCTCCTCTGCAAGGGCAGTTCCATGCGGTCCATCTCTCGCATCGCGGACGTGTCCATCAACACGGTGACGAAGCTGCTGGAAGACGCGGGCGAAGCTTGCGCCAAGCACCATGACGAGACAGTACGGAACGTCCGCAGCAAGCGCGTGCAGTGCGATGAAATCTGGTCGTTCAATTATGCCAAGGCGAAGAACGTCGCGACCGCCAAGGCCGCCCCACAGGACGCTGGCGACCTGTGGACGTGGACCGCGTTGGATGCCGAGAACAAGCTTATCGTCAGCTACCTCGTGGGCGGTCGGGACGCGGGTTACGCGCACGAGTTCATGCAGGACGTTGCCGCTCGCCTTGCCGGGCGTGTGCAGCTCACCACGGACGGCCACAAGGCCTACCTGGACGCGGTAGAGGGCGCATTCGGTATCGACGTGGACTATGCCCAGCTCATTAAGATTTATGGCGCCTCACCTGAAAGCGCGAAGGGCCGCTACAGCCCGGCGGATTGCACGGGCATCCGCAAAGAGCGCGTCACCGGCAGCCCTGAGAAGGCGCATGTCTCCACGTCCTACGTGGAGCGGCAGAATCTCACGATGCGGATGTCCATGCGTCGGTTCACACGGCTGACGAACGCCTTCTCCAAGAAGGTCGAGAACCACGAGCACATGGTTGCCCTCTACACCACCTGGTATAACTTCGTGCGGCAACACAAGACTCTGCGGTGCAGCCCGGCGATGGCGGCTGGTCTGTCCACGACGTTGTGGAGCATGGAGGATGTGGTGGCGCTGATCGATGCCCATGCGGGGCCGGCGAAGAAGCGTGGGGCGTATAAGCCGCGGGTGGCTAATGTCAGCGTTTGATGATGACGAGATAGTCGTTGGAGCTCAGCCTTATCTAAGTGAGGAAGTTCTCCGGAAATCCGGGCAATGCAGAACGACTGCGGCGATTGTCGACGGTGCAGACAGGTCTGCAAAAAAGAACCGACCTTATCAAATAGTATCGGTTGACCTCAGCAAGAGAACATGTCTGGCAGCCCCTGTCGTTACTGCTACGAACCCTACCGAGAAGCATATTTTCTTAGAACATGGACTGAAGCACAATTTTCCAGACAGAGCTAAGGCTGCTGTGCATTACCTACATGAGGAGCAAGTCGTAGAAATTCCCTTCGATGTGCTGAAGCAAGCGTCGGCTGGTGAGAAAAGCATGAGGGGCTATCGCCGCGCGTATGCGCCCAATCAGTCAAGCGAGTTAGAGAAGATCAGAGGCCGGTTCATCACAGGCGACGAACCGAATGCTGACCTGCGCCCACTGACGTAGGCCTTAATTTCAAACTGAGACACTACCGCCTTCAGGCACGCCGCGGCCGCGCATAGCCATTACCCTGTCCGACATACCGGAGCCATCTCGGTCGAGCGAGGCACTCTACTCGGATCGACTCGGCCGGCAGCCCGATGGCGCTAGGCACCCCGCTCCAGCCAATAGCGCGGATTGCCTGCGCCCACCCCTTCCGCGATCTGGGTGATCACCTTGCGACGTGCGATCAGAAGGGCTCCAGAACCCGGATCGGGGGTCAGCAGATCGACATAGCGGGCGTAGACCGTGTGGTTCTCGCCATTCTTTCCTTCGTGGCGCGCCATGACCGACATCCAGGATGTGTACGTCCCGGACTCGCGTCCTGCCGTGACGGCAGGCACGCCGACGAAATGGATCGTGTGCGCCTGGGTGACGAGAGCTTTCTTCAGGAACTCGCTGATCGCCGAGCGGCCGACCTTGACCGATCCCGGTGCGTAGTCGTACGTCGCATCTGCGGTGAAAATCTGCTCCAGTCCGTCGAAGTCAAGACGATCCACGCAATCCGAATACGTCTGGCCCAACGTGTTCACCCGCATCCAGACATCGAAAGTGACTTGCGGGTTGGAAGCCGGCTTTACCTCTGCACGTGCGGACGCCGCGAGTGCCACGCCGGCCGGGACCGCCAGCAGTGCCAAGGCGCTCCGTCGTTCGATTCCATGTGCCATGACAGTCTTCCTCCCTATTATTTCGACCTTGAGCACGGTCGTTGATGCGACTCCTGGCAGGTTGCCGCATGCTTTAGAAGATGATGGAGTGGAATGATTGATGTGCTGGGGGCATCACCCTTGCTGTCCATGATGCAGAGTGTGCCGAGGCTGGCCCCTTCCGGGTTACCCGTCTCTTGCCTGGCCATCTGCCGCGGCATGGAGGCAAGCATGCTGCAGCATCGGCGCGGTCGTGCTTGGCTTCGTAAGGTTGTTCTCGTTCAGGAGGGTGCGATTGATCGGCAAAGCTGAGTGTGTTTGGGATGGGCGAAGCATCCTTGGTGAGAACCCGCTTTGGGATTCCACGGACGATAGCTTGTTGTCCATCGATTGCATGGGCCGCCGACTGCTCCGCCACGACCTGGCGACAAGACAATCCCAGGAGTGGCCCTTGCGACGGACGCCGGGATCGGTGGCACTTCGCGCGTCGGGCGGGTTGCTGCTGGCCAACCGGCAGGGTTTGGCATTCTTCGATCCTGCCACGTCCACGCTTGAGGATGCCGGCGCGCCTGGGATCGACTTTGCCCGGGAGGTGTTCAACGACGGCAAATGCGACAGCCGGGGACGCTTCTGGGTGGGGACGATGCACCGTGACGTGACGGAGCCGGTCGGTGCGCTCTACCGCGTCGATACGGACCTGCACATCACCCGTATGGCGGACGGGATCACCTTGTCGAACGGGATTGCCTGGAGCCCCGATGAGCGCGTGCTCTACCACTGCGACTCACGGCCGGGCCGTGTCTGGGCCTATGACTACGATATCGGCACAGGCGGCATCGCGAACCGTCGCTTGCACATCGACTTCGCCGGGCGCGAAGGAAGGCCCGACGGCTGCACCGTCGATGGGGAAGGTGGTCTGTGGATCGCGGAGATCGGTGCCGGCCAAGTGACCCGGTTCGACCCGGCCGGCCGGGAAACACTCGCCGTGCCGTTGCCGGTGTCGAAGCCGACGAGCGTCACCTTCGGCGGCCCGGGGCTGCGCACGCTGTTCGTCACCAGCATGCGTTACGGCCTGTCCGAGGAGGCGCTGATGCGCGAACCTCTGGCTGGTGGGGTGTTCGCGGTGGATGCCGGTATCGGCGGCCTGCCGGCGGCCCAGTTCGGCGGTTGACTTGCGGCCAGCCCAAGCGTGGCCTGCGACGACCGCCATGATTCCGGGTGGCTGTTCGGTTCGGTCTGCCCGCGGCGGGCGGTCGGCAGCGCGCTCGTCATGCCCTGGGTCGGCGGCGGGGCGATGAGCCCGCATTTCGATGCGCTCAGTAAAATGGTCGGCCCCGGCGCGCCCGCTGTGCTGGTCTGCGGCGGAGCCGGCTGGCACCGGACGGGGGGCAGAGTGTGGTGCTGGACAACGTCACCCCCACGGATCGTGGCAATCACAGAGCGCGCGTGGGCGACAGTCAAGAATTGGACCAGTCGGTATCGCAGCAAGCTTCGTGGCGGAGCGGAGATGTGGCGGGGATGATCGAACCGGACGGCAGGGTGGTCATGGTCTCCGGTGCTGCGCGCGGCATCGGCCGGGCCGTGACGGAACGCCTGCTCCTCGCCGGCTTCCGCGTCTCCGCGGGCATCCGCGAGCCGCGGGGGCTGCAAGCGGGCGAGCGCCTGCTGCTGCAACGCTACGATGCGGAAAGCCTGCCCAGCGCGGCAGCCTGGGTGGAGGCGACGGCCGCGCGGTTCGGCGCCATCCACGGCCTGGTCAACGTCGCGGGCATCAACGCGCGGGCCGAGCTGATGGACGGGGACGAGGCCGCGCTGGACGCGCTCTGGGCGGTGAACGTGAAGGCGCCGCTGCGGCTGATCCGCCTGGCCATGCCGCACCTGAGGCAATGCGGGCACGGGCGCGTGGTCAATGTCGCGTCGCTGTCCGGCAAGCGCGTGCGCAACAGCAATGTCGGCTACGCGATGAGCAAGTTCGCCTTGGTCGCCCTGACGCACGGCGTGCGGCAGGATGGCTGGGCGGATGGCGTGCGCGCCACTGCGCTATGCCCCGGCTTCGTCGCCACGGACATGACGGCGGCGGTGACCAAGGTGCCGCGCGAGGCGATGACGGCGCCGGGCGACGTGGCGCTGCTGGTGGAAACGGTGCTCCGCCTGTCCAACACCGCCTCGATTGCCGAGCTGCTGGTGAACTGCCAATTTGAGGAGATGCTTTAGCGGGAGCACGGTCGGTGACGGAGGTAGTGGTGATCGGCGCCGGGATCAGCGGGGCGGCCAGCGCCTACGAATTGGCCCGCAGCGGCCTGCGCGTGACCCTGCTGGACCGGTACGCTCCTGCCGCCATGGCGTCCGGCTGGACGCTGGCCGGCGTGCGTCAATCCGGCCGTCACCCGGCGGAGCTGCCGTTGGCGATGGCAGCCGTGCGGGTGTGGGCCACCCTGGCGGAGGAGCTGGACGGCCCCACCCATTACCGCCGCGGCGGTAACATCCGCGTCGGCCGGGACGAGGGCGAGGTCGCGATCGTCGAGCGGTTGATCGTCGAGCAGGCGGCCGCCGGGCTGGAGATGATCCGGCTCGAAGGGCGGGACGTGCAGCAGGTGGCCCCCGCGGTGTCGGAGAAGGTGCTGGTGGCCTCGTTGTGCCCGACGGATGGCCAGGCAGACCCGAAAGGCACGGTCGCCGCCTTCGTGCGCGCGGCGGAGCGGGCAGGCGCCATCCTGCGCTTCGGCGAGCGGGTGACCGCGATCGAGACGGTGGCCAGCCGGGTGAGCGGCGTGGCAACCGACAAGGGCCGCATCCCGGCGGACGCGGTGGTGCTGGCCGCCGGGATCTACGGCAACGAGCTGCTCCAGCCGCTGGGCCTGCACGTGCCGATGGAGGTCATGTCCGTCACCATGGTGAACTCCACCCCGCAGGAGCGGGTGCTGGAGCAGGTGGTGGGCACCGGCTACGCCACCGGCAGCGGGCGGCAGGAATATAACGGCCGGTTTCGCTTCGGCGGCGGGCACGAGAGCTGGAACGGCGTCGTGGAGGACGGGCAGACGCCCGTGATCCGGCCGCCTTTGGCCGCCGTGCAGCATGCGCTGGACACCTTTGCCGGGCTGGTGCCGGCCAGCCGCCAGTGTCGCATCGAGTCGATCTGGGCCGGGCTGATCGACCAGACCCCTGACGCGCTGCCGGTGCTGGACAAGCCGGATGCGGTGGCCGGTCTGTCGATCGCCATGGGCTTCAGCGGCCATGGCTTCTGCCTGGGACCGCTGACGGGCAAGATCATGGCCGATTTCGTGCACGGCCGCACGCCGCAGCTGGCGCTGGACGCGTTCAAGCTCGGCCGCTTCGACGGTTGGAACGCCCCCTCGCTGCCGCTGTCCCTGCACGGATGAGCGGCCTCCACGTCGCAGGGCTGCGGACTGAGTTCCGCATCGGCGGCGCATGGCGCGCGGCGGTGGACGACGTCTCGTTCGCGGTGGAGGCGGGACAGACGCTGGCGTTGGTGGGCGAAAGCGGGTGCGGCAAGTCCGTCACGGCCCTGTCCGTCATGCGCCTGCTGCCGCCGACCGTCACGCGGATCGGCGGTGCGGTGCGGCTGGACGGTGTGGACCTGGCGACCCTGCCCGAACGACGGCTGGAGCGGCTGCGCGGGGACCGCATGGCGATGGTGTTCCAGGAGCCCATGACCAGCCTGAACCCGGTTATGACGATCGGCCGGCAGGTGGCGGAAACGCTGCACCTGCACCGCGGGCTGACCCGGAAGCAGGCGCGAGCCGAAGCGCTCTCGGTGCTGGAGGAGGTCAACATCCCCTCCGCCAGGACGCGCTACGACGACTACCCGCACCATTTCAGCGGCGGCATGCGCCAGCGCGTCACCATCGCGCTGGCGGTGGCGTGCAAGCCCGCCGTGCTGCTGGCGGACGAGCCGACCACGGCGCTGGACGTGACCATCCAAGCGCAGGTGCTGGCGCTACTGGCCGATTTGCGCGCACGGCATGGCATGGCGATGCTGTTCATCACCCACAATCTGGGCGTGGTGGCGCAGATCGCCGACCGTGTGGCGGTGATGTACGCCGGGCAGATTGTGGAGCAGGCGGACGTCGCGGACATGTTCGCCGGCCCGGCACACCCCTATACCCGCGCCCTGTTCGCAGCCATTCCGCGGCTGGACCGGCCTTCGGCGGCGCTGCTCGCCATACCAGGCCGGGTGCCGCCGCTGGACGCCATGCCCGCCGGCTGCCGGTTTCAGGCCCGCTGTGCCCTGTCCCGCCCGGGGTGCGAGCAGCCGCAGGTGCTGGCGCAAGCCGCACCCGGGCATTGGGCGCGCTGCCACGTCGCCACCGGGGCACTGACGGCCCGGACGCACTGACCGCCGTCGTGGCCCGGTCTGTGCAAGGGCGCATGGCATCCGAGGAGAGTTCATCGATGGGCAAACGGGTCTGCGCTGCGCTGATGGCGGCGTCTCTTGCGTTGGCAGGCCATGCCTGGGCACAGCCGAAGACGGCGTTGACGGTGTCCATCTTCTCCCAGGATATCGGCATGCTGGACCCGGACTTCGCCGTCGGTACCCAGGATCGCGCGCCCGCGGCCTGGCTGTTCAACGCGCTGGTGCGCTTCAAGCCGGGCACCATCGACCCGGCCACGCTGGAGCCGGACCTCGCGTCGAGCTGGGACGAAAGCGCGGACGGCAAGACCTGGACCTTCCACCTGCGCAAGGGCGTGCAGTTCCATGGCGGCTTCGGCGAGATGACGGCCGATGACGTGGTGTTCAGCCTGCAGAAAGCGGGCAACGCCGCCACCTCCGCCTTCGCGGCCGACTATGCGCAGTTCGCCTCCGTCGAGGCGGTCGACCCCTACACCGTCAAGATCACGCTGAAGCAGCCAGTCCCCAGCCTGCTCGGCCTGGTGGCGAACTACTCCGGCGGCTTCATCCTGTCCAAGAAGGCCTACGAGGCCAAGGGCGACGGCTTCAAGCGGGATCCGGTCGGCACCGGCCCGTTCATGTTCAAGTCCGTCGCCCCCAGCCAGTCGCTGGAACTGGTCGCCAACGAGGCCTATTTTCGCGGCAAGCCCAGGATCGGCAGCATCTCCTACCGCTTCATGCCGTCCGCCGCCTCGCGCGACCTGGCATTCCAAAGCGGCGAGATCGAGCTGGGGGACGGCTTGCAGGACCAGAAATGGGTCACCCGCATGAAGACCGTGCCCGGCGCGGTCGTGGACGTGATGGATCCGGCCGAGCTGTCCCAGCTGTACCTGAACATCACGGCCAAGCCGCTGGACGACCTGCGCGTGCGCCAGGCGATCGCCTACGGCATCAACCGGGCGGAACTGCTGCGTTGGCGCGGCGCGGACGTGGCGCGGGAGCCGCACAGCATCTTCCCCTCCGGGTATCTGGGCTACACGGCGGATAATGGGCTGCTGCCCTATGACCCGGCCAAGGCCCGCGCGCTGCTGGCGGAGGCCGGCTACAAGGATGGTGTCACCGTCAAGATGGTGATGACGCAGGAGCCGAACAGCCTGGCGCTGATGCAGGTGGTGCAGGCGCAGCTCAAGCGCGTGGGGATCGCCATCGACATGAACGTGGTGGAGCATGCGACCTACCACCAGATGATCCGCCAGGACCTCAGCCCGATGTCGTTCTACGCCGCGGCGCGCTTCCCGGTGGCGGACGTGTACCTCAGCCAGTTCTTCCACTCCCGCAGCACGGTGAAGGGGCCGACGGCGGTTACCAATTTTGCCCATTGCAACGCCGCCGACGCGGACATCGATGCCGCCCGGGTGGAGGTGGACAAGACCAAGCAAGCGGCGGACTGGGCGGACGCGCAGCGCAAGATCATCGCGCAGGTCTGCGCCGTGCCGCTGATCGAGACGCTGCAGGTCTGGGCCCATCACGACGATTTCGACTTCGGCTTCCCCATGACCGGCTCGATGTCGCTCGGGCCGATGCTGACGGAGGCGTCCGGCTTCAAGTGAGCGGGCGATGCTAGGCTACGTCGTCCGCCGCCTGCTGGCGTCGGTCCCGACGCTGATCGCGGTGCTGACGCTGGTGTTCGTGGTGGTGCGCATCGTGCCGGGCGACCCGGCGATGACGATCCTGGGGGATCAGGCGACGCCCTCCGCCATCGCCGCCCTGCACGCCCGGCTGGGCTTGGACCGGCCGATCTGGCTGCAGTACCTGGACTTCCTGCGGCAGTCCCTGTCCGGGGATTTCGGCCACAGCATGGTCACCGGCCGCTCGGTCCTGGGGGATGTCGCGGCGGTGCTGCCCAACACGCTGGACCTGGCCGTGGCGTCCGTGCTGATCGGGGCGGCCCTGGGCGTGCCCGCGGGGGTGTACGCGGCGATGTACCGCAACCGGCCACTGGACGCGGTCGTCCGCATCGCCTCGCTGTTCGGGCTGTCCATCCCGGTGTTCGTGTCCGGCATCTTCATGCTGCTGTTGTTCGGCCTGCGTTGGCGGCTGTTCCCGGTGATCGGGGACCCGAACCTGTCGAACCCGGTGGACCGGCTCTACAAGCTGGTCCTGCCCGCGACCACGCTGGGCCTGGTGATGGCCGCCTACATCACCCGCGTCACCCGCTCCACCATGCTGCAGGTCCTGCGGGAGGACTACATCCGCACCGCCCGCGCCAAGGGCGTCTCGCGCGCCGGCGTGGTCTGGGGGCACGGCCTGCGCAACGCGTCACTGCCGATCGTGACGGTGGTGGGGCTTTATATCGGCATCCTGATCGGCAATTCGGTGCTGACGGAGATCGTCTTCAGCCGGCCGGGCCTGGGACGCATCATCGTGGGCGCGCTGAACCAGCGGGACTACACCACCTTGCAGGGGCTGATGGTGATCTACTGCTTCCTGATCGTGGTGGTGAACCTGGTGACCGACCTCAGCTACGGGCTGCTGGACCCGCGGGTGCACGCCGGGTGATCCGCCGCGGGCTGCGCTGGGTGGCGGACCATCCCACGACGACGATCGGCGCCGTGCTCTGCCTGCTGGTGCTCGCCGGGGCGGTGGGCGCCCCGTGGCTGTCCCCTGCGGACCCGCTGGACCAGAACATCGTCGACAAGCTGGCGCCGCCGGGCGTCGACTACCCGCTGGGGGCGGACGATTACGGGCGGGACGTGCTGTCCCGCCTGCTTTGGGGCGCGCGGTTCTCCCTGCTGGTATCGTTCCTGTCCGTGGCCTCCGCCATGCTGGTGGGCGGCACGATCGGGCTGGTCAGCGGCTATGTCGGGGGGCGGACCGACACCTTCATAATGCAGGTCATGGACGTCCTGCTGTCCTTCCCCAGCCTGATCCTTGGCCTGATCGTGGTGGCGCTGGTCGGCCCGGCGCTGTCCTCCCTGGTCTTCGCCATCGCGTTGACGGCCGTCGCCCCCTTCGCCCGCGTGGCGCGCGCGCCCGTGCTGAGCCTGCGCAACCGTCCCTACGTGGAGGCCGGGAGGGCGCTGGGGTTCAGCCACGCGCGCATCCTGTTCGTGCACATCCTGCCGAACATGATCAGCGAGGTGCTGGTGCTGGCCACGCTGTGGATGGCGGATGCGGTCCGGACAGAGGCGGCCCTGTCCTTCCTGGGCCTGGGCATCAAGCCGCCGGCGCCGTCCTGGGGCAGCATGCTGCGGGACGGGTTCGAGAACATCCTGGACGCCCCCTTCCTGTCCATCGTGCCGGGCGTCGCCATCCTGGTCCTGGTGCTGGGGCTGAACATGGTGGGGGACGGCCTGCGCGACGCCAGCGACCCGACGCTGCGGGCATGACCGCCGCCCTCTTGCAACTGGACGGGCTGGCCAAGCACTTTACCCAGCGTCGCGGCTTTCCCCGCGGGGTGACGACGACCGTACGCGCGGTGGACGGCGTCAGTTTGTCGGTGGCGCCCGGCGAGGCGTTCGGCCTCGTGGGGGAGAGCGGCTGCGGCAAATCCACCGCGGCGCGCCTGGCCCTGCGGCTGATCCCGCCCACCGCCGGGGTGGTGCGCTTCGCCGGGCAGGATGTGCTGGCGGCAAGAGGAGCGGATCTGCTGACGCTGCGGCGGCGCATGCAGATCGTGTTCCAGGACCCTTACTCCTCGTTGAACCCGCGCCGCCGCATCGGGCAGACGCTGACGGAGCCGCTGCGCGTGCACGGCGTTGCCGCGGGTGCGGCCGCCCGGGATCGTGCGGCTGCCCTGCTGGACGAGGTGGGCCTGCCGCCGGCCGCGCTGAACCGCTACCCGCACGAGTTCAGCGGCGGCCAGCGGCAGCGCATCGGCATCGCCCGCGCGCTGGTGCTGGAGCCGGACCTGATCGTGGCCGACGAGCCGGTGTCCGCGCTGGACGTGTCCGTGCAGGCCCAGATCCTCCTGCTGCTGCGAGCCTTGCAGGCGCGGCGCGGCCTGGCCTTCCTGTTCGTCAGCCACGACCTGGCTGTGGTGCGCTGGTTCTGCAGCGCCGTCGCCGTGATGTATCTGGGCCGCATCGTGGAGCAGGGGTCGGCCGCCGAACTGTTCGAACGTCCGCGACACCCCTACACGCGCATGCTGTGCGACGCGTCCCCGGTGCCGGACCCGGCACGGCGCGGCGCGCTGCCGCGCATGCTGGGAGAGATCCCGTCGGCCGCCGCGCCGCCGCCAGGCTGCCATTTCCATCCGCGTTGCCCGGGGGCGACAGAGCTGTGCCGGCGGGAGTATCCGGGATGGACCAAGGAAGGTGGCGGCGGTTTCGCCTGCCACCATCCGCTCGGGTGAAATAGCACGAGGAGTCGGCATGGCGGACGTCGTGGTGGTCGGCGCGGGCATCAGCGGCAGCGCTGCGGCATACTACCTGGCCCGGGACGGGCTGGACGTGGTGCTGTTGGACCGGTTCGGCCCGGCCTCCATGGCATCCGGCTGGACGCTGGCCGGCGTGCGCCAGTCCGGACGCCACCCGGCGGAGCTGCCGCTGGCCAAGGCGGCGGTGGAGATCTGGGCGACCCTGGCCGACGAGCTGGACGGTCCGACCGAGTACCGTCGCGGCGGCAATCTGCGCTGCGCCCGTACCCCGGCCGAGGCTGAGGTGATCCGCACCCTGGTGGCGGAGCAGGCGGCCACCGGGCTGGACATCACCCTGCTGCCCGACAACGCCGACGTACGCGCCGCTGCCCCTGCGATCTCGGAGGCGGTGCTCTGCGCTTCGTTCTGCGGCACCGACGGCAGCGCCGATCCCCGCTCCACCGTGCTGTCCTTCGTGCGCGCCGCGGAGCGGTTGGGCGTGCAGACAAGATGGGGGGAGCGCGTGCTGGGCCTGGAGGGTGCGGACGGCGCCGTCCGCGCCGTGGTGACGGACAAGGGCCGCATCTCCACTGGCCGGGTGGTGATCGCCGCCGGCATCTTCGGCAACGAGCTGCTGAGGCCGCTGGGCATCGAAATCCCGCTGCAGGTGCCGATGGTGACGGTGCTGCGCTCCGAACCGCTGCCGGCAATGCTGCAGCAGGTAATCGGCGTGGCCAACGCGGATTGCGCCGGCCGGCAGGAGTTCAACGGACGCTTCCGCGTCACCAGCGGCTTGCAGGATTGGCATGGCCGTATGGCGGAGAAGCTCGGCGAACACGGGGCCACGCCGCACGTCTATCCCAGCGCGGGCGGGATCGGCGACGTGGTGCGGTTGTTCGGGGAGGTCGTTCCCGCCTTTCGCACGGCCCAAATCGAGGAGAGCTGGGCGGGGCTGCTGGACATGACGCCTGATGCGCTGCCGGTGATCGACGCGGTGCCGGGCATCGGCGGCGTGACGCTGGCGATGGGCTTCTCCGGACACGGCTTCTGCCTGGGCCCGGTCACCGGGCACATCGTCTCCCGCCTGGTGCAGGGCAAGTCGCCAGGGCTGCCGATCGAAGCGTTCGCGATCGACCGGTTTCAATCCCGGCGTTACAGCTCGGAACCGGTCACGCTGCACGGCTGAGAGTGACGAGGTGCCGACGGCCTATTTAGGCACACGGACTCGTCTACACACCGCGGAGTCGGCGCGGAAACCGAGAGAGGGCTGTTCAGCGGCCGAAGCCGCCGGCCGGGGTCGCGGCGCCGGTATGGACGAGGCGGTGGAGCAGCGTCGCGAAGCCACGAAGCATCGCGGTGATCATACGACCGCTCGCCTCGGCTTGCAGCTGGCGGGCTTGGTTCAAGACAGTGACTTCGCCGTGATACATGATCGCTCCAAATATGCTGCGATGCAGCGTAAAACGCCTCATGCTGCATTGCAACAATCAGCGGCGAAGGTGATCATCCGCCAGACCGGGGACCCAGGCCGGTCACGCTGGCGCCCGCTCCAGCTTGCGAGTGTCATGACTGACGGCGCTCGGGGCAGGGACAGGTCGATGCCGGCGAGCTTGAACGACCACGTGGGCGGCGGCCTCGAACACGCGCAGAGAGGACAATGGACTTCGTGCGGTACACGACAGCTGGTTCGAGTTATCGAGCGACGCAACCTTCGCGTTTGCCAGGTCGACGCCGCTCCCGGCAGAGTGGGCCGTTGTGGGAGTGAACCAAGGTGCTGCTGACTGGTAAGACCGTCGTCATTTCCGGGGCTGCGAGCAAGCGGGGCATCGGCAGGGGCACGGCGCGCCTGTTCGCCGGCTTGGCGCCTCCTCCGGCGTCTTGGGGTTCGACCGTCGAGCGATCGATCAAGCACCGGCTGTCGCAATGAGCGCGGGCAATCAGGCTGGCACGGTCGGCTTCGTCGGCCTGGGCGCCATGGGCCTGCCGATGGCGCTGAACCTGCTGAAGGCGGGATACCGGGTGCAGGGCTACGACCTGAGTTCGGCGGCGCTCACGGCTTTGGCCGATGCCGGTGGGGTCGCGGCCGGGTCCGCCGCCGCCGCGGCGAGCGCGGCCGGCGTGCTGATCCTGATGGTGGTCAATGCCGACCAAGCCCGCTCCGTGCTGTTCGACGCGGGGGCAGCGGCGGCGCTGGCGGAAGGCGGCACGGTGCTGCTGATGGCGACCTGTCCGCCGCGGGCGGTGGAGGAGATGGCGGCCAGCCTGGCTGCAACCGGCCTGCATCTGGTCGACGCGCCGGTGTCGGGCGGCGTCGCCGGCGCCGCCGCCGCCTCATTGACGATCATGGCCGCGGCGCCGGCCGACCAGCTGGGCGCTGTGTGGCCCGTGCTGGAGGCGCTGGGCGGCAAAGTCGTGCATGTCGGCGACAAGCCGGGGCAGGGTGCGGTGGTCAAGACCGTCAACCAGCTGCTATGCGGCGTACATATCGCCGTTGCCGCCGAGGCGCTCGCCCTAGCCGACAAGGTCGGCATCGACCCGGCGGTCATGCTGGACATCGTCAGCGGCTCGGCCGCGTCCAGCTGGATGCTGAAGGATCGCGGACCGCGCATGTTGCAAGCCGACCCTGTGGTGAGCAGTGCGGTGGACATCTTCGTCAAGGATCTTGGCATCGTCATGGAAGCCGGCCGCGACACCAAGGCCGCCCTGCCGCTGGCGGCGCTGGCATACCAGTTGTTCCTTGCTGCCTCGGGACAGGGGCATGGCAAGGCGGATGACAGCCAGTTGATCCGCACCTATCACCAGCTGAACGGCAGGGGATGACAGCCTGCCGGGCGACATAGGTGGCGCCATGGGTGCCGCTCAATGGCACGGTCTTCACCGACATGGCGGACGCGCTGGACGGATCGGACGCGACCGACCCGGCAGAGACGACTCGGGTCCCTCCTAGGGGTGTTGTTCGGGTAGCATACGGTCGAGCACGCCGTCTCGCCGGATGGCCGCATGCCAGGCCGTCGCGATGACGTGGAGCACGATCAAGACGTAAACCAGCCATTGACCGACTGCGGCATGCACCCACCGGGCGGCGTCGTTGACCGCCTGGTTCTTCGGCAAGCTCGGCAGCGTGAACAGATCGAAATAGGGGACGCCTGCGGCGCCCGTCGCTGACAGGACGTAGCCGCTGACCGGCATGCCAACCAAGATCAGGTACAGAAGCCAATGGGACGCAGTGGCCATCCCACGCTCCCATCCTGCCATCCTGCCCGGCAGCGGCGGCGCCGGATGGATACTGCGCCACACGAGGCGGACGGCCACGAGCAGGAGGATCGTGAGCCCGACCGATTTGTGCAGCGTGTAGATCCATTCGCGCGACGGCGCGGTCCTCGCCATGTTGACCATGACCCAGGCCAACGGGATGACCGTGAACATCAGCGCCGCAACGACCCAGTGCAGGGCCTGAGCCGTCGCCGTGTATCGCCGTGGCATAGTGGCCGCCGGACTCTCTCGTGCGGTGACACTCATGTTGTTTCCGATCGACAGAGTGCCGGACAATGATCCGGTGCATTGGCTGGTCAGTCGCAGATGAGGGTATGACGCCAGCTCCCGACCACGTAAATACATTTCCGTCCGGTGCGGTCTTTGGCATCGATACGGGAAAGGTCGGGATCAGCCGCACGGCGTCCGGCGCCGCCAGGTCCCGCTTGACCAAGGCTGCCGACCTTGGCCGATCGACGGTTGGTGGAAGGGTGTCGTAGATTGTAACCGGACGATGTACTTCGTGTCCGATTACCTAATTTTAACGCCCATAAGTCACTTTGAAACGGTTGACTGTTGAGGGCGCAAATGATTTCCAGAATGCCTGTCACTCGCCAATTCGTAGTGTTGGCACTCTTCGGCGTGGCGCTGACAATCACGGCCATTGGTCTCTGCCTGACACGCAGCCGTGACCTTGCCTTCGATGCCAAGCGCGGCGAGATCCAGCACGAAGCGGAAGAGGGCGCCTCCATCATCCGCCACTTCGTTCAACGTGAACAAAGTGGTGAAATGGCGAGGCAGGATGCCCAGAGGCAGGCAGTCGAAGCTGTCGGTGCAATCCGCTTCCAAGGGGTCAATTACGTTGCAGTCGTCAACTTCGACGGAACGGCCTTGTCCAACGCCAACAAAGACCTCATCGGAAAGAACATCGGCGGCCTGAAAGACACACGGGGCCACTACTTCGTCCGAGAGCAGATCGACACCGCGAAGTCGGGCACGCCGGGGTTTGTCGATTTCCTTTGGACCAAAATCGGCGAGACCACACCCAAGCTCAAGATTGCCTATACGATCGGGATCCCGGAATGGCAGTGGGACGTGTCGGTGGGGGATTTCGCTGACGACCTCGATGCAACGCTCATCCACGGCGTCGTTCAGCTCATGGAGATTTTCGTCCCGCTCTTCCTGACGTATCTCGCCGTCGTCTACTTCATGCGCCGCGGGTTGAGGGCGCTGCTGGGATCCTTGGCCGACACCATGCGCTGCCTGGCGCGCGGGGACCTTGATGCCGAGGTTCCCAGCAGCGCGCGGCGCGACGAGATCGGCCACATGGCCGCAGCGCTCGGGACGTTTCGGCAGGCGGCGATCGACAAGCAGGGACTGGAAGACGAAGTCCGTGCCGCATCCGGCCGCATGGACGCCGAGCGGGTGGCGCGTGAGCAGGACCGGGCTGTGGCGGCCAGGGACCAGGCAGCGGTGGTCGAAGCCCTCGCGTCCGGGCTGGAGAAGCTGTCGGATGGCGACCTGACCTTCCGTCTGGCGGATGGATTTTCGCCCGAGTACGAGAAGCTTCGCAACGACTTCAATGTCGCCGTCGGCAAGCTTCAGGGGACGTTCCAGACGATCGCGGCGAATACCCAGAGCATTCATTCCGGCTCGGGCGAGATCACCTCTGCCTCGGATGACCTGTCACGCCGGACGGAGCAGCAAGCCGCAAGCCTGGAAGAGACGGCAGCGGCCCTGGACGAGATCACTGCAACGGTCCGCAAGACTGCGGACGGTACTCGCCATGCGCAAAGCGTTGTCGCTGCCGCCAAGAGCGAGGCAGAGACCTCCGGCGATGTCGTGCAGGAAGCGGTCCAGGCGATGGGCGCCATAGAGCAGTCGTCGAGCCATATCGGGCAGATCATCGGCGTGATCGATGAGATCGCGTTCCAGACGAACCTGCTGGCGCTCAACGCCGGTGTGGAGGCAGCCCGCGCAGGAGATGCCGGGCGGGGCTTTGCCGTGGTGGCAAGCGAGGTTCGCGGCCTGGCGCAGCGCAGCGCCGCGGCGGCGAAGGAAATCAAGGGTCTGATTGCGCTCTCCACCGGGCACGTCGCCTCGGGCGTGAAGCTTGTCGGCGAGACCGGCCGGGCATTGGGCCGGATCATGACCCAAGTCACCGACTTGAATGGCGTGGTCACTGAAATAGCCTCCTCCGCGGCAGAGCAGGCGTCCGGGCTTGCGCAGGTCAACATCGCGGTGAACCAAATGGACCAGGTGACGCAGCAGAATGCCGCGATGGTCGAGCAAACCACGGCGGCAAGCCATTCGCTGGCCCGCGAGGCCGAAGAGCTGTCGTCCTTGATCGATCGTTTCCGGGTGGCGGAAGCAGGGGACGGTCCCGACGACAGGGCCGCCGAGCGCGTCGACCAGGCCGCGCTGCCGCCGAAGCCGCGGCCGAAAAAAGCGGCCGTCCCAGCAAGCGGACGTCGTAAGATGGGCGGCACCATCGGTAACTTGGCCCTGAAGTCACCGGCTGAAGCCGAGTGGGAGGAGTTCTGACGCGTCGATCGCCCTCGCAAGCGAGGGCTGAAGCGTGATCGCGTCAGATAGAAGAAGCGATCTCGCGCTGGCCGGCGTCGTGGAGGTGGCAGGCGGCGTGCTGGCCGGGCGCGACGTTGCGCAACACCGGGCGTTCCACGCGGCAGCGGTCGAAGCTGTGCGGACAGCGTGGGTGAAAGGCGCACCCCGCCGGCGGGTGCAGCGGCGAGGGCAGTTCACCCGGCAGAGCGGCGAACTGCTTGCGCCCGGTTTCCAGCCGCGGCATTTGGGCGAGCAGCGCCTGGGTGTAGGGATGGGCGGGCGAGCGGAACAACGCCGCGGCACTCGCCTGCTCCACGATGCGGCCCAGGTACATCACAGCGACCCGGTCCGACAGGTGCCGCACCACGGACAGATCGTGGCCGATGAACAGCAGCGCCAGGCTGCGCTGGGCGCGCAACGTGGCCAGCAGGTTGATGACCTGGGCCTGCACCGAGACGTCCAGCGCGCTGACGGCTTCGTCGCACACCAGGGCGGCGGGCTTGACGGCCAAGGCGCGGGCGATGCCGATCCGCTGCCGTTGCCCGCCGCTGAATTCGTGCGGCAGGCGGTCCAGCGCCGACGCGTCGAGCCCCACCTCGGCCAGCAGGCCGGCGACGTAGCTTCGCAGGCCTGCGCGTGACGTGATGCCGTGGACCAGCGGCGCCTCGCCGACCAGGTCCACCACCCGACGGCGCGGGTTGAGCGAGGCTTGCGGGTCCTGGAAGACCATCTGCACGCCCAAGGTCCAGGCGCGTGCGTCCTGCCCTCGCAACCCGGCGACGGGCTGGCCCGCCCACCGGACCTCCCCGGCGGAGGGTGGCAGGATGCCGGCGAGCATCCGGCCCAGCGTGCTCTTGCCGCAGCCGCTCTCCCCGACCAGGCCCAAGGCCTCCTGCGGCGCCACCGTGAGGTCGACGCCCTCCACCGCGTGGACGGCGGCGGGCCGCACCCCCCGCAACCGCGCCAGCAGCCCGGGCGGCGACCCGCCGAAGCGCCGCGACAGGCCGCGTGCCTCGAGCAGCGCGGTCATGCGCCGGGCCGTAGGGGATGCACGCAGCGGACCCGGTGCCGGGGCTGCACCTCCGCCAGAGCCGGTATGGGCAAGCAGGCCGCATCGGAGCGCGCGCAGCGGGGGCGGAACGTGCAGCCATCCGGCAGGCTGGCCAGGCCAGGCATGGTGCCGGGGATCTGCCGCAGAGCGGTGCCCGGCTGGTTGCGGGCGGGAACGGAGGCCAGAAGACCTTCGGCATAGGGATGCAGCGGTGCGGCAATGACCGCGTCGGATGGCCCCGATTCCACGATCCGGCCTGCGTACATGACGGCGATCTCGTCGGCCAGCCCCGCCACAACCGACAGGTCATGCGTGATCCACAGCATCGCCGTGCCATCCGCGGCGCAGATCCGCTGAACCTCCGAGAGGATTTGCGCCTGGATGGTCACGTCGAGCGCCGTGGTCGGCTCGTCGGCGATGATGACGTCCGGCTGGTTCAGCAGCGCGGTCGCGATGGCGATGCGCTGGCGCATGCCGCCGGAGAACTCGTGCGGGTAGGCGTCGAGCCGCTCCTCCGGGTGGGAGATGCCCATGCGTCCCAGCGCGTCGCGGGCCATGGCGCGGGCGGCGGCGGCGCGGACAGGGCGATGGGCCTGCACCGCTTCCACCATCTGAGTGCCGACGCGCAGCACGTCGTTCAGGCACGCCATCGGGTCCTGCATGATAAGGGCGATGCGGTTGCCGCGCAGGTGCCGCATGGCGCGCTCCGCCAAGCCGGTCACCTCCTGCCCGTTCAGCCGCACCCGCCCTGCCGCGATGCGGCCCGGGGGCGGCACCAGCCGCAGGATGGCGTAGCCGGTCATGGTCTTGCCGGACCCGCTCTCCCCCACGAGACCGAGCGTCCGCCCGCGTTGCAAGGTGAAAGACACGTCGTCGACGGCGGGACGCTCCCCCGAGGCGGTGGGAAAGCGTACCGTCAGGCCCTCCACCTCAAGCACGTTCACCGGTTGCCCCGCGGGTCCAGGATCTCGCGCAGGCGGTCGCCGACCAGGTTGATCGAGAATACCAGGAGAAGCAGGGCCACTCCGGGGAAGATGCTGATCCAGTAGTCGCCGTTCAGGAGGAATTGGAAGCCGTTGGCGATCAGCAGGCCGAGCGAGGGCCGGGTGACCGGCAGGCCGACGCCGAGGAA